>NZ_JBQQCJ010000011.1:0-620 GCF_052246275.1 Oceanobacillus sp. M65 | reverse complement strand
TGGGGTGAAGTCGTAACAAGGTAGCCGTATCGGAAGGTGCGGCTGGATCACCTCCTTTCTAAGGATAGAATCGGAACGCCGAGGATTCTCTTCGGAGAATCTTCCGGTAAGGACATACTAGTTGTTTAGTTCAGTTTTGAGAGAGTGAATTCTTTCAATAAGAAATTAGATGGGCCTGTAGCTCAGCTGGTTAGAGCGCACGCCTGATAAGCGTGAGGTCGGTGGTTCGAGTCCACTCAGGCCCACCATCTATTCTCTATATTATACGGGGCCTTAGCTCAGCTGGGAGAGCGCCTGCCTTGCACGCAGGAGGTCAGCGGTTCGATCCCGCTAGGCTCCATTTTTGTACCTTGAAAACTAAATAAGAGTAACAACGACATCAAATAAAATGCTGAAACAACTGTTCAGCGATGTACGGACTGGACTGATCCGTAGGAGATAAAGGAAACACGATGACCGTTAGGGAGTCGATGTTGACGTATCGTACGAAGGTGAAGGAAGTCACGCTAATCGCTAGTTGTTGAAGCTGGATTGAAATAAAGCAAGGCTAAGAAATTAGCACGCTTATTTACTGTAACTTAGTTAAGTGAATAAGGGCGCACGGTGGATGCCTTGGCACT
>NZ_JBQQCJ010000010.1:0-1277 GCF_052246275.1 Oceanobacillus sp. M65 | reverse complement strand
CGACACCAATCGACATGATCCGTCTTAGCTTCGCAGAAAACTGGCTTCTGCTTGTATTTCTTCGAAAAACAGAAAGTCTGTTTTTCCTTGACATACTAGTTGTTCTGTTCAGTTTTCAAAGAGCAATAATTAATTGGTGGAGCCTAGCGGGATCGAACCGCTGACCTCCTGCGTGCAAGGCAGGCGCTCTCCCAGCTGAGCTAAGGCCCCAATATTTAAATGGTCGGGAAGACAGGATTTGAACCTGCGACCCCATGGTCCCAAACCATGTGCTCTACCAAGCTGAGCTACTTCCCGAAAGAATGGCGCGCCCGAGAGGAGTCGAACCCCTAACCTCTTGATCCGTAGTCAAACGCTCTATCCAATTGAGCTACGGGCGCTTATAGTGCCGAGGGCCGGACTCGAACCGGCACGGTAGAACCTACCGCAGGATTTTAAGTCCTGTGCGTCTGCCAATTCCGCCACCCCGGCTTGGGCATGGAGCGGAAGACGGGATTCGAACCCGCGACCCCCACCTTGGCAAGGTGGTGTTCTACCACTGAACTACTTCCGCAGCGTAAGTATTTTAATTAAGTAATGGTGCGGGTGAAGGGACTTGAACCCCCACGTCCGAAGACACTAGATCCTAAATCTAGCGCGTCTGCCAATTCCGCCACACCCGCAAAAGTGTTTGAGTGGTGAGCCATGAAGGATTCGAACCTTCGACCCTCTGATTAAAAGTCAGATGCTCTACCAACTGAGCTAATGGCTCGTACACACTTGAAATGAATAGTGGTGCCGGCCAGAGGACTTGAACCCCCAACCTACTGATTACAAGTCAGTTGCTCTACCAGTTGAGCTAGGCCGGCAAATGGTGGAGGATGCAGGGCTCGAACCTGCGACCCCCTGCTTGTAAGGCAGGTGCTCTCCCAGCTGAGCTAATCCTCCAATGCACATATAAAATGCGCAAATTATATTATTCAATTCGCCTGGCGGCGTCCTACTCTTGCAGGGGCAAAGCCCCAACTACCATCGGCGCTGGAGAACTTAACTTCTGTGTTCGGCATGAGAACAGGTGTGACCTCTCCGCTATTGCTACCAGACCATCCTAAAAACAAGGACAAGATATATTATATGCATTTTCTTCAAAAAATGCAAGGGTTTTTTTAATTTATACCCTAAAAACTAAATAAGAGTAAACAACGAATCAAGAAAAATATTAGTTAAGTCCTCGATCTATTAGTATCCGTCAGCTCCACGTGTCACCACGCTTCCACCTCGGACCTATCAACCTCATC
>NZ_JBQQCJ010000009.1:0-1645 GCF_052246275.1 Oceanobacillus sp. M65 | reverse complement strand
AAACAACTAGTATGTCCTTACCGGAAGATTCTCCGAAGAGAATCCTCGGCGTTCCGATTCTATCCTTAGAAAGGAGGTGATCCAGCCGCACCTTCCGATACGGCTACCTTGTTACGACTTCACCCCAATCATTGGTCCCACCTTCGGCGGCTGGCTCCAAAAGGTTACCTCACCGACTTCGGGTGTTACCAACTCTCGTGGTGTGACGGGCGGTGTGTACAAGGCCCGGGAACGTATTCACCGCGGCATGCTGATCCGCGATTACTAGCGATTCCGGCTTCATGCAGGCGAGTTGCAGCCTGCAATCCGAACTGAGAATGGTTTTATGGGATTTGCTTGACCTCGCGGTTTTGCTTCCCTTTGTTCCATCCATTGTAGCACGTGTGTAGCCCAGGTCATAAGGGGCATGATGATTTGACGTCATCCCCACCTTCCTCCGGTTTGTCACCGGCAGTCACCTTAGAGTGCCCAACTAAATGCTGGCAACTAAGATCAAGGGTTGCGCTCGTTGCGGGACTTAACCCAACATCTCACGACACGAGCTGACGACAACCATGCACCACCTGTCACTCTGTCCCCGAAGGGAACTTCCTATCTCTAGGAATGGCAGAGGATGTCAAGACCTGGTAAGGTTCTTCGCGTTGCTTCGAATTAAACCACATGCTCCACCGCTTGTGCGGGCCCCCGTCAATTCTTTTGAGTTTCAGCCTTGCGGCCGTACTCCCCAGGCGGAGTGCTTAATGCGTTAACTTCAGCACTAAGGGGCGGAAACCCCCTAACACCTAGCACTCATCGTTTACGGCGTGGACTACCAGGGTATCTAATCCTGTTCGCTCCCCACGCTTTCGCTCCTCAGCGTCAGTTACAGACCAGAGAGTCGCCTTCGCCACTGGTGTTCCTCCACATCTCTACGCATTTCACCGCTACACGTGGAATTCCACTCTCCTCTTCTGTACTCAAGTCCTCCAGTTTCCAATGACCGTTCGCGGTTGAGCCGCGAGATTTCACATCAGACTTAAAGGACCGCCTGCGAGCGCTTTACGCCCAATAATTCCGGACAACGCTTGCCACCTACGTATTACCGCGGCTGCTGGCACGTAGTTAGCCGTGGCTTTCTGGTTAGGTACCGTCAAGGTACGATCAGTTACTATCGTACTTGTTCTTCCCTAACAACAGAGTTTTACGATCCGAAAACCTTCATCACTCACGCGGCGTTGCTCCGTCAGACTTTCGTCCATTGCGGAAGATTCCCTACTGCTGCCTCCCGTAGGAGTCTGGGCCGTGTCTCAGTCCCAGTGTGGCCGATCACCCTCTCAGGTCGGCTACGCATCGTCGCCTTGGTGAGCCGTTACCTCACCAACTAGCTAATGCGCCGCGGGCCCATCTGTAAGTGACAGCCGAAGCCGCCTTTCAACTTTCCTTTATGCAAAAGAAAGTATTATCCGGTATTAGCCCCGGTTTCCCGGGGTTATCCCAGTCTTACAGGCAGGTTGCCCACGTGTTACTCACCCGTCCGCCGCTCATTCCACAAGCGTCACCCCCGAAGGGGATCAACTTGCTTCCTGCGCTCGACTTGCATGTATTAGGCACGCCGCCAGCGTTCGTCCTGAGCCAAGATCAAACTCTCCAAAAAAGTTTGTATCAT
>NZ_JBQQCJ010000008.1:0-2014 GCF_052246275.1 Oceanobacillus sp. M65 | reverse complement strand
GGTCTGGTAGCAATAGCGGAGAGGTCACACCTGTTCTCATGCCGAACACAGAAGTTAAGTTCTCCAGCGCCGATGGTAGTTGGGGCTTTGCCCCTGCAAGAGTAGGACGCCGCCAGGCGAATTGAAAGGATTATGCATTTAATATGCATAATCCTTTTTTGTGGTTTTAGATTGTAATTATGGCCAAGGAAACTAATGTAACATGAGATCTTAATTAGGAACTTTAAAATTCCAGCAGCAGTAAGAAGTTCTACCTGGTGCGTAGATAGCAAACTTCGTTGTTAAATTATGATGAGCTTTTACTAGTTTCAAACCTTTTAACCCACCTAAGATTAAAGTTAGGAGGAGAGAACTGGAGGAAAGTAAAAGTTACTCTGATTATATTAACAAAAAGTACGGAACAGATAGGTCACCATTAATACATAAGTGGGAAAGTTTGGGAAACAACAGAACGTTTCATAAAAGAGAGACCTTTGCCACAGCTTATAAGGATATGTAAGATTGATATTAGTACTTGGATCGGATAATTAGGATTGCTACTAACGTTTCGTTTCTAAAAAAACATGAGGAGTTATTTTTTATTTCGATTTATAAGCTCAACGAGAGAGGAAGAAACAAATAATTATACAAGTGGGGCTTCTGAACAAATATCGAATCAAAAAGGAGAAAGCAATGAACTACCTAAGTAGGTGTTAATACTTCCGGTTAAATCTAAGAAGTAAATATAGAATCTACTCTAAGGATTCTTATATTATTGAAATAAGTAAACTTATAAATTATCCAATCATATGTTAAAAACTCTTTAGACGGTTAACAAAAAAATAGGTAGTAAGGAGGTCAGAAATATTACTCGGAAATTAGGTTAAAATACATTAGTTTTAACGGAGTAATAATTATAGTTGAAAAGAAGCAACAAAGAAAAAGTAGCATATTATTATGGAATCATCCTTGTAGTGAGTGTTTGGTTAAAATCAATTATGAAAAGGGAAAAAGGAACTGGGAATCATTAGTAATTATAAAATAACAGAGGGACTGGTCGGGAAGCCCACATGGAGAAGAATTGAGCAACTTGATACTACTGCTATTAATGACTTTAAAAAATTCTCAGTCTGGTATATCCATAACTTTTAACCATGAAGGTAAAAGATTATACATTATTGCGTTTTTACAATATTGAAGTTCAGGTATTACAAACTTATTGCTAAATTACAAAAGGCTTTAAGGGTCTGTCCCTCGCTCACGCAACTGAAGAAGTAACAATTAAAGCGTAAGTTGCTGTTGTGCATAAGCCTTTTCCGGACTTTTAAGAGCTACAAAATAATAGGGAAGAAACACTAATTTAATATTGTCGAACAAATAGAATTTAAAGAGTGGCACCAGTAGTGCTGTCAAAAGTTTACGTTAGCTTTTTAATTGTTCCCGACAAGTGTATACACAGAATAACACTCAACTGAAGGTGAAATGTCTGTAGAAAGCGGAAAGCAATTTTATGTCATATAACCTTTAGTTATAGTGAGAGAAACCTACTTTTACTTTACCTTCTGTCAAAAGTGATAACTCCAATTCTTCTTTCGCGAAATTGATTCGAATAAGTAGCTATATATTTTCTTTCCATTATACTCAGTACTACATGGTTAACCACCATCTAGTAGGGTTCATAAACATTCTTTTTTATTTTTTTCTAGAAACTGTTGACACCTTAGTCGAAAAAATGCTATATTTATCAAGTCGCCAAATTCGACAGCAATCGACAACTTCATTTAAACGTTTTAAAAAAGTTGTTGACAGGTTGGTTCGGAAATGGTATGATATAAAAGTTGCTTCAAAAAAAGCAACGCAAACAAATTGCTCTTTGAAAACTGAACAGAACAACTAGTATGTCAAGGAAAAACAGACTTTCTGTTTTTCAAAGAAATACAAGCAGAAGCCAGTTTTCTGCGAAGCTAAGACGGATCATGTCGATTGGTGTCGATATGATACAAACTTTTTTGGAGAGTTTGATCTTGGCTCAGGA
>NZ_JBQQCJ010000007.1:0-2969 GCF_052246275.1 Oceanobacillus sp. M65 | reverse complement strand
TTAGTTAAGTCCTCGATCTATTAGTATCCGTCAGCTCCACGTGTCACCACGCTTCCACCTCGGACCTATCAACCTCATCGTCTCTGAGGGATCTTACTCACTCGAAGTGATGGGAAGTCTCATCTTGAGGGGGGCTTCATGCTTAGATGCTTTCAGCACTTATCCCTGCCACACGTAGCTACCCAGCTATGCTCCTGGCGGAACAACTGGTACACCAGCGGTGTGTCCATCCCGGTCCTCTCGTACTAAGGACAGCTCCTCTCAAACTTCCAACGCCCACGACGGATAGGGACCGAACTGTCTCACGACGTTCTGAACCCAGCTCGCGTACCGCTTTAATGGGCGAACAGCCCAACCCTTGGGACCGACTACAGCCCCAGGATGCGATGAGCCGACATCGAGGTGCCAAACCTCCCCGTCGATGTGAACTCTTGGGGGAGATAAGCCTGTTATCCCCGGGGTAGCTTTTATCCGTTGAGCGATGGCCCTTCCATGCGGAACCACCGGATCACTAAGCCCGACTTTCGTCCCTGCTCGACTTGTAGGTCTCGCAGTCAAGCTCCCTTGTGCCTTTACACTCTACGAATGATTTCCAACCATTCTGAGGGAACCTTTGGGCGCCTCCGTTACCTTTTGGGAGGCGACCGCCCCAGTCAAACTGCCCGCCTGACACTGTCTCCGAACCGGATTACGGTCCTGGGTTAGAAGGTTCGTACAGCCAGGGTGGTATCCCACGGATGCCTCCACGTAAGCTAGCGCTCACGCTTCGAAGGCTCCCACCTATCCTGTACAAGCTGTACCAACATTCAATATCAGGCTACAGTAAAGCTCCACGGGGTCTTTCCGTCCTGTCGCGGGTAATGCGCATCTTCACGCATAGTATAATTTCACCGGGTCTCTCGTTGAGACAGTGCCCAAGTCGTTGCACCTTTCGTGCGGGTCGGAACTTACCCGACAAGGAATTTCGCTACCTTAGGACCGTTATAGTTACGGCCGCCGTTTACTGGGGCTTCGGTTCTACGCTTCGGCTTGCGCCTAACGCTTCCCCTTAACCTTCCAGCACCGGGCAGGTGTCAGCCCCTATACTTCGCCTTTCGGCTTCGCAGAGACCTGTGTTTTTGCTAAACAGTCGCTTGGGCCTATTCACTGCGGCTCCTCCTAAAAAGGAGCACCCCTTCTCCCGAAGTTACGGGGTCATTTTGCCGAGTTCCTTAACGAGAGTTCTCCCGCTCACCTTAGGATTCTCTCCTCGCCTACCTGTGTCGGTTTGCGGTACGGGCACCTTTGAACTCACTAGAGGCTTTTCTTGGCAGTGTGAAATCTGGAACTTCGGTACTTAATTTCCCTCCCCATCACAGCTTGAACTCAGTTGGACGGATTTGCCTATCCAACATTCTCACTGCTTGGGCGCACACATCCATCGGTGCGCATTCCATATCCTACTGCGTCCCCCCATTGCTCAAACATTCAAGAGGTGGTACAGGAATATCTACCTGTTGTCCATCGCCTACGCCTTTCGGCCTCGGCTTAGGTCCCGACTAACCCTGAGAGGACGAGCCTTCCTCAGGAAACCTTAGGCATTCGGTGAAAGAGATTCTCACTCTTTTTTCGCTACTCATACCGGCATTCTCACTTCTACGCGCTCCACCAGTCCTCACGGTCTGACTTCACTGCCCGTAGAACGCTCTCCTACCATTGTTCGAAGAACAATCCGCAGCTTCGGTGATACGTTTAGCCCCGGTACATTTTCGGCGCAGAGTCACTCGACCAGTGAGCTATTACGCACTCTTTAAATGGTGGCTGCTTCTAAGCCAACATCCTGGTTGTCTGGGCAACTCCACATCCTTTTCCACTTAACGTATACTTTGGGACCTTAGCTGGCGGTCTGGGCTGTTTCCCTTTCGACTATGAACCTTATCACCCATAGTCTGACTCCCAAGTCTAAGTATCTGGCATTCGGAGTTTGACTGAATTCGGTAACCCGGTGAGGGCCCCTAGTCCAATCAGTGCTCTACCTCCAGTACTCGTTCCTTGAGGCTAGCCCTAAAGCTATTTCGGAGAGAACCAGCTATCTCCGTGTTCGATTGGCATTTCACCCCTACCCACACCTCATCCCCGCATTTTTCAACATACGTGGGTTCGGGCCTCCAGTCAGTGTTACCTGACCTTCACCCTGGACATGGGTAGATCACACGGTTTCGGGTCTACGACCGCATACTAAAATCGCCCTATTCAGACTCGCTTTCGCTGCGGCTCCGTGTCTTCCACTTAACCTTGCATACGATCGTAACTCGCCGGTCCATTCTACAAAAGGTACGCCGTCACCCATTAACGGGCTTCGACTACTTGTAGGCACACGGTTTCAGGTTCTCTTTCACTCCCCTTCCGGGGTGCTTTTCACCTTTCCCTCACGGTACTGGTTCACTATCGGTCACTAGGGAGTATTTAGCCTTGGGAGATGGTCCTCCCGGATTCCGACGGAATTTCTCGTGTTCCGCCGTACTCAGGATACACTCCGGAGGAAATTCCTTTTCGATTACAGGGCTCTTACCTGCTATGGCTGATCGTTCCAGATCGATTCGTCTAAAGAATTTCTTTGTAACTCCGTGTGGAGTGTCCTACAACCCCAGAAAGCAAGCTTTCTGGTTTGGGCTGATTCCGTTTCGCTCGCCGCTACTTGGGAAATCGCATTTGCTTTCTCTTCCTCCGGGTACTGAGATGTTTCAGTTCCCCGGGTCTGCCTCCGATACCCTATGTATTCAGGTAACGGTACTGTTCCATTACGAACAGTGGGTTCCCCCATTCGGAAATTCCCGGATCAATGTCTACTTACGACTCCCCGAGACATATCGGTGTTAGTCCCGTCCTTCTTCGGCTCCTAGTGCCAAGGCATCCACCGTGCGCCCTTATTCACTTAACTAAGTTACAGTAAATAAGCGTGCTAATTTCTTAGCCTTGCTTTATTTCAA
>NZ_JBQQCJ010000006.1:0-77244 GCF_052246275.1 Oceanobacillus sp. M65 | reverse complement strand
GAGGTTGATAGGTCCGAGGTGGAAGCGTGGTGACACGTGGAGCTGACGGATACTAATAGATCGAGGACTTAACTAATATTTTTCTTGATTCGTTGTTTACTCTTATTTAGTTTTTAGGGTATAAGTACACCTAAAGATTCGGTTTAAAACCGAGGTCTGGTAGCAATAGCGGAGAGGTCACACCTGTTCTCATGCCGAACACAGAAGTTAAGTTCTCCAGCGCCGATGGTAGTTGGGGCTTTGCCCCTGCAAGAGTAGGACGCCGCCAGGCGAATTGAAATGCTAAGTTCACATTTATTGTGTCTTAGCATTTTTTTGTATATTGTTATAATGTTAGGGGGAACGCAAGAGTTTCTCTCTACTAATTAAGGAAAGATCATCATATATTATAAAAGAGAAGACATTGTGGGGAGGTGTGAACACTGGAATCATTTATTGAAGGAATGCTCGGGGAAGACTTCCTCCTTATTATGGCCCGTATACTGTTTGCGCTAATGTTGTCGGGTTTAATTGGATTTGAAAGAGAAATTAAAAATCACTCAGCTGGTTTTCGGACACACATTCTTGTAGGAGTTGGAGCATGTTTGATGATGCTACTATCTTTATATGGATTTGACGTGTTTATGGAAACACATGAGAATGTACAATTTGATCCAGCGCGTATTCCCTCATATGTTATCAGTGGTATTGGGTTTTTAGGTGCCGGTACGATCATAGTATATGGAGGTACAATAAGAGGATTAACTACTGCTGCCTCTATCTGGACAGTGGCAGGTATTGGCCTAGTCGTTGGCGCTGGCATGTATGCAGCTGCCCTTTTTACAACCATTGTTATTTTGTTAAGTTTAATCTTCCTTAATAACTTTGAAAAGCTCTTTAGAAAAGGGAGTACTTCCAACCTAATTCAAATTGTTGCACTACCCGATATTAAGGTGAATGATGTGGTATCCGCTTTTGAGAAGTTTAATTTGTCCATTAAGAATGTAGAAATTATTAAAGCAGAGCATGGTATACGGAACATCTTTATAAAAATTGATAGAAATGATCAGTTAAATAGAATTCACTTTTTTGAAGAGCTCTCTCGTATTGAGCATATAAAGAACATATCTGAAATTTGAAATCGAATAAACCAACAAAGAATCTTACAGTTTTATTTAGCTGTGAGATTTTTTGTAGGCTATAAGAGAAATCAGAGGTTTCGCCCTTGTGGTTTTTGTCTAAGATAAATAGGGAAAACAATTATTTGCATCTCTTGTGATTTGTCGTATAATAAGAATATAGTCAAAGATAGTCAAAGTCAAAAGCCTTTGTTGAAAAGGAGGTGCATAGTATGAGCAATATTTCCGACATCATTGAAAATTACTTAAAACAAATTCTTCAAGACAGAGGGAAAAATGCAATTGAAATAAAACGAAGTGAAATTGCCGATCAATTTCAATGTGTGCCCTCGCAAATAAATTATGTTATTAAAACAAGATTTACTGTGGAAAAAGGGTATATAGTAGAGAGTAAACGGGGCGGCGGAGGATATATTCGAATCATGCGTGTTATTCATCAAGACAATTCCGAACTTATCGATGAAATTATAAACATGATTAATCCAACGGTAACGCAGCAGGCAGCAATAGATGTTCTCGATCGATTACTCGATGAACAGCTTATTACAACACGTGAAGCGAAGATCATGCTAAGTGCCATAGGAAGGAATACGTTAGCGTTTCAACTTCCTTTGCGAGATGAAGTGCGCGCAAGGGTCTTAACGGCCATGCTGTCTACATTGAAATACTTAAATAAGTAAGGGGGGTTTTTCATGGAATGTCAGGAATGCCATGAGCGTCCTGCTACACTGCACTTTACACAATACGTTAACGGACAAAAAAGTGAAGTTCATGTTTGTGAGGTTTGTGCAAAGGAAAAGGGATATATGAACTATCCTGAAGAAGGATATTCGTTGCATAACTTACTTTCAGGCTTAATGAATTTTGATACCTCTACGATTAAGGGACCACAGCAAAATACTTTTCAGCAGGTACAAGAATTACAGTGCCCAAAATGTGAAATGACATTTTCTGAATTCAAACAGGTGGGGAAATTCGGTTGCGCTGTATGCTATGACACGTTTTCCAGTCGCCTGGACCCTATATTCCGTCGTGTTCATGCAGGGAATACGAAGCATCAAGGTAAGATCCCCAAACGCCAAGGTGGAGACCTGCATAATAAGAAATTAATGGAAGATTACAAGTCCAAATTAAAAAGACTGATTGAAGATGAAGCCTTTGAAGAAGCTGCAGAAGTAAGAGATAAAATAAAGGCGTTGGAAAATAATACACAGGATCCGGAAGAGGGTGATCCTTCATGACACTACAAAATTTTATGAATGAAGCAATTAGTCCTTGGATGCGTGAGGAAGGGCCTGACAGTGACATTGTATTAAGTAGCCGTATACGTCTGGCGCGGAATTTTGCGAATGTGTCCTATCCAATTATTGCAGACAAGGATAAATTGGAAGAGATACGTGATTTCTTTCGTGACAATTATGAGAATCAATCATTTGAGGAATATAAGGATTTCGCTTTTGTGGCGATAAGTGATTTATCCCCTGTTGAGAAACGAGTACTGGTGGAGAAGCATTTAATCAGCCCCCATCTTGCGGAAAACGCAGAAATCGCTGCAGCTTTAATTTCTGAAAATGAACAGGTTTCCCTAATGGTCAATGAAGAGGACCATATTCGTATCCAGTTGTACCTCCCAGGTTTCCAACTGGAAAATGCATTGCAGAAAGCTTTTACATTTGATGATTTCCTTGAAGAAAAAGTCAATTATGCTTTTGATGAAACGAGAGGTTACTTAACAAGCTGCCCGACAAATGTCGGCACTGGCATGCGTGCTTCTGTTATGATGCATCTGCCCGCTCTGGCAATGACCAAGCAAATTAATAGGATGATTCCAGCAATTAACCAGCTCGGCCTTGTGGTTAGAGGAATCTATGGTGAGGGCAGTGAAGCAATAGGGAGCATCTTCCAAATATCTAATCAAATTACACTTGGTAAGACAGAGGAAGACATTGTCGAGGACCTACAGAGTGTTGTAAAGCAGCTAATTGATCATGAGAGAAAAGCACGCAGTCGAATTATGGAGCAATCAAGAACCTCATTGGAGGATCGAATTTTCCGTTCATATGGAGTCTTGGAATACAGCAGAGTCATCGAATCAAAAGAGGCAGCTGTTTGTCTCTCCAATGTACGACTTGGTATTGATTTAGGATTCATTGAAAACGTATCGCGGAATATATTAAATGAACTAATGATTTTAACTCAACCAGGGTTTCTTCAACAATATGCGAAGCGTACACTTACCGCCAATGAACGGGATGTACTTCGCGCTTCATTGATCCGGGAAAGACTGCAATTGGAAAAATAGTTAGGAGGAATACAATATGATGTTTGGACGATTTACAGAGAGAGCACAAAAAGTGCTTGCCTTGTCACAAGAAGAAGCGGTCCGTCTCGGGCACAATAATATTGGAACAGAGCACATCTTACTAGGACTGGTTCGTGAAGGTGAAGGCATCGCTGCGAAAGCATTGCAGTCCCTCGGATTGGAAGTAGCAAAAATTCAAGAAGAAGTAGAAAAACTAATTGGTGTGGGCAAACAACCAATGCAATCTATTCACTATACCCCACGAGCAAAAAAGGTGGTAGAGCTGTCGCAGGATGAGGCAAGAAAGCTAGGACATTCCTATGTAGGAACAGAGCATATCCTTCTTGGTCTTATTCGTGAAGGTGAAGGGGTAGCAGCCCGAGTGCTTAATAATCTAGGTGTGAGCCTTAATAAAGCGAGACAACAGGTGCTTCAATTACTTGGAAGCAATGAATCGCAAGCAGGTCGCCAGGGCCGTGGGCAGCAGTCTAGTGCCAATACACCGACATTAGATTCACTAGCAAGAGATCTAACAGTAAGTGCGAAAGAAGGAAAAATAGACCCTGTTATCGGCCGTAGTAAAGAAATTGAACGTGTTATTCAAGTGCTTAGCCGTCGTACAAAGAATAACCCTGTTCTTATTGGTGAACCAGGTGTCGGGAAGACAGCTGTTGCAGAAGGTTTAGCTCAGCAAATTATTGACAATGAGGTACCAGAAACATTACGTGATAAACGCGTTATGACCCTAGATATGGGTACAGTTGTTGCAGGTACAAAGTATCGTGGTGAGTTTGAGGATCGCCTTAAAAAGGTGATGGAAGAAATTCGCCAGGCGAACAATATTATACTGTTCATCGATGAATTGCACACCCTAATTGGTGCTGGTGGTGCAGAAGGGGCGATCGATGCCTCCAATATTCTGAAACCATCCCTAGCACGTGGTGAACTGCAATGCATTGGTGCCACCACGATGGATGAGTATCGTAAATACATTGAAAAAGACGCAGCGCTTGAGCGTCGTTTCCAACCAATCCAAGTGGATGAACCAACATTGGATGAGACGATTCAAATTTTGAGTGGCTTGCGTGATAGATATGAAGCACATCACAGGGTAACAATAACGGACGAAGCGATTGAGGCAGCAGCAAATCTTTCTGACCGTTATATTACGGATCGCTTTTTACCTGATAAAGCAATTGATTTAATTGATGAAGCTGGTTCTAAGGTACGCTTGCGTTCTTACACCGTGCCACCAAATTTAAAAGATCTTGAACAAAAGCTAGAAGAAGTACGTAAAGAAAAAGACGCAGCTGTTCAAAGCCAGGAATTTGAAAAGGCAGCTTCTTTACGAGATTCTGAGCAACGCCTACGGGAAGAGCTAGATGAAACGAAAAATCAATGGAAAGAAAAGCAGGGACAAACAGATTCTGAAGTAACAGTAGAGGACATTGCTAGCGTTGTTTCCATCTGGACTGGAGTACCTGTGTCCAGATTAACGAAGGACGAGACTGACCGTCTGTTAAACATGGAGGACACCTTACACAAACGCGTGATTGGTCAAGAAGAGGCAGTAAATGCAATCTCCAAGGCGATTCGCAGAGCGCGTGCTGGATTGAAAGATCCGAAGCGACCAATTGGTTCCTTTATCTTCTTAGGACCAACAGGGGTTGGGAAAACGGAGCTTGCTCGTGCGCTTGCTGAGACCATGTTTGCCGATGAGGATGCTATGATCCGAATTGATATGTCTGAGTACATGGAGAAGCATTCCACCTCAAGGCTTGTTGGGTCACCTCCAGGTTATGTGGGATATGATGAAGGTGGACAGCTAACAGAAAAAGTCCGTAGAAAACCTTACTCTGTTGTCCTGCTTGATGAAGTGGAAAAAGCACATCCAGAAGTATTTAACATTCTATTACAAGTCCTTGAAGATGGAAGGTTAACCGATTCTAAAGGACGTTTAGTAGATTTCCGTAATACCGTGCTCATTATGACATCCAATGTGGGAGCAAGTGAGCTGAAACGGAGTAAGAACCTTGGTTTTACCCTTGGCGAAGAAGGCCAGGACTACAAAGATATGAAGGCTAAAGTAACAGAGGAAATGAAGAAAGCCTTCCGTCCGGAATTTCTTAACCGTATTGATGAAATGATTGTCTTCCATTCTCTTGAGAAGAAGCATATGAAAGATATTGTTACTTTAATGGTCAACCAATTACAAAGTAGACTAAAAGAACAGGATATCAATTTCTCCCTTACTGATAAGGCAGTAGAAAAAATTGCGAATGAAGGTTTTGATCCAGAATACGGTGCCAGACCGCTAAGACGTTCCATTCAAAAAAATATAGAAGACCTTTTATCAGAGGAATTATTAAAGGGCACCATAGAAAAAGGTCAAAAAATAAAAATAGGGCTGAACAGTAAAGGGGAATACACCTTACTGCCATAAATTAGTCGCTATGAGACATGGTAAAAGCAGTTTGCTAACTTAGCATGGCCTATGGAAGGAGCTAGAAGATTAACAAGAATCTTCTAGCTTTTTTCACAAGGCTTTTTTTAATCGGGATCCCATGCGCTACATAATTTGGGGGACTTAGTTAGTAGTTTTTCTTCCCAATCTATAGCTAAATGTGGCATGAATATGGTAATTTTTAATTGAATTGATAGGAACCTGTAACTTTATATCGGCTCAAAACGTATATAATAGAAACAAAGAAGGGAATAAAGAGATGGCAAAGCGAAAAACAAAATTTGTATGTCAAGAATGTGGATATGAATCTGCCAGATGGATGGGCAAGTGCCCTGGCTGTAACAATTGGAACACACTTGTAGAAGAAATAGAAGCATCTGGCTCAGCAGGAAAGCATACATTCAATATAGGGTCCAAATCAGCAGGTAAGCCAGAAAAGATAACAGCAATTGAATCACAAAAAGAGCCAAGGATCACAACGGCCATGAAGGAATTTAACCGTGTGCTGGGTGGGGGTATTGTGCCAGGATCCCTTGTTCTAGTTGGTGGGGACCCTGGTATTGGGAAATCAACCTTACTACTGCAAATTGCTTCCCAGCTTGCAGATAAACAATTAAACGTGCTTTATATCTCTGGAGAGGAATCTACACGTCAGACTAAGTTGCGTGCAGACCGACTCGGGGTAACATCAGACTTATTATATGTATTATCTGAGACAAATTTATTTGATATAGCAAAGCAGATTGAGGAAATAAAGCCATCATTTGTCGTAGTAGACTCCATTCAAACGATATTTCGTGAAGAGATATCAAGTGCCCCAGGCAGTGTCTCACAGGTTAGGGAGTCTACAAGCGAATTAATGAAGCTAGCAAAATCCAATGGCATTCCGATCTTTATTGTCGGACATGTTACGAAAGAAGGGTCTATTGCCGGACCGCGACTTTTAGAGCACATGGTAGATGCCGTGCTGTACTTCGAAGGAGAACGACATCATAGCTACCGCATTTTACGTGGTGTGAAAAACAGGTTCGGTAGTACCAATGAAATGGGTATTTTTGAAATGAAGGAAGAAGGACTTCGTGAAGTCATGAATCCTTCCGAAATATTTCTAGAGGAGCGGTCCCAGGGAGCGGCAGGTTCAACAGTCGTCGCTTCCATGGAAGGAACAAGGCCAGTACTTGTGGAAATTCAGGCACTTATATCTCCTTCAAGTTTCGGAAACCCACGGCGTATGGCAACGGGCGTTGATAACAATCGTGTTCCATTATTAATGGCAGTATTAGAAAAACGCGTTGGCCTTATGCTGCAAAACCAGGATGCTTATATAAAAGTTGCAGGCGGGGTTAAGCTTGATGAACCAGCAATTGATCTAGCAATTGCGGTAAGCATAGCCTCAAGTTTTCGCGATCAGCCAACTAAAGGTGAAGATATATTTGTTGGGGAGGTCGGTTTAACAGGAGAGATTAGAAGAGTATCCCGCATAGAGCAACGGGTACAGGAAGCGGCAAAACTGGGCTTTAAACGGGTTATTTGTCCTAAGAAAAACCTGGATGGCTGGACTGCACCAAAAGGGATAGAAGTAATTGGTGTTGATACGGTACAAGAAGCGCTTAAGGTAGGGCTAGGTCAATAGATTACCATTAAAATGGAAAACTAGTAAAAAAGGTTTGAAATAGAATTAGGAGTATGGTACCATTATACGTTTAACAAATTGATTATCACAAAAAAATATGCTATGATAACTGCCATAAACTGTATTTGCTTAATTACTAGATGCTTCTTAGACTGAGACTTTCTAACGCAGTGTACCGGTGTTCGGCAATAATTGGTAGTAAGCTTTTTTTTCTTATATAAGGGTTAGAATTAATGAAAAAGGTAATAATAAGGGTTAGGAGGTGACAGTGGTGCTCAAAAGAATTGTTCATTTGTTTTTTATTGTATTGGGTGGAACCATTGGATATTTGTATATACCAGTAATTATAAATTTATTAGATTTTACGGATGCTAGTTGGGTAGCATCACCCTATTTAGGGACGGTTATAGGAGCCATTATTCTATTTTTCCTTTCCTACTGGTTGGGAGATTACATTGTCGGGTTTTTGAAATGGGTAGAAGAGTCTCTCATTAAATTGCCGGCAGGAGATTTGTTCTTTGGAAGTGTTGGCTTAATCGTTGGGTTAGTGATCGCATACTTTATTAGTGCTCCGTTACAGGATATTAATATTGAAGTAGTCTCACAGGTTTTACCGCTATTTATTATGATTCTTCTAGGCTACTTTGGATTCCAGGTTGGTTTTAGACGAAGAGAAGAGTTTGTTAATCTCATGAACATTAATAAAAGAGAACGTGATAAGCGGAAAACGTCTGATGAAGAACTGCTTGTTAACAATCATCCAAAACCTAAAATTCTGGATACAAGTGTCATTATTGATGGACGTGTTGCTGACATATGTCAGACGAAGTTTTTGGAAGGTACAATTGTTATTCCGCAGTTTGTGCTTGGTGAGCTTCAACATATAGCTGATTCCTCGGATGTTTTAAAACGCAATAGAGGACGACGTGGCTTGGATGTACTGAATCGTATTCAAAAAGAGCTTCCTGTAGAGGTGCAAATTTATGAGGGAGACTTCGAAGAAATACAAGAAGTAGACAGTAAGCTGATTAAGCTTGCTAAGGTGATGGATGGTATTGTCGTAACAAATGATTTTAATTTGAATAAAGTTTGCGATCTGCAGAGCGTTGCCGTTCTGAATATCAATGACCTTGCCAATGCCGTAAAGCCGGTTGTTCTACCTGGTGAAGAATTAGTAGTACAAGTGATTAAGGATGGTAAAGAACATAATCAAGGGGTTGCTTACCTTGATGATGGGACGATGATTGTAGTAGAAGAGGGCAGGGATTATATCGGAAAAACGATAGAAGTGCTAATAACAAGTGTCCTGCAGACATCAGCCGGTCGCATGATCTTCGCGAAACCAAAATTACTTGAAAAAGCTTTATAAAAAGGGTATAACTAGTAAAGTGATAACAGAAATTGTTATCACTTTTTGATATACTTAAGAAAAGTGTTTAAAAGTTATGGGATTGGAAGAAACTTGAGTCTACCAATACAGCCATTTAGTAGCTTTTAATTAATACGATAACATACACACTAAAAAGGAATAATTAGGGGGCACTTATGATGACAAATCAAGTTCGTGTTCGATATGCACCAAGTCCAACTGGCCATTTGCATATTGGAAATGCGCGTACCGCATTATTTAACTATCTATATGCCAAACACTTTGATGGTAAGTTTATTATTAGAATTGAAGATACAGATGATAAACGAAACGTAGAAGGTGGAGAAGAGAGTCAGCTTGAGTTTCTAAAATGGCTTGGCATTGAATGGGATGAGGGAGCGGATATTGGTGGAAACTATGGTCCATATCGCCAGACAGAGCGCCTTGACCTTTATAATAAATATGTGAAAGAGCTTCTTGAAAAAGATCTTGCCTACAAATGTTATATGACAGAAGATGAGCTCGAAGCAGAGCGTGAAGAACAACGGGCCAATGGGCAGGTTCCGAAATATGCCGGTAAACATAGCAACCTAACACCTGAGCAAATAGAGCAATTTGAAAAAGAGGGACGGAAGCCGAGCATTCGCATGCGCGTTCCAGCTGGGAAAACATACACTTTTAAGGATCTAGTTCGAGATAATATTACGTTTGAATCAGAAGACTTTGGTGACTGGGTTATCGTGAAGAAAAACGGCATCCCTACGTATAATTTCGCAGTTGCGATTGATGATCACTTAATGGAAATTTCTCATGTGTTGCGCGGTGAAGAGCATATCTCTAACACACCTAAACAGATGATGGTATATGACGCATTTGGTTGGGAGCCTCCAACATTTGGACATATGACTTTAATCTTGAATGAAGAGCGGAAAAAGCTTAGCAAACGGGACGAACATATCCTGCAGTTTATTGAACAATACCGCAACCTGGGATACCTTCCAGAAGCATTGTTTAACTTTATTACATTGCTTGGATGGTCACCTGTTGGCGAAGAAGAAATATTTGATAAGCAAACATTGATTGAAATCTTTGATCCAGAGCGGTTATCTACTTCTGCGGCAATCTTTGATCGTCATAAACTGAAATGGATGAACAATGAATATATCAAAGCAATGGATCTTGATAAGGTAATCGACCTTGCGATGCCACAGCTAATTAAAGCGGGTAAACTCCCAGCGGATATGGATCAACAGAAAAGGGAATGGGCTGAAGCTGTCATCTCTCTATATCGTGAACAATTACGTTTCGGTGCTGAAATTGTTGAGCTAACTGAGCTATTCTTCAATGAATCACTGAATTATGATGAAGGTGCAATGGATGTTCTTCAAGAAGAGCAAGTACCGGAAGTATTACAGGTTTTTGCGGATAAGCTTATTCACTTGGATAGCTTTAACAAGGACGATATAAAAGCCCAAATTAAAGCGACCCAAAAGGAAACAGGCCATCGTGGTAAGAAGCTATTTATGCCAATACGAGTAGCTACTACTGGTCAGACACATGGTCCAGAGCTTCCAATGGCTATTGAACTGCTTGGCAAAGAGGTTATTTTGCAACGATTGGATAATGTTCTTAAACAATTAGGAGCGTAATGATTCACAACTTTAGGCAAATATAATATAGTATAGAATAAGTATTGCAGATTTAATTATCTTGGTGTGGAAGGACAATGTAAACGGCGCTTAGCTCATTTTGCTAGTACCTAGCTGTGCTACGTTGCTTTAACGTTTATTCTCCTTTCTGCTTATTCATATAGAACGTTGAAGAGGGAAAGTAAAAAACAAGCTGCTTATCCAGAGAGAACCACCTTGGCTGTGAGTGGTTTTGGGCATTGTTTTTGAAGTGCTCCTCGGAGTCCGTTATGGAATATAAGTACATAACGGCGGTACTCTCCCGTTACGAGAGATTTGAGTTGGGAGGAGCTTTCCTCCAAACAGAGTGGGACCGCGCTAAAGCGTCTCTGTGTATACATGCACAGGGGCGCTTTTTTTACGTTGAAAACGTATTTCATTGCACGTTAGGAAAGTATAAAGTTTCAGCAAGGAAGCAAAGTCAACGCGGTGAAAATTTTGAAGTTCCAACTATAAGAAAGACTTTCCCATTGGCTAAAGGACGAGCGAATGCGAGTTTTTCTAATGAAGGTATGACACGAATTGGCAAAGGAGGTTCGGCTTACTTGGGGATGTTTAAACGAATGAAGGAAGATATGGATGTAGTGTTTGAACAAGATCCGGCTGCACGTAGCTATATAGAAGTGCTTTTAACCTACTCAGGCTTACATGCCGTTTGGGCACATCGCATCGCACATGCTTTTTATAAGCGGAAGCTATATTTTATTGCGCGGGTTATCTCGCAGGTGGCAAGGTTTTTAACAGGTATAGAAATACACCCTGCGGCCAATATTGGCAGACGACTATTTATTGACCATGGAATGGGTGTGGTTATCGGGGAAACCTGTGATATTGGAGATAATGTGACCATCTTCCAAGGCGTAACCCTAGGAGGAACTGGCAAGGAAAAGGGGAAGCGCCATCCTACTTTAAAAGATCATGCCCTTATTGCAACAGGGGCAAAGGTTCTTGGATCGATTACCATTGGGGAAAGTGCAAAAGTAGGTGCTGGGTCTGTGGTCCTGATAGATGTTCCAGATCACGCAACCGTTGTTGGAATCCCTGGAAAAATAGTAAAACAAAATGGGGAGAAAGTAAGTAGAGAACTTGATCACAACAATTTACCTGATCCTGTACAAGATCGCTGTCAGCACTTACAGGGACAAATAGATGCACTGAAACTCGAATTAGCTCAATTGAAGGAAGGGAATAGCAATGGCGATAAAAATTTATAATACACTTACACGACAAAAAGAAGAATTTAAACCTTTAGAAGAAGGAAAGGTCAGTATGTATGTCTGCGGGCCAACTGTCTATAACTACATTCATATTGGAAACGCCCGTCCGGCAATTGTGTTTGATACGGTGAGGAGATATTTTGAATACGAAGGCTTTAAAGTCGACTATGTGCTTAATTTTACAGATGTAGATGATAAAATCATCAAAACAGCGAAGGAGCTAGGGGAAGAGGTACCATCCATTGCTGACCGATTTATCAATGCGTATCTCGAGGATGTTGACGCATTAGGAGTGAAAGAAGCTACCCATAATCCAAGAGTAATGGAGACAATGGACGATATCATCGCATTTATTCAGGTGCTTATAGATAAAGGGTATGCCTATGCGGTAGATGGAGATGTGTATTTCAAACCTCGTGCATTTGAGGGCTACGGGAAGCTATCGCATCAATCGATTGACGAACTCCGTTCCGGGGCGAGAATCCAAATTGGCGAGAAGAAAGAGGATCCACTTGATTTCGCTCTTTGGAAAAGTGCCAAGGAGGATGAAATTGCCTGGGAAACGCCTTGGGGAAAAGGTAGACCAGGTTGGCATATTGAATGCTCGGCAATGGCTAAGAAATACCTCGGAGATACGATCGACATTCATGCTGGTGGGCAAGACCTTGCTTTTCCACACCATGAAAATGAAATAGCACAATCAGAAGCTATGACTGGTAAATCCTTTGCAAGATACTGGATGCATAATGGATATATTAATATTGAAAACGAAAAAATGTCTAAATCACTTGGGAATTTTGTTCTGACAAGGGATCTGATTAATCACCATGATCCACAGGTGCTCCGCTTCTTTATGCTTAGTGTGTATTATCGTAATCCGATTAACTTTACAGTAGAGCTTCTAGAAAGCGCCAAAAACAGTCTGGAACGTATTAAGACCTCGTACTTTAATCTTGAGCATCGAAAAGCTTCTAGTATGAATTTGGATAATAATATAGAATGGCTGAAGCAAATCCAAGAGCACAAAAAAGCCTTCGAGCAATCCATGGAGGACGACTTTAATACAGCAAATGCCATTTCCGTGTTATTTGATTTAGCAAAAGATGCGAATGTGTATTTGGAATCCAAGCAAACGTCCACTCATGTTATTGAAGCATTCCAAGAGGCGATTGCGTCCTTGCTAAAGGTACTTGGGATAGAGCTGAATGAGGAAGCTGGTTTATTGGATGAAGAAGTTGAGTCTTTAATCCAGGAAAGAAATGAAGCCAGAACAAACCGTAACTTTGCAAGAGCTGATGAAATTAGAGACAATCTGAAGGAACAGAGTATTATTCTAGAAGATACACCACAAGGAGTACGCTGGAAGAGGGGTTAATAATGGAGCGGAATGTAAAGCAAATGAAAAGTCTGGCTCTTGCCTATATGGGGGATGCGATCTATGAAGTTTATGTACGTGAGCATCTCCTGGATTCCGGCCAAGTGAAACCACACCAGCTCCATCAGCGGGCAATTCGGTTTGTATCTGGAAAAGCGCAAGCAAATATAATCTTGCATTGGCTTGAGGTAAAGCATTTAACGGAAGAAGAGGAAAAAATCGTGGCCCGGGGGCGGAATGCCAAGTCGGGCACGATTCCTAAAAATATAAGTGTACAAACCTATCGTTACAGTACAGCATTTGAAACGTTAATTGGCTATCATTACTTAATGAAAAATGAAGCAAGATTACAAGAGCTCTTGCAGGAGGCGATTGAATGGACAGAAGCGAGGATGGATTAAAAGTGGATCAAGAAATGATTATTGGGAAAAACCCTGTAATGGAAGCATTAAAGTCAGGGAGATCGGTTAATAAAGTGATGGTTTCAGAGCAATTAAACAGCAACATGCTAGGGAAACTCAATCAAGCAGCAAAAGAAGCGGGAACTGTCGTGCAGAAGGTTCCAAGGAACAAATTGGATCAGCTATCTAAGGAGAATCACCAGGGTGTTATTGCGTATGTTGCCTCATACCAGTACGCCTCAGTGGATGACTTATTTAATAAGGCGGAAGAAAAGCAGGAAGCCCCATTCTTCATCATTTTAGATGAGTTGGAAGACCCGCATAACCTCGGTTCTATCCTCAGGACGGCAGATGCAGTGGGCGTGCACGGTGTCATTATTCCAAAACGGCGATCAGTAGGGTTAACGGCAACTGTAGCAAAAACGTCAGCTGGTGCGATAGAGCATATACCAGTTGCGCGTGTGACGAATATTGCTAACACAATCGATGAACTGAAAGAACGGAATGTATGGGTTGTCGGAACAGAAGCGGAAGCAACCGAAGATTATCGTCACTTAGATGGGGCTATGCCAATTGCTCTTGTGATTGGAAATGAAGGAAAAGGAATAAGTCGCTTAGTTCGTAAAAAATGTGATTGGACTGTGAGCCTGCCGATGGTTGGAGCAGTTTCCTCCTTGAATGCTTCGGTAGCATGTGGCCTGTTGCTATATGAGGTATTCCGTAAAAGACACCCGGCTGGTGGTTAAGAATGATCGTTCTTGTGGTAGATGGGTATAACATCATCGGCGACTGGGAGGAACTGAAGCAGCTCAAGGAGAAAGAAATCGGACAAGCTCGAGATAGGCTCATTGAACTAATGGCTGAATATCAAGCCTATTCAGGGCATCGGGTTATCGTGGTGTTTGACGCTTATTATGTTAGAGGGATCACAAGTAAAACCAAAACATTTAAAGTTGAAGTGATCTATACAAAGGAAAAAGAAACAGCAGACGAATGTATCGAAAAGTTGGTTAAGACGTTAAAGAATGTACAAACACAGGTCTATGTGGCTACATCTGATTATGCTGAACAACGGACAATCTTTGGACAAGGTGCACTTAGAAAGTCCGCAAGAGAATTACAAATTGAATTAAAAAATATTGAACGAGATATTGAAGCAACAATTGAGCAGCACAAAAAAGTGCAGTCTAAAAGTAAAATTGTGCTTAACGAAGAAATCATGGAAAAATTCGAGAAGTGGAGAAGAGGCGGCTTTTAAAGCCGTCTTTTTTGATTGCCGGTTTAGTGGGCGCGGTCCAATCAACCGGAAGAGCGCGCCAATCGATGAAAAGAGCGGTCCAATCAACGAGAAGATTGATCCAATCGATTAGAAGAGCGGTTCAATCAACCGAAGGAGCGCTCCAATCAACCGGAAGAGCGCTCCAATCGATGAAAAGAACGGTTCAATCAACCGGAAGGGCGCTCCAATCGATGAAAAGAGCGGTCCAATCAACCGGAAGAGCGCTTCAATCGATGAAAAGAGCGGTCCAATCAACCAGAGTAGCATCTCAACCAATCACCATAAAGACCGTCTAAATCATCCTCTCGCCACGCTTTTATTTTAAAGAGCTGCTAAATTCTTCCTGCCTTGTATTGACTAAGATAAAACGCTTCCTGTATACTATTCATAATAGTAACGGAAATAGCGCGGTTAGGAAATCCAACAAGTAATAGCCCTTACATTGTTGCAATGGATTAGCAATTGTTTCAAACCGCTATACTCTCGTTATAGTGACTGCGTTGTAGTCAGGGGGTCAAACTTGGTGAATGTCAAGCCATTAGAGACAGATACAGTGAACTTTCAAACGCTTGATGACGATGAGGTACTACAATTAGTGCATGCCGGAAATAGTCATGCGCTTGATTTCCTAATTCATAAATATCGTAATTTTGTACGTGCTAAAGCGCGCACCTATTTCTTAATTGGCGCGGATAAAGAGGATATTATTCAGGAAGGAATGATTGGCCTTTACAAAGCGATTCGTGACTTCGATGGAGACAAGCTATCTTCCTTTAAAGCTT
The DNA here is from genome assembly GCF_052246275.1 of Oceanobacillus sp. M65. NCBI lineage: Bacteria > Bacillati > Bacillota > Bacilli > Caryophanales > Bacillaceae > Oceanobacillus > Oceanobacillus sp. M65. Next base: position 61,616 of record NZ_JBQQCJ010000006.1, on the reverse strand, counting down.
TTGCTGAGCTATGTGTTACAAGACAAATTATTACGGCTATAAAAACAGCGACAAGGCAAAAACATATCCCGCTCAACTCCTATGTGTCGTTGGACAAGCCAATGTATGATGAGGAGTCCGAACGAACGCTGCTCGATGTTATAGCAGGTTCCAAAGCAATTGATCCACAGGAAATGCTTTTACACAGAGAAAAGTTCGGCGACATGGAATTAAAATTATCTGAATTATTAAGCGAGTTAGAAAAGAAAGTGCTCCATCTATACCTTGATGGCTGCACTTATCAGGAGATCTCCGGTAAGTTGAATCGACACGTGAAATCAATTGATAACGCGCTCCAGCGGGTGAAGAAAAAATTAGAGCAATTACTAGAAGCAAACGACGTCTCCTACTAAGGGCGCGTTGACACAAAGCTATAACCGTGCTACATTATTAGTATATTTTGTACCTTTATAAAAGATGACGCTTTGTGATGGGACAACCTCACATATGGGGTGAAGAGATGAATAAAAAGATAACGTTGGCGTGTGCAGTTTGTCTAAGTAGAAATTATTCAACAAATAAAAACACATCCACACATGCAGATCGCTTGGAAGTGCGTAAATACTGCAAAACATGTGGGAAGCATACGTTGCACCGAGAAACAAAATAAATAAATGTTTATCAGCATATTGGAGATTCCGGTAAACGATGGGGGTTACAAGCATGTTTAAGTTTTTGCGAAATGTTTCTAGAGAAATGAAGAAAGTCAGCTGGCCAAAAGGAAAAGAACTAACAAGTTACACCATAACGGTTATTTCTACGGTAGCCTTTGTGGCAGTATTTTTCTTTCTGATTGACCTTGGAATAACTCAAATTTTGAATCTGCTATAATATTTGTTGAATAATTACAATATAATTATGCTATAATGGAAATTAATAGTACATTTCAGGAAACCCGTCTCAACGGGTTTTTTAAATTGTCTTAAAAAGTAGCACAAACATAAAGTGAAACTTCAATCGGTGGAAGCTTTCGTTCTTCGCCCACTGATTGTTAGTTGAACGAATCGGGGTGTTAGCGCCCGTTTCCGCCCGCTTAAACATTCCGGTTTCATTTCATGTTTTAAAGTGGGAGTTATACGGACGGTTACACCGGGATAAATTCGACATCTATAACTTTTATATAAAGGGAGGGAAGGGCAAGCGATATTGTCCTGTGAAAATGGAGAAAAATTGGTATGTGGTTCATACGTACTCTGGTTATGAAAATAAAGTAAAAATGAACTTGGAAAAGCGTGTAGAGACAATGGGTATGGAAGACAAGATTTTCCGTGTCATTGTTCCTGAAGATGAAGAAACCGAAATCAAAAACGGGAAAAAGAAAGTAACGAAGAAAAAATTCTTCCCTGGCTATGTTTTAACTGAAATGGTTATGACGGATGACTCTTGGTATGTTGTTCGAAATACACCTGGGGTTACAGGCTTTATTGGATCTAGTGGGGGCGGAACGAAGCCAACACCACTATTACCAGATGAAGTGGAAACCGTGCTAAAACGTATGGGTGTGGCAGAGTCTGTTGTACAAGTAGACTTTGACTTGAAAGAAAATGTCCGTGTAACTGACGGGCCGTTTACTGACTTTACTGGTTCAATTGAACATATCGACATCGATAAACAGAAAGTCAAAGTGCATGTTAATATGTTTGGCAGGGAAACACCTGTAGAATTAGATTTTTCACAGGTTGAAAAACTGTCCTAGAGGCTGTTTTGGAAGAAATAATAAGACAAGACCTTGCAATATTTTTAAATTCATGCTAAAATTCTTTTGTTATTCATGCACTCTAAATCGAGAGCAATGGAAAATAGGAGTGGGAGGGGAAAATCCCCTATTACCACATCACGGACTTTAAGGAGGTGTGTCTCGTGGCTAAAAAAGTAATCAAGCTAGTAAAGCTACAAATTCCAGCTGGGAAAGCGAATCCGGCACCACCAGTAGGACCTGCACTAGGTCAAGCGGGTGTTAATATCATGGGATTCTGTAAAGAATTCAACGCACGTACTCAAGATCAAGCGGGTATGATTATCCCTGTTGAAATCACGGTTTTTGAAGACCGTTCATTTACATTTATTACGAAAACTCCACCAGCAGCAGTATTGTTGAAAAAAGCAGCAGGTATTGAAACTGCTTCAGGTGAGCCGAACCGTAATAAAGTCGCTACTGTTAAACGCGATAAAGTAAAAGAAATCGCAGAAACAAAAATGCCTGATTTAAACGCCGCTGATGTTGAAGCAGCGATGCGCATGGTTGAAGGAACTGCTCGCAGCATGGGTATTACAATCGAGGACTAATTAGCGGAAGTGCCCGTTAAACAGTTTTTTTAGAACAAATACGGTACAGGTTGCGAATAGTATGCCATACTCGCAACCTTTTTCGTGAATGTGACCCATCTTGAGGGATGGGCTCACAGCTTTACAGAAGCGAGTCGGCTTTTGTAAGTGGGAGGTATTACCGTTATAACCACAATAGAGGAGGAAATAAAATGGCTAAAAAAGGTAAAAAGCATCAAGAAGCTGCAAAGCTTGTTGATCGTTCAAAATCATACGAAGTAGCTGAAGCAGTTTCTCTTGTGAAAGAGGTAGCTAAAGCTAACTTTGACGAAACAGTAGAAGCGGCTTTCCGTTTGGGAGTAGATCCTAAGAAAGCAGACCAGCAAATCCGTGGAGCAATGGTTCTTCCACATGGTACTGGTAAAACACAACGTGTATTGGTTTTCGCAAAAGGCGAAAAAGCAAAAGAGGCAGAAGCAGCTGGAGCTGACTACGTTGGAGAATCTGATTACATTAATAAAATCAACCAAGGTTGGTTCGAATTTGACGTAATCGTTGCTACTCCAGACATGATGGCTGAAGTTGGTAAGCTTGGTCGCGTATTGGGACCAAAAGGCTTAATGCCAAACCCGAAAACTGGAACTGTAACTTTTGAAGTTGAAAAAGCGGTGAAGGATATCAAAGCAGGTAAAGTAGAATACCGCGTTGATAAACAATCTAACATCCACGTTCCAATCGGGAAAATCTCTTTTGACAACGATAAATTAATCGAAAACTTCGTGGCTCTTACAGAACAACTTGTAAAAGTTAAACCACAAGCTGCTAAAGGAACTTATATGAAGAATGCTTCTATAGCTTCTACAATGGGTCCTGGAGTTAAAGTAGATGTAACAACTTACACTCGTCGTTAATTAGTGGTTGACTCTCAGGGAAACCTGAGGTATACTAAGAGGCGTTGAATAAAAGAATACGTTGTACCGTAGACAGTAGGGGCGGATCCATCCGCTTAATATCCTGCCGAGGTGTTTATAAAACAGATCGATGAATCCTTATGATTATCGTATGTTATAGTAAGCTCCCGTGTCTGCGCGGGAGCTTCTTTTGTTTATAAAACAAGAACAATAGGAAGTTACGCTTCTCTGGTTAATTCCAGTTGGCCTATTCTTATTGGCTCTGTGCAGATTCGGTTTCCTTTTACGGTATGATCAATTGTCAAACAGGAGGTGGAAGAATGTCCGGTATTATTGAGCAAAAGAAACAAGTTGTAGATGAAATCACTGAAAAATTCCGTGCAAGCCAAACTTCTGTAGTTGTAGACTACCGTGGTCTTGATGTTGCGGAAGTTACAGAACTACGTAAACAACTACGTGAAGCTGGAATTGATTTCAAAGTATACAAAAACTCAATGGCTCGCCGTGCTGTTGAAGCTGCTGAGTTAAATGATCTAAGCGATGTGTTGGTTGGACCAACTGCTTTAGCATTCAGTAACGATGATGTAGTAGCACCAGCAAGAATTCTTAACGATTTCGCTAAAAAACACGAAGCGTTGGAAATTAAAGGTGGAGTAATTGAAGGGAAAGTTGCAACCCTTGATCAAATCAAAGAGCTTGCAGATCTTCCGAATTACGAAGGCATGGTTTCTATGCTGCTTAGCGTGCTTACAGCACCAGTACGAAACTTCGCATACGCTACAAAAGCTATCGCGGAGCAAAAAGAAGAACAAGGCGCATAATCTGTGCCTAGCAGGATAAAAAAATTACATTTAAAATAGGAGGCAATTTTATCATGACTAAAGAACAAATCATTGATGCGATTAAAGAAATGTCAGTTCTAGATCTTAATGACCTAGTTAAAGCAATTGAAGAAGAATTTGGTGTAACAGCTGCAGCGCCAGTAGCAGTAGCAGGTGGCGCAGGAGCTGGAGAAGCTGCTGAAGAGCAAACAGAATTTGATGTAGTACTTGAAAGTGCTGGAGCATCTAAAATTAAAGTTGTTAAAGCAGTACGTGAAATCACTGGTCTTGGTCTTAAAGACGCAAAAGATCTAGTTGATAACGCACCAAAAGCTATCAAAGAAGCTGTATCTAAAGATGAAGCTGAAGAAGTTAAAGGCAAGCTAGAAGAAGCAGGCGCTTCTGTAGCAGTTAAGTAATTTCCATAATGGGAGCTCGTCGTATTTCATGCGACGGGCTCTCTATGTATAAACCCTTATCGATAGCAATCCAGCTATTCGTATCTTCGCAAAACTATTAAAAAGTAGGTGCCAAATGTCTGAGCATTACTTCTCACAACAACCTCATTCTAAACGTTCACCAAAGACATGGAGTTATACATTACGCGGGACATCCTACACCTTTACGAGCGATGTCGGGGTATTTTCAAAAAATGATGTTGATTTTGGATCCAGATTGCTTATTGAGCAATTCACGGAGCCGAAAGTAGACGGAGATATTCTGGATATGGGGTGTGGTTATGGCCCAATCGGCATTACGCTGGCAGACGAATTCGCTGAACGCCATGTATTCATGGCAGATGTGAATGAAAGAGCAGTGGAGCTTGCCGAAAAAAACGCACAATTAAACCATGTATCCAATACAACAGTGTTCCAAAGTGATCTCTTTGCAAAAGTAACGAAGAGAGACTTTGCTGCGATATTAACAAACCCTCCAATAAGAGCTGGAAAAAAAGTGGTTCACCAATTGTTTGAAGAAGCCCATGCCGCTTTAGCTGAGGGCGGGGAGCTCTGGATTGTGATTCAGAAAAAGCAAGGTGCCCCATCAGCCATCAAAAAGTTGGAAACATTGTTTGGAGAAGTAGAAACGATGGCGAAAGATAAAGGCTATTTTATATTGCGGGCTATTAATGTTTGACCGCTCTATTTTGTTATGTTAAGATAGGAAAATGCTAACATGGGGGTTCTTCTGTCAAGAAGTATTTTCATAAAAATTGAAACGTATATTTTATAAGTCTTCGGGGACACTTGTAAAATCGGGTAAAATAAGAGACGGTTTTTTAAATAAAAAGCCTTTTTTCTATTTTTATTTTGCGTTTCTCTAGCATTTTTTACGTATTATTCTACTTGTAACCACTCCGAATTACAAGTTGTTCAGTATGTTTACTGGGCATTTTATGTTTGTTTGCTAGAACCGGAAAGCAGGCTATTTTAGTATGTTTTCCTAAATATAATAACCCATTCCGAGTAGAGAAATCTATAAAGAATGCATGATTTAAGGGGTGAAGCAGTTGACAGGTCAACTAGTTCAGTATGGACGGCACCGCCAACGCAGGAGCTATGCGCGCATTAGTGAAGTATTAGAGTTGCCAAACCTAATCGAGATTCAAACCGCTTCTTATGAGTGGTTCTTAGAAGAAGGTTTGCGGGAAATGTTTAGAGACATCTCTCCTATTGAAGATTTTACAGGTAATTTATCACTAGAGTTTGTGGATTACAGTCTCAGTGAGCCGAAATACCCTGTAGATGAATCAAAAGAAAGAGACGTTACGTACAATGCTCCGCTTCGCGTGAAGGTCCGTTTGATTAATAATGAGACCGGTGAAGTAAAAGAGCAGGAAGTATTTATGGGTGATTTCCCATTAATGACAGATACAGGTACTTTCGTAATTAATGGTGCGGAACGAGTAATTGTTTCCCAGCTCGTACGTTCACCAAGTGTCTACTATAATGAAAAGATAGACAAAAACGGTAAAAGGGGTGTAGCTGCTACGGTTATTCCCAATAGGGGAGCTTGGCTAGAGTTTGAAACAGATGCCAAGGACGTTGCCTATGTTCGTATCGACCGTACACGTAAGTTGCCGATCACAGTGCTTCTTCGTGCCCTTGGTTTTGGTACAGATCAGGAAATCATTGATCTTCTTGGTGATAATGAGTACCTCAAAAACACTCTTGAAAAAGATAATACAGAAACCACGGAAAAAGCGCTACTGGAAATTTATGAGCGTCTTCGTCCTGGTGAGCCACCGACAGTTGAAAATGCTAAAAGTCTATTAGTATCACGTTTCTTTGATCCTAAGCGATATGATTTAGCTCATGTTGGACGCTATAAAATGAATAAAAAATTACACATAAAAAACCGCCTATTCAACCAAGTGCTGGCTGAAACGGTAGTGGATCAGGAAACTGGTGAAGTTCTTGCAGAGAAAGGCGATAAGCTAGAACGTAAACTATTAAATAAACTAATCCCTTATCTTGATAAAGCGGAAGAAAAGCTTGGCGAGATTACAAGCGAGCCAAAAGATGGCGTTCTAGAAGAAGATATTACGTTACAATCCATTAAAATCGTAGATCCAACAGACCCTAGTGGTGAAAGAGTGCTTAACGTAATCGGTAATGCTGATGTGGATACTAGCGTGAAGAACATTACACCTGCTGATATCCTTTCATCAATCAGTTACTTCTTTAACCTATTACACCGAGTAGGGGACACAGATGACATTGACCATCTAGGTAATCGTCGTTTGCGTTCAGTTGGTGAATTGTTGCAAAACCAATTCCGTATTGGTTTGTCACGTATGGAGCGTGTCGTGCGTGAGAGAATGTCCATTCAGGATACTTCTAGCATTACACCACAACAATTAATCAACATTCGTCCGGTTATTGCGTCTATTAAAGAATTCTTTGGTAGTTCACAGTTATCCCAGTTTATGGACCAGACGAATCCGCTAGCAGAGTTGACGCATAAACGTCGTCTATCTGCACTTGGACCAGGTGGTTTGACACGTGAGCGTGCTGGATTTGAAGTACGTGACGTTCACTATTCCCACTATGGTCGTATGTGTCCGATTGAAACACCAGAGGGTCCAAACATCGGTTTGATTAACTCTCTGTCCAGTTATGCAAAAGTGAACAAGTTCGGCTTTATCGAAACCCCTTATCGTCGTGTAGATCCTGAAACAGGTAAGGTTACAGCGCAGATTGATTATCTGACAGCAGATGAAGAAGATAATTACGTTGTTGCACAGGCAAATGCGAAATTAGGCGATGAAGGAAACTTTGTTGACGAAGAAGTAATTGCTCGTTTCCGCGGGGAGAACACCATTGTTCCGCGTGATCAAATTGATTACATGGACGTATCTCCAAAACAGGTTGTATCTGCTGCGACAGCATGTATTCCTTTCTTGGAGAATGATGACTCCAACCGTGCATTAATGGGTGCGAACATGCAACGTCAGGCTGTTCCTTTGATGAACCCGGAAGCACCGATTGTTGGTACTGGTATGGAATATGTAGATGGTAAAGACTCAGGTGCCGCTATTATTTGTCGCCATGAAGGAATCGTGGAACGCGTAGAAGCGAAAGAAATCTACGTACGTCGTATTTCTGAAGTGGATGGTAAAGAAGTAGAAGGTGACGTAGATCGTTACAAGCTACAGAAGTACATTCGTTCCAACCAAGGAACTTGTTACAACCAACGCCCGATCGTAAGTGGAGGCGACCGAGTAACAAAAGGCGAAATCTTAGCTGATGGTCCTTCCATGGAAAATGGAGAGCTGGCGCTAGGACGTAATGTTCTTGTAGGATTTATGACCTGGGAAGGTTATAACTATGAGGATGCTATCATCATGAGTGAGAGACTTGTAAAGGACGATGTTTATACTTCTATTCACATCGAAGAATATGAGTCTGAAGCGCGTGATACAAAGCTTGGACCAGAAGAAATTACAAGAGATATCCCGAACGTTGGGGAAGATGCATTGAAGAACCTTAATGAGCATGGAATTATCCGTATTGGTGCTGAGGTAACAGACGGTGACATTCTTGTAGGGAAAGTAACACCAAAAGGGGTTACAGAACTATCTGCCGAAGAGCGCTTGTTACATGCTATCTTTGGTGAAAAAGCTCGTGAGGTTAGAGATACATCCTTACGTGTACCACATGGTGCTGGTGGAATCGTTCATGATGTTAAAATCTTCAACCGTGAAGATGGAGACGAACTGCCACCAGGGGTAAATCAACTTGTTCGTGCATATATCGTCCAAAAACGTAAAATTCATGAGGGCGATAAAATGGCAGGACGTCATGGTAACAAAGGTGTAATTTCTAAAATTTTACCTGAAGAAGATATGCCGTTCATGCCGGATGGCACACCAATTGATATCATGCTTAACCCATTAGGGGTACCATCACGTATGAATATCGGACAGGTGTTTGAACTACATCTAGGAATGGCTGCAAGACAGCTTGGACTACATGTTGCATCACCGGTATTTGATGGTGCTACAGAAGAAGATGTATGGGAAACGCTTGAAGAAGCGGGAATGCCTCGTGACGCGAAAACCGTTCTTTATGATGGTAGAAGCGGTGAGCCATTTGATAACCGTGTGTCTGTTGGTGTCATGTACATGATCAAACTTGCTCACATGGTTGATGATAAATTACACGCCCGTTCAACAGGTCCTTATTCACTTGTAACGCAGCAACCACTAGGTGGTAAAGCACAATTCGGTGGACAGCGTTTCGGTGAGATGGAGGTTTGGGCACTTGAAGCATATGGTGCTGCATATACACTACAGGAAATATTAACTGTTAAATCAGATGATATTGTCGGTCGTGTGAAAACTTATGAGTCCATAGTTAAAGGTGACAACGTCCCTGAACCAGGCGTTCCAGAATCTTTCAAAGTATTAATCAAAGAACTTCAAAGTCTTGGAATGGATGTTAAAATGCTTTCCAGTGATGAACAAGAAATTGATATGCGCGAATTGGAAGAAGAGGAAACACAACAGGCAAGTAAACTCAATTTAGAAGTAGAAGGTAACTAAAAGTTGGATGGCAGGTTCCTATAGGGTTAGGAACCTCCCCCCACTTTTATTGTATATAACGCATAAATAAGCTTGTGGTAAATTTTTGGACACTAAAAGGGAGGTAGGCCCCTTGCTAGATGTAAATAATTTTGAGTATATGAAAATAGGGTTGGCTTCACCAGAAAAGATCCGTTCATGGTCATACGGTGAGGTAAAAAAACCTGAAACAATTAACTATCGGACACTAAAGCCAGAAAAAGACGGCCTGTTTTGCGAACGTATTTTTGGACCGCAAAAAGACTGGGAATGTCATTGTGGAAAATACAAACGAGTTCGTTATAAAGGCGTTGTTTGTGACCGATGTGGTGTGGAAGTAACAAAGGCAAAAGTTCGTCGTGAGCGTATGGGACATATTGAATTAGCAGCACCTGTTTCCCATATCTGGTATTTCAAAGGTATCCCAAGCCGAATGGGTCTTGTGCTAGATATGTCACCACGAGCATTGGAAGAAGTTATTTATTTCGCTGCATATATTGTTACAGAGACAGGTAACACACCATTAGAGAAAAAGCAGCTATTGTCAGAGAAAGAATACCGCGCTTATTATGACAAGTACGGAAAAACATTTAAAGCTCAAATGGGTGCAGAGGCAATCCGTAAACTTCTTCAAGACATTGACCTAGAAAAAGAAGTCGATGCAATGAAAGAAGAATTGAAGACAGCTCAAGGACAACGGAGAACACGTGCAATTAAACGTCTAGAGGTACTTGAATCATTCCGTAATTCCGGTAATGATACTTCTTGGATGGTATTGGACGTATTACCTGTTATTCCACCAGAAATCCGTCCAATGGTACAACTGGATGGTGGGCGTTTTGCCACTTCTGATTTAAATGACTTGTATCGTCGTGTAATTAACCGTAACAACCGTCTTAAACGACTATTGGATCTTGGAGCACCAAGCATTATCGTACAAAACGAGAAGCGGATGCTACAAGAAGCGGTAGATGCACTAATTGATAATGGCCGTCGCGGTCGTCCAGTGACTGGTCCTGGTAATAGACCACTTAAATCCCTTTCACATATGCTTAAAGGGAAACAGGGTCGTTTCCGTCAAAACTTGCTAGGTAAACGTGTTGACTATTCTGGTCGTTCTGTTATCGTCGTTGGTCCACATCTGAAAATGTATCAATGTGGTCTGCCGAAGGAAATGGCGCTAGAATTATTCAAACCATTCATCATGAAAGAGCTCGTTGCAAAAGGTATTGCGCACAACATCAAGTCCGCTAAGCGGAAAATTGAACGTGTACATCCAGAGGTTTGGGACGTATTGGAAGAAGTAATTAAGGAGCATCCTGTATTACTTAACCGTGCACCAACGCTTCACAGATTGGGAATTCAGGCATTTGAGCCAACATTGGTAGAAGGCCGGGCAATTAGGTTACATCCACTTGTATGTACAGCATATAACGCTGACTTTGATGGAGACCAAATGGCTGTCCATGTGCCGTTATCTGCAGAGGCTCAAGCTGAAGCGCGTATCTTAATGCTTGCAGCACAGAACATCTTAAATCCGAAAGATGGAAAACCAGTTGTTACACCTTCTCAGGATATGGTATTAGGAAACTACTACTTAACTCTAGAACGTGAAGATGCAATTGGGGAAGGTACTGTCTTTAAAGATCTTAATGAAGCAGTACTATCATACCAAAACGGTTATGTACATCTTCATACACGGATAGCTGTTCAGGCTTCAAGTCTAAACAATAAAACATTTACAGAAGAGCAACACAATCAGTTGCTAATTACAACGGTTGGGAAGCTTATTTTCAATAACATTCTTCCTGAGTCCTTCCCGTATATTAATGAGCCGACACAAAGTAACTTGGAGATCGAAACTCCGGAGAAATACTTTGTTGCTAATGGCACAAATATTAAGGAAGAGATAAAATCTCGAGATATTATCAAGCCGTTTAAGAAAGGTTTCCTTGGTGATATCATCGCTGAAGTCTTTAAGAAATTTAAGATCAGTGAAACGTCTAAAATGCTTGATAGAATGAAGGATCTCGGATTCAGCTATTCTACGAAGGCGGGTATGACTGTTGGTATCTCTGATATCGTGGTACTACCAGAAAAAGAAACAATTCTTGTAGAAGCACAGAAGAAAGTAGATAATGTCTTAAAACAATTCCGCCGTGGTCTGATTACAGATGAAGAGCGTTATGACAGAGTTATCGCTGTTTGGTCACAAGCGAAGGATAATATCCAAGAAAAACTTATGAAGTCACTTAGTGAACGTAACCCAATCTTCATGATGAGTGATTCTGGGGCGAGGGGTAATGCCTCTAACTTCACGCAGCTTGCTGGTATGCGTGGTCTAATGGCCAACCCGGCTGGTAAGATCATTGAGTTACCGATCAAGTCAAGTTTCCGAGAAGGACTTACAGTACTAGAGTACTTTATCTCCACTCACGGTGCGCGTAAAGGACTTGCCGATACTGCCTTGAAAACAGCGGACTCTGGTTACCTAACCCGTCGTCTCGTTGATGTTGCGCAGGATGTTATTGTCCGTGAAGATGACTGTGGTACAGATAGAGGCTTATCTGTTTCAGCTCTAACTGACGGTGCGGAATTAATTGAACCACTAATCGACCGTCTAATTGGTCGTACTGCGTTCCACCCTGTGAAGCACCCTGAAACCAATGACATTATCGTAGAGCATGATGAGTTGATTTCAGAGGATCAAGCGAAGCAAATTGTGGAAGCCGGCATTGAAGATGTTACCATTCGTACAGCGTTCACTTGTAACACAAAACATGGCGTTTGTCAGAAGTGCTATGGCCGTAACCTTGCTACAGGAGCCGATGTTGAAGTTGGCGAAGCAGTAGGAATTATCGCAGCACAATCCATCGGAGAGCCAGGTACACAGCTAACAATGCGTACCTTCCATACAGGTGGGGTTGCTGGAGACGATATTACCCAAGGTTTACCGCGTATCCAAGAGTTATTTGAAGCGCGTAACCCGAAAGGTCAAGCTGTAATTAGTGAAGTTTATGGTACGGTTCAGGAAGTTAAAGAAGTAAAAGATAAACAGGAAATCATTGTTCAAAGCGACGTAGAACAACGTGCTTACGCAGTTCCTTACAATGCCCGTATGAAGGTCAGCGTTGGAGACACCGTAATTGCTGGTCAGGAACTAACAGAAGGTTCTGTTGATCCAAAAGATCTATTACGTGTGCAAGGTGTGGAAGGCGTTCAGGATTACTTGTTACGCGAAGTACAACGGGTTTACCGTATGCAAGGTGTGGAAATTGGTGACAAACACGTAGAAGTAATGGTTCGCCAGATGCTTCGTAAGATAAGAGTAATTGATTCGGGTGATACAAAAGTTCTTCCGGGGTCCTTACTTGAACTACATCAATTCCGTGACGCCAACCATACGGTACTAAACGAGGGTGCGCAACCAGCGACAGGGAAACCTGTTCTGCTTGGTATTACAAAAGCTTCCCTTGAAACAGATTCCTTCTTATCAGCCGCATCGTTCCAAGAAACAACAAGAGTTCTTACAGATGCAGCGATCAAAGGAAAACGCGATGAATTACTTGGTCTAAAAGAGAATGTTATCATTGGTAAACTTGTTCCGGCTGGTACTGGAATGCAGAAATACCGAAAAGTGAAAGCTTCTCTAGATGACTTAGCAGATACAACTGAGGAAACAGAAGAAACAGAAACCATACAATAGTGGGGATAGCTTACGAACACCTAAAGTAGGGAGTCAGGAAGATAGAGAGTTTTGTTACGGATTTGTAGCAAACTGGCTCCCCTGACCTTTAGGTTAAAAACAAGGGATAACAATTAGAAGTACCAAAAATATTTTAAATCATGTTGACATTAAAAAATGTGAATGGTAGAATATTCAAGGTGCTTCTGATTACACTTGTTGCTTTGGAGGATATGAGATGTCTTATGAAAAAGTAGCACAGGTTAAATCACGAATAATCATCGGTACTAAACAAACGCTTAAAGCTATGAAAAATGGCGAAATAAGCGAAGTGGTTATTGCAGATGATGCTGATAGGCAAATAACGCAAAAGGTAGCAGGTTTGGCTGAAGAACTTGGAATACCTTGTCAGCGAGTAGATTCAATGGAAAAGCTAGGTGCAGCTTGTGGTATTGAAGTGGGCGCCTCAACAGTAGCAATCAGAAGATAATAGTTTTAACGAAACTAAATCGTTGAAGCTTTGTTTTTTGCCAAAAGATGAACCACCTGGCTGTGTGGTATTACAAACAACCTGTTATACTCTAGGTTGTGCCAGTTTATTTTAGACTATTATTTATTCCGGAAGGGAGGAAAACAAAATGCCAACTATTAATCAACTTGTCCGTAAAGGACGTGTGAGCAAGCCTAAAAAGTCTGATTCTCCAGCACTTAACAAAGGCTACAATAGCTTCAAAAAGAAACTAACAGACCAAAACTCTCCACAAAAACGTGGTGTTTGTACACGTGTGGGTACACTAACTCCAAAGAAACCGAACTCTGCACTTCGTAAATATGCGCGTGTTCGTCTTTCTAACAACATGGAAGTAACTGCATATATCCCAGGGATTGGTCACAATCTACAGGAGCACAGTGTTGTATTGCTTCGCGGTGGACGTGTAAAAGATTTACCTGGTGTACGTTACCACATTGTTCGTGGAGCACTTGATACAGCAGGAGTAGAAGGTCGCGCACAAGGCCGTTCTAAATACGGTACGAAAAGACCTAAAGCTAAGAAATAAGCGTGACACCAGTCTCGCATCATTATAATTAAGAAAGGAGGAGGACATATGCCACGTAAAGGACCAGTACCTAAACGCGATGTCTTGCCAGATCCACTTTATAATTCAAAACTTGTCACTCGTTTAATCAACCAGATCATGATTGACGGTAAACGGGGGATTGCACAAAAAATTCTTTATAATGCATTTGAACTTGTAAATGAAAAAAGCGGACAAAACGCTATGGAAGTTTTTGAACAAGCTATGAAAAACGTAATGCCTGTACTTGAAGTACGCGCACGCCGTGTTGGTGGTTCAAACTACCAAGTGCCAATGGAGGTTCGCCCAGAACGCCGTCAGGCTCTAGGACTACGTTATATCGTTAACTATTCTCGTCTACGCGGAGAAAAGACAATGGAAGAACGTCTTGCTAACGAAATTCTGGATGCTTCTAACAATACAGGAGCTGCAGTTAAGCGTCGCGAAGAAATGCACAAAATGGCGGAAGCAAACAAAGCATTCGCTCACTACCGCTGGTAGGTTAAATCAAAATATAGCTTTTAATAGGAAGGAGAAGAATACATGGCTAGAGAGTTCTCCTTGGAAAAGACGCGTAATATTGGGATTATGGCACACATTGATGCAGGTAAAACCACTACTACAGAGCGTATTCTTTTCTACACAGGACGTATTCATAAAATTGGTGAAACACATGAAGGTGCTTCTCAAATGGACTGGATGGAGCAGGAGCAAGAGCGTGGTATTACAATTACTTCCGCTGCAACAACTGCTGCGTGGGATGACCACCGTATCAATATAATTGATACACCAGGTCACGTAGACTTCACTGTTGAAGTTGAACGTTCACTACGTGTACTTGATGGTGCCGTTACGGTTCTTGATGCTCAATCAGGTGTTGAACCTCAAACAGAAACAGTTTGGCGTCAGGCTACTACGTATGGTGTACCAAGAATTGTTTTCATTAACAAAATGGACAAAATTGGTGCAGACTTCCTATACTCTACAGGTACTTTGAAAGAACGTCTTGGTGCAAACGCGCATCCTGTACAGCTACCAATTGGTGCTGAAGACGAATTCGAAGGTATTATTGACCTTGTAAATATGGAAGCTCACTTCTACCTTGATGATCTTGGTACAAAAGCAGAGTCTCGCGAGATTCCTGCTGAGTACAAGGAAAAGGCAGAAGAACTACGCGCTAGCTTAATCGAAGCTGTATCTGAGCTTGATGAAGAACTAATGATGAAATTCCTAGAAGGAGAAGAAATCTCCAACGAAGAATTGAATAATGCGATTCGTCAGGCAACACTGGATGTAGAATTCTACCCAGTATACTGTGGTTCAGCATTTAAGAACAAAGGTGTTCAATTAATGCTTGATGGTGTTATCAAGTATCTTCCAGCACCAACTGATGTTGCTGCTATCGAAGGGATTATTCCTGGAACAGAAGAGAAAGTTACACGTCCGGCAGATGATAAAGCACCATTCTCAGCACTAGCATTTAAAGTAATGACAGACCCATACGTTGGTAAGTTAACATTCTTCCGCGTATACTCTGGGACTTTAGATTCTGGTTCTTATGTTAAAAACTCTGTTAAAGACAAACGCGAACGCGTTGGTCGTATCCTACAGATGCACGCAAACTCCCGTGAAGAAATCTCAAAAGTTTATTCCGGTGAAATTGCTGCTGCAGTTGGTCTTAAAGATACAACTACAGGGGACACCCTTTGTGATGAAAAGGATCTAGTTATTCTAGAATCCATGGACTTCCCTGAGCCGGTTATTGGGGTTGCAATCGAACCTAAAACAAAAGCCGATCAGGATAAAATGGGTATCGCTCTAGGTAAACTTGCTGAAGAGGATCCTACCTTCAGAACAGAAACAAATGTCGAAACAGGACAAACGATCATCTCTGGTATGGGTGAACTTCACCTTGATGTCATTGTTGACCGCCTGAAGCGTGAATTTAAAGTTGAAGCGAATGTTGGTGCGCCACAAGTAGCATACCGTGAAACATTCCGTTCAGCAGCTGAAGTCGAAGGTAAATTCGTACGTCAGTCAGGTGGACGTGGGCAATACGGACACGTTTGGGTTAAATTTGAGCCAAACGAAGAAGGTGCCGGCTTTGAATTTGTAAACAAGGTTGTTGGTGGGGTCGTACCACGTGAGTACATCGGATCTGTTGAAGCAGGTATTGAAGAAGCATTGAAAAATGGTGTATTAGCTGGCTATCCATTAATAGATGTTAAAGCAACTCTATATGATGGAAGTTACCATGATGTAGATTCCAACGAGATGGCATTTAAAATCGCTGGATCAATGGCATTGAAAGCAGCGAAAAACAAATGTAGCCCAGTTATACTTGAGCCAATCGCAAAAGTAGAAATTGTTATCCCTGAGGAATACCTTGGTGATATCATGGGTGACGTAACAAGTCGTCGTGGTCGTGTGGAAGGTATGGAAGCACGCGGAACTGCACAGGTAGTAAGAGGCTTTGTTCCTTTATCTCAAATGTTCGGTTATGCAACTGCATTACGTTCTAACACCCAAGGACGCGGAGTCTTTACCATGCATTTTGATCATTACGAAGAAGTGCCGAAAAGCATCTCTGAAGAAATTATCAAGAAAAATGCAGGTGAATAATTGATTTTTTTCTGCAACTAAAGTATAACTTTAGTGAAGGCTAAGAAATAATCTAGTATTGTTTCTTAGCCACACATAAATCTTACAAATACTTTTATTTATTTAAAGGAGGAACTATAAATGGGTAAAGAAAAGTTTGATCGCTCAAAAAGTCACGTAAACGTTGGTACTATCGGACACGTTGACCATGGTAAAACTACTTTAACTGCTGCTATTACAATCGTAATGCACAAGAAATCTGGTAAAGGTACTCAAATGGCATATGACCAAATTGATAACGCACCAGAAGAAAAAGAACGTGGAATCACAATCGCGACTTCTCACGTAGAGTACGAAACAGATACTCGTCACTATGCACACGTTGACTGCCCAGGTCACGCTGACTATGTTAAAAACATGATCACTGGTGCTGCACAAATGGACGGAGCTATCCTTGTAGTATCTGCTGCAGATGGTCCAATGCCACAAACTCGTGAGCACATCCTGCTATCTCGTAACGTAGGTGTACCTTCAATCGTTGTATTCCTTAACAAAACAGATATGGTTGACGATGAAGAACTTCTTGAGTTAGTTGAAATGGAAGTACGTGACCTATTAACTGAATACGACTTCCCTGGTGATGACGTACCAGTAATCAAAGGTTCTGCTCTTAAAGCAATCGAAGGAGATGCAGACTACGAAGCAAAAATCATTGAACTTATGGACGCAGTTGACGAGTACATCCCTACTCCAGACCGCGACAAAGACAAACCATTCATGATGCCAGTTGAGGATGTATTCTCAATCACTGGTCGTGGTACTGTAGCAACAGGCCGTGTTGAACGTGGAGAAGTTAAAGTTGGGGACGAAGTTGAAATCATTGGTATCAATGAAGAAGCTTCTAAAACAACTGTAACTGGTGTTGAAATGTTCCGTAAGCTTCTTGACTATGCAGAAGCTGGAGATAACATTGGTGCACTTCTTCGTGGTGTAGCACGTGAAGACATCAACCGTGGACAAGTGCTTGCTAAGCCTGGTTCAATTACTCCACACACTAACTTCAAAGCTGAAGTTTATGTATTGTCAAAAGAAGAAGGTGGACGTCATACTCCATTCTTCGGTAACTACCGCCCACAGTTCTACTTCCGTACAACTGACGTAACTGGCGTTGTTACACTTCCAGAAGGCGTTGAAATGGTAATGCCTGGAGATAACATCGAAATGGCTGTAGAATTGATTTCACCAATCGCTATCGAAGACGGTACTCGTTTCTCTATCCGTGAGGGTGGACGTACTGTTGGATCTGGTGTTGTTTCTTCTATCAACAAATAATACCTTTTCAAAAGGACTGCGCACTATGCGCGGTCCTTTTTTTGGTTTTTAACAAGAAGTCAATCTTCGTTGGAAACTGTACAAAACCTATTAAACAACCAAGCACTTGGTTTCAATTAACCACAACGGAGTTCCAATCGTATAAAGATGTATTTAGTAAAGTATCACAAACACCCTTTCTAATAAATCCATCCATAACCTTCTAAAGACGAGGGGTTAATAGAGTTTTCTTAATAGAGATAAATGAACTATATCCTAGAGAACCATATAGAATCGCAAAAGTAGGTCAGAAAGCCATAATTTCTGACTTACACACTTCTTCTTCTCCAAAAGGTAATAACACGTGAGAAATTTATTAAAGAGATTTCCACACACCCTTGCATTTAGTAGCGATAGTTAGTATAATACATAGATGTGCGACCCAATGAATGTTTTTTACAAAAAGGGTTGCAATGACCGTATAAATTCTATATAATAAGAATGTTGGTCATCAAAGGCGATGAAGCGGAAGGTTGTTGGCACACCCGGCCCCTTTGCCATGGCGGGTTGTCGAGATATTTTCGTGGAGAATGTCTATAATAATATGGGCGAGAAGGAGGGAAAATAATGGCAAAAGAGAAGATTAGAATTCGTTTGAAAGCTTATGATCACCGTATTTTAGATCAATCAGCTGAGAAAATCGTAGATACTGCGAAACGTTCAGGTGCTAGTGTGTCTGGTCCGATTCCATTACCTACAGAAAGATCGGTTTACACAGTACTACGTGCGGTGCACAAGTATAAGGATTCACGTGAGCAATTCGAAATGCGTACACATAAACGTCTTATCGATATTGTTAACCCAACACCACAAACAGTTGATTCACTAATGCGTCTTGACTTACCATCAGGTGTTGACATTGAAATTAAATTATAAATAAATGTTTTACTATAGGAGGTGTAACGGATGACGAAAGGAATCTTAGGTCGTAAAATCGGCATGACTCAGCTATTTTCTGAAACTGGTGAATTAGTACCTGTGACTGTAATTCAAGCTGAGCCAAACGTAGTTCTACAAAAAAGAACATTAGAAAATGATGGCTATGAAGCACTGCAAATCGGTTTTGCTGATGAAAAAGGATCACGTACTAACAAGGCGGAAAAAGGCCATGCTGACAAAGCAAACACAGCCCCTAAGCGCTACGTTCGTGAAATCCGTGACGCGAAGCTTGACGAACATGAAGTTGGTCAAGAAATCAGCGTTGAAGTTTTTCAAGCAGGAGACAAGATCGACGTAACAGGCACAACCAAAGGTAAAGGATTCCAAGGTTCTATTAAACGCCACAATCAACAACGTGGTCCAATGTCCCATGGTTCTCATTACCACAGAAGCCCTGGTTCACTAGGTGCGGTTGACCCAATGCGTGTCTTCAAAGGACGTCCACTACCAGGTCAAATGGGTGGAACACAGGTAACAATTCAAAACCTAGAGGTTGTTAGTGTAGATGCTGAACGCAACTTGCTATTAATCAAAGGTAATGTACCAGGTGCAAAAAAATCATTCGTAAAAATTACGAGTGCAGTAAAGGCTAACTAATCACACACACGAAGGGAGGATATGTCATGCCTAAAGTAGCACTATTAAAACAAGACGGTTCACAAGCTGGTGATCTGGAATTAAATGATTCTGTATTTGGAATTGAACCAAATACACATGTTTTACATGAAGCAGTAGTAATGCAACGTGCATCTATGCGTCAAGGAACTCATGCAGTTAAAGGTCGTTCTGACGTACGCGGTGGTGGTCGTAAACCATGGCGTCAAAAAGGAACTGGCCGTGCGCGTCAAGGTTCTATTCGCTCTCCACAATGGGTAGGCGGAGGTGTAGTGTTTGGTCCAACGCCACGCAGCTACAGCTACAAACTACCTAAAAAGGTACGTCGTCTAGCACTAAGATCTGCACTTTCTTCTAAAGTACAAGAAGAAAATCTAGTAGTATTGGAAAGTCTAGCGATGGATGCTCCAAAAACAAAAGAAGTAGTGAGCATGCTTAAAGCACTTAATGTGGATACAAAAGCATTGATCGTAACTGCTGAGAAAGACGAAACGGTTATCCGTTCCGCAAACAACCTTCAATCTGTTAAAGTTCTAACTGTTGAAGAAGTAAATGTTCTAGATTTGCTTACGCATGACAAGCTGATCCTAACGAAGGATGCAGCTGAAAAAGCAGGGGAGGTGCTTGCATAATGAAAGATCCACGTGATATTATAAAGCGCCCTGTCATTACAGAGAATTCTGCTGACTTAATGGAACAAAAGAAATATACGTTTGAAGTAAGTACTAAAGCCAATAAAACAGAGATCAAAGATGCTATTGAACTTGTATTTGGCGTTAAAGTAGATAAAGTAAACACAATGAACCTTAAAGGTAAATTTAAGCGGATGGGAAGATACGGTGGTTACCGTCCAAACCGCAAAAAAGCTATCGTTCAACTTTCAGAAGACAGTAAAGATCTGGAAATCTTCGAAGGTTAACTAGAAAATCTCGTGAAGGAGGGAAAACAAGATGGCGATTAAAAAATTCAAACCAACGTCTAACGGAAGACGTAATATGTCAGTGTCTGATTTCGCGGAAATCACTACAGACACTCCAGAGAAATCCCTTTTAAGCCCGTTGTACAAACGTGGTGGTCGTAACAACCAAGGGAAACTAACTGTTCGTCATCAAGGTGGCGGTCATAAGCGTCAATACCGTATTATCGACTTTAAACGTGATAAAGATGGTATACCAGGACGCGTTGCTACTATTGAGTATGATCCAAACCGTTCAGCTAACATTGCACTAATCAATTACGCTGATGGTGAAAAACGCTACATTTTGGCTCCGAAAGGACTAAAAGTAGGACAAAAAATCGAATCTGGTGTAGATGCGGATATCAAAGTAGGTAACGCACTTCCACTTGCTAACATTCCAGTTGGTACAATTATTCATAACGTTGAATTAAAGCCAGGACGCGGTGGTCAATTAGCTCGTTCTGCTGGTGCGGAAGCACAAATTCTTGGTCGTGAAGAAAAGTACACACTTGTTCGTTTAGCATCAGGTGAAGTTCGTCTAGTTCTTACAACTTGTCGTGCAACTGTTGGCCAGGTTGGAAACTTAGAACATGAACTTATTCGTATCGGTAAAGCTGGTCGTTCACGCTGGTTAAACAAACGCCCTACAGTTCGTGGTTCTGTAATGAACCCTAACGATCACCCACACGGTGGTGGTGAAGGACGTGCGCCAATCGGACGTAAATCACCAATGTCACCTTGGGGCAAACCTACACTTGGTTACAAAACTCGTAAACGTAATAAGCCGACTGATAAATATATCGTTCGTAAACGTAAAAAATAATCGAAAGTAGTGGACGGGATTATATACCCGTCTCTCAATTGCGGAAGGAGGTTTATCCATGGGTCGTAGCTTGAAAAAAGGACCTTTTGCAGATGACCATCTATTGTCAAAGATCGAGAAATTAAATGAAGACGACAAGAAACAGGTAGTAAAAACCTGGTCACGTCGTTCAACAATATTCCCTACTTTTATTGGTCACACTGTTGCTGTATATGATGGACGTAAACACGTACCAGTCTATATCACAGAAGACATGGTCGGTCATAAACTAGGTGAATTCGCGCCAACTCGCACGTATAAAGGGCATGGTGGCGATGATAAGAAAACTAAACGCTAATGAGAGGAGGCACTAAGTATGCAAGCTAAAGCCATGGCGAAATCGGTTCGTATTGCTCCTCGTAAAGTACGATTAGTCGTTGATTTAATTCGAGGAAAAAACGTTGGCGAAGCAGTTGCAATTCTACGCCACACACAACGCGGTGCTTCTCCAGTCGTAGAGAAGGTTTTGAAGTCTGCTATCGCAAACGCAGAACACAACTACGAAATGGACCCGGACAATCTAGTGATTTCCGAAGCATTTGTAAATGAAGGTGCTACATTGAAACGTTTCCGTCCACGTGCACAAGGACGTGCAAGTAAAATTAACAAACGCACTAGCCACATTACAGTGGTTGTAACAGAAAAGAAGGAGGGATAGTCAGTGGGTCAAAAAGTAAATCCAACGGGTCTTCGTGTCGGCATCATTAAAGACTGGGAGTCAAAATGGTATGCTGGTAAAGACTATGCAGACTTACTACATGAAGATATTAAAATCAGAGAATATCTTGAAAACCGTTTGCGTATTGCTGCTGTTTCTTCTATCGACATCGAGCGCGCAGCTAATCGCGTAAACATCACTATTCATACTGGGAAACCAGGAATGGTAATTGGTAAAGGCGGTTCTGAAGTAGAAGCTCTACGTAAATCATTGAACAGCTTGACTGGTAAACGAGTACACATCAACATTGTTGAAATTAAGAAAGTTGATCTTGATGCAACACTAGTTGCTGAAAACATTGCTCGTCAATTAGAAAACCGTATCTCATTCCGTCGTGCACAAAAGCAATCAATTCAACGTGCAATGCGCGGAGGAGCAAAAGGAATCAAAACACAAGTTTCCGGACGTCTTGGTGGAGCAGATATCGCTCGTGCGGAACATTATAGTGAAGGAACAGTACCACTACACACATTGCGTGCTGATATCGATTATGGTACAGCTGAAGCAGATACTACTTACGGTAAACTAGGTGTTAAAGTGTGGATCTATCGTGGGGAAGTCCTTCCAACTAAATCAAACAAATAAGGAAGGGGGCAATGCATTATGTTAATGCCTAAACGCGTAAAATATCGTAGACAACATCGTGGTAAAATGAGAGGCCAAGCTAAAGGTGGTACTACAGTAGCTTTTGGTGAATACGGCCTACAAGCAACAGAAGCTTCATGGATCACTAGTCGTCAGATTGAGGCTGCCCGTATTGCAATGACTCGTTACATGAAACGTGGCGGTAAAGTTTGGATTAAAATCTTTCCTGATAAGCCATACACTGCAAAACCCCTAGAAGTTCGAATGGGTTCCGGTAAAGGTGCTCCAGAAGGCTGGGTAGCAGTAGTAAAACCAGGAAAAATCATGTTTGAAATCGCAGGAGTTCCCGAAGAGGTTGCTCGTGAAGCGCTACGTCTAGCATCTCACAAACTGCCGATCAAAACTAAATTCGTAAAACGTGAAGAAATTGGTGGTGAAAGCAATGAAGGCTAATGAAATCAGAGAACTAACCACTGCCGAAATTGAACAAAAAGTAAAATCTTTAAAAGAAGAACTATTTAATTTGCGCTTCCAGCTTGCAACTGGTCAACTGGAAAACACTGCTCGTATTCGTGAAGTGAGAAAGTCAATTGCTCGCATGAAAACAGTAGTACGCCAACGCGAAGTTAGCGTAAATAACTAGAAATCTGAGAGGAGGTTAGCCTCGAATGACTGAACGTAATGATCGTAAGGTATATACAGGCCGTGTCGTATCAGACAAAATGGATAAAACAATTACGGTATTAGTTGAAACTTATAAGTTTCATAAACTATACGGTAAACGTGTAAAATACTCTAAGAAATTCAAAACACATGACGAGAACAACCAGGCAAAAACTGGAGATGTTGTGCGTATCATGGAAACTCGTCCGCTATCAGCAACTAAACGTTTCCGTTTGGTTGAAGTCGTTGAAGAAGCGGTAATTATATAATAAAGTTCGCTCGGAAGGTATCCGAAGGGAGGTCACAGCGATATGATTCAACAGGAAACTCGCTTAAAAGTTGCAGATAACTCTGGCGCACGTGAAGTCTTAACTATTAAAGTGTTAGGCGGATCTGGCCGTAAAACTGCCAATATTGGTGATGTAATTGTTTGTACTGTCAAACAAGCAACACCAGGAGGCGTTGTCAAAAAAGGTGAAGTTGTTAAAGCTGTCATCGTACGTACTAAATCTGGTGCACGTCGTAAAGATGGTTCATACATTCGTTTTGATGAAAATGCAGCGGTAATTATCCGTGATGATAAAAGTCCACGAGGTACTCGTATCTTCGGACCAGTTGCACGTGAATTACGTGATGCAAAATTCATGAAAATCGTATCTCTAGCTCCAGAAGTTCTATAAGCTAAAATTAGCCTTGCAAGGAGGTGCGTCAAGCATGCATGTAAAAAAAGGTGATAAAGTTAAAGTAATATCCGGTAAAGACCGCGGTAAAGAAGGCACAATCCTAGAAGTGAACCCAGCTCAGGAGCGCGTTCTTGTAGAAGGCATTAACATGATGAAAAAACATGCGAAACCTTCACAGGAAAATCCACAAGGTGGAATCCTAAACCAAGAAGCTCCAATCCACGCTTCTAACGTAATGCCAATAGATCCTAAATCCGGTGAACCAACTCGCGTTGGGTATGAAGTACGTGACGGAAAGAAAGTCCGCATCGCTAAAAAATCCGGTGAAGCAATAGATAAATAATTTAGCGACGAAAGGAGGGCGACATTGATGAATGAATTAAGAAAAAAATACCAAGATGAAGTATCACCATCTTTGATGAATAAATTTAATTATGAGTCTGTAATGCAGGTACCAGCTGTTGAGAAGATTGTTATCAACATGGGTGTCGGTGATGCAGTTCAAAACTCTAAAGCATTAGATAGCGCTGTTGAAGAGCTTGCGTTAATTTCTGGTCAAAAACCATTGATCACTCGTGCTAAGAAATCAATCGCTGGTTTCCGCCTTCGTGAAGGAATGCCGATCGGTGCAAAAGTAACCCTTCGCGGTGAGCGTATGTACGAATTCCTTCAAAAGCTTGTATCGGTATCACTTCCACGTGTACGTGACTTCCGTGGTATCTCTAAAAAAGCTTTTGATGGTCGTGGAAACTATACATTAGGTGTAAAAGAACAGCTAATATTCCCGGAAATTAATTATGATAAAGTGAACAAGGTACGTGGTATGGATATCGTTATTGTAACTTCATCCAATACTGACGAAGAGGCTCGT
This sequence comes from Oceanobacillus sp. M65, assembly GCF_052246275.1. Lineage (NCBI taxonomy): Bacteria > Bacillati > Bacillota > Bacilli > Caryophanales > Bacillaceae > Oceanobacillus > Oceanobacillus sp. M65. The sequence goes on along the minus strand of NZ_JBQQCJ010000006.1, from coordinate 36,888 downwards.
GAACTTTTAGCTCAGCTAGGCATGCCTTTCCAAAAATAAGCTTAGAGCTAATACAAGGAGGGAAAATTGTGGCTAAAAAATCAATGATTGCGAAACAAAAACGCCCACAAAAGTATCAAGTACGTGAATATACACGTTGCGAACGTTGTGGCCGTCCACATTCTGTAATCCGTAAATTTAAACTTTGCCGTATTTGTTTCCGTGAACTTGCCTACAAAGGTCAAATTCCTGGTGTCAAAAAAGCAAGCTGGTAAACCCCGATTCGGGAAGGAGGTAATTAGTAATGGTTATGACAGATCCAATTGCAGATATGCTAACTCGTATTCGTAATGCTAACATGGTACGCCATGAAAAGTTAGAGCTTCCGGCTTCAACAATGAAGAAGGAGATCGCTGACATCCTTAAGCGTGAAGGATTCGTTTCAGATTATGAGTTTGTTGAAGATAACAAACAAGGTGTTTTGCGTATTTTCCTTAAATACGGTACAAACGAAGAACGAGTAATTACAGGTATCAAACGTATTAGTAAGCCAGGACTACGTGTTTACGCTAAAGCTAATGAAGTACCACGTGTGCTTAATGGTTTAGGTATAGCTATTGTCTCAACATCAAAAGGTGTGCTTTCTGATAAAGAAGCACGTTCACAAGCTGTTGGTGGCGAAGTTCTAGCATACGTTTGGTAATTAACATTTTTTGATGAGGAGGTGTATGGAATGTCTCGTATAGGACTTAAGCCGATTGAAATTCCACAAGGTGTAGAAGTTAAACTTAACGGAACTACAGTGTCTGTGAAAGGACCTAAAGGTGAGTTAACAAGAAACGTACACCAGGATATGAATATTAATATTGAAGATAATGTTGTTACAATTGCACGTCCAAGTGATCACAAAGACCATCGTGCCCTGCACGGAACTACTCGTAGTTTAATCAACAACATGGTTGAAGGTGTAAGCAAAGGATTCGAAAAATCCCTTGAAATCATCGGGGTTGGTTACCGTGCAATGAAACAAGGAGACAAAGTTGTGATTAACGCTGGTTATTCACACCCTGTTGAACTTGATCCAATTGACGGCATTGAAATTGACGTTCCTAAAAACACGCAAGTAATTGTTAAAGGAATTGATAAGGAGCTTGTTGGTGCAGTTGCTTCCAATATTAGAGCAATCAGACCACCTGAGCCTTATAAAGGAAAAGGTATTCGCTACGAAGGTGAATATGTACGTCGTAAAGAAGGTAAAACTGCTAAGTAAGACTAGTTAGGGAGCAGAAAGGAGTGACCTAAATGATCACAAAGCCTGACAAAAATATTGTACGTAAAAGAAGGCATGCACGTGTAAGAAAAAACATTTCTGGTACGGAGCAACGCCCACGTCTTAACGTATATCGTTCAAATAAACACATCTATGCACAGTTAATTGATGACAATAATGGTGTAACAGTTGCAAGTGCTTCAACTAAAGATAACGAATTAAAAGTAGAAGCTACTGGCAACCTTGACGCTGCCGTGAAAGTCGGAGAAACTATCGCGAAACGTGCCCAAGATAAAGGTTACAAATCGGTTGTATTCGATCGCGGAGGCTACCTTTATCATGGACGTGTAAAAGCATTAGCAGATGCTGCCCGTGAGGCAGGTCTTGAATTTTAATCGATAAAGGAGGGACATACATGATGTCAAACATCGATCCGAACAAATTAGATCTTGAAGAACGTGTTGTTACGGTCAACCGTGTTGCAAAAGTAGTTAAAGGTGGACGTCGTTTCCGCTTTGCTGCTTTAGTAGTTGTCGGTGATAAAAATGGCCATGTAGGATTTGGTACAGGTAAAGCACAAGAAGTACCAGAAGCAATTAAAAAAGCAGTTGATGATGCGAAGAAAAATCTGATTACAGTACCGATCGTCGGAACTACTATTCCTCATCAAATTAATGGACGTTTTGGTTCTGGTAATGTATTGATGAAACCTGCAGCAGAGGGTACTGGAGTTATCTCTGGTGGACCGGTTCGTGCCATCCTTGAACTTGCGGGTGTTGGTGATATTTTAACAAAATCACTTGGTTCAAATACACCAATTAACATGATTCGTGCAACATTAAACGGTTTAACAAACTTGAAGCGCGCAGAAGACGTAGCAAAACTACGTGGAAAGTCTGTGGAAGAACTGTTAGGATAAGGAGGGAACTGTTATGTCTAAAAAATTAGAAATCACCCTCACGCGTAGTGTTATCGGTGGATCAGATGTACAAAAGAAAACTGTTCAAGCATTAGGACTTAGAAAGATTCGTCAATCCGTAGTACGTGAAGATACTGATGCCGTTCGCGGTATGGTTAACAAAGTATCTCATCTAGTAGCGGTTAAAGAACTTTAATTATATAATTGCGTAAAGAGGAGGTGCTCGAATGAAACTTCATGAATTGAAGCCATCAGAAGGAACACGCACAAATCGTAACCGTGTAGGTCGTGGTATGTCATCTGGTAACGGAAAAACTTCCGGCCGTGGACATAAAGGTCAAAAAGCACGTTCAGGCGGCGGTACTCGTCCGGGCTTTGAAGGTGGTCAAATGCCTTTATTCCAACGTTTACCTAAACGTGGATTTACAAACATTCACCGTAAAGAATTTACTATTGTGAACTTAGATGCGCTAAATCGTTTTGAAGACGGCACAGAAATTACACCTGAGCTATTACTTGAAGAAGGTGTCGTAAGCAAGCTTAATGCTGGTATTAAAGTACTTGGCAAAGGTGCTATCGAAAAAAAACTTACAGTAAAAGCTCATAAGTTCTCTGCTTCAGCAATTGAAGCAATAGAGGCAGCGGGCGGTAAAACCGAGGTGATTTAATGTTCCGTACAATCTCCAATTTTATGCGCGTAGGTGACATTAGACGGAAAATAATCTTCACTTTGTTGATGTTGGTTGTCTTCCGTCTAGGCACATTTATTCCTGTGCCTTATACAGATAAACAAGCAATTGATTGGATGAACTCACAAAATGTATTTGGATTCCTGAACACATTTGGTGGAGGAGCACTACAAAACTTCTCCATTTTTGCCATGGGTATCATGCCATACATTACAGCGTCCATTATTATGCAGCTATTGCAAATGGATGTTGTTCCTAAATTTGCCGAGTGGAAGAAGCAAGGTGATGCGGGACGTAAGAAGTTGGCACAGATCACGCGTTATGGTACGATCGTCCTTGCATTCATTCAGGCGATTGCGATGTCCATTGGGTTCAACGCAATGGCTGGAGGTTCACTGATTACCAATCCAGGTGTATTAACATTTCTCGTGATTGCGATTGTTCTTACAAGTGGAACTGCATTTTTAATGTGGTTGGGAGAACAGATCACTGCAAATGGTGTAGGGAATGGAATTTCAATTATTATCTTTGCGGGTATCGTAGCCGCAGTTCCAAACGGGATTCAACAACTTTACAGTCAGTATTTTGTTAATCCTGGTGATGAATTGTTTATCAACATTGTAATTGTTGCCTTGATTGCTTTGGTAGTTGTGGCTGTAGTGGTTGGAGTTATCTTCATCCAGCAGGCACTTCGTAAAATACCAATCCAATATGCAAAAAAACTTGTTAATCGCTCTCCGGTTGGCGGACATTCCACACATTTACCGTTAAAAGTAAATGCTGCAGGAGTTATCCCGGTAATCTTTGCGATAGCATTTATGGTTGCACCAAGTACGGTGGCTAACTTCTTTGAAGGAAGCCAAATCGCATCAACGATCACAACGATTTTTGACTATACAAAGCCAATTGGTATGGTTTTATATGTAGCGCTTATTATTGCTTTCACATATTTCTATACGTTCGTACAGGTTAATCCTGAACAAATGGCTGAGAATTTACAGAAACAAGGCGGTTATATTCCAGGTATCCGACCTGGTAAAAATACTGAAACGTATTTAACACGTGTGATGTACCGTTTAACCTTTGTCGGTGCTCTCTTCCTGGCGGCTGTATCTGTGCTCCCTATCCTATTGGGTGGGCTGGCTGGTTTACCTACCGCAGTTCAAATTGGTGGCACAAGCTTACTGATTGTTGTTGGAGTAGCATTACAGACAATGAAACAGCTGGAAAGTCAGTTGGTTAAACGACACTACAAAGGTTTTATCAAGTAGGATCCTGCTGCCAATGAGAGTGAGGGGAAATTTGTTGAATTTGATTTTAATGGGTCTTCCTGGTGCCGGCAAAGGTACTCAGGCCGAAAAGATAAACGAAAAATATAACATCCCTCATATTTCAACAGGAGATATGTTCCGATTAGCTATAAAAGAGGGTACAGACCTTGGAAAGAAAGCTAAAGAATATATGGATCAAGGTGAGCTTGTTCCGGATGAAGTAACAATCGGGATTGTGAAAGAACGTTTAAGCAAAGCAGACTGTAAGGAAGGTTTCTTATTGGATGGATTTCCAAGAACCATTGCCCAGGCAGAGGCTTTACAAGATCTTCTTTCCGATTTAAATCAATCCATTGACTATGTACTGCATGTAGATGTACCAAAAGAAAAATTAGTGGAGCGTCTAACGGGTCGTAGAATTTGTCCGACATGTGGAGCTACTTATCACGTTCTTTACAACCCGCCAAAGGTTGAAGGAATTTGTGATAAAGATGGTTCCAAGTTAATTCAGCGAGAAGATGATCAGGCCGAAACAGTGAAGAACCGTTTGGCAGTTAATATAAAGCAAACTCAACCGTTATTGGACTTTTACGAGGACAAAGGATACTTAGTATCTGTTAACGGTGACCAAGATATTGATCAGGTTTTTGAAGATATTCAAAACAAGATTGATAAATAATCTTTTATTATAACTGTTGTATAGCCAACGGATGCATTCCGTTGGATGAAAAGTTATAATAAAATGGAGTAATCACATTTGAACGTGCATTGCTTCAAGTTAAGTGACACAGGATTGGATAAGCGATAACCCCTATTTAGTAGGGTGGCAGTATAAACTATAGCCTAAGTGAAGGTGATCGTTGTTGAACGAAGATGATTCGATTCCGCTAATAGGTCAAGTTGTTCGTATTATGCAGGGACGGGAAGCAGGACAATATGCGGTTATCATAAAATTACTTGAAGATCGGTATGTCTTGCTTGCAGATGGGGAAAAACGTAAATATGATCGACCAAAGAAAAAGAACTTGCATCATATTGAAGTTATGGACTACATTTCTCCTGAAGTCCAGAAAAGCCTTCTAGAAACTGGTCGTGTCACAAATGGTAAGCTACGGTTTGCCATAGCTAAATTTATCAATGAAGTTGTGACTGATTTGAAGAAGGGAGATCAACACGATGGCGAAAGACGATGTAATTGAAGTTGAAGGTACCGTAACCGATACATTGCCGAATGCGATGTTTAATGTAGAGCTTGAAAATGGCCATACAGTTTTGGCCCATGTCTCAGGCAAGATTCGTATGCATTTCATCCGCATTCTGCCAGGTGATAAAGTAACGGTTGAACTTTCTCCGTATGATTTAACTAGAGGACGAATTACGTACCGTTATAAATAAGCGAGCTCCGATATAAAAGGAGGAAAAGATGAGATGAAAGTAAGAGCATCTGTTAAACCAATTTGTGAAAAATGCAAAGTAATCAAACGTAAAGGTAAAGTTATGGTTATTTGCGAGAACCCGAAACACAAGCAAAAACAAGGCTAAACTAATAGGAGGTGTTACAATCTTATGGCACGTATTGCAGGTATTGATATTCCACGTGACAAACGTGTAGTAATTTCATTGACTTACATTTATGGAATTGGCAAAGTGACCGCAGAGAAAGTCCTTAAAGAAGCAGGCGTTTCAGAAGACACTCGTGTACGCGATCTAACAGAAGATGAGCTTGGTAAAATCCGTAAAGTAATCGATGTTTATACAACCGAAGGGGACCTTCGTCGTGAAATTTCCCTTAACATCAAACGTCTAATCGAGATTGGTTCTTACAGAGGTGTACGTCACCGTCGTGGGTTGCCAGTTCGTGGACAAAAAACTAAGAACAATTCACGTACTCGTAAAGGACCTCGTCGAGCAGTTGCAGGCAAGAAAAAATAACGTGAAGGAGGTAAGCTAATTAATGGCACGTAAAACTAATACACGTAAACGTCGTGTGAAAAAGAATATAGAAACCGGTATTGCACATATCCGTTCTACTTTTAACAACACAATTGTTACAATTACAGATGCGCAAGGTAATGCGATTGGCTGGAGCTCTGCTGGATCATTAGGATTCAAAGGATCTCGTAAGTCTACTCCATTTGCTGCTCAAATGGCAGCAGAAACTGCAGCGAAGTCTGCTGTAGATAATGGAATGAAAACTCTAGAAGTAACAGTTAAAGGACCTGGAGCTGGCCGTGAAGCAGCGATTCGTTCTCTTCAAGCAGCTGGTCTGGAAGTAACAGCAATTGTTGATGTAACTCCTGTTCCACACAATGGCTGTCGCCCACCAAAACGTCGTCGCGTATAATTATACCGTATAGAATTTGTCACCCTGTCTATAATGGGTTATGATAGCTAAAAATGTAAAGGTCCGCCCTTTACCATACAGCATTCGAGAGACAAGAAGTACGAAAGTATTGCAGGTAGTGCAGAAACGCCAACTGCCTATTTGAGGAATTTCGGTTAGACGCGGTGTCTAACCGGGGTTTCGACGTTTTAAAGGAGGGTTTTATTGAATGATCGAAATTGAAAAACCAAAAATTGAGACGGTAGAAGTCAGCGAGGATGCTACGTTTGGTAAATTCGTAGTCGAACCGCTTGAACGTGGATATGGTACCACTCTAGGAAACTCCTTGCGTCGTATCCTACTATCCTCACTTCCAGGTGCTGCTGTTACATCCGTTCAGTTTGATGGGGCGCTTCATGAATTTTCAACAATTGATGGTGTTGTTGAAGACGTAACGTCTATCATTTTGAACTTGAAAAAACTAGCTTTGAAAATCTATTCTGATGAAGAAAAGGTTTTAGAAGTGGATGTACAGGGGGAAGGGAAAGTTACGGCCGCTGATCTGACATACGATAGTGATGTGGAAGTATTAAATCCGGAACTACCTATTGCTACATTGAACAGCAAAGGTAATTTGCGTATGAAAATTACCGCAGAACGTGGTCGCGGATACCGTCCGGCTGAAGCGAATAAAAAAGATGACCAACCTATTGGTGTTGTGCCAATCGATTCTATTTTTACTCCCGTTTCCCGTGTGACCTATCAAGTTGAGAATACACGTGTAGGGCAAGTAGCTAATTTTGATAAACTAACGTTGGATGTCTCTACAGATGGAAGCATTCGCCCAGAGGAAGCAGTTTCTCTTGGAGCTAAAGTTTTCACTGAGCATCTTAATATTTTCGTTGGTTTAACTGATGAAGCCAAAAAGGCCGAAATCATGGTAGAAAAAGAAGAAGACCAGAAAGAAAAAGTAATGGAAATGACAATCGAAGAGCTTGATCTTTCTGTCAGATCCTATAACTGCTTGAAACGTGCTGGAATTAACACGGTTCAAGAACTTGCAAACAAATCGGAAGAAGACATGATGAAAGTTCGTAACTTAGGTCGTAAATCATTAGAAGAAGTAAAAGTAAAACTAATTGATCTTGGCTTAGGCTTACGTGATGACGATTGATCATTGTTTTTACCAGCATTCCTATTCCCATTTAACCTGGTCCCGATAACCGGGACATACGCAGGTTAGGAAGAATAGGTATCGCAGGTTTTCTTTGCGGTTTTTCGCATTTTTAAATTTAGTCTGTAGTCATCAAGAAAGGGAGGGATAGTCCATGGCTAGAAAACTAGGTCGTACAACAGATTCTCGTATGGCTCTACTTCGTAATCTTGCATCTGATTTGATTATTCATGAACGGATTGAAACAACAGAAGCAAAAGCGAAAGAGCTTAAATCTGTAGTAGATAAAATGATTACGCTTGGAAAACGTGGTGATCTTCATTCACGTCGTCAAGCTGCAGCATTCTTGTATAACAAAGAAGCTAACGAAAATGAAAGTGTTGTTCAAAAACTTTTCAATGACGTTGCTGCACGCTATGAAGACCGTCAAGGTGGATACACACGCGTTCTTAAATTAGGTGAACGCCAAGGTGATGGAGCAAAAATGGCAATTGTAGAATTAGTTTAATCTACAAAAAGGCGTCGAGGGCAGGACTGAATCTCTTCATGAGGTGAAGCCAAGCCCTTTTTTTGTAATTTAAAAAGGTAGTGGGCTTGTAACACTCTAGTGCTGGCTAATGTTGCTTGCGGAGTGTTTAAGCCTACTATGCTTTGTATCCAACTAGATGGAAGAGACATCATAGAGTATAAACCTCACAGAAGCGTTTTAACGCCCTTCTGAACATTATTTAACCCATTGCCCCTACAAATACACCTCAGGGGGAGAGAAGAGCTAGAGGAGGCATTAGAATGAGAGAGAAGCTAATAGAGTTTAGAAATGTATCCTTTCGATATAGAGAAGAGCACCCCTGGGTCTTGAAAAACTGTTCGTTTGAAATCTATGAAGATGAATCGATTGCTATCATTGGCCATAATGGAAGTGGTAAATCTACAATAGCAAAACTAATTAATGGCTTACTATTTCCTCAAGAAGGCGAGATTTTAATAGCTGGAAAACCTGTAACAGAGGAGACAATCTGGGATATTAGAAAAGATGTAGGGATGGTTTTTCAGAATCCTGACAATCAGTTCGTGGGTACCACCGTCCAGGATGATGTAGCCTTCGGGATGGAAAACAGAGGTATTCCAAGAGAAGAAATGATAGCCCGTATTGAGGAATCCTTAACAGCCGTGGGAATGCAGGATTACCATTTAACAGAACCACACCGGCTTTCAGGTGGTCAAAAACAGCGTGTCGCCATCGCAGGTGTACTGGCAGTCTCCCCAAAAGTCCTGATATTAGATGAAGCGACAGCGATGCTTGACCCTAAAGGTAGAACGGAAATTATGAACACATTAAATCAAGTGCAAGAAAAAAATAATTTATCTCTCATCACGATAACCCATGACTTACATGAAGTCGTGCAGTCAGATCGCGTTATTGTTATGAATCATGGAGAGATCTGGGATGAAGCCACACCTAGAGAAATTTTTGCTAAAAAACATGCACTTCGAGAAATCGGGCTTGACGTGCCATTTGTTGCCATTTTGGCTGATAAGTTGCAGGAAAAGGGACTAGCTTTAACAAAGGAACCATTAAACCATGAAGAGCTGCTGGAGGAATTATGGACATTACATTCAACAACGTAAGCTATATATACCAAGAAAATAGCCCTTTCGCTCATAAGGCGATTGAGGATTTAAGTTTTCATATTCCATCTGGTTCCTTTGTAGCTGTCATCGGTCATACTGGTTCCGGTAAATCGACCCTGATCCAGCATTTAAATGGTCTAGCCATGCCTTCAAGAGGCGAGGTAACGATTGGTGATTTTCACCTTAAAGCAAAAGAGAAGCCGAAGAACATGCGAGAACTGCGTAGCAAAGTAGGCGTCGTATTCCAATATCCCGAGCATCAGCTATTCGAAGAAACCGTTGCAAAAGATATCGCCTTTGGTCCAGAAAATTTCGGTGTCGAGAAAGCGGTAATCGAGGAGCGGATTCGAGAAATCATTCCAGCTGTTGGGTTATCTGAGGATATATTAGAGCGTTCTCCATTTGACTTGAGTGGCGGGCAAATGCGTAGAGTTGCGATTGCAGGTGTTATGGCTGTACAGCCAGAAGTACTTGTTTTGGATGAACCTACGGCAGGTTTAGACCCCCGAGGTCAGAAAGAGATTTTGCAGATGTTTTATGAGTTGCATAAAAGACAGGGGCTTACTACCATTCTCGTTACCCATAGCATGGAGGATGCACTCAAATATGCTGACCACGTGTTGATCATGAACAAAGGGAAAAAGTATATGGAGGGAAACCCTGTTGAAGTTTTCACCCAAAAGGATGCACTGCATAAGGTGCAATTAGATGTACCAGAGAGTGTTGCATTCCTAAGTAAGTTTGAAGAGAGATTTAAATACTCTCTACCTTTTAAAGGGCAGACGGTTGATGAATTGGCTGAGGACATCCGGCGTGTCATGCAAGGGGGCAGAATAGATGAATAACACCCTGATCATCGGACAATATGTACCAGGAAACTCCCTTGTTCATAAATTAGACCCAAGAACTAAAATTACACTTATTTTCTTTTTTGTATTCATTGTATTTTTAGCCAATAATGTAGTGAGTTATAGTATTCTAGCGTTGTTTGCACTGGCCAGTATGGTGACCTCTCGTGTACCCATACGATTTATCATGAAGGGGCTGACACCTGTATGGTTCCTGATTGTCTTCACGTTCATCTTGCATATCATTGTAACGAAGGAAGGCACCATATGGCTGGAGATATACTCCTTTCAGATTTATTCTGGTGGAGTATTTCAAGGGATTGCTATCTCATTGCGGTTCTTCTTGCTTATTCTCATTACATCTCTTTTAACTTTAACCACAACACCAATTGAGATTACCGATGCTATTGAGGATATGCTGCATCCATTAAAGAAAGTGAAGTTCCCTGTTCATGAGCTTGCACTGATGATGTCTATTTCTCTTCGGTTTATCCCAACACTTATGCAGGAAACAGAAAAAATCTCCAAAGCTCAGGCCTCACGCGGAGTTGACTTTCGGACAGGCTCTATCAAAGATCGAGCAAAAGCGGTGGTTCCATTGCTGATTCCTTTGTTTGTTAGTGCCTTTAAGCGGGCGGAAGAGCTGGCTATGGCGATGGAAGCTCGTGGGTATAAAGGTGGAGAGGGACGTACGAAATTAAGAGAATTAAAAATAAACGCACGTGATATCGCCGTTTATCTACTATTTATCGCTGTCATTGCAGGTCTGCTGCTAACAAGAGGCTATTAAGGAAAGGCTGAAGCACGATGGTAAGACTACGATGTACCATTTATTACGATGGGTCCCAATTTTCCGGTTTCCAAATACAACCCAAAAAGCGAACAATCCAAGGTGAGTTGGAAAGAGCGTTGAAGAAAATGCATAAGGGTAGCGACATTCGGATCCAGGCATCTGGCCGGACTGACACTGGCGTGCATGCAAAAGGGCAAAAAATCCATTTTGATTCCCCTTATAAGATTCCAACAGGGAACTGGAAGCTTGCGCTAAATACTTTATTGCCAGATGATCTTTATATTAAGGACGTAACAGAAGTCTCGGAAACATTTCATGCTCGCTATGATGTAGTCGAAAAAGAATATCGCTATTACGTAATAAATGAAAAAGAGCCCGATGTGTTTAAACGTCATTACAGCTATCATTTCCCCTATGCACTTAATGTCTCGAAAATAAAAGAGGCGTGCACTTACCTGGAAGGGACACATGATTTCACAACCTTTTCATCTGCGAAAGCAACGACGAAGGGGAGTAAGGAAAGGACCCTATTTCAGGTAAGTTGCGAACACCAAGGGACAGAACTAGAATTTATTTTTCGGGGGAGCGGCTTTTTATATAATATGGTGCGCATCATTGTTGGAGTGCTCCTAGATGTTGGACAGGGGCGGCGTAACCCCGAAGACATAAATGACTTGCTGAAACAGAAAGATCGTCAGCTTGTGGGCGAAACGATTCCACCACAGGGGCTTTATTTGTGGAATGTTGTCTATGAAGAGGAGTCTTCATAATGTAAATAGAGGATTTACGCAAATCATTTGCTCATCCCCTTGACAAATCCCTATACTTTGGTATATTATGATCTATGGCAATTTATTTCTGAAACCACGATTAGCCCCGGAATCTAATTGTGTTGAATATAGAAATAGCGAAACGAATTTTAAAATGAATTTTTAATTATGGAGGGAACAATCATGCGCACAACTTTCATGGCGAATGAATCTAATATCGAACGCAAATGGCTTGTTGTGGATGCTGAAGGCCAACGTCTTGGTCGCTTAGCTAGTGAGGTTGCTGCAATCCTTCGCGGAAAGCATAAAGCAACTTACACACCACACGCTGACACTGGCGATAATGTAATCATCATTAACGCAGAGAAAATCGAACTAACTGGTAACAAAATCAATGACAAGATCTACTACCGTCACTCAAACCACCCAGGTGGATTGAAAGAACGTAATGCATATGAAATGCGTACAAAATACCCTGAGCAAATGCTTGAGCTTGCAGTCAAAGGAATGCTTCCAAAAGGTTCTCTAGGCCGTAAAATGGGTAAGAAATTGCACGTATTCAGAGGCGCTGAGCACAATCACCAAGCACAACAACCTGAAGTTTACGAACTTCGCGGGTAATTAAAAGGAGGTTAATCAAATGGCACAAGTACAATACTACGGCACAGGTCGTCGAAAAAAATCAACTGCACGTGTACGCTTAGTACCAGGTACAGGTAATGTAACAATTAATGGTCGTGAAGCGAAAGACTATTTCCCATACGATACTCAGCTTTTAATCTTGAACCAACCACTAGCTGCTACTGAAACTCAAGGAACTTATGATGTTTTAGTAAACGTTCATGGTGGAGGATTCACAGGACAAGCTGGAGCAATTCGCCACGGTATCGCTCGCGCACTTCTTGAAGCAGATCCAGAATACCGCGGATCCCTTAAATCAGAAGGATACCTAACTCGTGACGCTCGTATGAAAGAACGTAAGAAATACGGTCTTAAAGGCGCACGTCGTGCACCACAGTTCTCAAAACGTTAATTTTATATTTACGTTTCAAGGCTCTTTTCACTTATGTGGAAAGAGTCTTTTTTTCTGTCCAACTCTGGGATTGAATACCCTGGGCTAATTTGGGAAAATCTCGGATGTTTTCTCCTTCGCTTCATCGGTAACATGAGTATTCCATCACTTTCCCCACTTATCATCGTAATAGCATTTTGACGTTTTCATGGTTAGTAATGAAATATTCTTTGTTAGGATCCATGCCTGCTTCGACTACAACTGAACCCGTAATTTTCGTCATACTTCTCTGCTCTTCTACATAAAATTAACGAAGTTTTAACAGTTTCCCTACATTCATTTAACATACTGTCCTTAAAGTGTAACTAGTGAGGTTTAGTTAGTTATTCTAAAATGCAGCAGAAAAGGGGAAATAAAAAAGTATGAAATTCATGAAAAAAGCGTCGATAATATTACTACTTGCAATGCTAATTATAACAAATTTTGAGCTTCCTGTTCAGGCTGCTAGTCAATATTCAGATAAACCCTCAAAGCCACAAGGAACTACTGAAAAAGTAAATACAGATCCTCCTAACGTTGAGCAACCTTTACCAGCATTGGATAATGGCGGAAATGCCAATGATTCACAATTAAAGAATATAGCTGCGACTAACCCTTTTATAAGTATTTTGGATGGGTTTGATCAAGTATGGTCTATGAATCAACCAGATTGGAGAGACGGAAAAGCGTTAACTATACCAGGTGCAAATGGGGAAGTTGCTAACTATGGTGACGGCCCTACCGTTTATTTTGATGGATATAAAAATGATAAGACAAAAGTAGTAGCAGATAAGAATACATATGCTAACGTAGAAATCAGAGATCCAGAGACTTGGAAGGCTAATATTAAATATGTTGAAGATGTTACCAAAAACAGAACCGATGAAGAGGCGTTAGCGGCCTATTATGACGATCAAAGAGATAAGATATATAGTATGATGGAAGCTTATGGGCCTTTGGCTAATACCTATGTAGGTATCGTTAATCCGACCACAAGTGTAGTAAGATCAACTGAGGACATGAATAAGATATTGGAAGAAACGACTGTTGAAGACCAAAGCCAAGGAATGGGACAATGGGAAGGAACTGAACTTTCAGATGCGTTGGATTTAGTACATTTAATTAGGTTTAGAAATCCTTCTTCATCTAATCCTTCTAAGTACTATTACTCTTCTCCAAGGCCTTACAGAATGAATTCAAATGGAGAAGTGATAGAAGTTGTTGATGAGAATGGTTTACCTGAATGGGAAACAATCGGTAGCGGCGAGAAGGTAGTAGAAGAATTACCTTCAGGCGGGAAAAAAGAAACAGGGGAAAGACATTACCAACAATATGAAACGAATGTGGAAATAATTCCTGCATTAGAATATGTAAAAAGAATAGCGGAAGACGGGAGAGGTAAAGACGGAGCTTTTCCAAGCGGGCATACAAGTGCATCTTATTTGTCAACATTCGGGTTTGCATACGCAACACCTGAAAGGTATGCTGAATTTTTAACAAGAGCAGCTCAAATGGGAGAAAATAGAATAGTGACTGGTATGCACTCTCCACTTGATATTATAGGAGGAAGAATACAATCTACTGCCATGACTGCTTATGCATACAATCTCTCAGGAAATAAAGAAGTATTGGATAAGGCATATAACAATGCTGGAGAAGTATTCGGTAAATTAGCTGCATCCAAAGAAATGAGTTTGTACGAATATGCACATACAGTAACAGAGGATTATACGTTTGAAAGTGCGTACGATGAACAAAAGTGGGAAGACCATGAAGCAAATAAAACACTCTATCGGCAAAAGCTCACATACGGATTACCTCAAACAGGCGTAAAAGGTTTAGCTCCTGTAGTACCTAAAGGGGCAGAAGTGTTGTTAGAAACTCGCCAACCTTATTTGACTGATGAACAACGTAGAGAAGTGTTATATACGACAGAAATTGACTCAGGCTACCCTGTAATAGATGAATCAAATGGTTGGGGAAGAATTGATTTGGTAACAGCGTCTGATGGATATGGTGCGTTTTTAAGCACTGTAACAGTGGATATGGATGCTTCAAAAGGAAGATTTAATGCCCAAGATTGGTGGAGAAATGATATAACTGGCAGTGGTATGCTTACCAAGCAAGGGACAGGAACACTTACATTGACAGGGAATAATAGTTATACGGGAGGCACATTACTGCAAGAAGGAGCGTTAGAAGCTACTTCAGCGACTGCTTTTGGTGAAGGTGACCTTTATGTAGAAAATGGTGCTGTTTTAGTTAATGTAGATGAACCTCTGAATTTAAATGGGAACTTAACAATGGAAGCTGGAAGCCTAGATATTGCTATGAATAATGACCAAACTCAACTAAATGTAGATGGCTTGGTATACCTGGATGGTGGGGATCTGAATTTGGATCTTTCTAATTATGAAATAGACAAGGCTGCAAATATTACGATAATGACTGCTGACAAGGTGGAAGGTAAATTTAATAATGTAACAGCAGATGATTATGAGGTAAAAGTCACTTATGATAATAATAGTGTCGTTGCACATATCAAAGCAGTCGGTACTTCTGATCCAAGTACACCAGACCCTGAAGATCCGGGAAATCATGAAGATCCAAAAGATCCTGTCGATCCCGAAGAACCGGAGGACTCACAAGACCCAGACCCAGAGAAACACCCCCGTGTGACCGTAACACCTGACGTTATCAATGACGAAGCAACGATCGAAACAGACTCGCTCTATCAGCTAGCTGATCAAGGTGAATTATGGATAGATTTACGTAATCATAATGATTCTGTTAACCTAGTATTTACTTCTGACCAAATAAAATGGCTGAAGGAGCATCGAATAACGATCATCATTCAGTTGAAAAATGTCAGCTTGCAACTAGCTGCCTCCAATTTCACTAATGTATCCGAGGCTGCAACAATCCAGTTAGAGCGTTTAGATGACATTGACCAAGCATTGAGTGTGGTCTATAACTTTGAAATTAAACAAGGCGAAAAACAATTAAATACCTTCGACGAAAAAGTGACGCTGACTTTTTCTGTTAATAGCGACAAGGTAAATGATAAGGATCAGGTGCAACTGTTTTATTTGAACCCAGAACTTGAAGAATGGGAAGCAATTGGCGGAGAATGGCAAGATGGAAAGGTAATGGCACAAACCGGTCATTTTAGCACCTATACTGTTTTTGAACAGGAAGCAATAGAACAGCAGCCTGGTACGGATGACGGACAAAAAGAACAAGGTGTTCAAGGAGGAAAAGAAGGACAAAAGCTACCGGAAACTGCCACTACGATCTATCAGTACTTATTAGCAGGGTTTTTACTCTTGTTAAGTGGGGTGTTCTTCCTCTTCATGAGAAAAAGAAAAGCTTAATCATTTATGTAGAGAAATATATGAGAATATTAGAGTTTATAAGCCATGGTCAGAAATAGTATACAACTAACATTTATTGTGGATTCAATAGACCAGTATATTTATTAAAACGTTAAATTTTTATATTTACGTATCAGGCTCTCAGCTATTTTGGCTGGGGGTCTTTTGTAATAGAGATTTCATGTGTGGTGGTTCACCCTTTATTAGAAAGGGGGTGATACTATGATAGTAATCGAAACATTAGTGGTGAAGATATCTTTCGGAACCTTAATAATAGCAATACTGTCGCAACAAAAAAAGTAACTACCCATTAAACGCCTAGCAAGCCTTTGGGTTGGTTACTTTTTTAATTCAAATCGTGAGCTTCCCACTTGAAGGGCTTTTACACATTAGGCAGTGCCATATACCACCATGGACGATCTTTTATTATCATATTACTATCTATATACAGTACACCTCATTTTCCCTGTAAAATAAATATTCTTCAAAATATCACCAGGATTCCGTATGAGTTAGCTTTTCTTAGGATTCTTCCGTTTCCAAGTCTAAAAAATTCCTAACTTCTTTCACATAATCATCAAGTGGATATGCATTGTATAGGCGGCCGGATAAACGGATTGGGTCTCCAAAAAAGTACCTCTCATATTGGGTTTGTCTTGTTCCAAATGAACTCATTGTCAGGTCCCAGGCTAACCTAAATATTTTCACACGATCCTCTGCGTTACTGGTTGCTGCTTGAAGATACTGATCGAGATCGGCTCGAATAGAGGAATTGAATGCATTTTCAGTAGGCAGACTAACCAAACCACTTGCGCCAATTAATTGAATAATTTCGGTGAAGTGGGGATAAATTTTAGGAAAGATATTATTGGCAACCTTAAGCGGAACAATATCCGGTCGCATGACTCCCCACTGATCCAACTCCGCATCGTTCTCCGACTTTTCCAATAGAGCTTTCATCGTTTCTAGACCAATAATAATCTCAGACAGCTTTTCCTGAATATGTTGATATTCTCTCACGTTTATCGTTTGTACAAGGAGCTCAGCCAGACCTAAAATGAATTCCGTTTTGGCAATTTGCCTGGTTATGACTTGGTGGGTCGTAAAATTGTGAAACGAGCTTTGGTATGAGAAATCTGCAGCTACAATCGCATTGTCATAATAGAATACTCGATTCCACGGAACGAGTACATTATCGAAAACAAGGATGGTATCCATCTCTTCGAATCGAGAGCTTAAGGGATGGTTAAAAAGAGAATCCCCACCAACAAACGGGTCTCTGCAAATGAATTTTAACCCCTTCGTATCTGATGGGATTGAAAAGGCAAAAGCTTCATCTTCATCTAGTAAAAATTTAGGAGTACTAATAACTAACACTTCGTCGGTTAACCCACCTTGAGTAGCTAAGAGTCGTGCCCCTTTAATTACAATCCCTTCTTCATTCCTATCAACCACCCGGGCTACAATCGGTTCTTCCTCAGAGGATTCTAAGTATGACTCGGAACGGTTTACTTGAGGTGTGACAAATGTATGGGTGAATGAAAGGTCTTTTTTCATCGCCAATTCATAAAGGGATTGGATATTTTCTGGAAAACAGTTGGCCCTTCCTATTAATAAGGGAGAAGAAGAGGCGAAACTCATTATAGCGGTATTGAGGTAATCGGGGCTTCTTCCAATCAATCCACCTGTACGTTTAGCCCAGTGCTCACTTGCCTTTCGTCTTTTTATTAAGTCATCCTTTGTTTTGGGTTGCAGGAAGGAAAGTCCAACAGCCTCCCCCGCTTCTGGGGAATGGAAAGTCATCTCCTCTTTAATTTCCGGGTCATGTTGCATATCATAAAGGGAAGCCTTTGTCTGAAGAATTCCTTTAAATGCAGGGTGTTCAGAAATTTCCCCCTTAACCTTTTTTCCATCCAGCCAAATTTCAGTATCCAGTTGATTTAAACGTTTAATAAAATCCGTTCCTGTAATAGCTCCCATAATAACACTCCCATTTACCTTTGTTTTATAATGCAGCGTTAGGCTTACTGTATTATTTTATTAATCAGTGTGTTTACCTGTTCACCATTTTTTTAAAATGCAAAAGGACTTATAAAAACGGAGGTTAAGATTTTAATTTTATGGTAATTACTTTCCAAGCTCTCAACTAATTTGGTTGGGGGCCTTTTTTATATGTAAGGCAATGTTAAATATAGAAATTTCTTTGGCAAAATCTGAACGACTATCATATGGTACTGTATAGTTTTAATGTCTCTGTATTTGCTTATAAACAGTGGATAAAAAGATTATTTCACTTCTCATTGTCCTAGAAGTTCCCATTTCGTCCAAACATAGGTGGGACAAGCTTCATTAATTACATATAAATCATAAAGTTTAGAAAGGGGGTAGAAGGGAGTACCTTTAATGAGTAATAACAAATGTAATTGTGCTCGTTGCAGAAGAAAAAGGGAAAAACAAAAAACAGTTGAGATTAACTGCAAATGTGAGTGTGGAAAATCCATCGAATGTTGTGTAAAAGATTTTCCTGTTTATAGAGGTCCACGTGGGTTTCGGGGGCCAGCGGGACCACCAGGAGAGGCAGGCGACATAGGACCGGCTGGACCGCCGGGCCCAAGAGGAGTAGCCGGTTTACCAGGGCCGGTCGGTCCACCAGGCCCGCGGGGCCCAAGAGGAGTAGCCGGAGCACCTGGACCAGTCGGGCCACCAGGACCGCCTGGATCACCAGGAGAAACGGGGCCGGCGGGGCCACCGGGGCCACCGGGAGCGCCAGGAGAAACAGGAGCAACGGGGCCAGCGGGACTGCCAGGAGCGCCAGGAGAAACAGGAGAAACGGGGCCACCGGGACCAGCGGGACCGCCAGGAGAAACAGGAGCAACGGGACCAGCGGGACCAGCAGGAGCGACGGGACCATCGGGGCCACCGGGAGCAATAGGAGAAACAGGAGCAACGGGGCCAGCGGGACCAGCCGGGCCAGCAGGAGCGACGGGACCATCGGGGCCACCGGGAGCAATAGGAGACACAGGAGCAACGGGGCCAGCGGGACCAGCCGGGCCAGCAGGAGCGACGGGACCATCGGGGCCACCGGGAGCAATAGGAGATACAGGAGCAACGGGGCCAGCGGGACCAGCAGGAGCAACAGGAGACACAGGAGCAACAGGAGACACAGGAGCAACAGGAGCAACGGGGCCAGCGGGACCAACAGGAGACACAGGAGCAACGGGGCCAGCGGGACCAACAGGAGACACAGGAACAACGGGGCCAGCGGGGCCAGCGGGACCAGCCGGGCCAGCAGGAGCGACGGGACCATCGGGGCCACCGGGAGCAATAGGAGCAACAGGAGCAACGGGGCCAGCGGGACCAGCGGGAGCAACAGGAGACACAGGAGACACAGGAGCAACGGGGCCAGCGGGACCAGCAGGAGACACAGGAGCAACGGGGCCAGCGGGGCCAGCGGGAGCAACAGGAGAAACAGGAGCAACGGGGCCAGCGGGACCAGCAGGAGCGACGGGAGCAACGGGGCCAGCAGGAGGAGTGTTAGATTTTGCAGATTTTTATGCTTTAATGCCTCCTGATAATGCTGCAACTGTTCCGCCTGGTGGGGATGTGGACTTTCCGCGTGATGGTCCCTCTGGTGGAGGGGCAATTTCCCGTACAGGAGATGATACATTTAACTTGTCTGAAATTGGTATTTATCAGGTATTGTTTCAGGTGAGTGTTTCCGAAGCAGGGCAACTAGTTTTAACTCTTGATTCGGGAGCAGGAGCAGTTGAACTATCCTACACAGTGGTGGGGCGGGCAACAGGTACCTCTCAACTAGTAGGAATGGCTCTTGTTCAAACGACTGTTATCAATTCTATACTCACTGTACGGAATCCTGCTGATGAATCCACTGCACTAACTATCACACCTCTTGCAGGAGGAACAGAGCCTGTTTCTGCCCATCTTGTTATCACGAGATTACAATAATAGATTGCTTTATGAAAACAACTTCTTTATCAAGGGTTGCTTGAGTTCATAAATAAAGTCTATCTAGGCAGTTTTATCATAAGCTCAGTTATTTTCTACACTTCTCTTGCGCCAGAGAGCAGAGATTTGTTTTACCATATCAGCAAAATGGATTATAGTTATCAACAGAAGCAATTAAGAGATTTAAAGCACCTGCCTCCAACGGGTGCTTTTTTCTGATATGAATGTAGGTAACAATACGTAGGCATTTTTAATGCAATGGCTTATAAAAATAAGTAAATAAATTTTTTATAATGTTACGTTAGGGATATAACATATCCACTAAAGTTTGGCCATCATAATATCGGTCGATTTTTAATCTATTCTCTGTATCTACAACTGTCATTTGACCCTTCATGTCTACTTCATCTACTGTATTTCCTTCTTGGTCTGTAAATATTAAAGTGAAGGTTTGCTCTAAATCAATTGAGTTACTTTCTTCTTGATCACCATCGTCTCTTTCGAATTTAATGTTTTGTACAGTAATTGTCCTATTTTGCTTGTTTGCTACCTCTTGTGGAATTATAAAGAACCTTTTAGCTGAAAGGTCTTCAAATTCCTCTTCCGTTAAATAAGTTGAATACGCATTTGAATAATCAAGCATTAAATCAGTATCCTCGAAATCAAAATTAAGTTCATCTACAGTATAGAATTCCTTAATAAACTCTTCACCAAGCTCTACTGCTGTATCCTTAAAATTCGAAGAGTCGTCAGCGCCTGTGTCTTTACAAGCAGTAACGAATAGTAAAAGAGCAACAGAATAACAAAGTAATAAGAATAACTTTCTCATGTAGACACTCCTTTCCTAATTTAGCTATCTAGTCATTATTCATTATATTTAGATTATTTATAATATTAACATTAAAGAAGATTTCTTAAAAGCTATTAACTGTTCTTTCTCTTGATGAGATAAACTTCACTTTGGTATTTAGCTTATATTTTTAGTGGTATTGCTACTGTTTTGAAGAAACTTTACACCTAACTGCATGTCTAGAATCAATTGCTAGGCTTGCTACTCGTAAGCTAGCATTCCTATAGTGTGGTTTGAATTTTTAAATAATTATGATAAGATTTTTCAAAAGTAGGTACCTGTCTAATGGTTATCTCATCTAAAAGTAATCACCACCACTGAATTAGCAAAATTGCCATGCTATGTAAAAGGAGTCACTAATTATGTCAGGAAATATACTCGTCAAAAACATGACATTCAAATACCCCTCCATGATTTCACCACTTTTTAAAAATGTATCAGTGAACATCCATGAAGACTGGAAGCTCGGATTGATTGGAAGAAATGGTCGTGGTAAAACAACACTATTAAAAATCCTTTTAGACCAATTAGAATTTGAAGGGACTGTAATTGCCTCCCTTGAATTTAAGTATTTTCCAGTCTCTCCAGACCGAGATGATTGCCTTACTGCTGAAGAAGTGCTACTTAAGGAGAGTCCAATGGCTGAACGCTGGGAAATGGAGCTTGAGTTATCCTATATGGATTTGCCTCCAGAGATTTTAGATAGAAGCTTTCATGAATTGAGCGGTGGAGAACAGACGAAAATATTGTTGATTGGATTATTTCTAAATGATGACTCCTTTCCATTGATTGATGAGCCGACAAACAACTTAGATGTGCATGGGAGGAAAATAGTTGGGGATTTTTTAAATCGAAAAAAAGGATTTATCGTGATTAGCCATGATCAACATTTTTTAAACCAATTTGTTGACCATGTGCTGGCAATTAACAAAGAGAGCGTAGACGTGTTGAAAGGTAATATCGATACATGGCAACTTGAGAAAAAGAATGCGGATAATTTAGCGGAAGAAACGAATCAAAAGCTGTTTAATGAGATTAATCGCCTAGAAGCTGTTTCAAAAAGGGTGGGTGTTTGGGGGCAAAAGAGAGAGGATAGCACCAAAGATGCTGCTGGGAGAAGGCTAGCTGCTAAACAGATGAAGCGGTCAAAAGCTATTAAGAAAAGAACCGAAGAGAAAATAAGTGATAAACAGCGTTTAATTCATAACGTGGAAGAGGTTGCCGATTTAGCAATGCAGGTCGAACAGCCACACAAACAAATCCTCTTCTTGAGAAATTTTTCAATACTCCAAGATGGAAAGCCTTTATTCGTGCCTATTAATGTAGATGTATACCCAGGTGATCGCTTCTTTATAACTGGAAAAAATGGTGTGGGCAAATCCACCTTGTTGAACTTTATAATGGGTAACGGGAAGTTTGAAATTACAGGCGACTATCACATACGACTGCCCGATAAGCTGTCTGTCTTACACCAAAAGAATCAGCTTGATGAAGATTATGCTACTATCCTTGATGACCTAACTGCAAAAGAAAAGGAGTCTTATTTACATTTGCTTCGTCAATTGGGTTTTGAACGTTCAAGCTTTGCTGATCGTTCAAGTGAAAATTGGAGTGCAGGAGAACAGAAAAAAGTGTTCCTGGCGCATGCATTACTTGGTAATCATTCGCTATTTATTTGGGACGAGGTTACCAACTACCTAGATATGCTAATAATTGAGCAATTAATAGATGCAATAGAAAGGCATGAACCATCGATGATTGGAGTCGATCATAATGAACATTTTGTGGAGTCTATTGCAACGAAGAAGGTTGAGTTAAGAAGGGATGTATAAATTCATAGATTAGGCCATTTTCACTTTGTGGGAAGGGTCTTTTCTTTTTTACTGTGTTTGCATCGTCTGTTCTTGGGAAAACATCACCCGAGAGTAATAGAACATCGTCTGTGCCGGAGAAGATATCAGCCGAGAGCGTGCAAACAACGCCTGAGCCGGAGAAAACATCACCCGAGAGCGTGCAAACATCGCCTCCCATGGTATCCCCCATCAGCCAAGAAAGGACGATTTTCCAGATTTCCCCACTATAAGTGACTTTCTTTTCTAATCTGCACCAAAAAAGGTACAATAACAAGGAAAGGAGTTACGTATTACAATGACAGCACATTATGATTTACCACAACAAATAAGTGACTTATTAGATGAAAATAAAAGAACGACGGATAACTTGAGTGAATTAATTCGCCCTGGAGGCTATATGCCACCAAATGCGGATCTATTAATAGATGCAATATCAGCGCTCAGTATGGGGAAAAACATTTTGTTAAAAGGACCAACTGGAGCGGGAAAAACGAAATTTGCTGAGACGCTATCGAGTCTATTTCATCAGCCGATGTACAGTGTGAACTGCTCAGTTGACTTGGATGCAGAGAGTCTTATTGGCTTTAAGACATTGGCCTATGAAGGGGAGAAACAAGTGATCGAGTTCGTCCCAGGCCCAGTGATGAATTCCATGGCTAACGGAACGTTCCTCTATATTGACGAAATTAATATGGCGAAGCCGGAAACACTACCGTTAATTAATGGTGTACTAGACTATCGCCGGACAATTACCAACCCATTTACGAATGAAATTGTGACTGCAAATAAAGGCTTCGGTGTCATAGCAGCAATCAACGAAGGATATGTCGGTACAGTGCCATTGAACGAGGCATTAAAGAATCGATTTGTTGTAATTGATGTTCCTTATATTGAGGGGGAACAATTGAAGAGTCTTATTAAGTCCAACACCCGCTTACAAGATGAGCGGATGATCGATCTGTTTGTCTCGTTATCAGCAGATCTCGTGCAGGCCGCATTTCAAGGGAAGCTTTCAGAGGACGCGGCATCCATCCGAGCAATTCTCGATGCATGTGATTTAAGCTCCATTATACCGCCACAGCGAGCTGTTCAGCGTGCGATTGCCGCGAAGCTTGATGAGGAAAGAGAACAAGAATTTATTATGAGTTTAGCCGAAACCTTATTCTAGTTAGGAGCATGAACCATGTATCGTTTCTATGATGCTAAAGTGGATACATTTTTATTTCGTCAGCTCCAAGATCTTGCTACCGTACTGGCAAGAAGAGCTGACCTTACATTCGAATACAGCTACGGAGCATATATCGATATGGTGGATAGTAAGGTCACGGCAAGTAGGACGTGGGATACGGCGCCTGCTACGCTGCAAAAAGGTGGATTAAAGTCAGATATATATTTAAGGACAATTGGAACCATGCACTTTTCCAAACTCCCTGAATTAAAGTCATACCTGAGTGCGGTGGAAGAAGCTGCGTTACCTAAATTTGCTTCCCAGCTCGTTACCTTGTTTGAGGATTTGAGGCTGGAGGAAAAAATTCGAAAAGAACGCCCAGGGACCAAACGGGTCTTTGACATGCGGAAGCAGTATTATCGGCATAAATTTACAACCGATCTTGCAGCACATGTAACAAGAGGGTTCGCCCTTGATGAGCTGTTTTGCCTCATTTATTTATCCTTGCAATCAGACAGTCCTGACCCAAGCTTTCCAAGAGCGACTAAACCCCAGCTAGACCAGCTAGCTAATATTCAATCACTCTTATATGAAGTATTTGAGGCGAGGGACACAAGAGCTATTTCCCGAATCGCAGAACAAGTCGTGTATCGTGTTCATCAGGACTACAACGATATGATAGATGAATACTTCGTGTTCCCGGTTGGCCATTTGGAAAACTATACGAAAAACACCTTGTTTGATGAGTTGACCAGAACGGATGAATTAGCCAATGATGACAGCGAGGAAGTCGACGAAGAGAATAACGAGTATATTGATGAGGAATTTTCCACCTGGCATAGGGAAAATGAAAACAATGACCGTAAACAGACCTTTCTTCAGTTTGAATTGGAAGTAGGCACCAAGACAAACATCAAAGGTGGGGGTGCAAGAGAAACAGAAGATGCAGATCAGGCCATGGGTTCCATCCAAGGTTCATCCCAGCAAACGCGAAATAAAGATTACTCAGAGCTAGACGCACTGGATAAGCAAGAATCAAATAAAGGTGCATCTGCAGAGAATCAATTTGGCGAAGAAAACAAAGATGCCGTTAAGATAATAGAAGAGGCAGAAAACCCTACTTCAGAAGAAAGAGGTAGCTATCAAGAGATTCTTCATGCTATCGAACCGTATAAGCGGAAGCTTGCAACCATCATTAAAAAAACGATTGAGCATAAAAAGAATGCACCGAGAAAAGATCTCATGGCAGGTCGTCTATCCAAAAAGCTATTGCCACTCGTGTTAGAAGAGAAGCCTAGAATCTTTTACAAAAAAAATCAGGAATCCAAAGAGTTCGATGCTGCTTTTACTTTGCTTGTCGATTGCTCCGCGTCGATGCAAGGAAAGATGGAGGAAACAAGACATGGGATTGCACTCTTCCATGAAGTGTTGAAGACCTTTAAAATACCACATTCTATTATAGGTTTCTGGGAAGACGCCATGGATGTACGGGAAAACTATCAGCCGAATTATTTCCATGTGATCCACTCTTTCCAGGATTCGCTATACAAAGAAAATGGCGCGAAGATTATGCAGCTCGAAGCCAGAGAGGATAATCGAGATGGCTTTAGTATTCGCGTTGCTGCCCAAGAGCTAGAAAAACGTCGGGAGAAGAATCGATTCCTGCTCGTTTTCTCTGACGGAGAGCCAGCAGCAGCCAACTACAACCAAAATGGAATTATCGACACAAACCTAGCCGTCTCAGAAGCACGAAAAAGAGGAATAGAAGTTATTGGAATGTTTTTATCAGATGGAGAAGTAGAAGAGCGGGATGAAGTCTTAATGAAAAACATTTACGGTCGAGAAAAAATCATCGTCCCCGCCGTATCCGAACTACCAGACCACTTCGCCCCATTATTGAAAAAATTACTATTGAAAAGTATATAGAGAATGTCACAAGCCGAACAAATTCAAATCCTAATTGGGTGACCAAGGATTCTGAATCACTGTTCGGCTTTTTGATTAGTGTTCTGGATCAGTGGAGTGATTCTCGAATGTAAATACAAAATACAAGATCTCTTGAAGAGAGGCTTAGCGCGAGCCCGCGGGAAGCGCAGTGTATTTTCGAAGCGGCAAACTGGGCCAAAATAAAACTTGTTTCTAACCAAACCAAGCTGGAAGCAACCTGTAATAAAACTAGGCCTTTTGGTGGGATGTGACATAAGAACCGGGAAAATCTAACAATAATTTACAAAAACAATAGATTTTTACGTAATTGTACGATAAAATTGAAGAAATATTTAAAATTTACTATGATTGTGACATAGAAAAGGAATGTAGCGGATGACCTATCATAATAACCTTCTTCGATTTTTATTTTCCATGGATGATCATTTAATTAGAGTGAAAGAAGCAGAGAGCATAAAACGCGTTTGGAAAGTGAATGTTTTGCTTATCTTACTCAGCCTTATCCTTTACGGTTACATGGCTTATTTAGGAATGGGGACAAACCTCCTCTCGCCACAAGCACAGAGCCTTGACCCACTGGCCTATGAGCAACAAAAGTTTTGGTTTCTCGCTGGAAGGCTAATATTTGGACTACTATTTGCCGTGTTTATATTATTTATTCCATCTCTTTATTTCTCATTGCTAACAGATATACCATATAAAAAATTAATCATTATGCAACAGGTCGTGCTCTTCGTATTGTTGGTAGAGCGGGCCATTTGGATTCCCTTGGCAGTTTTTAATGGCCTTGATTGGTATGTATCGCCTGTTTCGTTTGGCATCATTGCTTCTTACTTTACGGAGATCCCTTGGCTTATTTACTTTTTCGGGGCAATATCGCTCTTTCAATTATGGATTATCTGGTTTCAAGTGCGTTACATCCGAAATCTTACAGAAATCAAAAAACAATGGGTGTGGGGCTATGTCCTCCTTTTCCATTTCTTCTTTTGGTTGCTGACAGCTCTACTTGCTTATATGGATCAATACATGATTAACAGGTGGTTTGGACAATGAGAAAAAGAAAAAAGCGTCTTATACAGCTCGTCGTGCTACTCTTCATCGCCACCAATTTCTTACTCGTTTTTCTAGATAAAGAGGATAAAGTTGATCGAATTGCATATGTCCATGACTGGTCCGATGTATTCCAGTCAGATCTAGAGGAAACAGTAAGTACATCAGGAGTATTAGCGGCTATGGAGAAAAACCGCATTTACTTTGATCAGGAGAGCGGAACTTTCAACGAATTTCTGGTAGAAGAGGGAGCTCAAGTATCGGTTGGAGAACCCTTGTTTACCTACAGTGTACATAATTATTATGAAACCGAAGCTAATTTACTAGAGGAAGCAGCAAAACTGGAGAGTCAATTAACAGCAATAGAAACAGCAATCACCACAATTAGTGCCTATCAAATACCAGAAACAGATACAGAGTCGGCACCGTCATTTGAAGTGAATGACGAGGAGATTCGGGTTGAGTTTCCGCAGGATCCTATTGAAGCAAGTTTAATGAAAGAGCAGTACCTTACAGAAAAGCAAAATGAATTAGATCAAAAGGGCGCAGAGCTGGCCTTAGTCGAAGCACAGATCGCAGAGCTTCGGGAAACGGGAGACACGATAACGGTTGAAAGTCCGTTTGAAGGAAGGGTAAAGGAAGTATCTCAGGCTTTAGACAACCCTCTTTTAATAATTGAAAGTACGGTCTTACAAGCAGAAGGTGAACTCTCAGAGACAGTTAGACCATTGATAGAGCAGGGGTTCCCAGTAAGGGTGGAAGTGTCAGAAGTAGCTGCCCTACTCGAAGGCACGGTAGCAGAGGTTAGTGATTCACCAAAAGAAGAAGCTTCTGTGGAAGGGGAAAGTATATATCCACTACGTGTGACATTTGAAGATCCTTCCTTAGCAGAAGATGATACTACGGACGAAATAGAGGAGAGCGAAGCGATAGTCGATTTATTGCCTGGATATCATGCGAATCTCGTTATCACGACGGAATCAGCAGAAGGGGCTGCTACGCTATTTGAAAAAAATATTTACCAAAACAAAGTTTGGAAGATGACCGTAGATGGGAAGTTACAAGAACAAACGGTAGTAACAGGAGTCCATATGAATAATATGCAGGAGATAAAAGAAGGCGCGACGATTGGAGAATGGGTGGCAGATGGGCCAGAAGGACAGCTACGCGATAATGCTGTGTTTATAACACCTCTGAAGGCTTGGAAGCAGCCCTGGAAACAGCTTGTGAACCCGAAGGAAACCAATTGGTGGGAATTTGCCGTGACAGGACTCTTATCACGCTAGACAAAGCATATTAGAAAAACTTGCATTCGCTCATCCTTTAGCGAATGTGTACGTTTTTCTTATACTTGGAACCTCAAAATTTCAACTACGTCAACATTACTTCCTTGCTGAAATTTTATAATTTCCTAACGTACAAAAAAAGAAATCGGCTCCCTGCCGATTTCTTTTGGTTATACTTAAATGTTGATTACCGCTGCTAATTACATATTAGACGCCTGTCTTGTTTCCTCAACACTATGATGGTGCCGGTAATTTAATACGTTTACGACAGCACCAATCATTAAAACCATTCCTGTAAGGAAGAACCAGATCATCAGGACAATAATTCCTCCTAGACTTCCATACGTTGCGGAATAGTTACTAAAATTGCTAACGTAAAAAGAAAATCCTAGTGAAATGAGCAACCACAAAATACTTGCAGTGAGCGCACCGGGAAAGATGTACTTAAAAGGAATCCGTTTATTTGGTGCAAATCTGTACAGAATAAGCAGGAAGCCGGTAATTGCCAATAAACTTACAGCCCAACGTAGGATTTGGAGTAATATTTCCATGGCCCCCGAAAACCCAACGATAGAACTTACAAAGCTTAAAATAACATCACCGAAAACGGGAACAAGGATGGCAACAACCAGTGTCACAATCATACCTAATGTCAGTCCTAATGAGATAAGCCTTACAACAAGGAAGTTACGGGTTTCTTCCACATGATAAGCTTCATTTGTAGATTTAATAAACGCATTGATTCCTGCTGATGAGGACCATAATGCACCAATAATACCAACCGTAAGCAAACCACCTCTTTGGGTATCCACAAGACTCACAATATTTTCTTCAAAGACACTGGCAATCTCGCTTGGGAGGATATTGCCTATAAAGGTCACAGCATCTTGGGGATTTATGTTAAAATACGGTATTAATGCAAAACAAACCACAATTAAAGGGAAAATGGAAAGAAAATAGTAATAGGCTTGCGCGGCCGAAAGAATTGGGACATTATCTTTTTGAAATTGCTCTATAAACTTTTTCCCATATGCTTTTATTTTTTTCATATGCTAACCTCCAAACCACGTGTTTCTTTTTCTATACCCTTCATGTTAATCATTCAATCGTAAGGGGCTTCACGTTTTATTTTGGTAGGGTAGTGGTATAATGCAATTAAGAAGGAGGGTTTTCAATGGAAGGAATATTCTATCTAGCAATTTTATTACTCTCTCTAGCGTTTGCAATCGTTTCTGTATACATAGCCATTGTATTGAAGCGACTATCGGATACCATTAAATCGATGGGTAACACGCTTGGGGAATTCGAAAAAGAACTTCAGTACATTACTCCACCATTAAAGGAGACCATCCGGGAGACCGGGGCAACAATTGATGATATTCAGGAAAAATTAAATGCAACCAATAATGTGTTTGATACTGTTGATCATGTAGGCACAACGGTAAACACAACCAATGAATTTATCCAAAGCAATTATACAACGCTATCTGATCAGGAAATGCAGGAAAAAACGAAACCGTTTCAGGAAGCCATTAGGTGGAGTGAGGCAGCTTTAACAGTATTTAATATGTTTAAAAAAACAAAGAAATCGAGCAAGAAAAATGAGCTAATGGTTCAAAATAAAACACAGCTTGTGCCAATAAATCCATCAGGGAGAGAGGAAAGATAATATGACATTAACTGGAGTCGGCGTATTACTTATCGGTGTTGCCTTTATTGTAATAGCCATTTTCGTAGCACATGTACTAAATAACTTGGCTGGGGTTTTACAAGGAGTAGAGAAAACAGTCAATCAATTTCCAAAGCAAATGGATGATATCTTAAAAGAGACTGGTAATCTTATCGAGGAGAGCAATCATACACTTCGGGATATTAATGATAAGATGCAGCAATTAAGCCCAATGTTTTATATTATGGGAGATGTTGGGAATGTTACTCGTAAATTTTCTTCATCTTTAGTGGATGTAACTGATTCTTTAAAAATGAAGACTGGAGAAGCAAACGAGGTGACAAAGAAAAATAAACTTGGCGGTGCCTATGGATCATTCGCGCTTGGTTATTATTGGCTTCAGAAGAGAAGACAGCAAAAGAAAGCGGAGCAAGGTGGAGTAGCTGGTCGTGAATCCGATGAATAAGGTTCTGGGATCTATTCTAGCAGGCGGAGCCGGCGTTGCTGCTGGTTGGTTTGTTAAAAACAGTAAAGAAAAGCGAAGCACCCTTGAAGAGAACAAGTCACTTCTCGAGAAGTTGAAACAAGCTGAGAGAAAACTTTACGAAGCTGGAAAGCAACGTGACGAGCAGTTAAAGAACATTAAAAGCGAGATCAATAATAAAGTATCAAAATAAAAAAATCCCCATTATGGGGATTTTTTTATTTCAGCCTATTCTTCTAAAGGCGTTCTTCGCTTTTTCTCTTTTGAACGATATAGTAAATTAGTGTACCTAGTCCATAAAGTCCTTCAAGATCATGCTTTGTTATAAAGGAGCGGCCTTCTGCAGCGTCTGTTTTAACATTCATTACCTTGTCTGCAATCGATGTAGATAAATGATTTGTAGCTCTGCCGGCATCTCCAATTGTATGGAAGATAGGGCTTAGCTCCTTTATTTGAGTGTTTATTTGCGATAATGTGTCGTTCCCGGTTTGCAACGCATCCTTCGCCTGAGACATCATTTCATCTACCTGTGTAGGGAGGTTATCTGTAGTTTTTTGTAATCCCCCTAAAACGCCTGCCAACTTATTTAATGGCTTTATTAATACGATAACCAATACTAAAAATGCGACACCAATAACTGTTACGCCTATTCCGAGCCAATCCATAGAATACCCCTTCCTTTAATTAACTTATTTTAATAATACCACTACTATTTTGAAATGAAACGTAAGATAGCTTAAACACGGTATGTGCGTAATAGTAGTATATCACCTATGGTAAAGCTTATGTGTCATCGATTCAATCAACCAAGTAGTACGTTTTCAATCGGCACTTTGCGCTTTTGATCGTCTAGCTTCAAGTGCCAAAAACTAGGCGACTTCGCGAATCACCCTACGATAAGTCATCATCAGTTCGCAAACTCACTGTGATTCCTTTATCTCAGTTGATCCCCTCCACCCGCTACGTTTTCAATCGGCACTTTGCGCTTTTGATCGTCATATTACATTGTCTTGTCCCATAGAATGTTCCTAAGGGAATTTACGATAAAGGGGACAGGCAAATGAAGCGGGGAATTAAGTTTGTAATCTGGGGGATAGGGATGCTTTTATTAGTATTCTTAATTCAATTGCCATTAACAAAGGGTGACGTAGAATGGAGTACATCTTCATGGTCGTTACCTTTATCAGGGAAGACGATTGTCATTGATCCAGGGCATGGTGGACCTGATGGAGGAGCAGTTGGGAAAGATAATACACTTGAAAAGGATATATCTCTTGAAGTTTCAAAACAAGTACAGGACTATTTGCAACAGTCTGGCGCAATGGTCTACTTAACAAGGGAATCAGATAAGGATTTGGCTGAAACGGATACAAAAGGACTTGCGAGAAGAAAAGCAGCAGATATTCGAAAACGTCTTGAGTTTATCCATGAAAAGGAACCAGACTTTTTTCTGACTATCCATTTAAATGCCCTGCCTTCCACAAAATGGCGAGGGGCACAGACATTCTATTATCCTCAATTTGATGAGAACAAACACCTTGCAAGTATGATTCAGTCGGAAATTATTCGTAATATGGAAAATACGACAAGAGAACCGATGGCGATTAATGGTATCTATTTACTAAAACATGCAGAGGTGCCAGGAGCGTTAGTGGAAATTGGGTTCTTATCAAATGAATCAGAAAGAGAGTTGTTAAAACAAGTTGACTACCAACAACAAATGTCAGCAAGTATTTATGAGGGGATTCTACGCTATGTAACGGAGGATCCTAAAGAGGAGGCAGAATGAAAGGGTGACCAATCCTAATCCAGCGATAATTCATATCACTTAGATTTTAGCTGAATTATGTTATACTAGCCATGAGTGTAGGAATACACAATAGCTGGAAAAGGATGGTGACGTATTGTGTTGAAAAAGGACGAAATAATCCAATTACTAAATCCTGTTAAGGATCCATTTTTACATAGATCGCTCGAAGAAACAGAAGGGATCAAAGAAGTAACCATAAAAGAAGAAAAGAACCATGTTAGTGTAAAGGTTGCTATTGGAAAAACCAATACGGCTGAGCAGATGCAACTACAACAAGAAATCGTTGGCATATTGAAAAAGAATGGTGCCACTACCGTAGGTCTTCGTTTTGAACAATTGCCTGATGATGTAATTAAGAAGTATCAGTCGGCCGTAGAAGAGTCTAAGGAAGCATCGTTAATGGGCGGCAATACAGATACCAAGTTTATTGCAGTTGCAAGTGGAAAAGGTGGAGTTGGAAAATCAACAGTTACCGTGAATCTTGCAATGTCCCTTATGCGTCTTGGTAAAAAGGTTGGAGTTATTGATGCGGATATTTATGGCTTCAGTGTTCCGGATATGATGGGCATCGAGGAACGTCCGGTAGTTCGCGCAGAAAAAATAATTCCTGT
This sequence comes from Oceanobacillus sp. M65, assembly GCF_052246275.1. Classification (NCBI taxonomy): domain Bacteria; kingdom Bacillati; phylum Bacillota; class Bacilli; order Caryophanales; family Bacillaceae; genus Oceanobacillus; species Oceanobacillus sp. M65. The sequence continues at coordinate 4,101 of NZ_JBQQCJ010000006.1, read as the reverse complement.
CGAGCGTTTTGGTGTGAAAGTAGTATCGATGGGCTTTTTCGTTGAGGACAACTCACCAATTATTTGGCGTGGACCAATGCTTGGTAAAATGATTAACAGCTTCTTCAAGGAAGTAGAGTGGGGCGACTTGGACTATCTCTTGCTTGATTTGCCACCTGGTACAGGGGACATAGCGATGGATGTTCACTCCTTGTTACCAAGCTGTAAGGAAGTCATTGTAACAACTCCACATCCGACGGCAGCGTTCGTAGCAGCACGTGCCGGACAAATGGCGCTCAAGACGGATCACGAAATCCTTGGAGTTGTAGAGAACATGGCTTACTTTGAAAGCAAAAAGACAGGAGAAAAAGAGTATGTCTTTGGGCAAGGTGGCGGGAAGAAGCTTGCTGAAGCATTGAATACAAAAGTGCTTGGTCAACTTCCACTCCAGCAGCCTTATGAGGAAGAAGATGTTTTCGCACCTTCCATCTACCAGCAAGACCATCCAATTGGACAGGAATACCATAAAATTGCGTCGAAAGTCGTCGCCAAAATGGAAGAATAAAACAATAGGTATGATTTCAAACAGAGCGGGTGCAATGTGCCTCCGCTCTGTTTTCCTTTTTGGAAACAATGATTTTGTGGCGTACACTATATTAAGTACTTGGGAGATGTGGAAGAGCATCTAACTGCTCCCTCCACCACCGCCTCCAGATTGGTCGCCACCACCACCACCACCGCCGCCACTACTTTCTTGCTGTGATTCCCCGCCGCCTTCTTGTTCCCCACTTCCCTGTTTCTCGGCAGCCTTCAAAAGAATGTCTTGCATTTTTGCCTGAAACGTAGGGGTTTCCAATGTTTGCTGTATTGTTTCCTCAAGATGGGAGCGGAATTCCTGTCCCTTTAAGGTACTAAGCATTTGATCTGTAATTTCGGGGTTTTGCAAAAGCTCTAACATTTGCTTCTGATAGTCAGAATCATTCATTAAGCTTTTCATTAATTTCTTTTGTTCTTCTTCCATCGATTTTGCATAACCTTCAACAAATTTGGGATCTTTAAATAAGGTGGACCACATTTCAGCCCCTTTTTCTGAGCCAAGGGTTTCATTTATAGATTTCTTTACAACATCTGATTGAATAACGAGCTCCTGTTTCATCTTTTCATCTGTCATGATTTCGCCGAGGGCTTTCTTGCCATCCTCAGTCTGTAATATATCGACAACCATTTTCTTTGTTGCCTCATAATCCCCTTCTTCTCCAGAGGCACTACCTCCACTACATGCGGTAATGAGCATGGCAGTTAGGGTAAGAACGGTAATTAATAATAAACGGTTCATTGGAGTTCCTCCTTCCTCTACACCTTTAATATGAGTGTCGAAAAAGAAAAATATGCGCAAGGTTAAGGAAAAATGTCTTCCATCATGATAAACTACTCATGTAAGCATTTGCGTAAAATTTTATCTTTTTTTGCATACATAGTGGGAGGAAGTTGTTTTGAATAGTAGAAAATTGGTGAATTTCTTTATCAAAACCCTATTTTTAGGAGGATTAGCCGGATTAATAACCAGCTTTTTTGTAATGTCGGAGCAATATAGTAGTAATCTTGCTCCATTCGATTTTATGGAGTTAATTGGACTGATTGTCTTTTTTATTGGGATAGGGCTTGTATTTAGTGCTATTAGCCAGACTGGCTTTTTTGCATACTTGTTTATTAATCGTCTTGGATTAGGACTATTTCGAAGTTACTGGCCAACCGTGCAAGTACTTCTTATTGCTTTTGTGGTATTTGATTTGATTTATTTCCCTTATCAGGCCACAGATGGTGAAATATCCATGTTTTGGTATTTGTTAATGTCTGCAGCGCTTCTTGGATATGGTTGGTTTGTAGCGCGAATAAAAGCGCAAGAAACGAATAAGCGTGCCTTCATTCCAGCTTTATTTTTTATGGTGGTTATGACGACACTAGAATGGATACCTGGATTAAATACCGAGGGAACAGATTATGCAGTCCTTATGATTGTAACCTTATTAGTATGTAATACATATCAACTGCTCACATTACATCGCATTAACCCAGGCAAGCCAGCGGAAACGGCCGGAGATACAAAGGGTAAAAAGAAATAACGTGAACTAAAAACCTGCTGTGGATATTCTACAGCAGGTTTTCTTCATTTTATTCTACTACTTTGGATTCAGCATGTGCTTGGCTTTGTAACTCGCTAATTGGAATAAAAGAGAAGCCTTTGTTTTTTAGCCCCGGCAGTATCTTCTCTAGAGCCCCGGCAGTCTGCTTAGCAGAGTCTGAGGCGTGCATGAGGAGAATATCCCCATTTTCCGTATGTTTCATTACATTATCAATAATCTTGTCTGTACCAGGATTGGTCCAGTCATTTGAGTTAACATTCCAGTGCACGACAGTAAAGCCCAGGTTTGTTGCCAATTCAATTGTGTCTTTGTTGAACTGGCCACTTGGTGGTCGGAGAAGGCTAATATCTTCATAACCCAGTTTAGTAAACGTCTCTTCTGCTTTATTTAAATCACTTCTTATTTGATCTGGTTCCATTTTTAAATAACTTTTATAACGGTAACCAAGCATTCCTAGTTCATGTTTTCCTTCTGTGATTAGTTTCAATATATCTGGGTGCCTCTCCGCCCATTCTCCGCTAACGAAGAACGTAGCCTGGACTTGCTTGTCCTCAAGTTGTTTTAAGATGTCGTGTACTTTATCCTCCCCCCAGCTGATATTAAATGTAAGTGCGATGTCTGTTTCGTTCGCATTCCCTTTTGTTAGCGCCTGAGGTGTATCACTCGAAAAAACTGAAAAAGCCCCGTCACGCTCGAACCAAACAAACGTAGCAGTAAACAAGGCAAACAGTACAATAACTAGCCAGCGTTTCCATCTGTTAGCCTTCAAGACGTAAAAATGCTGCAAGCTTACCCCTCCTAAATACTTGTCCTTTTTTTATATCATATGCAGCGAAGAACCTATTCTAGAACTGACTAAAAAGTAGCTAATAAAGAAAGAATAGGGAAATATGGATGAAAAACAAGAAAAAGTGGGAATAGTAATCTTATGATATTGTGATCGATGCACGAAGACATTTTGTACCGACAAAATTCGGCATGTTTCACGAATAGATATGATAGGGTACGCATACTTAAGTATCGAACTTTGATCAAGATAAATGAGAAAAAGAAGTGTTATTAAAGAAAAATGAAATTTGAGGTGAATACATGTTAGGTTTACTAATTAACGAAATGGAACAAAAGGAAGTTGAGTATCTTTTAAAACGTGAACTAGAAGAATTGCTAATGGACTTGGAAGATCATCGTATTGATCAAAAGCTTAAACGGTCGATGGGGGAAAGGTACCATCTGTTATTTCAATTGTTCCGCAGGGTGGCCAGCGAAAAGGAATGCTTAAAATACATGCCTAAACGCAGTGGTAACCAATAAACAATAATCGCCATCACAGTGGCGGTTTTTTCTTTTCAAACTAAGCAATGACGAAAAAGTAATTTTGTAAGTCTCAAGAAGAAGAAAAACATATACATTCGGAAAAAAACGACCAAATGTGAGTTTTTTCTATTGAATATAATAGTATCTAACTTGTAGAGGAAAGGATAACAACGGTATGATTCTAGAAACCATGGTTTAAAATTCTTTTATCTCACATGGACAGTCAATTGTAGTGTGTTAAGCAATACTAAAGCATTTATGTTATTGTATGGAGAAAGGGAACTTCATAAAAATATAAGTTTTTTTAAAATATCTATTGATCTTATGATTTTTATATGCTATATTATTTTCTGTTGTCAATAAACAACAAAACACGCAACACAGTCTTTAAAAAATAATTTTAAAAACATGTTGACATTCAATTGGAAACATGATAAATTATATCTTGTCGCAAAAAACGACAGAGACTTAATTCGCTCTTTGAAAACTGAACAGAACAACTAGTATGTCAAGGGAAAACAGACTTTCTGTTTTTCAAAGAAATACAAGCAGAAGCCAGTTTTCTGCGAAGCTAAGACGGATCATGTTGATTGGTGTCGACATGATACAAACTTTTTTGGAGAGTTTGATCTTGGCTCAGGACGAACGCTGGCGGCGTGCCTAA
>NZ_JBQQCJ010000005.1:0-328971 GCF_052246275.1 Oceanobacillus sp. M65 | reverse complement strand
TAGGCACGCCGCCAGCGTTCGTCCTGAGCCAAGATCAAACTCTCCAAAAAAGTTTGTATCATGTCGACACCAATCAACATGATCCGTCTTAGCTTCGCAGAAAACTGGCTTCTGCTTGTATTTCTTCGAAAAACAGAAAGTCTGTTTTTCCTTGACATACTAGTTGTTCTGTTCAGTTTTCAAAGAGCAATTTGTTTGCGTCGCTTCGAAAGGCGACTTAATAAGAATATCACAGACAAGAAAGCGTGTCAACACTTTTTTTATTGTGATAGAATGGGCCTGAGTGGACTCGAACCACCGACCTCACGCTTATCAGGCGTGCGCTCTAACCAGCTGAGCTACAGGCCCACATACTAAAAGAATTATGGAGCGGGTGAAGGGAATCGAACCCTCATCATCAGCTTGGAAGGCTGAGGTTTTACCACTAAACTACACCCGCATAAGATATAAAATTTGAAATTACAATTACCTTTGACCTGTTAGCAAAATAATACTTCGATGGTCGGGAAGACAGGATTTGAACCTGCGACCCCATGGTCCCAAACCATGTGCTCTACCAAGCTGAGCTACTTCCCGTAATAATGGCGCGCCCGAGAGGAGTCGAACCCCTAACCTCTTGATCCGTAGTCAAACGCTCTATCCAATTGAGCTACGGGCGCATATATAATTTACTAAAAGTGCGGCCGAGAGGACTTGAACCTCCACGGGTTATTCACCCACTAGGCCCTCAACCTAGCGCGTCTGCCATTCCGCCACGACCGCATAGATCTTAAACACTTCTCTGTTTCTATAAAACCAAATGGTTTAATGCGGGTGAAGGGACTTGAACCCCCACGCCCGAAGGCACTAGATCCTAAATCTAGCGCGTCTGCCAATTCCGCCACACCCGCATGATTTATATTTAAAATGGTGAGCCATGAAGGATTCGAACCTTCGACCCTCTGATTAAAAGTCAGATGCTCTACCAACTGAGCTAATGGCTCCTAATGATTATAAAGTTTCCTTATTAGGAAGTAATGTGTATTTCTGTATGCTCGTCGTGTTGCAAGTTGTACGATGATGTCGCACTCCTCGCAGGCCTGCACCTAGTAGCTTACTCGATGATGCCAGCGGCTTGCTCTACCAACTGAGCTAATGGCTCCTGTTTAAAAGGATAATCTTACTACATTAAGAATGTTCATCTAGTGACCCCTGCTTCTAAAAGCTTATTCTAGATGTCGATGCATCGGGGTTACTCGTAGCTAATTCGGTAGAAGTGATGCTCGTTGCTCTACCAACTGAGCTAATGGCTCCTAATGTTTATAGGTTTCTTTATAAGGAAGTAATGTGAACTTCCGACTCCCGTAAAAAGGGAATAAAAAAATACTATTTATTAAATAGTACATTTTACAATACTACTTACTATAGGTCTTACTCAAAAAATAAATGGCTGGGCCACCAGGATTCGAACCTGGGGTACACGGGATCAAAACCCGATGCCTTACCGCTTGGCTATAGCCCAACATCTGGCGGTCCGGACGGGACTCGAACCCGCGACCTCCTGCGTGACAGGCAGGCATTCTAACCAACTGAACTACCGGACCCAACCTTGATTCTTTTTACTTTTTAATTAAGATGACCCGTACGGGATTCGAACCCGTGTTACCGCCGTGAAAGGGCGGTGTCTTAACCGCTTGACCAACGGGCCAATAATTAATGGCGGAGAAGGAGGGATTTGAACCCTCGCGCCGCTTACACGACCTACACCCTTAGCAGGGGCGCCTCTTCAGCCACTTGAGTACTTCTCCGTATGGCTCCACAGGTAGGATTCGAACCTACGACCGATCGGTTAACAGCCGATAGCTCTACCACTGAGCTACTGTGGAATAATGTCAATTGCGTTTTTCGCAACGATTAATATCATACAACATTTGTAATTTGATGTCAACACTTTTTTAAAACGTTTTTCGATGTGTTGTTATGTAATTTATTAGCTTATTTAATTTACCATGGATGACAACATTCGTCAATATCCTACGTGAATTTTTTTATCGCTTTATTACATAGCTTTATTACTTATTTATATCCACTAGTTGTAATGCCCCTCTACACTTACCACAACGATACTTCTTTAAATTTACCCTTCTTCTTCTTTTATATACCTGCTTACATTCTTTACATATATATTGATAATTGTATTCTAATTTTTGAGTAGGCAAAGGACTACAATACCTAGGGGATCCAGTTTCTTTCAACAACTGTTTAAAATCTGCATCTCCATGTTTATATCCTTTTCCATCTATATGAAGAAAGTAGTGACAAAGTTCATGTTTTATAATTCCTTTAAATTCTTCCATATCTGCCTCGAGATATTTAGGGTTCAGCTCTATCACCCTCTTCGCCGGAATGTATCGCCCCCCTGTTGTTCGCAATCTATTATTAAAACAAACATCATCCAGAAACGTACGATTAAAGAACCTTCTAGATAATTCTTCTACTAATTTATATAGTTCATTTTCTGTCATCATTTTCATTTCCTTTATCTCATTCTCTATTGCACAATACTCTTATTTTAACATATTAAAGGTGGTTAAATAAGTTTAAAGCGCGTTTTGTGGTTGTTATTTAAAATAATTTTAATTAAATATTGATTTTTATCTGGTTTATATTATAATAAAACGTAGAAAGTCTAATTTTAGTTTAGAGAGGGGAATAAACATTGAGTAATAATAATAACCGTATTACTACTGCTGCCGGGGCTCCCGTTGGCGACAACCAGAATTCAGTAACAGCTGGTCATAATGGACCAACTTTACTCCAGGATTTCCATTTACTTGAGAAACTTGCACATTTTAATAGAGAACGTATACCTGAGCGTGTCGTTCACGCTAAGGGCGCTGGAGCACATGGCTACTTTGAAGTGACAAATGATGAAATTTCTAAATATACAAAGGCAGATTTCCTAAGCGAAGCAGGAAAACGCACAGATATGTTTATTCGTTTTTCTACTGTTGCAGGGGAACTTGGCTCAGCGGATACCGTCCGTGACCCACGTGGCTTTGCAGTTAAATTTTACACAGAAGAAGGGAATTATGATTTAGTAGGTAACAATACTCCTATCTTCTTCATTCGCGATGCGATTAAGTTTCCTGACTTTATCCATACACAAAAGCGTCATCCACAGACACATCTAAAAGATCCAAATATGGTGTGGGACTTCTGGTCATTATCACCAGAATCATTACATCAAATTACGTACCTACATGGTGATAGAGGTCTTCCTGCTACACTGCGTCATATGAACGGGTATGGTAGTCATACATTTAAATGGGTAAATGCTCAAGGAGAAGTTTTCTGGGTAAAATACCACTTCATTAGTGAACAAGGTGTAAAAGGCTTAGATGTTGACCTTGCTGATAAACTTGCTGGGGAAAACCCTGATTACCATACAGAGGATCTCTTTAACGCAATTAAAAATGAAGATTTCCCTGCTTGGAAATTATATGTACAGATCATGCCTGAAGAAGATGCCAAAGATTATAAATGGGATCCATTCGATGTTACAAAGGTTTGGTCTAAGAAAGATTACCCACGTATCGAAGTTGGCCGCATGGTATTAAATCGCAATCCTGAAAACTACTTTGCAGAAGTAGAACAGGCTGCATTCTCTCCGGGTCAATTTGTACCAGGAATTGAAGCTTCACCTGATAAAATGCTTCAAGGTCGTTTATTTGGATATTCTGATGCGCATCGTTACCGTCTTGGTGGCAACCATCACCAAATTCCAATTAACCGTCCAAAAAATGAAGTAAACAACTATCAACGTGATGGCTTTATGAGTGTAAACGGTAATGGTGGAAGCACACCTAACTACCAACCAAACAGCCAAAATGGCCCTGCCGAAGATATCACAGCTAAAACTACTCCATTTGAAGTACATGGCCAAGCTGACAGTGTACCTTATGATAGTGAAGATCATTACACTCAGGCAGGCGACCTTTACCGCTTAATGAGTGCTGATGAAAAAGATCGTCTTATCAAAGCGTTTGTTGGTCACATGGAGCCAGTAGAAAAAGAAGAAATTAAGCTGCGTCAAATTGAGCATTTCTATAAAGCTGATCCTGAATGGGGCGAAAGAATCGCACAAGGCCTTGGACTAGCTGTTCCAGAAAGCGTACGTTAATTAGCTGAAAAGAGTAAGTACTACTTTTTCATCAGCCTACTACACACAAAAAAGCCGGATAACTCTTCAAAGAGTTATCCGGCTTTTTCTCATCCTTCTATCATAGTTAAGGCAATCCTACCTTTATCACTATCTACTTGCTCTACCCAAACCGTAACCACATCTCCAACAGAAGCGATATCCATTGGGTGTTTGACAAACTTGTTTGCCATTTTTGAGATATGGACTAGGCCATCCTGTTTCACTCCAATATCAACAAACACTCCAAAATCTACAACATTACGGACTGTTCCTTGCATTTCCATTCCAGGTTTCAGATCCTCTAACGAAAGAACATTTTTCTTAAGTAAAGGCTGTGGAAAATCGTCACGTGGGTCACGTTCCGGTCTGCTTAAGGCATTCATGATATCCACTAGTGTTGGCTTTCCAATACCTAATTGCTCGGCAATAGTAGCATTGTCTACATTAGCAAGCTTGGTACGAAGCTGCTCTGTACCGATATCTTCCATGCTACTGTCTACCAATTTTAATAATTCTTCTACTTGCGGATAACTTTCCGGGTGAATCGGTGTACGATCGAGCGGGTGGTCTCCGTCGACTATGCGTAGGAATCCTATTCCTTGCTCATAGGTTTTAGCACCAAGCCTCGGAATCTTCTTAAGCTGTTTGCGGTTTACAAATTTCCCTTGATCGTTCCGCTGCTTGACGATGTTATTAGCAACTGTCTTACTAAGACCTGCTACATATTGCAAAAGGGAAGCTGATGCCGTATTCACATTTACACCAACTTGGTTTACGGCTGTCTCCACAACAAACGATAATGACTCGTTCAAGGATTTCTGGCTAACATCATGTTGATATTGGCCAACACCGATAGACTTTGGATCAATTTTAACAAGCTCTGCCAATGGGTCCTGAACACGTCTCGCTATGGAAGCAGCACTTCTCTCTTCCACCTGTAAATCAGGAAATTCTTCTCTGGCAAGTTCAGACGCCGAATATACACTTGCACCCGCTTCGTTCACAATGATATATGGAATATCCAGTTGATTTTCTGAAATTACATTTGCAACAAATTGCTCCGTCTCTCTTGAAGCTGTGCCGTTTCCGATCGCAATGAGTTCAATTGGATATTTTTTAATAAATGAGAGCATGAGTTTCTCTGCACCCTTAACATCATTTTTAGGTGCTGTCGGGTACATGACACTAACCTCATGCACCTTGCCTGTTTCATCCACAATTGCTAGCTTACAACCAGTACGAAAAGCTGGATCCACCCCAAGAATGGTTTTCCCTTTTAAAGGTGGCTGTAGCAGTAGATTTTTTAGGTTTTTAGAAAATACATCAATGGCTTGATCCTCTGCTTTTTCTGATAAAGCATTGCGAATTTCCCTTTCAATTGATGGCTGGATAAGACGCTTGTAGCTATCATCAATAGCACGTTCAAGAACCTCTCTAACCTCGCCTATTGTAGAACGACGAATAACTTGCTCCTGAAGATAACGAGTGATCCCCTCTATCGGAGTTTCAATTGCTACCTTTAAAATCCCTTCCTTTTCTCCACGATTCAATGCAAGAATTCGGTGTGACACCATGGACCTCACCGCTTCATTATAATCGTAATACATCTGGAAGACTTGTTTTTCATCCAACTCCGCATTTTTTACTTTTGATTGAACAGTGCCCCGCTTGAAAGTTTCCTCACGGAGGTGGTCACGGTATTCTGGGTCATCTGAAATCCATTCAGCCACAATATCATTTGCACCTGCCAGTACATCATCCACTGTATGTACATCATTCTCTTCCGAAATATATTGGTCGACTTCTTTCAAGGCGTCCATATTTTCTTGCTTCCAAATAGCAATAGCGAGTGGTTCAAGCCCTTTTTCCTTCGCTATCGTAGCCTTCGTTCTTCTCTTTTGTTTGTATGGTCTGTAAAGATCCTCTACACGTTGTAATTGTGTTGCTTGTGTAATTTCTTTACGAAGCTCTTCTGTAAGCTTACCCTGTTCTTCGATTATTCGTAGTACTTCCTCTTTTCGATCTGAAAGATTCACAGCATACGCCCATTTGTCTTGAACAGTTTTAATTTGCACCTCGTCTAAACCGCCGGTAATCTCTTTTCGATAACGTGCGATAAACGGTACGGTGTTCCCTTCGTCTAATAACGAAATTACCTTGTTTACGATAGTTGTATTAACGTTTGCTTCTTTTGAGACCCATTGAATAAGGTCTTGATTATATGTTTCAGCCAATGTTACTCCTCCTTCACACCATTTCTAGTTTACCAAATTACGTAGGGTTTTCATAATGAACGTGAAATTATACGTATGTATGTTTATGGCAATTGAAAAAGGAAGACAGTTGTCTTACTCGCCTGCCTTCCTTTTATCTGCATCATATCGAATTGCGATCAAAGTTGTATCATCATCTCTGTCCGGTTCACTTATATACTCAAAAGTCTTTGTAATTGTCGTGACATCCTGATTGGTTAAATATTTCTTAGATAGTTCTTTATCACTAACCCCATCAGAAAACATGACAAAGTTCATTTTTTTATCCAATGTTTCCTGAACCACTTTAAACGGCCGATGATACCCTGCCAAATAACCAGCATTCGGTATATTTCGCTTCCGTTTCTTATCATCTGAAATAGTCATAATACATATGTTACCAATTGAGGAAAAGGAGTATGTTCCTGACTTAAAATCAATTTTCAAAACGCCAAGCACGACACCACGTTTTCCTTGTAGCTGTTCATTACACTTTTCAATTAAGTTCTCTATTCTAGTGGAACTATTGTTCCGAATGATATCAATTACAATTTGTGATGATTCCTTAGCAAACTCACCACTTCCCAAACCATCTGCAATCGCACATACAAACTCTTTTTCCGTTTCCTTGTAAAAGTAACTATCACCGCAATGATATTTTCCTTTTTTTGCTTTTTGGAAGACGGAGACATCCACTATATTTTCGCTCAATCGAAGACCTCCGTACTCTCAGCCTGGATTGCTTCTCTTAATTTTCGTAAAGAGCGTCGCTGAAGGCGGGAGACATGCATCTGGGAGATTCCCAATAATTCGCCAGTTTCCTTTTGGCTCATGTTATCAAAATACGTACATTGTAGAATTTGTTGTTCTCTTTCAGACAGGATCGGCAGAATTTTTTCGAGCAGCATTTTTTGGTCAATGTTATTATATCCACTTTCTTCATTACCAACTAAATCAAGAATTGCTACCGTACTTCCATCTGAATCAGCTTCAATTTTACGGTCGACTGAGAGTGCTTTGTAGCTCTTACCCATCTCCATCGTTTCAAGGATATCCTCTTCAGAAACCTCAAGATAGTCAGCTATTTCTCTTACTGTCGGGGATTTTTGCGTATTTGTAGTAAGTTCATCGACCGCTTTTTTAATCTTTGGTCCAAGTTCCTTAATTCTTCTCGGTACATGGACACTCCATGTTTTATCCCGTATAAAACGCTTAATTTCACCAATTATGGTTGGTATAGCAAAAGACTCAAATGATTTACCAAAGGTTGGATCATATCTTCTAACAGCAGCTAGCAAACCTATCATACCTACTTGTACCAAGTCTTCGTGAATCGTGCTGTTTTTAGAATACTTCCTTGCAATAGACTCCACAAGATCTGTATAGGTTAAAACAATCTTTTCCTGGATTACTTCATCTTTTGGTTCTTTTTGCAGAAACTCTATCCATTGGTAAACCTCATCTCGTCCGCTATTGTGTGGTTGAGATTTGGTCGTCATCTAAGTCCACCTCTGTTTCGTTTAGATACTTTGTCATCAGAATAATAACACCATAGTTATTGTTAATCTGAACTTTGTCCATTAATGTATTTATTAGAAACAGACCGAAACCACCTTCACGAAGGTTTTCCACGGACTCTGTGTTTTTGTATGGGCCAATACCATCTTTTATTTCATTTAGATCAAAGCTACCACCGTGATCTGCAACCATTACTTCAAGGCGATCCTCGTAGACTGCAAAGCCTACTGTCACTTCCCCTTCGTCATTTTCATGGTAAGCATGTGTTACAGCGTTTGTGATTGCTTCAGATATGGCTACCTTTAAATCTTCAATATCCTCATAGGAAAAACCCATACGATTCGCTATACCTGAAATACTTAAACGAATGACACCTACATACTCTGGCTTCGCAGGAACCTTCATCTCTATAAAGTCAAATCTCTCCATTACTCCTTCACACCCCGAATTGTTGAATTTAAATCCATAATTTCATCTAACCCCGTAATCTTGAACAAGCGTAACACACGGTCCTGTATATTAACGAGCTTCATTTCGCTACCATTCTCTTTAGTTGATTTTAGTGCACTAATAAAAACACCTAAGCCTGTACTATCCATGTAATTTACATTCCCAAGGTCTACTTCTACTGTATTTCCCTCTTTTTGGGTTAAGGGTAGAAGCGATTCCTTTAGATTCGGTGCTGTATATGCATCAATTTCTCCTGAAAGGTTCACAACTGATTTATTATTTTCTTCGACTACATCGATAACTAAATTCATAAGCTCCTCCTAGAAATCGGCCTGGTTATGTACGGATGATTAATCTCAAAAGATTAACATCCCAGCCTTAATTTATTACATTACACTTTATTTACCCTTTTTCTAGAAAATTAAACTTCTCTTTTTAAAATAAGTAGAGTAAAGTCATCCCTTAGTTCAAATTCCTGAAGTTTCTCAAAGTGCTTATATACTTGTGTAACCATTTCCTGGGAAGGTAAATGGGAATATTGCTTAATGACATCAAGAATCTCTTCACTTTCGATAAACCTTTCGCCATCCCTACATTCCGTTACGCCATCTGTCAAGAGGATGATCATGTCACCTTTATCCACTTTCAATTCATACTGGTTGTACTCTGTTGCTGGTGATACCCCAAGAACAAGCCCTTTTGATTCAATTTCGGTAAAGGAATCTGCGGAAGCATTATAATAATAACCAGGCTCATGACCAGCAGATGAATACTGCAATAAATTTTCTGTAGGAAGATACTGAGCATAAAACATGGTAATAAACATACTCGGATCCACATTTCGTTCCACTACACGATTAAGGTTCTTCAGAATAGCCTTAGGTGTCATGGATTCCTCAGGATAACTATCCATTGCATACTTAATCATGGACATGCAGAGCGCTGCTGGAATTCCCTTCCCAATTACATCTGCAACCGCAATACCAAGTGAACCATCTTTTCCTTTTACAAAGTGATGGTAATCCCCATTCATCTGATGGGCAGGAACGCTTATCACACCAATATCAAGCCCTTCAATAGTAGGCTTTGTCGTCCCCAGCAATGTTTTTTGCATACTTGCAGCAACCGAAATTTCAGATTTAAGTTCATTTTGTTTCTCCCTTAACGTCTGATACTCTTGGTGCGCCATTCCATAAGCAATCATTGCTTCGAGAAGGAAATCCATCGAATGCTGGAAGTCTTCAAGCATATTAGGATATAGTTCTGCCAACGCCTGTATATGGAGGTTAACAATCTCTTCAGGGAGTATATTATTTTTAATGAATGTTTTACTCACCTGCTCTACACCATATAGAGATTGCTCGTCCTGTGTTTCAATATAATGTTTCATGAGGTCCTTGTAATTAGCTGCGTCTACTTTTATCATGTCGTCCACTATATCCCCCCCTCGTATAATCACTGCAGACTAATGAGAAGAAGTGTGTACCACTAATACGCTGCACACACCTCTGTTTCTCATATAGAATAAAAATCCTGCCATCTTACTTCAATACTTTATCTTACCCATTTTACAGCTTTTATTCTTGTACCCTTACCTGCTTCCGACTGTAGATCAAAATCATCCATTAATCGTTTTACACCTGGAAGACCTGCTCCTAGGCCACCGGAGGTTGAATAACCATCTTCCATCACCTTGCTGACATCATCAATCCCAGGACCATTGTCTATTGCAACCATAGAGATGCCTTTATGATCCATATTATCAATTACTTCAAAACAAATTTGCCCAGTTTCGGCATATAAGTATATATTTCGAGCTAATTCTGATATTGCCGTAGCAATTCTTGCCTGATCAACAGTACCAAAGCCAATTTTTCTGGCTATATCCCTGCCGAGTTGCCTTGCCCCAACAATATCCCACTCTTTTTGTATATTTACACAAGATTGGGGATTCATTCATTATTCCCCCAGTTCCTGGTAGAGTTTAATTAAACCTTGTTCCAAATCCAGTGCCGTTGGGACATTTTTCAAATGAATACCTAAATCAATTAGCGTCATGGCAACCGCTGGCTGAATTCCTGTAAGAACTACTTTCGCCCCCATTAGGTCTGACATCGTCACAACATCGCCCAGTACTTTAGCAATAAAGGAGTCTATAATATCAACCGAAGTGAGGTCAATCACAACCCCCGTTGCTCCACTCTGATGAATCTTGCTTAATAGGTCTTCCTGAAATTGGATTGCAGTATTATCATCAATTTCTGTTTGAATAGAAATCAGCAGATAATTATGCAATTTCAATATCGGTATACGCATGATTTCACTCCCCTTTTAAAGAATCAATAAGCTTTTCTACATTCTCTTCTGTTCTTTCATGTTCAATAACTTCTCTTCCCGTGATTTCTAACGCTTTAGTAAAGCCTTTTTTCAACGAGCTTTTCGTCGGGAATTTCCCTAGATCAATACCAAGATTTACAATCGTCTGGGCAATTTCCGGGCGAATCCCAACAAGAATACAGGTTGATCCAATAAGTCGGACAGCTTCAGCTGCCTGAATGATATGGTGCGCAACCATGGTATCTACAACTGGAACACCCGTTATATCAATGAGTACTACCTCAGAGTTATGCTTAATGACACCTTCAAGAAGGTTCTCCATGATTAGTTTCGCACGTTCTGTATCAATTGTACCAATCAACGGCATCACTGTAATTCGGTCCATTACCGGAATAAGAGGGGCAGATAACTCTTGTAGAGCTACTCGTTGCAATGAAACAATATGCTCCCAGCTTCCTGAATACTCGTTTACCAATTGACGAATTATCGGCTCCACCCATGCATCCACACTTTTAATGACGTCAGATATATAAGAGGAATCTATTTTCTCCGATTGTCCCAGGATATAATCAATTGTCACTCTGCGAAAAACCTGTAATCCGTCCGTTATGTAACTGAGGGGCCATCCAAGGTTAATAATTTTTTCAGAAAAGTCTTCCACAACCTTGGTTGATCCTTGGCTTTTAATACTCGTAAAGATAACATTTACGAATTCCCTGTTCGTACTTTCAAATAGTTCGTCTGATATACTGGCAGTATAGTTGCCGTCTTTTATTGAATTAATTTCTTCCATCCACATTTGTACTATTGAATCACTATTTTCAATAGCTGTTTGTTTAAATTTCTGATCCATCCTTTTCCCCCCATTTTCCATTTTATCTTAAACCAGTCCTATTATATTCATGCGAATCTTGTGCAAATATATCAAAATATCGTGCATGATTACATTTTCTGTTTTATTGTAACACAACCAATTCCATTCTATTAAGCCATAACCCTTCGTCCGGATCCTAACTTAGTTGATTGCTGGATCATGTGCTTGATTAATCCGTAGTCTATGTCAGCTTGTCTATTTTTACCCATTAAAAAATACCCTTGTCACTTTAAACAAGGGTATTTCTATTGGCCGTACATATCTTTTAAACCAAGGCTAATTTCTAATGCCTGATCAATTTTTTTCATCATTTCGTTGTCGAGCTTTGTTATTTTATCCGTAAGCCGCTGCTTATCTAACGTACGTATTTGTTCTAGCAATATGACAGAATTGCGGTCAAATCCGTAGCGCTTTGCGTTGATCTCAACGTGTGTTGGCAACTTAGCTTTCTGAATTTGTGCTGTAATTGCAGCAACAATTACAGTTGGACTAAACCGATTTCCTATATCATTTTGTAGGATCAATACTGGGCGGACGCCTCCCTGCTCTGATCCAACCACAGGGGATAAGTCAGCGAAGTATACTTCGCCTCTTTGAACGATCAACGTTTACACCCCGATCACAGAGCGCTCTAAGGTGTTTTCAGCCTCCTCTTCAGCTTGAAAAGCTTCCGAAGCAATTGTTAGATTAATGCGGCCCATTTCTTCATAGCCTCGTTGCATTGTTTCATGAAATTGCTGAATGTGTTCATCTCTCTTATGCTCTAAAAAGTTTCTTGTTGCCTGACAGATGAAATCGCTCAAATCACTATTTTCATGTTTCATTAATCCATCCACCTCATTTAACAGGTTTTTAGGTATCTTTACCAAGACTTCTTGTAAACTCTCTGACAAAACCATGCACCTCCGCCAACTGTTGAACGAACATAATCAAATTCTTTTTAATGATATCATTGAATCTGGGCGTTTGCAAAGGGTTCTTGAAAAAAATTAATTAAATTCGCTTGTTTTGTCGTTTAATATTATAAAATTGTGGTATAAAGCATTGGTTGGACATTTTTACCCGCCTTTGTAAATGCGTGGAATTCTCTCATTAAGTAAACAGGGAATCTCGTAACTAATGGTATCTACATAGGCTGCTGCTTCATCAATATTAATAAATGAGCCATTCTGGGATCCAAGCAACGTTACTTTGGTCCCCACAGGATAATCCTGATCCAGCCGAATCATTGTTTGATCCATACAAATTCTACCGACAATGGGCATCCTTTTTCCATCTACAAGCACGGAAAAACCTTGAAGTTTGCGAATCCAGCCATCTCCATACCCAATAGGTATCGTTCCAATCCATTCTGTCTTTTCAGCCTTGTACGTTAAACCGTAACTAATTGCATCTCCAGCTTCAATTTGCTTTACATGAGCCAACCTGCTGTGGAGCGAGAAAGCCTGTTTCAGGTTTATTGCCTGCTCTTCCTTAACTGGCTGGGACGGGTACAAACCGTACATAGATATACCATAACGAACAAAATCATACATGTCCCCTGGTAAACGAATTGCACTTGCACTGTTCCCAATATGAACGGTTACCTCGCCTGACCACTGTTCCCTCAGTTCGGAGAGCATTCTCTCAAATTTTTCTTTTTGCTTATGAAAATAGGTTAGGTTTGGTGCATCGGCTGTTGCGAAATGAGTGTACACTCCTGTTAAATATATGCTTGGTTTGTCATTTAATGCATATAATATCTCGTGTAATGCTTCACTTGAACGTATCCCTATTCTTCCCATTCCAGTATCAAGCTTTAGATGTAGCTGCAATCTTTCATCAAACTCCATCCTGCTAACTTGGTCCAACCAATCCTTTTGAAAGAATGTCAGGGTAATATGATGCTTTGCAGCAATTGCCGCAGCTTCAGGGGGGACCCATCCCATTACAAGAATAGGAGCATCAATACCAGCCTCTCTTAACTCTAACGCCTCCTCGAGCAAGGCTACCGCCAATGATGTGGCACCTGAGTCAAGGGCTTTTTTAGCAATTTGTATACTACCATGCCCGTACCCATTCGCCTTAACCACAGCAACTATTTTCGTTTTTTCAGGCAGTCGTTCGTGCATTGCTTTAATATTATGTGTAATAGCGTCTAAATCTATTTCTGCCCATGTGGGTCTGATTATAGCCCGAGTCAACTGAAAATCCTCCTTTACATACTTCTAGTAAAAAATCTCCTTCTATTATTTCCTTTCCTTACATACCTGTCAACGATAAGAAAAGTTTGGAGGGACTATTTTTGTAAGGTGGATTAAGGTTGTTTGGCAGGCCAGGAGTTGGCCTGCGTGGGTGAGAGGGATGGGGGCGAGGATGATGGACTTTTTGACTGGATTTCTCTCTCGTTTTGCGTGTCATCACCTCTATGACGGACTTTTCGTCGCGTTTTCTCTCCCGCTTTGCACGTCATCACCTTTATGATGGACTTTTCGATCTGTTTTCACTCCCGCTTTGCACATCATCACCTCTATGATGCGCTATCTTTCGCTCTAACTAATACTTCAAATCTGCAAGCTCCTTTAATTAGAAGTTACAGGAGTCACTAAGCACATGGAGCTGACAATGAACAAAGAAAAAAGCAGACCCCCTCTCCTGTTGACGAGTCTGCTTCTGTGAATCTCATTCTATTTCACTTCTTGACCTTGTACGGATTGTGCCACTTGGATTAGCTCTTCTTTCGTTAATTCATCACTTGCCAGGATATAATCAACACCATTATAGGACCATTCCAGTTTATTGTGTGACAAGCCCGCCACGGTGTGACCTAGATTGATGATGTCCCCCTTCACTTCCTGAGGAGAGGTCATTGTTGGGACAACATTTCGTTTTTCTTGTACAAGCGTAAAATTCTTGTCGCCAGAGAAAGTTAGAATAGCACGTTGTCCATCTTCTAAATCGATCTCCTTTTTCTGCTCCAGTTCTGATCCAGCCATAAATGTCGGTAAAGATACTGTTAGGGCATTGTCCTCTACCTCTCCAGAAACAGCTTCGTCCTCTGTTGCGTTACTAGCCATATTCTTTTCCATGCTAAAGTCATCCTCTTTAAAGCTAGCATCTTTTTCGAAACTGGAGAATTTCACTACAACTAGTGCATTTTTATCTTTATCAAGTACTTTAACCTCCACTGGAGTTAGAGATTTTTTATCAAAATGGATCTCCTGATATGGAAGATTGTTATTGCTTTGATAGTTCGTTTTTGTTTTAAAAATATAGTGAGTGTCGGTTGATTCAAATTCTGCTTCTTTGTCTTTTTTGATATCATTTACAAGTGATTGATATAAATATGGTTGACTACTGTTTTCAGGCCAATCAGATTGAAATTTAAAGTTTTTCTTTAAAGCTGGAGTTAGTACAAATACACCATCTTTATTTTTTAAAATGACCTGACTTCCTTTTTCGTCCATATCGTTCGTTAACGCTACTCTGAACAAGTCATCTTTTTTATGCCAAATATCAATTGCAAATTTTTGATCTTCCTGTCCTGTATTCATACTCATTTCAGCATTTGCTTTATAGCCTTCCATTTCGTTCATCGTATCTTCTAAATCAGCAAGTACATCCTCCTGGGTCTTTTCCCCACAGGCTGCCAGTAAAAATACAAATCCTGCCATAACAATTAAAATACCTAGCATTCTTTTCATTGACATCATATCTCCCTTGTCTCAGTAGAAACATTAGGGAACCATTGTCACAAGATCATCAGAATGTACGATATACCAGTGAAAGTCCTTCAATAACATCAGAAGCAAGCAAGTCATGCTGGGAGTGCGACTCTTGTATTAACAAATCCGCGGATTTACCATGTACAAAACAGGCATTGCAAAGCCCTTCAAATATAGACTGTTTCTGCATGATCATCGCTAATATGATTCCCGTTAGCACGTCCCCACTCCCGCCTTTTGCAAGTCCGGCGTTTCCGGTGGTATTCACCGCCTGTTTTCCATTAGGGTCGGTAATAACCGTAAAGGCTCCTTTAAGAACAACGTAGACGCCATGATCAGTAGCAAACTTTTTAGCGTAATGAAAAGGTCGCATCAATACATCCTTTACAGATAGATCAAGAAGCATTGCCATTTCACCTGGATGTGGTGTCAGGATAACGGGCTCTTCTCTCTCATCAAGCACTTCAAGATCGGCCTTTAAATGGGTAAGTCCATCTCCATCAATGATGAGCGGGATTTTTGCAGCAGCTGCATGTCTAATCACAGGACGAGAAGCTGCTTCACGTCCCAGACCAATGCCTATTGCCAATGCATCAAATCCCTTATAGTCTATATCATTCCCATATTTAAGATGGCCATTTATCTCGGGAACTGTAACGAAAGTAGCCTCTGGACAAAAGGAAGCAATACGTTGAATTACGCTATCCGTGGTAGCTGCAGTTACCAGCCCTGCACCCGAACGCAGTGCTGCACGCGTGGTAAGACCTAATGCTCCAGGCATATTCGAGGATCCCCCGATAACCAAGCCTTTGCCATGATCCCCTTTATGATCGTATTCACTTCTTTCGGGAAATGTACGTTGAAATGCCGCTTTTGTCCATACTTTCCGTTCCATTTCCAATTGTTTAAAGGCCGCTTGCGGAAAACCGATGGAGATACATTCCCACTTTCCGTAACTCGGAGCGGTATGTTGAATAAAGGCCGTTTGCTTAATGGCACCTATCACAAAAGTGTGATCAGCTTGTACAGCAGTAAAATCTGCTACTCCCTCATCAGTTGGTAAACCTGATGGAATATCTACTGATAGGACTAGATTATCCAATCGGTTAATTTGATTAACAAGAGAGTACAGTGGCTCTCTTAAATCGCCCTTCACTCCAATTCCGATAATGGCATCCACGATAACGTCCTCTTTATTAAGCTCTTCCTGAACATCGTTAATCTCGTTCAGTTGCTTCAAGATGCCGTCACATTTCAGATAGAGACGCTTATGGTATGCTGCATGTCCTACAATTTTCTTATCCTCTACAACCTGAAGTACAGTAACTTTATACCCCATATTAAGCAATGTTCTGGCAATAACGAAACCATCCCCGCCATTATTACCTGAGCCAACCAAGATGCATAAGGCCTGCTCAAAATTAATCATGGCACTTACTCTCTGGGCTATTTCTCTACCTGCGTTTTCCATTAACATGCTGCCATCCATCTCTACCCTGTCCATCGAAAACTGGTCAATATCGTACATTTCTTTTGCGGTGACAATATACAAAACTGTTCCCTCCTACCCGCACTAAAATATATGAGACAACCTTATCAATTATGCATGTCGTTATCCGCTTCGATAACTACCTGAGCGGCGGCATAATCCCTGCTATGTGTAATCGAAATAAATATTTTATCTTGGCTATACCCAGGTGCATGAAAGGAAGGAGCACCACTTTGTTGGGGCAGTACCTCCATATCATGGAAGCTTAATTTGCCGATACCTGTGCCCGTTGCTTTTGCAAAAGCCTCCTTGGCTGCAAATCTACCTGCAAGGAATTCAACCCTTCTTGGATCAGTTGGAAGGGAATTAAAAATATCCAGTTCCTTATTGGTTAACACCCTTTTTGCAAGCCGGTCACCTTTTTGCAAGCTTTCTGCTATCCGGTCTAGTTCAATTAGATCTATTCCAATGCCTTTAATCATCTGCTTTCTTTCCTTTCACCTATAAAAGCCTTATTGTTGCACATTCATCCAGTATTTTAGTACGCTATTAATGGTCATATGATCGTTTATATATTACTACACTATAATAATACCCTACCTGCAAAGTTACCTAACGTTTTAATTATAAATGAGGAGGACGTCATGTTTATACGAAATGAACGAAGTGTTACAGAATTCATCAAATTCTACCCTGTCGTTTCTACTATCATAATTATTCATATCGTATTATGGTTAATTCAAGATTTTCTTATGTTGCCAATCGGTAATACCCTTTATCAACTCGGGGCCGGAAGCAACTACCATATTGCCCAGGGCGAGTATTGGAGACTTATCACCCCAATGTTTTTCCATGCTGGTTTAATGCATATGTTGTTCAACTCGTTTTCTCTCGTCCTATTTGGACCAGCGCTTGAACAAATGCTTGGCAAGACGAAATTTATCCTTGCCTATGTTGGGGCCGGGATTGTCGCCAATATTGCTAGCTTTATTTTTGGACATGCGATCTATACACACGTTGGCGCCTCAGGAGCTGTCTTTGGGTTGTTTGGAATCTATATTTTCATGAGATTTTTTCGCAAGCATTTACTGGATTACCAAAGTTCTCAAATGATTACAGTTATCATTGTAATTGGCTTAATAATGACGTTTCTCCGGCCTAACATTAATGTGTATGCCCATATATTTGGATTTATCGGCGGATTTGTAATCGCACCACTAGTCCTTCGACGAACGAATCCATATTCACCGTGGGAGCGTCGCTATCGTGACGATGATGGGGTACAATTTGATCCAAACAGATGGAAGAAAAAGCGTGTCCCTTCGAAGGTGAAAAAGAATGCATTCTGGATTGTCATAGTTGTACTCGCTCTACTTGGTTTGCTAAGTCGTATATTTTAAAATAGCTTTGGAACTAAAAAAAGGTTACACCCTTAAAAATGAGGTGTAACCTTTTTTCATTGTTACTTAGTCGCGATTTCCGCGTTTTTGGTAATTCCCTTTACGGTTGTTTCTTCCACCTTGGCTGCGGCCACCGCCACCTTGGTTGCGTTTCCCGTAGAAACGTTTGTTATTCGAACGACGATCATTTGAACTCTGTGCTTTTTTAACACTGATAGGAGCGACTGATGAAATACGTACTGGTGTATCACGTCTTTCCTTCGTCATAAGTTTCAGTGCTGCAGCTATAACTGACATCGAATCATGTTCTTGTAACAACGTGTTAGCTGCTTCATGATATGTTTTCAGGTCTTTTTCTTCAATTGTTTTTAAGATGTTTTCAACAGTAACCTGCTGTTGCCCTTTTTGAGCATCATGATTAGTCGGTGGAGTCAGACGTTTCATTTTGCTTTTGGTAGTTTTTTCGATTAATTGCAGGTGCGACATCTCTCTCGGTGTAACGAAGGAGATAGCTTCACCTGTTCTACCTGCACGCCCTGTACGTCCAATTCTGTGGACATAGCTTTCAGGATCCTGTGGAATGTCAAAGTTATATACATGGGTAACACCAGAGATATCTAGTCCACGTGCTGCTACATCTGTTGCAACAAGCACATCTACACGTCCACCTTTGAACTTGTTCAATACGGACATACGTTTACCTTGTGTTAAGTCACCATGGATTCCCTCAGCACGATAACCTCTTGCCTGTAATCCTTCAGTAATTTCGTCCACACGCTTCTTCGTACGGCTAAACACAATAGCTAACTCAGGTGCGTTGATATCTAAGTGATTGTTCAGTGTATCAAATTTAAATTTCTCAGGTATTTCGATAAAGAATTGATCAATGTTCTCTACAGTCATTTCTTTAGCTTTTACTTTAACTTCTTTTGGGTCGCTCATTAAGTTTGTTGCAATATCACGGATTTCTTTCGGCATTGTCGCTGAGAAAAGCAATGTTTGTCTCTCTTCAGGTATACCTTTCAAAATATCACGGATATCATCAATGAAGCCCATGTTAAGCATTTCATCTGCTTCATCCAAAATAGCAGTCTGTACCATATTAATACGGATTGTTTTTCTTCTCATATGGTCAAGCAGTCTACCTGGTGTCGCAACAACGATTTGCGGACCGTCTTTAAGCGCACGAATTTGTCTATCCATAGGGGATCCGCCATAAATAGCTAAAGCTCGTACTCCTTTAAATTTACTAAGACGATTTAGTTCCTCTGCTACCTGGATAGCTAATTCACGTGTTGGCGCTACTACTAGCCCTTGAATTTTGCGTTGTTTGGAATCAATTTTCTCGATCATTGGAATACCAAACGCTGCTGTTTTACCTGTACCTGTTTGGGCTTGTCCAATTACATCGTTCCCTTGCATTGCAAGTGGAATGGTCTCCGCCTGTATTGGTGTTGCTTCTTCAAAACCCATTTTTTCTAATGCTTTCATGATAGGACTGGAAATGCCTATTTCATTAAATGTTGTCACCTATTCCTCTACTCCTTTTTCTTTAAAAATTTATTCGTCAAAGAGGCCTTGGATTTTTCTTATACTTTAGTTTGAAAATAATCTACCCGCATTTTTAAAACAGCAAACGTTCCAATCTCACTGCGACGGCTATATGAAGGAAATTTCTCACATTATATTTTAAATTCGATTTAAAAGTATCATTAATTTTATACTTTCCCTAAAGTACAAAAAAGGCATCACCAATTTCTGGTAAGAGGCCTCACTCGAAAACTCATGCAAATACAATCATAACATATTATTTATCATGATACTAATTTGCAGATGTGATTTTTTACAAGGACCGTGGTAGAATAATTAGAACATAAAGAAAAGCTTGTCATGTAAGTACTCTTAATAAGTTAGGGAGGGTTAAGATGCGTCTTCCCCCATTCAACCCATATGCCGCCGTGGTAATCGGTGTCATTTCTGTTTCGACATCAGCTGTATTGGTTAAATTGGCAGATCAAGCACCAGCTGCAATCATTGCAAACTATCGCCTTTTGTTTGCCGTCATAATTATGAGTCCCGTCGTTTTATTAAAGTACCGAAATGAATTTCGAAATGTCGAAAAGCGTGATTGGCTCTTTTCCATACTGGCAGGCATCTTTCTCGCTCTCCATTTTATTTTGTGGTTTGAGTCGCTTAACTATACCTCTGTAGCAAGTTCTGTAGTGCTAGTGACGTTACAGCCAATATTTGCTTTTCTCGGGACCTATTTCTTTTTTAAAGAAAGATTCTCTCCAGGAGCGGTTATCAGTATGCTCATCGCCCTGCTCGGAAGTTTCATTATTAGCTGGGGTGATTTTCAAATAAGTGGCATGGCTTTGCTTGGCGATATTCTCGCATTATTTGGGGCTATCACTGTAACCGTGTACTTTTTATTTGGGCAACGTGTCAGAAGAAACGTTTCCTTAATGACTTACACCTTTCTTGTCTATGGGGCTAGCTCCATAACACTGTTACTTTATAATCTCGCGGTTCAGAACCCCTTTTTCGGATACCCAGCCAACCACTGGGGTTTATTTCTTGCCTTGGCCATTGTACCGACATTCTTTGGCCATACCCTATTTAATTGGGCATTAAAGTGGTTAAGCACTTCTACTATTTCAATGGGCATTGTGTTCGAACCAGTCGGGGCAACTATTTTGGCTTATTTATTACTTGATGAAAAGGTGACAGGCTCTCAATTACTAGGAGGGACCATCGTTATCTTTGGTTTATTTCTATTTATATTAAGTACGTCAAGGAAATCTTCTGTGACAATCGCACAAAAAGAGCGTAAATAACCTCTTATGTGAGTATAAATCATAGGAACCAACTGCTATAATTGCAGTACCTTACTTTTAAGAAACGGGTGATCTCATGAACGTTCAATTAATGACTGACGGAGGAGCGGATATTCCACAACGCCTCCATGACAACCTGGATCTAATCATTGTTCCCCTTTATTTACACTTTTCCGATGGACAATATAAAACGGGCACAGAATTGGATATTAATGATTTTTATAGAAAAATTAAAGAAGACCATGAGCTCCCACGCTCTGCTGCCCCTAGTCCACATGACTTTTATGAAGCATATAAGCAAGTCGACCCAGCACAGCCCATATTAATGCTAAGCCTCTCCAAAGGTCTAAGCAGTACCTATGATAATGCAGTGGCTGGTAAAGATTTGCTGCTCGAAGAAGAACCACAGCGAAAAATAGAGGTAATAAACACGAAGACCGCCTCCTGTGGTATATCTCTACTTTTACATGAAGCTAAAGTAAAGCTTGAGGAAGGCTATAGCATTTCAGAGTTAACAAGGCATCTGGAAGAACGAGTAGAACAGACCACTACCTTATTTATATTAAAAACTTTAGATAACCTGGTATTAGGTGGAAGGCTGGATAAAGTAAAAGGAACCATTGCTAAGACGCTTAATATAAAATTATTAATGAAAGCAAGTGAAGAAGGATCCATTGAAGTTTCAGAAAAAGTCCGTGGTGACAAAAAATCGATTCGTCGATTTATTGAGCAAATCGGGGAGTATACTAAAACGGTGGAGAACAAGGTTATTTCGATGACACATTGCAAAGCAGAAAGTCGTGCCAAAAGTGTATTAGAGGATATCCGAAATGCTCATCCATTTAAAGATGCTTATTTGACAGAAGCCGGCCCACTTATTTCCACATACGGTGGTGAAGGAGCGCTGGTTATTTCCTTCTTTAAGGATAAATAAGACCGATTAGAAAAATGCATTCGCTCGTCTTTTAGCGAAGGTAGACGTTTTTCTTATACTTGGAACATTAAAATTTTAACTGCATTGTAATTGCCTTCCTAGCTAAGATTTTATACTTTCCTAATGTAAAATAATAAACGAGGCAGATGGCTGTCTCGTTTTTCTTTTGTCTTTTATTTGATTAGAAACTGAAGTACCATACTATTCAAGGTCTCTCTATCGTCTCCTAGACAAATAAGGTGTCGGGAGCGTTCAAAAAACACTACCTCTTTCCTTTCTGAGGTGATTTCTTTATCTAGATAATAAGCAGTTTTATATGGAACCATCCCATCCATCTGACCTTGGGCAATGAGGACTTCGGATTCAACTTTTTTTAAGTATCCTCTGGTAAACTTAACTAATTTCAAGAACTCCAAGTTTGCTTTAAATGGGACCCGTCCTAATTTGTTACGGTAGTGGTTATATAACTTGTTACTCCCTAACTTTCCTCTTACGCCATCTGCAACAAACCCACCTGCATCCACGGCAATTTGCTTGAAAGATAAATATTTCCCTGCGGGAGCCAGTAGGACAAGCTTGTCTACTTTATACTTGGCAGCCAGATAAGCAGAAATCATGCCACCCATTGAAAACCCGATGACATAAATGCGGTCGTACTTTTCCATTAAACCCTTTAGTGCTTCTTCTGCTGCGCTTATCCAGTTCTTGTGAGATTTTCCTTTTAAATCAAGCTGCCTTCCATGCCCTGGCAGTGTTGGCACTTCAATATGCCAATCGGTATGTTCATGCAAGTAATTTACTAATGGCTCTACTTCATAAGGTCCCCCAGTATATCCATGTACGACTAAACATCCTATCATAAAAATTCTCCTCTTTTTTCCGCATCTACCCTTCTTTTACCCTTAATAATACAAAGTATTACCGTTTTTTTTATAAAACGAATTTTAATAATTCCTTCTGTTCATATATTTTCCAACGATCTTTTTAGAGAAAGGACAATTTTTATACTGGCTACCTAAAAAGCTTCATTACGCTTCCAAACTGTTTTACAATTGGGGATACTTGGTGATAAGTATTGGCAATTTGACCAACCGTGGACAGTACTTTATCAAGGTCCAGTTGCGTTTCCCCTTTTTGGGAAAACCCGTTTATATTGTTCCCTGTTTCTACACTTGATGGTTGTTGCGTGTTTACTGAATAGTTTGGTTGCATATACTCCGGCCAGTTTGCAGGTTGCTGTGGTTTCGAAAAAAATTCATATGGTGTTTGAAACTGGTTTGGTTGGTATGCTGCGTTAGTTGGTGGAATAGAATAAGATGATTGGTGTGGTGGTTGGTTGAATGGTTGGTTGAATGGTTGGTAGGATTGTTCATTTATTCCATTATTAAAATTGGGATGATAGTAATTACTATACTGATCGTAAGGCCGATGATACATCTTTACATACCTCCCTTTCATGTTGACTGGTATATATTATGCATCAGGATCAGCATCTGTGTTCAACAGATAGTTTTTATCAAGCACGCCTAACATGAGGTTTAGCTTTTCTTCTTGGTATCCAAGAATCAGATTGTTCTCGTCCCCGATAAACGTCGCAGGAGTGCCATAAATGCCATGCTTCTGCATCTCCTTCTTGTTTTCCGGGTGTTTTGTAACATTTTTCACCTCGTAGGGTACATTTTTCCTATTTAAAAGTTGTAATACCCGCTCGCAATCTTCATTATCTTCGCTTATATAGACCCATACATTGTTTTTACTCATGATGATACCTCCGCAAATATTTAGGTAATTCCTTTTTCCTATACCCGTTATATCAAAATTGAAACCTCTTTGTAATATCAATGTAACATTAAGTGAAGAGGACAAAAGGATACAGAGGTTCTAGGCTGTTTTTAGGATGAAAAACCCACCACTCAATTTTAAAGTGGCGGGTTTTGATTACAATCGGCTTATTATAATACGTTGGCTACTTCCGTGTTGCCACTAACAACTTCATATACTTTTCCATTTGCTTTCTTTTTAGTTAAAAGGTGTACAATTACGGCTGCAACATCTTCTCGCGGAACTTTACCAAATTCTGTTCCACTTTCCTGAAGGTTCACTTTCCCTTCTCCAGGGTCGTCTGTTAAAGCACCTGGCCTAACAATCGTATAATTAAGATTTGTGGTCTTCAGATATTCATCTGCACGGTGCTTCGCATACAGATAAAATTTCCCCTCGGAAGCTCCTTTTGGCTGATCAGCTCCCATGGAGCTTAGAAGCACAAAGCGCTCTACACCATTCTTCATCGCAAGATCTGCAGCTTCTATTGCTCCTTCCTGATCAATGATTATTGTTTTATCAGGACCTGTATTTGGCCCGGAACCAGCAGCAAAGACGACTGCATCTATTTTGTGATAGGCTTTTTCAAAATCACTTTCCAGATCAGCTAAAACTGTTTCCACGCCTAAATCTTTAAAGTAATCGATCTGTTCTTCTTTTCGTATCATAGCGACTGGCTCTAGTTCTTTTGTATTCTTTATATTTTTTACGATATTTTTCCCTACATCACCATTTGCTCCGATAACTAATACACGCATTTATAATGCCTCCTTGTATAAAGTGAAACTACAATCAGTGGGGGGCTCGTTCTTCCCCACTGATTGTTAGTTGAACGAATCGGGGTGTTAGCGTCTGTTTACTCCCACTAAAAACTTTTTGGTTTCACTTCATGTTTTGAAGTCGGAGTCTTACGGACGGTTGCCCCGGGATAAAGTCATATAATGGTATGTATCCTAAATAAAAAAAAGCAAAACATATATTGGATGTTTTGCTTCAGCTAATAATCTATTCCATCTCATTTTTCCCGAGCTTTTTTAAAATGTTAATCGCGAATACTTTTTCGTCTTCATCTAAGACAGACATAAGTTGTTTAATTTTGTCCCAATGGCCTGGGAAGATTCTACTTAATAATTCCGTACCCTTTTCCTCAATGACAGCAAACGTTACCCGTCTGTCAGCAGTATTAGGTTTGCGTTTTAAATATCCCTTCCTTTCTAATTTGTTTACAACATACGTAATGCTTCCACTTGTTAAAAGAATTTTTTCACCAATTTTTTGGAGAGGCTGCTCTCCTTTATGGTATAAAAGCTCTAGCACAGCAAAATCAGTTAGATTTAAACCCCTTGACTGAATATCTTTCTCTACCTGCTCCATTACTGACCGATAAGACTTTGCCAATACGACAAAGAGCTTTAAGGAAGGGTCTTGTTTCTTTTCATCTAATTGTTGTGATGTATGCACCCATAATTCCCACTTTCTAATTTACCCATTATCATTTTCTTATTATATTGATCGGCTGAATAGAAAGATTTTTAAATAGTATTTACTCCTTGGCCTGAATCATCTGGATATGCTTAGGGAGAACACAGATGGTAGCCGGCGTTTTCGTAAAGATTTCCCCGTCCATATCTATCTCTTTTGCGGATCCTGTGCTAACCTTTATTTCATTTGCCTGGAAATGTGTTAATTCTTGTAGTGCTTCCTTATTTAATTCGGCGTTGTTCATAGAAAGAAGCTCCCTAAAGAACGCAAGGCTGGAGTTTTTAATAATAAGTACATCCAACAGGCCATCAGTTGGATCAATCGTTAAAATGGGAAGTTGGCGCGTTCCTATAAAAGTGCCGTTGAGTACGAGAATCCCGACTGCCTCTCCTTCATAAACTTCCCCTTCCGCTTTAATCTTGTACGTAAACTGTTCCGATTTACTAACTGTTTTAAGGGTACTCATAAAATAACTGAGAACCCCTAGTGACTTTTTCTGTTGTTCATCAATATTTTTGGACGTCTCTGCAACCATCCCAATTCCCCAAAAGTTTAAGAAATATGTATCATCTGATTGGGCTACATCCACATCTACGACAGTTCCATCTACTATGGCTTCCGCGGCACTTGCTAAATTTTGCGGTAATTGAAGCATTCTACTAAAGTCATTAGATGTTCCACCAGGCAACACAGCAACGATTGGGCTATTAGGCAGTGGGGCAAGGGCATTAATACAGCAATGTAACGTACCATCCCCTCCTAAAATAATGAGTAAATCAACTTGATCTGAGTATGTTTTGCATGTTTCAGTAACTTCTTCTATAGAGGCTGTTTGCAAGACGATGAGCTCTTTAATACCTCGCGAGAGAATGGGAAGTGTATCTCTCAGCTTTTGTTCTATATCTCCTTTGCCCGCATTTCCGTTATATAGTAACAATGCCTTACTGAATCTCGGCATGACGATCAACTCCTCTTGTACGTTATTGTATTTATTTCCTTCTTCAGGTCAAAAGAAACCTCACCTTGTCGCAATATAGAAACCTAGTATTTTATTATCTATTACTATTCTACAATTACTTTGTAAAAATTACGTAAAATTATAAAAATAGTCTAGCATTTTCGACCTATTTGGTATTTAATATAATAGTAAGATATATTAAGAAATAACAGGAGGGTCAAGATGAAAAAACTTTATAGTCTATTACTTGTGCTGGCGCTTGCACTATTCTTAGCAGCATGCGGAAGCTCTGATGATTCAGACTCAAGCAATGCGGAAGGTGATAACAGTAGCGAGAGTAGCGAAGACAGCAACGAGAGCAGTGGGGATACCCCAGATACACTTGTAATGGGATTTGTTCCTTCACAGGATTCTGACACAATTGCTGATACTGTAGAACCTCTAGCAGACCGTCTAGGTGAAGAATTGGGAATTGAAGTAAAAGGACAAGTAATGACGAACTACAATGCACTAGTTGAAGCAATGGGTGCAAACCAAGTACAAATCGGTTTTATCCCTGCTTTTGGATATGTTCTTGCAAATGAGCAATATGATGTTGAAGTAATCTTAAAATCTATTAGATACGGTTCTGGTACATATAAAGCACAATATCTTGTAAGATCTGATTCTGGTATAGAGTCACTTGCTGATCTTGAAGGAAAAGTTTGGGCATACGGTGATAAGAGTTCTACATCTGGCTACTTGTTCCCGGCAAGCCAATTAATGAAAGAATTTGACTACGCATCAGCTCCAGAACTTGAAAGTGGATTCTTCAGCGGTACTGTACAATCTGGTGGCCATGATAACTCAGCCCTTGCTGTATATAATGGCGAGGCAGATGTAGCGACAACATTTGATGATGTGCGTACAGAGCTTGAAGAAGAATATCCTGATGTGATGGATGAGTTAACTGTTCTTGGTTACACAGATGAAATTCCAAACGATACAATTTCCGTAACGAAAAATTTAGACGATGAACTTGTTCAAAAAATCAAGGATGCTTTCATGTCATTTAACGATGATGAAGAAATGATTAAAATTATGAACGATGTCTACAATTGGGATGCAATTGACGAAGCTTCAGACGAAGAATATGAAGTAGTTAAAGAAACATATCAGGAATTCAAAGACAATATCGAGCTTTAAAAGTTAATAAACATAACTGAATTGGAAAAGGGGGAGCTTAATCTCTCCCTTTTTTCCTAGTTTCAGACAAAACTAAGGCTGTAATGGAGGAAGTACATATAATGATTCAATTTAAGGATGTCGGTCTTGTTTACCCTAACGGTACAGAAGGACTAAAAAATGTAAATGTAACCATCAATGATGGAGAATTTGTCGTTATAGTAGGCTTATCAGGTGCTGGTAAGTCAACCTTTATCCGTAGTATTAATCGTCTGGTCACCCCAACTAAAGGCTCGCTATTAGTTGATAATGAAGATATTCTTTCATATCGAAGTGGAGAATTGCGTAAACTGCGTACAAAAGTAGGTATGATCTTTCAGAATTATAATTTGGTAAAGCGTAGCAATGTGCTTAAGAACGTACTCGCGGGACGTCTTGGACACACAGGAACATTGCGTTCAATTTTAAACCTTTATAAAAAAGAAGATGTTGGACTCGCCTACGAGAGTCTGCAGCGGGTGAATATTTCAGAGAAAATTTACAATCGCGCTGACGAACTAAGTGGCGGGCAACAACAGCGTGTCAGTATAGCGCGTGTACTCACACAAAAACCAGGCTATATACTAGCAGATGAGCCTGTGGCTTCTTTGGATCCACCAACATCACATCAGGTAATGTCCTATTTAAAAAAGATTAACAAAGAGGATAACATCACTACCATCGTAAACCTTCATTTCATCGATATGGCAATGGAATATGCAGACCGCATTATTGGAATGCGTGCAGGCGAAGTAGTATTTGATGGACCAGTTTCTGAAGTGAATGAAAAGACTTTTGAAGAAATTTATGGCCGTTCGATACGTGAGGATGACTTGCGTGGGGGGGCGGATGAATCGTGACCAACCAATCAAAGGATGTAGTGAAAGGTAAAACACCTTCATTGTATCCTGTTAAGACAAAAGCACAAGTTTCCATTATTTTTATCGTAATTTTGGGATTTTACTTTTTTAGTATGTTTTGGACCCAACGTGAAATGGTTGGCGGTTTTGGAGACTCACTTGGCAATATGTTTACGGTTATAGGGAAATTTTTCCCACCTAATTTAAGTGTCATTCCCGCTATTTTGGAGCCAATGGCACAAACGATCCAAATGGCAATCGTCGCGACAACTTGCGCTGCGATTCTAACCGTTCCTTTAGCCCTTATGTCTGCCCAAAACATCACCACATTTAAACCATTATATTATGCAACACGAACGTTGATGAATATTTTACGTACGATACCAGATCTCGTCCTAGCAGTAATTTTCGTTGGATTGTTTGGTATTGGAGTACTACCTGGGATTTTAGCACTTTTCATTTTCTCATTAGGAATTCTCGCTAAGCTTATTAGTGAGACCATTGAATCTGTCGATATGAATCCATTAGAAGCAATGCGGGCTTCAGGAGGTAACGTCTTCCAAGTTATCTTCTTTGGACTGGTTCCACAGGTGCTTCCGCAATTCACATCATTTGTGCTTTATGTTTTTGAAATAAACATACGTGCCTCTGTCGTTCTTGGACTGGTTGGAGCTGGAGGGATTGGACTTGTTTTAAACCAACAACTCGGTTTCTACAACTACCAAAATGCGATGGCAATTATTGTTTTAATCTTTGTCGTTGTCATTGTCATTGAATATATCAGCAACAAGCTAAGGGAGGCACTAATTTAATGAAATCCTACACACTACCTCCAAAGCCAGAAAAATCGTTGTTTAAAAAATTAAAAGCTATTCTTATAGTAGTCATTCTTGCTGCGATCTATGTATGGACTTTTCTTGGGATTGACATTGACTGGGCAAGAGCAATAGACCGTATTGCAAACAACTTTGCGCGTGTTATACCAAACTTATTTAGTCCGGATTGGTCAGCAACAGCTGACGTTTCTTTAAGCATACTGGAAACTGTTTTAATTGCGTTTGCCGGTTCTTTAATGGCCGCGATACTTGCTATCCCATTAGGCTTCTTAGCTGCACAAAACATGACAGGAAGCCGAATTCTTACCACGATAGGAAAATGGATCTTGTCAGCAGTACGTGCTTTCCCGGATATTATTCTAGCTATCCTGTTTGTAGTAGCAGTAGGACCCAATGCATTTGCCGGGGTTTTAGCTATCGCCATTGGTTCAACAGGTATGCTCGGTAAGCTCTACTCAGAAGTCATTGAATCGATTGATATGAAAGTTGTCGAAGCAATGGAAGCGAACGGAGCGAATAAGATTCAAATACTCTTCTATGCGGTCATTCCGCAGATTATACCGGAATTTCTTTCCTATGCGATTTACCGTTTTGAAGTTGACATCCGTGCCTCTTCCATCCTCGGTATCGTAGGTGCTGGCGGTATTGGTACAATGATTATTTTCGCTGCGAATAACCGTAATTGGAATGAAATGGGTCTAATTCTTCTCGCAATAATTATTGTTGTAACAATCATCGACTTTATATCTGCCCGTATACGTCGTAAAATCGTATAATAAAGGGTGATACGTATGTCATGTCCCGCAGGTATAGCCTGTGGGACTTTCCTTATGTCTCAGGACACTAATCACCAGGAGCCATGACCCTATGTAGAAAGGATGCATTACTTTGAAAAAACACGAAGAAGCTTCACTCACACTATTATATACAAGTGACGTGCATGGAAATGCCATGCCACTCTCATACGCTACAAATGAGCACTCTGATAGCGGGCTAGCTAAGTATGCCACTGCTGTTAAACAGGTACGAAAGGAAAAAGACTATGTTCTCGTGCTTGATAATGGCGATTTAATCCAGGGAACACCATTTATGACCCATTATGTTAAGCAGCATAGGCATACTGAAAATCCAATGATCACGATTATGAACCAAATCGGGATTGATGGTGCAGTAATTGGAAATCACGAGTTCAATTTTGGCAGTGATGTATTATCTGATGCTGTGGAACAATCTCATTTCCCTTGGCTCTCAGCTAATATCGTCGATACCGTCACAAATGAGCCGAAATATGGCCCTGCTTATATTATGAAAACATTACCGAACGGTATTAAAGTTGCTATTACCGGAGTAACTACTCATTACATTCCAAACTGGGAATCACCGGAGCATATAGAGGGTCTGTATTTTGCAGATGCCTATGAAACGTTAAAAAAATGGACAACTTATATTCGTCAAACAGAAGAGCCAGATATTCTTATCGCTTCCTATCATGGAGGATTTGAACGTGATCTAGAGACCGGACATGAAACAGAAGCCCTTACAGGGGAAAACCAAGGATACAGAATGTGTGACATAGAGGGAATTGATGTCCTGCTGACTGGCCACCAGCATCGAAAGCTTACTGGAAAAGTAAATGATGTGCTTGTAATCCAGCCAGGTAATAATGGAACGTTATATGGAGAAATAAACCTTTCCTTGTCTAACGCCTCAGGAAAGTGGATAATCACAGAAAAAG
The DNA here is from genome assembly GCF_052246275.1 of Oceanobacillus sp. M65. NCBI lineage: Bacteria > Bacillati > Bacillota > Bacilli > Caryophanales > Bacillaceae > Oceanobacillus > Oceanobacillus sp. M65. Next base: position 298,098 of record NZ_JBQQCJ010000005.1, on the reverse strand, counting down.
AAGCCCACCTTCGTGATCTCACCTCCGTCCCTGCCGATAACGAGGCTTTACAAGCAATAGAGGCTTTGGAAGCTTCGACTCAAAATTGGCTAGATGAACCAATCGGTTTTATTAAAGGTGATATGATAATTCGTGATCCATTCCAAGTGCGAATTGCCAAGCACCCCTTCATTGAATTCATACAGAAGGTACAAATGGAGGAAAGCGGTGTTGATATCTCTGTTACTTCATTACTTAATAATACATCTAAAGGCTTTTCATCTTCTGTCACAATGCGGGATGTCGTATCTAACTATATGTATCCAAATACGCTTGTAGTGCTCGAGCTTACAGGAGAAGAAATAAAGAAGGCCTTAGAAAAGAGTGCAGAGTATTTCACGCTAATTGATGGAGATATTGCTGTTAACCCTGCGTTTGAAACTCCTAAGCCACAACATTATAACTATGATATGTGGGAAGGTATCCAGTACTCTATCTCAGTAAATGAGCCTGTAGGAAATAGAGTTAAAGCCATCTCCTATCATGGCAAACCAATAGCTTATGACGAAAGCTATCATGTTGTACTTAATAACTATCGAGCCACTGGTGGGGGTAATTATGATATGTTTAAAGAAAAGCCTGTAGTAAGAGAAATCCAAAAGGATGCTGTGGAAATTATTCGTGCTTATTTTGAACGACACAAGACAGTAAAAGCTACCTCTACCCCGAATTTTGAAGTGAAAGCGAAGTAATGATAACGCAGAAAGCAAAAAGGCGGGCTATATGCCCGCTTTTCACCTTTCATACTAGTCATCATCATCTTCTGTATCGATATCCATTTCAAGAATGTCGCCTGTTACAGCATCAATGTCAAAATCCGCTTCCTTCTTATCTTTAACCAACTCTATTTCATATACAACTCTTCCATCATCTTCATCAAGTTCTACTTCGCGAACTTCCCCATCAAATTCCTTTTTAGCAATGTCTGTAGCTTTCTTTTCGCTAATTAAGTCATCTGTCTTAGCGACTGTATTTTCTTTCTCATTGTCATCAATATCATCATCGTCTGCGTCTACCACTTCTGACTTTTCTTTTAATACCTCTCCAGTATCTGCATCGAGCTTAAGATCGGTTTCCGTGTCCCCATCTCTCACTTCGACCTCATACACTTTCTTTGTTCCCTCTTTATCAAGCTCGAGTTCGGTAATAGTCCCCGGATATTGTTCCGACACCATCTGTTGTATATTATCTGTGTTTAACTTCGTGTCTTTAGCGTCTGCACTTGAATGGTAAACACCAAGTCCCAACACTGTTGCACCTACCATTGAACCAATTATCAAACCTAATTTTTTATTCATCATCTTTATTCCTCCTTTTTGTTGATACTTATATAATAGCTGCCCCCAATGAAAAGACAGTGTGGATAACATTAGAATTTGATGAGAAAAAATCAAAAGCTCAAAGCACACGTTTTTTAGGAAGGCCGACTAAGTATGCCCCGTCCTGGGGCAACGCCGGCATGACCCGGATCCTCCTGGGACTGCGGTTACTCGTCCCACCGAAGAACTTTTGCGCCTGGCCATGCCAGGTGGCTCCATGTTGTCACGAAAAGTGACGGTTTTAATGGAGCATTCCCCTTCCCCATAGGAGATAAAGGAATCATGCCCCTGCAAAAGGGGTATGTCGGCGTTGGCCGACAAGGCCGGTGTTAGTCGACCTACCTAAGTTACAATCGATGATGACTTTCACCTTCCAGGTATAAGTGCGACTAGGCCTCTGGTTAAAACCAGTCGGCAAGTCTTCTTTTCACCTTCCAGGTATAAGTGCGACTAGGCCTCTGGTTAAAACCAGTCGGCAAGTCTTCTTTATCGTACGGAGGTGAGGGAAGTTGCGCTAGTCGCTGTGTGCTTGTAGCTAGACGATCAAAAGCGAAAAGCACACGTGTTAAGGAAGGCCGACTGAGAACCTCCGAGGGATCTTAAAAAGCCATAAAAAAAAGCTGCCACCCAGCAGCTTTGCACAAATTAGTCATCATCGACTTCGATATTTTGATAAAGGATCTCCCCTGTAAAAGCATCGATCTCTAATTCCGCTTCTTCGTTTCCATTAATAATTTTAATTTCATAAAGATACCTGCCATCATCTTCATCTAATTCAGCTTCATCAATTCTACCAGGGAAACGTTCTAATGCAATCTCTTTCGCTTCACTCAAACTGACGGTCACGTCCTCTTCAGTATGCTTCGTTTCTCCCTCTTCATCGTCTTCTTGGCCTTTTTCACTGCTATTGTCTTGCTCTTCAGTCGTTGCATTATCAGATCCCTTGCCTGGATCTGTATATTTATTTGCATCTGCATTGGTTTCTGTACGTTTTTCCGTCATCTCTAGTCCTTTTACTTCGCCTGTGTTTGCATCAACCTTAATTATATATTTATTTCCCTCATGATCTACAACAGCTTCATAAAAGCCTTCCTTTTCATTCAGCTGTGGTTCACTCACTTCTCCAGGATATTGGGTCGTGATCACCTGCTTTATGTCTTTCTTTGAGTAGTCATGGCTTGCAGAACTGGCAAAAGAATGATAAATCCCAAATCCAATCAGCACTAGCACAACAAGCCCAACTGTCATCATAACAGTCTTTTTTTTCATCGGACTCTCCTCCCAACTACTTTGAGTGTAATAGCTCATACTTTGAAAAATTGGTGAGTAAGATTAGAATTCAATTAGAAAGTGGCAGGGTAAGTAAAAAACTTGTCCCTTTACCTAGTTTACTACTAACCGTGAGTTCTCCATGATGAGCCTCCGTGATGGATTTTGCTATTGCCAGGCCTAGACCTGTTCCACCCGTATCTCTACTCCTCGCCTTATCTACCCGGTAAAAGCGATCAAATATCCGGCTTTGATCCTTCTGGCTTATTCCTTTTCCGTAATCCTCTACTTTAAGGTCGATTACCGTATCTCTACCTGATAACTCCACTTCAATCTCTCCTTGACTATACTTCAAAGCGTTATCTATTAATATATAAACAACCTGTTGTAGTTGATCAGGTAGTCCTTGAACAATACATTCTTCACTTTCCTGTTTGAATTGGATTTCTCGATCATAAGCTTTTTGAAAGGTTAGGACAGTCTGTTCCACAAGCGGAGTTAGATTCACGTTTTCTTTCTCCCTGTCCTGCTTATTTTTAGCTAATGAAAGCATCTGCTCCACTAGCTTTTGCATTCGATCTGCCTCAGAATCAATTGCTTCTAATGATTCCTTAACAAGCTCCCGATCTCCGGTTCCCCTCCGCTTTAATAATTGGGCATAGCTTTTCACAATCGAAATTGGAGTTTTTAATTCGTGCGAGGCATCCGAGACAAAGACTTCTTGTTTTTCATAGGATTCTTTTAGGAAATCAATCATTTCGTTAAAGGTCATCTCCATTTCGTATAATTCATCCTTTGAACGAGATTCCACATTTATTTTTTTCCATGACGTTTGTTGCATATTCTCGCGCATTGCATAGATAAGTGCCTTGATCGGTTTCAATAAAAACCTGCTGAGTACGTTACCAGCAATAATTATAGGGATAAGCATAATAATTGAAGCTGCCATTAAAACAAAAAATAGTGTTTGCATTGTCTCTTCCAGAGGGGTTAACTGACTAGAAACCTCTATTGTAACGACCTCATTTGCATGGCTTCCATTACTCCAAATGATGGGCTTTGAAATCACTGCGACGTCTGGGGCATCTTCAGGAGATATGATTTCCTGTTTCTCCGTCTCCGTAAAAACAGGATCACGAAAGGCATAGGTATCGTTTAACTCGGTAAGAAATGTCGTCCCCTGTTGATCAATGACCCGTATCATCCCGTTTTGTGGTAAATATGCTTTCATAAATTCATTGGTAGCAGTTGCTGGATCATTGTTTACCGCCTCTATAATGGTGGAGGTTTGTTCAGCTAATTGTTCTAGTTGGCTGTCTGTGGAAATCTTATAGAAAAGGAAATAGATCGCTGTGTTAACAAGTAAAACAAGAAGAAGGATGAAAATACTGGAAAACAATTGAATTTTTGTCCGAAGCTTCATTTGGACAGATCCTTTACCGTATAGCCAACGCCCCTAACTGTCTGTATATAAGCCTCGTCATAACCTTTATCTATTTTTTGTCTAAGGTAACGAATATAAACATCGACTACATTTGTATCTCCATAGTAATCAAACCCCCATACTTGCTCGATGAGTTGCTCTCTTGTTAACACGATGTTTTTATTTTTAAGAAGACAAACAAGTAAGTCAAATTCTCGGGGTGTTAAATCAATACCCATTTCCTGCCGTTTCACTTCTCTACTCCCCATATTCACAGTAAGATCACCGACTTTTAGTAACTCTCCGCTATTGTTTTGGCTTATTGTGGTTCGTAAATGTACACGGATACGAGCAAGTAATTCCTCAATTTGGAAGGGTTTTGTAATATAGTCATTTGCACCGATATCAAGGCCGCTAACTTTATCATGTACTTCATCTCTAGCCGTTAATAGAATAATCGGCATCGTCTCTCCTGACTTCCGCACTTTTCGTAATACTTCTAACCCGCTCAGTTTTGGCAGCATGATATCAAGTAAGACCAAGTCCCATCGCTCTTCCTCAATCTTTTCTAATGCTTCCTTTCCATCCGTAGCAATTCCTGTTTCATAGTCTTCATACTCCAGCTCTAGCTGGAGCACTCTGCTTAGCTTTTGTTCATCTTCTACAATTAAGATTTTAGGCTGCGTCATTGCTTTCACCAGCTTTCAAGTTGGATTCTAGAAAAAGGGCTGTTATATCCTCTGTCTATTTTGTCTTAGCGTAAATACATGTATTCCGTAGTTCCTCGCCATCCACCGCTTTATCCTCACTATTTAATATTCCTTCCAACTGAAAGTGAAGTCTCTCTGGAACAGCACTACTCTGCTTATTTAGTTCATCACAGCGTATTTCTATACGATTAGCTTGCAGCTCCTGGAAGGCAAAATCCGTAAGGGCACTTACCGCCTCCGTCATATATCCATTGCCGCAATATCTCGTGTCTAACCAATAACCTATTTCAAACTTCCGAATATCCCAGTTCGGACGATGGTAGCCAGTTGATCCAATTAACGTATTGGTGTCCTTTAAAAAGATGTGCATCCGCATGTCTTCACGTTTGAGGAAATTAATATGCGCCTCTCTAACATTAATTTCTGTTTCCTCTAAAGTCTGTTCCCCTTGAGCAAACGGCAACCATTTTTTTAGCTCAGGTTTACTTGCCTGGATTGCTTCAAAAACGCTCTGCCCATCCCCTGGCTGAGGTATTCTGATCAGGAGTCTTTCTGTTGTTATTTCCTGTGGAAAATCAATAAGCAATGGATGTTTATTCAAGAAGTCCCTCTCCCTTACAAATGAAGTTTTTTCTATTATACTAGATTTATGAAAATTAGAAACATATAAAGTAAAACTTCAATTAGTGGGGGTTTTCATTCTTCCCCCACTAATTGTTAGTTGAACGAATCAGGGTGCTAACGGCCGTTTACTCCCACTAAAAACTAACTGACTGTTTCACCTCATGTTTTAAAAGGGAGTCTTACGGACGGTTGCACCGGGATAAAGGAGGAACTACCTTGTTAGCCATCGACCATATTGTTATTACAGCCCATGATCCAAAGAAAGCCGCAGAGGAATTTGGAGCAAAACACGGAATAACCGTAGTAAAAGGAGGAGAACACGAACAGTGGGGAACACATAATTATCTTAGCTATTTTGCTAATAACTGCTATATCGAATGGATCGGTTTATTTGATAAGCAACTCGCCTCTCAATCTAACAACCCACTTATCAAACAGGTAGTTAAAGCATTGGAGGAAAACGAGGAAAAACCAATCCAGTATGCTTTACGTACGGAAGATATGACACAATTTGTAGCGGATTTTAAACAGGATGCGATCCCCTATCATGGCCCAGTTGCTGCAGGCAGAACAAGACCAGATGGAACGGCGCTTTCTTGGAAAATGCTCTTCCCTGATCCTGCTGCCAAACTCCCCTTTCTAATCGAATGGGAAAGTACAAATATACCAGCTGATACGACATTAGTTAATGAACAGGAACTTACTCAATTGGAAATTCCATCCCATTATCAAGCAGATGTAGAGAAAGCATTACATCTACCAATATTCAATCATCAGTACCAGGCAAATAACGGGAAAATTCTATTTCACAGTGAGAAAGCAATCCAGTTTACTTTAAAATAATTCTTTGAGGAAGAAAAAACGACCCAGCAGTATAAACTGCGGGTCGTTTCGTTTTAGCCTAACCTAATTGCTGATGCAAAAACTCCGTAACAGACTCTGGTGATTTTGTATAAGCACTATGTTGATGTGCCTTTTTTTCTCCATTTTGGAAAATAAGAATACTCGGAATACCCATTACTTCATATTGTTGGGCAATACCTTTTATTTCATCACTGTTAACTTGATACCACTTATAATTATTGAACTCCTCCATCACGTCTCCGATGAACATGTCCATTCGTTTGCAATCTGGGCACCAATCTGCAAAAAACTTTACAATGACTGGTTCTTCACTTTGAATGATTTCATTAAATTGCTCTTCTGTTGCCAGATGCTCCATTATATTTCACTCCTTCATCATACATACTTTCAGTATAACGTGTTTTAAGATACTTGTCCTATTGTGTGCTTTCATCCTTGTACTCCACTCTTCCAAGTATATAAGCTGCAAAAAGACCAGCTGCAAATGTCACGACACTTAGGAGGAATAAAGGCGTTGTGGCAGGCACTCCTGGAAATACTACAAAGATCGAACCTATCACAAGCCCGATAATCAATGCAAAGGTACCTGTCCGAAAATGAGTAAGAAAGTAATTAATAATTTTACTCATAAACACTAGGCCAATAACAATTCCCACCCCTGTTACGGCGATAATATCGAAATGGAGATTGCTAATTGCTCCAATAACTGTTGGATACACACCTAATATAAGGAGCATAAAGGAACCACTAATCCCCGGCAAAATCATTGCACTGCTTGCGATAAAACCAGAAAAGAACAACAAGATATACGTTTTTGTATCCATAGTAGTTATGACTGCTGCCTCTCCTGCATTAAGGAAAATCATGGACCCAACAACAATCACACCTACTAGCAGCAGTAATATGTGGCTCCCTTTAAACTTCTGTTTCGCCTCTGCCTTATGAAACAAATAAGGCAGAACCCCAATTATTAATCCTAGAAAAAAGAACTGTGTTGGCCCAGGATAATGTTCAAACAACCACTCTATTAATTTTGCTAACAGCAATATTGCAGCTGCTACACCTATCCCCAGCGGAATTAAAAAGCCAAGTTGTTTTTTCCAGTCTCTACTCATCAAACCATTAATTGCAGCAATTAATCTGTCATAAATACCAAGTAGTACTGCTATTGTTCCCCCACTTACCCCTGGGATCACATCACTTGCTCCCATCATCATGCCTCGATATATGTTTTTCCACTCCATTTTTAAATCTCCCTTTTGCGTTTCAATTTTCTACATAAAATCATCATATCAAATAAGACTTGCAATTTATAGAAAAAGTTTTATACTTAAGGTAAGCTACTTTGTTAAACAAGGTAGTTATTATTTTAACCTCTATATTGTTATACAAGGTAGGTGGTAAATTGTCATTACGCAGTCAATTATTAAAAGGGATTCTGGAAGGTTGTATTCTTTCCATCATAAACATACAGCCAGCCTATGGCTATGAGCTATCCGTTAAGCTCCAGCAATTTGGCTTGTCTGATGTAAGTGAGGGTTCTATCTATCCAATACTGCTTCGTTTACAAAAAGAAAAACTCATCATTGGCGAAATGCGGGCATCGGAGTCAGGCCCCAAGCGAAAGTACTATAAACTTACAGAAAAAGGACAGGAAGCATTACAATTATTTACCCATCATTGGACATTAATTAAGGGACCTGTCGACAATATTATCGAGCAAGGGGGAAAAACAGATGGAAGCAACTGAAATTATTGAGCTAAACAATGAAAAACGCACTAGACTAACAGAGCATAATTTAAAGTATTATGAAGACATGCTCCTTTATATCCGTTTGAACGGCAATAAATCTGAACAGCAAACAGAAGAAGTCTTGTTGGAAATGCTTGAGCATCTCTTACAAGCACAAGAGGAAGGAAAAACAGCTGAAGAAGTGTTTGGTGATGATCCTAAGGCGTATTGCAAAGAGGTTGTAGAAGAAATTCCAACGGAGAATCGGAAGAATCAGGCATCCTTAATCATGATGGTAATCCTGCAATTTCTCGGCTTTTTTGCTGGCTCTTATGGAATTTTAGGCACTGCGCTCCATTATTTCTTTGATATTGGTAGTGCGCTAACGACTTTCTCCATCGGATCTGGACTTGTAATATTGGGTATTGACCTGCTACTGCTCGGGGCTTTTATTTTGGCAATTTTAAAATGGATTAAGCAATCTACCTTCTCCAAAAAGGAGATAAAAAGTTGGGTGGAATTTTTACAGGTATGGGCTATTAGCACTGCTTTTATCGGGCTCATTGTCGTCATCCATTTTGTCATGCCATCATTTGGTAAGGAAGTTAGCATCCCAACATACTATTTAACAATTTTGGGCGTGATATTCTACGTTTTGTCTTTTCTTATGAGAAGAAAACAAAACTTTTAAACGAGCAAGTACAAAGTAAAAACTGATCGGTTAGGTAGAGCCCCTGAAGTTATAGTGATATCTAGCTTCAGGGGGTAATCACCATTCAAACCCGCTCGTCTTTTGCAGACTTAAGCCCCCTCAAGCGTATAATGTAACGTTCAGAGGGGGCGTCTCGTTTTTATTCTTCAATAAACTGCAATTCTGGCATCCATTGTGAAAGATGGGCTTTTATAGCTTCATAAGCATTCGAAGCTCCTGCAAGCTCCTTATTAGTTAAATCGAACATCGGCAATACTTGGTAATCCTTAAAATCGGTATAGCTCATAAATGTTGGTAAGAATGCTGGTTCTTCCACTGTGACTTGAGCATCATCACCCTGACTGGTTTTTCTTATAGAAAACTGCAGCATTCCTCCAATTCGCTGGTAATATTCCTGCTGAGAGGATAAGAAGTTCCCCAGCGAATAGGCAACCAAAGTTTGCTTTCCATTTTCCCCTGTTAGCCATTCTACTGGCTGTAATACATGGGGATGGTGACCAATGATGACATCCGCGCCAAGGTCTGCAGTGTACTGTGCTAATTCCTTTTGCTCCTCATTTGGCATGCGTTCATTCTCTGTACCAAAATGGAGACTGACTATAACAGCATCTGCCTTTTCTTTTGCTACCGCCATATCTTCCGCGATTTTCTCCCTATCTATCCTGTTTACAAGGTAATCCTGGCCCACAGGTGTGGGAATACCGTTTGTCCCATAAGTATAAGAAAGGTAAGCAAGGGAAATACCTTCTTCGGTTTCCTGCACGCGAATATGCTTTTGGTCTTCTTCATCTTTATAAGCACCCGTGTACATCATATCGATCGTTTCCCAATGCTCTATTGCTCGCTGAATTGCTTCTTCTCCACGATCCAATGTATGATTATTGGCAAGCGTTACAGCATCGACGCCAACCGCTTTTAATGCATCTCCAACCTCAAAAGGACTGTTAAATTGCGGGTATGTGGACAGGCCAAGTGCTTCCCCACCGATCATCGTTTCCTGGTTTGCAATTGAGACTGTAGGAGCTTGTAAATATTGCTTTACTTGGTGAAGCATCGGTGTAAAATCATAACCACCTTCCGTCTGTGCATCCCGATATACTGGTTCATGGATCAGCATATCCCCAATTGCTGCTACCGTAATACTTGTCTCCATTTTTATATTTTGCTTTTTTTGAATAGCCGAATTATAAGCTATATGATCTTCTGCTGTTTGAACCGACTCTATATTCTGCCCAGCACAACTGACTAGGACTAATAACATCAAAAGCATGATAGGAAAAATACTTATTACTTTATACTTCATTTATTCACCTCTATTAAAATTAAATCCCTCCTTCCCTAGTATACTATTTTTCGGATCTGCTGTACGGAAATCTAGCATTTTTTAGCGTATTTTGTAACATGATGCACATGTTAATAAAGTGCCTTTGCTGTGTTATTTAAAATGAATGTATCTGTTCTATTCTACCTTTCAAGCAAGTTTAGTTTGTTCATTTTCTCAAAGCCCTGTTATGCTTTATGATAGCCTCTCAATAATCGTAGCATTCGCCATCCCCATACCTTCACAAACAGCAAGCAATCCGTACCTTCCTTCCACTCGTTCCAGCTCATGCATTAAGGAGACTAATAGTTTTGTTCCTGTAGCTCCTAATGGGTGGCCAAGCGCAATTGCCCCGCCATTCACATTCAATTTCCCAGGGTCTGCCCCCGTTTCCTCCAACCAGGCAAGTGGCACCGATGCAAAGGCTTCATTTACTTCGTAACGATCCATGTCCTCGATAGTCAGACCCGCCCGCTTTAGTACTTTATCTGTAGCAGCGATAGGCCCTGTCAGCATAAAGATAGGGTCAGATCCTACAACGGTGCGGGCAATAATACGTGCTTTAGCTTTGACTTCAAGTTCCTTCGCCTTATCAGCGGACATCAACAAGACAGCACTTGCCCCATCACTCATTTGGCTAGCATTCCCGGCAGTTATTTTTCCATTATCTTTGAATACTGGTTTTAGCTTAGCTAACGCTTCTCTTGTTGTATCTGCTCGAGGGCCTTCATCTATTTTAAACTTATTTATATCCCCATTACTTCCTGCTACTTCAACAGGTAAAATTTCCTTATTAAAATATCCTGACTCCATTGCGTTTAAAGCGTTTTCATGGCTTTGTAAAGAAAAGGAATCAAGTTGTTCTCTTGTGAAGTTCCAATGGTCAGCGATTTTTTCTGCAGATATCCCCTGGTTCACAATGTCATAGTTAGCAGTCAGACTACTACTAGGCTTTGTTTCTCCAATATTAGAAAACATTGGCGCTCGTGACATACTCTCTACACCACCAGCAATCACAACTTCCATGTCACCTGAGGCAATCGCTTGTGAAGCAAAGTGCACAGCCTGCTGACTTGAGCCACATTGTCTATCAATCGTAACACCAGGTACATGGATAGGAAATCCTGCCATTAAAGCAGCGGTACGGGCAATATTTCCTCCTTGCTCTTTTACCTGTGTGACACAACCTAAAATAACATCCTCTATTAAATCCTCGCTAAGGTTTGCTCTAGAAGTCACTTCACTCAACACAGCTGCTGCCAATTCATCAGATCTCACCTGGGCAAGTGAGCCATTTCTTCTTCCTACAGCAGTTCGGCACCCTGACACGATAACAACCTCTCTCATTCCTTTCCCTCCAATCTGTTATACGATTATTATATCTTCCTTACTCGAACTATGAAAGATAATTATCAAAACCCTCTGAAATATCGCGTGAGGCTAATCGGTAATTTTTGAATCTAGCTAAAACAGCACGTATACTTAACCTATAACAAAGAAAGGATGATCTTTTGTGGGACAGGTGATTAAAGGAAAAATAGCTTATATTACAGGTGCAGGCAGTGGTATCGGAAGGGCTACAGCACTCGAATTAGCAAGTGAGGGAGTCCATGTTGGTTTAATTGCACGGACAAAGAGTAAACTGCAAGAAGTAGCAGAAAAGGCTCAACTACATGGTGTAAAAACAAGTATCGCTGTTGCTGATATTTCAAACCAGGAAGAAGTGGATCTAGCTGTTTCTAAGCTTCAAAGAGAACTTGGTACAGCTGACATACTCCTTAACAATGCAGGGATTGGGGCCCACGGAAACATCCTGGAAATGGACCCAGAAACCTGGAAACACACTTTTGAAGTCAATGTCTTTGGGACCTATCATGTTACGCGAGCGGTGTTACCAGACATGATAGAAAAAAATCAGGGAGACATTATCACCATTTCATCAAGTAATGGCTTAAAGGCAACAGCTGGTTCTACCTCCTATAGTGCTTCTAAATTTGCTATCCAAGGGATGACAGAAGCCTTAATGCAAGAGGTAAGGCGCCATAATATTCGCGTGTTTACTTTGAACCCAAGTCTGGTCGCAACAGAACTTGCCTTTGGTGACAAACTGGATGAACAAAACAAGGAAAAATATATGCAGCCAGAAGATCTAGCGGAATACATGGTGTCCCAGTTGAAATTACATCCTCGTATATTCATCAAACAATCCTTACAATGGGCGACAAACCCATTTTAAAACAAGCTTAAACAGATCCCAATAAGAGGACTCCAGTACTGTTTATTTTCACCAATGCTTCGGATAAGCTAATGCTCTCTAATATATAGATCGTATGTTTATATGTGTGTTTTCTAGGGAAAAGGTTAGAGATAACAATACTTCTAACGAAAGGATGCTAGAATGCGAAATTCACAATACCAACCAACAAAGGACAAACAGCTATCCGATGCACAAGAAGTGCGTTATGCGAAAGAATTTAAGCAAGCAGATATGGCTGGTGGCTACCGAAAGCCCCGCGTGAAAGAAGCGAAAAGAGAAAATCCAAATTTAAAGAAATAATTTCGAGACACCTTGCTGGGAGGCAAGGTGTTTTTTATGCATGACAACACAATAGCCTCGCTTATCTTTAACAAAATAAGTGAAACTATCATTATACTAATTCGTATTACTATGTAACAGAAGGAGGGATCGTTTGATGTCAAATGTAGCAATGGAGTTACAAGATGTCAGAAAATCAATTGGCAAAAAAGAAATTATTAAAGGACTAACTTTCTCCATTTATAAAGGAGAAGTTTTTGGCTTTATCGGACCAAACGGTGCAGGAAAAACAACTACCATCCGGATGATGGTCGGTTTAATGGAATTAAGTCATGGGGATGTTCTCATTCTTGGAAATAGTATAAAGCATGATTTCAAGAATGCCATTCGTGAAGTTGGCGCTATTGTAGAGAACCCTGAAATGTATCCATTTATGACAGGTTGGCAAAACCTAATGCACTATGCACGTATGATACCAGGCATTTCAAAAGAACGTGTACAAGAAGTAATTAAACTGGTGGGGCTTGAAAAACCAATAAAAGAGAAAGTTGGCAAATACTCTCTTGGTATGCGTCAGCGTTTAGGAATCGCACAAGCCTTGCTTCACAGCCCTTCCATTTTAATATTAGACGAGCCTACTAATGGGCTGGACCCAGCAGGAATTCGAGAGATTCGCCAGTACATAAGACGCCTAGCAGCAGAAGAAAATGTTGCAGTCATTATTTCCAGTCATTTACTTTCTGAAATTGAGTTAATGTGTGACAGGATTGGGATTATTAAAAATGGAGAACTGATCGCTACCCAGACTGTGCAGGATACAAATACAGCTGAAACTCAGGATATAATTCAGGTACAAATGCAAGTATCCCCAATGAAGCAGGCAGTTGCTGTATTAAAAACAGATCATGCGCTTGAGGCTAAATCAGAGGGGGAGACAATTCTTTTCCAAACAGAAAAAGAAAAAATACCTGAGATTGTCCGCAGTTTTGTCCAACATGAAATAGCTATATACCAGGTAAATTCGTCAAAATCCAGCCTTGAGGATAAATTCTTTGACTTGATTGGAGAGAATACGATTGAATAATTTTTTTAAACTTGTTTACAATGAGCTATTCAAGATCTATATACGAAAATCCACGTGGGCAATGTACATAATCCTTGCTGGGATTATTATTGGCGTAGGTTTTTTGAGTAATATAGATGAATTGAGTTCTAAACAATACAGTGACGATAACTGGAGAGAAACCTTAGAAGAAGAAAACCAGGAACTTACAAAAGAAATGGAGGAAGCAGGAGAGGACGGTATTTTTTATGATATGAATTCTAATATAATTGCGGAAAATAATTATTATCTAGAAAATGATATTCAGCCAGATGGTTATGGCGCCATGCAATTTGTATTAGAAAATCAACTACTACTGTCTCTTGTTAGCTTGCTCACCATAATAATTGCAGCTGGGATTGTTGCTAATGAATTCCGTTGGGGAACAATAAAGCTATTGTTAATTCGTCCGATTACAAGGACCAAGGCATTGCTATCTAAATATGCTGCAGTAATCCTGTTTGCCTTTTTCACCTTGCTGTTTGTGCTGATATTCTCATACATTATTGGTTTAATTTTCTATGGGTTCGGGTCATTCAATCCTCATATGCTGGTAGACGATGGAAATGGACTTGCATACGTCTCCGTTATAAGCGAAATTGTTCCGGCATACGGCTTTAAGCTAGTAAACTTAGTTATGATGGCTACTTTTGCGTTTGCAATCTCAACAATATTCCGTAATAGTGCTCTTGCCATTGGGGTTGCCATATTCCTTATGATGGCAGCGAATCCGATTATGTTATATTTCTCTGATCGAGCATGGGCGAAGTTCATTTTATTTGCTAACACGGACTTAAGTCAATATACTGCTGGGAGCACGCCTTTCATGGAAGGCATGACACTCGGCTTTTCCATAACTGTGTTAATCGTTTATTATCTCCTATTTATGGCTCTATCTTGGGCATTCTTTACAATACGGGATATAGCCGGACAATAAAGTAAACTTCTTACGGACGGTTGCACCGGACTTTCCTTCAAGAAGTTTAAGTATTAGAATGAACCTATAGTATGTAATAATTTTCCTAAACTCTAGGGGTGTTATACGTGAAACGATATCTAACTGCTTTCTTTCTTGGTATTAGTGCCATTATTCTCATCATTGGACTACGTATTGATGTCCAGTGGAATGGGATTGTTTCCTGGGGGCTCTCTTTTATATGCCTATTATTTGCAGCATATTTCACCAAGTATATCCCAGACGAGAAGAAAAGTAGAAAACCTTAATATGGAAGGAGACTGCCTAATTGCAGTCTCCTTTTTTTATCTCAGTATGAAAAGTGGGAATTTATAGAAGTTCTAAGATTGTTAAGCTGGTTTATAAAATATCCTAGAGGGAAAAGAAATACAAAAAGGATTTTCAACGGGGGATGAAAGATGATGACAAGCATACCAACAAAAGAGCAAACTAACATGATTAGCTGTAATAGTGAATATGATGAACTTCAAAAGGTGGTAGTAGTACCTCCAGAACACATGAAGATCAAAGAAGCTATTAATGAAACACAACGCCACTTTCTAAAAGAAAACATTGATCAGTCTAGAGCTTTACGACAACACCAGCAATTTGTCAATGTGCTAAAGAAAGCAGGTATAGAAGTAATCAGCCTCCATCCCAGTCAAGATCTTAACGAACAGGTTTTCACAAGAGATATCGGCTTTACCATTGGTGATACATTATATGTTTCAAAAATGGAGGAAGCATTACGCAAACCCGAAAAAAGGGTTTTAATAAATTGGCTGGAAACAAACCAGTATAGCTATGAGGATATATTCTCCGATTCTATTGAAGGAGGAGACGTTCTGGTAGATGGACAGGATATTTGGGTTGGGAGGAGTAATCGCACCTCTGATGAGGCAATTCAAACACTAAAAGACCACTTACCGACCTACAACGTGATGCCAATTACATTGGATGATGAAATTCTTCATCTCGACTGTGTTCTAAATATTGTTAGCCCTGATACAGCATTAATTTATTCCAAGGCAGTTGACTCCGTTTCCCGCAAACGATTACGAAAGAAGTATCACTTAATAGAAGTGTCAGACGAAGAACAATTTAATATGGGGCCAAATGTGCTCTCGATTGGCGGAAACCAAGTTATCAGTCTTCCTGAAAATAAACAGGTCAATAAACAATTACGAGAAGCTGGATTCACTGTGCACGAAGTTCCCTTCTCAGAAATCATCAAATCCGGAGGCTCCTTTCGCTGCAGTACCTTACCACTCAAAAGAAAATAAAGTTAAACAAATAGAAAGACACACCGATATCAAATCGGTGTGTCTTTCTATAATGAATACTTCTCTCTTAATGAGGCTGGGGCTGACTTCACCATTCTCTCTAGGATAAAGAACACTACTGTGATGTCATCAATGAAGCCCAGACCAAGTATAAAGTCAGGAATAATATCAAAGGGAAATAAAATATAGCCAAGCGCTATTCCTGCATATAAAAACTTCTTGCCCTTACCAACTTGATTGGTTAGGAAAAAGTCCCTGAGAAATGGAATAAACTTCTTAAATTGGAATATAAATTTAAATCGTTTAATAGAGCGAATCATTACTTCACCACCTCTGTATCCAGTTTTCCCTCTTCATACGTAAACCAATCCATTTAATTCTCGCCCACGTAAATGGCAGTTAATATGCCGTTTCCAGTGTAATCCCTAAACAAAACGAAACAGTGGGTGATTAAAGATATCCGCTTGAGCTCAATGGCCTATCATTTCATACAATTGGGGTACTAAAAAACAGTGGTAGAAAACAACCACTGTTTTTTAGTATCACTTTATCCTTCTGGCAAAATCAACGAACCGAAATCGGTCAGGACGATGTCTTGACTCTGTATATTGGAACAGACGGGCATCTTCCAAATAAATAAGACTTTTTATCACAACAACATTGCTAAAGCCTTCTAGATCCAAGAATACTTTATCTTCCTCTGTCGGTTCCTCTACTATAATTTCCTTTTGTGCAAAGCCAATCGTAAGCCCTATCTCTCCCTCAATATATTCGTAAATGGACTCCTCACATATATTGGCGGGAAGCTTTGGCACGATTTCCCCTACAAAATAATCTTTATCAAGAATGACACGAACACCATCGATTGTTCTTACTCGACAAACTTTCCAAGCATCTTCTTGTTCTTCTACTTCTAATAAGGAACGTACCTGGTCTGTTGCAGTAATGTATTCCAAGTTCACAACAGATGTCTTGGTATCCAACTGCAAATTGTTAGCAAGCTCTTTAAAGCTCGTAATCCCTGATACAGGGAAGCTAAGCTTCTTCCTGTCTATCACTATAGATCCCTTACCACGAATCTTCTGTATATATCCATTTTGTGCTAGTAGGTTTAATGCTTTACGAATCGTCTCCCTGGACGTATCGTAAGTTATTGTAAGTTCCTTTTCAGATGGAAGCATCGAAGCTGTTGGCCAAACGTTTGTTTGAATGTTTTTCACTAAATCATGGTAGATCGTTAAATACTTTTTTTGCATTGGATCCCCTCATTACTCCAAATAATATACGATAGACTCGTATGGACGAAGCCTAATGGCACCAAACTTATCCGCTGAATCAGGATAATTAGAAAGAAGAATTTCTGGTTTTCCCTGCAGGCTAACTGAGAAGTTAGCTGGTTCAGCATAAAAATTACTAATCACAACAAGCTTTTTTCCTTCCCACGACCGGATATAAGCAAACACTTGCTGATGATCCTGCTGAAGAATCTGAAAATCTCCATTGGTAATGATATCATACTTTTTACGCAATGTAATAAGCTGCTTGTAATAATGGAAGGTTGATTTAGGGTCCGCTATTACTGTTTCAGCATTAATATCGGGATAGTTATCCGCTATTGGAATCCAAGGTGTACCTTTGGTGAATCCGCCATTCTCTGCTGCTGACCATTGCATCGGGGTGCGTGCATTATCTCTTGATTTCTGCTGTAAAATATCTAGTACTTCTTTTTCAGTCATTCCTTGTTGTTTAAGGTTGGTATATGCATTCAGTGACTCAACATCCCGATACTTTTCAATCGAGCTAAAGTTTGGGTTAGTCATCCCAATTTCTTCTCCCTGGAATATATAAGGTGTCCCTTGCATCATGTGTAGATTTGTCGCAAGCATCTTAGCCGACTCTACGTGGTAATGCTCGTCATCGCCAAAACGGGATACTACACGAGGTTGATCGTGGTTACACCAAAACAAGGCATTCCAGCCTCCTCCATCATGCATTCCCACTTGCCAATGGGTCAAAATTTCCTTAAGCTTACCAAAATCAAATGGAGCTTTTGTCCACTTTTCTCCGTTAGGATAGTCCACCTTCAAGTGGTGAAACTGGAAGGTCATATCTAATTCATCTCGGTTTGGGCGTGTATAAAGAATACAGTTTTCCAAAGTGGTAGATGACATTTCTCCCACAGTCATCATGTTATATGGTTTGAATACAGTCTGATTTATTTCGTTCAGGTATTCATGTATTCTAGGTCCATCCGTATAAAACCTTCTTCCATCTCCTACATCGTCATGAGGAAACTGCTGATTTTTGGATATTAAATTAATAACATCTAATCGGAATCCATCAATCCCTTTCTCAGCCCAAAAGCGAATGACCTTATAAACTTCCTCTCGAAGCGTTGGATTTTCCCAATTTAAATCTGCTTGTGTTTTATCAAAAAGATGCAGATAATACTGCTTTGATTGTGCATCATACTCCCATGCAGAACCACCAAACTTAGATTCCCAATTGTTAGGTGGACCTCCATCTGAAGCAGGGTCCTTCCAAATATAGAAATCCCGGTATGGGCTATCCTTTGAGGAAATAGCCTCTTGGAACCACTCATGCTCTGTTGAAGTATGATTGATAACCAAATCCATAATTAATTTCATCCCTCGGTTATGTGTTTCAGTTAAAAGTTCCTCAAAGTCAGCCATCGATCCGTAGAATGGTTCTATTTCATAATAATTACTGATATCATACCCATTATCCTTCTGTGGGGAACGATATACAGGTGTTAACCAAATCACATCAACCCCAAGTTCTTTTACATAATCCAATTTCTGAATGATACCTTGAATATCTCCGGTTCCACTTCCTGTCGTATCATGAAAGCTTTTTGGATATATTTCATAAACGGTAGCTTTTTTCCACCATTGTTCATCCATATACTCACCTCTGATGTCTAATATTTAATGTGTCTTTAATTTTTTCTTGGCAATCGCAAATGTAATGGTAAATGGTATAAGCAGTACTATGATAACACCAATACCAAATGCTCCCCAGCCGCCTGGGATGATAGAGAAAAATGCCGGTAAGCCACCTACACCGATAGATGAAGCAAGCACATTTTGGAAGGTGATGAATGCCCCCGCAATCGATGAACCGATTACTGCGGCAATAAACGGATATCTAAAACGTAAATTCACACCGAACATTGCCGGTTCAGTTACGCCCAACCATGCAGACAAACTAGAAGTACTTGCAAGGCCTTTAAGCTTATCGTCTTTTGCTGCTAGGAACATAGCAAATGCTGCTGCCCCCTGTGCTATATTAGACAATGCAAGGATCGGCCAAAGAAATGTTGATTCCGTACTACCGATTAATTGTAAATCTACAGCTAGGAAAGTGTGATGCATTCCCGTAATAACCATTGGGGCATAAAGCGCACCATACACCAAACCTCCAATGATTGCAAACTGATCAAATAGAGAAACCAGGCCGTCTGTAATCCAGTTCCCTATCGCAAATGTAATGGGCCCAATAATGATAAATGTAAGAAACCCAGAAATAAGTAAGGCTACTGGTGCAACAACTAAAAGTTGTAATGAATCCATTACACGTTTTTTCAAGAATAGTTCTATTTTAGCTAAAACCCATGATGCCAGCAGAACAGGAAGTACCTGGCCCTGATAACCGATTTTGTTTATTTCCAAACCAAACAAATTCCATGTTGGGACATTTCCTTCTTCCAACGCTGCACCATAATCCCAAGCATTGAGAAGTGCCGGATGAACTAAAATAAGTCCCAATACTACCCCCAGCAATTCACTTCCACCAAAACGTTTCATTGCTGACCACCCTATTAAAGCAGGCAGAAAGGTTAAGGCCGTATTTGCAATAATATTGATCATGTCTGCAATACCTGCCCATTGAGGGTACATTTCAATTACAGCTTGTTCACCAAAAATGCCCCCATTTGCAAGGATGTTATTAATCCCCATAAGTAAACCTGCAGTTACAATTGCCGGAAGGATTGGAATGAATATATCGGCCAATACTTTAATGCCACGCTGTAAAGGATTTTGTTTTCTTCCCCCAGCTTCTTTTACATCTTCCTTTGAAGCTTCTTGTATGCCCGTTTCGTCTACCATAGCACGATAGACCTTGTCCACTGTACCTTGACCAATAACGACTTGAAACTGGCCATTTGTAGTAAAAGAGCCTTTTACCAGGTCGATATTTTCCAATTCATCGTGATTAACTTGATCTTCATCATTCAAAGCAAAACGCAACCTTGTCACACAATGTGTGGCTGCTTGTATGTTTTCCAAACCACCAACAGCTGCTACAATTTGCCTTGCCTCATCACTATACTGCACAGATTGTTTTGGTTCCCTTGTCTTCTCTTTAGGTCGATCTTCCCCACTATTCGTTACAGAGAATAAAATAGTTTCCCCGGCCTTTACGTCTGTTTCTGAGGAAAGAGCAACCTCTATTCCCTCACCATTTGTTAATATAATTGGCGTGATAGCGCTTGCTGCATGCGCTTTAATATAAGCAAGATCAAATGTAATTAAAGGCTCTCCGACTTTCACCCAATCTCCCTGTTGTACATGAGCCGTAAAGCCCTCTCCATCTAGTGAAACGGTTTCAAGTCCGATATGAATAAGTATTTCCGCTCCTGAATCACTCTCAATTCCTACTGCATGCTTGGTTGGAAAAACTTGAACAATCTTTCCATCGACTGGTGATACAACCTCACCATCAGTTGGATTAACAGCAAGTCCTTCTCCCATTAACCCTTTAGAAAATGTTGGATCTGGAACTTTATCGAGTGGCAGAACTTGCCCACTGACAGGTGCGTATATTGTTTCCTTATGTTGATTCCCCATTGTTTATCCTCCTCTAAATAACCTTAACACTTGTATATACATGTTTCCAAAAGTATAACATGTATATACAAGTTATGCAAAGGCTTTCAAAATCCCAAATTATTGTGATTCGTGAAGTTGATTAGTAGGAAGCTTTAGGAAAATTAGATGGTCATCTTCTTCAGACGGCGAGCCTCTTCCATCTGTGTTATTTGTAATAAAATATAGCCCCCCGCTATCGGCATACACATCCCTTATTCTTCCGAAATCAGATAAAACCGTACTAATTGTCTCGTTTTTAGGATTAAACCGCTTTAAGCTTTGCCCACTCAGGGTCGCAAAGAAAAAACTACCATGCAAACTTGTCATTCCAGATGGCGCCCACGTCTCTTCACCAGAATGAGCGAGAGGTGTTACCATCTCTCCTTCAGTTTCATCCCCTTGTATCACAGGCCATCCATAATTTTCTCCAGGTTTAATTAAATTTATTTCATCATGTGCATTGGATCCATGTTCGGTAGCGTATAGGGAACCAGCTTCATCCCAAGCCATCCCTTGTGGATTACGGTGGCCATAAGAATAAATATAAGAGTTTTGAAAGGGATTGTCTTCAGGTACACTCCCATCAGTATTTATCCGCAAAATTTTTCCCGCTAGACTCTCTACATCCTGCGCATTTTCAGGAACAGACGCATCACCTGTTGTGACATAAAGTTTTTCATCTGGTCCTATTTTTATCCTTCCTCCTTGATGCACCTGCCCTCCGGGAATTCTATCAAGAATAGTAGATACTTCGTGCCATGCCTCTTCTCTTTCTTCAAGCTCAATGACACGCTGGTAATAAGTTCCGTCCTGCTCATAAGAATAATAGGCATACGCAATTTTACTTGATGAAAAATCCTCCGGAATGACGATACCGAGCAATCCGGCCTCTGACTGTTGGGAAAGATCTCCTTCAAACTCAACAGGCTTTCGAGTTTGCCCACTCTTTGTAATGGTGACAATGGCACCAGGACGCTCGCTAACATACAAATTTCCATCATGCTTCTCAATTGCCCATGGCGCTTCTAAGTTTGTGGCTACTTGCTCTATGTTCTCCCCTTCATTACCGGCATTTTCATTTTCTCCTGCCTCCCCTGACATTTCTTCAGCAGGTTGCTCTGGCTCAATGGGTTCGGGTTTTCTCTCATCATTCGAACAGGCCGTAAGTATTACAAAAAAAGTGCACAGAATAGCAATTCCAGTAAATCGCATAGGGTGAGCCTCCTTTCTATTTTACCTTTATTAGTTGCCTTCCTTACTTCATCCTAAACCCGTTAAATTCTATTCTATCAACGGATACATAGCCGGTAACAAGCAATTCTGGTTGATTGGGGCTCTTCTGTGATCGATTGAGACACTCCTCTTGTTGATTGGATCTCTTTTATAATCGATTGGATCTCTCCTCTTGTTGATTGACGCTCTCCTATGATCGATTGAGACGCTCTTCTGGTTGATTGGCGATCTTCTATGATCGATTGACACACTCCTCTGATTGATTAGCACACTTTTATAATCGATTGGATCTCTCATCCTAACTGATTACATGCACAAAATCGCCACTTAATTTCAGGAAAATTCCAACAATAACAACCCAAAAAAGGGAACCCACTAATACCATGGGTTCCCTACTATAATTAGACTGTTTTTGATTTTTTCGATGCTTTTTCGCGCTCGTTTTTATTAAGGATTTTTTTCCTTAAACGAATGGATTCTGGTGTTACTTCACAGTACTCATCATCTGCCAAGTACTCAATAGCTTCCTCAAGAGACATTTTTCTTGTTTTCCTGATAGTAGAAGTTTGGTCCTTGTTAGATGAACGTACGTTTGTTAAGTGCTTTTCTTTTGTAATGTTAACAGTCAGATCATTTTCACGGTTGTGCTCTCCGACAATCATGCCAGCATATATTTCTGTACCAGGTTCTACGAAAATCACACCACGATCTTCTAGTTGCATAATACCGTAAGTGGAAGCTTTTCCGTTTTCCAAGCCAACTAATACACCTTCACGACGTCCACCGACTTGCCCTTTAATTACAGGCTCGTACGTATCAAACGTATGGTTGATGATACCATAACCACGTGTCTGGGTCATAAATTCTGTAGCATAACCGATCAATCCACGAGAAGGCACCTTGAACTCAAGGCGGACCTGACCAGTACCATGGTTTACCATATCTAGCATTTCGCCTTTACGCTCTCCAAGTGATTCCATAATTGCGCCTGTATATTCCTCTGGCACATCTACTTGCACACGTTCTACAGGCTCACAACGTACGCCATCAATTTCCTTGATGATTACCTGTGGTTTAGAAAGCTGTAGTTCGTAACCTTCACGACGCATATTCTCTATCAAGATGGAAAGATGTAATTCTCCTCTACCTGATACAATCCAAGCATCAGGAGAATCTGTAGGATCTACACGTAAACTAACATCCGTTTCCAATTGCTTCAATAGACGCTCTTCAATTCTACGTGACGTAATATATTTACCCTCACGTCCAGCAAACGGAC
This sequence comes from Oceanobacillus sp. M65, assembly GCF_052246275.1. Classification (NCBI taxonomy): domain Bacteria; kingdom Bacillati; phylum Bacillota; class Bacilli; order Caryophanales; family Bacillaceae; genus Oceanobacillus; species Oceanobacillus sp. M65. The sequence goes on along the minus strand of NZ_JBQQCJ010000005.1, from coordinate 274,805 downwards.
TATTGTTTACTACGAACGTCATTTGCAATGTTGGCTCATCAATTCGAAGCCATGGTAGTGCTTCAACATGATCCTGAGGACAAATGGTTTCCCCGATATTGATATCTTCCATTCCAGCAATCGCAACAATATCTCCTGCAATCGCTTCTTGGATTTCAATACGTTTTAGACCAATAAAGCCGAAAAGCTTACTAATACGGAATGACTTCTGTGAGCCATCCTCTTTTAAGACAACAACTTGTTGACCAACGCTGATTTTACCACGAACTACGCGTCCAACCCCGATACGACCAACATAGTCATTATAATCCAATAATGTTACTTGGAATTGTAAAGGCTCGTCTTTCGTATCAGCAGGTGCTGGAATATGATCTAAAATAGTAGTAAAAACAGGATCCATTGTTTCTTCTTGGGCCTCTGGTTCAAGACCAGATGTACCATTTAATGCGGAAGCATAAACAACTGGGAATTCAAGCTGCTCATCATCTGCACCAAGTTCAATGAATAGGTCCAATACTTCATCTACCACTTCTGAAGGGCGGGCATTTGGGCGGTCAATCTTGTTAAGCACAACGATTGGAGTTAGCTTCTGCTCAAGTGCCTTTTTCAGTACGAATCTAGTTTGTGGCATGGTTCCTTCATAAGCATCTACAACGAGTGCCACACCATCTACCATTTTCATGATTCGTTCTACTTCTCCACCGAAGTCTGCGTGTCCAGGTGTATCTAAAATATTAATAGATGTATCTTTATATTTAATCGCAGTATTTTTCGCCAAGATAGTAATTCCACGTTCTCTTTCAATATCTCCTGAGTCCATTGCTCTTTCATTGACTTGTTCGTTTTCACGGAAAGTTCCTGAGTATTTCAGTAACTGATCAACCAGTGTTGTTTTTCCGTGGTCAACGTGGGCAATGATCGCAATATTACGAATATCTTCTCTTAATTGCATAAAAGTACGCTCCTCTTTAAATTAGAGTTGATTCAAACTATACGATTATACCATAAAACCATAGGTATATTAAAGTTTTTTCAAAAAATTAACGAAAAATGTACAAAAGCGTCGAGCGCCTGAATGAAAAACGTAGCAACTGGACCGAAGCAACTGAGATAAAGAAATCATGCCCCTGCAAAAGGGGTATGTCGGCGTTGGCCGGCAAGGCCGGTTTTAGTCGACCTGCCTTAATTTGCGAGCCGATGATGCCTTTCACCTTCCAGGTATAAGTGCGACTAGGCCTCTGGTTAAAACCATTCGGCAAGTCTACTTTATCGTAGGGAGCTGTGGGAAGTTGCCTACTTTTGGCGCTTGTAGCTAGATGTACAAAAGCGTCGAGCAACTGATTAAAACTTAATTTCCTATCCTTTAAAAATTATCTCAAATTTCGCTCCACCCAGTTCCGATTTATCGACAGCTATTTTTCCATTTGATTGTTCAATAATTGCTCTAGCAATTGCTAATCCTAATCCAGTTTCCCCAGTTTTACCTTTTACAAACCGGTGAAAAATATGTGGCATTAATTCCTCAGCCACCCCTTCACCATCATCTTCTATTAAAATATGGGTGTTGCTTTCCTGCTTCTTCACTTGTATGGAGACGGTCGAATTAGCATGACGAATAGCATTAAATACCAGGTTCAAGAGAGCGCGTAAGAGTTTTTCCTCGTCTGCATAAAGGACAATATTTGCCTCTACCTCTTGTTTTAAGTGTATTTTTTTGTCATTAATAATTGGTAAGGCACGATCCACAACTTGCTCTATCAAATCGTCTACCAACACTTTATCTTTATTGTATACTTCCGTATCGCTGTCCAGCTTTGCAAGCAAGATCATCTCATTAATAATTTTCTTCAGTCTTTTTACCTCTGTAACCATCACTTCAAGACCTTTGTCTTGATCATTTTCATCAAAAATACCATCTCTGATACCTTCTGCGTATCCTTGTATTGTCATTAACGGTGTTTTCAATTCATGGCTGGCATTTTGAAAGAATGTTTGCTGTGACCTAATGTATTGCTTCAATTCATTTGCCATTTCATAGACACTTTGTTCTACTTCTTTAATTTCCCCTGTTGCTTTAATACGGTTGATATCATCAAACTGTCTATTCTCCACCTTTTTCAACTGTCTTTTTAGTTGGGAAAGTGGTGTAACAAGTTTATTGGTTAAAAAATAACTAAGAAGTATGGCAGCTGCTGCCCCAATGAGAAAAACAATGAGCAGTCTGAAGATAAACTGCTGTTGCACTTCCTGCAAATCATCTAACGGTGTAAGCAATATAAGCTGGTCGCCATTGCTTTCAGGGGTTATGATGATACGAGAAGTTACATAACGGGCATTTTTATATTCCCACAGTGCTTCATCACGGGCAGAAAAGTCATTATTCTCAAACAAGCCCTTAACGATTTTACTTGGAATGGTTGAATACGGTATGACATTGTTATTTTCATTATACATAATGAGTTGAAGGTTCTGCTCATTCAAAAAGTTACTGAGCCCCGCATTACTGATCGCTCCGGACTCGTTAATTAATTCGGCTAGTATCTCTCCATTTTGCTTTAATTGCCTTTGTTCATCCTCAATCAGCATATCAAGAATAAGGGAATAAATGATATACCCCGTGACAGCCAATATTACGAGCAATAAGGCAGTGAAGGCAGCATTTAGCTGTGATTGCAGTTTCATTCTGTTTCCTCATCATCACGCAATCGGTAACCATAGCCCCAAACCGTCTCTAGTGGTAGATTAGGTAGTTTCTTTCGTATTCGTTTTATTAAATCATCTACCGCTCTGTCACTACCAAAATAATCATCTCCCCAGACCCTTACTAACAGATCCTCTCTAGAAAAAGCCCGATTGACATTTTCCGTTAAAAACACCAGCATGTCATATTCCTTCGTTGTGACATCAAGCTCATTTCCATTATAAAAAATCCGTCTTTCACTTTTATATATTTCCATATGATGTGTTTTGATAATTTCCTTGTCTTCATTTCCCCCATTTATCCTCGGTGCCGAGCGCTTAAACAATCGCTTGATACGCGCTATCAATTCTCTAGGGCTAAATGGTTTTGTTAAATAATCGTCCCCACCGAGCTCAAGACCAAGAATTTTGTCAATTTCATCATCTTTTGCAGAAATAATGATAATCGGTACTTCACTTTCATTGCGTATTTTTTTACAAAACTCGTACCCATCCATTCCTGGGAGCATAATATCCAATATCCACATATCTGGCTTGCGGTTTTCCCAAATCTCCCATGCCTTCTCAGCAGAATCTGATAGTGAAACTTCAAAGCCCTCTTTTTTCAAGTATGCCGTAACAATATTTTGGATATTCGGATCATCTTCCACAACCCCTATATGATAGTTCATACACGCTCACCTTTTCGATTTAATGTCATTACTTCTATTTTTACATAAGACCTAACTGTTGAACAAGCTATCACTTTTACACATTTCTACCACATTTATACCAAATGTTTCCCAAAACCTGTGGGTATACTCAACTTATGATCAAAATCAGCGAAAGGGTGATAATCAATGGACCAAGACAAATATAATACAAATCATCAAGAAGAACCGGAAAGAAATGAGCGCCAAGAAATAGCTGAACAGAACCTGGAACAAGACAGTGGGACAGAAAACGATGATTACCTTATGCAACAACAGCATACAGTTCATCATGAATCAACGCCAGCGGAACAGCGGTCTGAAAATGTTAAACCAACTAAAAGCAAAAGCGGACTACACTTCATACTTGGTGGTTTATCAGGAGGGATTGTATCTGTTGCTCTAATCATTGCCCTTATTATGACGAATATTATTCCAATAAATACAAGCTCTTCGGCTTCAGGAGGGGATGGCGCTAACTCTTCCTCAACTCCGGATATTGTGCAAACACTAGCATCGGATGACGCAACCCTTTCTTCCAGCATTGAAGAAACAGCCAAGGCCGTAGTTGGAGTTAGCAATATGCAGCAACAAAACGTTTGGACAGATAGCCAAGAAGCCGGAACTGGATCGGGGATTGTCTACAAAAAGGAAAACGGTAAGGCATATGTTGTTACAAATCAACATGTTGTAGAAGGCGCCGAAGAAGTTGAAGTTGTGTTAGATGACGAAGAACACATTAATGCAACAGTACTCGGTACTGATGCATTAACAGATTTAGCAGTACTTGAGGTAGATGGAGAGAAAATTGATACAGTGGCAAGTATCGGCAGCTCTGAGGACCTTACAGTAGGTGAAACGGTTGTTGCCATCGGTAACCCTTTAGGGATTGAATTCGCTAACACGATTACCAAAGGAATTGTCAGTGGACTAAACCGTTCTGTAAGCATGGATACAAATGGGGACCAACAAGCAGACTGGGTAACAGAAGTAATCCAAACGGATGCCGCTATTAATCCTGGTAATAGTGGTGGAGCGCTCGTTAATGGAAATGGCGAGGTAATTGGAATTAATTCCATGAAGATTGCCCGTGAAGAGGTAGAGGGAATTGGCTTTGCAATACCAATGGACACAGCACTACCAATTATGGATCAATTAGAGCAGAACGGGGAGATTGAACGCCCGCTTATCGGTATTAGCACTGCTTCCTTAAGCCAGGTTCCTGCCCAATTTCGGAGTGAGATTGAGCTTCCTGAAAAAGTAGATGGCGGCATGGTCATAGCAGACGTTCAAGCTGGATCCTCTGCAGAATCAGCAGGTCTACAAAGATTTGATGTCATCACACAAATTAATGGGAATGCCATCACTTCCATTTTAGAGCTAAGAAAATTCCTGTACTCTGACGCTGCAGTTGGGGATACAGTTGAAATAGAGTACTATCGTGACGGAGAACAAAAAACTGCTGAGGTTACCTTGCAAGCAGGAGAAACAGAACAATAAACGTCACGTGAAATTCTTTAGAAGGGGGGACTATCCTCCCTTCTTTTTTTTGCTTTTTCGCATTATACTTATAGAGGGTGCGTACATTTCTTCTAATATCAATCTGCGAGCGGTTTACTTCAAATTGATTTATTAATAATTTCCAACAAAAACAGGATTTACACTATTTTTGTCGAATGCATGTAAGTATCCAAATAATAAGAAGGAGTGATTTTATGATTTGTCCAAGTTGTGGACAGCAAACAGAAGAAGGAAAGTTTTGCACGAATTGTGGTGCGCCGTTACCAGTAGAGAACAATGCAGCTACTCAGGAACCTGTAAACACTGATCCTACCTTAGAACAGGAAAGCAATGTTGGTGAACCGAGCCAGCCACTAGCATCAGGACAGCAGCAAAACCAGAGTCAGTCGAATGATTTTATGGAGACAGTAAAAAGAGAGACTTCGCAGTTTGGGGCGTTTTTTGTAAAGCTTTTGAAAAAGCCTAGCGAAGGACAGAACGTCGCAAGCAGCCAATTGATTTCAGGTATCATAACTATCGTCATTTTTTCCCTGCTAATCTCCCTTGGAACGTACATAATCTCAAGTAGCATTGGTTCTTATTTCATGCAGGTTTCCTTTGTTGACAGCTTTCTGCTACCTCTTATCCAGTTTTTAGTTTTGTTCGGTGTGATAGCAGCCATTACATTTGCTGGTGTGAAGATTGGCGGGCAATCCCTATCATTTACAGATGTTGTAGCGAAGACTGGGGCATATTCGGTGCCGTTTTTAGTTTTAACCGTCTTAGGCTCTTTGCTAGCTCTTGTAGAGATCCCTCTTTCAGGGAACATTCTTCTAATTGGTTTGATAGGACCTATTCTATTAGTACCAACTCTTATCTTACTTGAAAGGCCAGCTCCGGCATTTGATCGAATCTACTTGCTAATCGGTATTTACTTTGTAACCTTACTTGCCTCTGGTTACCTTTTAGCTAATATAGTGGATGCTTTACTTGGTGGCATGATGGGCAGCTTGTTCTAAATTTAGTGATAAAGATGAAAAAAGCGGACCTTATGGAAAGGTCCGCTTTTTGCTATCCAAAAAATAAGTCAAAGACATTACTGCCAGTTGAACTTTTCTTATTATAAAATTCGGAGTATCCGCAGTTTTTACAGTACACAACAAGAAATTGATTATGCTGCATATCAAACATTTTGGATAGGCCAGTCCCCGTCATGGCAACTTCCTTTGAATCTGCATCAGTACTCCCGCATTTAATACAACCCGTTTGTTCACTCATCTTATCCACTCCCTCTAATTAATAATACGGAAGTATGGACTATATGGTTTCATCATCACTATCACTTTCCACTGAATCGAGATTCTTTTCATAACGATTGTGGTTATAGGTAACCCCTTCAAACTTTCCATCAATATCTGCAGCGAGAAACTCTTCTACATTTTCTGCAGAACCTACAAGTTCATCACTATTCGGATACATCTCATCATAATTTTCTTGATCTCCATAAAAATCAGAAGCTGTTTCGGAAGTACCATATCTGCTTACTTCCTGCCAGGTGTCTTCTGCATCATAGGAAACCTGCGTTTCATCTGTTTCTTCATCTGGGTTAATATTGGGGCTAAAGACCTCTTCTTCTACAGTACGGTCTTCTTCAAAAATCACATTATTTCCAGCGTGCTCCATACAACGGTCGGCAGTTGGCAGGGCAGCTAACCTTTCAAAGGGGATATCTGCACCACATTGGCTACAAATACCATATGTCCCTTCCTCTACCGCATGCAAGGCCTTATTAATATCCTCAAGCTCTGTTTCAGCATGCTCGTTCAAGGCAATATCCTTTTCTCTTTCAAACAGCTCTGTCCCCAAATCACCGGGGTGGTTATCGTAATTGGATAGTTCACTCACCGATTCTTTTGCCAGTTCAAGTGTTGTACCAAAATGATCCTGTATATGATTTATCAGTTCATTCTGCCTTTGCACCAAGTCTGCTTTACATTGCAATAATTGCTCTTTGGTGATCATACGGATCCTCCTCTAATTGCTTTAACTATGTAGGTATACTATGTGCAAAACAATCGAGGGTGATTCTTTATTTCGACTCCCAAATCATGTCAATATGTAAAATCCCATCATCTAAATATGGTTCTGTAACTTGCTTAAACCCAAGTGATTGGTAAAACGCTTTTAAATATTCTTGTGCCTGAATCTTAATTCCAGATTCTTTCCATTCTTCTGCGATAAATTGCAGAGCCTTTTCCATCACTTTTCTCGCATAGCCCTTGCCACGGAATTTGTTGACCACCATTACTCTTCCAATTGACGCCTCTGTGTACTTGTTACCTGCAGGGATCATACGTACCAGTGCAACGATTTCATCTTCTTCCTCTAAATATAAGTGCATGCTTTCCTGATCATAATTATCTAGTTCCGGGTAGGCGCAGTTTTGCTCAACGACAAATACGTCCGTTCGTGCTTTCAAAAGTTTATACAGTTCAGTAGTCGTTAGTTCAGAGAATGCTTTTGTATGCCAGTTCATTTCTTTTCCTTCCTTTGCTTTTTTCCTTATACTATTATATGCAGGGATTATCGTAAAGGATAATTCACAACGCTTAAGAAGGAGAGGATATTACCCATGGAAAACAAGACGAAAATAGGACAAACAGAGCTGACAGTTAACCCGATCGGCTTAGGGACAAACGCTGTTGGTGGACACAATATTTATCCAAATCTTGACGAAGAAGCAGGCAAGGAATTAGTTAAAACAGCCATTGACAATGGTATGAACTTTTTGGACACTGCTTACATTTATGGTCCAGAACGTTCAGAAGAACTTGTTGGGCAAGTTATTAAAGAAACAGGTAAACGTCAGGAAGTAGTACTTGCAACCAAGGGTGCGCACAAATTTGTTGGAAAGGACATCGTTTTCGATAATTCACCCGCTTTTTTAAAGCAATCTGTGGAAGATAGTCTTAAACGCCTTCAAACAGATTATATTGACTTATTTTATATCCACTTCCCAGATGAAGAAACTCCTAAGGATGAAGCGGTTGGTGCATTAAAAGAACTGAAGGATCAGGGTAAAATAAAATCAATAGGTGTATCTAATTTTTCTCTTGATCAACTAAAAGAAGCTAATAAAGATGGCTATGTGGATGTACTTCAGGGAGAATATAATCTTCTGAACAGAGCTGCAGAAACCGAATATTTCCCTTATACAACAGAAAACAACATATCCTTTGTACCCTATTTCCCGTTTGCTTCTGGTTTACTTGCAGGGAAATACGATAAAAACACTACCTTTGAGGATGGCCGTGCTAAGGCACCAAACTTCCAAGGGGAAACATTCCTTCGTAACTTAGAAAAGGTGGAAAAGGTACGTAAAATAGCTAACAATAAAAATGTCGAGGTTGCACATGTCGTGCTAGCGTGGTATTTAACTCGGGATGCTATTGATGTGGTTATTCCTGGCGCAAAACGCGCTAATCAAGTATTAAATAACCTACAGACACTCAACGTGGAATTGACCACTGAAGAAATGAAAGAGATCGATACTATATTCAAAAGTTAACAGGGATTAGGGAGGTATACACACATTGTATGCCTCCTTTTTATGCTATACTTTTTTAAAGAGAAACACTAGATGCTACATAAAATATTACGACAAATAAGCACATGAAATTCAATTAGGAGGCGAGAAATAATGGGTATCAAGGAACAGCGAATTGGGTTTATCGGGACAGGTGTCATGGGAAGCAGCATGGTTAAAAATCTAATGCAAGATGGGTTTTCCGTGACAGTCTACAACCGGACAAAAGAAAAAGCACTTCCATTATTGGAACAAGGTGCAGAGTGGGCAGATTCTGTAAAAGATCTTGCTACCTCTAGCCATATTATCATCACCATTGTTGGCTATCCTCAGGATGTTGAAGAGGTTTATCTTGGCAAAGATGGATTGCTCGCACATGCTAATTCTGGCAGCTACCTAATTGACATGACAACATCAAAACCTGCATTAGCTAAAGAAATTTACGATCGTGCAAAAGAAAAAGGCGTCTACGCACTAGATGCCCCTGTATCCGGTGGGGATATTGGTGCTAAAAATGGCGCGCTAGCCATTATGGCAGGTGGTAATGAAGAAGCATTTACTACAGTACTTCCTGTATTGGAGGCAATGGGAGAAAATATTATTCTACAGGGTGAAGCAGGTGCTGGACAGCATACAAAGTTAAGTAATCAAATTGCGATTGCTTCAAACATGATTGGGGTATGTGAAGCGATTGTCTATGCAAAAAAAGCCGGTCTAGATCCGTCTAGAGTGCTCGATACCATTACAACGGGTGCCGCAGGGAGTTTCTCTTTGTCAAAATTAGCACCAAGAATGATTGCTGGCGATGATGCACCGGGATTTTATGTAAAGCACTTTATCAAGGATATGACCCTTGCATTAGAATCTGCTAAGGAGCTTGGCATGGAGACCCCAGGGTTGGCTCTTTCATTTAAGCTATACAAAGAGCTAGCAGAAAAAGGGGAAAATGATAGTGGTACACAGGCACTTATAAAACTATTCGAACAATAAGGTGTTAAAAGATTGAGAACAGATTATTTCTGTTCTCTCTTTTGTTTACACTTAGGAAAGCATAAAATTTCAGCTAGGAAGCAATAACGACGTAGTTTAAATTTTGAAGCCCCAAGTATTAGAAAAACGTACACATTCGCTAAAAAGCGAGCGAACGTGCGTTTTTCTAATCCAATTCACTTTGGACGATAAAGGCTAAGTCGTCATTGCCGAACAACTGTAGCACCTGTAACACCGTATGTGTTGGTATTTCTTCAGACTCTTTCTTCGGTACCGTAAGCTCCATTGCTTCCGTTAAGGATGGGTTATGTAGCTGATTCGGATAGGCTTTAACATATAATGCTTCGGGGTCTAGATCATTATTAATACACCATTGTGCATAGATTAAGATCATCATTTTTTCATCACTTTGATAACTTTTTATTACTTGATCTTCCATTTCCTTTTTATCCATTGTAATCCTCCTTACTTCTAGGACAAGTTGGAATTTCTCACTACAGCATAACATTGCGCTTTCCGTGGGCACGGCCTCAGCCTCCTCAGAAGCAAAGGACGCTTCTTCCGGGGTCTTCGGACTCGCGCTGTTCCCACTGGACAAGTAAGGGTTCGTCAGCGACTCATCGCACGCAGAAAATGCTTAATGCATTTTCAAGGAGTCTCCATGTTTTGCCTACGCTATATTGTCCTCAATCATCTACGAATGGAAAGTAAAAACACTACCTTACATTTGCTTAAACTCCACAACTCATCTACGTGGTTCCAGCCTTCTCAAAGAGATACACCCACATGAAGGATAGTGCTTGTTTTAGGTCCAGTGGCATGTTCTCTACCTCGGTTGGTTTCACTTCTTTTTTATAAACTCCAATGTCATCAATATGTTGAAGATTTACCTGCATTGCCAGCTTTTTAAGTTCCCATGGCATCATGGTATTGCAAATTGCTTTTTCACCATATAACCTGGGAAAACTGTTCACACGTGGCCCAGCCGTTGGTCCTAAAATCCCAACGCAAAGGTATCCACCCTCTTTTGTAACTCGAATCATTTCCTTTAATGCATGGAATGGATTCTCAGTCCATTCTAAAACATTAATGGCCATGAGTGCATCAAATGAACTTGCCGGGAAGGGTAAATCATTTACATCCGCTTTTTGATAGACGATTTCACGCTGTGGCGCCGTCTTTTTAGCATGTGTGATCATTTCAACGGAAAGGTCGACACCCGTTACGCCATAACCTGCCTTGTTTAGCAAATAGGAGCCATATCCATCCCCACACCCAACGTCCAGTATATCGCTTCCCTTTTTAACATGTCGTTGTATAAAAGGAAGAATAGTCTTTCTGCTGCCTGTTTCCCACATATTCCTGCTACGTTCATGCCAAAAGTCGGCCCGGCTATCCCATTCTACTTCAGCCGTTTCTTTCCAGTTAAAACTTTCCATGCTATTCCCCCTTTTTTCGGTCATTCCTATAGTGTTAACTGCTTTAACTTTCTTTAGCAATTACTCTATGGTACAAAAAAAGGCTTATCTCACGGATGAGATAAACCTTTTTGTAATTAACTATTATAGGCGAACAACGTTAGCTGCTTGCGGTCCGCGGTTACCTTCAACGATTTCAAATTCAACATCTTGACCTTCTTCAAGAGTTTTGAAACCTTCTGATTGGATAGCTGAGAAATGTACGAATACATCGTCTCCGTCTTCGCGTTCGATGAAACCAAAACCTTTTTCTGCGTTAAACCATTTTACTTTACCAGTCATTAAAATGACCTCCTTATACAAAATATCGTGCAAAGTAATTGAATCATAAATACTTTTACACCACTTTGATAAAGAGATCGTAAAGTATTATTCAAACTCCAATTTCCTTTTGCTACTATCCACTTTAACCTTTTCTAGATTAAAAAGCAAGTAATTAGAAGTGTTATTTCAAAAAAAATTTGATTGCTTAGTCCCACTGCGAGTTGAGAGTAAGCGTTTCCCTATTCTTTGGAGTTTATATCATTATATCTCCTTTTTTGTCGATATCCATACGTTATGTCACGAACTAGTTCTTCATTTTCCAGACTTGCGCCAATTGCACCAACAATTGTAGAAATAGAAGTTGCAATCCAAGCTAATCGAAGGAAGTATAGGAACGTAAACTCTTCTTTTAGATTTATGGAAAACACAAACACGTCTGGCGGTATGACAATAACAATTGCAATAAGAAACAATAAGAATAGAACGGCATAATAACTTAACACAGATATCAGTAAAGTGAGAACTGTTGTTTGATTATATAAACGTCTTAGTTTTGAGTCTGTACGTGTGGCCGAGTTTTCCCAAAGATTATGTGCAGTAATAATCCAGAATACCATTAAACCAATAGCCGCTGCATTTAACCCCAAAAGTCTGTAGGTGCTAAGAAGATAGCTTAGTTCCCATATTGTAGAAAAGATAAGACCAAAAATACCTGTAGAAAAAGCTACCGCAATTATTCTTTTAAAAGAAGGCATAATACTCATCGGTCGATTTGCTTGTGTCATTCCCATTAGCAAACGTAATATCCCTAGCTTTTTTGGAAACACAATATAGCGCGCTTCTTTCCCCACATGATCATCATCGGTGCTGAGTCGTTTTACCCGACTAACCGGAAATTGCTTCTGAAGTACAACTTCAGGGTCTGATTTCTCTAGTTCCTCAATTTTATCAGAATTACCTTGATAATAATAAATCTCCCTAATAATTTGAATGATGGATTTCTCGATTCGTTTCTTGGTTGGTAGCCAGCCAAAAACAGGGATTGATAATTGTGCAACAGCATGGTGCAGACTAATATCTGCACCCACAAGGTTTTTATTGTGAAACAGAGGGAGGTCCGTTAAACACACCGCATAATCCCATCCCTCTGCTTTCTTTATTTCAATTGCTTTCTCTAACATTTCACCCACTGTCTCCGCTGCTCCAGTAAGTGGATCTACAATAAACTCCATTTCCCATGAAACATCTTTTTCGATTTGTTTCTGAAGTTGGTGAGGAATCTTTTCAATATACTTTTTTCCGATAGTCGCAGGTAGCTCTGGAGCCGCAATTAATCCAACTACAATTTTCTTTGTCATTAGGTGCACCTCTTTTCAGGCTCAGGATCCTCATTCTTATCTTCTTCGTTTTCTTCCTCACCTATTTCATAATAGCGCTGCTGTTGACGGAAAGAGTAGGTAACATTGCGAATTCTATCCTCACTCTCTAATCCCGTACCTATCGCTCCAGCAAGTGTTCCAAATGAAGTGACCAACCAGACTAGCTTCATATAATAAACAAAAGATGGTGAACCTTCGACTTGCGTCCTTATTTGGAATAACTCCGGTGGAACGAGAAGGGACATAGCAGCAAGAAACATAATGAATAAAACAAGATAATTTAAAAACACAATACTTGTGAGAGTTAAAAATGTCGTACGATTATATAAATCCCGCCAACGCTTCTTCCCGTGTTGTGATGGCTTTTCCCACAGGTTATGGGAAAATATAATCCATGTTACCATCCCTAATATAGATAAGAGAGACAAGAAAATTAGTCTAAGGGGAGAGTAGGCTACACTAAGCACCCAAGGGTTTGGGAAAATGGAAACATAGGCACCGGATGCAAAAGAGAGCATCGTTATCTTTTTAAACGAAAGTAACGCGTCCCACGGGCGGTTGGCAAACGTCATGCCAAACAGTATACGCAAATATCCGATGACTCGAGAGCGGATTATATAACGAAAATCTAACTGCTCTTCCGGGGATGCACCTAACCTCCGCACACGAGAGAAGAAAAACTGTCTACCTATATTTTTTGCAGCATCTTTTCCATTTTCTAGTGTGTGTTCTTTTGGAGAAACTTGTTCGCCGGAATTGTGGTATAGTTCTTTCATCAACTCTACCATGATAACGCGAATCCTTTTATGCATCGGCATTACTCCAAATGCAGGAATGGATACCTGTCCAACCTTATGGTCCAAATTCGCATTTCCCACAACTATCTTTTTCTTAAAGAAAATCGGGAGATCTGTTAGACAAATGACATATTCCCAGTTTTGTTCCTTTTTTATATTGTTTGCTTTATCTAGCACTTCCTTCGTTTCTTCCGCAACTCCGACAAGTGTATCTACTGTCGTCTCTACTTCCCAGCTTGTTTCGTTATCAATCTCTTCAGAAAAATAATCTGGCAATTCTTGACACAATTGTTCTGCTATATATGCTGGAAGATTGGGAGCAGAAACCAATCCCACACGAATAGTCTCCATTATTTCCACCTCCATTCAACTTACTATGTAAGATACCTGGCTTTCTTTATTTACCCTTTTCTTACTATGAGAAACACGAATCCTATAATGGAATTAATTTGTAAAAGGGGTAATACACTTAACCTACGTTACGGACTAGAAAAAGAAATTCAAACGTGATAAAATAATGTCTTGCAAGATTATAAAATAGAATAACGACTACCAAACATTTATATCTTGCAAATATGAATGATAGGTGGTAAATCAACATGGAGAATTTAAATTATCAAGTTTTACTTTATTATCAGTATGTGCCAATTGATGATCCTGAATCCTTCGCTACAGAGCATCTTCAGTTCTGTAAAGAGCTTGAACTAAAAGGAAGAATCCTTGTAGCAGCGGAAGGAATAAATGGAACGGTATCTGGTACAATAGAACAAACAGAAAAATATATGGAAGCAATGCACAATGATCCACGCTTTGCTGACATGGTGTTTAAAATCGACGAACATGATGGACATGCTTTCAAAAAAATGCATGTACGCCCGCGGGAAGAAATCGTGTCTCTTCGCCTTGAAGATGACATTAATCCTTTGGAAACAACAGGTAACTACCTTTCCCCGAAGGAATTCTTTGAAGCAATGCAAGAGGAAGATACCGTGGTAATCGATGCTCGAAATGATTATGAATATGATCTAGGACATTTTCGCGGTGCCATCCGACCGGAAATTGAAACATTTCGCGAGCTTCCGGATTGGATTAAGGAAAATAAAGAACAATTCAAAGACAAGAAAGTGCTAACTTATTGCACAGGCGGAATCCGTTGTGAAAAATTCTCCGGATGGTTGCTGGAGGAAGGCTTTGAAGATGTAAGCCAACTACACGGCGGCATCGTAAGCTATGGAAAAGATCCAGAAGTACAAGGAGAACTATGGGACGGACAATGCTATGTATTCGATAACCGTATTTCTGTGCCAATCAATCAAAAAGAACACGTTGTAGTCGGCGTAGATTATTTTGATGGACAGCCATGTGAACGTTACGTAAATTGTGCAAATCCTGAATGTAATCAACAAATTCTCTGCTCTGAAGAAAACGAGCATAAATATATGCGTGGCTGTACTCATGAATGTCGGGTAAGCCCACGAAACTTGTATGTAGAAGAACATGGCTTAAGCGAACAAGAAGTAGAAGAAAGACTTACTGCTATCGGCGAATCCCTTAAGCAAAAAGCTTAATATATTGTTTCAGAAAAAAACGGCCTAGATGGGTCGTTTTTTTTCACGTTAAAATAATATAAAATTTTAACTAGGAGGCAAAAGCGATGTAGTTAAATTCCGAAATCCCAAGTAGAAGAAAAGCGTTTGTTTGGACACGCTACAATACCATTGCTATTCTTTTACTAAGGAGGCTTGCTTATTATGAGTGTATATGAATTCAAAGCTGAAACAATTAGTGGCAAGGAAATTTCATTATCAGAATATGAAGGAAAAGTTCTTTTAATCGTTAACACAGCAAGCAAGTGCGGCTTTACTTCTCAGCTAGAGGGGTTGCAAAAGCTTTACGATACGTACAATCAACAAGGTCTTGAAATTCTAGGTTTTCCATGCAATCAATTCAACAGCCAGGATCCTGGATCGAATGAAGAGATTGCTGAATTTTGCCAGCTAAACTATGGGGTTACATTCCCAATGTTCAGCAAAGTTGATGTTAAAGGGAAAAATGCACATCCACTTTTCAGCTATTTAACAGAGGAAGCAAAAGGTCTACTAACGAAACAAATCAAGTGGAATTTTACTAAGTTTTTAGTTGGCAAAGATGGACAGGTTATAGATCGTTTTGCACCCCAAACGAAACCAGAAGAGCTCGAAAAAGCAATTCAAGACGCGTTATAATAAAGTAAAATGTCAAATAGTTGGGGGATTTTGTTCTTCCCCCACTGTTTTTTAGTTGAACGAATCGGGGTGTTAGTCATCCGTTTACTCCCACTAAAAATTTCACGGTTTCACTTCATATTTTGAAGTGGGAGTCTTACAGACGGTTGCTCCGGGATAAATATTAAACAAGAGTTAATAAAATAGCCGCGTAGGTTCGATACTCCTTTTAAAAGGTTCGATTCCACGTGGCTATTGTTTTCCTAACTACTCTATTACAATCATGCGATTTTTACAATACTTTATCTAGAAAGTCTCTTGCTCTGGAAGACTTCGGATCATGGAAAAAGTCTTTCGGTTTTCCTTCCTCCACTAGCTTTCCTTGGTCTAAGAATAATACACGGTCTGCTACTTCTTTAGCGAAGTTCATTTCGTGTGTTACGATCACCATCGTAATTCCTGTATCAGCCAAATCTTTAATAACATCAAGCACTTCTTTCACCATTTCCGGATCAAGTGCTGAAGTAGGTTCATCAAACAACATTACTTCCGGTTCCATCGCCAACGCTCTCGCAATTGCCACCCGTTGTTTTTGTCCACCTGATAAGTGATTCGGATAGGAACTTTCTTTGTCTGTCAGCCCAACCTTTGCTAAAAGCTTTTTCGCACTTTCCACAGCAGTTGACTTGTCTATGCCCTTTACCTTTTGCGGTGCATAAATAACGTTCTCAAGCACGGTCATATGTGGAAAAAGATGAAAGTGTTGAAATACCATCCCAATATTTTTTCTAACTTCCAGCTTATTAATTTTAGGAGATGTGATCTCGTTTCCGTTCATAAATATCTCACCTGAAGTTGGAACCTCTAAAAGATTTAAACAACGCAGGAAGGTCGATTTACCAGAACCTGAAGGTCCAATAATGGTTACCACTTCACCTTGTTGAACAGTAGTGGATATCTCTTCAAGGACCATATTCTTTCCAAACACTTTTGTAATCTTTTCAGCTTTAATCACTTTGACGAAGCCTCCGTTCCACTAAACTTCCTGCCACCGTAAGAATATAAACCATCACCCAGTAAATAAGGCCTGCTAAAATAAGTGGCTCAAAATTCCGATAAATATCGGCACCCACAATTTGCGCCCTCCGCATTAAATCCAAGTACCCGATTGTGGAAACGAGGGCGGACTCTTTTGTTAAGGTTATAAACTCGTTCATCATGGCTGGTAAAATATTTTTGAATGCCTGCGGAAGAATAATGTTCAACATCATTGGCTTATAAGGCACTCCTAAGGCCTCGGCTGCTTCTGTTTGTCCCCGATCCACCGCCTGGATTCCACCTCTTATAATCTCTGAAATATAAGCTGCAGAATTTAACCCAAATGTGAGTACAGCTGATAAAAATGCCGAGATATCATAGCCAGTGAGCTGTGGAACAGCAAAATAAATAATCATTAATTGCAAAATAAGTGGGGTTCCACGAAACACTGATGTATAAAACACAGCAAATCCCTTTAAAAATGGTACTTTCGTTATTTTACATAATGCGAGTAATGTACCAAGTACAAACCCAATTATAATGGATATACTTACAAATTTTAATGTAGCCCCGATTCCCTTTAGTATAAAAGGGATATAAGGCACAATTTGGCTGAAGTCCAAATTCATGCCTTAACACCTCAATTCTCTGCTGTATTTTATTCCATGTCAGAAAGCCATTTCTCTTCAAGCTCCTGTATCTTTCCTTCATCTTCAAGCTTTTCAAGTACTTCATTCACTTCTGTTACCATTTCACTACCTTTCGGAAAAGCAATTCCCATTCCTGGAGAGCTTGTCGTTGGGTCATCAAAGCCCATGAGTCCTTGCTCTTTTATAAACCCAGTTGCCACCGTCTTATCCATATAACCAGCATCAATTCGGTTGGAATTAAGTTCCTGAATAATCAATCCTGCATCATCTACCTTTTTCACTTCAAAACTATATTCCTCACTAAGTGTTTCTGCACCTTCCTCTTGAATGGTACCGAGCTGAACACCAATGGTTTTACCTTTCAAATCTTCAAGACTTTCAATTGCCGAATCAGATGTTGTAACAAACATTTCACCAGAGTGATGGTATGGGGTGGAGAAGTCTACATTCTTCTTCCGTTCATCAGTTGAACTCATACCTGACATCACCATATCTACTCGATCTGCCTGCAAGGCACCAATTAACCCGTCAAACTTCATATCTTCAATATCCAATTCATAGCCTAGTTCCTCTGCTATTAAATGCGCTAAATCTATATCAAACCCTTCAAAGTTCCCCTCGTTATCCCGAGATTCAAATGGAGGAAAATCTGCCGAAGTTGCCATTTTTAATACCTTTTTGTCCTGCTCCGAACTTCCTGAAGCTTCATCTGATGTCCCACAAGCCGCAAGACCCCCTGCAACTAGCATGATAAATAGTATAATTCCAATTGTCTTTTTCATTTTTTCTCCCCCTATTTTCCTTTAAATTCTTGTTGCATCGATTGATAAAGTGCTTTGTCTGTTAAAAGATCATATCCTGTAAAGGCTAGTGATAGTGCACCATTAGCCAAGGTTTGATGCCCCTCTTCTGTTATTGTTTTATCTGCGAAGTCCTGCGTATGGGCGATTAGCCCTTCTTCGCCAAACCCGATATATGGGTGAATTGCTGGTACAACTTGACTAACATTCCCCATATCAATAGATCCATAGCTTTGTTTTGCTGGTAAAACAGGTCCTTCACTAACTTGCTGTAAGTTTTTGTTGAATGCATCTGACAATGCTTTGTTTGTGATCATATTGTCATAGCTTAGTTCATAATTGGAAATCTCCAAAGTGGCGCCTGTCATGAGCGCTGCGCCTTTTGCGATGTTATGAATTTTTTCTACAACCTCATTTAAATAATCTCTTTCTTTCGCTCTTACGTAAAATTGAGCCACAGCAGAATCGGGTACAACATTTGCTGCCTGTCCTCCCTCGGAAATGATGCCATGAATTCGCACATCGGAAGTAACATGCTCGCGTAAGGCGTTTATTCCGTTAAATAGTTGAATGACACTATCCAAAGCATTTATTCCCTTTTCAGGAGAAGCAGCTGCATGAGAGGCTTTTCCTGAATACGCGAACTGAATAGCGTCCATTGCCAAGGAATCTCCACTTGAGTATGATAGATCACTTGGATGTACGATCATTGCTGCATCAATGTCTGAAAAGATCCCCTCGTCACTCATTGGAACTTTTGCGCCATTCGTTTCCTCAGCAGGTGTTCCAAGTACAACGACACTTCCGCCAATATGGTCAATCTGTTTACTAAGTATTACCGCAGCTCCCACACTCATTGTTCCGATTAAATTATGTCCACAGCCATGGCCAACTCCAGGCAATGCATCATACTCTGCTAAATAAGCTATTTTAGGCCCCGGTTTTTCTCCTTCGTATGTAGCTTTAAATGCTGTGGTTCTTCCAACTAAGCCTGTTTCTACTTGAAAGCCCTGTTTCTCAAGATAGTTTGTTAGTAGTTTCATTGATTCGAATTCCTGATCACCCAGCTCAGGGTTATAATATAGATGATCACTCATTTTCTGCAAGTCTTGTTTTATATAATCAAGTTCTTTAGTCAATTCATCTTTCATGTTTATCCCCCGCTGTATGTTTTTGTATATTTATTAATCTATGTGTATATTTATACCATAATAATGTATAAAAATTCAATAGTTTTTCGAAAAAAATATATTTATTTTTATTGAAAACCTTTACAGAGAAGGGGTTTGAGGGTTAAACAATGATTGAGAGTCCTTTTTCCAAAATAAGAATATAGTGAATATTCCATTGAATTTCTATAGTGAAGAGGATTCCTCTAATAGTTTGGTGTAATTACATGCGTAGTCTGTTCTAAAAGGCTATGGGTGTTGAGGAGGAATAGGATTGAATTGTTTTGGCTGTAAACTTGCAAATAAAAAAGAAGACACTTCGACAGTTTATGAGGATGCGTATGTATGCTGTTTTCTCGATCACAGTCCTTATAATGAGTGACATGTTTTGATTTTACCTAAGGCTCACTTTCGATTTTTTGATGGACTGGATGAACATACTGCAGCCTCTTTAGTTGAAGCTACAAAAAAAGTCTCTAAAGTGATCAGAGAATTGTACCGTCCTGACGGAATTACTATCTGCCAAAATGGCGTGGCATTTGACGAACTTACGCATTTTCACATGCATGTTGTTCCAAGATATGAAGGACAAAACTTTGCAGAATTCTATAGTGAAGATGAAGCGAATTATATTGAGGATAGAAGCAAATTAGAAGCGACGAAAAGGAAAATGAAGAAAACATTATTGGAATTAACCTAAAAAGAAAAAGTCGAATGATAATCCAAAGCCTTAGCACCAGCTTTAGAATTCATTCGACTTTTAAATTAATTTTAAAAGGTTATCGTTACAACCCCTTTAAGTGCGTCTTCAAAAAGGAGGATAAAAAGGACCAAGAAGTTCGAGGCGGCGCAGCTTTGAGTACCGGAACGTATGCAATTAATACGTGAGGAACGGAAAAGCAAGCCAACGAAGAAATTCGATGTGTCATTTTTACTGGACTTTTTGAACAACCTCTAATATGCTTTTGCCCAATAAACCATTTCTTTAGCTTCTTTACCACAGCATACGCAAGTATCTGCTACTGTTTCTTGGTCAAACGGAATACAACGTGAAGTAGCGGTTGTTTCTTCCTTGATTTTCTCTTCACACGCAACATCTCCGCACCACATTGCTTTGATGAAGCCTGGTTTTTCTTCTAGCACTTGTTTAAATTCATCCATCGTTTTAGCAATAGACGTTTTTTCTTCACGATGCGTTTGTGCTTTTGTATATAGATTCTGTTGAATTTCTTCCAACAATACAGGTAAGCGTTCTTCTAGTTCACTTAGTGGAATAAATTCTTTATCGCCTGTATCTCTGCGTGCAAGTACTACTTGCTCTTTTTCAATATCTTTTGGTCCCATTTCAATACGTACAGGGATCCCCTTCATTTCATACTCATTAAATTTCCAGCCAGGCATTTTATCACTAGCATCAATATCAACACGCACAAGTTCCTTCAAGCGATCACGTAAATCGTACGCTTTATCCAATACGCCTTCTTTATGCTGAGCGATTGGAACAATCATAGCCTGTGTTGGTGCAACTCTAGGTGGGATAACTAGTCCACGATTGTCACCATGAACCATGATCAAAGCTCCCATAATTCTAGTGGATAGTCCCCAAGAAGTTTGGTGTACAAATTGGCTCTCTCCATTTTCATCTAAATACGTAATATCAAAAGCTTCTGCAAATCCAGAACCGAAATGATGTGATGTACCTGATTGCAGGGCTTTTCCATCATGCATCAGCGCTTCAATTGTCAGAGTGTAATTAGCACCTGCAAACTTTTCTTTATCGGTTTTACGTCCTTTTAGTACAGGGATGGCGAGATATTTTTCTGCCATATCAGCATATACTTCAAGCATGCGATTTGTTTCTTGCGCTGCATCCTCATCTGTAGCATGCGCCGTATGCCCTTCCTGCCAATGGAATTCAGACGAGCGCAAAAATGGTCTCGTAGTTTTTTCCCAGCGCACTACATTTGTCCATTGATTATAAAGCTTTGGCAGATCTCGATAAGAATGAATATTTTTTGAGTAATAATCACAGAAAAGCACTTCCGAAGTTGGGCGGACAGCGATACGCTCTTGTAGTTTTTCCTCGCCACCATGAGTTACCCAGGCTACTTCTGGTGCAAATCCTTCTACATGATCCTTTTCTTTTTGCAACAGACTTTCTGGAATAAAGAGTGGGAACGCAACATTAGAATGTCCTGTCTCTTTAAA
Organism: Oceanobacillus sp. M65; assembly: GCF_052246275.1. Taxonomy (NCBI): domain Bacteria; kingdom Bacillati; phylum Bacillota; class Bacilli; order Caryophanales; family Bacillaceae; genus Oceanobacillus; species Oceanobacillus sp. M65. Next base: position 253,353 of record NZ_JBQQCJ010000005.1, on the reverse strand, counting down.
CTTTTTGTCCAGCTCATCTCGCACATTTTCCCAAATAGCGTAACCATATGGTTTGATGATCATTGTGCCGCGAACTTGACCATAATCAACCAAGTCTGCCTGTTTCACAACATCTGTATACCATTGCGCGAAATCATCTTCCATTGCTGTTATTTTTTCCACAAACTGCTTGTTCTTTTTACCCAAGCCTAACACCTCTTTATATAAAGATATTTTAAATATTGAACACAAAAAATCCTCCATCCGAAAAGGGACCGAGGTTATGGTGGTACCACCCTTGTTTGCACCCATACTACTGATGCACACTTAAATGTATAACGGCATGACCCGCGCTCATTTTACGGTTTAAACCTTCCAATGGCGAACTCAGGAGGCAGGTTCTAATTCGTGTCAGTAGGAATTCACAGCGCCATTCCCTCTCTTGTACAGACAAACAAATTATACTAATCCTCGTCAACGTTTCGATATATCCCTAAATATAAAGGGATATGCTTGTAAAGTCAAGGTGAGAAGATACTCTCTTCTCACCCCTTCACATTCAGGAGTTTAATGTTCGAGAGGGAGTCTCTTTTTCATATAAGGAAAAAGAGTCACCATCAGCATGCCCCTGTCCTAAATAATTGAACCCTACGTGCTTATAAAAATCATTCAAAACAGTGTTATCCGCGATACAGTCGAGTCGAAGCGTTGCCCCCTTTAAATTTTTATCAAGCCACAACAGAAGATCTTTTCCTATTCCTCTTCTCGTATAGTGGTTATGTACGGCAAGACGATGAATGTAATAAGCATTATCCTCTCTAGCTCCCCAAAGCTGAGCATCCCAATCGTTTTGTTTATTGGTGAGATTAAAAGTAGCAACAACTCTATCACCGTCTGTCACGATATAGGTAACACCGCGTTTAATAGAATTAATAATCTCCGCATCTTCTCCACCATCAAGTAAGAACTCCCATTGATTTAATCCATTCTCTTGCAAGCGAGTGGCGACACCTTTAAGTAACTCCGTTACTGCTGCCGCATCTGATGGAGCGGCTTGCTTTACCGTGAAAGAGTTAAACTGTTCCTTTAAAAATAATGATTCCATCTCTATTCTCCCTCCTATATGGGACAAACTTTTCTATATAACACTTGCTCCAAGAGTATTTTCAAAATGACCAAGCGCCCATTCATGGCTAGCTTGATTAAAGCTAGCGACCGCACCCTTATGAACTACGATCTTGAACCCTTTGTTATAGGCATCTACAGCTGTATGCAACACACAAATGTCTGTACATACTCCAATAATATGTACTTCCTCAATACCGCGTTCGCGCAGCTTTAATTCTAGATCAGTCCCAGCAAAAGCGCTATATCGGGTTTTATCACGATAATAAACATTCTCTTTATCCTTATATTGCTCATAAAGATTGGCTAAACTTCCATAAAGATTCCTGCCAGATGTTCCTATAATATTATGTGGCGGAAAAAGCCTAGCTTCAGGATGTAATGCGTCTCCTTCAAGATGAGCGTCAATTGCTAGCACAACATAATCTCCCGCCGTAATAAACTTTTCTGTTAAGCTTACGATGTTATCCTCTATAGCTTGACCCGGTTCGCCGCATGTTAACTTCCCATCCTCTGCGACGAAATCATATGTGTAATCTACATTAATTAAAGCGCGTTTACTCATTTGGCTTCCCCCTGATTAACATGATAGATTTTAATTTTGCTAGCTTCTCCATATTTTCTCTCGGCCGCATGGTAAGTCGGACCAACGATATCCGTATAGGAAAAACCATATTCAATCGCACTCGTTACAAAACTTTTTGCTTTTTTGACAGACTCATAAACAGAAAAACCTTTTGTTAAAAATGCTGTAATGGCTGCAGAATAAGTACAGCCAGCTCCACTTGTATTGGCGGTTTCCATACGCGGGGCTTCAAACAATGTCATATTTTTTCCGTCGAATAGGACATCAATGGCAGGACCGTCCAGTCTCCCCCCTTTTACAAGAACATTTTGACAACCAAGATTATAAAGATCCACCGCTGCCTGCTTTAGTTCCCCCACAGACGTAATACTTCTTCCATCTAATAATAAAGATGCCTCTGGTACGTTCGGTGTAATAATAGTCGCCATTGGAATCATTTTTTCCTTGAGTGCATGAATTGCTTTATCCTCAAGTAGCTTCGAATTCATCTTTCCTACCATTACCGGATCAACAACTAAATAGTTAATGTCTGCTTGTTTCACTAATCTAGACACATTCTCTATTATCTCTTCGGAAAAGAGCATCCCTATTTTTACTCCTTCCACACCTACCTGCTCGATAGCAGTTGCAAACTGTGCTTCAATGGCCTCTATTGTCTGGAGATGAACATTTTTCTTTGTCTTGGGATGCCTGGAAACAATCGCTGTAAGTACGCTCATTCCGTAGGTATCTAATTCTTGAAATGTTTTCAAATCTGCCTGAATCCCTGCACTTCCTCCTGCAGCAGATCCGGCAATGGTCATCACTCTAGCTGGTAGTTTCATCAAAAAAACCCTTTCTATCTTACTTTAGAGAGCACCAATATTTAGCGAGAATAATCGGCGCTCTCCGCTTTTCTTTTGTCTAGCTCCGCGCGCCAGAAACTAGGCTTCTTCGCAAACCAACCTGTGATAAGGCATCATCGATTCGTTAAACAAGGTAGGTCGACTAAAACCGGCCTTGCCGGCCAACGCCGACATACCCCTTTTGCAGGGGCATGATTTCTTTATCTCAGTTGATTCACTCCAGACGCTACGTGGGCCCGGAGGATCCGGGTCATGCCGACGTTGACCCAGGACGGGTCGTGTTTAGTCGGCGTTCCATAAACGGCGCTCTCCGCTTTTCTTTAGAATATCACAACGATTATAAACCAGATAATCATAACGAGCTGTATTACAACTTTGGCAACTGCTCCTCCTAAAAAACCGATTAAGGATCCTACAGATGCAAGCAGTGCTTCCTGTGCTGTTCTCTTTTGAATCATTTCAATAATAAACACAGCAGCAAATGGGATGATAATGATACCAAACGGTGGAATAATAAACGATCCAATGATAACTGCAATCGCCGCTCCCCGCTCTCCCCATTTACTACCACCATATTTTTTCACAAAATAACTATTGGCTATAATATCTGAAACAATAAGCACAACCGTTAAAACAATCATTACCGTCCAAAAAACAGCATTAAGCTCGTTGCTATTTAACACGAAATGATAAAGCAAGAATCCTCCCCATATCACAAGCACAGAGGGGACAATTGGGAAAATAATGCCTACAAAACTTAGTATAAACAATACGCTAATAGCGATCCAAATGATAATATCTAGCATAAGTTCCTCCAGTGATTATTTTTTACGAAACATACTTGAAAGCTTCGTCTCTTCTTTTCTCCATATACGTTTATAATTTTCTATATGTTTCATAATACTCAACAAAGATAAGAACACGACGATCATGGTTGGTTCCACACCGAAAAATAAGTATGTTGTCACTAGAAATGACAGGTACATAAACAGTACCCCAACAACAAGGTAATCTGTCGTAAAAGTAAATAGAAACAATATAGCAATCCCTATCACGGCAATTTTCCAATCAATCGCCAGTAGGCCCCCAACAAGGCTGGCTGTCCCTTTTCCTCCACTAAATTTCATCGTGATAGGATAGTTATGCCCTACAATTACAAAGAGTGCCGTGACATAAACAAGTAAAATCTGAGCATCACCATTAACACCGCTCTCTCTTATGATAAATAAAGCTAGCATTATTGCTGCTGTTGCTTTAAAAATATCAATTAATGCAACAAGAATACCGTATTTCCAACCAAGTAAAATTGTTGTGTTGGAAGCCCCAGCATTCTTAACACCACTATTTTTTATATCGACTTTCTTCATCCTGCTAACCACCTGGGAACCGTGGATACAACCGAAAATATAACCCAGTAAACTAACAATAAAGGTTAACATACGCAATCCTCCTTTATACCGGTGCAACCGTCCGTAAAACCCCACTTTTATAACTTAAAGTGAAACCGTAATGTTTAAGTGGTAGTAATAGACGCTAACACCACGATTCGCTAACTAACAATCAGTCGGGAAGGACGACCCCCCACTGATTGAAGTTTCACTTTATTGGCCTTATTATAACGTAAATAATATAAAGAAAGAACATGAAATTTGCTCAATAATCCTCCCTCGCCAACAGCATAATGCCCTCTTTATTTGTTAGAATAAGATAAGAACTAGAAATATAGGTTGAGGGGAATAACAGCATGCGGCAGACATCTAGCATACTTAGTACGTGGCTTATCATTATCCTATTCTTCGTATTGCTTTTTACATTATATAACCAACAAAACAAAAAATATGATGACAAAGGAAAGGATGCATCCATTCCAACAGAGCTTCATCCTATCGTAGAAGAGCATAAAAACAAGCTAGTGAAAGAGGCTGAGAATATAGGTATAGAATTGATTATCACGGAAACCATTCGAACCTATGATGAACAGAACGCACTTTATGAACAAGGGCGAACGACAGAGGGAAACATTGTTACACACGCACAAGGAGGAGAATCCTATCATAATTATGGCTTGGCCATTGATTATGCCCTCTCCGATCAGGATGGGAACCTTATCTGGGACCTTAACTATGACGGAAATGGAGATGGGGATTCTGACTGGTTCGAGGTTGCAGATATAGCAAAGGATCTCGGCTTTGAATGGGGTGGGGATTGGGAGAACTTCAAAGATTATCCGCACCTTCAAATGACGTTTGGCCTTTCAATAAGAGATCTTCAGAACGGGTTAAGACCAAAGATTGAACAGGGAGTCGAGGAAGTAGACAATTAATCCAGTGAGGATTATAATAAAATTATCTTGAATTCAAACTATTTTCCGAGTAAATATCATACACAATTGATCGAAGGAGGAAAACATATGGAACTGAAAGGTATCCACCACGTCTCAGCATTAACGTCAAACGCAGCAGACAACTACTCTTTTTATACAGAAGTTCTTGGAATGCGCCTTGTTAAAAAGACTGTAAACCAGGATGATACTTCCGTGTACCATTTATTTTATGCAGATGAGATAGGCAACCCTGGTACTGATTTGACGTTTTTTGAAATACCACGTGCAGGTACGACCTATCCTGGTGTCAGCAGTATCTCTGCAACATCTCTACGTGTTAAGGATAACAATGCTCTACAATACTGGAAGCAACGTTTCATCGAGTATAAGGTTGACCATGATGAAATCATTACTGTGGGTGGCCGAAAAATTGTCTCTTTCCGAGACCCAGAAGGCCAGAGGCTTAAGTTAATATCAGATGAAACAAATAATGGTGTAAAAGGTGGTACCCCATGGAAAAAGGGGCCAGTTCCCGTTGAAAATGCCATCATCGGACTTGGACCAAGTCATCTCACTGTTAATGATCCAGATCCAACCATAAAGGTGCTGACAGAGGTTCTCTCCTTTAAGGAGATCGATCGTTACCCTTCCTTAGTTCAAGGTCAACAGGATGTACGTGTCTTTTCAACTGGCGAAGGTGGCACTGGTGCAGAGGTTCATTTGGAAACAAGATCCGACCTCCCAAGAGAACGACCTGGAAGAGGGAGTGTCCATCATGTGGCATTCCGTGTAGATAACGAAGAGGAATTACAGTATTGGAAGGAACGCTTGCAAAGTGCCAGACTTCCCAACTCAGGATTAGTGGAGCGTTATTACTTTAAATCACTTTATTTCAGAGAGCCAAATGGTATTCTTTTTGAACTAGCTACAGACGGTCCTGGCTTTACAACCGACGAAGATCCAGAACACCTAGGCGAATCGCTGGCATTGCCACCATATTTCGAACAAGATAGGGAACGTATTGAAGCTAGATTAAAACCACTTGATACAAAAAGAGGCTAAGGTATTTATATTCGCCTTTGAACTTTATAGAAAAAAAGAGGTCGAGCGATTTTAAATTTATCGCTCGACCTTTTACTTATCGTCCCTTATTACTCTCCTGGAAATAGGATATTGTGTTGTTTTCTTGCTTCGGACGTCCATTTTGCAACCTGTCTACTACGTTCTAGTCCTGCCGCGTGATCCTCAAGGTTTTGTTCCTTTACCATCTTAACGAAAGCTCGGGCTTCATAAATCATGTCTAATTGCTCCTGCTTTTCAGCTAATTCTGTTGTCTCTTTTGTTTTTCTATCATAAAAGGACAGCTGTTCGATTGGTGCCACATGATCCATTCTTAAGGCACCATCTTCCCCATGAATTTCAGATGGTGCGGTCCCTTGGGCTATTTTTGAACAGAGGATGGTGACAACAAATTCGTTATAGGTTAGTACAAGGGTGCCACTTCCATCCGTCCCGTTCGACAGCAGGACAGGAAAATAGTTAATGTTATTCGGTTCGCCAAACAAGTCTAGTGCCAAACTTAGTGGGTAAACGCCTAGATCCATTACTGCGCCACCAGCAAACTCTTTGGAAAACACATTAGGTGCTTTTCCTTCTTTAAAGGCATCATATTTAGAAGAATACTGTACATATTGCAGCATCACACTGCGAACCTGACCAACTTGAGTCAACTGATCTTTTAACTTCTTATAGTTAGGGGAATAAAGATGGCGAAATCCTTCAAATACAAAGACGCCCTTTTCCTTTGCTGTCTCCTGTACATGATTCCACTGTGATTCATTTAAGACCATTGGTTTTTCACAAAACACATGTTTGCCATTCTCCATACACATAATCATATGCTCATAATGCATTCTATTCGGTGAAGCAATATAAATAAAATCGGATTCTTCGTCCTGTAGCATAGCTTCCAAATTAGAAAACCACTGTTTCGCTCCGTTTTTCTCCGCGAATGCTTTAGCACTTTCCTCTGTTCTAGAATAAACAGCATGTAGTTCAGCAGATCCTGATTGTTTCGCTGCTGCTATAAAGGATTCTGTTATCCAGCTTGTACCTATTGTTGAAAATTTCATTTTTATCATTTCTCCTCTTCTTTTTCTTCCTGGTTATCCTCTTTGTTGCTATCCTCACCAGGTAATGGATCAACTTCATGTTTGTATGCATACCCTTTTGAAATGGTAAACAGCGATAAAAGCAAAACAATTGCCACTACAGCGACCATCACAATAATAACAATAGTAAATGTAGACAAATTGCCCCCTCCATTTCTACGCCTTTTCAAATGGCTTGATGATACCGTATATAGCTTTTGTGTAAGGCAGATTAATACCTGTCTTTTCAGCTAACCGGATTGCGCCACCATGAAGATGTTCTAATTCAAGATGAAGACCTTTTCTTCGGTCTTGGTGCATTGAGGAGGTTGCTTCAGCCTGAAGTGTGATCAATTTCTTTTCCGCCTCTTTAATATGCTCATCTTTTAATTCTGCTCCATATGCATTTGCCAGCTGCTTCATTTCTTTCAGCAATTCTTTGGCAATCTGAAACGTCTCCGGTTGTTCTCTTATTTCTCCAATAGCAAGATTCGTAGCCGTAGTAATGCCAGAAAAGGCATTGATAAATGAATATTTCTTCCAAAGTTCCTCAAGGATATTCTCGCTATTTATAGCATGAAAGTTTGCCTTAGTAAACAGAGCTTGGAGCTTTTCGCATATTTCTGTTTGCTCCGTATATAGCGGACCAAAAATAAGGTCATGAAAGTCACTTGAATGGATCACATGGCCCTTATTATCCAATGTTGCGATAATAAAAGACAAGCCTCCGAGTACAGCTTTGTTCCCTAAATGCTTTTGTAGAAGTTCAATATGTTCTATTCCATTTAAAACAGGAAGCACATAAGCGCCTTTATTGGAAAGCACTTTTAGTGGCTCAAGGACCCCATCTAAGTGATATCCTTTTACGCCTGCTAATACAAGGTCTGCTTCAGGAATATCATTTGGATCGGTCGTTACATTTGGGTTTTTAATAGTATAATCACCTTGTTTGCTCGAAATTCGCAAACCTTGCTCCTTCAGTTGGACTGCTCTCTTTTCTCGTACCAAGAAGGTTACTTCTGCCCCTGCCTCGTGTAATCGTGCCCCAAAATATCCACCCAATGCTCCGGCTCCCATTATCACAACTTTCATAAGTATTCCCCCTTTGTTTAATCTTGTTCCACTCTTTCTATCGTACCTTGTCCTTAACTGTATTGTCTAGAATAGCTTTATAAATCAATGTCTTCATTTTCAACCAAATGTTGGGAAAATGATAGCATATGGAACAATACACTAGTATATTTCTGTCTCTGACACTCTAACTTACTTATTTGCACTATACGCCAGTTAATTATAAATAATCAAAATATACTGGGTTTGAAACGTTCTTGTAATACCTTTAACATAACTATATAAGTGCTTTTCATTAAGTCAGCCAATTTTCGGTAATTTTTTTTACATATAAGGGGTGATGTTTTTCCTAGGAGTAAAGTACGCCTTGATTGATTACCTTGTAAATATGGCTTAATAAAAGAAAAGCACGCTTGGAAAATAAAAAATAGGAGGTCAATAGAAACATATGAAGAAAATTATACTTACTAGTTTATTAGGTTTAATATTAATCGCTCTGGCTGCCTGCGGCTCAGAAGATGAAGGTGCAAGTGGGGATGGCGGCGACAGCGAAAGCGAAAGTAATGGCGGAAAATTGGAAGAATTACAAGAAGCAGGAACAGTTAAAATTGGATTTGCCAATGAAGAGCCCTACGCTTATGAAGAAGATGGGGAACTAAAAGGAGCAGCAGTAGATATTGCAGCTGCTGTCTTTGCGGAACTAGGTATTGATAACATGAAATCACAGCTTTCTAATTTCGATTCTCTTATTCCTGGACTGCAAGCAAATCAATTTGATGTCGTGACAGCTGGAATGGCTATTACTCCAGACCGTTGTGAACAGGCAGCCTTTGGCGAACCGGAAATGGTGTATGGTGAGGGCTTGGTTGTACAGGCTGGAAATCCACTTAACATTCAAAGCTACCAGGACATCGCCGACAACCCGGACATCCGAGTAACTGTAATGTCTGGTGCAACAGAAGTGGGTTATCTTGAAAGTGTAGGAGTTAGTGATGATCAAGTAACACCTGCCGATGATATTCCAGCAACATTCTCTGCCATCCAAGCGGATAGAGCTGATGTTACAACTGCCACAGAAATGACACTTCGCATGGCGGTGGAAACAGCTGGCGATGATCTTGAGTTTGTTGATAATTTCGAGCAGCCTGATATCGAAGGGGTACCAAGCTATGGGGCAGCTGCATTCTCTAAGGATAATACCGAGTTAAGAGATGCGTATAATGAAAAACTTAAAGAACTGAAAGAAGATGGAACTGTTGCCGAGTTGCTTGAAGCAAATGGGTTTGACCCGGAGAGCAACATGGCTGAAGCCGGAGAAATCACAACTGAATCAGTTTGCAGCGGAGAAAATTACTAATCATAACAAAAAATAAAAACTGCCTTATTCCTTTAAATGGATAAAGTGAACCTTCAATCAGTGGTGGTTTTCATTCTTCCCCCCTGATTGTTAGTTGAACGAATCGGGGTGTTAGCGTCCGTTTACTCCCACTAAAAACTCACGGTTTCACTTCATGTTTTGAAGTGGAGTCTTACGGACGGTTGCACCGGGATAAAGTGAGCGTTTCACATCTTCTAGATGACGAGACTCCATAGGGTCTTCCTCCCGCCAAAGGGGGGCAGGTCCTATGTTTTTCTGTGTTGACTACTATGAAAAGGAGTGCTTCCAATTAGTGTATTTACAGATATATTCCCCTACCTTATGCGTGGGATTAATATAACTATCTCTGTCCTTATCGCCACCGCGATTTTAGGTTACCTGATGGCATTTATAGCAGGTCTTTGCCGTCTATCTTCAAATGTATTCATACGCAAGGCTACCGGATTCTATATTGAATTATTTCGTGGCACCTCATTAATCGTTCAATTATTTTGGCTCTACTATGCTGTACCCATGCTTTTTGACATTCAGCTTGGCAGCAATTGGCTTGTTGGGGTTATTGCCATTGCGCTGAATTATGGTGCCTATATGTCAGAAATTGTAAGGGGATCTATTCTTTCTGTGGCCAAGGGTCAGACTGAAGCTGCCACAGCACTCAATATGTCTAGCTTTCAGCGTATGCGGCTGATTATTTTGCCACAGGCAGTGCGCATGATGCTACCAGAGTTCGGAAATTATTTAATTCAAATGCTAAAAGCAACTTCCTTAGTTTACTTAATTGGCATGAACGATATATTATACTACGGAAACATTCTGCGAAGTAATGATTTGTCACAAGCTCCAACCGTGTACTTACTTCTTCTAGTATTCTACTTTATTCTAGCGTTGCCAATTATCTGGCTAACGCGCAAAGCAGAAGTTATTTCCAAGAAAGGAGTGGCTAGCTAATGGATAATTGGAGTTGGGAGATATTTTTTGACGCCTTTCCTGTTGTATTGGAAGGACTGGGCATTACCGTTGGACTAACATTAGCCTGCTACTTATTTTCACTCATATTCGGCTTTGTGTGGACCTTTTTACGAAGAGTACCGTTTAAGCCTTTGAATTGGATTGTGACATGGGTAATGGAATTTATTCGTTCTACCCCACCTTTGGTACAATTATTCTTTATTTACTTTGCATGGCCAATGGTTCCTGTCGTAGGGATGACTCTGTCGCCATTTACTAGTGCAGTACTCGGCCTTGGACTTCACTTCAGTACCTACATCGGAGAAGTATACCGATCCGGAATTGAAGGAGTTGATAAGGGACAGTGGGAAGCTTCACAAGCTCTAAATCTCTCTACAAGGCAAAAGTGGTTAAAGATTATTTTGCCACAGGCAATCCCTCCAACCATTCCCATGCTTGGAAACTACTTAATTATTATGTTTAAAGAAGTTCCACTTGCCTCCACGATTGGCGTAGTAGGAATCCTTCATATGGCGAATAGTTATGGCGCACAATATTGGGCATATTTGGAGCCTTTAACAATTGTTGCGATTTTATTCTTAGTTTTAAGCTATCCTTCTGCTATTCTAATAAGTAAGCTAGAAAAAAGGATGAATCGACGGTTTGATAAAAAAGAGACATTAAATAGTAGTAAAGGAGCGACAACTTAAATGACAGAGCCAATTGTAACATTTCAGGATGTGCACAAATCCTTTGGGGATGTAGAAGTATTAAAAGGGATTAATCTTGATATTAAGCCCGCTGAAAAAGTAGCGGTAATTGGACCAAGTGGTTCAGGGAAAACTACCATTATCCGCATGTTAATGACATTGGAAAAACCAACTTCCGGTGATATTATCGTCGACGGGAAAAACCTATGGAAGATGGATAAGAATGGACAGCTTGTTGATGCGAATGAAAAGCATTTGCGCGAAGTGCGCGGAGATATCGGCATGGTCTTTCAGCATTTTAACCTTTTTCCACACATGACTATTTTAGAAAACTGTATGACCGCACCAATCCATGTGAAGAAGGAAAATAAACAGACAGCGAAACAACACTCTATCCAGATGCTTGAAAAAGTTGGACTTGGACATAAATTGGATAATTATCCAAGCCAGCTTTCCGGTGGACAAAAACAGCGAGTTGCCATGGCCCGTGCTTTAGTTATGCGCCCGAAGGTCATGTTGTTTGATGAGGTAACCTCTGCTTTGGATCCAGAGCTTGTCGGAGAAGTACTCGAGGTAATTCGGGACATTGCAAAAGAGGGAGAAATGGCCATGATCCTCGTTACACATGAGATGGATTTTGCTCTAGATGTTGCAGATAAGGTCTTGTTCCTTGATGAAGGTGTTATCGCAGAACAAGGAACAGCAAGTGAAGTTATTGAACATTCCAGTAACGAGCGACTGCAAAGCTTCCTTAAGCGCTTTAGAGCTTAACTCTAGTTAGTTTCATTTAGTAAGAAAAATTTCTTAACATGTAAAAAAGCTTTGGAATCTGCCGTTTAGCAGTCCAAAGCTTTTTTAATAAGAAGATGCCCTATTAGTTATGCATCTTCTCCAATAATTTTAACTTCACGTTCTAACTTAACGCCAAACTTTTCATCGACTGTCTTCTGCACGTGATGAATTAAAGCAATATATTCACTCGCTGTGGCTCCATCTTTATTTACAATAAAGCCGGCATGCTTCAGGGATACTTGCGCCCCGCCAATCTGTTTTCCTTGCAAAGCGCTATCTTGGATTAACTTACCTGCAAAATAGCCAGGGGGACGTTTAAATACACTTCCACAGGACGGGTATTCCAATGGCTGTTTTGACTCGCGTTTAAACGTTAAATCATCCATAACTTCCTTAATTTGTTCATAATCGCCTGGTTGAAGTACAAAGGTTGCTTCAAGTACAATATACTTCTTTTCTGGGATGTTACTTGTGCGATAATCCATCTCTAATTCCTCTACTGGCAGTGTCAGCAAATTACCTTCCGGGTCTACCACTTTTGTACTGACAAGGACATCTTTTATCTCCCCGCCGTAAGCACCAGCATTCATAAATAGCGCCCCACCGACCGAACCTGGTATTCCACAGGCAAATTCCAGTCCGCTTAACCGACGCTCCAATGCTTCTCTTGATACATCAATAATCCTTGCGCCACTTCCTGCAACAATGGTGTTTGAAGTCGTTTGAATTGAGCTGAGTTTTTTTAGGTTCATGACTATCCCACGGATGCCACCATCTTTTACAATTAGATTGGATCCGTTTCCTAACAACGTAAAAGCTACCATTTCGCTGTTAGCCAGCTTTACGATAGCCTGCACTTCTTCATATGTTTCCGGTGTAACAAGAATGTCCGCTTTTCCACCGAGTCGCGTATACGTATGGTTGCTTAACAATTCATCTACCATGACATTTTGCTTGTTCGTTATTTCTATTAGCTTTTCATATATGGGATGATTAATCATCTGTATCATTCCTTTGAAGTTATTCCGCATGCCGTAGCACCTATTTCATTTTAAGTTATTGAACACGATCTTTCCATAGAAAAGAATGGATAAGTTGGTCGACCTGTTGATTTTCATGCAATCCACTATGCCCAAGACTCTTATCCTCTATCACAATCTCTTCAAGCTGTTCCTTTGGGATAATCTGACGCAAGGATTTAAGGCTTTCTGGCACCGCTACCTTATCCCCTGTACTCCCAATGCTTAAGACACTGATATCTTCAGGGAATGGCCGTTCACGCAACATTTCCAGCGCAGCCGATCCAGGTATAAGATCTGTAGCGGCAGGACCATGGTTTACTTGAAAATAGCCCTCGCTGTAAATACCATCAAATGGACTAGCGATAGCCACAAATTTATCAACCTTCGGATATAGTTCTTTATCATTATATTGTTTCAAGAATTCAAGTGACACTATACCACCCATGGAATGCCCAACTAAATTAACGTTTTCCACATAATAGTGCTGCTTCATATGCTTTAGAACAGAGGCAAACCAGGCAGCACTTTGAGTAAAGCCTGCGCGATTATCTTCGAATACAACTTGGACAAGTGGCGGCTCTGATCTCCCTTTGCTTAAATTGCGTGTACTGATTTCACCATTGGCAGAAACATAGTAAATTAACGCCCTATTTCCCCAGTTATATTTGTCCTCAAATCGATCAAGCATGAAGCCAAACGAGTTAAAGGTCCCCTTATAGCCATGCAGAAAAACCGTTGGCTTGGTTGTACTAATATCAGGTTTTCGTTCAGATTGATAACCCAATGAGATCATTCCCAACAAGACTATAAAGCCTACAGTTAGCCTTGTAATATTTTTTCGGTTCAAAGAGTATCCCTCATTTTTCACAGTTGTACCCTAAGTATACCATTTTCGCCCTATTTCTGTCCCTGACACACCAAATTATTCGTAAGTTAGATAAATTTCGCGTCCTTTTTGGTAACTCTTTCTAATATCATGCCCTTGTCCCGGTGCAACCGTCCGTAAGACTCCCACTTCAAAACATGAAGAGAAACAGTTAGTTTTTAGTGGGAGTAAACGGACGCTAACGATTCGTTCAACTAAAAATCAGTGGGGGAATAATGAAAACCCCGACTGATTGAAGTTTCACTTTATTAAAACAACTGCTCAATCGCGTGAAAGGTTGGCTTCTGATCGGAATAAGTAGCAATATTGGAAAAGCCAATTGATTGGAGCAACTCTAAAGCATCCCTAAATCCGTAAGCAACCGTTGTTTCCATATGAGAGTCAGAGCCTAAAGTAATGATTTCTCCCCCACACTCCTTATAAAGTTTTAATATATCTGTGCTTGGCATTCCATTGTTCAGCCCATAACGAAACCCTGATGTGTTCAATTCAATCCCTTTTCCGTCTGCAATAATTCTCTTGAAAATTTGTTCTAATAAATCGTGAAAATCAAGCCTACTCTTTTGCTCTGTATACCTTTTGACCAAGTCAATGTGACCCAACACGTTATAGTCCTGAAAATGGGTTATACAATCGAGCAACTCTTCATAGTAAATCTGATATGCCTCTTCCACCGTTTTACCAGCAAAGAAACTCCCTGAATGAAGGTCCTTTTGCTCAGACGTATGCATGGAACAAATAATAAAGTCAAAGCGGTTCGCTGCAATAAGTTCTTCATAGCGGGAAAGAAGATGTGGTTCGACCCCAATTTCCACACCTTTCTTAATACTAATGCTTTCCCCGTAATTCTGTTTCATTTCCTTTAGCTTTTTCTCATATTGATTGAGATCAAGCTCAAATGAAATAGTTGGATCAGGGTAGTCGAAATCAACATGCTCGGTAAAACAAATTTCCTTAAGCCCCTTATCAATCGCAGATTCGATCGTTTTCTCCATTGGCGTAGAGCAATCAGCCGAGAAATTGCTGTGTATATGGTAATCAAACATTAAAATCTTCTCCTTTTGGTTGACTTTTCTAACTATACTACTTACAATACTATATAACTTTACTAAGATAAAGCGATAAAGCGATAAAGGATATAAAATATTTTGATTTATTGAGAAAAGCGTAGAACGGCTGTTTAAAAACGTAGCGGCTGGACCGAAGCGATTAAAATAAAGGAATCACGATGAGGTACGAATCGATGATGACTTATTGAAAAGAGCTAAGGGAAGTCGCCTAGTTTTTGCCGATCGGAGTTAGACAAAGAAAGGAGTATTGTCATGCCATCCTATCAAATTGGTTCAGCGAAAGCGGAATATAATGCAGAGGGATTTAAACGAAGAGAAACCTTGATAACACAATTTAAAAATCGTTTTTCTACTTACGGATATGAACAAATTAGGACATCTACTTTTGAATCCTATGATCTTTATTCAAAGCTTACTGGTACAGTAAATAAAGACGATATGGTAAAGGTTATTGATTCTTCCGGAAAGGTTCTTGTTATGCGGCCGGATGTTACCATTCCCATCACGCGAATGGTTGCCGAAGGTGGAATGCCAGAAGAAGAGTTGCGTTACTTTTACATTCAAGATGTTTTTAGAAGTACAGCCAGTAATGGTACGAAGGAAAGTACGCAGGCAGGGGTCGAATGCTTGGGTAATAACCGGCCTGAAACAGATGCCGAGGTAATCATGCTCGCTATCCATAATTTAAAGGAATTAGGATTCTCCAACTTCAAAATAGAAATTGGCCATGCTGGATTCTTTAAATCATTAATTGCTCCAGCAGGATTGAACCCTTCGGAAATAGAACAGCTACAATCGTTGATTCAGTCAAAAAACATTGTAGAAATGGTACCGTTTCTTGAACAATTATCTTTAACAGAAGATCTGCGCGAAGCCATGCAAGCTATTCCCATGCTCTATGGGACACCGCGGGAAGTCATGCAACAGATTTCCGATAAGCTATTAAATGAAGAGATGCATAAAAATCTTAATAACCTATCAGAGATTGTGGATATATTAGAAGATTACGAGGTTGGAGAACATATCGTCTTAAATCTTGGACTAATCAACAACATGAATTATTACTCAGATGTCATTTTCCAAGGATTTGTTGAACAGGTCGGACACCCCCTTCTCATGGGAGGTCGCTACAATAATTTAGGAGACCAATACGGTGTTCACCTGCCTGCTATTGGATTTGCTATAGAAGTGGATCTACTACAGGATGCGCTAGTGCATAAAGGCCAGATAAGTGAAGTAACGATGGCGCAACAGCTTATCATGACCTATGAGAAGATTAAGCAGAAGGAAGCAATCCAAACAGCACAATTTCTACGCGAAGATGGATTTCCCGTTCGTATATTTCCTGAGTCATCTGTGGTTACCACAAATCCTATAGACATAAAAATTACTCTCAGCGAAGGTGTAAATACCATAACAACTAAAGAAGGCACACAAACATTTCATAACTACCAAGCACTTTTAGACATTCTGAAGCGAAACGGAGGTAGGTAAGATGTCCAATATAACCCTTGCACTAGCAAAGGGCAGAACCGCCGATAGCACGATTCATTTATTAAAGAAGATAGGGATTCAGTTTCAGGACTTTCATGAAGATACGCGTAAGCTTGTTTTTCTAAGTGAGGACGCTTCGATAAAGTTAATTTTTGTTAAGGCCGTTGATGTACCAACTTATGTTGAAAAAGGGGCGGCAGACATTGGCATCGCAGGAAAAGACAACATTCTTGAATCACAGGCAGATGTCTATGAATTACTAGATTTGAAAATAGGACAGTGTAAATTTGTTGTCGCTGGAAGAGCAGGTGACTTTTCCCCTTCCAAGCAACGCCTAACAGTGGCTTCAAAATATCCCAACATCACCGAACAACATTTTCGAAAAAAAGGATTGGATGTGGAGACTGTCAAGCTAAATGGATCTGTTGAGCTTGCTCCCCTAATCGGATTAGCTGACGTCATAGTGGACATTGTGGAAACAGGAAATACGTTAAAAGAAAATGGATTGGAAGTCTTCGAGGACGTTGAAAATATTAGCACAAGGCTGATTGTGAATAAAGCGAGCTTCGCCACAAAATCAAATGATATTCAGCTATTCATCAAGAGACTTACAGTAGGACTGGAGGAAAAATATGAGAATCATAACGGCTGACTCATACCTTGAAGAAGAACGTAACACAACTACCTTGGAACAAGATAATCAAAACCTTGATAAAACTGTACTAGAAATCATTCAAATGGTGAGACAAACAGGAGACCAATCATTATACGATTATACCGAAGCATTTGATGGCGTAAAGCTTACAGAGTTGCTCGTATCAGAGGAGGAATTTACAGAGGCAGCAGAGCTTGTTGATGGTACTTTTATAAATTCCTTGAGGAAAGCAAAACAAAACATTGAGGAATTCCATCAAAAGCAGCTCGAAAAGTCTTGGTTCTTTCATAAGTCACCAGGCATAACACTCGGCCAAATGATTACACCCATAGGTCGAGCTGGCATTTATATCCCTGGTGGAAAGGCTGCCTACCCTTCCTCTGTGCTAATGAACGTGATTCCAGCAAAACTAGCTCAAGTAGAGGAAATCGCTATTGTGACACCACCACAGAAAGATGGAAAGGTAAATCCTTATGTGCTTACAGCAGCAAGGGAAGTGGGTGTAGATACTGTATACAAAATCGGTGGCGCTCAAGCAATAGCCGCATTAGCTTATGGTACAGAGACAGTTTCTAAGGTAGATAAAATCGTAGGACCTGGGAATGCTTTTGTCGCCAGGGCAAAGAAGTGGGTATTTGGTGATGTAGCCATTGACATGATTGCAGGACCAAGCGAAATATGTGTAGCAGCAGATGGTTCCGCCCCTCCAGCATATATTGCCGCAGACCTGCTCTCACAGGCCGAGCATGATGAGCGTGCTCGTACCTTTTTCATTACAAACAATACCGCTTTAGCTGAAAAAGTTAGAAGTGAGATGTACAGCCAACTAGAAATGTTAGAAAGAAAAGACATTATAAAAGCTTCCTTACAAGATTTTGGACGTATTATTATCACAAAGAATGAACAAGAAACATTCGACCTTATCAACCAAATAGCACCTGAGCATTTAGAACTGATGATGGAGAATGCTTCTGACAAATTGCCATTTGTAAAAAATGCAGGAGCTATTTTCCTTGGCAATTATTCTCCAGAACCGCTTGGTGACTATTTTGCAGGACCCAATCATACCTTGCCAACGAGTGGAACGGCAGCCTTCTCCTCCCCTCTAGGTGTCTATGATTTCATGAAAAAATCAAGTATTATCCAGTACTCACAAGAGGCTTTACTAGAAGCATCTGAACCGATAATTCACTTAGCGGAAACAGAAGGACTAACTGCCCATGCCAACGCAATTTATCAAAGAAGGGATGGGAAAAATGCGCAAAAGTAATGTTACACGAAAGACAGCCGAAACGGACATAACGTTAGACCTTTCAATCGACGGAGAAGGGAACTCCGCGATCCAGACAGGGATTGGCTTTTTTGACCATATGCTTATTCTATTAAGCAAGCACGGGTTATTTGATTTAGAGGTTACATGTGATGGTGATTTGGAAGTGGACCAGCACCATTCAGTAGAGGACATTGGCATTGCGCTAGGTCAAGCCTTTCGAGAAGCGCTTGGAGGCAAAGAAGGAATAACACGCTATGCCACCGTTTCTAGCCCTATGGATGAAGCATTATCTAGCATATCTCTTGATATAAGTGGTCGGTCCTATCTGGTATTTAACGTAGAAGGGTTAAAAGATAAGGTTGGAAGTTTTGATACAGAGTTAGTAGAAGAGTTCTTTCAAGCTTTTGCAAGCAATGCAAAAGTGACACTCCATATTAACCTGTTATATGGAAAAAACTCTCACCATATCATTGAGTCTATTTTTAAAGGTGTAGGTCGTGCCCTCGATCTAGCAAGTCAACAAAATAGCCGGATAAAAGGAGTTCCATCCACAAAAGGAACCCTTTAATAAATTTCATGTAAAAAAAGTGCACAACGCTATTCACAGAAGGAGCGAAAAGTAATGATTGCGATAATTGATTATGGTGCAGGCAATATAAAGAGTCTGCAATTCGCATTAGATAAAGTGGGCCTCTCCTCTGTCGTTACTACAGAACCTAACGTAGTCCAGGAAAGTAAAGCTATCATTCTCCCAGGAGTTGGTGCCTTTAATGACGCGATGGAAGCCATTAGAAGTCTAGGATTGGCAAAAGTATTAAAGGAAGAGGCTGCAAACGGAAAGCCTTTACTCGGCATTTGTTTAGGCATGCAATTATTCTATGAAACGAGCTATGAAGACGGAAGATGGGAAGGGCTTGGACTGCTTAAAGGTGCTGTGTCACGGATAACGGGAGATGTAAAAGTTCCTCATATTGGCTGGAACACATTAGACCAGCATGGGAACAGCGCTATTTTGCGGAGTATTAACCCAGAAGCATATGCCTATTTTGTCCATTCTTATGCTGTCACGGATTATGAGAACCAATCTTTGGTCGCAAGTACCTTGTATGGAGGGACTATTCCTGCACTCGTTCAGGATAAAAACATAACAGGGATGCAGTTCCACCCAGAAAAAAGTGGTGCGGTTGGTTTACAGCTATTAAAAAACTTTGGGGAGATGATCAGATGATTTTATTTCCAGCTATAGATATCAAGGATGGAAAGTGTGTACGACTTACACAAGGAGATTACAATCAACAAAAAATATATAGTGATTCCCCATTAAATGTTGCCCGTCAATGGGAAAAGCAAGGCGCGGACTTTATCCATATCGTTGATTTAGATGGAGCGAAATCAGGTATATCTGCAAATCAATCGCTCATCGAAGAGATTGCTTCTATAAGTCCCATTCCTGTACAAGTCGGTGGCGGTATCCGCTCACTGGAAACAATAAAGAGGTATGTTGAATCAGGAGTGGAAAGAGTAATTATCGGAACTGCAGCAATTTCAGATCGTCCATTTCTCCAGAAGGCAGTAGAGCTGTACAAGGGGCGAATAGCAGTATCGCTTGATGCCCGTAACGGGTTTGTTGCGACAAATGGTTGGACCGAAACAAGCACCATTCGTGCCATTGACTTGGTTAAAGAGCTTGAAGAAATCGGCGTCGAAACCATTGTATACACAGACATTTTAAAAGATGGGATGCTCCAAGGTCCTAACCTGGAAGAACTTGAAGCCATGAATCAGGCAACAAACCTGAACGTAATTGCTTCAGGTGGAGTCACAACGAAAGAAGATATTCAGCAGCTAAGAAATCTGCAACTATATGGGGCTATAATCGGAAAGGCCTTGTATGACGGCACACTATCTTTTGAAGATATCGTAAAGGATGAGTCAAATGCTCGCTAAAAGGATAATCCCTTGTTTGGATGTAGATAAAGGACGGGTAGTAAAGGGGAAAAAGTTTCAAAACATACAGGATGTAGCTGATCCAGTCGAACTTGCACAACGATATAATCAAGCCGGCGCAGATGAACTCGTGTTTTATGATATAACCGCCTCCAATGAAGAACGAGACATACTTGCTGACATCGTAGAAAAAGTAGCAGCGGAGATCGCGATTCCTTTTACGGTTGGTGGCGGGCTAAGGACAGTCGATGATATTCACAAAATCCTTCGCTCAGGTGCCGATAAGGTTTCAGTTAATAGTTCAGCAGTAGAGAATCCGCAACTTATTCAACAATCTGCCTTGAAATTCGGGTCTCAATGCATCGTACTATCCATTGATGCAAAGCAAACAGCAGATAATAAATGGATGGTGTTTACCAAAGGTGGCCGCACTAATACAGGATTAGATGCAATCGAATGGGCAAAGCGCGGTGAAGAACTAGGCGCTGGGGAAATTGTGATTAACGCTATTGATACAGATGGAGAGAAAAACGGCTATCAACTTGATCTAATTAAGCAGCTTGCAGAAGCTGTGAATATTCCAATCGTCGCAAGTGGTGGTGCTGGGAAATTAGAGCATTTCTCGGATGTACTCCAAGAAGGATATGCAGACGCAGCCCTTGCCGCCTCTGTATTTCACTATAATGAGATCCCAATTCCAGAATTAAAACAATATTTACAGAAGAAAGCAATCAACGTTAGGAGTGAACAATCATGGAGGTAGAGATAGAAAAACTTTCCTTTGATAAAAATGGCTTAATTCCTGCCATCGTACAAGATGCCGAGAGTGCTAAGGTACTTACATTGGCCTATATGAATGAAGAGGCAGTTATGAAAACCATTCAAACTGGTGAAACGTGGTTTTACAGTAGGAAGCGCCAATCCCTTTGGAATAAAGGCGAAACCTCAGGAAACAAGCAAAAGGTTAAGAAAATCAAATTTGATTGTGATGCAGATGCCTTATTGATCCACGTAACGCCGGTTGGACCTGCCTGTCATACTGGAGAGGAAACGTGTTTTCACAATACACTCTACGAAAAAGAAGAAGTTGCAAGTGAGATTATCCCAATGTTGACTAGTAACATTAAGGAACGTCGGAATAATCCCGTAGAAGGGGCATATACAACCTATCTGTTTAATGAGGGAATTGATAAGATATTAAAGAAAATAGGCGAAGAAGCCAGTGAAGTTATCATTGGGGCTAAAAACACGGATAAACAGGAGATTACCTGGGAGATAGCAGACTTAACCTACCATACACTGGTATTAATGGAGCTGCTTGATGTTTCTGTATCAGATATAAAAAAAGAGCTAATGAAACGGCATATTAATAAGGCTGGCAACCAAAGTGAGTAGGTTTTGGAGCAAAGCCACCCTCCGCTGTGAGCCCTATGTACCTGGAGAACAGTTAAATCAGCCAGGGATCATTAAACTGAATACAAATGAAAATCCCTATCCCCCTTCCCCTGCCGTGGTAAGGGCAATTGAAAAGGAAGCCGCTAACAGTCTCAATTTATATCCATCTCCTACTGCGGATCAGTTGAAAAAGCGAATTGCAGACTTACATGGACTAAAGAAAGAACAAGTTTTTGTCGGCAATGGATCAGACGAAGTACTTGCTTTTTCCTTTATGGCCTTTTTTGATCAAGATAAAACAATTCGATTCCCGGATATTTCCTATAGCTTTTATCCTGTCTATGCACGTCTGTTTAATATTCCATTTGAGACTGTACCCTTACAAGAAGATTTCACTATACCTAAGGAAGCTTTTTTCCAATCGCAAGGTGGTGTCATTTTTCCGAACCCAAACGCACCGACGAGTATTTATCTGGAGTTGGATTTTATTGAGGAAATTGCTGCGCAAAACCCGCATCAAGTCGTTATTATTGATGAAGCGTACATCGATTTTGCCAGTGAATCTGCAGTGAGACTTGTTCAAGATTACGAAAATATCTTGGTCATTCAAACCATGTCTAAGTCAAAGTCGCTTGCCGGCCTTCGAGTGGGATATGCACTTGGAAATGAGGATTTGATTTCAGGTCTTACGCGTATAAAGGATTCTTTTAACTCTTACACCTTGGATCGACTTGCTATCGCGGGAGCGGAGGCGGCGTTTCAAGCGACCGATTACTATGCTGACATGACAGAGAAAGTTAAAATCACAAGAGAATGGACGATTAGTGCATTGAATCAACGTGGGTTTACCGTTCTGCCATCTCAGACAAACTTTATATTCACTACACATGAAACAATTCCTGCAGAAGAGCTCTACGAGAGGCTTAAGGAATCTGGCATCCTAATTCGGTATTTCAACAAGCCACGCATTGAAAATTACGTACGCATCACAATTGGAACGGATGAAGAAATGCAGCAGCTTTTCCATCAGTTAGACCAAATTATAAAGTGAAACTTCAATTAGTGGAGGTCTTCATTCTTCCCCCACTGATTGTTAGTAGAACGAATCGGGGTGTTAGCGTCCGTTTACTCCCACTAAAAATTCACGGTTTCACTTCATGTTTTAAAGGGGGAGTCTTACGGACGGTTGCACCGGGATAAAAGAAGCAACTTAGGGGTGCCTAAACGGCGCTACAGCAAATACTTCGCTAATTGACGAGCACACTACAAATGACACAAAAATGCCGAATCATTACTAGCCTATAGGCTTTGATGTAATGATTCGGCATTTCTTTTAATCAACTTTTATCTCGCTTCTTTTTTATAATAAATACTCCAACGTTCCTTTCATTATAAGAAATCGCTATTTAGATTAACGTTTCTACTTCTGCATCTTCTTTTAGTTCAGCTACTTTACTCTGTAGCTCAGTTGCAGTTTTTTGCTGTGTTATCTGATTTTTAATAGTCGGCTCTAAATCTTCCAGTTTACCAACTTCCTGATCGCCACTTTGTTCTTTCAACTTGTTGTAATATTCTTCGACTTCTTCATCTGTTACTTTAATATCCAACTCAGACTCTACGTATTTATTGGTAATCAAGTCATCAGCAAGTTGTCTTTTAAAGTCATCTTCGGACAACTGAAACTGATCAAGAACTGCTGTTAATTGCTCGCCATTCTCTTCCTTAATCGTGTCAAATTCGGATTGCACTTCCTCATCCGTCACCTCTAAACCTAGCGTTTCGGCTTCTTGACGAATCAATTGCTGTTCGATTAGAACATTAACGGCTTGTTCTTTGACTACTTCCGTATCCGAAACATCTTGTCCACTTCCGGCCATTTGGGTTTTCAACATGCTATATACTGAATTATAGCTATCTCCCATTACCTCCGTACCATTAACAGAAACTACTGCTTTCTCCGGATCAAGTTTTTCTTCTTCTGTTATCTCCGTTGATTGCTGCGCCTGTTCATTTTCCCCTGGTGCACTTTCTTCCGTTTGTGCACTATCTTCTTGTTCATTATCTTTGGACTCTTTCGATGAATCATCATTACAAGCTGCCAATACTATAGCTAAAGTTAGTGCAAAGCCTAACAAAATCAACTTCTTCATTAACAATTCCCTCATTTCATTATGTTGTCCCTTCATTCAAACATACTTTTCTACCACTTATCAAGTGCCAGGAAAGGCGATAACCCTTGAAAAAGCTATTTTGACAGGGTTTTCAAACCAACGTAACATTTCGGTAACAATCTGAACCGCCTTTCCCTTCATTCTGCCACATTTTGCGACAACTCTTTAATGCACTCATTTAGATACTTTAGAAAGCGCCTAAACAGACCATAAACGGTGAGTAATCACTTTAACGTTTCCACTGGGCCGATGCAACAGTTCGAGGGTACGAGTCGATGGTAATCGTACCTTTAAAACCTAATATTTACCCGATTTTCTCCGCCAATTCTAAAATAATTCCTTCTGGACCACGAACATAGCATAACTTATAAGCATTTTCGTAGTTTTGTATCTCACCGAAAAGTTCCGTACCTTTATTCTGCAAATTGGCTACTACGGATTCTATATCTTCAACAGCAAATGCAATATGCCTGATCCCTAAGGTATTTGCAAAAGATTGCTGAATTCCTTTTTCATCTGTCGGTGTATGAAATTTGACCAGTTCCAACGTTGCCTGACTATCCGGCATCCCTAACATTACAACCGTCTCTCTCACGTCACTAAGCCCTATAATTCGTTCTACCCACTTACCTTCTACTTCTCCTTCCCCTAACATTTCAAGCCCAAAATCGAGGAAAAACTCTTTAGCAGCAGAGAGATCATTTACGATTACACCTACATGGTCTATTCTTTTGATCTTCATACTTATACCTCCCACTCTCTATTTTAAAAATATTCCGCATTATTTATAAGTATATCAGTTGTTCTTACTGTCCTCACCAAATTTATTATAATTAAACCCATTATAGAATCTAAGTTTCCACCAAACGTTATGTCAACAAACATTAATAGGGTCTTAATACAAAAAAGCTTGCAGAAAAACACATGGTTTCTCTACAAGCTTTTTATTTAAGGTTTATTCTATGCTGGACTCGATTTGTTTTACCATTTCGGACACAGACACCAGTCCGCCTCCAGATAGGTACCAGTAATCAGGGTCCAAGTACACGATATTATCTTTCTCATATGCTGTGGTTCCCTTAACAAGATCATTCTCTACTAATTGCTTGGCAGCTGAATCTCCTCCGATTGCCGCTCCTCTATCGACTACATACAATAGGTCTGGGTCTTGCTCCACAACATATTCAAAAGAAACATTCTGACCATGTGTAGAAGCTTCAATACTCTCGTCTACTGCTGGCACACCAAATACGTCATGAATAATACCAAAACGGGAATTTTGACCGTATGCACTGATCTTGTCATCATTAGCCAAAATAATTAGTGCCTTCTCATCAGTTGCAGAAGCCTTTTCATTTATTCCAGCAATGGACTCGTCAATTGCTGCAAGCTCTTCCTCTACTTGTTCCTGTTTGTCAAAAAGTTCCCCAACCTTATTCATGTTTTCTTTAAATGATTCCATGTAATTCGTTGTATCTACACCTAAATAGATTGTAGGAGCAATCTCTTCAAGCTGGTCATATACTGCTGCTTGCCGTCCTGAAATTAAAATTACATCTGGATTGATTTCGGAGATTTTCTCGAAATCTGGTTCTTTTAAGCTTCCGATATTTTCGTATTCATCCCCATTGTACTTTTCAAGATAGGAAGGAATGTTTCCTTGTGCAACACCAGCTACATCAACGTCTAGCTGATCAAGGGTATCTAGAATTCCGAAGTCAAATACGACAACTTTCTCCGGATTCTTTACAACCTCAGTATCTCCATATTCATGGGAAATCGTGATCTTTTCAGAACTCGCTTCCTCTCCACTCGTTCCTTCACCACTAGCGTCATTTCCACAAGCTGCCATAACAAGCGCTAAAAGTCCCATTAAAAGAATAATCGTAAGCTTCTTCATATTAAATTCTCCTCAATATTTGGTTTTTAATCCAGGCTTCATTCCCTGGCTTATATTCTGTAAGCATATATATTTACCATTTTCTCTGTTTCATATAAAATACAAGTACGTTGATTCCTTTATATCGGCATTGCATTCCCGTGCAGTTCGCCTTTATAAGGGTTTTTTTATTTTTACTTCTTAAAAATAGACACATATTCTGCGGTCATCAATATTTTTAATATCAATGTCCATATCATATATTTCTTTAAGTACACACTCATCAATCACATCACATGTGCGGCCTGTTTTTGCAATCTTTCCATCCTTTAATGCCACAATATTATCCGAGTAACAGGAAGCAAAATTGATATCGTGTATCACGATTACAATTGTCTTCCCCCATTCGTCTACAAGGCGACGCAAGGTTTTCATGATCTGTACAGAATGTCGCATATCTAAATTATTTAGTGGTTCATCAAGCAGAATATATTCTGTATCCTGTGCAATTACCATTGCAATATGGGCACGTTGCCTTTGGCCCCCACTAAGTTCATCTAGGAACTTATGCTGCATTTCCCGCAACTCCATGTAGTCAATCGCTTCTTCCACCTTTATCCAATCTTCCTTCGTAAGCTTTCCTTGCGAATATGGAAAGCGCCCAAAGGAAACGAGCTCTCGCACTGTTAATTTTAAATTAATGCCATTTGATTGTTTTAAGATCGAGATCTTTTTGGCTAGCTCATTGTTTTTTGATTTGAGTATGTCTTTCCCATCAATGGTTATATCCCCATTATCTCTCGTAATCAAGCGACTGATCATGGAAATAAGTGTACTCTTTCCAGCACCATTTGGGCCGATAAAGGAAGTGATTTTTCCTTTTTCGATATGTAAAGAGACATCTTCGATTACTTTTTTTTCGTTATATGACTTGAAGACATTTTTGATAGTTACCATGATTTATTCTCCTTTAACAAAAGATAGATGAAGTAAATTCCACCAATAAAGTTAATGATGACACTTACAGTCGTCTCAAACACAAACACTTTTTCTACAAGGAACTGCCCACCAAGAAGTGCAATAATACTGATTAACATAGAGCCGATAATAATGTAAAAGTGTCGATATGTTTTTAAGAATTCATATGCGACATTGACAACAAGTAGGCCGAGGAACGTAATTGGTCCAATAAGTGCTGTTGCGACAGAAATCAGTATCGCAACAATGATTAACAGCCGCTTTACGACATAGTTGTAAGGTACCCCAAGATTAATAGCGTCATCCTTACCAAGTGCCAGTACATCTAAATACTTATAAAGCCTGGCAAAATAGAGAGCGACCAACACCAGAATGACAATTGATAAATAGACAAGGTCTGTATTTACGTTATTAATACTGGCAAACATCCTGTCCTGTACTAACGAAAATTCATTTGGGTCAATAAGTACCTGCATAAACGATGTTAAACTACCAAAGAAGGTTCCTAGAATCATCCCGATTAGCAATAAAAAGTAAATATTGCTCCCCTCACTCTTAAATAACCATTGATATAGAATAAGTGAAAATATTACCATCATCCCAATCGAAACGAGGTAGTTAACCTCACCACTCAACATCACAAGTGATCTCGAACCAAGCACAAAAATAATAATGGTTTGAATCAACATATACAGAGAGTCAAGCCCCAGCACACTAGGTGTTAGAATACGATTATTCGTAACAGTCATAAAAAGGGTGGTCGCGAACGCAATAGCCCCGCCTGTCATAATTATCGTTACTACTTTAATGATCCTTCTAGGTAAAATATAGCCTATATTTCCAGTCAGATTGTAAAAAATATACAAACATGCAAGAGCCAATGCGATAACAGCAAGTATGATTGTTTTCTTTTTATAGCCCATATTTTCTTCTCCTTAGCAGCATGTAAATAAAGATCGCACTGCCAATAACACCAACTGTCAGGCTAATTGGTATTTCATATGGATAGATAATGATTCTGCCAATAATGTCACACATTAAAACAAATATCGCCCCAAGCAATGCTGTATGTATTAAGCTTTTCTTCAGATGATCGCCCTGATAAATGGTAACAATATTCGGAACAATCAACCCAAGAAATGGAATAAGTCCAACTGACAATACGACAGAAGCCGTTACAAGAGCTACAATTACTAACCCCAAATTTACAACCTGACGATAGTTAAGGCCAAGATTACGAGAGAAGTCTTCTCCCATTCCAGCAATGGTAAATTTATTCGCATATAAGAAAGCCATTATCAAGATAGGGATACTAATAAACATCAGTTCATAATTCCCTGACATTATCATTGAAAAGTCACCCTGCATCCAACTGGACATGTTCTGAATAAGATCATGACGGTAGGCGAAAAACGTTGACGCGGAACTGATAATATTCCCAAACATAAGACCTACTAAAGGAATGAAAATCGTATCCTTGAACTTGATTTTCTCCAATATTTTCATAAATATAAACGTGCCCAAGAGTGCAAAAACAAAAGATACTAGCATTTTTTGTAATGGGCTTGCTGATGCAAATACCATCATCGACACAAGTACGCCTAGCCTTGCAGAATCCAACGTACCCGCTGTTGTTGGGGAAACAAATTTATTTCTGCTGAGTTGTTGCATGATTAACCCGCATATACTCATGCTCATTCCGGCAATGAGAATACTAATTAATCTTGGTAGTCGACTGACTAAAAGTATGTTAGCCTGCTCTGGTGTTAAATGAAATAAGTCCAATGGTGTTACATTCGATACTCCGATAAATACAGAGGTTATGGAGAGTACACCAAGGATCAGGATGTAATAACGTATTTTCATAATGACCTTCTCTTTCTATGTCTAATGCCGTATTTCTTGTTCCCCTATCAATGATTAATAATGATATTCATTATCAATTAGCCTGTTTTTTATTATAACAGATTATGAGGCCTCGTCAATATATTGTGAAAGGTTTTCCATATTTCTGTCTTTTTACCTAGTTAATTCTTCTTGGATATTATAGTAGAAAAGCTTGCATTCGCTCGTCTTCTAACGGATGTTACGTTTTTCTTATACGTGTTTTTTCTATATTTTAGCTACAATGTCTTTGCTTCCTGGATAAAAATCTCATGCATCCTACCTACCAAAAAAGTCTGTGGAGAACCTCCACAGACTTAGACTTTCATATTTGTTATTCCGTTTCACAACCCTCATCCGTACAGTACGTCGTCTTGGACTGTTTAGGATTTAAAGATGTTAGTACCGGCTTCTCTTTTTCTTCTTGCCAAACTGTTTCAAGGACTTCTGTGAAGACCTCAGGTGGCTGAGCACCAGAAACAGCATACTTCTCATTAAATACGAAGAAAGGAACACCTTCCACGCCTATTTGACGAGCCTGCTCTTCATCTGCCCGGACATGAATGGCATAATCATCTACTTTTAGTAAAGTCGTTACCTCATCTTCATCAAGCCCAATTTCTGATGCTAGGTCAATTAACGTCGTGTGATCGCTGATTAACTTAGATTCTGTGAAATAGGCATATAGTAGTCGTTCCGTCATTTCTTTACCCTTGCCTTGTTCTGCTGCATATTTAGCAACACGATGTGCATCAAACGTATTTGTATGCTTCATTTCATCAAAGTTATATTGTAGTCCTAATTCCTTTGCTTGTTTCCCCATATCCTCATTCATTTGCTTCGCTCTTTCTACCGGCATATTATACTTTCCGGCAAGTAGCTCATGAATCGTTTTATCAGGGTTTACTTCTGCATTGGGATCAAGCTCATAGCTCTTGTATATTACACTTACTTCTTCTTTATGAGGAAATGCTTCTAGTGCTTTTTCCAATCTACGTTTTCCTATATAACAAAATGGACATACAAAGTCTGACCAAATTTCTATTTGCATTTATTCCACCTCATTTCTGTAAATATTGTAGCATAGCTTCCTATTTCAAATGAAGTATTGTGCTTATTTTACAGAAGTCAGAATGTCTTGAAGTAAGGCTATCTAATGGAGCTTTCCTTTGTCTACATATTTACCAAAATCAGGCACAGCTACTTTTTCAAATTCACGAACAAGTCTTTCCATCCCTTTTGTAAGTTTATCACCTTCCATAGCCGAACCATGTCCGGAAATCATAACGCTTGGCTTTAGGTCTGCCAAGATACGCGCCGACTCCCATGCTGCCTGCCAATCTGTCGTCAAATACCTGGGTGGACCATTTACCTCTGACTGTTGCAGGAGAACCTTATGAAGAGAATCTTGCCTTACTGTAATCACGGCATCCCCAGAAAATAATAGCCCATCACTTTCCCGGTACAAGGATACATGGCCAGGGGAATGGCCCGGTGTATGAAGCCATTTCCAGTCATCTAGAAAAGGCACCCGCTGATCTGAGGGTAATGGCTGTACAGATGAACCTAAATCAATCCCCTCATGTGGGTACAGGAAGGACATTTTTGCGAGCATTCCACCTTCCACGTTTGTATCCGGTTCAGGGTAATCTTTTTCACCTTGAAGATATGGTAGTTCTAGCTCATGGGCATAAACAGGGACATCCCATTCCTGTATAAGGTCATACAAGCCGCCTACATGATCAAAATGAGCGTGCGTCAGGATTATTGCTGCAGGCTTACTATTCCGTCCAAATCTGTCTACCACCACTGATTTAATTTCTGGTGCTGCATTAGGTAAGCCAGCATCGACTAATACCCACGTATCACTACTCGGATGCCCAATAAATCCAATATTAACTATTTGATCTGTATAATAATATACATCTTCTTTTACCTCAATTCCCCCACCGCTTGTAATGGAAGTCATAGGGATAAATTTATGGTGTTCTTTTGGTCTTTCATTCTGATCCACGTTATTCCTCCTTCGCCATTTCCCTTAGTATTTGGTAAGGAGTAAAAAAATAATCACTTCCTAAGGGGAGTGATTACGACTCATTTGTATAGTTTTGTTTTTCTTGTACGTCTCCATTCTCTTTATGAATGGTTAAAGATGTTCCTTTATTTTTAGCGATTTCACGCCCACGCTTAATAGCATCCTCTTTTTTAGCGAATACATCGCTTGGTTTCTTCGCGTTACTTGATGAAACTGCCCATCCATCTTCGTGGGACAAAACATGTTCACCCTCTTCTAAACGTTCCGGGTTATTATCATATCGCTTTCCCTCTTCAGATCGTTTCGTTGGCTTACCGCTATCTTCATATTCTTCAACTTCTTTTTTACTTGCGTTATCTCGCCACTCTTTTGCCTGTTCGATGGCTATCGGAATAGCTCTTCCTTCCTCGTATCCTTCGTCAAGCATGGAATTGGCAATATCTATTGCCTTCTTCTTTGTTATATCTGGCAGGTTTTTCATTGAAGACGGGTAATCATTCATGGTCCAGGGCATCTACTTTTCCTCCTAGTCGCTTTTTAAGTATCATACCCTTTCCCTAACGTATCCAAAACCTATCCTTCAAAGGCATACTGAAATCTAGCTGGTGCTTCATTTGTTGTAAAGTAATTATCAAGTTCAATGCTATCCCCAGGCTCTAAAGAAATCCCTTCATACGTCTCTTCTTTCAGAAGCGAACCATCTTCGCCATAAATAAGAATTGTTACGTTTCCGGAAAACTTCTCTGAATTATCGTAGTTCCCACCATAAATTTTGACTTCAAAATCGCCGTCTTCATCCTCAAATGAACCGACATATGCAACTAAATGATCATTTTCGACTTTCCCTTTATTTGTTTGATAAACCTCATCCAGCCCCGCAACCATTTCTTCTTCCATATGCTTTGCATCCATCGTGAAAAGAGCAATTGGAACAGTAACAATGATGTAAATGGCTACTAGCCACTTTATAGTAGAAGAGATGATGGTTTTTTTCGAGTATCCTCCGATAATTAAACCAAACAGTACGATGCCAGTCCAAAAAACTATAATTAAATGCCATTTTGATAAAAACATTTCTGGATATAATGCCATTGGTTCCCCCACTATTATCTCTTTTTTGCTATAATTATTAATTGTTCATTAGATATCTAGCTACTAGCTATATATTTAACCATTAGATGGAGTGTGGTGCCTACATGTATAACGAATCATACATACATGAACATAAACAAAGACAGATGGAACCTTTTTGGTGGGTGACGGCATTCCTATTCAGCACGCTCGGCCTCTTGCTAGGGTTAACATTTATAATCGGCGGGCCTGTATTATTCGCCGTTTATATGAAAACATGGCTATTATTATTTATACTTCTTATTCCATTAGGTATTTGGATATGTATTGCACTCACGCGCGTCTTAAAGAGAATGGTTTGGCGAAACCGACATCTTTCCTCTTACCGTTTGGGGAAAAACCAAATTACATACCATACCTGGAACGAAGACAATAAAACAGACAGCGAAGGCACCATTAACTTTAACCACATCCAATATGTAGTGGCGTCCATTTATTTAATAAAGGATAACCATGCTTATACAAAGTCTCGCATCGCGGAGCAAGTACCACGTATGGCACTTGCCCCTGTTCTATACATTGTCTATGAGAAAAACGACCAGCAACAAATTTTGACTGTGCCGTTTTATATGGATACTGCTATTAATACATGGCTACAAGGATTGAAGGAAAATCAGATTCCTCTCCTTTTTTCCAGTTTAAATCTGTACGACATGGAAGATGAGGAAAGATTTCAATCGATTGCAAAGGGGGAGAAGCAATTACCTTTTACTTTTGAAGGCGACTGGCTGAAGCAAGCTGATTCTTTAAACAAAGAATGGTTCTCTCAAATGGAAGACACCACCTTACCAGAGGAAGATAACTCTGACGAAGAATATCAGGAAATGATGCGTGAAGAGCAAGAAACCAAAAAGGTCCACTTCAGGGCTTGGCTTCGAGCAGCAACCCGTGTGTACCCCTTACTAATTATCGGCAGTTATATCTCTATCTATCTGGGAGAGTCTCACATTATTTCGGATGATGGTGTGCTTCCAGGTCTTATATTGTTAATCATCTCCGCCTACTTATACTTCCACTTTCAAAGAGGACATCTTAGAAAGTCCCTTATACCAAGGTTCTGGGTAGAGAGTTTTATTATTTGCCTTATACATTCAATGTTCGCAGAAAAATACGGTACTATTGCGGAGGAAATAACCACGGGAATTCTCGGCGCCTCTATAATTATCATTGTTATCGTATGGATTCCATATCTTTTTGTTGCTAGGTTAAGAAAAGCATAGATCAGATCTACCTATCGCCCGTCATCACCACGATGATAAGCTTTCCTATCTGATTTCTTTCGCTTTTTGCTTGTCATAACCACACAGCAAAACATTATAGCTCTGTGGCTCTCATCGAAAAGCGATACAAATAGAAAAACAGCTGAGGATTATTCCCCAGCTGTTTTATTTAGTAATGATTTCCCCATCACCATGACGCGATCGGTGTTTTTTAATTCATTTAAAGATTTTGTTCCGATACCAAACATCGTCATTTTTAACTCTAGTTCAATTTGATCCATCGTTCGGATAACAGATTCTGCAGACTCGGTAGCTGCTTGTAACAGCTGTCTAGCAAAGCCAATCACATCTGCGCCCAGTGTAATAGCTTTCGCTGCATCGACTCCCGTCTTCATTCCGCCACTTGCCACGACAGGAACTGCTGCATTACTACTTTTAACAGATACAATACAATCCTTTGTAGGTAATCCCCAATTATTAAATGCTTCTGCAGCTGCTTTCTTTAATGGATCTTCTGAGCGTAATTTTTCCACTTGGCTCCAGGATGTCCCACCAGCTCCTGCTACATCAATAAAGGATATTCCAGCATTATAAAGTTTTTCTGCCACCGTGCCATCAATGCCAAAACCAACTTCCTTGGCACCAACCGGAACAGGGAGCTGCTTGCAAACAGCTTCAATCTTAGGCAGGAGGTTTTCAAAATTCAAATCACCGCCATCTTGAACTGCCTCCTGTAAACTGTTTAAATGTAGCACCAAGGAATCGGCTTCGGTTAGCTCTACAATTCGCTCTGCTTCATCGGCTCCATAGCCATAATTCAATTGAACCGCACCTAGATTTGCGATAAGTGGTACATTAGGTGCCTGCTTCCTAATTAAGAATGACTCTTTATGTGCATCACTCTCAAGTAGCGCTCTCGTCGAGCCTAACGCTACTGCCCAGCCCTTCTCTTCCGCAGCAATAGCAAGATTCTGATTGATTTTTGCAGCCAGCTCACTTCCACCAGTCATGGAACTAACCAAAAATGGCGCCTTAAGGGCTTTATTTAAAAAGGAAGTCTGCAAGTCTATATCTGCAAAGTTTATTTCAGGAAGGGCATTATGTATAAAGGATATTCCTTCTAGCCCTGTTGATTTATTAACCCCTTCCACATTATCATCCAAACAAAGACGGATGTGTTCTGTTTTTCTTCTATTTATACCTTCTTCCACTATGTACGGCCTCCTTAACTAGAACTACATCAATAATTTCTATTATAGAACCAGTTTACTTGTTTCTATTCTTAAATGAAAGAGAAGACCCACTGACTGATTTATTATTGCACAGTTTGGGAACAAACCTATACAATAACGATAAGCGAAATAGACGGCATATTAACCTATGTATTAAGGAGGCGACGATATTGAGGGAAAGAGCAAAAAAATTTGCCGAAATGGCACACAAGGGACAAACAAGAAAAAACTCTAATGCACCATATGTAACACACCCGATTAGAGTAGCAGAACGATTAGAGAAAGAAGAATTTAGCGAGGAGCTTATTTGTGCAGCATATTTGCATGACGTTGTGGAAGATACACCATACGAGATACAGGACATGGAGAATCACTTTGGGAGCAAAGTAGCCGAACTTGTTGCAGCCCATACGGAAGATAAATCAAAATCTTGGGAGGAAAGAAAACAGCATACAATTGATACTATTCGAGACGGATCAAAGGAAGTAAAATATTTGATTGTGGCTGATAAATTAGATAACTTACTAGGACAAGAACAAGATATTAAACAATTAGGATCAGAAGTTGCGTGGAGAAATTTCAACGCTGGCGTAGGCAGACAAAAATGGTACAACGAGTCCATTTGTGAAGCAATGTATGTTGGCTTGGAGCCAAAAGATATTCCAACTTATTTTAAGGAATATGAGGATTTGGTCAAACGTGTCTTTCATTTTTCATAAATGAACAAACCCTCTTACAGTGCTGGTACTGTAAGAGGGTTTGTTTATCTTGCTCGGTATTTCTTTTTTTGATCTTTACTAATCTGCTTCCATTTATTCTTTTCTTCCATTAAAGCCTTTTGGTTTTGCTTTCTTTTTTCATATGCCAGCTCTCGCTGCAGTTTAAGATAGCTTTGAAATCGGTCCATAGATAATTCTCCATTATCCATTGCTTCTTTCACCCGACAACCAGGTTCCGTGTCATGTTGGCAATCTTTGAACCGACACGCTTCCTCCAGTGCTTCCACATCCTGAAACGTGGCGCTCATTGCTCCTTCGCCTTCCCATAGTTGCAATTCTCTCATACCAGGAGTATCAATTAAGAGTGCTCCATTTGGCAAACGAAACATCTCCCTATGGGTGGTGGTGTGCCGTCCCTTGCTATCGTCTTCCCTAATTCCTCTTGTTTCCTGTATTTCTTTACCTAGAAGTGTATTAATTAATGTCGATTTTCCTACCCCTGACGAACCTAGCAATGCCCCGGTTTTGCCTGATGGTAGATAAGACAGTAATTGATCCAGCCCTTCTCCTGTTTTTCCGCTAACAGAAATGATGGGGACACCTAACGCGATTTCTTCTGTAGAGGAAATAACTTCTTCCAGTCTTTCCACCGTACACGAATCCTTTTTGGTGAAAATAATTACAGGAGTAGCACCGCTCTCATAGGTGGATAGTATATAGCGTTCAATCCGTCTGCTATTAAAATCATGATCGAGCGCGTTAACTATAAATACAGTATCCACGTTAGCTGCTACTAATTGAGCCTCCGTTCGCTCGCCAGCTGCTTGCCGTATAAACTGACTCGTTCTAGGGAGAAGCTCTTTTATCACTGCCTTTTCTTCATCATATAACTTCTCTACTACCACCCAGTCACCAACGGCAGGAAAATCAAGTGTCCCACTGGCAGTATGCAAATATTTCCCGCTCACCTGGGCCAAGAATTCCATATCGCCGTCGGAAAGGCGGTAGCTGTTCTTTTGAACTGTTATCACTCTAGCAAGTTTGTCGTGTTCTTCTTTTTC
The DNA here is from genome assembly GCF_052246275.1 of Oceanobacillus sp. M65. Lineage (NCBI taxonomy): Bacteria > Bacillati > Bacillota > Bacilli > Caryophanales > Bacillaceae > Oceanobacillus > Oceanobacillus sp. M65. The sequence goes on along the minus strand of NZ_JBQQCJ010000005.1, from coordinate 217,394 downwards.
TATAGGTTGGGTCCATCCCATTTTCTCTAAATTCGTCAATCCTTTTCCTCCTGTTTTACAGAGGAACAGTCTATTTAACTTGAACGTTCCTCCATTTTGTAGTTATTGGCTTTGAACTCTTTCTTCATTTTATTTGCACTCATAAACCATCACTCCTTCCAAAATGGATAAAACGCCTCGTTACATCTTATCGATTTTTAATGTTAGTGTGAAAAATTTCTCACATCTTATTATTTCGCCTTAACAGCAAAAAATCCTGCTAATCCTGCTAATATTAAAAAAAGAACCAGATATGCTGTATCTGGTTCCTTTTATTAGCGTTTGTTCATTTCACTTGGTTCTGCACCTTTTCTTTCGTTGCGGTCCAGCCCTTTAATTTCTTTCATATCTTCTTCACTCAACTCAAAATCAAATACATTAAAGTTCTCTTCTATTCGAGAAGGGGTAACAGATTTAGGAATTACAACATTATTATATTGCAGGTGCCAGCGTAAAATAACTTGTGCTGGTGTTTTGCTATATTTTTCAGCAATATTTGTTACAACACTATTATTTAATACCTCTCCACCTTGCATTAAAGGACTCCATGCTTCTAAATAAATATTGTGCTTGTCACAGAAGTCTTTCAACTCAGCTTGTTGTAGGTAAGGATGGCATTCAACCTGGTTAATGACAGGTACCACCTCACACTCATCCAACAGACGTTCCAAATGGTCGATATTGAAATTACACACCCCAATAGCTTTTACTCGACCATCTTTATACAATTTTTCTAGTGCTTTATATGTTTCCACATACTCGTCAAATTTCGGTGTTGGCCAATGAATTAAGTAGAGGTCAACATAATCTAGTCCCAATCTTTCTAAACTCGCATCAAATGCCTTTAACGTATTTTCATAGCCTTGGTCACTGTTCCAGACCTTTGTGGTAATAAATAGTTCTTCGCGTGGTACGTTTTGGTTTGCAATTGCACTTCCGACACCATTTTCATTTGCATACACCTTCGCGGTATCAATAGAGCGGTAGCCAACTTCAATTGCTTTTTCTACAGCAGGGGTTGCTTCCTCATCAGGTACCTGCCAAACGCCAAATCCAAGCTGAGGCATTTTTAATCCATTATTCAAAGTTACATACTGCATTGTTCAACATCCCTTCCATTGAAATGTCCCTATTTTATCATACTGTTTAGAAAACACGTATTCTTATGCTTGAAGCCAAACCCTAATCATCCGTTAATTCTTTATTTTTCTTAAAAGAGCGCTTGAGAGATATAAAATCAAATAGAATAAAAAACACGATAAATAAAACGGAAGGCCCAATTATATCCAGCCATTCTTCCAAATTAGTTGGGATGCCTTTAAGAAAAAAATTTACCAATAAAAATACGACCCCTGAAGCAAATGCTGTTTTAACCCTTAGCTGCCGTTCTCTCTTATATTGCTTTTTGTTATAAACAGAAGTGAACTCAATACCAGAAAAGATATAACGTAGATACACATAAAAGATAATGAAAATATAAATTAGAAATAATGTAAAAGTGAGATCGAGCTCCCCTATCTCAAACCAATAAATATTTAGCCCTGTAAATATAAGTAATCCTACCGCCAGTATAACCACACTTTCTGCAAGAAAATAAAGAATACGAGTCCGTTTGTACTCATCATCAGGTAGTAAGTAATTTAAAAATGATTTCATATTAAAACCCCTCCCAAAATAGTTCGTCCAATGTCTTCCCAAGCTCTTTACAAATGGCAATGCATAGATTAAGGCTTGGGTTGTATTCGCCTTTTTCTATAAGTCCGACAGTTTGTCTTGTTGCTTTAACCCTGCTTGCAAGTTGTTCCTGAGTCCAACCCTTTTCCATTCTCGCTAGTTTTATTTTATTTACCATGGCGACCCCTCTTTGTATGATATAAATTACATATGTTAGTTATATATTACATTAGACACATAAATATTGCAAACGGATCTTTCAAAAAGAAGAAGACCCGGCAGTAACTATACTGACAAGCCCTCTTATTTACATTATAATTCGTTTTTTTCTAGCCATTTCCCTCTGGCAAACGTATAGTTGCCTTCAAATCGCGTAAGTTTTTGGTCTGCAAGCAAATAAGTTACCGAAAATAAGCGATCCAGAAAATAGCGGTCATGAGAGACGGTTATAATCGTGCCCTCAAATTGCTCTAATGCTTCTTCTAATACTTCTTTTGATTCAATATCTAAATGGTTGGTGGGTTCATCTAATAGAAGCAGGTTATGTTTTTGATAAACAAGCTCTGCCAAACGAAGCCTCATTTTTTCGCCACCGCTAAGCTGCCTTACCTTTTTAAAAACATTCGGACCATAAAAAAGGAAACTCGCCAAGATTCCTCTTGCTTCTCCTTCCGTAACTGCAACATGCTCTCGAAACTCATCTAAAACAGTTAGATTTGCATCCATCTCAAGCATGTGCTGGGAAAGGTAGCCAATAGAAAGGTTACTTCCCTGTTTGACCACCCCTTGATCAGCATTCTCCGTTCCTAGCATGAGGTGTAACAATGTACTCTTCCCCGTTCCATTCTCTCCAATTAGGGCGATCCTCTCCTGGAAACGGACTAACATGGAAAGCTCTTCATATAAACATTGGTTTCCGAAACGCTTTGATACGCCATCAAGCTTTAGTACTTCTTTCCCACTGCGCCTCTCCATTTCGAAATCAAGATTAATCTTCTTCTGGTCCAATACGGGGCGTTTTACCACCGTCAGTCTGTCCAGAGCTTTTTGCATACTTTTGGCTCGTCTGTGTAGCCCATCATTAGGCGGGTTTGCCTGATTCGCCCACTCTTTAAGCCGTTTAATCGTTTCCTTCATTTTTCTAATCTTTTTTTGCTGGTCTTCGTATTGTTGAAATTCACGCAGCAGTCTTGCTTCTCTTTCTTTTACGTAATCCGTATAATTCGTATGATATTTAATCAGCTCTCCTTGATCCATTTCCAAAATTGAAGTGACGGTTTGATCAAGAAAATAACGATCATGAGAGACAATTATCACAGTACCTTCATAATGCTTAATAAAAGAAGTCAGCCATTCTATTGCCAGGAAATCTAGATGATTTGTTGGTTCATCAAGTAAAAGAAGATCAGGGGCTTTTAATAATAATTGCGCCAAGCCAACTTTGGTCTTTTCTCCACCACTTAGCTGATACCATTTCTTATTTTCCAGTTCAGTCATTTGCAATCCATTTAGAACTTGGCGAACCTGTGCGTCCATTTCGTATCCGCCATCTTGCTGGAATTTATCTAATAACGTGCCATAGTTCTCCATATGACGTTCTAGTTTGGCAGGATCCTTTTCCTCTGCCATGCGTTGCTCTAATTCCGTCATTTTCTCTCTTATCTTGTTTAAGTCTGCAAACACGTCATACAACAACGCCTGCACTTGCTTCTCTTCTTCTGCGACTGCGATTTGCTTTAAAATCCCTGTCCGCAGTCCCTTTTTCCAAGAAATAACACCGCTTGCTGGGTCAGATTCCTTGGAAATTAGGTTTAATAAACTCGTTTTTCCTTCGCCATTTCTTCCGATAAGTCCAATTCGCTCGTCTTGTTTTATTTCCATATTAATATCTTGAAAGATGGTATTTGCACCAATTATTTGGGTAACATTTCGTAAACTACATAAAATCATTTGTTTTGCCTCCTTATAGAAGAGACAACCTTCAAATGGATAGTGTGCCAATTAAAAAAGGACGACAAAGAGCAACCGCTCCCTGTCGTCCACTATATCCGTAGCAGGTAGATGTCTCTTACTGGTTTTTTCCATTATTTTACTTCCGAAAAGGGCATACGTGTCCCTTGGATAAAAATGATGGAAAAAAGCGCATAACAAATCCAAAGATACTCTCTGAATTTAGAAATGCTTCCAGTACGATTCATCTAACCCACCTCCTTTTTTCATTCTGACTAAATCTTACTCGATAAAACCCTATAGCGTCAAGTTATGCTATGGCAATTGTTTGGTTACTACCTCTCATTCCAAATAATTTCTCCGGAAAAATCTTGATGATTTATTTTTACATCGAAGTGATGTTTGCTATAAAAGTGTTTTAGTCTATTAACATGATCAAAATCTCTCTCCACAATATCACCTGTAATGTATTGCATGTTTTCTTCTCTCGCTATTTCTTTTAAATGCTTCATAAGGACCGAACCAAAACCTTTATTTTTAACTCCCTTAATATCAGCAATATGAAGGGTCGAATCACTACGATATTCTGCCTGAATGGCAGAATCCCAATCTCCACGATAAGGTTTTGTACACTCGTGCAACATGACCTGGCAATGCTTTCTTCCTTTGTCCGCATAAATAATAACCCACTGTTCTTCATTTGCCTGGTCTATGCTAATAATCTCTGACTTTTTGGCAATCTCCTTCATATTACTCTGCATCCGGTGTAACTGTATTTCCAAGGAATCCAATTCTTCCTTTAGTTCTTCTTTGCCTTTTTCCTTTTCTAAAAAAGCTGAGTAGATCATCTATATCACCTTACTTATTAGTTATGTCTTAAACACACAATTTGCTATTTTACAGGATAAACATCGCCAAATGCAACTATCTGAAAATTATTTTTCGAAAAATTTATAATAGTACTAAAGACTTAGAAAAATTAGCCGATATTAAAAATAAATGTTTTTTTCTAAAAATTGGGGGCAAAATCGTGAAGTTTAGAAAAGCAACGAAACCGAAGAAAATAAAAGAGAATAAAGAAAGGAAAATTAATCGTTCCAAGCTTCTTAGAAGGTTTGCTTGGCGTAATGTTAGTATCGGTCGTAAATATATAACTGTTTTCTTTTTAACATTGCTTTTATTTGTAGCGTCAGCTTGTGTGGTATTTTTTCTATTGACTAAAGGGCAGGAAGATATTACCGAAATTAAAGAAAGCAGTTCACGAGTAAATGATATGGCGGATATGGCTTACCTTATCCAAGCTAAGGATGTCCAAATAGCCGATTATTTGCTAACTGAAAGCGATAAATATAAAGATCAATTTATTCAATATCAGGAAGAGTTTTTAGCATTAGCTGATAAACTAAGGACTACCATGGTGACCGACGAACAACGCAGTAATTTCGATGAAATTATCAAAAAGAATGAATCCAATGATGATGCATTTACCGAACAGATTGTTCCAGCCGTAGAAAATGATCAATCGCTCATAGCAAATTCGTTGCGTGATTTTACCTCCCGATTAAGAACAGAAACCATTGATCATGTAAATGTATTAGTGACACTCATTAATGAAGATCAAAATAAATCAGTACAAAATGCGGAATCGAGTATTAAAGGGAGCACCATTACCCTAGCCATTGCCACTATTCTTGCAGCAATAATTGGCATTCCATTAATGATAATTATCAGCAGGATCATTACCAAAAACCTAAAAAAGATTGTTGGCGTAACCTCCGAAGTAGCAAATGGAAATCTCCAGACCCCTGATATGGATTACAATGGTACTGACGAAATTGGCCAGTTAGCCACAGCGGTTAACAAAATGAAGGGAAACATTCACAGTATATTACTAAAAGTAGCGGATGCTTCCAATTCCGTTTCCTCAAGAAGTGAAGTGCTGACAATATCCTCTAAGGAAGTTAGCGAAGGAAATACACAGATTGCGACAACGATGGAAGAGTTATCTACTGGGGCAGAAACCCAGGCAAATAGTGCTTCTGACCTATCTGAAAGCATGAATGATTTTGTACAAAAAGTAGAACTCTCAGAGCAAAACGGACAAGAGGCTGCACAAAATTCCAGTACTGTACTGGAATTAACAAATGAAGGAACGGCCCTAATGAATAAGTCAGTCGCACAAATGAAGCAGATTGATACCATCGTGTCTACTTCAGTTGATAAAGTGCAAGGTCTTGATAAACAATCCAATGAGATTTCTAAGCTTGTACTCGTAATTAAAGACATAGCTGATCAGACAAACCTTCTTTCATTAAATGCAGCAATTGAAGCGGCAAGAGCTGGGGAGCATGGAAGAGGTTTTGCGGTAGTTGCAGATGAAGTCAGAAAGCTTTCTGAACAAGTAGCTTCCTCTGTTGGAGAAATAACAACCATTGTACAAAGCATCCAATCTGAGACAACAGAAGTCGTAGGCTCCCTTAACTCAGGATATAAGGAAGTTCAAGAAGGTACGAAACAAATTGAAGAAACAGGTAGAAATTTCAACTCGATTAATCAATCCGTTTCCGAAATGACTAAAAAAATTACATTTATCTCTTCTAACCTACGGGAAATTTCCCAAAACAGTAAAGAGATGAACAATCTTATTGAAGAAATTGCTTCCGTCTCTGAGGAATCAGCTGCTGGTGTAGAACAAGCTGCAGCTTCCGCACAACAAACTTCCAGTTCCATGGAGGAAGTTTCGTACAGTGCAGATGAATTGGCCAAATTAGCCGAACTACTAAATAAGGAATTAAAAATCTTTAAGCTATAAAGTGAAACTTCAATCAGTGGGTTTTTCGTTCTTCCCCCACTGATTGTTAGTTGAATGAATCAGGGTGTTAGCGTCCGTTTGCCCCTTTAAAAACACACGGCTTCACCTCATGTTTTGAAGTGGGAGTCTTACGGACGGTTACACCGGGATAAAGACAATGGAATTTGGGAGCCAATATAGATCTATAAAAGAAAACACTACGTATGCTTGTTTGCAGCACACGTAGTGTTTTCAAATTTCGTCCCGTTTTAATTCCGAACTAAAAAGCATGATTCTGTATGATCCCAGACCATCCCTGTCGCCTGCATAAAAGCATAGCAAATTGTTGGACCAACAAACTTGAATCCGCGACGTTTTAAATCCTTGCTCATACGCTCTGATTCCGCCGTTACAGCAGGAACCTCTTCTATCGACTTCCAGTGATTCACAATTGGCTTTCCACCGACAAACTGCCAGATATAAGACTGGAAGTTACCAAATTCCTCTTTGACCCGTAAAAAGGCTTGTGCATTCGTTATAACAGAACGAACTTTCAACTTGTTACGAATTATCCCCTCATCAGCAAGCAATTGTTCGATCTTCTTCTCGTCATATTTGCTTACTACTTCTGGTTGAAAATTATCAAATGCTTTTCTGTAATTCTCTCTTCTTCTTAAGATGGTAATCCAGCTTAAACCAGCCTGCGCACCTTCCAGGCAGAGCATTTCAAACAGTTTTCTATCATCTTCTACTGGGACTCCCCATTCTTCATCATGATACGCAACATAAAGCGGGTCTTCTGTGACCCATCCGCAACGTTCTCTATCCATCTTTACTCTTCCTTTGTCTCAATTTTATTTTCTTCATAAGAAATCCAGTCACTAAAGCTGCCTGGATAGAGTTTTACATTATCGTAGCCTGCCATTTTTAATGCAAGTATATTTGGACAAGCCGAAATGCCTGAACCACACGAAACAATAACTTCCGTATCTTTGGGAATGGCTGAAAAGTGTTCTGTTAATACCTCATCCTTTTTCCAACTTCCCTTTTTATTTAGTACGTCCTTCCAAAAATAATTTTTGGCGCCAGGTATGTGTCCAGCTTTATGATAAAGGGGCTCAATATTCCCCAGGTATCTCTCCCTTTCTCTGGAATCTATCACAATCGCAGTATCATTTTCTAGTTTTTCTTTCACTTCATCTATGTTAGCAGTCTGCTCATCTCGTAAGATTGGTCTAAATCTTTTAGGTTCTAATACAGGCATCTGGTCTGTTACTGGATTTTCTTGTCTAAGCCATTCTTCATAGCCACCATCCAGCACATAAGCCTTCTCGTGTCCTAGGCAGTGCAAGAGCCACCATAACCTAGCTGCGAACATTTCATTTGCCTGATCATAGATTACAACCGTTGTATCATGATCAATTCCAATATTCCCTACTTTCCTCGCAAAAGTAGTCATATCAGGAAGCGGATGCTTTCCACCATGCTTCTCTGCCTTGCTGGAAAGATCTTTTTCCAGGTCAAGATAAACAGCCCCAGGAAGATGATCCTTTATATATTGCTTTCTACCAGCTTCTGAATCTGTCAATTGAAAGCGCACGTCCACAATAACTGTATTGTCTCTATTGTTTTCCAACCGATTCTTCAATCTAGATACACTAATAATATAGGTCATCCTTACCCCTCCATTGGGTCATTATTTATATAATCATTTAACTGATTAAGAATAATTTTAACGCAACTATGTATTGAAACCAACTCTAGATAAACAGTTTCCTAAAATAAGAAAGTTTTCCCCGCAGTTCTTTCAATGTTCAGATAACCCATGATACGGTATACTAGCAATATATCTAAATTTTAAAACAGGGGATGAATACATTGAAGAAAGCATTGATAGATCGCTTTATTACCTATGCCAAAATGGATACACAGTCTAATGAACAAAATGAAGCAACCCCTTCTACTCAAGGACAATTCGAATTAGCCAACCTCCTAGTAAAAGAATTAAGAGAAATTGGCATGATGGATGTAACGGTTGATGATAGTGCCTATGTAATGGCAACGTTGCCCGCTAACACGGATAAAGATATTCCAACAATTGGATTCCTAGCACATTTGGATACTGCAACAGACTTCACAGGAAAAAATGTTACCCCTCAGCTTGTCGAAAATTTCGACGGAAAAAGTTTGATATTAAATGAGGCGTTGAATGTTGTACTTACGCCGGAGGAATTCCCAGAGCTTCCTGCCTATAAGGGACATACATTAATTACAACAGATGGAACGACATTACTTGGAGCTGATAATAAAGCAGGGATTGCTGAAATTATGACGGCTATGCACCATTTAATTGAAAACCCAGAAATAAAACACGGAAAGATTCGAGTGGCCTTTACACCTGACGAAGAAATTGGCAGAGGACCTCATAAATTTGATGTAGAGCGATTCGATGCAGATTATGCGTATACCATTGATGGTGGTCCGCTTGGGGAATTACAGTACGAGAGCTTTAACGCGGCCGGTGCACACCTCACGTTTTACGGAAATAGCGTGCACCCAGGTACCGCGAAAGATAAAATGGTTAATGCAGGGAAGATGGCGGCTTCTTTTATTAACAAGTTCCCTGAGCAAGAAGCGCCAGAGTATACGGAGAAATATGAAGGTTTCTATCATTTAATTTCCGTTTCCGGTGACGTTGAAAAAACGGAAGTTAGTTACATTATTCGTGACTTTGATCGCGATAGCTTTGAAGCTAAAAAGGAGACATTTGTTAAGTTCACGGAAGAGATTAAAGAGAAATACGGTGAAGCAAGTGTCAAACTAGAGTTGAAAGACCAATATTACAACATGCGCGAAAAAATTGAACCCGTGATGGAGATTGTAAACATAGCGCAGGACGCTATGACTAACTTGGGAATAACCCCGATTATACAGCCTGTCCGTGGTGGTACTGACGGTTCCCAGCTTTCATACATGGGATTACCAACTCCAAACATCTTCACTGGTGGGGAAAATTTCCACGGCAAGTTTGAATATATTTCTGTAGAGAATATGGAAAAGGCTTCAACTGTCATCGTGGAAATTTGTAAATTATACGAAGCAAAACACGAAGATCAATAATACTTTGCATGGAGGCTGGGACAAACGTACATCATGTCCTGGCCTCTTCTTTTTCTCGAATCAATAATGAAAAAATTGAGCCAGTACACAGAATACCTGCCAGCATGAAGCAGCTAACCATAAAGCCATACTCCTGAAAAAAGAACATAGCTAGCATCGGGCCAAGTGTCGCCCCAATAAAAAGAATAAAGGCATACAGGGATGAAGCAGCCGCTCTCTCCATACCTCCCCATTTTCCGATTAGGAGCATAATAACTGGAAACGTTAGTGATATACCGGCAACAAAAAGAATACTCATGATAGTGATCATAGTTGGCCCAGAAAGGAGACCAATTCCCACCAATCCAACTATACTCATGGAAAGACTACCTCTTAGCGTTCCCGCAGCGCCAAATTTCCTTACAAAATAACCCGAACCAAATGAAAGAAGCATTCCAATAAACCCTGCTGACCGTAAATATAAAAGCTGTTGATCTGACATATAATATGGCGCGTTTTGCAAGTGACCTCCAAGAATCGTATACATTCCGATAAATGATAGGAGCAGTACGCTTGTCACAGCATAGCAGTATAGGAGAATTTTTCTTTTAATGAGGCGTCCTACCGAACGAGGATACTGCTTAAAGCGAAAGGTAGTGTCTGTCCCCTGCTCTTTAGGAAAAACTAGTAGCATGGTAATACAGATAACTAAATATAAAATGCCAAACGAGAAAAAGATTGCTTGCCACCCGTAATATTGTTCTACCAACGTTGCAAAGGCTTGACCGAATATCCCTGCTGTCACATAGCCAAAACTAATAAAGCTAATAGCGGTAATGCGCTGTCGTTCGGCGAAGATTTGAAAAACGTAAGTCAATGCATTTGGAGCAAACGAAGCGGCAAAAAAACCTTGAAACGCTCTAAATAAAAGCAATGCTTCGTAATCCGTAGCTAACCCGCTTGCTCCTGAGATCACCCCAAGGATTAGCAAACCTGTCATCATCGTGCGTCTATAGCCATAGCGGCTTCCAATTGGACCGAACACTAAAAAACCAACAGCATAAAAAAGAGAAAAAATACTTGCTGCTCCTGCTGCTTGGGTACTACTAATTTGAAAGCTCTCCATTAATGCTTGTGTCAATGGTGTCATCGTATAAACACTTGAGACAACAATCAAGGCGCTAAAGAAGAGGGTCGCTATTATAGCAGTTTGCCTTTTTTGGGAAATGTTCATAGGCTAACCCCCAGTTGTTCCTGTTTTTACGATAGCTTATGCCCAGAACTTTCTCATGTTACCATTCTCTTTTCACCCCATTGGGAAAAATCTCTATTGCTCTCTTATCCTAAAATATGAGAGAATAATAGATAGTTTTTGTCACATAAGCACTAGACTGAGTTAATATATGTATTTAATAGGAAAAACCAATTAGGGAGAGTTCATCATGTTAAAGAGACTAAGCATAACTCTAGCAATACTTGCGGTTATTTCCGGCTGTTCCTCTAATTCGGAGGAGCCAGAGGAGCAACAGGATGAAACCTCTTCAAATCATCAGGAAAGCCCTGCCGATAACCAGGAGGTTAAAGAAGAGATTACCGCACCAAAAGAAATGCTACAAAAGAAAGATCAAGGAGAAAAAGTTACATCCTTACAAAATGCTCTAAGAAAAATCGGCTATAACCTATCCGAGGAGGGTGTTTACGAAGAAGCAACTACGTGGGCCGTCACAGATTTACAACTTCAATTTGAAGAATTGCAGGCATCTGGAGTTTATAATAAAGCTACCCAAAAAGTACTGAGTGTCTTATTAGATGGTTCAGAGGCAAACTTCCAACCTGGAAAGGCGTTACCCGAAAAAGCTGAAACAACGACTACGACAAACGGCACGCCCGTTTTAAGCAATCCATATGATCAGCTTGCATTAGTAAATAAAGAGTTTGCGTTACCTGCTGACTATTTACCAGAAGACTTAGTGACACCAAACGTTCGATTTCCGTTCACAGAAGAGCTTCCCAAAAAACAAATGCGCCAAATAGCTGCTGAGAAATTAGAGGAGTTGTTTGCAGCAGCCGACGAAGCTGGCCTTGATTTATATGCACAATCCGGATTTCGCTCCTATGACAGGCAAGACGCTATTTTTACCAGCAACGTTGCGGAGCATGGAGAAGAGGCAGCAAATAACTTTAGTGCAAGGCCAGGTGAAAGTGAACATCAATCAGGCCTCGCGATGGACGTAACAAGTCCTGATGTCAATTTTCAATTAATCATAGACTTCGGTGAAACAGATGAAGGGAAATGGTTAAAAAAGAATGCAGCAGAATTCGGCTTTATTATCCGTTTTCCTGAGGGGAAAGAAGAGATTACACAATACCAGTTTGAGCCATGGCATATCCGCTACGTTGGAGAAAAAGCAGCAAAAGAAATCATGGCACAGGGTATTACCTTAGAAGAATATTATGAAGAATAATCATGAAGCCTGTTCTACCTGAACAGGTTTTTTTGCGACTTGAAAACTTGTTTTCCTTTAAAACGAGGGGCCATAAAAAAACAGAATGTATCTTTATTTTTAACGTAGTAATATAAATGGATTTATGTAGGGAAAGGCTAGGGGATTTGTTTGTATTGGGCCCCTTAACTAATGCCCTCCACCCTTTCTCTTTCCACTTGGTCAATTTGCCTGTCTAGTTTACGAATCCGCTCCAATGCAACGTGGTCTTCCATTTTCTTGTAATGATGATTTCCCCCTACCTCTTCATCGGCTTCATCCGCCATGTTCACCACCTGCTGTAGTGGCTTTAGCTGCAGATCGCCTTCTGGTAGATAAGAATCTGTATGGAGAAGTATTGCCACAGCTATTTCCTTCGCCGCCAACCGATCTTCACCAATCCTGACCAACAACTTATGTGCGCGACTCGCACCTTTTATCGCATGAATATCATTTTCCTTGTAAAGGTCGTAATCCCATTCTCCGTCCCTGTACCATGTGTAATGCCCCACATCATGTAATAATGCTGCCTTTGTAGCGTGATCTGTATTGACATTGTATTTTTTGGCAAACATAAACGCATATTCCGTTACGGAAATTGCATGAGCGATGCCTGAACGCTTTAGATATTTTTGCGTAATAGGATGGCTGAATATCTCTTCTAAGGTGACTTTCCTCATATCTTTCACTCCTTTTTTACATGTTGGTAAAGTGTATAACGTTGTCCCGAAATAAAGTAACCGCTAGCTACAAGCTACCCCCCTTCCTTTTTATATAAATTTTTATGACTATAGCATTTATAAAAGGCTTTTGCAATAGATTAATTACCTATTTTCTGCTATTTTAAACAATCTCCTTGCTCATTTGATTATTTTTGATTGTTTTTGATTGATTCTGGTTGATTTTTGCAATCGTTTACTTTATAATTTGGATGAATCAATCGTACTGGAGTGATCCACTATGCTAACAACGGAAAGACAATCCATAATCATTGATCTTCTCAAGGAAAAACAGACTGTTACTATTCAAGAAATGATTGAAGCAACCAACGCATCGGAATCGACAATCCGACGTGACTTAACAGATTTAGAGAATAAAAAAATGTTAACAAGAATCCATGGTGGCGCTACATGGACGGAGCAAAAAATTCGAGAAATGAGTATTTTGGAGAAATCAACCAAAAACCTTCAAGATAAAAAAAGAATCGCACAGCATGCCGCTTCTTTAGTAGAAGATGGAGATTGCATTTTTCTTGATGCCGGTACTACAACTTTTCAGATGATTCCTTTTTTACAACATAAAGATATAGTCGTTGTTACAAATGGTATTAATTTAGTAGAGCGTTTAATGGAGCATGACATACCTGCCTATTTAACAGGTGGAAAAATAAAAGCAAAAACTAGTGCACTTGTTGGCTCACAAGCAATAGAGTCGATTAAAAACTATCGTTTTGATAAATGCTTTCTTGGTGTAAACGGCTTTGATTTGAAATTCGGTTACACAACGCCAGATCCTGAAGAAGCTAGCGTAAAACAACATGCAGCAAAATTTTCAAAAAAAGCTTACGCGCTCGCAGATCATTCCAAGCTAGGTAAGGCTAACTTTGCAAAAATATTTGATTTGGATGAGGCTATTTTAATCACAGGGAATTTACCTGAACAGATAAAAAGCGAACTTAACGCAATGAAAACAGTAGAGGTGATACACATATGATTTACACATGCACCATGACACCATCCATTGACTACACTACTTACCTTCCATCATTTCAAAGCGGGGAACTGAATAGAACGAATGAGGTCTATTACTACCCTGGCGGAAAAGGAATTAATGTTTCCAGGGTCCTTCAACGCCTAGGAATTGATACAACGGCGACCGGCTTTGCTGGTGGTTTCACAGGAGATTATGTAATGGACTTTCTTAAACAGGAAGGTGTCCAAACAGATTTTATACAGACAGAAGATATTACAAGAATAAATGTGAAAATTAAAGCTGATACAGAATCAGAATTAAATGGCCCCGGCCCGAATATTACGGAAGGCCAATTCGCGCAATTGACAGCCAAGATTCAAACACTCTCAACAAATGACTGGTTTGTACTTGCTGGGAGCTTACCCAGTTCCATTAAGATGGAAGACTACCGCAGAATTTTGGCAACATGTCGAGAAAATAATGTACCCTTTGTTCTCGATACCTCTGGCCCGGCATTAAAAGCGCTTATTCAAGAGAAACCTTTTCTCATTAAACCAAATGAACATGAATTAGGCGAGCTTTTCAATGTAACCATACGATCTAAGCAGGATGCCATTATCTATGCTAAAAAGCTCGTTGAAACTGGTATCCAGCATGTCATTGTTTCCCTGGGGAGTGAGGGTGCCATATTAGTTAGTGAGAAGCAGGTACTGGCCGCAACTGCTCCAAAGGGGCAAGCAGTAAATACAGTTGGTGCAGGCGATTCACTCGTTTCCGGTTTCCTGGCCTCCTATGTAATGAACCATGATACAAGCGCTGCTTTTCAATACGGTGTAGCAACAGGAAGCGCTACGGCCTTTACAACGGACTTATGCGAGAAGAAAGATGTTATCCGGTTAGTGGATGAAGTCAAAATAGAAACATTAGAATGGATGTGACTGACATGAAAATAACAGAATTGCTGAAACAAGAAACCATCATTCTTAATTTGCAGGCAAATACAAAGGAAAATGTCCTAACCGAACTTATTGACCAGCTAGATCGAGCTGGGAAGTTACAGGACAAACAGAAATTCACAGAAGGAATACTAGGTAGAGAAGAACAGAGCACAACAGGAATCGGGGAAGGTATTGCCATCCCTCACGCTAAATCAGCAGCAGTTAAGGAGCCAGCAATTGCTTTCGGACGTTCTGCAGATGGAATTGATTACGATTCTTTGGATGGACAGCCTGCTCACCTTTTCTTTATGATCGCAGCAACAGATGGGGCAAATAATGCACATCTCGAGGCACTTTCCCGCTTGTCTACCTTTTTAATGGATGAAAAGTTTCGAACTAAAATTTATGAAGCGACATCTGTCGATCATATTCTAGAAGCGGTTAACCAGAAAGAAGCAGAGCTAGACGAACCTGAAGAGCCTGTAACGGAGGCACCAGCAGATTCTAAAAAGATCCTTGCTGTAACGGCATGCCCTACCGGAATTGCGCATACGTATATGGCCGCTGAAAAGCTTAACGAGACAGCAAAAGAAATGGGAATTAACATCAAAGTAGAAACAAATGGTTCAAGTGGTGTTAAAAACCGTCTAACAGAGGAAGAAATAGCAGAAGCTGACGCAATCATTGTCGCTGCTGATACAAAAGTAGAAATGGCTCGTTTTGATGGGAAGCATGTGATTCAAACACCTGTTGGAAAAGCACTTCATGAATCTAACAGCTTGCTAACACGAGCTGCTGAACAAGATGCTCCTGTGTACAAACATGAGGGCGGAAAAGATGAATCAGCAGAAAAAGGTGGTAAAAGCGGTTTTTACAAGCATTTAATGAATGGTGTATCCAATATGCTACCATTCGTAGTTGGTGGTGGTATCTTAATTGCCCTGTCCTTCTTCTGGGGAATTGAAGCAACCGACCCAGACAGTGATAGCTATAATGCATTCGCAGCAATGTTAAATACCATTGGTGGAGGAAAAGCATTCTTCTTAATGGTACCAGTTCTTGCCGGATTTATCGCCTCAAGTATTGCCGAGCGTCCAGGATTTGCACCTGGTATGGTCGGTGGTCTGATTGCAATCACAGTGTCAGGAGCTGATGGCGCGGATGGTGGATCTGGCTTCCTTGGTGGTTTAATCGCAGGTTTCCTTGCTGGTTATGTAACACTATTTGTTAAAAAGGCATTCTCTAGATTGCCTAATGCTTTAGAAGGCTTAAAGCCCGTTTTATTCTTCCCGTTATTTAGTATCGCCATAACCGGAATCATTATGATGCTGATTAACCCTCCACTTACTCAGGTGTACACTGGTATATCTTCCTTCCTAGAGGGAATGGGTGGAACAAATCAAGTGCTTGTCGGTATTATTTTAGGTGCGATGATGGGCTTTGACCTTGGTGGACCAATTAACAAAGCTGCTTATACATTTGGTATTGCCATGCTTGATGCTGGTAACTATACGTTTATCGCAACCGTAATGGCAGCTGGAATGGTCCCTCCATTAGGAATGGCCATCGCCACAACCTTGTTTAAGAACAAGTTTACCAAAACAGAACGTGAAGCCGGGAAAACAGCTTACGTGTTAGGCGCCTGCTTTATTACAGAAGGTGTTATTCCATTTGCAGCAGCTGATCCGGCTCGTGTTATCCCATCTGTTATGGCAGGTGGTGCTGTAACTGGTGGTTTAACGATGCTATTCGATATTGGACTTCGTGCCCCACACGGCGGAATTTTCGTAATCGGCCTTGTTGAAGGTGGATTAGCAAAAGGCTTGCTCTATGCACTTGCTATTATAATAGGTGCTGTTGTAGCAGCATTACTAGCAGGTGTACTTAAGAAGAGAATAGTTTAAACAAAGAGGTGCCTCCCGTCTTTAGAGACGTATAGGCACCTCTTTTATGTAGCTAGTTCGTTTTTCTTTGACACTCGCCTACTCATAAGTAATTTTCATATCTCCCTGCTTGATCAACCCTTTCTTTCGCAATAACTCCGAAATGAGCAGACTGATAAGTGCAGGCGCAATAAAGTGTAACAGCAAGACACTCCAGAAAACCCCTGTTGAATAGCCCATTGATTCAAATGTCATGATTTGTCCAACCAAACCACTTGTCCCCATTCCTGCACCAGAAGCATTGTTTGTCAGTTGTAGCCATACTGTGGCTAACGGTGCTAAAACGATCGCCGCAATGGTCGGCGGAACCAAAATGATCGGCTTTCTAAGAATATTCCCGACCTGGAGCATAGAAGTACCGATTCCTTGGGCGATAAAACCACCAAAACCATTTTCTCTATAACTTGCGGTTGCAAATCCAATCATATGTGCAGCACAGCCAATTGTAGCTGCCCCTGCCGCTAATCCATCTAGGGATAACATAATGGCAATAGCTGCAGACGAGATTGGTGCTGTTAAAGCAAAACCCATTAGCACCGCTACCAATATTCCCATGATGAAAGGCTGCTGCGTAGTCGACCAATTAATTACTTCACCAAAGCCAAGCATAAATGTATTAATTGGTGGTCCAATAAAGGAGCCGACTAAAAAGCCTGCACCAATGGTAACAAACGGTGTCACAATAATATCGACCCGTGTTTCCTTATAAACTATTTTCCCAATTTCTGTTGCCAGTAGTGCAGCAACATAACTTCCTGCTGGCCCACCAAGCTCCGCTCCATAAGCACCAGCAAATAAAACCGAAAACAAGACAAGCGGTGGAGCCTTGAGACCATAAGCAATTGCGACGCCTATCGCACCGCCCATAATTTTCGTATCCATCGCAAAGCTACCCATTTCCGCCATGGATGCTCCTAGTGTTGGTGAAAAGCCGCTAATGAGTTCCTCGCCAAGTGTCTTCATAATAAGTCCAATAATTAAAGATGAAAATAATCCCAATGCCATGTAGCTTAACGCCGTAATGAGGTACTCCTTTACGGATAGAGAAACCCCTTTTTTATTTAGAAATGCTTTCATTTTTCCACCCCTTCCGCTAGCTTATGTGAAATAAATCACATTTAATGAACTAGAAAGCCCTTTCCCTCTTCTTATTATTACGGGGGCCCACGTATTTATCAAGCCTTTTTTCTGTCTGTAGCTTAGAAAAATTCGCATTCGCTCGTCTTTTAGCGAATGTATACGTTTTTCTTATACTTGGAACATTAAAATTTTAACTGCATCGTAATTGCTTCCTAGCTAAAATTTTATACTTTCCTAATGTGCAAAAA
The DNA here is from genome assembly GCF_052246275.1 of Oceanobacillus sp. M65. Lineage (NCBI taxonomy): Bacteria > Bacillati > Bacillota > Bacilli > Caryophanales > Bacillaceae > Oceanobacillus > Oceanobacillus sp. M65. The sequence continues at coordinate 199,457 of NZ_JBQQCJ010000005.1, read as the reverse complement.
AGAAGGGCAGTTGCTTTTACCTATTTATTCCGATACAATTTAAGTGAAAACTATTATCAATTATGCATACGCATGACCAGGAGGCATAAGATGAATACGACAGGCAAAAAAACTGCACTGGCAAAGGCTATCCGGGAGCGTCGGTCAGTAAAAAAGGGCTATAATAATAAAGCAGTAACAGAAGAAGTTATCTTGGGCTTACTAGAAGATGCAGTCTGGGCACCAACTCACGGTATGCGTCAACCATGGCGTTTTATTTTTGTTGGACCTGAAAAATTAGGGACTTTTGCCAAAAAGATCGCTTCTACCTATCCTGAGGAACGACAACAAAATCGTGAGGATTACCTCAACGAACCAAATGCTATTCTCGTCGTAGTGATGGATGAACCAGAAATACCGAAGCAATGGGAGGAGAACTACGGCGCAGTAGCTTCTATGATCCAAAACTTTTGGTTACTTGCTTGGGAAAGACAGCTTGGGGCCGTTTGGAAGACGAACCCTCACATTTATGACCCGAAAGTAAAAGAAATTTTAAATATAGACGATGAAGAAAAAATCGTTGGCTTTGTTCATTTAGGTTATTTTGATGAACAACCAGCCTTAAAAGAACGACTGCCAATCACTGAAAAATTCACTCGATATGAAGGCTAACATTAAAGAGCTTATAAGAAATCAACTTTGTAACATGTTGATGCATTAAATGGCACCATAGATTTAGGGTACAACCCTCTCTATTTGGTGCCATTTTTATACTTATTACTCGATATTTATTTGGTAAATCAATTGCTCATAGAGGTGGTGTTGAACATTATTGCACTAGTATTCATTTGCTTAACGGGCTCCTCCGTTTTAGCAAGTTTATTTTACTTTATGCTTTTATATCCCCACTTTAGTTATATCGGATTTATCATTATTTTTATCATTTATTTCTTTTGTTTTCTAATCTTTGCTGTACCAGTTCAAATATGGTTAAGAAAGAGACCTAAACTATTTTCTATTAAACAGCTTCTTATTTATTTTTCAGTGGCCTTCCTAGTAACAATGCTATTATTCTTAATATATGGTAATCTTGATTTTCCCCAAGTGCTTTTAATTTCTTCTTATCATTCTATTGTTTTTTGGTTACTAGACTCCATCCTTTTAAATGCTAAGAAAATATAGTGGAACTAGCCATAAATGGAAAATGGTTCATCTTACTAGTAAGAACAAATCTCACCAAAATTCCTATAGGTTTAGAGATTCAACATTTTAAGGTCGTTACATATTGATTCTTATTACCACACCGTACTTTTCAACTGTTGATCTTCTTCATAACGCTCCATTGCCAAGTCAATTAATGTTGTAATAAGATCTGTGTATTCCAGACCACTTATTTCCCACAATTTAGGATACATGCTAATCTTCGTAAATCCTGGCAAAGTGTTTACCTCGTTTACAATGATTCTTCCCTCTGGTGTTAAAAAGAAATCTACCCTTGCCAGACCTTCACACTGCAACGCTTGAAATGCCTGTATGGCAGTAGCTTTTATTTCTGCTGCCTTCTCCTCTTCAAGCCTTGCTGGAATGGAAAGCTCTGCGCCCTTTTCATCAATATATTTGGATTCATACGAATAGAAATCATTTTGAGGGAGTATTTCACCAAGTTCAGATGCTTTAGGGGTAGCATTTCCTAATACTGCACATTCAATTTCCCGACCATTAATCATTTCTTCAATGATAATTTTATGATCGTATTGAAAGGCTTCCTCTACTCCAGCTATAAACTCTTCTTTTGTGGTAGCCTTGGTCACCCCTACAGAAGATCCCTGGTTTGCAGGTTTAATAAAAACGGGTGTACCTAAGGCCTCTTCTATCTTTTCAAAAGAGATGGTGTCTTTCTTCGCCCGATTAAAGGAGAACCCTTTGGCTACTTCCACTCCTGCTTCTTGAAGTACTATTTTTGCAATCCCCTTATCCATGCATACTGCCGAAGATAGAACATTTGGCCCAACATATGGGAGGTTAGCCATTCTCAGCATACCTTGCAAACTTCCATCCTCACCTAATGTTCCGTGTACAATCGGAAAGATTACATCAAGCTGTTCTATCGGAGTAGCATCACCTGCTTTTACTAGCTGGTCATTTCCTTTTCCTGGCACTACCGCAACTGCATCATTTGATTTATTTAACTCTATTAATTTAGGGTTCTCTTCATTCAATAAATAGGATGAAGCATCGTTTATATGCCATTCTCCTTTTTTATCTATACCAACTAAGACGACATCAAATAACTCTTTATTTATAGCATCCACTATATTTTTAGCAGATTGCAAGGATACTTCGTGCTCTGCGGATTTGCCTCCAAAAATAATTCCAACCTTCTTCTTCCCCATCCATCTAACATCCTTCCATTGAAATATATTTTTACCATACCATAAGAATGCTTGGGAGAACTAGAAGGTTAATACAGAAAAAACCCACGAAAAAATCCTTGACTTTTATTCGCAAAGCCTTTATCATTATTTTCAATCAACTTAATCTAATGAGCGTTGAAGAAGAATAGTAACCTAGTTTAGACACTTGCAGAGAGCTGATGGTTGGTGAGAATCAGTGTGGACATTTAGGTGAATGGGCTTCTGAGCTTCCAAACCGAACCAGTATGCAGTAGGCTTTGGCGAACAGGTCTCATCGTTACACGAGACGAATATTGGGCAATGCAATGCCCGATGTTGCTAAAGTGAGCTGTATTTCAGCTAATAAAGGTGGTACCACGGTCCCTCGTCCTTTTCGGATGTGGGGCCTTTTTGTTTGGAAAAAATTAAATATCTAAAATCGTTTATGTAAGAGAAGTAGGTATACTAAAGTCGTTTCAGAGAGCTGGAATTGGTGGGATCCAGTACGAATAGGTATGCTGAATGGACTTACAAGAGGTTTTCTGAACATGTTTTTATAAGTAGGAAAACACGGAGTTCCGCCGTTACACGGATAGGATATCGATCTCCATAAGTTCTGGGCTTCCGTATCTGAACAAGATGAAAAGAGAAAGATTCTCTTTTCAAGAGAGGTGGCACCGCGGTCACAATCGTCCTCTATAAACGCAGTATTTGCGTTTGTAGGGGATTTTTTTATGGTTTGGTATTTAAAAGTAAAGGAGATGAATGACATTGAAAAGCCCAGTGAAACAGTATGTTCATTACAAGTTTTTAAAAATAAATGCTGATATTTTAACACCTATTTCTACTTTCCAGCGATTGCCTGGGGCCAAGAAAGTACTTTTAGAAAGCTCCTTCAAACATGAAACGAAAGGAAGATACTCTTACATTGCCTGTAACCCTTACAAAGAGATTATCGGCCATGATAATGTGACGCTAGTCAAAAAGGAAGGTTGCCGGGACGAGAAATATTCCCAAGAAGCTCTAGCGTACTTGAAGGAGAATCTTCCCCCGCTAGAAGCAGACCTACCTGTCCCTTTTCAAGGTGGAGCGATAGGCTATATCGGGTATGATGCTATCCGACAATTTGAAGCAATAGGAGAAGCCCTGCAAGATCAGTTGGAAATGCCGGACATTCATCTTATGCTCTTTAAGACATTCATTGCGTTTGATCATCGAAATGAAGAAATCTATTTGATTGCTATGAATCCAGACCAAGAATCAGAGCAAACGTTACACTCTCGGCTGGAAAACTTAAAGAAAACATTAAGTGAACCCTTTCCAGATCAAGGCATTGACAACAAACCCATCAGCTTTCAGCCAGAAATCTCACAGGCTATTTTTGAAGAAAGGGTGAGAATCGCTAAACAATACATTGAGCAGGGGGACATATTTCAGGTCGTGTTATCCCAACGAATGAAGGCCCATATGAAAAGTGACCCTTTCTCTTATTATCGCAAGCTACGAAAGGCTAATCCGTCTCCATATATGTTTTATATTGATTTTGAGGATTACCTCTTGCTAGGTGCTTCCCCGGAAAGCTTGATACAGACTAATGGAAAAGAAATTCTAACAAATCCGATAGCAGGCACAAGACCAAGAGGTGCAACACAAGAAGAGGATGAGGAATTGGCGAATGATCTCCTGCATGATGAGAAAGAAATTGCCGAACATCGTATGCTCCTCGATCTTGGCCGAAACGACCTTGGTCGTGTTTGTGAAATTGGTAGTATTTCTCTTCCTACCTTTATGAAAATTGAAAGATACCAGCATGTCATGCACATTGTTTCCGAAGTTAAAGGAACATTGAAGGCGGGTTTATCTAGCATTGATGCTCTGATCTCTTGCTTACCAGCAGGCACAGTTTCCGGTGCACCTAAAATTCGTGCCATGCAAATTATTAATCAATTGGAAGATGCAAAACGAGGCGTCTACGCAGGGGGTATTGGTTATATTGGCTTTAACCAAGACATCAACATTGCATTAGCCATCAGGTCCCTTGTCATAAAAAATGAGATTGCCTACTTGCAGACAGGTGCAGGAATTGTACATGATTCCCTTCCGGAAAACGAATATGCGGAGACTTTAAACAAAGCAAAATCACTTATGGAGGTGGCTAAAGTTGATCCTGTTACTAGATAACTATGATTCCTTTACGTATAACATTTATCAATACGTTTCTGAAGAAGGTGAGGAAGTGCATGTGTACCGAAATGATGCGATTAGCATCCAAGAAGTGGAACGTCTAGCTCCAGAAGCCATCATCCTCTCCCCTGGTCCTGGCCTTCCCGCTGCATCTGGTATTTGTCTTGAACTTGTTTCTTATTTTCACCAAAAGATACCGATCCTTGGGATTTGCCTAGGACATCAGGCGATTGCTGAAGCACTTGGAGGCTCTTTAAGAAAGGCTAAACAAATGAAGCACGGCAAGACATCACTTATAACCCACAAAAACTCCGGGCTTTTCCGTAATTTAAGTCAGCCACTTGAGGTAATGCGCTACCACTCCTATGTGGTGGAAAAAAACACATTGCCCCATGCATTCGAAATTACGGCAAAGTCATTGGAGGATGGCGAGATCATGGCAATAAAGCATCAAAGCCTCCCTCTATATGGCGTGCAATTCCATCCTGAATCGATTGGTACAACGGAAGGAAGAAATGTGATTCGCAATTTTTTAGAGGATATAAGAGAGGAGTTTTCCTATGAAACAATATCTAGAGAAACTAATTAACCAAGAAAATTTAACAACAGAAGAAATACAAGTGGTGATGACCTCATGCATTAACGGGGGTGTGACAGATGCTGAGATTGGCTCCTTTCTAACAGCATTACGAGTAAAAGGGGAAACGCCAGAGGAAATAGCCGGAATGGTAGAAGTGATTCGTAGCCACTCTACATTTAACGGAACGCGTATTGTTAACGTAATGGACAATTGCGGCACGGGTGGGGATCAGTCTAATAGCTTTAACATTAGTACAACAGCTGCTTTTGTTATCGCAGGAGCTGGCATCCCCGTCGCCAAGCATGGGAACCGGAGTATATCCAGTAAAACAGGTAGTGCCGATGTCTTGGAACATTTAGGGGTTTCTCTCTCTTTTTCCAAGGAGCATGTAGAAGAAATGCTTACGGAAAACAATATTGCTTTTCTATTTGCCCCACATGTTCACGCTGGATTGAAGCCTTTCTCAAAAGTTCGTAAAGATCTTGGTCTCCCTACTGTATTTAATTTGATTGGGCCACTAACAAATCCAGTTCAGCTTGATACACAGCTGCTTGGAGTCTACCGAAGAGATATGCTACCCATGTTGGCAGAAGCTTTGAAGAAACTTGGACGCCGCAGAGCACTTGTCGTTAATGGTGCAGGCTATATGGATGAAGCTTCTCTTGCAGGCGAAAACCATCTCGTCCTGCTTGAAGAAGGGAATGTAATATCATTCACTCTTCACCCCGAAGAGGTAGGCCTGCCTGTGGTGCCAAATGAAAAAATACAAGGTGGGAGTGCTGCAGATAACGCGGAAATAACCCAACAAGTTTTACGGGGAATACCTGGACCATATTTAGATACGGTTTTACTAAACGCTGGTTTAGGCCTTTATGCAAACGGGGTTGCCGGAACAATTCGTGAGTCTGTGGAGCTTGCAAGAGAAAGTATTCAATCAGGAGCCGCTCTGGAGCGGCTAGAAAATTTGGTCAACTACAGTAGGAAACTGATAGGTGAGGTGGTCTCATGACAATATTAAGAAAAATAGTGGCGCAAAAGGAAAAAGAAGTGTTTGCATTGCTAAATCAAACGTTTGATCAAGAGCATTCTAGAGAGAAAGTAACACCCTTAAGTGAAGCCCTTATTACATCTAATCAGCTTGGTGTTATTGCGGAAATAAAGCGGTCTTCTCCATCAAAAGGAGCTATCTCCCTGACAGTAGATCCAGTCACTCAAGCGAAGCAATATGAAGCTTATGGTGCAGCAGCTATCTCTGTCCTGACAGACAAGACATTCTTCAATGGTTCCATGGAGGACCTTCAGGCGGTAAGCAATGCTGTGAATCTTCCAGTATTGTGCAAGGATTTCATCATACATCCTGTACAAATTGACCAGGCAAAAGCAGCTGGAGCTAGTATCATTCTGCTTATCGTAGCGGTATTGCATGAACAACAGCTAAATGAGCTTTATGATTATGCCAAAAAACTTGATCTTGAGGTGCTCTGTGAGGTACATGATGAAAAAGAGATGGAGATAGCCAACAAACTTAATCCTGATTTAATCGGAATTAATAATCGAAATTTAAAAACCTTTGAAGTAGATCTCCATACAACGGAAAAATTAGCTAGACTTGCTAGGCCAACATCCATTTTGGTTAGCGAAAGCGGGATAAAAACAAGCGCAGATGCCCAATTGGCTGCAACAGCTGGCGCGAGGGCCATTCTGGTTGGGGAGACATTGATGCGCTCAAAAGATCTAAAAGGAACTTTTCGAGCATTACGAGTCCCGAAAATAATAAAAGGAAGTAAAGAAAATGCTCGTTAAAATTTGTGGAATCCAGACAGATCAAGCTGCAGAGGCTGCGGTAAAGGCGGGAGCAGACTTTATCGGATTTGTTTTCGCAGACAGTAAACGAAGAGTTAATCCAAAGGTTGCTGCTGAGATTGGAACTCACCTCCCCCCTACCATTAAGAAAGTTGGCGTATTTGTAAATGAAACAAAAGAGAAGATGGAGCAGATTGCTGAGGAAGTAAACCTTGATTACATTCAACTACATGGAGATGAACCAGCTTCTCTTGCTAGAGAACTATCTTATCCAATCATAAAAGCTTTTTCTGTAGGAGATGGCAACGTGGAAGAGATGAAAGACTACCCTTGCGATTATTACTTATTGGACAGTCCTGTAGGAAGATACCGTGGAGGCAATGGCAAATCTTTTGACTGGAGCCTTATTAAAGATCTAGCATTTAAGCCCAACAACTTTCTACTTGCTGGAGGATTGACATCTGAAAACGTATCACAGGCGATACAAGAGGCAAATCCGCTCGGCGTCGATGTCTCCAGTGGTGTTGAAACACTTGGAAAAAAGGATAGTGAGAAGATAATGAAATTTATTATGAATGCTAAACGGAAGGAAGCGATTAAATGACAACCTATACGGCACCTGACAAAAATGGAAGATATGGTAATTTTGGAGGAAGGTTTGTACCCGAATTGTTAATGCCTGCGCTACTTGAATTAGAAACTGTCTACGAAAAAGCAAAACAGGATCCTGCATTCCAAGAAAGCTTGGACTACTACTTGAAACAATATATTGGCAGAGAAACACCTCTGTACTTTGCCGAGCACTTAACGCAAAAGTTGTCTGGTGCGCAGATTTATTTAAAGCGAGAGGATCTAAATCATACTGGCGCCCATAAGATTAATAATACAATTGGCCAGGCCCTGCTGACAAAACGGATGGGGAAACAGAAGGTTGTCGCAGAAACAGGTGCTGGTCAGCACGGGGTGGCCACCGCTACTGTATGTGCCTTATTGGATCTTGATTGTATTGTGTTTATGGGAGAAGAAGATATACGCAGGCAAAAACTAAACGTGTTTCGGATGGAGCTGCTCGGGGCAGAGGTTCGCAGTGTATCACAGGGAAGCGGTACCCTAAAGGATGCTGTCAATGAAGCCTTACGCTATTGGGTAAATAATGTAGAGGATACACACTATATCCTCGGTTCCGTTGTTGGTCCACACCCTTTCCCACAAATTGTGCGCGATTTGCAATCAGTCATTGGAAAAGAAACCAAACAGCAAATAGTGGAACAAACTGGGTCCCTTCCTGATGCAGTCATTGCCTGTGTAGGTGGTGGAAGTAATGCGATGGGAATGTTTTACCCATTTGTCGAGGATAATGAAGTGAAGCTTTACGGCGTAGAGGCTGGCGGAGCTGGCATTGAGACGAAGCAGCATGCTGCCACCCTATCAAGTGGGAGTATTGGCATTCTTCATGGCACGATGACACACCTACTTCAAGACGACCACGGACAAATTGAAGAAGCCTTTTCTATCTCGGCCGGTCTAGATTATCCTGGTGTTGGCCCTGAGCATAGTCATTTGCATGCATTAAAGCGCGTGAGCTACACCTCGATTACAGATGAAAAGGCACTAGAAGCTTTTCAGATTTTATCAAGAACAGAAGGGATTATACCAGCACTTGAAAGCGCGCATGCCGTTGCCTATGCCCTGGAGCTTGCAACAAAAATGGATCCAAAGGAAAAAATTGTGATATGTCTTTCCGGGCGCGGTGATAAAGATGTGGAGCAAGTAAAAAACACACTGGAGGGAAAGTAAATGGGAAAAGCCAACATGGAAAACTATTTTAAGCAAAAGCAATCTAAAGGGGATAACCTTTTCGTACCTTATATTATGGCAGGTGATGGTGGCTTAGAAGTGTTAAAAGAACGTGTTCTCTTTCTACAAGATTGCGGAGTCGCAGCTATTGAAATAGGCATCCCGTTTTCTGACCCTGTCGCTGACGGCCCTACCATTCAAGCAGCAGGAAAGCGGGCTTTGGAGAATGGCACGACTCTTTCTGGCGTCTTAAAAGCATTACAGGCATTTAAAGATGAACGGAAGGTTCCCATCATTTTGATGACATATGTAAATCCTGTTTATCGTTACGGATTAGCCTCCTTTGCACAGGATTGTGCCATCGCTGGGGTTGATGGTGTTATCGTACCAGACATACCAATCGAGGAGGAGAAGTTTATAGCAGATGAACTGCAAAGCGAATCGCTAGCCTTTATTAGATTGGCAGCTTTAACAAGTACAAAAGATAGACTAATAGAAATTGCCAAGAGATCGGAGGGCTTCTTATATGCCGTAGCAGTCACAGGTACGACAGGAGCACGTGAAGCATATGGCGATGAGGTAAAAGCTTACTTGGAAATGCTTAAATCAAACAGTTCCGTTCCTGTTCTGGCCGGTTTTGGTGTATCCACTCCAGAACAGGCTCAGACTTTAAGTAGCTATTGTGATGGCGTTATTGTCGGTAGTACCATCGTTGAGTTTTTTCATCGTGGAGATACTGAAAAGATTCAACAACTGATTCAAGATACCACACATCCAGCAATAATTGGCTAAGGTTAAATATCTGTTCCTTCTTTGATAAGGGACAGATATTAGGGGGGTAAAAGAAGGATGTTGCGATGCACATCCTTCATTATTTCCCACGTCTCTTGAGAGCTTCTTCATATTCCTCTTTGGTCAGCTCTCCTTTTTCATACCGCTCCTGCAAAATAGAAAGCGAATCCGTAGCCTTTTGCCTTTTGTTACGACTAAGAATAATAAAGATGACAACGAGAACAATGATAGTAAGAGTTATTCGAACATAAGGTTCCGTGAAAAAACCAAGCATAAAAGCCCTCCTTCTCACTATTACATTGCCCCGTAACTGCTCTTTTTACACATTGAACGTGGGTATATTATTTTTTGACAATCGGGACCCATATTTCGCTATAATAATCCTCATGGTAAGGATCCCCCTTTTGGTATGCCTCTATTTCTGGCCCACCAGCATGTTCGTATCCTGTTGATGGAAACCATTCTGAGAAGATCCGTTCCCACACATGCTGTATCGCTTTTGGCATAGGTCCTTTCACAGGAAATACTGCCCACGTAGTTGCCGGAATTACGCCTTCTTCCCATGTATCCGGTACTTCCGTGTTTGATTTCTCTGCACCAATAAAATAGCGCACCTGCTCCTGCTCCTTATCAAAATCCATACAAATTCCCATAATCCCCATCTCTCCAGCGTATACTGCTAATTCGTCGTCCAATCCATTATTTCTGGACTCTTCCCAGAATGCCGGAACTTCCAATTTATTTTTGCCATCGACCAGTGATGTCTTGATACTCTTTCCCATTACAGAAAAAGCATTTTTTTCTACAATCTTGTAATCCATTTCTTCATCACCCTTTAATTGAATTTGAAAGGAGAGTTTCGGAAAGGCTTTTAATGGCTGATCATACTTACGAACAGATGAGGGGCTGAGGCCATGTAGCTTGCGAAATGCTTTGGAAAACGATTCTGGTGTTTCATACCCATACTTCATTGCTATATCAATTACTTTCGTATTAGAATGAATTAACTCCTGGGCCGCCAATGTTAGACGCCTTTTCCGAATATACTCCCCTACTGTATATCCAGTCAGCATCGTAAACATCCGTTGATAATGAAACTTGGACATGCAGGCAATCTTAGCAGCTTCCTCCACGTTCAGCACTGTACCTAAATGCTCCTCTATGTACGTTAAACTTTCAGCCATGCGATTTAATGCTTCCATTCCCTTCCTCCCTTTCTTTTATCCAATTTAGCACCCATATAGCGTGATATCTGGTTATTCCCTGCTCACTACAGACAGATTCCTATTCATCATTATAGCATCAGCTCTATTTTTAAATGCAAATACTCCGAAGCTTCATGCTCCGGAGCTGTATGCAAAAATTGTTATGAGGTTGTATTGTTGTTATTAACTTGGTTGGCTTGTGCCGGTACCGGTGCGCCCCCAGTAAGTGCAGATGAGTTAGAGATAAGGTTTTGTGGTGTATTGATTGGAATAGGACCGTTTCGATGCTTGTCGTGAGTATCCAAATCACAGAACTTACCGTCTCTTTCGATTCCTTGACGTACAACCGTAATGTGTGTGCGCAAGATTGCTTTGAAAAGAAGTAAGTTAATGACGGTTCCACCATCATCAGTACCGATTAACGGCTGTATAAGCTGTGCTTCGACAACAGGGTCTGTTTCAAAGACAACGTCACCAGGTCGTGCTCCAGGACAGTGCGTATGCTCTTGGAAGAAGACTCTGATCGGAATGCTAAGTTCCACGACTCCACCTGCTACAATAACATCAATAGTTGCTGGTACGAACCCAAAATTAACTACAGTGTCTTTGAGAACGGTTATTTCCTGCTCAATTCCTGCATAGTTTGGCGTCACCCTGATATTTACCAATCCAGGGATGAGGCCAGTTAAAAGTCCAAGAATTCCTGTCAATAATGCATCTCCTGCTCCAAACGGTCCTAGAGCTGCTGGAAGGGCAAATTCTGCAGTTTTGTGTGCATCTTTTGAACAGATAACCTTCTCCACTAAAGCACCTTGTGATCTTGGTCTTTCATGACAGCTACAATGATCGCTATGGCATCTGTCACAGCTGTTGCTGCTTGGTGCTAGATCGCGGTCATCATGCCTGTGATGATCATTTTGATTGTCATTATATGCATTATAAAAATTGTTTCTTTTATACATTAATAATCCTCCCTTTGTATATTTTATAGAAGCTTTCTGCCTACTAATTTCTGTGGAAAACTTCCTTACGCTTATATATATATGTCAGCCATCGAATTTTGAATAGATAGATGTACCCGTACATATGCGTATTTTTAGTAGATTAAAAGCATAAGAGAAAAAGAAAAGAAAGCTGGTGATCAGCCAGCTTTCCCGTTTCCTATCTAGGGGTAATATCATGGGCAAATCTTCTACAGGCCTGTATCGATTTATATTATGTTTATGCCAAATGACAGAAAGTGGCTCTGCGAATCCACCAGGTTATCCACACAAATTAATAATCTTATAGACTATATACTCAATTAGCTAGAAAATGGACGAGTAAACAGGCTAAAACGTGCAGAAAACATACATTAAGTAGTGACATCATTATCAGAAGGAGAGATAATATGGGCTATTATAGAAACAGCGATATGTTTCAATTTAAAGAATCCAAAGATTGTGTTTGTGATACTGTACAGAACATCGTAAAGGCTCAAAAGGAGGTGCAGGAGGAAGGTTGGAATTATTCTATTCGCCAACTTAAGAAGGGAGACGGTATGGATCCACAATACTCCACTATCCCGTTTATTTTATATACAAAGGATGATGGCAGTCCTTTTATAGGAAGTGGAATTTTCCAGGCACCTTATCATAGAAATGATACGTTTTTCGGCTGCATCGAAACTCCTGTATTACGCGCAAAGCATTTTTCCATGGATAGTAATTGCTGTGTAAAAGTAGAACTACTACTTCCTATTTCGAATGGTCGGGAGATTCAACCCTATCCAAAGGATAAACATAGGGTAAGTGCATATTTCCCAGAGGATGAACCTGTTACAGACTTTCTTGCTACAGGGCTCTGCCTCACACTAGATCTTAAAAAGTTTCTCGGTATAACCTGCTTAGATGCCATTACCCCGATCCCCCATGAAGAATTTTTTGCAGAAGAAAGACCTCATAACCATCATCACATGGAATATTAATGTTAAAATGCTTTACAGACTCAAAAAGAGCCAAGCGGGTTTAATGACCGCTTGGCTCTTCTATATTTATATGCTTTGAAGACTAATTAATATTCTTTTTCTCACTTTGAGAGGTATTTTTCGTTTTCTTTTTTTTCTTTTCCTCATCCATCTCTGCATTCAGATCATCCATTGGTATATCATCAACAAATTTCTGATCCTCAAATGAATCAAGCTCTGTTCGCTTTTCCGATTTACGGTTCTTCACTTCATTTTCAGGTGAACGTTCTTCTTTTTTCTTCAAATCCATCACCTCATTTTCCTTTTTTAAATATATTCCTCAGATCAGAAACCTGTAAACATCAATCCAAAAGCGTAAGTGCCCGTTTAGAAACGTAGTGAGTGGAACGTATCAACTGAGATAAAGGAATCAGGGTGAGCTTGCGAACCCATGATGACTTATCGTAGGGCGATTCGTGAAGTCGCCTAGTTTCTGGGCGCTGGAGCTAGACGTGGCCGTTTCTGTTAGGTAACAATTTGATGCTTAGATTTTTCTTTCCTAATATGTACAAATTTGTACAAAAGGGTATAGTATTAAGACATTAAAAGGAAGAGGTGATTCCATGAAAGATTTACGATCACTCGAAGAAATCGATGAATTTATAGATGCGCATGACCTTACCCTACTTTACATTTCAAGAGAAGGCTGTAGTGTTTGCCATGGTTTGCTGCCACAGGTAGAAAGTCTACTATCAGACTACCCTCGAATTGTGACAGCCCACATAGAAACAAATGAAGTTCCAGATATCGCTGGGCGATTTAGTATCTTCACTGTCCCTGTCATTCTCCTATTCGTACAAGGAAAAGAGTACTTACGGGAGGCTCGTATCGTGCATATGGATTTATTCGAAGAAAAACTAAATAAAATATATAAAAATATGGTTGGATAGCGATCGCTTTCCAACCACACTGCATTATTTAATATAAATACTGTCTATTGAAAAGAATTGATTCACTCCATTTGCACCTTTTTTCTTATAGATGCCCTGGTATAGAGTCACCCCTGTATTTACGTCCACTATCGTAATAGGCAGTTCTTTACTATCTCCACCCACAATATATAGACGGTCTCCCTTTCCATTCACTATCATATTACCTTGGTCTGTGGAAGGAAAATCTACATTAAATTCATTCTCTTGCTCGTTTTCTAGATTGTAGCTTATGACCGTTAACCCTTGCTCTGTGCGTTGGATAAAGTATATCGTCGAGCCGAGTATAAGCTCATTAAACGAATCAGTACTTAAATCTGCAGGAATATCCAGTTCTGTTTTTTCCATAGTAGATAGGTTATAGGCAACATATTCTGTCCCCTTCTCTTCCACCATGTATTCTTCATATTCTGTTTCTACTTCTTCCATTTCTGTTTTAGCGAAAACGACATTCTCTGTTGGCTCTGTTTCTGTACTGGTTGTCACTAAGTTACCTTCATGCCATTTTTTACTATTCATTCCATCTAGATTCATTAAACTATCCTCACTAATTAACTTCTCACTCGCTAAATCAAAGCGATACACACGAAATTCTGTAGGAGCATCTGTATTTCCTTCATTTCTTGTAAAAATGCTCAACTGTCCATCCTGGACCTGTACATCCATTACATACATGTAACGATAATCTTGCTGATTTGGCACTTTCTGTTCAAAAGTGATCCGTTCATTTTCTCCCTTTTGCAAAACATCTATTTCAAAATTGTGGTCTTTATACCTGCTCTGTCCATCCCATTTTGAATCAACATTCGCATAAGCAAGTAAATGTTCATCCTCATAAAACCCTGCTAAGTCAGAGTTTTTCCCCCGCATAAAACTTCGATGATCATTTATTAATTGATTTATTTTCGGTTGATAAAACCTTTCAAGGCTCCCAATAAAGGAGTCATCATTATCAAACTCTAGCTCCCCTGCTGTAATGGTAAACCTTTTATTCCAAGAGTTGTCGAAATATCCTCCTGATATCTCCATTCCCTTTAATTCCGCCACTTCACCACTGACTGTGTCTAAGGCTAGTTCCAGAGAGTTTTCATTTGCGATTGCCTTTTGAATATAAAACGTGCCAATAGCTAAAACAGCAATAATGGTAATCGACAACAGTTTCCAATACTTTTTCATTTTCTTCCCATCCTTCCCTACACCGTAATACGCTTAGTCAATAAATAATTTGCTACCCAGATCGAGGCTGCCGATACAATTAACCCAAGAATAATCTCAAGAACAAGTAATTCCATTGGATATAAATAATTTGTACCTATAATCCCTTCTAGTATAAGAGGAGAAAGGAAAATGCCAGTTGCTAATGCAGCATAGATTGCACCGAAAACGATACCTTTTATACGATAGCTCCGCTCAAATAGAATGGCAGTAAATAATATAAAAATCACCATAATACCTGCTCCATAAACCAGAATAAAATCAATAATTCCAGCCGGCAAAATAATCATTAACTCACGAAAGCCAGACACTACCTCTGCAGGCGATAAATCAAGTCGGAAATCCCTTGTAACCAACCATTTTAAAAGCACACTCTCTACCGGCAACAAGACGATCTGAATTGCCACTAGCCCAAGTACCATTAAAAGGATGGAGGTTGCCTTTGCCAAATAAACATTAATTCTTGCGGTTGGAAGCATCAGCAAGCGATAAATAAAAGTGTTTTTGCCAAACCAGTCTCGATACCAGACAAAAAAGATATTGAAGAGTAATGCAATCGCTCCTAGCGCTATTGGTCCAAGGAACCACAATGTTCTTGTTAATACCAATAGACTCATTTCACCATTGTCACTTACGAATTGTGCTGGTGAAAGGTTCTCTTCGAACATGGCATAATTCGCACGTTCCATATAACTGTTAGAAACTACCCACAGTCCCACTAGCTGGGATAAAATCGTTATACCAATTATTACACCATATAATTTGAAAAACCGACCAAGTTCAAAATTAACTAGCTTGAAATAGCGCATCATGCTTTATACACCTCTCTCATCACGTCCACAACCGACTTCCCTTCTGATTCGCGAACTTCTTCACTATTAAACTCTTTAAGTACAATTCCTTCATCAAGAAGGACCACTTTATCAATCAGATGTTCAATATCACTAATTTCATGCGTGGTAATAATGACGCCTCGCCCTTCAATTAAGTGACTTGTGAATACATCAGCAATTTGCTCCCTACTAAAAATATCAATCCCAGAAAATGGTTCATCCATTAGGATATAATCAACGTCGAGTGCCAGGCCAAGTAGTAAATTCACTTTGGCGGTATTCCCTTTTGACAGGCTGGATATCTTATCCTCTTGTTTAAGCTTAAAGAATCCTAATAGTTCTGTGGCTCTATTTTGATTCCAGGAATCATAATAATCGTCCATAAATTCCATTGCTTCGGCGATCGTCATTTGCGGGATCATGGTAATAGCATCTGGAATAAAAGTTATCTTTTCAAAGCTTTGTTTGGTTACCTTTTGACCATCAAGAAGAATTTCTCCACTGTTAACTGGAGTCAATGCCATAATTGCATTTAGAATCGTGGTTTTTCCTACCCCATTTATCCCAATTAGACAGGTGATTTCTCCTTTGTTTGCAGTAAAGGAAACGCCGTTTAAGACTTGCTTCCTGCCAAATTTCTTTTTAATATCCTTCACTTCAATCATGTGCGCTTCCTCCTTGTTCATCACTTTGGTAGTCATACTTCTCCTTGACTAACTCTAGAAGCTCATCTACAGGGACATTAATGGAACGAACTGATGTGACAAATGTATCCACTGCCTCTAAGATAAGTTCTTCTCTTACACGATGAAGCACATCTTCATCTCTCGTAATTTTACTAGGCGAGTTTTTCTCCGTATAAATCAATCCCTGTTCCTCCATTTCCTTATATGCCCGTTGAACGGTATTTGGATTTATTTTTAACTGGCTCGCCAACTCTCTTCTAGAAGAGACCTCTTGACCAGGCTCGAGCATACCTCTAGCAATTTGCTCTTTAAAATGGCGAACGACCTGTACGTAAACAGGATCTCTGTTGTTAAATTTCACTATCATAGCAGCAGCTCCTATTCGACTTTCTTCACTCTTTCCCAAAGTGTATTATACGCATAATACACTAGTCGCAAAAAAACACCTGTATTAATGTGTCAATACGCTTGATAAGTGTATTATATGTTTAATACACTTAAGAAGTCAAGAGGATTTTTTAATCTTTTAAAAACCCATCTATTCGTAACACCCTACAGCGCTAACGGTTCTATGATAAAATAATAAAATACCAATAGTAAGAAAAGCTCTTAGAGCGCTCCGGGAAATCTTTTAGTTTCTGGCGCTCGTAGCTAGACACTTGCGTACATCTTATACTTACTTAAAAAGGAGTTTAAATAGATTCTATGAAACTTGTATCTTGGAATGTAAATGGCATTCGTGCCTGTGTAAAAAAAGGCTTTATGGATTATTTTAAAGAGGTGGATGCAGACATCTTTTGTTTACAGGAGATTAAGCTTCAAGAAGGTCAGCTTTTTCTAGATCTTGAAGACTATTATCAATACTGGAATTATGCTGAGCGAAAAGGCTATTCTGGCACAGCTGTCTTCACCAAAGAGAAGCCACTGCAGGTCAAATATGGTGTAGGGGATGCTGAAACAGAAGAAGAAGGACGGATTATTACACTCGAATATGAAAAATTTTATTTAGTGAATGTTTATACACCAAATTCTAAACGAGATCTCACCCGTCTCGATTACCGATTAGAATGGGAAGACGAGCTTTTTGCATACTTAAAAGTACTTGATGCGGAAAAGCCTGTTGTATATTGCGGTGATCTGAATGTTGCGCACCAGGAGGTCGACCTACGTAACCACAAAACAAATCATGGCAACTCCGGGTTTACAACGGAAGAGCGGGGAAAGATGAGTCGTCTTCTCGATAGTGGTTTCACCGATAGCTTACGTTATTTTCATCCAGAAACGGAAGGGATTTATACATGGTGGTCCTATATGAAAACCATTCGGGAAAGAAATGTCGGCTGGCGGATCGATTATTTCATCGTCTCAAATCGACTAAAAGAGTACCTCCTTCGTTCTGAAGCGCATCCCGACAGACTAGGTAGTGACCATTGCCCCATCATGCTAGAAATGGAACAGCCAAATTCATAAAAGTGAAAAGCTATATAGTGTTAGAAAAGCCGAGAAGATTTGATTTTTTAATCGATCCACTCGGCTTTCCTTTATCCATTTTATTGCTTTAAATTTTTAAAGTAATCAATAATTCCTAGTGCGCTTACTTGTAGGTCTAGATTAATTATAATATATACTTCGTCGTCATCTGGAACACCTTTTAAGCGTAAGGCTGTCTGTACTTTAGCTAAGAGTCGCTCTGCAAGGGTATCATATCCCTTCCCTTCTGCCACAACCTGCTCTCCTTCTCCCATGAAGATCTCCAACCATTCCAATACTTGCAGTAGGGCAAGCTCCGTTTTTTCTGTCATATTGTAATGCCCGAAGTAAATCCGATCAAGCTCTTTTACCTGCATTCGTTGAATGGATTCCTCCATCTTGTTCGGTTGAAATTGATTTGGAGAAGTGGAGGGCAAGAAAAAGTCAATTTCGCGATTTGCCAACTGCTGATAACGGATACCAGCGGTGTCCCCCGCAAAGATTCCATTACTAATTGGATCATAAATAGCGAGGTGATGCTTTGCATGCCCTGGCGTATCCCAAAATTCAAGCACGCAGTCCGGGCCAATTTCTAATCGCTCTCCTTCTGTTTTTACAAGCAGGCGATCTGCTTCTATTGACACAATAGGATCAAATAGTTCAGAGAAACTCTCTCCATATACCGCTCTTGCACCGGCAGCTAATCTTTTAGGGTTAATTAAATGTCTCTCTCCTTTTGGATGAACGACTATTTTGGCATTTGGACAATCTCTAATCAATAATCCAGCTCCACCTGCATGGTCTAAATGAATATGTGTCAACACAATGTACGCCACATCTGTTAACTGATAGCCAAGATACTCTAGCCCTTTTTTAATATGTTTTACAGATGGACTTGGCCCAGTTTCGACAATGGTCAGCTTTTCTTCTGCTATGACGTAGGAACCTGTACGTTCTGCTACGCCAAGGTCAAACCCATCAATTAAATAGATACGGTTATCAAGTTTCAATGGTCTTTTATCCTGCATTTTCATCTCCCCCTGTTTCCTTATTTACACTTATTCACTTATGAACTGATGGCCCTTTAGAAAACCCATTATCTCTTCCATTAACCCTGCTGCAATTGGTAATGCTGGGTCACCATAGGTTTGGATATTCTCTCTCCGCTCGGCAGGCGCTTCCTTAAGAACATGGTTCATTTTATCAATCGTTACCATTTCAGCATCTGGTTTTGCTTCTTGTAAAATTGCAGCTTCCTGTTGCTTTACCTGGAGATCATGCTCCCCTTGGATGATTAGTGTCGGTATTGATAATTTTGCTAGTTCATCTGCAGGAGTGTATTTCATCCAAGATGCGAGAAATGGTTGGATAGCTGGTCTAAATACAGATTGAAGTTCATCTGACACATTTTGGGATGTTTTTCCCTCTATTAATTCTTCTATAATTGCCTTACTTTCCTCAAGTAGATCGCCGGAAATTTGCTCCTCGAGCTGATCATAAAGCACTTCGTCCATGGAACGGCCAGCTCCAGCAAGGGATATAAGGGCATCAACCGATGATGTTTGCGCTGCCAAAATCCCTGTTAAAGAACCTTGACTATGTCCGATAATCCCAATTTTAGTATAAGATGAATCATTAGCCAATAGGTCTAACCACCCCTGTGCGTCCTGTACAAAGTGATCGTATCTTATTGATGCTTCCTCTATAACCGCCTGTTGATTCTTCCCTGCACCACGTTTGTCATAGCGGACACTTGCTATGCCGTTTTCTGCAAGCTCCTCTGCAAGTAGCTTGAGGCTGTCGTTTTTTCCTGGAAATGCTGGTGAGTTACCGTTTCGGTCTGTTGGCCCAGAGCCGGGAATGATTAGCATAACAGGGTATGGGCCAGCTGATGTCGGGGTCTCCAATTCACCATACAATATTCCATTATCTGTATTGATGCTCAAGAATTCTCCTTCTTCCTCATCCTCGGGTTTTTCTTTCTTCTCCCCTTTTACAAGTTCAAATGGAAACTGCTGTCCACTCTGTGTAAACGTTCCTGTCATCTCTTCTCCTTTCACCTTGCCTTCAAAAGTTAGCAGCTGATTTTGGATCTTCATCGTGATAAATACGTTTTGTTCTTTTGTCAACTCAACCGTAGACAGCGGATAATCCGTAACCCCTTGTATCGGTATACTGATTGTTCCGCTTTGCTCGCCTTCCAAATTCATTTCGAAAGCTAAAGGCTGATTAGGTATGTTTATCTCTCCGTTCCATTTTCCTTTTAGCAACATTGTTTCATCCCTCTCTTCTCCTTCTTCTGGTGCGCATGCTACAAGGAGAATTAATAGCAGCAAAAAATACCCAACTGTACGAAACTGCAAGCAATACCCCTCCCTTTTTTAAGTAGTACGACTGCATTTTAAAAAAGTTCCCCAGAAACTTTTCACCATATAAAAACACTCCACCGGCTAGCGGAAGAGTGTTTCTTACCTAATATAATTCAGCGAATGGTTTTATTACTTGATTCTTGGACGTCCATTACAGGCCAGGTATAAACACAGAGATAAGCCACGGCGCTGCATATAAGGTCATAAATTGCACCCCATAGTTCACTCCTCTGCGATGAAGAAATCCTGCAACAAGGGCTACTACAAGCACACCTGCCACATTTACAATACCTGCATCCATAAATGCAAGCATAATTACAAGTCCAAAAAACAGACCTAACATTGCCTCATGTGGAACATAACGAAACACAAAGGCACAGATTTGTTGGGCATATTTAATTGTTACATAAAACGTGATGGTAATTGCAACGAAAGCGCCAATTACCGTAGCCACAATAAAGTCCCCTGTTGATAACATGTGGTGGATATTATTTTCCGGCGTGAATACGGGCGGGGCATTAAATAACGCTCCGCCTGGTCCAATTGCAGTTGGGGACAGTGGTAACCCAATCGCAATGAGCGGGATAAGTGTCCCTGATATATACGCTGCATTCGTTAAACCATCCATACTGGAGATTGCACGTGTTGCCTTTTTAACTGGATCCTTGATTCTACTTGTTAGTGTTTCCCCAAGGAATATAGTCATTCCAACTGGACTCATAAAAAATGTTAAGACACCCAAAATAGACGAAAATGATGATGTGCCTATTTCTTGTCGGTCTAAAATCTTAAATGGGTTTGGAAATCCCTTTTCAGTTTTTGTCTTTTTGAGGACGATTTCCTTTAATCCATAACGCGGGAGCTGTCTTCTCACCTTTCCGCTCAACAGTTCAGCAAGCTTTAAAATCACAGGTCCGATCGTAATACCGAGGAAAAAAGAAGTAAATACGGTAACGTCCTCTGGCACAATTCCTGTTTCCCAATAAGCAATTCTTAATCCCTGAATTAAAAAGGCAAACGGAATGATAGAAAGCAATGATACCCAGCGATTCTTTGACATAAGAGCAAGGAAGATAGCACCACCAAGAAATATTTGATTAGAATACTGAGTAATAACATCTGCTAGCGGGATAATTAAATTAGCTAAAAGCAAGCTCATAGGTACAGCAATAAATGTTCCAATAACAGAACCAGAAGCCATTTTCCTAATACTCACTTCAGGCATGCCATGCTTTTTGAGCACCATGGCATGTTCCACCATAGGTGCTGACATCACGCCACCAGGAATACCTGCAATGGCAACCGGTATAGAATCGGTAAGCTTTTTGGCAACGATAGCAGAAATAAAAAAGGCTAAAATAACGATAGGCTCAAACCCCGACAATACAAGAACCAATGTGACAGGTGCTAGAACTGCTGTCTCATCTGTTCCTGGTGCAATCCCGATAATGGTATACAATACAGCACCTATAACGGAGGCAGTAATCATTTCTAGGATAAGTGTCAGTTCCATAACTTACTCCTCCCTTTCCTCTGCAAAACGTAGTGTACGCTTTGGTTTAATAGCGATGCTGCTGATCACAAAACCTATTACAGCACCAATCAGCCCATATATTAATGGTTTAGGAGGTTCATTTGGTGCAATCAAATAAGCACCTAGTGTTATGACTGTACATATAACAATGCTTAGTACCAGGTCCTTAATATGGACAAGGTCTTCCCACACTTCAATATTGTTCTCACCATCCTGAGGACGGATCTGCTTCTTATTCATTTCTTACTACTCCTTTAAAAGACGTATGATTTCTCATTATACATGGTAGCCTGCTTTAAATGAAGTACAAGGGTGCGTTGTATAAATAAGGAAGAATTGGCCGCTGTTGGTATACGTAATTTTATTATTTCGAATCCATTTAAGTTGCTTAAACGTATTATAAACACCAAATTAAGAAAGGGTTGAAGTTCACGATGAATAATCATGAGATTGACTACAAGCTCCATGGAGACGATATGCAATTTGTGGAGGTTGAGCTTGACCCACAAGAAACCGTTATTGCTGAAGCCGGAAGCCTTATGATGATGGATGATCCAATTAAAATGGAAACAATTTTTGGTGATGGATCGTCCAGCCAACAAAGTGGCTTGATGGGGAAATTGCTTGGTGCAGGAAAACGGGTTATAACAGGTGAAAGTTTGTTTATGACTACATTCACAAACGAAGGAACAGGAAAAAGCCATGTATCTTTCGCTTCTCCCTATCCAGGAAAAATTATCCCGATGGACTTAAGCGAATTAGACGGAAAGCTTATTTGTCAGAAGGATGCGTTTTTAGCGGCAGCAAAAGGGGTAACTGTAGGAATTGAATTTCAGAAGAAGGTCGGTGCTGGATTCTTTGGCGGAGAAGGATTTATTATGCAAAAGCTCGAAGGCGATGGGTTGGCATTTGTCCATGCTGGGGGGACCATTCATAAAAGAGAGTTAACAGCAGGTGAGTCAATTCGCGTTGATACGGGATGTCTCGTGGCAATGACCGGCAATATTGACTACAATATTGAGTACGTTGGTGGAGTTAAAACAGCCCTATTCGGAGGAGAAGGTCTTTTCTTTGCTACATTAAGAGGTCCTGGTACTGTGTGGGTTCAATCCCTTCCATTCAGCAGATTGGCTAGTCGGATATTTGCCGCAGCGCCAGAAAGAGGCGGCTCAAAAGGTGAAGGAAGCATTGCCGGAGGCTTATTTGACATCCTCGGCGGTGACAGAAACAGATAAAAGGAAACTTCAAACAGTGGGGTTTGGTTTAATCCCACTGTTTGCATGAACTACGTGTTTGACCTTGAAAGTATCGAGCAACTCTCCTGAGAAATTCGTCCTCACACCTCCTGTTTATCTTCGCCTGCTATGATTCAACTGTAATACATATTGCCAGCTATTACATGATAAAAATTCCCATGCAGATGATTCTCCTCCTTGCACATACTAACGATGTAAGTCTCCTAAAGTGAGGTGACAATCATGGGTAGAGATGAACATAGGAATTCCAAAAATAACTTTCTTGCGCAAACACCTAAGAATCTAAAAGATTCTGATGGGTTGGACATCGAATTCTCCAAAGAACTTGCAGATAAAGAAGATTTAGAGGCACAAGCAAGAAGCAAAGCAGCAGATCACCGCGCAAGAAAGAAATAAACATAAAGGATGCAGGGAGACGTTTACCTGCATCCTTTATGCATTTACAGTCTGAACGATCCTACCGAGATTCTTTACCTGGCCAATTTAGAGGTGTAGAATATAGTCATAGAAAGCGAGGTATCGTAGGTGGCAAACAAAAATGTAGACGACTACCTGACAGAAGGCATGTATGGTGCTCGACTTCCTAAGGACGCTGAACGAAAACAGTTTCTTGGTACCTTAAGAGAGCGAATTGTAATTGCCTTGACAATAGGTCAAGTGATGACAGATAAGGGTGTAGAAAAACTAGAGGACGCAATGAAGGAAAACCCTAACACCACATTGCTCATTAATGGTCAGGTATCTTACCGATTTTTAAAAGAAGAAAAAGATTTAGCTAAAAAATATAATATTACCTATACTACCATCACAAACGAAGAAAGCAACACGGAAATTGGTGCCGTGTTAACGTATGATTACGCTATTGATAAGGAAGAAATTTTTATTGACGACGAACCAGAAGAACCATCACAGGAAAAAGAGGAACAAGAAACCACGATCCTTTCAAAAATCAAAAGAATATTTTTGAACTAAAAAAGGCTTCCACAACTGGAAGCCTTTTAATATTGGTTTTCTGTTATAACCTGCGAATAAATTTGCATTGTTTTGTCGAAATGTGTTTCAAAACTGAATCTTTTGTACTATAATCATTTTAACGTTCGTAAATACAAAATAAAAACAAACCCCATATATTCCCGATAATATGGTTCGGGAGTCTCTACGAAGTGACCGTAAACCACTTCTCTATGGACGGTGTAGCTTTCATGTGGGAAAAAACCGTTCATTCGTGACCGGTTTTTTCTTTTTTTGTTCACCATTCCATTTTCTGGGGGGAAAAGGAGAAATCAACATGGAAATACTGAAGGATCTTTTAGCAGCAATTAGTGGGGTATTAAATGCCCTGCCACAAGGATTGCTAGCTCTCACGTTTGGCTTCGCCTCTGTACCAACGGCTATTGCATTTGTCATTGGTGCATTTGGAAATGCTGTGACAAGTAATGTTGCAGTTATCTCGTATCAGGCAGAAACGATCACCCTCGCCGGTACTTTGGGAAAAAATCTAAGAGAACGCATCTCTATGATATTCTTCGGGGCACTGATTATGCTGATTATCGGTTTATTTGGCCTGCTAGAAAGAATTATCGATTGGATTGGCCCTGTTATTACAAACGGGATGATGGCTGGTGTTGGAATCATGCTTGCAAAGGTAGCTTGGGATATGGCAAGAAACGACCGTCTTGTCGGCATCTCTTCTTTTGCCAGTGCACTAATTGTTTATGTAGCTACCAATGACTTAGTCTATACCATTACAATCTCAGTTATTCTTTCCAGTATTATCTATTATTTTGCGAAAAAGGGAGAACACGTGATAAAAGATAATGCGCCAAAAGAAAAGCTTGTCCTCCAGAAACTCATTCTCAATCCTATGGTTATTCGCGGAGCATTGGCAATGGTTTGTCTTAATATTGGAGCTAATATAGCATTCGGGAAAATAAACGGGGACATTGCATCCACGGAGGTTAATGTGGATACCATTACAATTATTAGCAGTCTGGCAGACATGGGTTCAGCCCTATTTGGTGGTGGCCCCGTGGAAGTTGTCATTTCTGCAACAGCTAGCGCACCTCACGCGGTATGGGCTGGTGTAATTATGATGTTCCTTATGGCGATAATTCTATTTGTGAAACTACTCCCGAAAATAGGAAAGTATGTACCAAGTGCATCTATTGTTGGATTTCTATTTGTGCTAGGTGCAATTGTTACACTGCCAGATAACGCCGCTGCCGCTCTAACTGCCGAAAGCGGAGGAGCTACATGGATTGCCGGTGTCACAATGGTTGTTACCGCAATTTCTGACCCATTCCTAGGCATGCTTGCTGGTGTCCTCATGCAATTATTATTGGGGATTTTTTAAGGGCGCTGTTTAAACTTATTACCTATAAATACTATCTATTGCACCCATTGCTTTATATTTCTTACCAATAGAAAAGGTGGTACATTATGAAAACATATAACCTGAATGTAGCTGGTTTAACAAGGACTCTTCCGATAATTAAGATTACTGACAATCTCAGTATTGCCAGCTTTGTTATCCTTGGTGATACAACATTAACATCTGCTGCTTCCCCCCTATTAGCTAAAAGGCTACCTGAGGTAGATGTCCTGGTCACTGCAGAAGCGAAGGGAATCCCTTTTGTACATGAGTTGTCTAAGAATCTGGGCATGGACAGCTATGTTGTTGCAAGAAAAAGCACGAAGCCTTATATGCAAGACCCTTTTGTACATAAAGTGGTTTCCATTACGACACAGAAAGAACAAACTCTCTGTTTAGATCGGAAGGATGCAGAGAAGCTTGATGGAAAACGCGTTGCCCTGATTGATGATGTTATTAGTACAGGTGAATCGATGAAAGCTTTAGAAGAGCTTGTGCGTAAAGCAGGTGCCGAAGTGAAAGCACGAGCTGCCATTTTGGCAGAAGGAGACGCTGCAGATCGAGATGATATTATCTTCCTAGAAAAGTTACCATTGTTTGTAAAGTAAATCTTAACTTTTAAAGATAAGAAAGAAGACAACTCAATTTAATTCAAAAACCCTCTTATGCCTAAAACGGATGGTTATCCATTTTCCATAAGAGGGTTTTTAAACACGTTACTTTATTTCCTCGGCTTAAATTCTGAATGCGCTGCTTTGAAAAAGGATGCACCCATAAGTAGTATAACAATGGAAAATGGGAGTGCTGCAATGATAAGCATATTTTGCAATCCTTGTGTACCACCGAAGTATACAATAATCCCGGCAACAGCTGATTGCATCAGTCCCCACATTATTTTAACCGAATTAGCAGGGTTTAACAGTCCATTTGTGCTTAACATCCCTAAAACAAATGTTGCAGAATCAGCAGAGGTGATAAAGAATATCGCGACAACAAAAAGCGTTATAATTGACATTAATGTACCAAGTGGATACTCCGCCAATACCCCAAATGTTGAGGTTTCAAGGGACAACGCAGAAATTTCTGCGATTCCATTTTGTTCGAGATTTAATGCCGAAACTCCAAACACTGCAAAGAAAATAAAACAAACAAGTGCTGGAACTAGTAAAACGCCAAGCATAAATTCTTTTACGGTTCTACCTTTTGATATTCTCGCTATAAAAATACCTACGAATGGTGCCCATGACACCCACCATGCCCAATAGAAAATGGTCCAGGCATTAATCCAGCCTCTATTGTCATTATCTAATGGAGCAAGTCGTAAACTCATATCGAAAAAATCAGAAATATAATTACCTAATGTGTTAGTAAACATATTTAGTATGTAAAGTGTTGGTCCAACAATAAATAAGATAAGTAATAGAACAAAAGCAAGTCCCATGTTAATATTACTTAAATATTTTATTCCTCTACCAATCCCCGACCAAGCAGACACAATAAAGAGGATGGTAGCAACGATTAATACAATAATCTGCACACTAAATGTATTCGGTGTTCCAAATAGGAAAGATAGTCCTCCAGTAATTTGGCCTGATCCAAAACCAAGTGTAGCTGCTACCCCAATTACTGTTGCCACTACAGCAAGTGTATCAATAAGCTTTCCAGCTATTCCTTCCATTGCCTTTTCTCCAAAAAGCGGAACAAGCGTAGCACTGATAAGCCCTGGAGAATCCCGATGGAATTTAAAGTAGGCTAGTACAAGAGCCACGATTCCATATACCGCCCAGGCATGAACACCCCAGTGGAAGAAGGAGTATTTTAAGCCATCCTTAATTGCCTGCTCGGTACCAGGTTCTGCGCCGGGTGTGGTAAGAAACGCATGAGAAATTGGTTCTGCAGTTGTCCAGAATACAAGACCCATACCCATACCAGCACTAAATAACATTGCAAACCAAGATGGCAAACTGAATTCTGGCTTATCTTTTTCCTTCCCTAGTTTCACCTTACCGTATTTCGAAAATATAAGATAAACACAGAATATCAGCATGAGCATAACAATTAATAAATAATACCACCCAAAATTCACAGATATGAACGTCGTCACTGAACTAGTAAGTGACTCTAATTTTCCTGGGGAAACAGATCCCCAAATTACTACCGCGATACAAATAGCTAGTGCATACCAGAATACATTTGAAACACTCTTCATCCCTTCACCTCTTATATGTATATATTTTTTATACTTGGTACTTCCAAATTTCAGCTACGTCGCCTTCTCTTCCTAGCTAAAATTTTATACCTTTCCAACGCTGACCTTTTCTCGTATATTACACTAGCAAACTTTATACCCTTATTTCAATTATTTAAAACACAGCATTTTTGCACTTTTTTGTAGTATTCCCTATTACATTTGGAATATTTTATCCCGAATAATTAAATGATAAAAGAGAAACGGAGGTGGGATTAGTGAGTCAACCATATCAATGTCCAAACTGTAAAACCAATCGAACAAGGTTTAATATTATTGAACAGCATGCGAAGCCAGTAAAGCTTGATCCCACTACTGGTGACGTAATGCAGGAGTATGCAGCTGATCAGACGGACATCTTCCATATCGACTACAAAGGACCGCATTATAAGATTCAATGCGGGGCATGTGGGCTGATTGAGGATGAACAGAATTACGTTAAGTACGCAGAATACAATAAAAAGTGAGCTTTTAATCGCCACACCTGGCAACGATCGGGTGTGGCCTTTTTATTTTACTCCTTAAGAACACATAAAATTTTAACCAAAGTAACCATAACGACAAAGCTAAAATTCTGAAGTACATAAGTATAAAAACATAAATATTCTCTAAAAGATGATCAAATGCAGTTTTCTAACATGCTGTTCAACCATTTATTCAACTTATGCACTATTAACGTCACGTTACGCAAATAAGCATCCAACTATGGTTGCTTTTTGTCATACTGTTTACAAAGGAAGGTGAGAATAGTGTTAAGTCTAAATCATGTAAAAAAGCATTATGGTAAAAATGTGGCTTTAAATGATATCTCTTTAAACTTTTCTAGAGGAAAATGCTATGGTTTGGTCGGTCCAAATGGTGCCGGAAAAACCACATTATTAAAGATCATTTCCTCTATTATTCAGGACTTCGATGGAAGCCTAACATTCACGGAAGCTTCTAGAGCTAACACCAAAGAAATAATCGGTTATATACCACAGGAAATTTGCTTGGAAGAAACCGTTACAGCCTGGGACAATTTATCTTTTTTCGGAAAAATCTATGGAATAAAAGGGCAAACCCTTAAGTTGCGAATTAAGGAGGTTTTAAAGGATATTGGTCTAACTGATAAAGCAAAACACAAAGTAAGCACCTATTCAGGTGGAATGAAACGCCGTTTGAACATTGGCTGTGCATTGCTGCATACTCCAGACCTTATTATTATGGATGAGCCGACAGTAGGGATTGACCCTCAATCAAGACGTTATATTTTTAATATGATTGAAAAATTGAAGGAGCATGGTTGTACAATTATTTATGCTAGCCATTACATGGAGGAAATAGAGCAAATTTGCGATGAAGCAATCTTTATTGATAAAGGGAATATAGCGGAGAATGGCCGTGTGGATGAACTGCTACAGAGATACGCCATCCCTTCTATCTATCTAAAAGGGGAAAATTGTCTTCCTAAAGAAAACGGAGATTTCACTATTTATCCTAAAAAAGAAGGGCATCTCTTACTAACAGACAGTCCCTTACTGGCAATGGAGCACGTTATTAACCACTGTAAAACACATGCTGTGCAACCAGAACAGCTAGAACTAAGCCAAGCAAGACTTGAGGATGTATTCTTTTCCCTAACAGGAAGCCAGCTGCGTGATTAAATATGCTAAAATGATAGGAGGAATTATATGCGTTCGATTATATCGTTTGAATTGATAAAGAACCTACAGGACAGAGGTCTGCTATTTTGGATGCTTCTGTTACCCATTTTGTTTACGGTGTTATTTATTTCCGTTTTCACTTCCGGAACAGAAGGCGTTGCGAGAGAACAAGTTATCTTATCGATCGTTCCTGGTTATACGGTGATGTTTGTCTTTTTTATTATTATTACGATGATAGCTAACTTTATTAAGGACCGAGAGCTTGGAATGACAGCACGTATTGCAAGCACCCCCCTTCCCGCCTATAAATATTTACTTGGAAAATGGATACCCTACATGTATATCGTGTTTGTCCAGATTATTGTCTTGCTATTGTTCGGCAAGCTTGTCTATGATATTCCACTGGAGCAACCGCTCTTCCTGCTACTTGTTTCTCTTCTCCTCACCTTTACTGTTACGGGAATTGGATTAGCGCTTTCGCTACTAGTGAAAACAAACAATATGGGGATCGCCATGACCCAAGTTATAGCTCTCGGAGGTGCCGTACTCAGCGGCCTATGGATGCCAATCGACATGATGCCATCTTTCATACAGACCCTCAGTAAATTCTTGCCACAGTATTGGGCCCACCAAGCATTACAGCAAGGGATGGAGGGCTCCATGCAAATCAGCGACATATTGTTACCTGCTTCTATTTTATTCATTTACGGATTCATCGCCTTTACGATCGCCATTTTACGCTACCCTGCTTTTTTAAAGATGGCAAGGGGGTAAAGAAATCGAAATCGGGGGATAACTATGAGATTGAATATAGATATAGATGAAAATCATGAAGAAACTTCTGTCACCATTCAAGCAAAGGAATGGTCTGAGGAGCTTGAGGAAATAGCTGCCGTTATTAAAAAACGGAAGCAGCGCCGGTTATTTGGTATGGACGAGGAGCAAACCGTTCTTCTAAACCCACCTGATATTGACTATATCTATGCACAGAAAAGAAAGGTTTTTGCTGTAATCAAAGATCGAGAATTAGAGATTCGTATGAAATTATACGAAATCGAAGAAATACTAATTCCTTATCAGTTTATGCGCTTTTCTAAATCCGTTATAGGCAATCTTGGTAGGATTGAAAGGTTTGAATTATCTTTTAATGGAAATCTATGTGTCTACTTTCAAACAGGCAATAAAGAATATATTACGAGAAAATATGTGAAACCAATAAAGGACCAGTTAATGAAAGGAGGGCAATAGGGATGATTCTTGAAATCACAAAGCGTTCAATGATTGGCATTGCATTCGGTGGAATCTTTACCTTTATTGCCTTGACGATCATGAAATTGAACAACGTGGAGTCTACTGTATCCGAGATTTGGATGCACATGGGGGCTAGTATGTTACTCGGAATATATTATGGTTTGTCCTCGTATATTTATGGTGATGGAGAAGGAAGTTATTTAAAGAAAACCATCTTTCATTTTTGCTTGTCTCTAACTGTTTACTTTATCATTGCTTTTACTGTAGGGTGGGTGCCATTAAATTGGCTGGCAGCATTATTTAGCTTTATCGTGTTCGCCATCATATACTCCATTTTTTGGTTTAGTTATTATTCGCATTATAAAAAAGTAGAAAGCTCCATGAATGAGCATCTAAATAAAAAGGATTGAATGACCCCCACTTAACAGACGTTTGAAGTGGGGGATTCCTAAGAACACCTTCGTAACCGAAAGTTATGTTATTAGGCTACCCCTGCGCTCCCGCAGTTAGAAGTCGTAACGCTTCGTTTCTAAGATTCAAGCTTGCGTTCTTATCCCGGTCATGATGTGCGCCGCAATGGGGACAAACCCATTGGCGCAACCCGAGATTTTTAACGGCTTTATTTTGATAGCCACAATCTGGTGTGGAGCAAAGCTGACTGGACGGAAAATTCCTGGCAACGGTTATCACGTGCTTCCCATACCAGGTCGCTTTGTATTCCAGCATCTGTCGAAATTGGGACCAGCTCGCTTCGCTGATAGCTTTTGCTAATTTGTGGTTTTTTAGCATGTTGGACACCTGCAAGTCTTCGATCCCGATAATGTCGTGGTTTTTGACAATAGCAGTAGAAATTTTATGCAGGTAATCCTGCCGTGCATTGCTGATACGCTCATGGAGGCGTGCTACTTTACGCTTTTGCTTTTGATAGTTTCTAGAGTCCTGTAAGGCTCGTTTTTGCTTTAGCGCCAGATCTTTACGCCGGGACAGAATACGCTGTTCTTTTGCCAAGCGGGACGCTAGTGTCCGAAAATGTTTCGGATTCTTATATACTGTTCCATCCGAAAGCACGGCAAAATCTTTGAGTCCGACGTCAATTCCAACAGCAGAACCAGTTTTGGATAACGGTTTTACTTCTGTTTCAGCTAAAACCGAAACAAAATATTTGCCGCTTGGATTGCGTCTTATAGTAGCGCTCAGGATCCGTCCCTCCACTTCACGGCTATTGGCAAACCTGACAAGACCTAATTTTGGTAATTTGAGTTTGGTCCCCACAACCGCAATATTATGATTGGTGCACTTTGTCGTATAAGACTGAACCGGGTTTTTCTTTGACTTAAACCGTGGCGCTTTATTCTGTTTTTGGAAAAAGCGGTTATATGAATCAGCCAAGTGTTTAAGCGCTGACTGCACGGCTATGCTATCCACTTCTTGAAGCCATACCAATTGCTTTTTGAGTTGTGTCAGCTTGGCGGAACAAGCCTTGTATGTCAAACCTTTTCCCGTCTTCGTGTAAGCTTCATTCCATTGGTTCAGGAAATGATTGAACACAAAACGGGAGCAACCAATCGTCTTCGCAATGAAGACTTCTTGTGATGCATTTGGATAGATACGGAACTTATAGGCTTTATAAATAGACATATTGTTCACAACTTTCTAACATAAATATTACATCTATTATATCAGAAAAACACGTACGAATGTTCGTTATTTGTATTTAATACAGGAAAACCAGACAATTCATCTCCACCCTAGCTAGGCTTGAGGATGGAGTCTTCTTGTCTAAAACCGATAAATCGATAAGCAGACTGATCTTTGTTACACTTAAATAGAATGGAGGGAAACAAATGAGACTACAAAACAAAAAAGTTATTGCACTCGTTGAACAAGATTTTGAAGACTTGGAGCTTTGGTATCCCATTCTGCGTCTACAGGAAGAAGGCGCCCAAGTTGATTTAGTAGGCAAGGAATCTGGCAAAACCTATATCGGGAAATATGGTGTGCCTGCTGAGTCTGCCTATTCTTTTGAGGATATAAATGCAGATGATTACGACGCTATTCTTGTTCCTGGAGGATGGGCACCGGATAAATTACGCCGCTATCCTGAGGTACTAGAAATGGTAACTGCAATGGATAAAGCGAAAAAGCCAATTGGACAAATTTGTCATGCTGGCTGGGTCCTTATTTCCGCCAATATCCTTTCAGGAAAGAACGTGACCAGTACACCTGGGATTAAAGATGATATGACGAACGCTGGAGCAACATGGAGTGACGAAGCAGTAGTCACTGATGGACACATCATTTCTAGCCGCCGACCGCCTGACTTACCTCCATATGTAAAAGCTTTCGCTGATAAATTAGCAGAATAAGAAGAGGATCATTTACGGTCTTAAACATGAAGCTCACGAGTTCTTAGTGAGCTTTTGTTTCTTTACACTTAGAAAACGTTTTCATATAATGAAGTCAATAGAGACACATTGGGAGGGGTACAATGAGCGCAATTGAGGAAGGAACCCTATTATGGGAGCCACAGGATAATCAGAAAGAAATGGCAGCCGTCACGACTTATATGAACTGGCTTCGCAAACATAAAGAATTGGATTTTCATGACTACCATGCTCTTTGGAAATGGTCGGTAGACGAAACAGAAGATTTCTGGGAGAGTCTTTGGACATATTTCCAGATAAAATCCTCCACACCATATCAATCTGTATTAAGTTCACATGCCATGCCAGGGGCTAAATGGTTTACAGGATCATCTATTAATTATGCGCAACATATTTTTAACGAGCGAAAGAATAATGCAGCTGCCATTCTGCACTCCTCAGAAAACCGCCCCACCGCGTCAATCACTTGGGGAGAGCTTGAACGTGATACAAGAGCATTTCAGCAAACATTGAGAAGCTCTGGAATTAAAAAAGGAGACCGCGTCGTCGCCTATGTACCCAATATCTATGAATCTGTTGTAGCATTTTTGGCCACCTCAAGCCTTGGTGCTATTTGGTCAAGTGCTTCCCCCGACTTTGGGACAGAAAGTGTAATGGACCGATTTCAGCAGATTGAACCTAAGGTTATGATTACCGTAGATGGCTATAGGTATAACGGAAAAGAATTCAATCGTTTAGAAGTGGTGGAGAATTTACAGCGAGCACTGCCAACCCTTGAAACAACTATAACGATTCCCTATCTTAACAAGACAGCTGACATGTCCAAGCTAAAAAACAGCATACCGTGGAAAAAAGCCATTACTCTGGATGAATCCCTTCCTTTTACCTTTGAACAAGTAGAGTTTAATGATCCATTATGGATCTTGTTTTCCTCTGGCACAACAGGAAAACCAAAGCCGATTGTACAAAGCCAGGGAGGCATTTTGCTAGAGCACTTGAAAGCTATGACCTTTCATATGGATTTATCAGAAGATGATCGATTCTTTTGGTATACCACCACAGGCTGGATGATGTGGAATTTTCTCATTGGCGGATTACTTGTCGGCTCTACCATCGTGCTTTATGACGGAAGTCCAACATTCCCGGATAAAAAGAGTTTATGGAAATTTGCTGAGGATACAA
This sequence comes from Oceanobacillus sp. M65, assembly GCF_052246275.1. Classification (NCBI taxonomy): domain Bacteria; kingdom Bacillati; phylum Bacillota; class Bacilli; order Caryophanales; family Bacillaceae; genus Oceanobacillus; species Oceanobacillus sp. M65. Next base: position 165,348 of record NZ_JBQQCJ010000005.1, on the reverse strand, counting down.
AGACCACGGTGTTCGGAACGAGCGCAAGCTTTATTACCGCCTGTATGAAAGAAGACATGCAGCCTGGTAAGGATTACGACCTTAGGCATTTAAAAAATATTAGCTCAACAGGGTCCCCTTTACCTCCTGAAGGTTTTCAATGGTGCTATGAAAATGTGAAAAAAGACCTTTGGATTTCCTCCGTAAGTGGTGGAACCGATGTATGTACTGCTTTTATATTAGGCGTGCCTATCCTTCCTGTTTATGCAGGAGAGTTGCAGTGCCGGGGTCTTGGTGCTCGAATAGAGAGTTTTGATGAACAGGGAGAAGCCCTCATTGATGAGGTAGGAGAATTGGTTTTAACTGCCCCATTTCCATCAATGCCTGTTTTCTTCTGGAATGATGAAAAAGACAGCCGTCTAAAAGACAGTTATTTTGACGTATTTCCAGGCATTTGGTGCCACGGAGACTATTTGAAGATTACAGATCGACATACCTGTGTTATTTACGGGAGATCTGATGCTACCATTAACCGTGGCGGCATTCGAATCGGGACAAGTGAAATATACCGTGCAGTCGATCAAATTGAGGAGGTTACTGATAGCTTAATCGTGGATATTCCATTAACTAACGGAGATTCATCCACTCCACTATTTGTAGTAATGAGGGATGGGGTCGAGTTGACTGAAGCAATTCAGCAGAAGATTAAGAAGCAAATTCGTAAACATTGCTCACCAAGACATACGCCTACAGCCATCCATCAAGTCCCAGACTTACCTAAAACATTAAATGGTAAAAAGCTAGAAATCCCGGTTAAGAAGATCCTAATGGGCAAGCCTGTGGACCAAGTAGTAAACAAAGGTTCCTTAAGCAATCAAGCCGCATTGGACTTCTTTATTGAATTTGCCGATCAAGGTAAAATGGAAGATATACAGAGATAAGAGAATATAAATTGCACTATTAATTTCCATGGAAAGCAAAATAGCCGGCTGATCTCGAATTTGCTTATATAAATTCGCATGATCAAACGGCTATTTTTTGAACAAAAGCGCAAACGCCCGTTTAGAAACGTAGCGAGTGGAACGAATCAACTGAGATAAAGGAATCACGGTGAGGATACGAACCGATGATGACTTATCGTAGGGCGATTTCGTGAAGTCGCCTAGTTTCTGGGCGCTGGAGCTGGACTTGGCCATTTCTGCCATCGAACATTATGAAGACAAAATTTTATACTTTCTTTACTAGTAAAAAAGGTAGCAATCTAGAATTCAAAGGTTGTGTTTTCATCAAGTTGCATAAGAAATGCTTTAGCTAGATCCTTTGTAGCTTCAAGATCTTGCATGCTAACAACTTCCACTGGCGAGTGTGTATATCTAGACGGAATGGAAAGCACCCCTGTTGGAATTCCTTTATCCGCCAACGCAATGGCGCCCCCATCTGTTCCGATACCAGGAAAAACCTCTAATTGATAAGCGATAGCATGTTTCTTTGCAAGTTCAAGCAATTTTTCCTTCATAATACGCTGCACAATTAGACTAAAATCCATTACCTTGATCCCAGTGCCTGCTCCTAACTTTAAGCTTTGATCCATTATATCTTCAGGTGTATCACTGACAGCAGTGGTATCAATCGCAATGGCAGCATCCACCTCCAGCTTATTGATTGCCGCCTGGGCTCCACGCAATCCTACCTCTTCTTGAACTGTAAAAAGAAATGTCACTTCCCCAGTAAATTCTTCGTCCTGTAGATCATTAAGTATAGATAACAGCACTGCACAGCCTGATCTATCATCCAATGATTTACCACGAACCAGTTTATGAGATTCTGGTCCCACCATTTTCAGGTTAGGAGCATATGTAACAGGTGTACCTACCTCAACGCCCATATCAATAGCTTCTTGCTTGGAACGTGCTCCAATGTCTATGTATAATTGCGCATGACGTCTTACTTTTGTCGGGTCTTCAAACTTCACAAAGTGAGCAGATAAAGTTCCAATAACCCCATCAATTTCATTATCTCTTCCTAACACTTTTACTTCTTGCGCAAGTAGAATACGATCATCATGACCACCCAGTTTTTCGAAGCGCAGAAATCCATTCTCTTCAATTTTCTTAACAATAAATCCTACCTCATCCATATGTGCAGTAAGTAGCACCTTAGGTCCAAGCTTTGTTCCATTTTTTCGAACGATAACATTTCCTAACCCGTCTATTTCGACGTGATCAGCTTTTCCTTTTACATAATCTTTTATATAATATGCTACATTTTGTTCGTGACCACATGGTCCACTTAATTCTGTTAACCTTCTTAACAATTTTTCCAACTTTGCACACTCCTTATTTTCCAAACAATCGAATTATTTACATTATAACGATTTACTTCGTGTTTAGAAAGAATAAAAGCGAAAGCGTCCGTTTAGAGACGTACGAACTGGGACTGCGATTACTCGTCCCACCGAAGACCTTTTGGACAGATCCGTAGGAGATAAAGGAAACATGCCCCTGCAACAGGGGTATGTCGACGTTGGCCGACAAGGCCGGTTTTAGTCGACCCTCCTTCCCTTTAGAACAGATGTTGACTTATTGTACGGAGGTGAAGGAAGTCCCGCTAGTCTCTGGGAGCTGAAGCTAGAAAAAATAAAAAAGCCCTGCCACTTGGTATGACAGGACCTCTTATCAAACGACTTTCTTTTGTGTTGCAAGGCTTGTAGCAATATAGACAAAGAAGGATACAACAATTGGCATTACCACTGAATGTAACCCAAAAGGCTGTGGAAAGAAGGAATCGGATAAAATATATAATCCTACACCGGCTATCATTGAACTCAATGCACCATACTTATTCCCCTTCTCCCAGTATAACCCTAGAACAATTGGCCATATAAAGGCTGCTTCTAATCCACCAAAGGCAAATAAATTTAACCAGATAATTAAATCAGGTGGGTTGAGTGCCATGATGAATACGACGGCACCAAGAAGCGCCGTAACTGCTATACTTAGGCGTTTAACGCGCGTATCGGAGGCTTTTGGTTCCACATAGTTTAAATATACATCCTTAACTATTGTTGAACTAACAAGCAATAGCAAGGAATCTACTGTCGACATAATAGCTGCCATTGGTGCAGCCAATACGATCCCCGCTAGCCAATTTGGCATCACTTCAAGCGCAATTAGAGGCATCACACGGTCACCCACTTCAATCCCCGGTAAAATAGGTCGGGCGAACACACCAATTAAATGCATGTTCAACATGATCACACCTACCACAATAGTCCCTATAATGATAGCTCTGTGCATAGATTGAGAGCTTTTATAGGACATTGCTCTAATTGCAATTTGCGGCAAGGCAACCACTCCAACCCCAACTAGTATCCAAAAGGACGATACATAAGTCGGTGTAAGCGTGCCTTCCGCCCCAAATGGAGTGATCAGATTAGGGTTCTCTGCTGTTAAATCTGCAATAATTGCTGGAATACCTCCCCCAGCAATTATTACGGCTACAAGCAATATTAACGTACCGACAAACATGACACTACCTTGAATTGCGTCGGTTAGGGCGACAGCTCGAAAGCCCCCTACTGTAACGTAAATTAGTACAGAAACAGCAAATATGAACAATGCGGTGGTATATTCAATTCCAATAAGTGATTCTATTAATCTAGCGCCACCGATCCACTGTGCTGCCATTGCCGAGAATAGAAAAACGATAATACTGACTGCAGATAGGATGACAACCCATTTTGACCGGTATCTCTCCTTTAGGAAATCTACCATTGTTAAAGCATTGTAGCGACGTGTAACAATAGCAAACTTCTTCCCGAGCACCATTAGTACAAAATAACCTGTTGCCACTTGCGACATGGCTAACAAAACCCACCCCAGACCTTGGTTGTATGCAGTCCCGGGCCCTCCAATGAAACTACTTGCACTTCCGTAAGTAGCTGTCATTGTCATAGCGAGTACAAATCCACCGAGACTCCTGCCTCCGAGAAAATAATCCTGTGCAAAACTAGTAGATTTTTTCAAGTATCCGCCAGACCATATTCCTACACAAAAAATGATTACCAAAAAGAGGATTAAAGGTATTAGAGATTCCCAATTCATTTTTCTTCCATCTCCTCATCAAATGGAATCGCAACAAAAAACTTTTTCACAACAATCGTCACCAATATTGCCATGACGATAAATCCTAAAACACAGCTATAAAAAAACCATGCCGGCAAACCTAACACGTATGTATAATCTTGTGGGTCCTTACTTCCAAATCCATAAGCAAAAGCAAACCACCAGACGAAATTAAATATTACTAATCCTACCCCAATCCATGCTTCGCGGTTCGCGATCTTAACATGTTCTTTTTTCATTGTAAGACTCACTCCTTTTTGTTATTGAAAGGATAATGAGACGACCTCCCTTTATTTATTTCTATAGTCTAACAAAACTATATCGTTTCCCCTCCCCGTTGTAAACAGGAAAAAATCCAGCAGGTGAATACCTGCTGGATCATGGTTTTCTATTTTTTTAACGAACACCTTTCATATAGCGCTGAATTGTTGGAGATGCCATAAATAGTAGCAGTCCTAGAAGAATAGCTACACCACCGATGACGCCAAAATAGACTATTTCTGTTTCTGGTTTATACAATTTCACAATCTGTGCATTAATAGCTTGCGCAGAGGCGTTGGAAAGGAACCAAAGGCTCATTGTTTGTGCTGAGAATGCTTCAGGCGCTAGCTTCGTTGTAGCTGACAGGCCAACAGGTGAAAGACATAGCTCCCCTATTACAACGAGTAAGAAGCTGAGTACTAACCAAATAGGATTTACTAATGTTTCTGTTCCGTTCATAGCTGCAGGGACAATCATCACAAGAAAGGAAAGACCTGCAAACACTAAACCATAAGAAAATTTCTTGGTAGTTGTTGGCTGCCGCTCACCCATTTTAACCCATATATTTGCAAAAATCGGAGCAAGCATAACGATGAATAGCGGATTCAATGACTGGAACCATGATGAATGCAACTCAAGCCCAAATAAACTTAGTTCTGTACGTTTATCTGCATACTCTGCAAGGATAATGGAACCTTGTTCTTGAATAGCCCAAAACATGATCGCTGCAATAAACAATGGGATGTAGGCAAGGATTCTTGATTTTTCATCCGCATTTGTTTTTGGACTACGGTACATCACAATAAAGTAGGCTGTTGGTATAAGGATACCAAAAATACTAACAAGATAAGTGAAACGGTTTATTGTTAAGATACCTGCTGGAATAGTAATGGCCGCCAAAATCGCAATAATCACGACACTTATACCAATTCGAGTAAATACCTTTTTCTTTTCATTGGCTTCTAATGGATTTGGTACATAGGTCCCTGCAAGTCCAAGATATTTCTTACGGGTAGCCATGTAAACAATCAAACCTACTAGCATTCCGACTGCCGCTAAACCGAACCCTAGATGATAGTTGTATTCTTGACCGATTGTTCCGACAATAAGCGGTGCAAGCAGTCCACCCATGTTAATACCCATGTAGAAGATACTAAATCCAGAATCACGGCGTACATCTTGCGGGCTGTACATATCTCCCACAATATTCGAAACATTTGGTTTTAGTAAACCTGTACCAATAACGATAAGGAACATAGAGATGAATAAGGCTGTCGTACCAGCTGGAAGCGCAAGTACAATATGCCCTGCCATAATAAGTACACCACCATAAAACACAGTACGTTGCGTACCAAGCAACCTATCCGCAATCCACCCACCAATAATCCCTGACATGTATACGAGAGAACCGTAGATGGCCATAATAGATTTTGCTGTGCCATCATCTATGCCCAGCCCTCCATCAGCAATTTCGGTATACATATAAAATAATAGCAGTGCCCGCATCCCATAATAAGAGAAACGTTCCCAAAATTCAGTGAAGAAAAGGGTGAATAGCCCTTTAGGTTGTCCAAAAAATCCCCGTTGAGGAACACTTTGGACGATTTGTTCCTTACTAAGTTTTTTCATGATGAAATTCTCCTCTATTTTAGAATAAACTGATAATTAATGTTTAAGACAAAAACTATCTTACTCCTCAAGTGGTCATACGTCAAACGTCAAAAAATACCAAAAACAGAGACTCTTAAAATCAAGAGCCTCTATTGGTTGTCATCATCGTAATCTTTAGCTTTCTTTCAGCACATTTCTTTTTCTAATATAAACGAATAAACCAGCACCCGCACCCATTACTAGCAGAACTAGTCCGACAATCAGTAGGTTGTAAATATCTGTTGCTGTTTGAGGAAGAAGACTTCCACCCTTGCTACTATCGTTTCCAGGAGGCGTCTTGCCTGAATCATTTCCTGGGGTATTTGTACCATCACCGTTTTCTTGATTGTCATTCGAGTCATCATTCGCATCATCACCTGGTGTTTGAGGATCCTCATTTGGATCTTCTTCACCTGGATTATCTGTGGCTAGAGAAATTCTGCCCTCTGCCTTATATTCAAATGGATTTTCTGTCGTGCTATCTAAACTACGAACAAAATCAACCGTTGCATCTAGGTCTGTTGGCCCCATAACCGGGTTTTTTCCTAGCTCACTAATCGGACGGTGCTTATCACTCAATGATGTACCCATATAATTATTTACTGTAAGCGTAAATGTTTCCTCCGGGTCAATTTCTGAACCGTCCGGGTATGTTACATCAACCACTGTATTTGTTTCTTGATCCCACGTGTAATGGAAACCGCTAATGCTATAATCTGGACCGTATTCTGGCGAAAGTTGTGCTTGAATGATTGGAGCCAAATCAGCGCCCTTTATTTCCAACGTCATAAGTGTGTTACCAAAAGGCTGAATGTTGTATAAGTCTCCCCAAGTCACTTCACCTGCTAGTAAATCATCACGAATTCCTCCACCATTCATCATGGCAAAGTCACTCTCCATTGCAGCATTCATCCCATCCGCGATTAAATTACCTAAACCATGGTCTCCATCATTTGTGTAATCACCTGTAAGGTCGGTTGCATTATAGCCAATCACTTCTCCCATGATCGGTGCAATTTGCTCACTATATTTGTCTAGAATAGCCGTTACAGCTGGGTCTGGAGTATAGTCATCCTGGTTTACAAAGACAACTTCTGCTTCTTTCTCGACTATATCACCTGTGTCGCGATCAATCTCCAACTCAACATCTGCAAATGCCTTCCCATACTCGAAAGCTTGAACAATTAGTTTATCATCCACAACACCATCTACTACTTGATGGTTATGCGCAGCGAAGATAACATCAACTGCATCATCTACTTCTCTTGCCAGATCTGCTGCTTCACCTGAGGCACCATCACCATCCTGATCTGCAGGAATATGTGCTAATACGACAATTGCTTCTACCCCTTCTGCCTGGAGATCTGCTACCGCGTTATCTACTGCAGTTGCTTCATCCGTAAATTCAATATCCTGAATTCCAGCCGGCATTACCATATCTGCCGATGCTTGTGTATTTACACCGATGAAACCAATTTGCTCACCATCTACTTCTTCAATATAGTAAGGGTCCAGTACTGTCTCTCCACCGTCCTTATAGACACAGTTTGCACAAAGGTTTGGGAAATTCATCCCATCATACCCTTCAGTACCGAGCCCTTCCGGATGTTCTCCACCATTTACCATTCGAAGTAGCTCGTCTGTACCTTCGTCAAATTCGTGGTTCCCAACCGTCCCTACATCAAATCCCATTTCTTCCATAATTTCCACGGTCGGTTCATCCTGTAGCAAACCAGAAACAGGTGAGCTTCCACCAATCATATCTCCTGCATGTACTAACAGTGTATTTGGATTTTCTTGCGCACGTTCTTTCATAGCTGCTGCAGTGTAATCCATTCTTCCATACATATTAAATATGCCATCCCCATCTGGGTCTAGCTCGTACTGCTGGTCTATTTTTCCGTGAAGGTCATTCATGCTTAACAATTGCACGTGTAGATTATCTTCATTCGGTTCTTCTTCTCCAGCAGGCGTATAGCCATAGGACTCCGCTTCTGCTTCACTTGAGAAGAATACACGGTATTCAACAGGGACATCAGCCCACTTTTCTGGCACGACGTACTTATCTGTATTTGAGTTCCCTACATATCTTAGAAAACCCTTTTCGTCATCATTAGCACGGAAGGCAAACGGAAGCTCAAGTAATGGATCCTCTGGATTCCAAATACCTAATCCTGCATCCTTCGCTTCTTTTACCGCATTCTGGTATATTGGGTATGCTTCTTCACTAAATGGTGGAATAAAGTAAGTAGAAGCGTAACCTTCTTCCACCATTTTAAGATTAACATTCGTACCATCTTCTGTGATAACCTCTGCAAGCAAACGTCCGTAATCATCTGTTGCTTCTTCACCAACTTTAATTGTAACCGTATCGCCAGGCTTAATTAATGTCTTCATGTATGCTGTTGCAGCATCCCCATGTTTCTTTTGGTTCTCATTAATTTCATTACGATCTGGATCATCATTATGAGCAGCATATGTTTCTGGTGTATCCATGTTTAAAAATCGCACTCTGTCCCCACCAAGAACCGTCTCATTAATACGAATTGTATCTCCATCCGTAACATAATCTACTGTTGCCTCATACTCTCCAGCTGCAGAAGGAGGCTCAGGCTGGTTCTCCGCTAATACGAAATCATCTTGTTCTGTTGGGATAAGCTGGTAGCTATTGTATTGACTCACAATCGCAGTAACGTCATACCATTTGCCTTCTTCTATCTGCGAAACATCTAACGCATTCTCCATTACGCGCAATGTAGTTGAATTCAAATCCTTGTCTATAAACGAAATATTGTACCCGCCACCCGCTGGAGAACCTGGTATGGATGAGATATAACCATTCACTTCAACAAGTTCCCCTTCAAAAGCCTCTGCAGCATCACCCTGAAGCTCTTTTATGGAAAGCGACTGTGCATTAGGTACTGCTTGTCCTTCTGCAATGATATCAATTGTATCTGGTATTACTTCCTTTAATCCGTTAAAAGTATCTAATTCCCCGATTACTTTAACTCTTGTTCCTTTTTCTAATTCTTCTAAATCGCCTTGTTCGTATTTAAATATGTTGATTCCGCCTGTTTCATCTTGAATGTATGTAGTAAACTGGTTGCCATTACTAACGGAATTAGAATTTACTGTAATAACTCCTTCTACTTCCACCCGCGTTCCATCACTTAATCCTCTAGCATCTGCAACGGAAACTGTTTGTGGAACTTCAGGGTCTGTTGGCGGGTCTTCTGGATCTGTTGGTGGCTCTTCAGGACTTTCTCCACCTCCAATGTGGCTTCCTAATGAAGAGAAAGTGTCTTGTTCATATCTTTCCCATTCCTCCATATTAAATATAGTAGATGGTGATGTAATAGATTGATTACGTACTAGCGTCATATCCGCACCGAACTCTTCATCGTTGCCAATTTCACCAACTATATCAATCTGTTCCTCACTTTTTGAAAGTACTATGGCATCATTCCCGTTGAAGCCTGTTACAGAGGAAGTGATATCTGCTACTTCTCTAATTTCAGCTACAGCACTATTATGTGCTATCACATAAACGTCGCCATTTGCTAACGTTCCTTCTAAATCTAATGTACTGTTAGCCTCTTCGTTGCCATTACTATACAATGCAAGCTGATAGTTCGCTAGATTAACATCATCGCCTGTACCGTTATAGAGTTCAATAGCTTTATTATTAGAACTACCTTCTACGTACTCTGAAATAAGTAAATCATCTGTGATTGTCTCTGCTGCCGCAACGTTAATAACCGGTACAAAATTTGTAAAAATTAACGTGAAAATGAGAAAAACAGAGAAAGACTTTTTCCTAAACAGATTTTGCATGAGGACCCTCCAGTAAATATAGTATTATGCCATAAGTTGACACATTTCTAATATGGCATAACACTTTGTAATAATCTATCGCATTTTAGTTAAGTTTATGTAAATTCAGAACTATCGAACTATAAATAACAAAAAACAGTTCTATGTAACCAATCAAAACATATCCCCTGTGATATGACTTATTTTTAATACTTGAAAAATAAGTTAGGACAAAGTATAATATTTACTTGTCCGGGGCATTAGCTCAGCTGGGAGAGCGCTTCGCTGGCAGCGAAGAGGTCAGCGGTTCGAGCCCGCTATGCTCCATAATAGAAAAGGTAAAAGGTCAGCCGAAATTCTGCTGGCCTTTTTTCTATGCTTTGGCACGTGTAGAAAATAACAAGTAATGTTTCAAAAGGTGAACGGAGATAAATTACGGTAGGGAGGATTCCCGTCTTTTTTGTCGAATGTAGCTAGATAAGAACAAGAGGGGGATCTACAGATGAAGCAGCTAAAAAAAGATAGTATCGTGGAAGATTTTCATGGAACAAAGGTAAGTGATCCATACCGTTGGCTAGAGAATCCTGATTCAACTGACTCGATTGAATGGAGCAACCAACTTGGAAAAGAGTGTGCGGATTACTTTTCCACAGCAACTAGTCAGCATACTGACAAAGAAAAACTAGAGGCGTTGTTTCACTACACAAAGCATTCTGTGCCAAAAAAAGTAAAAGGAACCCTCTTTTATCAACGTAATGAAGGGTTACAAAATCAAGCTGTTTTATATAAAGAGAAAAATGGACAGGAATCCATCGTTATTGATCCGAATGGCTTGAGCGAGGATGGTACAGTGGCAATGACCAATTATGCCATCAGTTACTCAGGGCAATATATAAGCTATGCTACTTCAACTCATGGAAGTGACTGGCAAGAAATACGTGCTATTGATGTAGCAAACAATGAAAATCTGCAAGACCACATTCAGCATGTGAAGTTCTCAAGCATTGTCTGGTCTCCTGATGATAGTGGATTTTACTACAGTCGATTCCCAGAGCCGGGGTCAGTAGAACCAGAGGATGAGAGTAATTTCAACACTGTATATTTCCATAAGCTAGGGACTAAACAACAAGACGACATCCTTGTACATGAACAGCCAGAAGATAAGGAACTAATGTTTTCTGCATTTATTAGCGATGATAAGAAATATATTGGTTTATACGTAAACGAAGGTACTGCCACAGAGAATAGAATCTATATTAAACCAATTAATTCTGAGGATGCTTTTATTAAATTGTTAGATCAGCAAGATGCCGAGTACAGCTATATCACAAACGAAGGAAGCCTATTCTATTTTCAAACGAACCAATTGGCACCAATGGGAAGGGTCGTGGCCATTGATATAAATGCCCCTCAAAAAGAGAACTGGAAAGAAGTCATTCCCGAGCAGCAAGGCGTTCTAGAATATGTAGTAGCGTTAAACGAAACCCTAGTAGTCGCAGTCCAGAAGGATGCTCATCATCAACTTCATCTTTTCAGTAGAGATGGGGTGTACAAGCATGAAATTGAGTTACCGATACTAGGTTCACTCACTGATATTACGCGAAACAAAGAGGAAGGCATTATATACTTTGGTCTTACTTCCTTCTTAAACCCAACGACAATTTATTCATACAATGTGGGCAGTAATGAATTAGAAGTGATAGCAGAGTCCGAAATGACTGTAGATACAGACCCATTTAAAACAGTTCAAGTCTTTTACCCATCTAAAGACGGAACGAAAGTGCCTATGTTTCTCACCTATCGTAAAGATCTTGAGCTCAATGGTCAAAATCCCGTTTTGCTTTATGGGTATGGCGGCTTTAATGTTAGTATGACTCCATCATTTAACCCAGCTGTTCTCCGCTGGCTAGAAAAAGGTGGCGTTTATGCTGTTGCCAACCTTCGTGGCGGGACAGAGTACGGGGAAGCATGGCATAAAGCTGGAATGCTAGAGAACAAACAAAATGTCTTCGATGACTTCATCGCGGCAGGAGAATGGCTAATTACCAATAATTATACCCGTAAAGAAAAGTTATCGATTATGGGGGGATCAAATGGTGGCCTGCTTGTTGCTGCGTGTATGGTACAACGCCCAGATTTGTTTGGTGCAGTCATTTGTCGTGTTCCTGTAATTGACATGCTACGTTACCATAAGTTCACCATAGGTCGCTACTGGATTCCAGAGTATGGTAGTGCTGACAACGCTGAACACTTCCCATTTCTCTATGCTTATTCCCCACTCCATAATGTAGAAGCGGGAGTAACATATCCACCAGTGTTAATCGCAACAGCGGAAAGTGATGACAGGGTTGTGCCAGCCCATGCGAAAAAATTTGCTGCAACATTAAAGGAAAAAGCGCATGTGGATTCTACTATTGTCCTCCGCTTAGAATCCAAAGCAGGACACGGACTTGGAAAACCAACATCCAAAATTATTGAAGAATGGGTCGACTTCTACGCATTTTTAGATAAAGAACTAAAATAGAGCCATGTACACCAAAACACCGAAAAATCATCACGATTTCGAAATAAATCTGATGATTTTTCGGTGTTTTTATAAGAATTCGTGATATCAAGCACGAGAGTAAAGACTAGGTTACACCCCGCACTGCTTCGCATGTTAAAGCATTACATTCATTAAGCATCCATTTCCTTTTTCTTATAAACGACAACTGTTAAGAGACTTGCTACTACAATCCAGGCTAGAATGATGGCAAAATTGCTCCATAAGTCGGCAAACATAGCTCCTGCTTCTACTTCTGTTGCTAGTTCGACCAGTTGAACGTTTGGCAAATATTCAATAAAGGTAAGAATTGGATACTCCTCAATTAGCGTAAGAAATAAAGAGCCAAAAGAAAATATAAACATAACAGGTAATGTCACGACAGATGCTTCCACAACAGATTTTGTCAGGAGCCCCATTAAGGTTCCTAACGCTATATAGAAGAAGCAAGAGATTAGAATTGCTCCCCCGACTATCAAGTAATTGGCTGGTTCATACCCTGTTAAATAGGCACAAACTATAACTGTTAACACTGTTATAACAAATGTAACCAGACTTTTCCCGCCCAGAATCTCTGGTAATGTAGCTGGTGAGAGCATTAATCCACGCAACGTGTTTTTTTCCTTTTCCTCTGCAATGATGGCACTCTGAACAAAAACCCCTACTGCCGCAAAACTCAAGTTAATAATTAAATAGTGCATATCAATCGTTACTTCGTCCATTCTACCGTAGAAAAGTGCCAGCAATAGCGGCATAAGCATCGTGGTTGTAATAAACATATTTTTGGTTAAGTCCCTTACATCCTTTTGAAAAATGGCATACATTCGCTTTATTGAAAACGTCATACTAATTCCCTCCCTGTAACTTCCACAAAAATATCTCCTAATGTTGGTTCATTTGAATGAATGGAAACGACCTTTCCGGATGCCAACCGTTCATAAATTTCTTTTGCTCCCTCTTGTCCGCCGGGAAGCGTGATGTTACTTCCATCTTGTAATTCTAGTAAAACGGTGTTTTCCGCGAATTGTCTGCGCAGTGCTTTTGGTTCATCTAGAAGCTGTATCCTACCTTTGTTAAGAAAGGCAACGCGATCACAAAGGCTCTCTGCCTCACTCATGTCATGGGTTGTCAGAAAAATGGTCGTCCCTTTTCGGTTTAATTCGCGAAGTCCTTGATGAATATGCTTAGAGTTAGCCGGATCCAACGCAGAGGTTGGTTCATCCAGAAATAACAGCTCAGGCTCATGAAGCAAAGCTCTAGCTAATGTCACACGCTGAATCATTCCTTTTGATAGTTTAGCAACATTCTTTTTTCTTTCTTCTGACAGACTGACCATCTCAAGCACTTCTGAGATGCGAGTGGACGGAACATCATATAGCTGACAGTAAAGCTTTAAATTATCTTCAATGGAGAGTCGTTGGTACAGTCCACTGTTATCTGTAATGACACCAAACCTTTTACGATCTTGGGGCTTATTTAAGGTGGCTGCTGGCTTCCCAAAAACAGATGCCTCCCCTGAGGTGTGCGAAAGTTGCCCTGTTAAAATTTTTATTGTGGTGGTTTTTCCTGAACCGCTTGGTCCAAGAAAACCAAATGTTTCTCCTTTTTTGACTGAAAAATGGACATCCTCTAAAGCTGTTTGATTGCCAAATATCTTCGCAAGAGATGTCACTTCGATAATGTTTTCCATTTGTTTTCCTCCCAGATGGTGATGTTTTCTATAAGTCAACTATAGAAGGAAAACCGCATGAAATCAGCACTTTCACCGTGAAAAGAGCAAATAAGGGGGTGAATGGAGCTTATTTCAGTCCCAACATCTCCTTTAATTGGGCCATTTTTGTTTTAGAAAGCGGAATGGAGGATTTTGCTTTATCATCTAAAATGAGACTGTAGCTATTTCTCGTCCATGTGATCACTTCACGTACCTTTTGTAGATTGACAATGTAAGAACGGTGGCAACGGAAAAAACCAACATGTTGTAGCCGGCTTTCTAGCTCATTTAATGTGAACAGGCTAGGAAATGATTCACCTTTAATATAAATATTGGATTGCCCATCATTGCTTTCTACATAGTCAATCTCTTGTGGATCGAATAACACAATTTTTTCATTTACTTTGGTCGGAATTTTATTAAATTGAAATGGCTTAATATCGTCGCCATCTTTTTCTTCTGTAAGTACTTCTTCTTTTTTGCTTTCTTCTTCCGCAACTTGCACAACATGGAGACCATTATCGTCCAATCGAAACACCTGGTCAGCTACGGTCAACGCACTTTCCAGATTACCTGTCAGAATTAAACTGGCTTTTCGTTTTTTCTGCAGCTTCTTTACTAGGTTTACAAAACCCCTTCTCGTTTCCATGTCTACATTCAAATCTGGCTCTTCAAAAATAAACACATCTGGATTTCGTATGATCATTGTGCCAAAATGTACTCTTCTTTTTTCTGAATCTGTTAAACTTCGGATCCTGGCCCTTCTTTTATCCTGAAGTTGGGTATCCAATAGAAGTTCTTCCATACGATAACCAGAGGTGTAAAGCTTGATAAAGAGGGAAAAATAATCCTCTACTTTTAATCTTTCATATAACCCTTCTTCATAAAAACAAATATTTATAGCAGACATATATGCCTTCTTGTCTTCTTCCAATGTTTTTCCGTGAACAGAAATTTTTCCTTTAGAAGGTACAGCCTTACCTCTTAGAAGATCAAGAAGCATTTTCCGTACATTTAACGTCGAGTATATGGCAACAATCTCTCCCTGAGCTAAGGTAAGGTCAAAATTTGGAAAAAGTATATTGTCCTTTGTCTGTTTTTCTAAATCGCTGAATATCAACCCTTCTGTCATCTCCATCACTTCCTGATCCAAAAATTATTAACCTCTTGTTTAATAGTACTAAATTACGGAAATATTCTCTATAACTTATACTAAAGGATGTGGCGGAATGAAAGCTGTAACATTTCAAGGCAAAGAAGCAATGGTAGGAAAACAAGTGGATGATCCAACGATTCAAGAAAATAGCGATGTGATTGTACGCATCACAGCAAGCGGCATATGTGGATCAGACCTTCATCTGTATCATGGAGGAATAGAGCCG
Source organism: Oceanobacillus sp. M65 (assembly GCF_052246275.1). Taxonomy (NCBI): domain Bacteria; kingdom Bacillati; phylum Bacillota; class Bacilli; order Caryophanales; family Bacillaceae; genus Oceanobacillus; species Oceanobacillus sp. M65. The sequence continues at coordinate 149,886 of NZ_JBQQCJ010000005.1, read as the reverse complement.
GAAACCGACTATGTGGTTGGGCATGAGCCAATGGGGATTGTAGAAGAAGTTGGTTCAGAAGTGAAAAGCTTGAAAAAAGGGGATCGAGTGGTCATTCCTTTTAATATAGGGTGTGGTGAATGTTTCTTCTGTAAAAACCAAATGGAAAGCCAATGTGATGAATCCAACCCACATGGTGAAGTTGGTGGGCTATTTGGTTTCACCGAACAAAATGGTGGCTATCCAGGAGGACAGGCAGAATACCTCCGTGTGCCATACGCTGACTTTACCTCTTTTAAAGTGCCAGAGTCGAGCGAATTGAGTGATGAACAGGTGTTATTATTATCCGACGTCATTCCAACCGCATATTGGAGTGTGGAAAATGGCGGGGTACAAGAAGGCGATACTGTTATCATTCTAGGTTCAGGCCCAGTTGGGTTGATGGCTCAAAAGTTTGCATGGTTAAAGGGAGCAAAACGCGTAATATCCGTTGACCAGATGGATTACCGACTTGACCATGCTGCTCAAACCAATAATGTAGAAACATTTAACTTTAAGGAGCATGAAAAAGTTGGTGAACTGCTTCATGAAGAAACAAAAGGTGGAGCAGATGTAGTGATTGATTGCGTCGGGATGGACGGAACCGTGCCACCAAAAACAGAATTTGGTTCGGAAATGGATAACCAATTTGGAACAATCAGTCCGATCATAACAGCATCAAAAGCTGTACGAAAGTTTGGTACTGTCCAATTGACGGGTGTATATGGATCAGATGCCAATAGTTTCCCATTAGGTGATTTCTTTACCCGAAACGTCGCCCTGACGATGGGGCAGGCTCCGATCATCCATATGATGCCAAAGCTTTATGATATGGTGGAGCAGAAAAAAGTTGATCCTACCGACCTTATTACACACAGAATGTCCTTAGATGAGGCGGATAAAGCATATGACATGTTTGACAAGAAAGAAGATGGAAGTATTAAAGTGATTTTCAAACCATAATACCCATGACAAATGCTAAATAGTTTGTTAGTCTATAAGTATCGGCATTGTTGCTGATCAATAATTTCATACGAAGAAGACTACTAGGGGGGCCCGATTATGGCGGGCTGAGAGGTTAGCACATGAGCTACCGACTCTTATGAACCTGATCTGGTTAATACCAGCGGAGGGAAGTAGTGGACGTACAAGTTACGTCTATCCTATTTCAAATTACCGAAGCCAGGTCCCCTTGTGACCTGGCTTTTTATTATTGCCATCAGGTTAGTCTAAAGAAAGGAGGTTATCGTGAAAAAGACACAAATGATTACCACCATGGCAGTGTTTGTTGCCATTGGAACTCTTGGCTCCCAACTACTTTGGTTTCCTGCTGGCATTGCCAAAGCCTACCCAGTTCAGCATGCAGTTAACGTCATTGCAGCAGTTATACTAGGCCCTGTGCCAGCAGTTGGGATTGCTTTTATGATCGGATTAGTGCGGAACTTACTTGGCCTTGGAACATTGCTAGCATTTCCAGGCGGAATGATAGGTGCTCTTCTTGCAGGCATTCTGTATCAAAAGCTTGGCAAAAAGCGTTGGGCAACCCTTGGAGAGATGATTGGAACAGGAGTTTTGGGTTCTCTGTGCGCTGTACCTATCTCAACTATTCTGCTAGGAAATCCTGTTGGAGCACTTTTCTTCATGCCATCCTTTCTCGTCAGCAGTGTTACAGGCGCCTTCATTGGTCTATTTATCGTTTCCCGTTTAAACGAACGTTCAATTACTAGAATACAAGGCACTTAGTCTTTTATTCACCTTCGAATCTATGGAATTAGAGAAAAGGTTTAACGTCCAGTAAATGGTTATCTACATTAAAAGGAGGCATTAACTATGAACTTTTCAGAACAGTTAAGACAAGAAAACAATGATCTATTTCAGATGATTTTCGCGCATCCATTTGTACAAGGTGTCGGAAAAGGTGACATCTCAAAGGAAGCGCTCGCCCATTATATTAAAGCGGATTATGAATACTTGAATGCGTTTATGCAAATTTATGGAATTGCCCTTTCAAAATCACAAGATCGGGAAGATATCGCTTATTTCTTCGATCAGATTAAATTTGTACTTCACGATGAAATTCATCCACATCGAAATTTCTGTGAGCATATTGGCGTAGAATATGAAGCATTACAAGGGCATTCACTTCCGCCTACTGCCGACCATTATATTAAACATATGATGTACCATGCTCAAATGGGTTCGTCTGGTGAGATTATCGGGGCTTTACTTCCCTGCCCATGGACATATCTAGAAATTGGCAAGAAATTAGTAGAACAATATCAACCTGATGAAAGTCATCCCTTTTACGATTGGATAACCTTTTATACTGGAGAAGAAATCGAGCACACAACGAATGAATTACGCACTCGTCTAGATCGATTTGCTAACCAAAGTTCACTTGAAGAACAGGAAAAAATGAAAGAAGCCTTCCGCATAAGTTGCCAGTTGGAGTTGAAATTTTGGGAGATGGCTTACACGTGCGAAGAATGGCCATCAGCTAAAAAGGGGAATCGCTAATGAAACAAATACCTTGTGCGCTAACGATCGCTGGAACAGATCCAAGCGGGGGTGCTGGCATTCAAGCTGATTTAAAAACCTTTCAGGAATTACAAACCTACGGGATGTCTGTTGTGACATCAGTCGTAGCCCAAAACACAACAGGTGTGCAGGATGTGCATCACCTTCCAGTTGAATTTATTGAGCAACAACTCGAATCTGTGCTTTCCGATATGCCGGTGCATGCCCTCAAAACGGGAATGATTGCAAATGAGCCCATGATGGAAGTTATTGCGAGGTATATAACTAAAACCAAGAAGGAAGTTGCTTATGTCATGGACCCTGTAATGGTAGCAACAAGTGGCGATCCTCTCATTGTTGAAGAAGCACGCCATTTTCTAAAAAAGGAGCTGCTTCCACTGACAACCATTGTTACCCCCAACCTTCCAGAAACGGAATTTATTACGGGAAGACAAATAGAGTCAACAGAAGATATGAAGGAAGCTGCTGCTTATATAGTTGATGAACTGGGAGCTGGCGCAGCACTTATTAAGGGCGGACATCTTCAGGGAAGAGCAGTAGATTTCCTTTATGATGGCCATCGCATATATACGTTTTCGGAGGAACGCATTAACACAAAGAATACACATGGCACAGGGTGCACCTATTCTGCAGCAATAACCGCTAACTTAAGTAAAGGTTTATCGCTTTATGAAGCTGTTTTGCATGCGAAGAAATTTGTTACGGAAGCAATACGCTATTCCTTTCCAATTGGGGCTGGAAATGGTCCGACGAACCATTGGGCGACAAGGATAAAGTGAACCTTCAATCAGTGGGAGGTTTATCTTCCCCACTGATTGTTAGTTGAACGAATCGGGGTGTTAGCGTCCGTTTACTCCCTCTTAAATATCACTGTTTGAAGTGGGAGTCTTACGGACTGTTGCACCGGGATAAAGGAGGAAAGATAAGCAATGAATGCTGATCTAATCAAAGACGTAAGGAGAAACAATCCACTTATCCATCATTTAACAAACCAAGTCGTGATGAATTTCACAGCAAATGGACTGCTGGCATTCGGCGGAGCTCCCGTGATGGCTAAAGCGGAGAAAGAAGCCGCCGAAATGGCCTCAGCAGCTGATGGGGTATTAATCAATATTGGAACATTGACGCCTGAGGAACTGCCCGCCATGATAAGAGCGGGAATTTCTGCAAATAGAAAAGGAATACCTGTTGTACTCGACCCAGTTGGTGTGGCTGCAACTGATTTTCGTAAGGATGCGGTAAAGCAACTTACAGATGAAATCCAATTCACTGCTATTAAAGGCAATGCAGGAGAACTGGCTCATCTTGTAAGTACCCCCTGGGAAGCGAGAGGAGTGGATTCTGTGGGAGATGGTGATGCAAATGAAGTTGTCCAAAGTGTAGCAGAAACCTTTCAAACTTCAGCTATTATCACTGGAAAAACAGATTTCATCTATACAGATGGCAATCTATACACAAATGATTCTGGTCATCCTTTACTAGGAAAAATAACTGGAGCAGGTTGCTTGCTTGGTTCTATTATTACGGCTTGTTTATCTTCGGGGGACGCTGCGAAAGATAGTCTGCTAACCGCCGTTTCCTTTTATGGGCATGCCGCTGAGTTTGCAGCACAACAGCATAATGTGACGGGTCCTGGTAGCTTCTCACCTATGTTTATTGATGCATTATCCCTTGACCCAGCGCAATTGCAAGAAAGGAAGGTTTAAATGGAGGCACACCTACTTCGCAAATATTTCATAATGGGCAGCCAAGATTGCGATAGAAACCCGGTGGATATCTTAACAGAAGCAGCTCAAGCAGGGATTACGGCCTTTCAATTTCGTGAAAAAGGCCCTGACTCTCTAATGGGTTTAAAAAAGGTAATGCTAGGAAGGCAGCTAAGAAAGATTTGTTACCAGAACTCCATCCCTTTTATTGTTAACGATGATTTAGAGCTTGCAGAGGTCTTAGATGCAGATGGAATCCATGTCGGCCAAGACGACGTCAACGCAGAAGAGGTGCGGGCTCGATTTCCTGATAAAATGATCGGATTATCCATATCAACGCTAACAGAGCTTGAACAGAGCCCTTTATCTGTAATTGATTACCTCGGAGTAGGTCCTATTTTTCCAACTGGGACAAAAAAGGATGCCAAAACTCCTGTTGGCACGAAATGGATATCTCAAGTTCGAAAACAGCTATCACATTTACCGCTCGTTGGGATTGGGGGCATTACCACCACATCAGCTAGAGATGTTATGGAAGCTGGAGCAGATGGTGTGGCTATCATATCTGCCATCACCAAGGCATCAGACATACAAAAAGCCGTAAATCAGTTATAAACCTCAAAAGCGCAAGCGTCCGTTTAGATTTCCCAGACAACTAGGAAGAAGGGAGCATCGTTGTGCCCCCTTCTTCCTGTTTTCACTTCCTTTTATCTGCATATATCGCCATTGCATCACGCATAAATACTGCAAGGCCATCCCCAAATTGATCAATGTTTTTTGTGAACCGCTGATCGTCTACATACATCTGGCCAAGTCCTTTAAATGCTTCAAAAGAATAAGTCCCCATTACATTCAAGAAGTTGAACCACTCTCCAATTTTATCTTGTGCAACGTCCGAACCTGGCTCTAGTTGACGAATCGCTGCCAACTCTTTGTATATGGCATTGAATTTCTTCTCGAAGTCCTCTTTTTCACCATCAGACATGTTGATTAGCTTTTCATTTGATTCATCTACTGCTTTATCCCCCCACCGTTTACGGGCTTCTTCCTCATAGGGGTTCTTGCTAAAATCAAATCCTTCAAACTTCTCTTTTGCGCTCATTGTTCGCTCTCCTTTCGAATACTGAATCGTTTTGTCGATTGTTCTCATCATTTTGTCAATCCTATTTCTTTTTTCCAGTAGCATTTTTCGGTGTAAAGCTAGCGCCTCTTTTTGATCAAAGGTTGGATCAGTGATAATCTCCTTGACCTTCTTCAAAGGAAAGTCCAGTTCTCTAAAAAATAAAATCTGCTGCAGTTTTTCAAGATCTTTTTCGGAATAAATTCGGTAGCCGGCATCTGTTATTTCTTCAGGCTTTAGTAGCCCAATCGCATCATAATGATGCAGTGTGCGCACACTGATTCCTACTAAATTAGCCACTTCCTTTACTTTCAACGATAAATCCCTCCTTCAATAACTACAATAAAGTATAACGTAACGTTAGAGTCAAGAAGAAAAAAGCCCATTTAAAAATATACGGATAACGACAATAGACCAAAACACAGGATCAGGGCATTCGCCCAATTTTCATAAAGCAATCCCAAAATAGACGATTAACCATATATTATATCGAGTACATTTGAGGAGGTAATATATTGACTTATTATAATCAACCACCATACGAAGACGATGAGGAAAGACAATTAAATTTCCCAGGACAGATTATCGGGGGATTATTCGGCCCCGGAGGAGGTTTTCCGGGACAGCCAGGGCAGGGAGGTTTTCCTGGGTTTCCGGGTCAAGGTTTCCCAGGTAGTGGAGGCGGATTTCCAGGCCAAGGTGGATTCCCTGGTTCAGGAGGAGGCTTCCCGGGACAGCCCGGACCAGGACCAGGGCAGTCTGGAGGCGCACCAACTACCCCTCCACCGTCCTTTCAACCAGTTCAGCCACAAGCGCAATTGTTTGCAGTTGATCCTGGCGCAATCCGAAGCTGCCTGTTTCGCTTCACTTTTATCTGGACGCGTTGGCAGTCATTCTGGTTTTTCCCTACATTTGTAGGTAGAAATTCTATTTCTGGGTTTAGATGGACTGGAAATAGATGGGTCTTTTTCGGCACCGACCTAGACAATGTGCAATCCTTTCAATGTTATTAGGTAGAACTTTATTTATCCAGGGCTCATGCACACCCTCCTCCCTCACTTTTTCATAGGATAAGATGAAGGGAGGAATCCAACGTGTATCAATTAGCTTTACTCTATTTAGCTTGTGTTCTCGCTGGCTTCGGACTCGCTAACTTGCCATCTTCCGCCATTGTTACTGCTGAAATCGCAAACATCTTTGACCTTGTTGGTGGCATTGCCATAATAGTGTTTGGTGTAGCCATACTTTACTTGGGCTTTAAATCCCTATTCAACAAAAGATAGCACAAAAACAAAGACACCATCCAGTCTACTGGAGGTGTCTTTGCTCTTTATCAATCTTAATGCTTATTCATTTTCTTGCTCATTTCTCTTTGCCAGATCAACCCTTGTTCGATGGCCATTTTTCTAGCAATTTTCGGAGCATTCCACAACGGCGGAAGCAAGAGTAATGATACAGGTACTGCGGTTATTACAATTGAATTTTGGATAGAAGAAATACTGTCCTCACCAATGGAAAGAATAACAGCTGTTGTTAAACCAAAAATGATCGCCCAAAATACGCGTAACCATCTTCTAGGACTGTCATTTCCCGTAAGTGTTGCAGCCACAGTATAAGACATGGTATCCACTGTTGTTGCAACAAAGACAACAGATACAATAAGAAATCCTAGTCCTATCCATGTACCCAGCGGAAGCTGATCAGATATTGCCATAACAGCAGCAGGCATACCACCTTCACTCAGAGCTCCAGAAACAGATCCCGGATTTTCGGTTTCAAAGAATAGCCCTGTTCCACCAACTACTGAAAACCAGAAATTATTTACTAATGGTGCAACAATGGATACAGCAATAATAAGTTCCCTAATCGTTCTACCACGAGAAATACGACTAATAAAGACAATTAACATTGGCGCATAACCGATAAACCATCCCCAGAAAAAGATCGTCCAGGCACCCAACCAAGCGCTATCGCCTCTAAACATACTCATGGTAAAGAAATTCTGGATATGATGGCCTGTTCCACCGACAAAACCATCTAAAATAAACATAGTCGGTCCAATAATTAAAACAACAATTGCTAAAAATATTGTAAGGCCAACATTATAACGACTAAGTGTTAAGATCCCTCTATCTACACCAGTGGCCGCAGAAATAGCTGCAATTACTGCCAATCCTAAGACAACGGTAATACTTAAGGTCAATGTATTGGGCACATCAAATAAATGGTGTAATCCATAAGAGATTTGCAACCCAAGAAATCCTAAAGGTCCAAGTGTCCCTGCAACCGTTGCGATAATGGAAAAGATGTCTGCAGAGGATCCAAGAATACTTTTATGATAAATTTTCTCTCCGAAGATAGGGAAGAGCAACCCTCTGGGGCGCAGTGGAAATCCTCTATTATAATGAACATACATCATTACAATCGTTGCGAGTGTACCTAGAATAGCCCAGGCAGTAAATCCCCAATGCAAAAAAGATTGTGCTAACGCGGCATTAATATTATTAAACTCTCCTCCACCAAATAAAGGCGGTGTGGTCATATAGTGATACATTGGTTCAGAAGCAGCCCAGAAGACTCCTCCGCTTGCCAATAAGGTTACTAAAATCATTGCAACCCAACGAAAATAACTATACTTTGGCTTATCTTGCTTGCCCAATTTTACTTTTCCATACTTTGATATGGCTAGTCCAATCCCGATAAAGAAGTTCCCTAACAGTAACAACTGCCAATAAGCTCCGAAGAACGTTGCAGAGTAACTAAATAAGTTGTTGATTGCACTACCAACCATGTCACTGTTAATTAATGAAAGTACGATAAATGCAGTTAGAAAACCACCACTAATTATGAACACTGGCCAGTCTAACTTTTTTGATTTACGTTTCACGCTTTTCCTCCTAATTTTTTAGGAGCAAGTGTCTAAAATTGGTTGTTAGCTTTGTCATTTAAGACCGTTGGATGGAAGTTGATTATTGTTATTATAGTAAATAACCCTTGACGAAGTTCCACCAGCTTGCCCTTTTTTATAACACAGGTCAATATTATAGTCTAAATTAGCTAATTGGTCAAAAAATTACTATAATTTATACATGTGTTTTTACCTATTTTTTGCACCATTTATAAAATATATGCCGGGCAATACATCATTATTATTTCCTGAAACATCGTCAACTATTTCTATTGCTATTCTTTTATAATTTCATCAACTGTTTCTTCAACCTCACTACGTGACATTTTTTCTTTTCCATTCTGCATCGCACTAAGCGTTCTTTTTGCTAAAGCTAACGGAATTTTACAGAAGTGTAAAATATGTCGTGTGTGAATTGACTTTATGTAGGTATCTGCCTTATCAAGGTTTTCACTGGCATATGCAAACAAATCATCTCGGTCCCATCCATCAGGGATAAACGTGACACCACGTTCGGCATCTTCTTCTTGATTGCGTAGCATATTAACAGCTTGGAGACCTCTTCCATAGCCGATTGCCAATTCTCTATCTGTAATCGTTCCATCATACCATTCCCATATATCTGATAACATGACACCAACAAGACCTGCAACATAATATGTATAATTATCCAAGTCCTCTTCCGTATTCACTACCCAATCGCGTGCTGCCCAGTCTGCCATTCCTTTTGCCATAATACCCGTAGATTCTAAAACTTTATCAACAATTCCTCTTGGGCACACTTCAATCCATTCGCCCAATCTTAATGTCACCTCTGGCAGAAAATCCTCATAGGGGGCCAGCAGCTCGTTATAGGCCTGTTGATCAAATTTATTTAGTAGAAGGATACTGATAGCGTTCAGCAATGCTTGTTTACTACTATTATCTAGTGCTTCATGATCTTCTATTTCATCAATGGCCCGCATGCACAAATAAGCAGAACCCACCGTCATTTTAAGTGGTTGCTTTAGAAGTGTAATCGGTATGTAGAATGTTCTACTTGTTTGTTTAAGGACACGCATGGCGTCTTTCTCTAAGCCTGTTTTTTTAATCAATGGTTACTTCCTCCCTTTACTTCCTTGAGGTACCTTAAGTATACCAACCCTCACATGCTTATGCCACTTTCCACAATGGTAAACGTAAATTAAAGTAAATTGTAATGGGTTCTTTATCCTAGAGTTGATTGATGCCCACAGCATGACTTCCAAATTTTCACACACATATTTTTCCCTATTTCTAGAAAGCTATAAAAAAGCAGGAGCCTTTTGTAACTGGCTTATTATGTTTGAACAATTCTTTTGCCAGTAAGCATTAGTTAGCAATATTGCCATTTGAGATGGAGGGAATCACAACATGGATTCACGTGAAGAGGAAATCGTAAATTATTTTGATCAGTCAATTTTAGAATTTAAAGAAGGAACCAGTCGCTTTGAGGCAAAACTTCCTAAAATGACTAAGGGGTACTTCGAATTTACAGAAGCATGCTTTGATAAAGGAGCTATTGCAAAGAAAGAAAAGCAGCTAATAGCGCTTGGCATTAGTATTTATGCCCAAGATGAATATTGCATTATGTACCATACAAAAGGATGCGTGGAAAATGGCGCCTCAGAAGAAGAATTTATGGAAGCCATTGCCGTTAGTGCGGCAGTAGGTGGCGGCGCTGCATTTTCTCAAGGCGTGACCCTAGCAATGGACACCTTTGACTACTTTACCCAGAAGTAAAGAAAAGCGTAGCGTGCCCGTTTAGAAATGTAGCGAATGCGCCTGGCCATGCCAGGTGGCTCCATGTAGCCACGCAAAGTGGCGGTTTTAATGGAGCATTCCTCTTAGGAGACAAAGGAATCATGCCCCTGCAACAGGGGTATGTCGACGTTGGCCGGCAAGGCTGATTTTAGTCGACCTACTTTAATTAGTACCGATGATGACTTGCACCCTCCGGGTATAAGGGCGACTAGGCCTCTGGTTAACACCAATCGGCAAGTCTTCTTTATCGTAGGGCGATTTGCGAAGTCACCTAGTTTCTGGGCACGCGGAGCTAGACAAAAGAAAAGCATAGCGTTCCAGTATGAAAAAAGCTGTCAAAAGGGGAAAATCTTTTGACAGCTCTACATATTTTTGGCATATGATTTCGTTGCATCATACACACAGTATTGGTTTTTTCCTTTTTCTTTTGAAGCATACAGGGCAATATCCGCCTTTTTATACAATGTTTCAATATCAATCCCATCCTGCGGCGTCACGCTAATCCCAATACTTGCTGTCAGAGAAATACCGCTTTCTTCTGTGACAGACTGAAATAGGTTAGAAACTGATTGGAGTAGTCTTTCAGCAACATTGCTTGCATCCTCCACATTTGTATTAGGCAATACGATAATAAATTCATCCCCACCCATACGGATCGCTGTGTCATCCTGACGACAGTTATTGCGAATACAGGACGCTAGCTTAATCAGCAATTCATCGCCTTTGTCATGGCCCAATATGTCATTTACATTTTTAAAATGATCTAAATCAATCATTAGAATTGCCGTTTCTTGTCGATCCTTTATTCTCTTTTCCAAAATTTCTTCAAATGCTGTACGGTTTTTCAATCCTGTCAATTGATCGTGAAACGCCATATACATTGGCCTTGCCACCCATTTTGAAATGAGCAGAGCAAGAATAATGGTCACTACAAATACGATTGCCAGTTGCCAAATAAAAATCGTTCGGTTTCTTTCTAAAATTGAACCTAGTCCGTCATGGTTATAACTAATTTCCACTACCCGATTGGTAGAAATACCTTGCGTATTATCAGCAGAATAGTAGTTAAACCGATATAGAGCGGGATTTCCACCCCATTCCCCCTCTACTTCAGTTGTACTTTCCGAACGAATAGCCTGATTAAATGCCTCCTGTCTATCCCCGTTGAGCAGGTTTTCGTCTGTGGGCGCCCCAAGCTTATACCCATCTATATTTAATACATTTATCTCATTAATTGCCTCATACTGATTCTCCAAATCCTGTATTACTTCAAGAAAATTAAACTCATTAAAAATACGTTTGTCAGCTAACGAATAACCCAATTCAATGATGTACTTATCGTCCGGAGTCGGCATATAGCTAAACTTTTTTAAGTCCCCAGTCTTCTGTTGCACATCCAATTCGTCCACAGCAAATTCACCAGCCTGCCTTCTCTCGTCCAGTAGGCTTGAAAACTCACTACAGCACGCTGAAAAATCCAGCCCTTGATCTTCTGGAAAGCTTGTATGTATGATGACATTTTGATCATTGATAATATAGAGATCCATTCCTATTTCTTCTTTAATCGCAGCAAAATCCCAATTCTTGAAAGAAGGATTAGATTGATAGCGTTCTACCAATTCCTTGGTTCGTTCCTTCATTTCCTCTGTCGTATCCTCATCAAAAATGCTATACGCTTTATCTAGGTTACTCAAAGAGTCCATTACAATATCCTCTGTCTGTTGAATTTGCACCTGGTTATTGGTGATAGCCTCCCCCTTCAGCTTTATGTGATCAATAATGGCTATACTAAAGGAAATAATTAGAGCAAAGGTAATCATGGTAACAAATAGTTTCAATCGGAATCTCGCTTTCACGTCCCCACCTCTCTCATCATGATACTATGCTAATTATACTAAAAATTCAACTATCCATAGGAAATAGTACCCAATTAAAGATTATACTAATCTCTTTTTTGAGAAATAACAGCTATTAAGCTAATTAAACTCACCCCGCATCAATTAAATTTACAAGAAGAATTCTTTTTGTTTTGGGAGTGGAAGATCTTGGTATACCATGAAGATGAAAATGTACCTAGGAGTGATCACTATGCAGAACGCCATACGAAGGCTTACCATACAAGATTTCCGCCTTGTGGAAGAAATGGAAACAGGGATAGAAGACGATTATGTTCTTCGGATTTTTAATAGATTATTAGATGGTAATAATCGGCTATTTGGTTTATTCAACAAAGGTCAGTTAGTTAGTATTGCCGGATACTCGCTTTACGCCTCCCATTACGCTATGCTAGGGCGATTGCGAAGCGACCTTCGTTATAGAGGGAGAAATTTCTCTACATCCTTAATGCAGCACATGATAGAGGAAGTATTTAAAATGGAGAGGATACAATGGGTGGGAGCCAATACACAAGAAAACAACCTTGCAGCCAAAAAGGTTCTCCGAAAGGCTGGCCTTCATTCACATAAAATACTTTATAGTACAATCACACAGAGTCCTTCTAAGCTTGAGACAGGGGCGAAACCATGGAAAGAGGTACATACCCTAAAAAGAAAAAAAGACCTCATCTATAAGGGATACCTTGAAACCTATTCCATATTCCCCTATCAATGCTATTATTCCTTCCCAGCATCATGGGAACTGTTTACGGATGAGAACTTGCTTAGTTGGTCCTTCTATGAAAACGAGAAACAAAATCGTTTTCTCATCACCAAAGAAGACCAAAAGAAAAACCATTACCTTCATACTATCTATCCTTGGGATGATATTGATCAACAGGAAGGTTTATGGGAAACAATTACTGCAGATTATAAACAATTAACTCAAAGGACTGGTGAGAATACCTATGTATGGATGGATTTAACCCCATCAGAAGTAGAAAAACTGCCAGACTACCATCCATTTGAGCTACCTTCCCCGTGGATATTATTTGGCATAAGTCGCAAATCGTGGCAACAGACATAAAAAGTGAGGTAAACAGCTAATTTTTCAGCCTAGTAAAACTAGGTTATTTTTCGAGCGCCTGAATAACGTTTTCTAATTCAAGAGTGAGGTCACTGAGCTTTTTCGAAACAAGCGTTGATTTTTTCGTAACTATGTACTGCTCTTTCGAGGACAATATCCCTTCGTTTGTTCTGCCTACATTCTCGCTAACTGCACTCGAAATAGTCTTCATTGCCCTATTTACCTTTTTAGACGAGCTCGTAAGTTCTTCTGCTAAGGAAGAAATTCTTCTAATTTCATTTGCTACTTGATTTGACGAAGCTGAGAGGTCCTCAAACACACTAGTTGAGTCAATTGTGATTTGCAAGCCTTCTGATGTTGAATTTCGTACAGTCTCCATGTCATTTACTGATTTATCTGCATCCTGTTTCATAAGTTGCAATATGCTAGCTATTTCATTTGATGATTGTAGAGACTTTTCAGCCAGCTTTCTTACCTCATCGGCGACAACTGCAAATCCTTTTCCTGCATCTCCAGCTCTGGATGATTCAATAGCAGCATTTAACGCTAATAAATTAGTTTGAGTTGCGATATCCGATAGGACATTAATTATTTCTCCTATATTTTGCGCTCTTTCATGGAGCTGCTTAATCGTCGTGAACGAATCGTTTACATCACGATATACACTTTCCATTTGAGTTTGCAATTTTCCTGTTAGTACACTTCCATCCTCTGCTTCTTTTGCAGCTTCGCTCGACTTTTGAGATGTCTCTAGAGCAGTCTTGGTGATAGATTCGATACTCTGAGTAATAGATTTAATATCCATTTTGTTTTCTTCTATAATTATTAATTGCCTTTCTGCATCGTCAGCAACCTCTTCAAGCCCTGAGGCAAGCTGAGAACTAGCTTTTAGGGATGCTCCTGTTTGTTGTGAAATTTCTTCAGATACATCCGCCAAGCCCTCTGTTGTGTTTGATATCCGGTACACGATCTCCTTAACAATAGATGCTTTTTGGTTTTCTTCTCTAACCTGATAATTTTGTTCAATCTTTTTTGCGCTCTGTATTTGCCAGCTAACGGCACTGGAAGTAAGGATAAGAAACAAAGCATGAAGAATCATCATGGAAAATGGATACTCTTCCATACCAAAAACAAGCTCCGGAACATAAAAGAATCCTAACAGGTGCTGTGCCGCAAATGTAACGGTCATCATGAGGACCAGTTTACTATTTTGGTAGTAGCTTAATGCTGCCACAACCATAAAAATACTAAAATGAAACTCCACTCTTCCGCTCCCCCCAGAAATGATAGCAATGCTTCCAAAAGTTAGAACAAGTGTTAACAGATAAGGAATAAGTGGATGCTTTTTAAATTGAAGATAAAGAATCAAACTAACTATAAATAGTATAATGGGAACTACCATAAAAAGGTTTAACACGAGCCCAAAGTTTGTTTCTATTTCCAAGGCGGTCAGAAGGCTACCACCACCATGTGAATAATCAAATAAGTGAAGATTTCTTCCTAAATAGTTGATAGTAAGCATGATTAATAAAACGATCCCTGCCACAAAATGCATTAATTGGTTTTTTTCTTTATTCATTATAATTCCCCCACTTGCCCAAAAGGTTTTACTTTTTTATCGGTTAGCGGGCTAAATAGTTAACGCTTTTAAGATAAAAACTGGAAAATAAGGTTAGACTTCTTCATTTCATTCTTCATTTCTTTCCTTTACGAAATAGGACAATACTTAGAATTCCTGATAATAACCCAACCGCTCCTCCAGCTTCCAGATTTCCCAACAACAATCCAACGCCAGAACCGACTAATAAGCACGTAATAAAGGTTAATCCTACACTCGCTTCACTCATTTCGACACCTCCGCATTCCAATCTATAGTGTAGTGTATTAAGCATCTCTTCGTTTGGTTAATTCCAGGCCCAAAGCACTACAAAATGAAAAGTATATGTAAGCGTTTTACGTTATATTCGGAAAATTCCTTATTGCTATACTTCTTTATACGTGTTTAAATATCTAGTAACCAAAAAAATCGAAGAGGTGATTGTGTGGGAGAGCAAGTTTCTGTCAGTCTACTTGGTTTAGGGGTAGTTGGCTCAGGTGTTGTAAAGCTCATAGAGAACCATCAAGAAGAATTAGCACATCGGTTAGGTTGTAGCGTACAGGTAAAAAGTATCTTAGTACGGGATATTGAAAAAGTGCGTGATGTTTCGATTGATCAGACCCTTCTCACCACAGATCCAAATGATATATTACAAGACCCCGAAGTGGACGTTGTGGTGGAGGTAATGGGAGGTATCGAGGAATCCTTCCAGCACATTTTGGACGCATTTTCTGCTAAGAAACATGTCGTTACGGCAAATAAAGATCTTGTAGCTTTACATGGTCCAGAACTTCAACAAGCTGCCGATAAAAATCATTGCGACTTTTATTATGAGGCAAGTGTTGCTGGCGGTATCCCTATCTTAAGGGGAATCACCGATGGCCTTTCTTCCGATCGCATTCAACAAGTAATGGGGATTGTAAACGGTACGACAAATTATATTTTAACCAAAATGAATAACGAAGGAGTCTCTTATGAGAATGCTTTAAAGGAAGCACAGGAACTGGGATTCGCTGAATCAGATCCCACCGCTGATGTAGAAGGACTTGATGCAGCAAGAAAAATGGCGATCCTTGGTAGACTAGCCTTTTCCACGGACATCGAATTGTCAGAGGTGGAGGTAGCAGGGATTAAAAATCTCGATCTAGAAGATTTGAAATACGGAGAGCGCCTAGGTTATACCATGAAGCTCATTGGCTTTGCAAGCTGTGAGAATGGCCAAGTCGAAGTAAATGTCCAACCGACCTTGCTATCCAAAGACCATCCACTAGCAGATGTGAAGAATGAATATAACGCAGTCTATGTATATGGAGAAGCAGTCGGCGAAACGATGTTTTATGGTCCAGGTGCTGGCAGCCTACCTACAGCCACTGCTGTTGTCTCTGACCTTGTAACAGTTATTAAAAACATGAAGCTAGGAGTGAGCGGTCACAGTGCCGTTAAACCACGCTTTAAAAAAGAGTTAAAAACAGCAGATAAACGACTCGGCCAATATTATATCCGTTTGCATGTAAAAGACGAAGTAGGAGCTTTTTCCACTATCTCTTCTCTTTTTAATACGTTTAATATTAGTTTCAAGCGGATTTTACAGACACCCGTGAAGAAACATGAAGTTGCGGAAATCATTTTAGTCACACACCAAACGTCTTTAGAAACATTTAATCATTCCTTACATGATCTAAAGAATTTAGATGTGGTTATGAAAGTAAAAAGCTACTACAAAGTTGAGGGAGATGTTGAACGTGAAATGGCAGGGGTTACTAAAACATTATAAGGAATATTTGCCTGTAACCGAAAACACACCAGATATCAGCCTAGGAGAAGGAAACACTCCTTTTGTCCATTTTAAAAATTTATCCGAACAGCTTGGGATCGAATTATATGGAAAAGTAGAAGGCGCAAACCCGACAGGTTCTTTTAAAGACAGAGGAATGGTGATGGCTGTGGCAAAAGCGGTAGAGGAAGGAAGTAATGCCATTGTATGCGCATCTACAGGTAATACTTCGGCTTCCGCCGCGGCATATGCGGCTAAAGCTGGCATCCGGGTTATTATTGTTATCCCAAAAGGGAAAGTAGCAATGGGGAAACTCGCGCAGGCTATTATGTACGGAGCAGAAATTGTAGAGATTGACGGGAATTTTGACGAAGCCCTTGCAATGGTGAGGGAAATTAGTGAAAAGGCAGATGTCACCCTGGTTAACTCCGTCAATCCGTACAGACTAGAAGGACAAAAGACAGCTGCTTTTGAAGTGTGCGAACAATTAGGGACCTCCCCTGACATCCTTGCTATCCCTGTTGGGAATGCCGGGAATATTAGTGCCTATTGGAAAGGATTTAAGGAGTATAACGAAAAGACAGATAGCGGCCTTCCACAAATGTTCGGATTTGAAGCGGAGGGAGCAGCAGCTATCGTAAAGGATCAAATTATTAAAGATCCTGAAACAATTGCAACAGCAATTCGAATTGGTAATCCAGCAAGTTGGAAACTCGCGGTTGCCGCAAGAGACGAATCGGCTGGAATAATTGGTTCTGTTACGGATAAAGAAATTACAAAAGCTTTTAAACTATTGGCCCAGCAAGAGGGAATATTTGCTGAACCAGGCTCCTGCGCCTCCGTTGCAGGTGTCATCCAGCAATGTGAGCAAGGAGTTATTCCTAAGGGCAGCAAGGTGGTTACCGTTCTAACAGGAAATGGTCTAAAGGATCCACAGACTGCTATTGAACAGATGGAGGTTAAGCCTGTTGCCCTTCCGAATGATTCAGACTCCCTACTACGCTATATTGGAAGTACGGTGACAGTATGACAGCTTTTCGTATTAGCGTTCCTGCCAGCTCCGCAAACTTAGGGCCGGCATTTGATTCAGCAGGAATTGCGCTGAACTTATATTTAACACTGGAAGTTGAAACACAGGATGAATGGGAATTTATCCATGTTTCCGACCTGCTTCCAACTATTACAACCTACGAGGAACATTTTATTTACCAAATTGCCAAGCAGACAGCTGACCAATTTGACTTAGTACTACCGCCTTGTAAGGTGAGGGTTACGAGTGACATTCCATTAGCTCGTGGTCTTGGCAGCAGTGCTGCAGCGGCCCTCGCTGGGGTAGAAATAGCAAACCAACTATGCCATCTCAATCTGTCTAGTGAAGCCATACTGAAGTTTGGCACTGCATTGGAAGGCCACCCAGATAATATAGCTGCGTCCTTATTGGGAGGATTAGTCATCTCCACCTTAGAAGAGGAGGAGGTACATTACGTCAAGCTTCCCCTTTCCGAACTAGAAGCTGTTATAAGTATCCCCTCCTTTGAGTTAAGAACAGAGGAAGCCAGAAATGTATTGCCAGACCACTTCACTCGAAAGCAAGCAGCAACAGCAAGCAGTCTTAGCAATGTACTAATTGCTGCATTAGCTTCAGGGAACGTAAAGCTAGCGGGAGAAATGATGGAGAAGGACTTGTTTCACGAGCCATACCGAGCCGGATTACTCCCCCATTACGAGAAAATTAAACGAGAAGCAAAGTTGGCGGGGAGCTTTGGCACTGTTATAAGCGGGGCTGGCCCCTCCATGATCTCATTCACCCGAAAAGGGACTGGCCGCTCCTTAGCTCAACACCTGCAAGAACTATTCCCGGACTTACAAGTGAAAGTTGCCCAGATCGATCAGGAGGGCATGCAAATATACTGAAACTCATTTGGTGGGATCTTATTGCTATTAAGACCGGACAAAAAATGCTGAGACCAGCTACAGATTACTGTAGCGAGCTCAGCGTTTTTTAGTTATTTCATAATCGAACTCATCAATGCTTTTTGCGCGTGAAGTCTATTTTCAGCTTGCTGAAATACGACAGATTGTTTTCCATCGATGACTGCTGCATCTACCTCTTCTCCTCTGTGTGCTGGAAGGCAATGCATAAACGAAACGTCCGGCTTTGCTAAAGAAAGAAGCTCAGATGTAACCTGGTAATGCTGGAATGCTTCTATTCTTTGTTGTTGCTCCTTTTCCTGCCCCATACTCGCCCACACGTCTGTATATACAATATCCGTATCTTGCACAGCTTCATTCGGATTAGACTCCACCACAATCTTTCCACCCGAGATTGCTGCAAGCTGTTTTGCCTTGTCTATTTCTTCCTTCATTGGGATATAGCCATCCGGAGCACAAACTGTAAGATTCATCCCCATTAAACCTGCCCCAATCATGAGTGAATTCGCCATATTATTCCCGTCGCCAATGTATGTAATGTTAACTCCTTCAAGTACACCTTTTTGTTCTTTGATTGTTAACAAGTCTGCAAGCACCTGACAGGGATGATAAAGGTCAGTAAGTCCATTTATAACAGGGATACTAGCATTTGCAGCAAGCTCTTGGACCGTCTCTTGAGAAAAAGTTCGAATCATAATTCCATCTAGATATCCTGATAATACCTTGGCAGTATCGGCAATTGGCTCACCCCTGCCAATTTGTAAATCCTTTGTGCTTAAAAATATTCCATTTCCTCCGAGCTGATAGATACCAGCCTCAAAAGAAACCCTAGTTCGAGTCGAAGCCTTTTCAAATATCATGCCAAGCGTTTTTCCTGTTAGAGTGGATTCCTCCTGTCCAGCTTTCCTTTTTACCTTAAGCTGTTCTGCTAATTCAAGTAAGTAGTTGATTTCTTCCTGTTTGTAATCGCCTAATGTTAGAAAATCACGGCCCTTTAAAGACTTCATACTATTTGGCGCTTCTTTTAATTCCATCGTCACCATCCATCTCCACCCTTCAGAATGTATATGAATTATTATGCATTATTTAGAATAAATATACAATAACTTTCGCAAAAAAATCGCCTTGCTAATTTTTCTAGCAAAGCGATTAAGACTATTTCACCTTTATAAACAGCACCTTTAAGTAGTTTCCTTGTTGGAATTTACGATCTACCTGAAAGTCAGCCGGAAGATGGTATTCCTCTAAAATTTTGTAGCCTGTATTCATTTGCTTAAAGGCCTTTTCCACAAAGCCCTTGAACTTTCTCATTCCAAAGCTGGCATTGTTTGTCGATGCGACAATCACGCCATTTTTCTTTGTAATAGATACGGTATCCATTAGAAGCTTTGGATAATCCTTTGAGGTACTAAACGTACGTTTTTTTGACCTTGCAAAGCTTGGTGGGTCAAGTACCACCATATCAAATTTCAATTGATGACGTTGCGCATACTGGAAATAATCAAATACGTCCATAACCCGGATATCATGCTGTTCAAAGTCAATATCGTTAACGCTAAATTGTTCAATCGTTTTTGCTTTGGAACGTTTGGCAAGGTCGACGCTCGTCGTCTTATCTGCACCACCTAGCGTGGCGGCTATGGAAAAAGCTCCTGTATAAGAAAACGTATTTAACACATGCTTGCCCTTTGCGTACTTATCACGAATGGCTTTTCTGACTTCTCTTTGATCCAAGAATATCCCTACCATGGCCCCGTCATTTAAATAGACAGCATAGCGCATGCCATTTTCTTTAATGATAAGTGGAAATTCACCACGTTCACCTTTGACAAAGTCATCATCTTCCATATATTTTCCCTTTGTATCAAAACGCTTCTTTTCATAAATAGCTTTATAATCACCGAGGTTGTCCAGTACTTGGATAACTTGTTCTTTGAACGTATAAATTCCATCGCTATACCAATTGATCAGGTAATAGCCATCAAAGTAATCGATAGTAAGTCCGCCGATTCCGTCTCCTTCGCCATTAAACAAACGAAAAGCGGTCGTCTCTTCATCCTGATAAAAGCCTTGGCGCTTATTTATCGCCTTAAGGATTTTTCGCTGGAAGAAGGAGAAGTCAATTGCTTCATCTTGCTTATTTGTTAACACCCAGCCAATCCCCTTGTTTTGCCGCCCATAATAACCTCTTCCAAGAAAGTTATTTGTAGAGTCAACCAAATCAATAATGGCTCCCTCTTCTTTCAATACGTGTTCATTTGTTATTGCTTCCTTACTAATTAATGGTACACCCTTACGAAAATCCTGTATAAAAGGTTCTTTAACTTTTATTTCAATAGTATTTTGCATCTTTTCATCCTTAACTCTTTTTTCTTATTATCGCATGTGATTTGGAAAAGCGAAAGGAATGATAAATTCTCCCTACCGTCTCATTATTTCCACTACTTCCTGTAGGAAATTCATACTCTTGCAAAACAAAGCGTTAAGATGTGGTATGATGGGATTTATTAGCCCTAAATAACTTTTTGAAGGAGTCATTCATGAGAACAAAACCACTTGTAAATTTTAGTGAAATGACGAGAAACACTCTTCCCCATTATTATGATTATGCTTACCCGCTTAACAAAGCCCAGCAAGTTCTAAAAGAGAAGCTAGGGGAAGACCTGACCTTGTACGAAACAGAAGAAGGGCTGGACGAATTAGATGAAGCGATCGATATGATGCTGCAACAAGAAGATCCGGCAATTGAAAAACTAGGTTCGATCTATGATACTGTAGCAGTTTCTACCATTTCCTATAACGAGACAGAACAATACCAAATCAAACCTTCTTTAAATAATCATATTTTTTACTTCCCTACTTTTCATGTAGCAAGTATGAAAATACCAATCTACCAAAGTCATATGGAATTCGAACGTTCTTTTATCTTTGCACGAAGTGACCAGGACCTCGTTCTTTTTCTGAAATATATAACGAAACAACAGCGAGAAAACATGACAGAAGGCATTACGGTTTTAACAGATACCGAAGACGGGCTAGACCGGTCTAAAGAAAAGTTAACCAACCAGATCTCCAGAGAAAACATCCTATTAGATAATAACGTTAAGACAGATATCTTTCGTTCCATTGATGAGTTTTTTGTAGGAAGCGGGGGGTTTTATAAGGAATACAACATTCCATACAAACGGGGCATTTTACTGTATGGAAGCCCGGGTAATGGAAAAACAACACTCGTTAAGTCGATTGCCGGCAGTGTATCAGCACCTGTTGTCTATTGGCAAATCACTGAATATACCTCAAGCTATTCGATAAGCGAGGTTTTTGCTACTGCGACCAAGATGGCACCACTTGTTTTGATTATTGAGGACATTGATTCCATGCCAGAAGAGTCGCGCTCGGTGTTTCTAAACACACTTGATGGCGCGACTTCAAAGGAAGGTATTTTCCTTATCGGTACCACCAACTATCCAGAGAAAATTGATCCAGCACTTATTAACCGAGCTGGTAGATTTGACCGAGCTTATGAAATTAAACAGCCCGGCGAACCGCTGCGCGAAACCTATTTACGTAGTAAGGGGCTAGAACGGTTCCTTGACGAGACTGCTATTTCACAGTTAACAAAGCAGACGAAGGGATTATCCATCGCCCAGCTAAACGAGCTCTATATGTCTATCGCATTAAAATGGCATTATGAAAAACAAGTAGATGCAGAGGAAATTGTGAAGGAATTACAAGAAAACCACCGCAAAACGATGAAGCAGGAATGGGAAATGGGAGAGTATGCAGGGAAACTAGGGTTCTAAGTATCTATTTTAAAGCTAATAATATGGCAAAAATCCGAGCAGACTCAACTTGTCGTCGCTCGGATTTTTTAGCTTTCTTTCTGTAATGAGCATTAATCCTATAAAGCTTGGCTTATTAGTTTACGTATTCGATATAAGAGTCTGGATCAAGATCAAGTGTCTTTTCTTCCCCTACCCTGATTAAGATGATATTTTCACCGTGAAACACGCTTGACTCATTTTGATTTCCAACCATTTTTCTTTCTATAAATTGGTTATACGGAAAAGGTTCTCTAAAGGTATAAAGCTCTACATACTGATGTTCAACGGGATTGTTTAATTTTAATAAGCCCTTGGAGAGTGTTGCTTCTGGCGGTCTGATATAATTGCTCATATCCTCTCCATCCACATACAGTGGTGTTTCATAGTACGTAACTTCAACTTTATTTTCTAATCCAGGGACCTTTTCCACAAAAATAGAAGCCATAAATTCATGACTCGGCTCTGAGGATATTCGCAGATCCCCATCCGTATGGGTGAAACCCCACTCTTTGCGGATATATTCCGAATCGATTTTTTTTATATTTCCAGACTCTATATAGCTATAGAGCGAAAGACTGCTCAGCCTCTCCTCTTCACCACTTGCTGTGCCCTCTTCGAACGGTTCTAAAAAAGCGAGGATAATTCCACAGGCGACTAGAACGGCACCATAAATGGGCAGTAGCCATCTTTCTTTTCGCCGCATTGCTGGAAAGTGTTTACTAATAAACCTAATTAATAAGAGAGCTCCCCCTATTAAAACAAAAAGGATTAATAATGGAGCAAATACTCCGCTATTGTTTATCATTTCCTAACCTCCAGACGATTAGAAACGAGCATACTTGCTGCAAAAAGCAGTAAAACGGTTCCTAAAATTTTCATTGCAAATAACCAAAAAATATTCTCTTTGAAATAAAACTTAAACATTAATATCATACCAGGTTCATTAAAGTCATAGACAAAAAGGAAACCTAGGAGTGCAACAGGGATAATAATAACTAACGTACGGTGCAACTGTACAACACTGCCTATTAAATAACCGAGTGCACCTATAAAGAGAATGTACAATATTGTAGCAAATGCCCCAGTGAACCACTCACCAAGAGTTAGTGGATTGGCTTCTGTTAAAAATGTATTTCCTTGAACATACTGAATCATTTGGATTACATATCCAGAGAAAATAGCTGTTAGTCCTGCAACTACACTGGCTGAGAAAATGAAAAGAATATTAGCTAAATTACTGCTCAAACGATTTGTGACGAAAAGATAATCGTCATTCCGATACGACTTCGTAGTAATTAGGATAGATTTGAAGAAGGCCCATACCATAGTAAAACCGACCACATTATCAACAGAGTAATAATACAAATCAATCGTTACACTTCCCGTACTTGTGCCTGTTTGCCCTATCCCACCAGCACTAAAAACAATCGCAAGCAGCTGTAAGGCTATCATTGAATTAAACACACCTGAAAATGCCTTCCATTTAAAGAGGTATTGCTTTCCAACCAATGTACCAAGTGACATATTATTTAAAGACATCGTCGATCCCCCCTGTCGTGCGGTTTGTTAGATAGACACAGACATCACTTGCTGATACTGGTGTGACTTTCATACCGAGTTGCTTCGCTTTTTCCAGAGGTATCCCTTCACTTTTCACTACTGCATAACAGGTATTTGCCCCAACCTCTTCTGTATACAATACTTGCTTATCTGTTACCCATTGTCTAACCAATTCGGATCTGCCAGTTAAGCCTATTGCATAATTGCGAATCACATCAATTGGCTCATGAAGTAATTCTTTTCCATTTTTTATTACAAGTATGTCTTCTAATAACTCCTCCAGTTCTTCCAAATGGTGGCTGGAAATAATCATCGTTCTTGGGTGTGCAAGATAATCCTTTAGTAAGGCCCTATTGAAGTCCTTTCTTACTGAAGCATCCATCCCATTAGTTGGTTCATCAAACAAGGTAATTTCACAACGTGCAGCCAATCCAAAGATCATATTGAAGGTGCTCGCTTTCCCTTTTGAAAGATGGGTATGTAATTGATTCGGATGGAAGGAAAAATACTCGAATAAGCGTTCTGCCAGCTGACTGTCCCAATTGCCGTAAAAACGTTTACCCGCCTGCAATATCTCTGACAAGGTAAGCGTATTCGGAAAGTCCATTGAATCATCAATATAGGCAACGTTGGCAGAAACAGTCAGACTATTAAATGGGTTTACACTTAACACCTCTACATGGCCGGATGTTGGCCTCCAAAGACCAGCGAGAATCTTTAATAAGGTTGTTTTTCCAGCTCCGTTTCGGCCAATCAGCCCAGTAATGGTATTTTTCTTTATTTGGATGTTCAGTTCATTTAATGCAACTACACTGCCCTGCTTCTTTGTGACCTTTTCGCATTCCACTACATTCATTGCTCTTCCCCCTCTATCTTTTCCATGCTCTCCCGAAGCATTTCTTGTAGCTCAGATTCCCCTACACTTAATCGTGTTGCCTCTAATGCCACCTCATCTAATAATCCTTTTAATGTATGGTTTTTTCGTTTATCTAAAATTAACTGTCTCGCCTCTGGGGTAACAAACTTCCCCAAGCCACGCTTGCTGTATAGAATCTTTTCATCAGAAAGGATCGTTAGCCCTTTTGCTGCAGTTGCCGGATTGATTGTAAATATTTCTGCAAGCTTGTATTGCGAATAAACCTTGTCATCTCCTTGAAAATTTCCATTGAGTATTTCTGTTTCAATCCATTCCGCAATTTGGACATAGATGGGCTTCGTGCCATCTGAAAGTAAATGCAAACCAGCAACCTCCTTTAGCTAACTTAGTGCATTAGTCGTGTAATGTAGTATATAATTTTCTCAATAAAAAAACAAGAGCAAACCACCCTTTTTTGAACAATCAAAAAAATGCCTGCATAGCAGACATTAATTTATATACTCTCTATTAATCTAATCCAACAACGCGGCTCCTTCTTTCCAAAAGAACTACATCGCGCCAAACACCATTCAATTTACCAATGCGTTCACGAACTCCTACTTCTACAAACCCAGCATTTTCATGGAGGCGAATGCTCCCCTTATTTTCTGGAAATATCCCCGATTGCAATGTCCAAAACCCTTTTGCTTCACTTTCAGCAATCATATAGGTCATTAGCTTTGTACCAATTCCTTTTCCTGTACTTGCTTTACTCAAATAAATACTGAGTTCCGCAGCTCCTGCGAATGCTTTTTTACTCGAAGTGGGGAGAAGCGCTGCCCAACCAATAACATCTTTTCCGATTTTAGCTAATAATCTGCAGTCTTGTAAATACTTCTGATCCCACTCTTCCCAGCTTGGGACCTCTGTGTCGAATGTTGCATTTCCTGTTTCAATTCCTTCTAAATATATGGATCTCACCTCTGGCCAATCTGATGCGACCATTTGATCCATAACGATGTCATTTACATCCCTACTCATTAACAATCCAAAACCTCCGTTTTATCGTGCCATCTGTATCAAGAAAGCTTTTATCTTCTATACCAGCATTGTTTAGAATGGTTTTAGCAGACCCAATATTATCCTCATCACAAGTAACAAGGACGCGCGAAATTTTTAGATCTTTACATTTCAACAAAGCTTCCGCGAGAATACGTGTCGCATAACCCTTACGTCTTTCACTAGGTCTTACACTATAGCCAATATGTCCACCCACATTGCATAAATACTCTGTCAGTTCATGCCGGATATCCACCATTGCAACTATCCTATCATTTTCGTTAATTAGGAAGTAATTAGAGCTTGGCACCCACTTCCCTTGCCCGCTTTCCCTCACATGCAGGGCATTTAAATATTCCTCGTATGTATCGTGCCCCGTGAGGTTAAAACTACTGGGGATCATGCGAGATGGACCCCATTCTTTCACATATTGCCGGTGCTCTTCTTTCCATTCATTTGACGGGCGTACTAACCTCATCAAATCCCCCCTTTAGGTGCATGATTATAAAACATCATATATAAACATACCCTAAAATTGCAAGTGTTTTTTTCAGAATAGTTCAGCTGTTCTTTGATGTGCTATAATTTTGGTTACATAGGAGGTGATTACATGAAAGTGATTGTAGACGCAGATGCTTGTCCAGTAAAAGATACCATTATTAACATTTCATTAGAAAAAGGGATTCCCGTTATCCTTGTCTCTAGCTTTGCACATTATTCGAATGAACAACACCCTGAAGGAGTCGAAAATATTTATGTTGATACCGGAGCTGAATCAGCGGATTATCGGATCATGAAACTAGCAGATCACGGAGATGTACTTGTCACACAAGATTACGGTCTTGCTTCCCTTGCACTTGCCAAGAAGTGCCATGTTCTTCATCATACAGGATTTGCTTATACCAATGAAAATATTGACCAGCTTCTCCAGACACGGTATCTTAGTGCGATGGAAAGAAAAAGCGGAAAACGGACAAAAGGGCCAAAGCCATTTACGCATGAGGATAGAGAAAAATTTGCTACCCTTTTCACGCAAAAAATGAGGGAACTGGAAGACCCGTCATAGGAATTCCAGCCCCTTTTATATAAAAACACGTATTTAAGATTTGGCTGATCTTGGTTTTAGTGGTGCGTTTCGCATCATTGGATATGTGATAGCTAGCCCGACAGCTCCAAATGCGCCTAATATAATGGCAACGACATTCCCGCGCCATTCAAACGATGTTAGCGATTCTATAAGAGGAGCTAGCACGCCACCATAATATAGAAACATAACAGGAATAACGATAGCCATAAAGCATAGTGTCAATCTTACCAATCCTAATCGGTAAAATAAGCTAAATAGGAGAAAGGCCATTCCAAATAGAAAGAGAGCTGTCATCATATCGAGCCATAGATAGGACAAGAAATGATAGTCTTTATAAAAGATTTCTCCAGGATGTAAAACTCCCCTGAAATTGAGCTTCCAATCACTTAATGTCACAAGGCTGAATTGGAGCACATTCAAAATAAATACCACAACCGCAACAGATAAGATTCCAACCCCATAGAAGGATTTCAAAATCTGTAACCTTGTGCTGCCCATTCCTACTCCAATTGGTAATAGTGTCTTAAACCCAAATATTGCAAAGCTCGGAATAAAGAAGTAAGCAGGACCAGCTATAGAGCCAATCGCTTCACTCATATCAAATATTAAGCCTAAAACGATCCAAAGAACAGTCAGCGGCAGGGTAACGGAGAGAATCAAGACGTTTAGGAAAAACCACCTGGCATCTTCGTAAACCATTCTTGTTGTTCCACTAGTTATGCTCATCAAGCACACCCCCTTCTGTTAGATTTAGTAGATAGTCCTGTACCTGTGCCTTTTCAACAGATAACCCGTTCTCCCTTGCGATCTGTTCCCACTCTTTAGAATATGTGGCAAGCATCATCACCTTGAGCATTTTACCCATCGTATTTCTCTCCAAGACACGCTCATTCTTTATGACCGCTTCTACTTTTTCCTGATTACCTGTTAGCCAGAACCCCTTTCCCCTAATTATCTCCATCTCCTCATGAAGGAAAATCTTCTGATTGTGGATAACGACCAAGGACTCACAGAGTGGCTGGATTTCCTCTATGTGGTGGGAGGATAGTAAGATGAAACGCGGGTTTTCTTCATAGGATTCCTTCAATGCTTGATAGAATTTCTTACGTATACCTGCATCTAATCCGTTTGTCGGTTCATCCAAGATCGTGACCTTCGCATGACTAGCAAGGCCAATTGTAATCTGAACAGCTGTCTTCATTCCTTTGGACAGTTTTGTTACCTTTTTATTTCTTGGGAGATTGAAAAGCTTTAATAGTCGGTCAGCGGTTTCCTGATGCCAATTTGGATTAAAATAACGGCCAAACCTCAGAGCATCTTCTACAGTCCAGATGATACTGAAAGGATGATCCTCTTCCATATAGCAAATATCCTTCACTATATCTAGATTATTAAAAGGGGAGTGACCAAATACTTCAATATTCCCGGCTGTGGGCTTTTGGTGGCCGGCGAGTAATTTCATGAGGGTGGTTTTACCAGAGCCGTTCCTTCCCCAAAGTCCTGTAATAACAGGCTCTTCCTCGGTGAAAGCAATCTCCTCTAGAATTGTTTCCTCACTATAGGCAAATGTCACATTTTCTAGCCTTATCATTTTGTCTCCTCCTTCATTAACTGAATAATAGAATCTACATTCAATCCGAGCCTGTTTCCCTCATCTAACAAAGGCTTTATATAGTCCTGCACGTATTGCTTCTGTCTTTCCTTCACCAAGCTTTCTCTTGCTCCCTCTTTAACAAACATGCCAATACCCCGCCTTTTATAAATAAGGTTTTCATCTAAAAGTTGTTGGAGACCCTTCCTTACTGTTGCTCTATTAATGTTATAGAACTGTGATAATTCATTTTCTGAGGGGACCTTTTCATTTTCTTTAAACTCTCTATCTATTATATCGTCTCGTATCATATCGGCTATTTGTTGAAATATTGGTTGGGACTCATCTAAAACCGCTCTCACTACAGAACCTCCTCTCAGGATGGTTGGTTGTATACTTGTGTAACCAACTATACTTCGAATCGAAATGAATGTCAATAGGCAACCAAGAGATGGGCTAACCGGCTGGATAATGATCCTGCTCTTTGTTAAAATATAGACAGTATAAGGACGTGAAGAGGAGGAAGTTAGCGCATGAAAATTATCTCGATCGAACCGACACCAAGCCCCTATTCTATGAAAATAAATGTGGATGAAAAAATGCCTGATGGCCAAACAGAGAATTATAAGCGCGAAGATAAAATGGATGATGCTCCAGCTTATGTCCGTAGTTTATTTCAAATAGATGGGGTTAAAGGGCTTTACCGTGTTGTTGATTTTATTGCACTGGAAAGAAACCCCCGAACGCCATGGGAGGAGATTCTTCCAGCAGTTCGTCAAACATTAGGTTCTTCTGAGCAGCCAACTGAAGAACAGCAAGAAGCAAACAGCGAGCAACAGGAAAAGGCTTTTGGAGAGGTACATGTCTATATTCAAATGTTCCGCTATATTCCTATGCAGGTAAAACTCGAAGAAGGCGATACAGAGGAACGGTTTGGGCTTCCAGAACGTTTTATGAACGCTGCCTTGAAGGCTTCTGAAGCTACTGATAATATGTTGATGGAACGAAAATGGGTTGAACAATCGCCTCGCTATGGCGACCTCAAAGAGATCGGTTCAGAGGTGGTGGAGGAAATAAACGCCAGCTATGACGAGACACGCCTCGCTCAACTCGTACACTTTGCTTTAAATAACGATGCAACGGGAAATCGAACGTTTTATCATAAGGTAACATTAGAAATGATGGAAGCTCCTAACTGGAAGGATCGTTATGCAGCGCTAGATAGAATGGACCCTACTGAAGCTGACTTACCTGTGCTAGATAAAGCTTTGGATGATGAAAAGGCCTCAATTAGAAGACTAGCCACCGCCTATCTCGGTATGATTGAAGAGAAAAAGGTATTGCCATATTTATACAAATCATTGAGAGACAAGGCAGTTAATGTTAGAAGAACGGCTGGAGATTGTCTATCT
Organism: Oceanobacillus sp. M65; assembly: GCF_052246275.1. Lineage (NCBI taxonomy): Bacteria > Bacillati > Bacillota > Bacilli > Caryophanales > Bacillaceae > Oceanobacillus > Oceanobacillus sp. M65. Next base: position 120,161 of record NZ_JBQQCJ010000005.1, on the reverse strand, counting down.
GATCTCGGCTTTGAAGAAGCGATGCCAGAAATGGTCAATTCCTTGACCGACAAAAGTCGTCTTGTCCGTTGGCGGGCAGCCATGTTCCTTTACGAACTCGGAGATGAAACAGCAATCCCTGCCTTAAACGACGCATTACAGGACCCAGAGTTCGAGGTAAGAATGCAAGTTAAAATGGCATTGGCTCGAATCCAAGGTGGAGAGCGTGCCAAAGGATCGATTTGGCATCAAATGACAGAGGCTGCTAAACAAAAATAATCCACCCTAGCGCCATGCACTCTGGTAGATTATAGTAATCTTTGCTCCCCTTAAAGGGAGACTTCCGATATCTTACCGTTAGTGGCATTATCCGCCAATAACGTTATTTTTATTTACTAAACGCTTAAACAATAAGTTCGGAGTTTTTCTCTTGATAAAAACGAACTGCTTTTTCTAATAACGGACCATCAAAGTCAGGGAAAAAGACGTCTGTAAAGTATAGCTCCGCGCTGGAAGACTGCCATAACAGAAAATTACTCATCCGCTTTTCCCCGCCTGTTCGTATAACCAACTCCGGATCCGGAAGTTCTCTTGTGTATAAACATTGCTGGAGGACTTGTTCATTTAACTGCGTGAGATCCATCTTCTCGTCTTGCAATTCCTTAACAATATGTCGTACCGCCTGCAAAATATCGTCCCTCCCGCCATAGTTAAAAGCGAAATTTACGATCAATCCTGTATTGTCCGCTGTTTCGTTTACCGCATTCTTCAAGGCCGTTTTTGTTCGAGTAGGGAGCGCTTCTAAATTACCGGATATACGGACAACAATATTGCGTCTTTGAAACTCAGGAAGCTTCTGTTTAAAAAACTTAACAGGCAGATGCATTAAGTAGTTTACTTCTTCCATTGGCCTTGACCAGTTTTCAGAAGAAAAAGCATAAAGTGTAAGAACTTCAATACCCAAGTCAATGCTGGTATCAATAATTTTTTCCATCGTTTTCGCGCCAGCATAATGGCCCTCACTTCGCGTCAGGCCTCGTTGTTTTCCCCATCTTCCGTTTCCATCCATCATAATCGCCACATGCTTTGGGACACTTTTCCCCATCGAAAACATCTCCTTCCCTTTTATCTTATTAAAAGCCCATTTCCTTAAACTTTTGCATGACTTCTTGTCGTTTAAAATTATACGATTGCCACGGCGCTTCTTCTTTCTGGCGTAGCCTTTCCCCTATTTGCGTCAGCATTGGTTTCAATCCCAAGTAATTCGGGTCTGATTTATAGATTTCCAATAATCCATCCCAGCCTGTATAAGATAGTGAATTTAAATAATCAATATCTACCTTCTCTGTCATTTCGTATCTGGCAATGTTTTGCTTGGTCACAACCTGCTCTACATTAACTGCATTTAGCCCTGTATAAAACAGAATGGCTCCTATCAAATAAAAATGTAACAGAGAGACTTTTTCAAGCCATACTTTTATTAAGGTGTACGCAAAAATAACCATAAGCAGTATCATAAATCCATGTGCCAACACTCGATCAATGGTATAACCATAGGCTGCTTCATACATACTTAATCGCTGGTAAGCAGATGCGAGCAAAATGGCGCTGAATACAATTAACAAAGTATAAAGGATCTTTAATACACGGTTAACTTTTGTGGATGCTTTAACAAAGGTCAAAAAGCTGATTAACAACGTCCAGTTGATTAATGTGACCATGCTCAATTCAAAGAACCCTCTTCTTGCATACTCTGCATAAGTGAATCCTTCCTCCAGGCTGCCTCCAAAGAAATAGGTAAACTGAACAGCTGCAAAAAGGCCGTACAAGAGATTTAAAATTGAAAGAATGGTAACCGATGTAACGCCTTCCCATTCGGTCACTTTTTTATAGGGATCATAAGATTGTTTTGGGAACCGCTTCATGCGAATCGCCTGAAACAGACCGAAAAACAAGAGTGCAGCTATAATGACAAATAACGTTCGGAAGAAGCCTTCAAGAAAGTTTAACTGCAACAGAAACGCTGGCAAGGATACGAGCATTTCCTCAAATACTGAATCGGCTGACATTAAAAGAGCGCCAACAACAAACAGAAGCGGTAAACTAAAGCCAATCCCAATCAAAATGCGAATCATTACTTTAGATGTTCCGTCCTTCACGTTCTTAAACAGACGGTTGAAGATACTTTGAAAAAAGGCAGAAATATACTGATACAGTTGCTCTAGTTTTGATTTTAATACCGCGATAAAATAACTCGATGCCCAATTATAGTTTTCTGGTGTTGTAATTAAAATGACATGTAAATACATCAATAAAGGGATGACAACTAAATTCAGACCATAAAACAAAATCGAATCGTAATAGAGGTAACTCCCTGCCAATATCCAAATCATGAGCATTAAGAGTAAGCCGATTCTCCTATGATAAAAAGCAAAGCCAGTGCGATAAAAAAGAACGCTGTAAAATCCGGCAACAAACAACAAATACGAGACGCCAATACGTCCATGGAAAAAGCTAATTTCCGCTAACACGCCGAGCCCTATGCACACGACTAAAAACAGAAAGTCTTTTCTTGTCACTTCTACTTTCATGGAATTTCCTCCAAGCATACTTTGTAATTCTATATGCATAGTGATTCTATGTATATAGGTAAAAAAATATCCGTTTGGGACAGAAGGAAGGAAATACCTTACACAGATTTCTTCCGTCCCCATTTATACCCAAGTCGACTGACGGGATATAATACGATCGTAAATCCGATACACGCCATAATAAACGGCAAACTTATCAATGGTTCAAACCATTTATGTGGAATAAATTTAAATATAACTAAATACATTAAGACCAGATTAGGGATTAAACAGATAAGAAACGTTTTTTTCAACAGTTTTCTTCCTGCTTCACCAAATTCCTTGCCTATCTCATAGCCAAGCAATCCCCAAAAAAAAGTGTAGATCACCATGATGAGAGACGCTGCTTTAGTGAGGCCTTCCCAAAGAATATCTGTCCAATTCCAATCGAATAGATGATAAATAATAGTTAAGGTAGCGCCACCTAAAAAAATTGCCACATTTAAGATTACAAAAAGCCACTGTGTTTTCTTAGGCGTAATCGCTGCCTCCTGTTTCCATAACGAGGCTATTTCCTCCGGCTCCCCTAGTCTTTCCACTAATATGGGATAAGAGCTTTTTCCCGTCTCTTGTTCTAATTCATAAATATGGGCCTGGTATTCAGCCAGAATCGACTCTTTATCCGGATGGTCATCAAGCTCATCTGCTAATTTCTCTTGGAAGGTTTTTGCTGCCTCATTCATGTTTCGTTTCTCCGAATCAGGTTATTCATTACTTGAACATAACGATGCCATTCACTCGTCTTTTCCTCAAGCATTGCCTTCCCCTGATCGGTAATCCGATAATATTTACGTGCAGGCCCCTTCTCCTGGTTTTGCCAATAGCATTCAATATACTCCTGCTTCTCCAGCTTATGTAGTGCCGGATACAAGGTACCTTCCTTAATTTGCAGGTTATGCTCACTACGCTGATCCATTTCCTTTACAAGTTCATAACCGTACATATCCCGTTCATCCAACAACTGTAATACAAGCAAAGAGGTACTGCCTTTCACTAACTCCCGATTAAACATATTTTTTCACCTACCTAGAATTATTAGGTATGTTCACTATATATAATTATTTTCTGTTTGTAAAGCACTTACCTGATTTCCTGGAGCATAATTTTTAACCGGTCCACCTTTTTCCTTAGCCGTGAGCGCTTGTCAGGTAAAAGTGAAATGCCAGACCGTTTAGCAACGACCTCTACTACACCATCAACGGGTAAGTTATCTGTATCAAGATGCGTAGCAAACACATTATCCTCCAACTCTCTCATTCTTTCTTTCATTTGCTGATACGCCCATGACCTTCTTCCTTCAAGTCTTTTTCGAAGTCTTTTAGCTACTGTATCTTTAGACGCCATGAGGGTAAAGTGTTTTACCTCAATGCCATCATCTCTTAAATTTCCAATGATTTCTTCAAAGTACGCCTTGTTTGTTAGCGTCATTGGAATAATGATAATACCGTTATAGTTATGAGCAAGCTCTTTTAGTAACGCTCTGTTTGCCTCCCGCCATAGCGGATAATCCTGAAAATCATTTTTGGCGAGTTCTTTAGGAACGTTTTTCATTAAAGCGAACCCGAAGCGCTCCGGATCATAGACACAGGCTTGTTTCAATCTCCGCTTTAATTCGTAAGCAGTGCTTGTCTTCCCTGACCCAAACGTTCCATTAATCCATATAAGCATGGAAAATCTCCCCCTTTCAATCTAGACAGCACACCTTGTTTCTTATATAATAGCACTAACTTAAAACGAAAGGGTGACCCGGGTACATGAAGTTATAATCCTATTTCACTTAAAAACATCTGCATAGGTATGAGAAGAAAAACAGACCAGATCTGTCTTTTTGGCACGTTGGGAAGTATAAAATTTTAGCTAGGAAGCAATAACGACTTAGTTAAAATTTTGAAGACCAAAGTATAAGAAAAACGTGCACATTCTCTAAAAGACAAGCGAATGCGAGTTTTTCTAACATGCCACTTATGAATGTTTTAGAATAGGATTGTTTCATGTATTTGGATAACTGCACAAGGGGGAAGTATCCTTTTTTGTGCTACACCTGCATGCTGCCTTCTATTCTAAAAACGAATAGGAGGCTTTTTTGTCTCCAAAGCAAAAGCGGAAGCGACTGTTTAGAGACGTACGGACTGGAGTGAACCGCAGGAGATAAAGGAAATACAGTGACCTTAGGGAGCTGATATTGACTTATCGTACGGAGGTGAGGGAAGTCACGCTAGTCTCTGGGCGCTAGAGCTAGACGTGGCCTTTTTGCAAATGAATTATACAAGTCTTAATAAACTGGAACGGAGAGGATATTATGCGTTTGATAGAAGCACGCGATATAAACATTGATGCCCGGGATCGTCGTTTAGTCCAGCTAGAATACCTTGCCATACATGCACAGGATCGTATTGGCCTTGTAGGGAATAACGGAAGTGGAAAGACAACATTACTTGAGGTACTCGCAGGTAAAAAAGCACCTGACAATGGGCTCGTAACAGCCCACACATCTATCGCTCACATCCCACAATTAAAACGAACAGATACGATAAAGAGTGGCGGAGAGGTGACCCAGGAATATATTAACGATGCTTTTTCCCAAAATGCTGGACTAATCTTTGCTGATGAACCTACAACAAATCTTGATACAACCCATATCGAGAAGCTGGAAACACAACTGAAAAAACGACAAGGGGCCATGGTAGTTATTTCGCATGACAGGGCCTTCCTTGATGCACTTTGCAATAAAATTTGGGAGCTAGATGAAGGAACCATAACAGAATACAAAGGAAATTATTCTGATTATGCAAGCCAGAAGGAACAAGAAGTAGAACAAAAGCGACAGGCTCACGCCCAGTATGAAAAAAAGAAGAAACAACTGGAAGAAGCGCTTGAGATTAAAGAGCAAAAGGCCCAGCGAGCAACAAAGAAGCCGAAACATACAAGTAATTCAGAGGCGAAGATTACGGGTGCAAAGCCATATTTTGCAAACAAACAAAAGAAACTACGCAAAACAGCAAAAGCAATTGAAACCAGATTAGATAAGCTAGAAAAGGCCGATAAAGTTAAGGAAATTGCACCAATTAAAATGCAATTACCAAATAAAGATCGCATTCGCAACCGGATCATTTTACGTGCCGAAGAAATTTCCGCAAAAGTAGGGCAACGTACACTGTGGAAGGATGCGAGCTTTACAATATCTGGTGGTGATAAAGTAGCCATTATTGGACCAAATGGCAGTGGAAAGACCACACTTATAAAAAAGCTTATTAAGGAAGCTCCGGGTGTTACACACTCCCCTGCCATAAAAATTGGTTACTTTAGTCAAAACCTTGATATTCTAGACAAGGAAAAAAGCATTATAGAAAATGTTAGCGAAACATCCAGTCAAGAGGAAACAATAATCCGTACTGTTCTTGCCAGGCTACGTTTTTTTCGTGATGATGTGTATAAGAAAGTGGATATCTTAAGTGGTGGAGAGCGCGTTAAAGTAGCACTCGCAAAACTACTCCTAAATGATATTAATACGATAGTCTTAGACGAACCAACTAACTATTTAGATATTGAAGCAGTAGAAGCATTAGAAAATTTACTGTCAGATTATGAAGGTACTATCATTGTGGTGTCCCATGATAGACGCTTTATAGAGCATCTTGCCAGTCGCGTCTTTTCCATTGAAGACAGTACCCTTCACATTGTAGAAGGCGATTATCAAACCTATAAAAATGACAGTGCTTCAGAATCGCCAAGCCAAGTTGAAGAAGAACTTTTCGTCATTGAAACAAGAATAACGGAGACATTAAGCAGGCTAAGTATAGAACCTTCCGAGGAATTGGACAGTATCTTCCAAAACCTTTTACAGCAAAAGAGAGAGCTGCAAAAAAAGCTCCAATAAAGGGAAATTTCATTTGGTGGGGTTCCCACTTCCCCATCAAATGCTAGCTGAACGAATCGGGCCTTTACTGGCAGTTGATCCCCCACTTAGGATGCTTGACTTCTCACATTCTTTAGGTCCGTGTTATATTGCCAGTTAAGCCGGGATAAAGATAACAGTGTTTTGCTTTCCATTGACTTTGAAGAGATTGTTATATATATTTAATTAATAATACATTAATTAAATATATATAAGGAGGATGAGCATAGTGGCCGATAACCTTTCATTAAAAGCATTCGTTGTATTAATGAAATCCTCTAAAACAATACAAGAGCGAGTAAAACAAGATATCCAGAGTTATGGTATGAAAACATCTGAATTTGCCATCCTGGAGACACTCTTTCACAAGGGGCGCCAAACGGTTAGGCAAATATCTGAAGCAGTCCTAATCAACACCGGCTCCATCACCTACGTTATTGATAAACTGGAAACAAAAGGCTTACTAGAAAGAGAACATTGTATGGAAGACCGGCGTGTTGTGTATATCCAGATTACTAACAAAGGTACGCAGTTAATGCAGGAAATTTTTCCAAAGCATCAACAAGTGATTGAGAATTTATTCGAAGGAGTTAGTAAAGAGGATATGCGTGTTGTAATAGAGACATTGAAAAAAGTGGGCCTCAAAGCCTAAAACACGGAAAGGAGCATGGGAATGAAACATATCTTTAAGAAGGGCAGTAACCCACAAAGACCTACTCTACTACTGTTACACGGTACTGGAGGTACTGAGCAGGATTTGCTTGCATTAGCTGATAAAATTGATCCCGAAGCGAATGTATTAAGTGTAAGAGGGAATGTTTCAGAAAATGGAATGCCTAGATTCTTTAGACGCTTAGCTGAAGGCGTATTTGATGAAGAGGATCTCATTTTTCGTACAGAAGAATTAAATCAATTTCTGGATGAAGCTTCCGAGAAATATGAGTTTGACCGAAGCGCAATTACCGCAGTTGGCTATTCCAACGGTGCTAACATTGCCGCAAGTTTAATGTTTCATTATAAGGACGCATTAAACGCTGCGATACTGCACCATCCTATGGTGCCACGCAGAGGAATTAGTCTACCTGACTTAAGTGGCAAGAAGGTCTTGATCACAGCAGGGACCAATGATCCAATATGCCCATCTCAAGAATCAATAGATTTACAACAACTACTACAAGAGGCTTCCGCAGATGTAGAAGTACACTGGGAAAACCACGGGCACCAGCTAACATTCAGTGAAGTAGAAGCCGCAGCAGCTTGGTATCGCTAAGAAAAGCGCTGGGCGCCGTTTAGAAACGTAGTGCTGGACCGAATCAACCAAGATAAAGGAATCACGATGAGGGACGAATCGATGATGACTTATTGTAGGGCGATTCGGGAAGTCACCTAGTTTATGGCGCTCCAGAAGCTAGACAAACAAAAGCTCCAGCGACCGTTAAGAAATTCTTAAAAAGTGCTAGCCGCATAAGAGGCTCCCTACCTATAGGGGCCTCCTATGTGGCTTTTTAATTTCGCAATATAATATAAACGAGGTACACCGCATAAAAAATTGCTAATACAGCTCCCTCTCGCTTTCCAACACGGAAATTTGTCCGCGAAAACACGAGCAACAATATTGTTAAAAGAAGCATAATCACAACGTCTATCCCAACTTTACTGCTAACAGAAAGTGGTGTGATAACAGAAGAAGCACCAAGCACAAACAAAATATTGAAGATATTACTACCGACAATATTTCCAAGTGCAATATCGCTTTGCTTTTTCAAAGCTGCCGTGATAGAAGTTACAAGCTCAGGAAGCGAGGTCCCTATCGCAATGATCGTGAGGCCGACCAACGTTTCACTCATCCCTACTGCATAAGCAATTTCTGTACCATTACTAACAACAAGCTCCCCACCAAAAACGATTCCAGCAAGCCCCAAAATAGTAAGCCCAATATTTTTACCCCACTTAATCTCATCTGGAATAGCCTCTGTTTGACTGTCTTGGCGGCTTTTAAGCGCTACTTCAATTACATAGTACATAAAAACAGATAAAAATAAGAGGAAAATAAGACCATCACTACGGGTTATCAGATTATTGCTGTGGTCCTGTAAAAAAGTATCATTTATGACTACTAAAAGTGCACCGCCTGCTAGTAATGTAAAGGGGATCTCCTTACGGATCGTTTCGTTTTCCACCTTTAAAGGGAAAATAATGGCCGCTATCCCTATAACAAGTGTGAGATTGAATATATTACTTCCGATTACATTACCCAACGATACATCGGAGCTCCCCTCCATTGCCGCAATTATACTTACAGTTGCTTCTGGGGAACTTGTTCCAAAAGCAACTATGGTTAAACCAATAAGGATGGGCGGCACTCTGAGAAGCCTTGCAATATTGGAGGAGCCATCAACAAACAAATCCGCTCCTTTAATTAGTAATACAAATCCTACCAGTAAAAGTAAATAAGCCAAGCCCTACCACGTCCTTTTTCTGAATGAGATTTTTCCCCTAGAAAACCATACCCCAGTTCCCGTCTTCGAAAGTTTTCAAGTTTATTTCAACTTGAAAATAGGAGACCCCCCTTGCTATATGTTAGTAACTATAACACGAGGCGAATCGTGTTTCCTGCAGGATCCTTCACTTCACTATATTCAGGGTATGTCTTCACTTTTACTTGTGCTTCTATAAGCCGTTTAACTGTCTCTGTTCTAGCATTTTCATTAGGGAATACAAGCGTAAACCAATTTAATCCAGCCCCGTTTGGTCTTGGGGCTTTAGCTCCCTCGCCATTCCAAGTATTTAGCCCAATATGATGATGGTAACCGCCTGTTGAAATGAATAATGCTCCAGGATATCGTGTTACCACAGAAAAGTTTAACCCTTTAGAATAAAAAACCTCTGATGCTTCTAAATTAGCAACATGTAGATGGATATGACCGAGAATTGTTTCCTCCGGTAATCCACTCCAAACTTTATGTTCTTCCGCTAAAAGCCCATCACCATCTAGTGGATCTGTTCCCATTTTAACCTGATCACCAGTCCAATTCCACCCACTTGAGTCCCTATCACAATAAACTTCAATCCCATTGCCATCGGGATCTGAGAGATAGAGTGCTTCACTCACCTCATGATCAGCAGCACCAAGCTGTACTCCTTGTTTGAGAGCATGCTCCAGAAAGGAAGACAGTGCAGCTCTGTTCGGTAAAAGGATAGCAAAATGGTAAAGCCCAGTCGTTCTCCGCTCTTTTCCCGTTACATTTTCTGGTGTTTCAAGCGTTAATATGGCTGTTTTTCCATTCGCAGAAAGCCTTGCTGCTCCTTCAGTCTTCTCCAAAACCTGAAAGCCTATAACGGTTTGATAAAACTCTATAGCTTGTTGAAGGTCTGTCACATTAATGGAGAGCTCTCCAACATATGTTGCCGGTTCAGTAAAAAACTTTCTTTCCATGAAATCACTCCTATATATCTTCATTTATAAAAAGGAACTTTATAAAACTAACTTACTTATTGTAACCTAATTTAGTATAGCATACTTGAAATGATTTAGGTTATGTTATTGGTCCTTCAGGCTAGGTTATCGGCCTTGATCAGAGGCACATCGCCTTAGCACAAGAATCAGCGGAGCTACTATCACTCGAGTTGTGTCGTGATACATCCGAAATGATATAATGGAATTATAAAACTTCTTTGCTAAGAGAGGATGCATAATTGTGATCATTCGAGAACGCGAGCATGACTTTATCTTTATTGAACAACATAATCATGCGCTTGTCGCGGGGGAGCTTATCAAACAGTGGAAGATGGGGGCATTCAATGATTCACCTTTGCAAGAGGCTGTTATCTTTTCCATTGAGCAACATGATGCTGGTTGGATCCCAGCAGATAAACAACCATTTTGGAATGACGCCAAAGAAATGCCGTATAGCTTTATAGATTTCCCTGCGCCAATGAAAACATTACTCTATTCGCATGGGATAGATCAGATACAAACAACTGATTTATATGCCGCGTTATTATGTAGTGAACATTATGTCCGTTTTCTCGAACAGGACGGTACAGAGTCAGGTAGGAATTTCGTAGCGCAGGAAAAGAAAAGGCAGGAGATAATCCACTCATTACTCACTTCTTTTGATGAGGAACTTTTTTCCTACCACTATGCATTATTACAGTTTTGCGATAATTTATCATTGTTTCTATGCTTAAATGAGCCTGGTGAAAACAGCCATCCCTTTTTCACCAAGGGAATACCGCTTTCCAGTGCGCTCCCTCATTTTTCCCAGGAGAAGATGGCCGTAACATGGGTTAATGATGAAACCATGGTAATAAAGGAATTTCCATTTAACAATCCCTTCTCCGTCACATACGATTTCAAACTAATTCCCAAATACCAGATACGTAAAAATGGCCTGCTTAACAGCTATGTAGAAGCACCATTTAAACAAACCACTATTCAAATTAAAGAAAAACAGGAAAGCTAGAGTCTGCTAGCTTTCCTGACCTAATAACGTCTCTCTCTGCTTCCCTTTCACCATTTCTGGCTCCACATAAAGCTTTCTTGTAGGAATGGCAATCTCGAGTTTTTCTCTTTCAATAATAGCTAGAATAGCAAGGTTAATTTCTTGCTTTACTTTCAAGTGTTCTTCCCAATCTGTAGTATTTGTGAAGAAATAAAGGAAGATTTCCCATCCGTTTTCGCCGTATGCGTCCACGTTTACTAGAATCGTTTCCTTGTTTATAGCATCATGATGCCTTAGGAGAACTTGGATTTCCTTTACTATCCCTTCCAATTGTTCTCTTTTGGCTCCATACATTAAGGACAATTTAAATGTGATTTGGCGCTTCCCCATTTTGCTCCAATTTGTTATTGCCTCATTTGAAAGGGTGGCATTGGGTACCGTGACAAGCGCTTGGGCAAAGGTTCGTACTTTCGTACTCCGAAAGCTTATATCTTCAATTGTTCCTTCAACGCTTGGTGTTTTAATCCAATCTCCAATGGTAAATGGCTTTTCTGTAATAATAATAATTCCACCGAATAAGTTTGCTAATGCATCCTTCGCTGCTAAAGCAAAGGCAAGCCCTCCGATACCGAGACCGGCAACAAAGCCGTTAATATCATACTCAAATTCCTGAGCAATAACGCTAATACCGATGGCTACGATAATGAGCCGCAGCGCTTTTGAAAAAAACGGGATTAAGATATGATCAATTTTTACATTGTACTTATGATTAATCTTGGAAAATAACAAAGAGGATGATGAAGAAAGGTTATACAACCCCCACCCCACCGCAAAAATTACCGATGAACGAACTAAATGGTTAAATAGTGCATTGCTCTCATTAAAATAAGGAAATACATCTACTGCGAAGTAAATGCCAACCACGGCTATTAATAATTGTAAAGGCTTCTCAAAAGAGGTACGCAGTTGTTCAAAAAAGCCATTCCAAGTATTCCTGCTTATTTTCAGCAACAAACGAAAAATTGTTGCTGTGAATCGAATTCTTAGTAATAAAAACACTGCAAGGATAACAATAGACAATGCAATATTTAATTGGTTTTCATATTGTTGAACAAAATTCCAAAACATTTATAGCTACCCCCGATAGTTTTTCTATTACTATGTATATAGCCTGTCCCGGAAGAATAGTCATAAAAAGACAAATTTATTTAAGAAAAGCTCCCAGCCTTTGTATATGTATACGCCCGCACCCTATTTAAATTATTCTTATTAATCAAACTATTCATCGCCTGTAAGCTAAAGAGTACGTTATACTGAGAATGAAATTGAAAGCGAATTACTAATGTGAGGAGCATTCATATGGGAATTAGAGAATTAGTAAAAAACCTTATTTTATAAAATTATAAAATAAGGAGTGAATTAATTGGATGTGAATTTAGACGAAAATGTAATTGAAGTATCCCAACTTGGTTTTCAATATGATAATACAGTTTGGGGAATTAAAGATATTGATGTGACATTTAAAAAAGGGGAATTAATAGCGCTTGTCGGTGCAAACGGTGCTGGTAAGTCTACCTTTTTGAACGCTATATGTGGACTAATAATGCCTAAAAAAGGTGACGTCTTTTTCAACAAAAATCTCATAAATCGTAACACCCCTTTCCACAACATTGGTTGGAGTAAGCAGACACATGCAATAGATTGGTATCTAAACGTATTTGACAATGTAATCGTTAGCGCAAGATTGGCAGGCAAAAATAGGAAAGCCTCGAAAATAGATACACTTGCAGCGCTTGATTTAGTTGGTTTATTAGAATATAAAGATCGAGATGTGGATGCATTATCGGGCGGTCAGCAACAAAGAGTTCAAATTGCTAGAGCCCTCGTCCACCATCCAGACATTATGATATTGGATGAACCTACTACCGGACTTGATGCGGAATCATCAGAGAAATTACTGTCCCATTTAAAAGAGAAAGCAAATAAAGGTGGCCTAGTAATTGTATCTTCACACGATCTAAATCTATTGGACAGTTATTGTGATAGCGTGTTGCTTTTAAAACAAGGAAGTATTGTAGCTTATGAGCCTAAAACGAAATTCATCTCTCGTTATCGTGATAAAGAAATACTCACGATTGAGTATGAGGGAGAGCTAGATAAAAGGAAGTTAGTAGAAATTGAAGGTATCGTTACGATTAACGATTTAAAGCCTTTAGTTTTAGAAATTAAAAGGAATACACCAATTGGCCAGATAATAAATAAACTGGATTCACTTGTATTCGTAATGGACATAAATAGGACTTCCCCTGGACTTCGAGAAGCATATCTAGAAGTTGCAAGAGCAAAGGAGGAAGGAGGATGTTGAGAAGCGATGCAAATTTTGTAAATACTAGAACGTTTCGCAAAGGGACCCGCTTTCACTGGGCAAAAACCTTTATTCTGGCAGAGAATGAACTTAAGGCAGTATGGCACAATAAACCGTTATTCGTGAATGCTTTTCTAAATCCTATTTTATACCTCGTATTCTTCATGGCTGGATTAAGAGGAATGACTGGTGGAATACTTGTCAATGGTATAGAAGTAGATTTCTTAGCTTTTACACTTCCCGGGATTCTTATGATGTTAGTTATCAGCTTAATGGGCCACACCGTATACAGAAGTACCATTGATAAGCGGTGGGGACTACTTGGGTACAAATTTATGAATGGCATATCGCCACTTAGTTATGTAACCGGATTGATGGTTTACCCATTTTTTGTGTTTTTAGTTCAAGGAGTGCTGCTTGCCGTGCTTTCTTTGTTCTATGGAATAACCTATTCCATTACGAATTTAATACTAGCCATATCCCTTGGAATAGTAGGGATTATATTTTGGTGCTCTCTAGGTATTATCATAACGACAAGAATAAATGATTATCATCAAAGGGACATTGTCCTTGGTTTAATGACATTGCCAATTTTGTTTACAGCTCCGACGTTTTACGCGATAGAAAGCGCACCTGTGTATATTCAATTCATATCTTGGTTTAACCCGATAACGTACCAAGTTACGGCAATTCGCAGCTTTTTCTTAGGGCAGCCAGATATATTGATGATTATTATTGCAACCGCTATTTCTATTATCCTATTACTTTTGGCGGTTCTATTAATAGCAAAAGCTGAACTAGTTAGTAACGAACATTAGCAGTTTAACTTAATATGAAGAACAAATTAAAAGCATTCCTTTTTTGGAGTGCTTTTTAACTTGCACCTCCTCCCAACCTTACTAAAATACTATTTTTAGAATAAATTTCATGGTCTAAATTCCTCCTTTTGCTCCCTTGTATTTTTATGATTGTAGTAGCTACTACGACGGTTATTCATTTTTAGAATTTTCGCAGGAAAAAGGGAGTTTTTTCAAGCAATATTGGGAAAGCTAATAGGGAATGAAATATTTTAATAAGGATGGTTGATATTGTGAGTGAAAAAGAATCACGGACTGGACAAACGAACATAGAAAACGAAGACACATTAACCACCAGACAGGGTCATCCCGTCACGAATAACCAAAACATACGCACAGTAGGGAACCGCGGTCCAGCTACGTTAGAAAACTATGACTTCATCGAGAAAATAAGTCACTTTGACAGAGAAAAAGTACCGGAACGGATTGTACATGCTCGTGGAGCAGGAGCGCACGGCTATTTTGAAACCTATGGAACAGCCGGAGACGATCCTGTTTCAAAGTACACTCGTGCAAAGGTATTTCAGGATAAAGGTAAACAAACACCAGTATTTGTACGTTTTTCTACCGTTGTACATGGTAATCACTCGCCTGAAACCGTCCGTGACCCACGCGGCTTTGCAGTTAAATTCTATACTGAGGATGGAAACTGGGATCTTGTAGGAAACAATCTTAAAATCTTTTTTATCCGCGATGCTATGAAATTCCCGGACATGATTCACGCTTTTCGGCCAGATCCCGTAACCAACATTCAAGACAGCCAGCGGTTTTTCGATTTTTGTTCCAACTCTCCTGAATCCTTTCACATGGTTACGTTTGTTTACTCTCCTTGGGGGATCCCAGCAAACTACCGTATGATGCAAGGTTCTGGCGTCAATACGTACAGGTGGGTTAACCAGGAAGGTGAAGCTGTGCTGGTTAAGTATCATTGGGAGCCGAAACAGGGGATAAAAAATCTAACTATGAAAGAAGCAGCTGAAATTCAGGCAACGAATTTTAATCATGCAACCCAGGATTTGTATGATGCTATTGAAAAGGGCGACTATCCGGAGTGGGAACTTTTTGTACAGGTTATGAGCGATGAAGAGCATCCTGAGCTTGATTTTGATCCATTAGACGATACGAAGCTTTGGCCAGAAGACCAATTCCCATGGCTTCCAGTTGGAAAGATGGTCTTAAATAAAAACCCTGAAAACTACTTTACCGAGGTGGAGCAAGCTTCATTTGGAACTGGTGTCTTAGTGGATGGACTTGACTTTTCCGATGATAAAATGCTGCAAGGGCGTACCTTCTCCTATTCGGATACACAACGGTATCGCGTCGGAGCTAACTACCTCCAGCTACCAATTAACGCAGCTAAAAAGCGCGTGGCCACAAATCAAGAAGGTGGTCAACTACGTTACGAAAACGATAAGGCACCGGGACAAAATCCACATGTTAACTACGAGCCTTCTACACTTGGCGGACTAAAGGAAGCAGAACAAACCGGAAAAGAGCATACCCCTAAAGTCCAAGGGAAATTAGTCAGGGAGTCTATTGAACGTAACGATAATACGAAACAAGCCGGAGAGACCTACCGCCAATTTAAAGATTGGGAGAAAGACGAATTAATTGGCAATATGGTTGGTGATCTAGCTGAATGTGACCAACGTATCCAAGATAAAATGGTCGCCCTTGCTGAAGAGGCCGATGAAGAATATGGCCGTCGTCTTCGCGAAGGTCTTGCTAACGCTAAGAAAGACGGATCTAGCATGAACCCACTAGGTAATAAGGACAGTGAAAAAGCACCTGAACAAGCGATTAAAAAGGGACATGAGGCAGATCCTTATTAAAAAAATGTTAGTAGTAAGTTTTCCTTTGAACAGACGAAGAGCCGATCACACTTGATCGGCTCTTGTTTTTTTATGTTCTATACCCTACTCTTCCACATAATCAAGCGGGCTTTCCTTAAATAATCTAAGATGGTATGCGTATATAGCAGTCTTTCCAAGCTGGTCCAATAAGTTGTAATTGGCATAGGCCCCGACAATAGCCCCAAACCCAGGGACAAGTTGCAATAACTTTACTAAATCAATATAATCCCGATACTCCTGCTGAAATGCCCGCCAGTCCATTTCTGTTATCTCATGCCTTTTTTCATTCCAATTATCAAGCGTGTGGAATGTCTCCCTCTTTTTTCTTTCATCTGAGAAAGCAAGCTGAAACACGTGCAAAATAAACAATCGTTCAGAATAATCCTTTGTATCAAAACCATAGATAGCAGCAACTTCAAATAGGTATTTTATTTTTATTGACAGTAACAAAGGAAAATCCGCTATTCCTAAAAAGATACCGCCCGCTCCTGTCCCAGCTCCTTCCACTGTTGCGGTCCTTCTATATATAGTTAGTTTTTCTCTAACAAGCTCATCCTTTTCCTGAAGGCTTGCATAGGCAAGCTCTGGTTTTTTTGTGGTCAAATCGGAACCGAATAATGTCATTTTCACCATTTGCTGGATCCCGTCGGTCATAACTTGGTGTACCTTTTCAGGGATGATACCGTTTATTTTTGTTTGGGCTTTTTTAGAGAACTTTTTAAACAAGCTTGTTTTAGAGAAAAGCTCCCATTTCCATTCCATCAAATCCTCATACGCCTTTCTTTCATAGTGATTCAACACGACACCTCCCTTTCTATCAACCCAGCGATATATTGGATATTTTATTCGTAAGCTTTTTCATGTATACTAATAGTATACGATAACAAAAAAGGTGGGTGAACCAATATGCCGATTCCAGCTAATCATGCCAAACCTGTGCGTCAGACTGCTAAAGAGAATGCCTTCACGCAAATTCAACAATGGATTATTGATGGAACCCTACAGCCCGGTGAAAAGTTGAATGATACAGAACTTGCCAAAGCGCTTGGTGTGAGTAGAACTCCAATTAGAGAGTCCCTACAAATGTTAGAGATGCGGGGATTTGTTAAAATGTACCCGGGTAAGGCGACACAAGTAACAGAGGTTGAAAAGGATGCTATCCTTGACCTGTTGCCACCACTTGCCGCATTACAGGCGTTATCCGCAGAACTAGCTATCTCCCATATTACCGAGGAAGTCTTAGAACTGCTGGAGCGTACAAACGAGCGATTTGCCAATGCCATTCGATCTGAGAACTACTATGCTTCACTTAAAATAGATGAGGACTTTCACCAAATTATTGTTAATACAGCAAATAATTCTTATATACATTCTATTATTTCCTCCCTACAAGCGCATGTTAGAAGGCAATTCTTTCATAACTCCATTATCCTAACTGAGAAATCTGTTGAGGAACATCACGCCATTATCCAATTAATGAGAGAAGGTAAAAGCGACGCCATTGCTCCTATAATGAAAGAAAATTGGCTTCGGGCGATTGATGAATTTCAAGCACTGCATGACAAGCAATAGAAAAACGCCAGACGATTTAGCTATCGTCCGGCGTTTTTTATTTTTTATAAATAGATATGACAAAACAAAACTAGTTGAAACCTTTATTTCACTGACGTTTTTGCCGTAACATGGAACCCGCGTAAAGCTACACTTGCAATAAGTACAATCACCAAGGCAGGAAGCAACCAACCAAGTCCTTGATTGTATAATGGCAATACCTTTTCATAGAAGGATAGAATTGGCGTTAGCCAGTCAAAATACTCTATACCCAACGAATTACATAATGACTTCAGTCCATCTGTAACACTAATTAGAAACGTTACAGCAATGGTAATAGCATAAACGACTCTCTTGTGTTGGAATAAACCTGATAAAAATGCTAAAAGCATTAAAACGATTGCTAGTGGATAAAGAAGCATCAGAACAGGAACAGAATAGGTAATAATATTAGCGAGTCCGAAATTAGCTATAATAAAAGTAATCCCTGTAAAGAAAATCGCAAAAGCTTTATATCCTATTTTCGGAAAAAGGGTTTGAAAATATTCTGCACATGCTGTGGTTAACCCGATACTAGTTGTTAAACAAGCAAGCGTAAGGATGACAGCTAACAAAATCGTCCCAGTTTGCCCGAAATAGTACGCAGCCCCACCACTCAACACAGGGCCTCCAGTAGTGAAGACACCAAGTTCCTGTGTACTCACAGCACCTAAATAGGCAATCCCAACATAGATCACACCCAAAAGTGTAATAGCAACCAAACCTGAGCTCGCCGTTGCAGCAAGGACCCCTTTGGTTGAAGTGACACCTAATGACCGGATGGTTTTAATAACAATAATGCCAAAAACTAAAGAAGCTAGAGCGTCCATCGTGTTGTAACCCTCAAGAAAGCCCTGAACAAAAGCGTTCCCTTGGAAGTCTCCTAATGGTGCTTGAATTTCGCCCATTGGCTTTGCAATTACCATGACAAGCAATATTAAAAGTAGTACGACAATACTCGGAGCCAGTAGCTTACCGATATAGTCTATAAGCTTCCCTGGCTTTAAAGAGAAAAACAGGGTTGCCAAGAAAAATAGTAGCGTAAATATTAGTAATCCTGTTTGCTGCGATCCTTCATTTATAAAAGAAGAGAACCCTACGTCATATGCCACTGTTGCCGTTCTTGGGGCAGCAAAGAAGGGGCCAATTGTTAAGTAAAGCATAACAGTAAAGGTAATGCCAAAAGCAGGATGAATCCGGCTCGCTAGTTCCTGCAAGTTTTTACTGCCAGAATAGCTCATTGCCAATATACCGAGTAATGGCAATCCCACCCCTGTTAGCAAAAACCCAAGAACCGCTGGCCAAAAATTAGTACCAGCATTCTGACCTAGTTGCGCAGGGAAAATTAAATTACCTGCACCAAAAAAAAGTGCGAAAAGCATAAAACCTACAACCGCATACGATGAAAATGATAGCTTGTCCTTCATATATAATCCCCCTGTGTTTATTCTACGTTGTATTTGAAATTTTAATATGCAATATATCAGTATAGTTCATACTACTAGGGTTAGTTGCAAAATGCAATATATTACTGGACTTTTTTTATTACTACGTTTACATTTTTCTACGAAGGGAATATATAAACTTTGATAGTTTCGTAAATTATAGTTGAAAGGAAGGATTTACGATGAACGAATTTCAAGCATTAGTACTAACAAAAGAAAACGATGAAGCAACATTATCTGTTAAAAAACTAGGGCTTCAAGATTTACCCAAGGGAGACGTATTAATTAAGGTTGCTTACTCCAGCGTTAACTATAAAGACGCCATGGTTGGCGTGCACCATCAAATGGTTAAATCTTTCCCTCACATCCCAGGAATTGACCTTGCGGGGACAGTCATTGAGTCTACTGATAATACGTACAAAGCTGGCGATAAAGTAATTGTCACAAGCTACGAGCTCGGTACGGGACATCATGGTGGCTTCAGTGAGGTAGCACGAGTACCGAAGGAATGGGTCGTGCCCTTACCAGACGGTCTAACCCTTAGAGAGGCTATGATCCTTGGAACAGCGGGTCTGACTGCCGCCCTCTCTGTGCAACGTTTGGAAGACAATGGACTTACTCCATCTCAAGGTCCCGTGTTAGTAGCAGGAGCCACAGGCGGTGTCGGAAGCCTAGCTGTTGATATGCTTGCAAAAAAAGGGTATGACGTAACCGCTAGTACAGGATCTTCTAGTGAGAAAACTTATCTGGAGAAGCTTGGCGCGAAAGAGATTATTTCTAGAGAAGAAGTTACTGATCAGGATAATACACCAACAAGAGAAAAACGTTGGGCTGCAGCAGTAGATCCTGTCGGTGGGTCAACCTTGCAATATATTCTCAGCACCCTGAAAAATAGCGGATCTGTCGCTACTTCAGGCTTAGTTGGTGGCATTGAGGTGAGAACAACCGTACTACCTTTCATTGGCAGAGGTGTAAACTGGCTTGGGATCGATTCCGTACAATGCCCAATGGAACTTCGTAGAAAAGTGTGGGAACGATTAGCGGATGACCTTAAGCCTTCACACCTAAACGAAGAGGTTGTGAATGAAGTCTTTTTAGAAGAAGTAGAAGACACACTTCAAGAAATCCTTGAAGGTCGCGTACGAGGACGTACTATTATAAAACTTGATGGATCAGAATAAAGTAACTCATCATGATTAGATCCGAGCGACTTAGATTCGCTCGGCTTTTTATACGCTACTTTTGTAGAGAATGAAATAAGCCAGGGCTCCCCATATGGGAGCTCTGGCTTTATCTTTCTACCGATTCTCTTCTTTCTCCTGTAATTTACGATAAATCGTTGCTATGATTGGCCCTGAAATATTGTGCCATACACTAAAGATTGCACTTGGCACTGCAGATAACGGATTAAAATGTGCAGCAGCAAGAGTTGCACCAAGCCCTGAGTTTTGCATGCCCACTTCGATTGACACCGCTTTTTGTTGCTTAGGACCCATCTTCATGACTTTTCCAAGCCCTAAGCCAACTACATAACCCAATGTATTATGCAGCACAACAATTAGAAAAATTAGTAGTCCAGTTTTTGCAATTTGTTCTACGTTCACACTTACAACTGCCGTAACAATTGCTACAATACCTATAACTGATACTAGGGGGATGGCCTTTACCCCTGCTTCGACTTTATCTTTTAACAATGCTTTAACGAGTAAGCCTAGTAAAATGGGTACCAAAACAATTTGTACAATGGAAACAAATAAAGCCCCTGCAGATACTTCTAACCATTGACTAGCCAAAAGATAAATTAGAGCAGGTGTTAAAATAGGTGCCAGAACAGTAGATACAGCAGTAATTGAAACAGACAATGCTGTATCCCCTTTAGATAAAAATGTCATAACGTTAGAAGAAGTACCACCAGGACAGCATCCAACTAAGATAACACCTACTGCTATCTCTTTGGAAACAGGCAGAATCGTCACAAGTGCGAAGGCAAGTAATGGCATGATTAAAAATTGGCCAGCTACACCAATCGCAACATCTTTCGGGCGTTTAAATGCTTCTTTGAAATCTTTAGCTGACAGTGTAAGCCCCATACCAAACATTATGATACCGAGTAAAGGTGTGATATAGGCCGCCAGCCAAGTAAATCCTGAAGGTAGTAAAAAGGATAAAACCGCAAATAATACCACCCAAATAGCAAATGTATTTCCGACAAAACTGCTAATTCTTTCTAAAACTTTCAAGCTAATCCCCCTCTTAGATGCATAATTAGAGATTATATTATATTTTTAGAAAATTTTAAATAGGTTAAACCTATCATTTGCTCCATCTACTAACTTTATAACTAAAAACAGCAACTAAGTTGTTTTTGAGCAAAGGTACGGGAAAGCGATATTCATGGAGAATATTAAATAAACAGGGTGAGACTCAAAAAATTTGATAAAGCAAAAACAGAACGAATGGCGAATCGTATTGAATACGATTCGCCATTCGTTCAGAACTTATTATAACAATATTGATGCCTGACACACTACTCAGCGAAGGAAAATGCATAGACTCCAGTGGGAACAGCATGAGTCCGAAGGCCCCGGAAGTTAGAGAAAGGTACAAAGGCTAAAAACGCCACATCCTGTGGCAACGCCTTTGTGACCAACATCCTGTTGGCACGAGGCCGTGCCTACGGAAAGCGAAGTATTTTCCATAGCGGTGCTTAATGCAGTCCATGCACGCTCTCTTATTGTTCATATTCTTGAATGAAAGGAATGGTATGTCCCAACCCTAATTTATGATAATTGTTGTTCTGCGAATTCCCGGTACAATTTATGAGTGGAGATTAATTCTTGATGTGTTCCACTTCCAGTCATGTTGCCATCCTCGATAAAGATAATCTTATCTGCGTCTACAATAGTAGATAAGCGATGTGCTATCACAAATGTCGTTCGCCCTTCCATTAAACGACTTAATGCCTGTTGCACAATGCTTTCAGATTGACTGTCAAGACTAGCTGTCGCCTCATCCATCATCAGTATTTTCGGATCACGTAAGAAGGCTCGTGCAATATTAATCCGTTGCTTCTGCCCGCCTGAGAGCTTTATACCACGCTCGCCCACCTTTGTATCAAGTCCTTCAGAAAAACCCTTAATAAACTGGTCTGCATAGGACATTTTTGCAACTTTCCATAATTTCTCGTCTGGAACGCCCTGTGGGTTTTCCAGCCCGTACGTCAAATTTTCTCGAATTGTACCTGCCATCATAGCACTTTCTTGCGAGACATAACCTATTTGACTACGCCATGTATGTAAGGATAAATGCTGAATTGGTGTTTCCCCAATTTTAATTTCACCCTCACTAGGTTCATAAAACCGTTCCAGTAACCCAAACAATGTCGTTTTACCGCCACCACTCGGACCAGCAAAGGCAATCATTTCACCTGGCTGTGCAATAAAGCTGATAGATTCTAAAACTGGTTCTTCCTCATTATAGGAGAAGGAGACATTTTCAACCGATAGCGGCTGATTTGCGACTTGTGCTTGTTCCCCTTCCTGACCTTTTTCTTCAGAAAGCTCCAAAATATGTTGTATACGCTCTGTGGCTCCCTTTGCTTTTTGTAACTGAGTAAAAAACATAGCAAACGAGGTGATCGGCATCACAATTTGAAATAGATAAAGAAGAAACGCGACCAAGGAACCGGTTGACATCGTTCCATCTGCCACACGAATCCCACCATATCCAATAATAACTACTACTACAACCATAATGATGAGATACATTAATGGTCCAATTAGAGCAAAGATTTTGGACTCCTTTAGTCCGAAGGCAAACAGTTTACTAATCCCAGCATACCCTTTTTTCTCCTCAAACCCTTCTGCTGTAGAGGATTTCATTAATCGAACTTCACTAAGGGTCTGCTGAATATCGCCTGTGAATGTAGCTGTTTCATCCTGTAACGCTCGCGATATTTTGGCCATCTTTCTGCCAAGCGGAATCATAATGCTTATCGTCACGGGAACGGATATAAGCATAATCAAAGTCATTTTCCAATCCATGATCAGCAGAATGATAACCGCACCAATAATAGAAATGATACCTGTAATGAATTGAGGAAAGTGCGTTGAAATTAACTCTTTCACAATACCTGTATCATTTACTACTCGACTGACTGTTTCACCACTTTTAGTCTTATCAAAATAGCTAACAGGCATCCGGATTAGCTTGTGCCACATTCTTTCCCGCAAACTGGCTACGATCCGCTGCCCAACCATTGCCAACAAATAAGTAGACACCCCGTCTATTACCGCTTGCAGGATGAAAACCACCCCTATTGTTACAACAAGGAACCAGCTTAACGAAGCTAGTGAAAAACCATCAACCAGCTCTCTTGTCAAAATAGGGATGGATAGCCCTACTAGCGTTGTTAGAACACTACCAATTAAGCCAAACGTTAACGCCATCTTTGGCATGTTCGTTGATCGCATTAAAGAATAAAAGTCTTTTATATTACTTTTTTCACCGTCCATATACCTCACCCTGCCCATCTAGTCTTACTGCTTCAATTATAGATCAGGCATACGGCCAATAGCTAGTATCACACGAATTCTCACTAATTCCTCTTACGCCTGAATATCACGTTTGTTATACCCTATAAACCCTGTAATGACAAAAAGTATTGCAAGTAAAAATAGAATGGAAACTGGCAGATAACGCATTTCTTCGATTAACAGTTCAGGTATATGGCCATACGGTGATATTCCGCTGAGCCACTTGGGAAATTCTAATAGATTTCCTAGATAGACGACGATAAAAGAATACATGAGATAAATCCAACCAACAATGCTTGCTCGTGGAAAAATGCCTATCACCAATATGCCCAAGCCTATCACAAGCCATACAGCCGGCAGATAAACAAGCGCCGCACTATAAACATTCCATAAATCCATGCCATTTTCCATCGACATATTTCCTGCAGTCCATAGCCCAATCGCTGTTAGTGAAACCATGATAAAACTAGTAATAACAGATAGAAGAAAGGCACTACCAAGTAATCTATTACGGGAAAGCTTCTTACTCAACAGATGGTCTATACGCCCTTTTTTCTCTTCCACAATGAGTTTGTTAACAGACATCAGTGCCGGTATCGTACTAATCATCGCTAGAATGGACATGATCATGGTTAAAAACTGCTCTGTTAAGGAATAGGAATGCCCGTTTTCTGGATTAAGCAATTGCTGGAACATGTCGTTTTCAACAAAAAAGGAATCCAAATCTCCCAGTACAGACCCATACGAAGCTCCTAACAGAAACATTCCTATTGCCCAGGAGATAAGCCCAGTTCGTTGCAGGCGTAAACTTAAACCAAATGGGCTTAATAAGGAAGCTGAGGCTGTTCTTTTACCTGGCCTTGTTGGAAGCAGACCTGCACCAAGATCTCGTCTACTGTACAAGACGCAAGCAGTGATCATTATCAACAGCGAAACAATGAATGTGATAATAATTGGCCACCATTTATTCGTAACCAAAACCTCTGAACTCAAAATCCAACCCAATGGAGAAGCCATAGACATAGCCTCATTGCCGATATCCCCTATCGCCCGTAATAAATAGGACACGCCTAATACCGTAAAGGAAAATCCAATTGTGCCTCTTGCGTTCTCGGAAAGCTGTGCAAAAATAGCAGTAATAGTAGCAAAGAAAAATCCTGTCACGCCTAATGCTGTTCCGTAAAGTAGTGATCCTTCCAGGTTAATACTCTCTATACCGAGTGAAAAAAGCCCTAGGCCAGTAAGAATTCCAATGAAGAGATTAGTCAATCCGGCAAGGGTGAGCGTTGCATATAAATTTGCTAAACGACCGGTAGGCAAAGAACGAATAAGTTCAATTCTACCTTCCTCCTCATCTGCTCTCGTGTGTCTTGCCACGAGGAGAATATTCATTATCGCCATCGCAATGGCAGTGAAAAGAAGCATTTGGTGGGCCATCATCGCCCCAATGGTGTAGTTATTCAACCCATAACCTTTTCCAAGCATTGCTGTCATCGCTGGATTCACCATGGTTTCAGCCATGATTTGTCTACTTTCACTAGTAGAATACAAGTTTGATAATGCCATCGCAGTCATACAAGTTATCAGAACGAGCGCGAGAACAAACACCGGGATTCGCACCCGATCTCTTTTCACCAAAAAGCGAAGAAGTATAGCCGTCCCTTTCCTTGTACTACGCATTATGATTGCCTCCCTCAGTATCTACCCGTCCTCCTTCATAATGTCTCATGAACAAGTCTTCTAGGTTAGGGGGGGCACTCTCCAACTTCAAAATGCCAAACGAGCTGATATACCTTATCATTTCATCGAGTTTTTCTGAATCAACTTGAAATGAAAGTACTCCCTCCTTCTCTTCTACATCATGCACTCCCGCCATCTGTCCTAATCCGCTCATCGGCTGCTTTGTCTGGACGATAAGGTTTGTTCTTGTTAAGTGACGCAATTCGGCCATCGAGCCAGTCTCTATTATTTTGCCCTGACGAATGATCCCAACACGGTCGCATAACCTTTCAACTTCAGAGAGGATATGGCTTGATAATAAAACACTCTTTCCTGCATCTTTCGCTTCTAGGACGCACTCCTGAAAAACACGTTCCATTAATGGATCAAGTCCAGAGGTTGGTTCATCCAGAATATACAAGTCTGCCTCAGAAGCAAAAGCCGCTACAAGTGCCACCTTTTGTCTGTTTCCTTTCGAATACGTTCTACACTTTTTCGTTGGATCTAGTTCAAAACGCTCTATCAGTTTTTCCCTTCGCCCTTTATCAACTTTCCCCCGAAGCTTTGTAAAAAGGTCAATGACTTCTCCACCTGTTAAATTTGCCCATAGATTCACATCACCAGGAACATATGCTATACGTTCATGGATGGCCACTGCATCCTTCCAAGCATCCTTGCCGAAAATCTGTACAGACCCTTCTGTTGCCTTCAAGATACCTAGCAGGATTCGGATGGTGGTAGACTTCCCTGCCCCATTCGGTCCAATAAACCCAAAAACTTCCCCTTCATTCACTTGCATATCAACGCCATCTAGCGCTGTAAACTTTCCAAAATACTTCGTTACATTTTTCGCTTCGAGAATGGTCATGGTCCCTTGGCCTCCCTTTCCCTCACTAAATTATGAAATATTATTACCTATATAGTTCATAATATATAAACAACAACTGCTTTGCAATAACTTATGAAATATATTCATTGTTTTATTACATATTTTTTTATACACTTTAAAAGAGGTGAAACAAATGGACGGATTCGAACGACGCCGCGAACGCAAAAAACAAAGCATCCTGGAGGCTGCCCTAAGCTTATTTTTAGAGTTTGGCGTGCAAAAGGTAAGCATGAACGAAATTGCCACAAAAGCTAGTGTCTCTCAGGTGACAATATATAACTATTTTAAAAACAAAGATAGATTAGTTGAAGAGGTCATCCGCTACTATGTGGACAAGGCGTGGCAGGAGGCAGATATTATTTTGACCAGTGACCTCCCTTTCCCAGAAAAGATTAAACGATTAATCTTTAATAAAAAAAGGTCTGCCAATAACATCCATGAAAATTTTTATCAGCATTTCATGAAAGCATATACAACAGGGGATGGCTATATGGCAAAACTGATGACCAAAGAAGCTATTCCGAAGATGATGAATTTATTTAATGAAGGGAAAGCTCAAGGTTATGTTGATCCTGCTATCTCTAATGAATCCATTTTCTTCTATATCCAAATGATGAACGAATACATGCAAAAAAAAGACGTCTATACAAAAATCTTACCTCTGACAGAAGATATCATGCACATATTGTTTTACGGCATAGTTGGGAACAAAGGAGAGAAATGATTCTCTCCTTTGTTTGGGTATTTGATTGATACCCTCGCGTATACGGGCGCCCTTCCTTTCACATACAATAACAAATACACGAGAACAGAAAATTGATACAACCGCTTAATTTCATTATACTTATTGAAAGTGAAGGGAGATTTAACAATGGAAGAAATGAAACATGATCATCATGCTTATTCAATACTGAAAGACAAAATACAGCTTATCAAACAAAAGGATAAGGCAATCTACTTAGTAGGGCCCATTCAGCTGCCCGTTAATTTATATGGCGAAACGACAGTATTTCAATGGTATTGCTGGCTGAGCCAAGAAGAAGTAACAGAAGACTATGAGCATATCATTGAAAAGCTTGCATCCTCTAATCTAGCCGAATACCAGCAATCAAGTGTGTTGGTTTATGGAGACTTTGCCAATGCAGATGAAGCACTTATCCGGATGCACTCTATCTGCCACACAGGAGATATCTTTGGTAGCAAGCGCTGTGATTGTGGATTTCAATTAAAAGAATCTATGAGGCGTATCAAAGAAAACGGAGCAGGAGCGCTCTTTTACTTGGCCAATCACGAAGGCCGGGGTATAGGATTGTTCAGCAAAGCCATGGCATATCTTCTTCAGGAAAGTGGCTATGATACCGTGGAAGCAAATGAACAGCTCGGATTTGAAAATGACACAAGGGATTATGATGATGCCATCCACGTATTAAAACAACTACGAAGCAAAGCAGTTACGCTCATTACAAACAATCCGAAAAAAATGGAAGCATTAGAAAAGGCTGGTCTTCCGCTTTCAGGTAGAACACCTCTTTGGGGAGATGTATCGGAATACAACAAAAAATATTTAGAGACCAAGGTAACTAAATCCGGACACTTAGAAGAAGGAACGTGTTTGAATGACTGATCATAGCTATTACATGGAGCTTGCTTTAAACCAAGCTAAAGCAATGAAGGGACAAACAGACCCTAATCCACTGGTAGGCTGTGTCATCGTTAATGGAAGTCGTATCGTAGGAATTGGCAGCCATTTAAAAGCAGGGGAAGCGCATGCAGAAGTTCATGCACTACGTATGGCTGGTGAGCATGCGAAAGGTGCGACAATGTACGTCACCCTTGAACCTTGCTCTCACCACGGCAGAACAGGACCATGTGCAGAAGCTGTTGTTATGGCAGGCGTTGCAAGAGTGGTGGTCGCCACCCTTGATCCAAATCCAGTAGTTTCAGGGAATGGAGTTGCCATTCTAAAAAAGGCTGGCATTGAGGTGATCACGGGAATTTGCGAACAAGAATCTGTTAAAATGAATGAAGTTTTTAACAAATATATTGTTACGCAACGGCCATTTGTTAGCTTAAAGGTTGGATCCTCCCTTGACGGAAAGGTCGCCACCCACACCAATAGCAGTAAATGGATCACATCAGAGAAAGCTCGCACAGATGTCCATCGATTGCGACATGAAAATATGGCCATTCTTACTGGAATTAACACTGTACTAGAGGATAACCCTGCCCTAACCGCACGAATCCCAAATGGAAAAAATCCAATTAGAATTGTACTGGATTCCACCCTAAAAATCCCGCTAGACTGTCAGCTAGTAAAAGACAATAAAGCGGAAACCTGGGTTTTTACGACAAGCCGTTATAATGAGGAAAAAAAAGAGTCACTAGAGGAAAGTGGCGTTCACGTTATTATGCTAGAAGGGGATTATATTCATCCCGGAGAAGTGTTGGACTATATGGGGAAGAAGAATATTTCTTCACTGTTAGTTGAAGCAGGAGCTACTATAAATGCAAGCTTTATAGAGCATCAGCTTGTCGATAAGCTGGTCGTGTACATGGCACCAAAACTCGTTGGTGGCCAGCAAGCCCCGTCCTTCCTTGGAGGAACGGGCGCGGAAGAGATGCAGGATGCCATCGAGCTAAACAACCTCCAGGTGGAGACAATTGGGAGCGACCTGAAAATAACTGGCTACCCAGTTATTCATGGCGAAAAGAACTGAGGGATATGGATGAAATTTGGTTTTGATATTGATGACACCTTAATTAACTTACGAGCACATGCCTTTCATATATATAATAAAAAGCTCGGAAAGCAGATACCCACCGAAACATTTCATGCCCTCAAGCGTGTGGAGATCCACGAGCCTTTTGGCTTAAATGACAAAGAAGGTAAAGCAATGTGGGAGCAATCTTTAGAGTCAATTTATTATACAGATTGCCCCGCCTTCTCGGGTGCTGTTGAGGTTCTAAACGAATTAAAAGGAAAAGGGCATACGATCTACTACATTACAGCACGACCTATGGTCCATGGTGAACGGACGAAAGTCTGGATGAAAGAGAAAGGTTTCCCTATAGAGGACGATGCTTTCTTCTACGGTATGAATGACCATGAAAAAATAAACATTATTCAAAACCTGGAGCTCGATTACTATGTGGATGATAAACCTGCTGTTTTAAACACATTACAGGAAGAACCAACAACCTTAGTAATTAAAGACCAATCCTATAACCGAGAATTTACCCAAGCAATCCGGTTGTACGAGTGGACAGAATTTATTTCATTAATTGAAAGCAGGCATCCTTAATGAATGCCTGCTTTCAATCTCTCTTATAGAAATTAATCTTTCGCTTAAGCGCGATAAGCATATATATATACAGGACTACGACAGCACCAGTAAGTGACATGGTAAAGATTTGCAAACCGCCCCACTTCCAAGTAAGCAATCCACCTAGTTGGGATAATAACAAAATCGCGAAAAGAATCATGTAAAACCGTAACATACCTTTATACGACTCCACAACCGACTCATAGTCAGAGTAAATTTTAGGAACCGATTCATTTGAAGCATCCGTACGGAAATAATGGAACAGTCCAATTGACTGATCTACATAATTCCATCCAGCATCCTCATAAAGTTGAATATAATCATCTGTTGCAATTCTCTGAAAATCTATTTGGTAAACAAACGCTTTGTTTTTATCTTCTTCAAACGTATAAAAGCCTAGTTTGTATTTTTTCATATGCAGCCCTTTTGCAGACATTGCTGTGAGCCATTGCTCTTCTTTTTCCAGTCCAGAAGCAAGGAATAGACGAAATTTCCTAATAGCCATCTTCTTCAACCTCCAACCTCTCAATTATATCTGTAGCATTGTTTACTAAAGATCTTAACCTTATATATTCTTTCTGCAAAACCTGTTTTCCCAGTTCTGTAAGGTCATAGTATTTTCTGCGTTCATCTGATTCCACGGTAACCTTCTGTATGACTTGTTGCTTTTCTAGTTTACCTAAGGCACCATATAACGTTCCCGGACCCATTTTTACTTCACTTTGACTAATTTCTTCTACATCCTGCATGATGCCATAGCCATGTCGTTTCACTCTCAATGATAAAAGTATATAGTATGTTGCCTGGGATAAGGGTAAGAAATCCTCTGGCTGCTTCATTTATTCACCTCATTACATCGCATGTCGATGTATCGTATAACGATATATTAGCATGGAATGCGTTTTCCTTCAAGCCTAATTTACGTGAGTTTTTTATAATTGCCACTAATTACGCAAGAAAAAAGCCCGGTATCCCGGACTTTTCACTAAGCCTATAACAAGTTCTTCTCAATTTCCTTCATCTCATAAAAATAACCCTTCTTACCCATGAGCTCCTCGTAAGAGCCGAATTCCACAATTTCCCCTTGGTCCATAACGAGGATGTGATCCATTATTTCCATCCCAGCCAAACGGTGACTGACAAGGATTAGGGTATCCTTTTCTGCTTGCCGCAAAATACATTCATGGATCGACTTCTCTGTAAGAGCATCCACAGAAGATGTAGGCTCATCTAGAAGCCACAACTTACCTTTTTTAAGCAAAGCTCTGGCAATAGCGAGTCGCTGCTTCTCCCCACCGGAAAGGTTAGCGCCTTTTTCAAGTACATCATCAGACAAGGAAAATCTATCTAACTTAACCTTCTGTAACGCCTCCGTTAATTGTTTATCTGTTAGATCGTCACCAGCCAACAGTAGATTTTCCTTGATGGTGCCAAAGAAAAAGTGGTTTTCTTGTAACACAACATTGGCCATACTCCAAATAGATTCCTTGTTAGATGATGCAAGCGAGAGATCATTTAGTTTAATGTCTCCCTGTACGGGTTCATACAACTTTAAAATAAGCTGAAGAATCGTTGATTTACCAGAACCACTCGGACCGACTATAGCCGTTTTACTTCCCTTTTCCAGTTCAAAACTAATATCTTTCAACGTCGGTCTCCATTCGTCTTCAAAGGTAAACGTCACGTTATCCATTCTTACAGAGGGCACCTCATCAGGAATAAAAGGAAGATTTCTTTCATTAGTAGAAGTTTTGTCATCTTTTACAACTTGAAACAACCTACGTGCTGCTCTTTGGTTATCATGATAGTAGATAGGAAAAGCTGCCATCGGGGAAGCATCTTCAAAAACAGTGATCGAAATCATTACCAGCATTGCCAGTAATACGCCTTCCAGGCTCCCGTTTGCAACTAAATAGACACCAAGCCCAAGCACAATGGCTGTAATGATATGAGAAACAAGTGTATTTAATGATTGGCTAAACAGTTTACTAATTCCTTCTACCTCTTGTTCCTTAATATACTGACCCGAGGATTGTAACAGCTGTTCCTCTCGACTCTCGAGCTGCTGGTAGACTTTCAGATCACGGAACCCATAGAGGTATTCTGTCACATCTGTCGAAAGCACTGCCCGATTTTCTCGAACATCCTGATCGATCCTTCGCTGTTTTATGGCAAAAATGGCAGGGACTACAAATCCTGTCATGACAAGACCTAAAAATAAGACAAATGCTGCATAAATTGAAAAGAATGCGGTAAAAAATATTGTGCTTAAAAAGACCAAGACAAGCACAATAGGTGGGTAGAAGACGCGCAGAAAGAAGTTTTGCAGGCTCTCAATATCGCCCACTATCCTTGCAAGTAAATCCCCACTTCGATATTTCTGAAAGATACCAGGCGCGAGTGGCTCTATCTTTTCAAAAAAAGACACACGCAAATTACTTAGAATGGTAAACGTCGCACGATGAGAGAAATACCTTTCTGCATAACGGGTCAAAGCCCTTGTGAAGCCCAAAAGCTTTACAGTAGACGTCAACACAATCAAGGCATATAAAGGGGGAGCAAGCGCTGCCTTGGAAATTAAATATCCACTAGCCGCAAACAGCCCAACGCCAGCTATCCCTGCAATGAACCCCACCAGAATCGACAAGAAAATATCCCTTTTTTCAAACATCATTAATTTTGTAACGATAGCTAAGTCCTTCATTAGGCTGTGCCCCCTTGCTGTACGGAAACCATTGCTGCATATGCTGGAAGGTTTGCAACCAGCTCTTCATGTGTCCCTTTACCAGCTAACTTCCCTTCCTCAAGGAAAAGGATCTGATCAGCATTCTTAATTGTATGAAGTCTGTGTGCAACGGTTATGATTGTTGCGTTCTCCGAAAGTTTTCTAATCGAGTTTTGTAAAATCCGTTCTGTTTTCAGATCCAGACCCGTGGTTGGCTCATCAAACAAGATAAGGGAGGGCTGATTAAGGAAAGCTCTAGCCAATGCCAAACGTTGTTTTTCTCCACCAGAAAGCCCTCTACCTGCTTCTCCCACTCGTGTATCCAAACCGTTCTCAAGTGATTGGACGAGATCCATAATACCCGCTTGCTCTGCAGCCACTTGAATGGCCTCTCTGGAAGCATCATTTGTTGAGCCAATTGCTATGTTTTCCGCAAAGGTGCCTGAAAATATATAAGGATGCTGTGATATGTAGCTCAGTTTACTAAACCATTCCGCTTCCTTATAGTCGCTTAATGGGCTACCATCTGCAAAAATATTACCCTCTGACAATGGTAATAGTCCTGCTAGCAAATGCAGTAATGTAGATTTTCCTGAGCCACTTCTCCCTACGATCGCAACCGAAGAGTAAGGCGGAAGACTAGCTTCAATAGCAGACAAATGAAATTGATCAACACCATAGCTAAAACTAACTTGGTTCAGTTTCAGATTCGGTGGTTGATGCACTTCTGTAAACTCTTTTTCGCCCCATGTGATTTCATTGTCGGATTCTGTTAGCTCCTCGGCAATTTTCTTCGCAGCACCGATACTACTTTGACCATTATGAAAGGCGCTTCCTAATTCCTTAAGAGAAGTGTAGAATTCTGGCGCAAGAATTAGAATTAAAAATCCTACAAAAAACGTAATCCCGTCGAAAAGAATAAGTTGCAGGGCTATTTCTAAAGCAATAATTCCGATACTTAGCATGGAGATGAGTTCCAGCATAAAAGAAGAAGTAAAAGCAACCTTTAAAATTTCCATCGTCGCATCACGAAAACCCAAACTGCTCTTTTCAATGGTTTGTTTTTGTTTTCGAGCACGGCCAAAAAGCTTAAGTGTTGTTAAGCCTTGCAAGGTATCCAAAAAACCACCCGAAAATGATGCAAGTTTGTCCAGCTGCTCTTCTGATTTTTTCTGGGTTTGCATCCCAATGATAATCATAAAAATGGGAATAAACGGAGCAGTGATGATCATAATGAGCCCTGAATTCACGTGCTGCGTAAATACCACAATTAGAATAAGCAATGGAATGAGACTAGATTGAATCACCTGCGGAATATAGGAACTAAAATAGCTTTCCACTTCGTCGACAGCATCCATTAAAATACTTACTTTTCCACCAGACTGTCCTGTAATAGAAGCCTGAACAGGGGTCACTTTATATTGGTGTAACAAGGATTGGCGGAATTCTCCCTTGGCATGTGCACCAATTTTAACCCCTGTTCTTCCGCTTAAATAGGTAGAACCTGTTCGAAAAAGCAAAACTAATAGGAGTATGCCTAACCAGGGGAGTGCGTTTGTTAAGTTTGCATCTCCCAGAAAGGCATCCTCAATGATGATGACAAGAAGATACGCCTGGGCAATAACCATCGTACCGGCAATTAGAGCAAATAAAACCAGTAAGGCCATACGTTTTTTTTGTTGTTTAATCATTGCTTTTAACTTATCCATGTGACGTATCTCCAATCGGAGCTTATTTTTTACCTTTTACATAATCGGCATTGAACAGGAACAATCTCATTAATAGAATTAGCGAAGGTATTAGTAGTAAGAGTCCTGCGATAAAGACAATAATGAGTGCAATTGCTGTAGATTCAAAGGTAACACTGTCATAGATATTAATATATGGATACAAAATATATGGTAAATGGCTTGCGCCGTACCCAAAGAATGCGAAGAAAAACTGCAACATAACACTAATAAATGCCCACCCATAGCATTTCCCAATATAAATGAGCCACATGGCGATCATAAAGAACCCAACCGATAGGCCAAACATCCACCATAAATCAAGCATTTTATCATAATGCACTTCATTATGCTGCCCCAACGCAATAAAAGTGGTCAGAGACGCAACGATGGTAGGCGTTGCCCAAAACAGGGCATATTTCCTAACCAACTGTAATGCTTTTTGGTCATCTGCCCGCGCTGCATAATATACAAGAAAAGTAGCACTGATGTATAGAACAGAAACAAGCGCAAGAAACACAACACTCCAAGAGTAAGGACTTGTAAATAAAGCAAGATAGTCAAGGGATACAGTTCCTCCACTCTCTGTAATAAATCCACCTTCAGACAAGGTCATCGCGGTGGAAAGTGAGGCAGGGATTAGTAAGCCTGTTGCCCCGTATAAAAACATGTAGACATTACTTCGCTTCGATCCATAATTCTCAAACGCGTAAAAGGAACCGCGAATTGCCAGCAGAATAATGGCAATACTCCCAGGCACGAGCAATGCCGTCCCATAATAGTATGCCGAATCTGGAAAGAAACCAACAATCCCTACAAAGAAGAAAACAAAGAATACATTGGTTACCTCCCAGACCGGGGAGAGATAGCGCGAAATCAATTGATTAATGATATGGTCATTCCCTGTGATCTTCGCATAATAGGCAAAAAAGCCAGCGCCGAAATCAACAGATGCTACGATAAGGTATCCGTACAAAAAGATCCACAGAACTGTAATTCCGATTATTTCATAGCTCATTCTTTATCCCCCTCTTCAATCGTTGGGTACCTCTTCTCTAACTCTTCCTCTGCCGGTTTCCCCTTAAAGAGCTTTCGTAGCACTATGACACACAATGTTCCGAGAACAATGTACAGAACAAGGAAGAAGATAAACATCAGGCCGATCTGCGGCGATGTGGTGGCCGCTTCATCAACTGTCATATAGCCACGCAAAATCCATGGCTGTCTTCCAACCTCTGCATAAACCCAACCGAACTCTGTTGAAAGCATTGCGAGTGGGCCTGATAAGAAAAGAAGTCGAACCATCCATTTATTGTGCTGATCCCATTTCTTTATTCTGCTTACGATAATATAGAGCAAGGAAACAGCGATTAAGAACATACCGATCATTACCATCAAGTCAAACATATAATGGACCCAAAGGGGCGGTCTTTCGTCTTCCGGGATTTCATTTAGCCCGGTAACTTCACTCTCAAAATCGCCATGTGCTAAGAAGCTCAAAAGACCAGGCAGACGGATTGCACCAACTGGATTATCCTCATTATTCAGCCAACCAAAAAGCACAAGGTCAGCGCCTTCTTCTGTTTCAAAATGCCACTCTGCAGCAGCAAGCTTTTCTGGTTGATGTTCTGCAAGAAACTTTGCAGATATATCACCAGCAAGTGCGGTCAGTATAGAAAACACAAATACAAGAGTCATTGTCAGCTTCAGTGCTTTTTTATGATATTCCGATTGTTTCTTCTTAAGTAGACTGAAGGCTGCAATCGTAGCAAGAATTGCAGCAACGGTAAGATAAGAAGAACTCAATACGTGAATAACTTTTGAAGTGGTGGCCGGATTAAACATTGCCTCAATCGGGTTAATGCTTGTAAATTGTCCATCCTCCATCGTGAAACCATCTGGTGTGTTCATAAAGGCATTCACTGTGGTAATAAAGAATGCAGATAACGCCCCTCCAATAACGATCGGCAAAGAAAACCACCAATGAGTTAGCGGATTTTTAAAACGATCCCATGTATAAAGATAAATTCCTAAAAAGATTGCCTCAAAGAAGAATGCAAATACTTCCATAAATAAAGGAAGGCTAATAACATTACCAGCAAGCTGCATGAAATTTGGCCACACTAAGGATAGCTGTAGTCCAATAGCAGTACCGGTTACTACACCCACTGCCACGGTAATAACAAAACCTCGTGTCCAGCGTCTTGCCAGCATTCTATAATGTTGGTCGTTCTTTTTCACTCCGATAAATTCGGCTATGCAAATAAGTAACGGTACACCAACACCAAGCGTGGCGAATATAATATGGAAAATTAATGTCATTGCAGTAATTAATCGGCTCATCAAAACCGGATCCAAATCAAACATGCGTAAACCTCCCTGATTAAAAAGAGTTTGCTCAGTACTGATCAAACTATCATCTATTTAAAAACTCACAAGCTAAACGCCAGCAAGTAAGCACGGTATATACTGTTCATTTACGGTGTACCACTAAATTATAACGCAGTTCCGTGCATTAATGTGTACATGGTAATGACAATCACGTGACATTCCTCACGCCCATGCTGACAAGCTGTTTTTATTTTTAACCATGTACCCTATTATCATACACTCTACACCTTGATTTAATTGAACGTAAGGACGGTTGGTTGGCTGGACCTCTTTTACGATTGATTGAATCAGCCTTGTCGTTGATTGGGCCTCTTCTATGATTGATTGAATCAGCTCTGTCGTTGATTGGGCCTCTTCCATGATTGATTGAATCAGCCTTGTCGTTGATTGGACCTCTTCCACGATTGATTGAATCAGCCTTGTCGTTGATTGGGCCTCTTCTACGATTGATTGAATTAGCCTTGTCGTTGATTGGACCTACTTTACGGTCGATTGAAACGGAATCTTGATTGATAGGCCTGATAATATGCCTTCACAACAATAAGCTTGTTGAAAGGAGGCATGGTTTGCTATCATATAAAAAGATCAGTTAAAGGAGAATCATCCAATGTAAAAAATCCCGTGAAACAACGTACTTATATTAAAACTATATTAAAGAAGGGATTTTATATATGAGCTTACATGATGAAGTGCAAAAAAGACGAACGTTTGCCATCATTTCCCACCCAGATGCGGGAAAAACAACCCTAACGGAAAGGTTGCTTTTATTTGGCAATTTGATTCGTTCAGCAGGCACAGTAAAAGGGAAAAAGACAGGCAAATACGCAACCTCAGATTGGATGGAAATAGAAAAACAACGTGGTATTTCTGTTACATCTAGTGTAATGAATTTTCCATATAAAGACTACCAGGTCAATATTTTGGACACACCTGGACACGAAGACTTCAGTGAGGATACGTACCGTACACTTACTGCCGTAGACAGTGTTGTCATGATCATTGATGCAACAAAAGGAATCGAAGCGCAGACTAAGAAGCTTTTTAAGGTTTGCCGCATGCGGGGGATCCCTATTTTTACGTTTATTAATAAGATGGATCGCGAAAGCAGGGAACCACTTGATCTTATGGAAGAAATTGAGGAAGTACTCGACATTGAAACTTATCCGATGAATTGGCCAGTAGGAATGGGAAAACAATTCCTTGGTATTTTTGATCGTCAAGGTAAGCAGTTTATTCAATTTAATGGAAATGAAGAGGAAAACTCCATTCCCTATGATGCTTTAAACAATGAAGAACATGCAGAGTTACGTTCCCAATCAAGCTATCAGGTCGCCAAAGATGAATTGGAACTACTTGACGAAGCTGGGGACTCCTACTCTCTAGACGCTGTTATGGCTGGGGAACAAACACCTGTATTTTTCGGAAGTGCATTAGCACCATTTGGTGTTCAAACATTCTTTGACACGTTTATTTCCATGGCTCCTGCCCCTGTTCCGCGGAAATCAACAGAGGGGCTTATCCAACCTGATGAGGAAGAATTTTCAGGGTTTATCTTTAAAATTCAAGCAAATATGAACCCTGCACATCGGGATCGCGTGGCGTTTCTGCGAGTTTGCTCCGGAAAATTTGAACGTGGTATGAGTGTAAAGTTGGCTAGGGCCAACAAAGTGATAAAGCTTTCGCAGACCCAGCAATTCGTTGCTTCATCGAGAGATACAGTTGAAGAGGCATATGCTGGTGATATTATTGGAATTTATGATCCCAACATCTACCGAATCGGTGATACCTTAGTTTCTGGTAAAAAACAATTTGATTATGATGAACTCCCTCAATTTCCACCAGAATTATATAAAAAGGTAACAGCTAAGAATGTTATGAAGGGAAAACAGTTTAACAAAGGTATTGAGCAGCTTGTACAAGAAGGGGCTATTCAATTATTTAAAGGGTATCGCAATGATGCACGTATTATTGGTGCTGTTGGAGAATTACAATACGAAGTATTCCAACACAGAATGAAGGCGGAATATAATACGGAAGTTATGTTAGAGTCTATCGGCGAGCGAATCCCAAGATGGTTAAATGAAGACAAATTAGACCCCTCTATTTTCGATGAGCGTAGTATGCTCGTGCAAGACAGAGAGGGCAATTATGTAGCATTATTTAAGAACGATTTTGCTTTAAATTGGTTCCATGATAAATACCCAAAGGTTGAACTCATTGATTTATTTGAATCCAACCAATATAATCAATAAAAATTTAGTATATTAAAAGGGCTGCCTCTTTGTCGGTAAGACAAATGGCTGCCCTTTTTTCATATGCAACCTTAACAAGTATGTTGAAGGTGCTATTACATTTTAAAATCAGGAATCCCCATGAACTCTAGAGATTCTTCCAGACTGGAAAACGCACGGACCGATTCATAGGCACCTGCACTTCTAGATAAGCGATTTAACTCCATTTTCAATGTCACATTAGGTGCAATAGTAGCGTTCTTTTCAATGTTGCTACCAACCCAACTCATTAATTCGCCCCATACTTTGTTCACCTCAGGCGTAGCAACATTCTGGATGGCACTATTATCATTTAGAAATTTAGTAATACCAGGCTGACTTAATACGCGTTTTACTTCTTCCGCCTGCTGTTGTGCTTCTTCCACAGTCTCAGCCATTTCATAATACTTAAAAAATAGCACGTCCTTATAAATTTTTATTTCGTATTTGTCCATCACTATTCCCCTCTTTTTCCATATAAATCTAATACTATGTATACTGCATGAATTGCTATTAGGAATCCCTGCATATAAGTTCAATATTTACTTCATCTCTATTTTTGTTGGGCCAGTGTCTTCTAGTTTCATAGAGGTTTTTCTTGCCAACTTTTACAGATATCCAACTATAAACCACTGGATTAGACCCAAAGTCAATCATAACATTAACCTGTGTAATTATGTATGTAGAAACTCTCTCTTATCACCTGTCCAAATATTACCAATTAGAGGGCCTTCTTTTACTATCGGTTATTAGAAATGAACAATTAAATGAAAACCTTTTTATATCGTGCTTATAAGGGGTAGTTATGGTAAATATTACAGAATTATGAACAACATAGAAAAAAACAATTTCATGTCGGTTTCAAAAAATAGCAGTACTCACCCTATATGTAAAAAGAAAAGACCAAATCACATCGATTTGGCCTGCTAATTACTATGTTATTTTCAAAAGTTTAATTTAAAATCAGACTTGCTTATTTTTCAATCTCGTCCTCTACAATTTCGTACGTGTCTTCCTTCGCCTCTTTGATGAAGTGACACGGTTCTTCGCCGGAAATGATCGTCAAATCATGCATCGCTCTTGTACAAGCTGTATAAAACAATGTTCGATCCTTTTCCTTATAATGGCTAGAGGATCCGTCAGGTATAATTACAGCATCAAACTCGATACCCTTAGCCAAATATACTGGGAGCACAATGAAACCCTTAGAGAAACCGTATGTCTCTTCGGTTATTTGCGTAACAGGTACGGCTTCTTTTAGTTCCTTGTAGACACGCTCTGTTTCCTGTACTGTTTTACATATAACCGCAATCATCTCATGGCCTTTCTCTAAATAAGCCGATCTCTCTGTTAGAATAGAACGAGAGCTGTGGGACGGATCGGTTAATCGAAGTAACGTGGGTTTGTCACCATTACGATTAAATGCCTCGATCTCTTCCACACCAGGAGCAAATGCTTTAGTAAACTCTGTTATTTGTTTGGTCGACCGATAGCTTTTTGTAAGTGTAATTCGCTCGTGTTCAGCTTCTTGTATGCCGGGTACAAGCGGATTTTCCTTTGTTACATTAACATAAATAGCCTGGTTGATGTCACCAAGTAATGTCATGCGAGTATAGGGAAAGAGATGTCTAATAAAAGCAAACTGAAACGATGAGTAATCCTGCGCTTCATCAATTAATAGCTGACGGACTGCACGCTCCTGTTTATCCCCAATGAGTTTACCTTTAAAATAAAGGTATGGTGCTGCATCCTCCCAGGTCAGGTGGTTATCGGATAAGTCATCTATCGTTTGCTCACAAATCGCATTCCAGTTCTTCGGAGTATCTTCCAGCTCTCTTGTGGTTGAAAACAGCAGTCGGAAGTTTTTTGCAACGTGCACAAAATCAAAATTCTCTATTTGTTTGCGCAAAGTACCGAACATCTTTCTGACAACTGCCTTACGAAGGACCTTCTCCTCATTCACAAACATATCCTCATCTAATTTTTGAGCTTCATAATACGCTTTTAAATACGCTTCTTTATCAAGCAACTCGACCTTTTCCATTACCCAATCCTTTTTCACTTCCTGCCTTTGATACTGCTTTAGTTCACTTTGCAGCCATTTTGCAACGATCTCCATTTTATTGACCGGTGTTATGGCTTCATCAAGTGAATAAAAGTACTCGCTGATCTCCTCTTTGGATATTAATATCTCCCCACGGAAGGAAATATTTTTAAATTGTATCCCTTCTATCCGTAGCATCTCTACATAGATGTCAATCAATTTCTTGAAGTCCAATGTTGCTTTATATTCCATACTACTAAGTCGAGTTTGATAAGCATCACTGTTCTCCTTTGTAAGTACGTACTCCATCTGTTCAAAAGGGGATTCTACGGTAAAGCCTTCTCCAATTCCCTCCCTTAGATACTCAAGAAAAGTGGTCTGTCTAACATTCGCTTCACCCAACTCTGGAAGAACATTTCGAATATACCCCCCAGTGAATAAAGGGTTTGGCGAAAAAAGAACGACGTTTTCAGGGTTTAACTCCTCCCGGTATCGGTACATTAAGTAAGCAATCCGTTGAAGTGCGGCGGAGGTTTTCCCACTACCTGCCACTCCTTGGACAAGTAGCAATTTACTGCGCTCTTCACGGATAATCCTATTCTGCTCCTTCTGTATGGTAGCTACAATATTTTTCATGTCCGTGCTAGCATTATGTCCGAGTGCTTCTTGAAGCATTTCATCCCCTATCGTGATTCCAGTATCAAATAGACCTTTAAGCATTCCGTCTCGAATAATAAATTGCCGTTTTAATGATATCTCACCTTCTATCGCACTGTTCACGGCATTATACGAAGCATTACCCAAGGCATAATCGTAATAAAGGCTCGATATAGGTGCACGCCAATCATAAACAAGAAAATCTTCATCCTGTCTATCCAAAAAGGAAGATATTCCAATATAGAGTTTCTCTACCTGATCATCACCGTGTTCCTTAAAATCAATACGACCAAAATATGGAGACTTCTTCATTCGCTTTAATACTTTCAGCTCATCACCAATTTTTCCATGAAATCTTTCTTTTTCTGCTAAAAATTCGGCCTGCTGTTTTATACTGGCTTGTGTTTCAATGACATCATCCGGTTCATCAAGGTTGACGGTAACATCATCCCAAAAGGTTTTTCTTAGTTCAATTACATCTTCCTTTAAACCCGTCGCCTTAGAATATAATGCTGTTTCTTTACGCTCGATTTCCTTTAGCACATAATCTATACGTTCTTGTTCTTCCATTCGATCCTTTGGTCCCACGCTCATTACATCAACTCCAGTTCATTTTCGGAATATATATAGTTGACTTTACTTATAGTTAATGATACAATATATTTGGAGATAATATAC
Source organism: Oceanobacillus sp. M65 (assembly GCF_052246275.1). Lineage (NCBI taxonomy): Bacteria > Bacillati > Bacillota > Bacilli > Caryophanales > Bacillaceae > Oceanobacillus > Oceanobacillus sp. M65. The sequence continues at coordinate 78,144 of NZ_JBQQCJ010000005.1, read as the reverse complement.
GTTTAGATTAACAAATAAGTAACTAATTAAGCTTACCATCTTTTGCGGTACACTGCAATAATTACTTTTTATGGTTTTTTGTCGATTAAACTATCTTATATACGTTTAAGTAAAAGTAGCAAACCCGTTGTTTGCTACTTTTTTTGTACTCTTTTTCAAAATACTGAACTCGAAAACCCATTCACCATAATATATTTCACATTTTTGACACAAACTATTTGACAACTTTGTGAACAAGGTGAATAATATAATTATGGGAGGATGATTTCTATGAAAACAGGTAAGAAAATGTTAAATGCCGTTAAAATTGCAGGGTCAACTGTACTTACACTTGGGATCGTCATCTTTTTATATGGATTTTTCGTAAGCGATTACAGTGCAATCACAGGTATTGGCATTGGTACAATCATGGGGGCAGTATTCATCTTTTTAATGGGTGTGTTTTTTGTAGCAACGGAAGAGGTTTTAGAAAAATTTAGCAAACCGAAAATCCTTAAATAGGGAGCGCATCAGGCGTTCCTTTTTGTTTGGAAAAAATCATACATCCTCCTACGTTAAATAGTCACCTATACATATTTACGGTTTTAAGTGTTGTTTTTACAATCTCTGTTTTTCCTTTCTTGTAAAACGGGTAGAGTTTAAGTAGAGAAGTTTAAATTATTTTAGCCTCTTACACCATAGAAAGAATTTAACAGGGAAGGATGATAATATGAAACAACGAATTAAAATTATACGTGCCGTCAAATATACAGGCGCTGTCATCTTGACAGCAGGCATATTGATATTCTTATATGGCTTTTTCATTAGTGATAAGAGTCTTTGGACTGGTGTTGGTATCGGAACCGTAATGGGAGCAGTTTTCCTCTTCTTGATGGGTGTATTTTTCGTTGGGACAGAAGAAAAGTTGAAAGAACGTTATGGTAGGTTAGAATCTAAAACCAAGGATTCAGAGTGAATGTTAGCATACAAAGTGAATTACTATTGAAAAAAGGAGTGCTCGTTAAGAGCACTCCTTTCGTAATCCTTACATATATCCCCAAATTAATGCTAGTAATGAACCGAAGACTGTCACTACTGCAATAAAAACACCGTAATAAACATTAGATAGAATTAAACCACTATCCTCTGATTCTCTAGCATGCATGAACACCATTAATTGCAACATTGCTTGAACAAACGCTGTGACAAGTAAGATTGTCATGCCTAGTGCGAACGACATATCTACGAAGTATACCAATAAAGCAACGGCTGTTAAGACAAGGGAAAATACAAATCCCATTACCTGTTTTAGTGGAAATAATTCCTTCATTTACATCATTCCTTTCAGATAGATGAAGCTGAAAATAAAGATCCAAACAACATCTAGAAAGTGCCAATAAAGAGAGAATATAAAGGATTTATTTGCAGTTTCAGGTGTGAAACCACGTTTTGCAACCTGTATCAGGATAAATAATCCCCAGAACAAGCCTAATGTAACGTGTAATCCGTGTGTTCCTATCGTTGTTAACAATGCAGACGTGAAGGCACTTACTGTTATGCCAGCTCCTTCATGGATGTAATGATTAAACTCATAGATCTCCATACTAAGGAATCCTGCACCAAGAACAAGCGTGATGATAAAGAATGTCATCATCGCTTTCTTGTTTTTAAGCCTCATTGCATGCACTGCTAAACCAACGGTAAAACTACTTGTAAGCAGTAAGATTGTTTCGATTAATACTGGTGACAATTCAAAGATTTCTGCTCCACTCGGTCCACTTCCATGACGTCCTTCTAATGTAAAGTAGGAAGCAAACAAAGTACCAAAGAGCATAATTTCTGCTCCAATAAAGATCCAGAAACCTAATATATTTAAACGACCCTGTTCAGAGCTATACTCTAACGGCTGCGAGTGATCCAATTTCATTATTTTCCACCTCGCAATTCAGATTCTGTTTTTTCAATTTCCTCAACAGGTATGTGATACCCGTGATCCTGCTCAAAGGAACGATGAACTAAACATGCGACAATACCTAACAAGGCAATAGCAACACCAATCCATATGCTAAATATAAAGGAGAACCCTAGAACAAAGAACAGTGAACTCATAATAAATGGTACACCACTATTATTCGGCATGTGGATTTCTTTTAATTTTCCACTAAATAGCTTATGGCCGTTATATTTGGAATCCCAGAATGCTTCACTTGAATTCACTTGAGGAACTTCCGCAAAGTTATATTCCGGTACTGGTGTACTTGTTGCCCATTCAAGAGAACGTGCATCCCAAGGGTCGCTTCCGATATCTCTTGAAGCATAGCGAGTACTGTAATAGATATTGTAAACAATGATGATAAACCCAATAGCTAACATCACTGCGCCAGCAAATGACAGCATATTCCAGAAGCCAAAGCCTGTGGATTCAGAATAGGTATACATACGGCGTGCCTGACCATCTAACCCGGATATAAACATCGGGAAGAATGCTACACATGTACCGACTGAAATAAACCAAAATGCCCACTTACCAATTCGTTCGTTTAGCATAAAGCCAAACATCTTAGGCCACCAGTATGTTAGACCAGCCAGCATCGCAAATACTACACCTGGAATAATAACTAAGTGGAAATGCGCTACAAGGAACATTGTGTTGTGATATTGGTAATCAGCTGCTGACATACCAAGCATAACACCTGTTACCCCACCTATTGTGAAGATAGGTAAGAATCCTAGTGAGTACATCATCGGAACTGTAAATCGGATACTTCCTTTATATAAGGTGAATAACCAGTTAAAGATTTTAATACCTGTTGGAACAGCAATCGCCATTGTGGTAATAGAGAAAATACTGTTAACCATTGCTCCCTGACCCATCGTAAAGAAGTGATGGACCCATACTACGAACGATAGAACCGAGATAATTACCATTGAAGCAACCATCGATTTGTATCCATATAAATTACGCCTTGCAAAGGTAGAAATGATTTCACTATAAACACCGAATGCTGGAAGCACTAATATATATACCTCCGGATGTCCCCAAACCCAGAACAGGTTGGCCCATAGCATATCCATTCCACCATTACCTGTTGTGAAGAATTGCGTGCCGAATAAACGGTCCATTGTTCCCATTGCAAGTGCAACAGTAAGAACAGGGAATGCAAAGGTAATGATTAAGTTGGTTATCAATGCAGACCAGGTAAACATCGGCATCTTCATAAGCTTCATGCCTGGTGCACGCATTTTAAGAATTGTTACAATAAAGTTAATACCCGTTATTAAGGTACCTATACCCGCAATCTGAATGGCTATCATATAGTAATTCGTTCCGACCGACGGGCTAAACTCATTACCTGCCAACGGAAAATATGATGTCCAACCAGAGCTTGGCGAACCACCAATAACAAAGGACAAGTTAAATAACATCGCGCCCATAAAATAAAGCCAAAAGCTTAGTGCGTTTAAACGCGGGAATGCTACATCTCGTGCACCAATCTGTAATGGTACAACAAAGTTCATTAAGGCAATAATAAACGCCATTGCCATGAATATGATCATAACAACACCGTGTGTTGTAAATATCTCATTATAATGTTGCGAGTCGAGCAACTGAGCGTCCGGTGTAGCTAACTGTGCACGCATCATTAGTGCGTCAACGCCTCCACGGAAAAGCATAAGGAGCGCAGAAATTAAATACATAATACCAATACGCTTATGGTCAACGGTTGTTAGCCATTCGCGCCATAGATAACCCCATTTTTTAAAGAACGTTAAACCAGCGATAATTGCAAGTAGGGTAATCCCAATTGCAACCATGGAGGCATATATAATCGGACTTGGATGAGGTATCGCAAAACGTTCAAAGAACTCCATATTTTTTACTCCTTTCAAACCTGCTATAAAGTGAAACTCCATTTAAAAAGGAATTATCGAATAGTCAACCGCCTTTTCTCTTAAAAAACTTCACATGCTCAGGCCGGCATGGCAGCACATACGCTGACACACGCCGACCTTATTGTTTAAAACTAGGACATTACTTTCAATTAGTGTTCATGATCTTGCTCGGAATGGTCACTGTGTTCTTCATCTGAATGGTCAGAATGCTCATCATGGCTTTCTTCTGAATCTCCACCATGATTATGACCACCATGCTCCCCTTCTGGTGCAGGCATGAACTCTAGGTGTGTACCTGTGAAGGTTTGTTGACCAAGATGGCCTGGTTCCAGAAGTTCTTCAAACTTATCTTCTGTTATTGGGTCTGCAGTCGTTTGCACTTCCTCCACCCATTCATCAAACTCATCTGGTGAGACGGCATTTACATTGAACGTTTGCTCTGCAAATCCTTCCCCACTAAAGTTAGCATTTCTACCAGAATATTCACCAGGAACATCTGCTGCTAGATGAAGCGTTGTTACCATATCGGACATCGCGTACTTCTGTCCACCCAATTGTGGTACCCAGAAAGCACTTATTGGGCCGTATGAATACAATCTAAATTCAAGCGGGCGATCTGTTGGTACATAAAGATAATTCATTGTTTCTATGTTTTCTTCCGGATAGCTGAAATGCCATTTCCAATCAGAAGAAGATGCGTAAACAACGAGCGGTTCTTCATCATACCCTTCTGGTGTTGCTTCAACCTTGTAGTTACTCTCTACCGATACAAAAGAAAGATAGGCTACAATCAGAACAGGAATCCCTACACAGATTGCCTCAACCCATACATTACCTTCAATATGTGGCGGCTTATAATCCTCGGGCTGTTTAGACGCACGATATTTAACCAGCATAAAAATTAAAATTGCAAAGACTGCAATGACGATAAACGACATAATTCCAATGGAAAGTAAGATAACATCTGCCTGCGTCTGTGCTTGTGGTCCCTTTGGATCCAATACAGCTAATGGCTCACAGCCTGTTAATACAGTAAGTACAGTGAGGATAGCTGCTAGTATCATCCATTTTATTTTCATAGAGATACTCCTTCCTTATAAATTAGCTATATTCTAAAACTACAAAACTATTATTGTTACAAACTTCACAAACATATTATTATCTTAATACCAGATAAGGAGAAAAACAATTAAAAAGTATTTTCTGTCATAAAATGTTCATGGAAATTAGAACAAAAAGTGAACATTTTACAGATGGGGTTTCATAAGCACTTTTAGAAGAGAACATTAGCCCTGACAGGTTAGCTCAATTCAGCGTTAGCTCGGTCGATGGGAACGTGTTTCTGGTTGATTCCCTCGCTTTTGTGGTCGATAGGATATCCTTTTGTCTATTCACTCCCCCTTCTCACAAAAACAAAAACTCCGCCATCAATACTAATTTCCGTAAAAAAAGCCAACCCTATAAGGCTGGCCTCTTTTTGTACCAAAATGCGATCCATTCTAATATATTTTAAACCAAACGCTTTGTCCCAAAGTTATCACAATACCCGTTTCGCCACTTGCTCCTCCAGTAACTCTTTAAAATTATGGAAGGCCAATTGCTCTGTTTCTTTCACGCCATATTGTCGTACTGTAACATCCCCGCTCTCTATTTCTTCATCTCCAATGACAAGTGCATATGGAACTTTCTTTATTTGGGCTTCCCTTATTCTGTATCCTAGCTTCTCATTACGTTCATCTATGTGAACCCTGATTCCTTGTTGTCGCAATTCACCCTGAAGCTTTAAACAATAATCTACATGTACTGCAGCAACAGGAAGTAATTGCACTTGCACAGGTGCCAGCCAGACAGGAAATGCCCCGGCAAAATGCTCGATAAGAATTCCAAAGAAACGATCAATCGAGCCGTATATGGCGCGATGTATAACCACTGGCCTCTCCTTTTCCCCTTTTTCGTTAATATATGTGAGGTCAAATTTTTCCGGCATTTGAAAATCGAGTTGAATAGTGGCGCACTGGTGGCTTCGCTTTAATGCATCTTTTATGTGAAAATCAATTTTCGGACCATAAAACGCGCCATCTCCCTCATTCACCTGGTATGCGACACCCATTTGCTTAAGCACATTTTCTAAAGAATTTTCTGCATGATCCCAGAGCTCATCAGACCCGAGGGATTTCTTTGGACGTGTTGATAGCTCAACAGTATATGAAAAACCAAATGCCCGGTACATGGCATCCACCAACCGAATTGCAGCCTTTACTTCCTCTTCAATTTGATCCTCCCGCACGAAGAGATGGGCGTCATCCTGGCAAAAGGAACGAACTCGAAGCATTCCATTCAAGGCACCACTGTACTCATGCCTGTGAACCTGGCCAAATTCTGCCATTCGTATTGGTAAGTCTCTGTAGGAATATAAATTATTTTTGAAAATGAGCATATGGCCCGGGCAGTTCATTGGCTTCATCGCAAACTTTGTATTGTCTACTTCAGAGAAATACATATTCTCTTTATAATGATCCCAATGGCCAGATTGTTCCCATAACCGCTGATTCATCATAAATGGTGTCCGAACCTCTTCGTAACCAGCTTTTGTTTGTAGTTCTCTTGAGAAAGCTTCTAATTCATTTCGGATGATTTGACCTTTTGGTAAGTAAAATGGCATCCCTGGTGCTTCCTCTGAAAACATGAACAGCTCTAATTGTTTCCCTAACTTCCGGTGGTCACGTTTTTCCGCTTCCTCCCGTAATTGAAGATATTCCTCCAGCTCCTTGTTTTTACGAAATGCTACCCCATACACCCGCTGCATCACTTCATTATTCTGATCACCCTTCCAGTATGCGCCGGACACATGTGTTAGTTTAAAGGCTTTTACCAAACCAGTTCGTGGGAGGTGTGGTCCACGGCATAAATCGATAAACTCCCCTTGCTGGTAGATGGAAATCTCAGCACCCTCCTCTAAATCTTCAAGGATATCCAGCTTAAAGGATTCCCCCTTTTGTTCAAATAGCTCTCTCGCCTTTTGATACGATAACACTCTCCGTTTTATTTCCAGGTTTTCTTTAATAATGCTGTTCATTTCTTTCTCAATCATTTTCAAATCCTCATGCGATAAACTCTTTGTTAGCTTAACATCATAATAGAAGCCATCTTCAATGACTGGTCCAATCCCTAATTTAACCTCATTAAAGCAGCGTTTTAATGCTTGTGCCAAGACATGTGCTGTACTATGACGCAGCACATCTAACGCCTCCTCGTCCTCTAGTGTTAAAATAGATAACGGACCACCTTTCACAAGAGGCTGTGCCATATCTACAAGCTGCCCATCAAGCTTCCCTACTATCGCTCTCTTCGCCAAACTTGCACTAATGGATGCGGCAATCTCCTTAACTGAGATCCCTTTTGAATAGCTTTGGACTTGCCCATCTGGAAATTGAACACTTATTTTCTCCATAAAAATTCCTCCTTTAAATATTAAAAAACGCACTCATCCCAATAAAGGGACGAGTGCGTTTACTCGTGGTTCCACCCAACTTCCCAATGAAATACTTCATTGGCTTTGGACGCTTTAACGCAGCGTAGACGGTATTGGTTACTCTACTTTCCCCAATACGGCTCCAAGGTGGTGTATTATTTTCCTTCACTGGGAAGTTCGCAGCAATTCTTCCCTCTCTGTCAGCTGTAAAAATAATACCTATCCTTTTCCTAGCATTTTTTTATTAGTAAACTTGCCATCAATCGATTTGTCACGATTTTGTACTTGAGTCTTCAAAATGTTACGACGTTGTCTTTTGTTCCATGGCTATAAGTTTTATTTTCCTAACATAAAAAAACACATCTATCCCGGTATAAGGGACGAATGTGTATGTTCGTGGTTCCACCCAATTTCCCAATGAAATGAAAGATATTCACTGGCTTTGGTTGCTTTAACGCAGCAATTACGGTATTGGTTACTCAATTTCCCCGATACAGCTCCGAGGTGGTACATTTATTTCCCTGCGTTAGGAAGTTTCCAGCAAGCCTTCCCTCTCTGATAACCGGTAAAATAATGCATTTCCTCTTCTTCACTACCTATAACTGATTTTTATATATGCTATTACAAATACTTGAAAAAGGCAATACCTTTTTTCAAAAATTCGAAATGCCCTTACGAAGTCTTGTTTTACTTCTTGGCTAGACAGGGAAGAGTTGAGAAAAAGGAACCGCTCTAGGAGGAGTTATTATGCATCCGTGGAAAATTTCACTTTCACTTATATATCTACTCTTTTTCGCTGGTATGATTTTTGTGAATTATTCTGTTGGATCCCAAGTAGGTCAAGTTGCCAATCAGGATCCAGCCCTTATCCAGCCAGCTGGGTATGCATTTTCAATATGGGGACTCATCTATTTACTTTTGTTCATTTGGATTATAAAAGGTTTTTTCGCTCGCGACCCAAAAGCAGATCTTTACAGAGAACTACGTTTTATGATTCCCTTAAATTTTGTATTGAACAGCTTGTGGATTATTACCTTCACCCAGCAGATGACCCTGTTATCAGCAGGCATTATTATTTTATTATTGCTTTCACTAGTAGGGATTTATCAAAAGGTACACCGCCATAAGGCCAGCAATACGTGGGACTATGCACCTTTTTCAATTTATACTGGATGGGTATCTTTAGCCACTATCGTAAATGTTTTCACTTATGTAGAACGAAGTATCGCGCTCTCCTTTATTGGGATAGGAGAAGCAGGTTGGACGCTCGTTGCGGTACTCGGTATTAGCTTGGTTGCTATCTCCATCATTCTCTATCAAAGGGATCTGTTTTACCCACTCGTGTTAATTTGGACGTTTAGTGCGATTATGATAAATCTACAGAGTAACGCACTACAATGGGTGCTTATCGGCTGTATCATCATTGTGAGTGCGTTTATTTTATACAGCTTCTTCACAAGACTTAAAAGACGGAGGCACAGAATTTTTAGCTAGACTAAAACAAATCCATCTGCCTTGGTGCTAGACCTTCGAATTCAATGCCCAGCATTTGCTGAAAAGTCTTTGCATTGTCTGCTGCATCGCCACCCGAATTATTGTTAAATAGAACGACAATATCTTTCGTTTGCTTACTTAGCTGAAGGATGCGCTCCTTCCATTCCAGCAGTTCTTGCTCATTATAGTTATATAAATAGCGAACTTCTCGCCAATTTGCATCCTTAGGCTTGTTCCAGCCATAGCGGTTTCGACCATGCATGCGAATTAAGGTCACCTTCTCATCTGTCGCAACAGGAACGATTGGTACGGAGCCGTCCCCTGCTTGGGGTTCATCTACAATCGAGTGAATCCAACCTTCCGCTGTCATAAATTCAAGTGTTTGGTCTCTAAACCTTTTTTCAAACCAAGTTTGGTTACGGAATTCTAAAGCTACAGGGATGTCGCCCATCTGCTTTTTACAAAAACGTAAATAATCGACATTTTCCTTTTTACAGGTAAACCATGGTGGAAATTGAAAAAGAACCATCGCTAATTTGTTTGCCTGTAAATAGGGCTTTAGGGAGTCTATAAATGCTTGAAACATCTCCGTTTTAGAGGGAAATTGGTTTTCCTCCCCACGCTGATGTCCTGTCATTCCTTGATATGCCTTCACGATAAAACGGAAATTATCAGGTGTCTCCTTGACCCATTTCCTTGCATTTTTTTCTGGCTGAATGGCATAGAAAGAACTGTCCACCTCTACAACGGGAAAGTGACTGCTGTATTCTTGTAGTTTATCCTTTGGTTTCATTTGCGGAGGATATAATGCATGGTGGTCCCCCCAGCCTGTTAATCCTATGTATATCATTGCCATCCCTCCTAAAGATAGGATAATGCAAGAAATCATGAAAAAACAAGCAGCAAGAGTCTGGCTCTTTTCTTTTCTAATTAATTGTTCCACCTTTATGCATGTTCTATAATAAAGGACAAGCTAACAAACAAACCAAGGGAGGGTTTACCATGTCTATCATATTGCAAAGAATCTATGAGGAAGAAAGCAAATTAGGTGGCAACCGAGTGTTGGTAGATAGAGTGTGGCCACGCGGTATTTCGAAGGCTGATGCTGGTGTCGACTATTGGGCGAAAGAAGTAGCACCTAGTACAAAACTTAGAAAATGGTTTGGCCATGATTCAGATAAATTTGATAAATTTAAGCAACTGTATAAGGAAGAATTGGCACAGAATGAAGAACAGCAGGAAGCGCTTGAAAAATTAAAGGAAATAGCGACGAATGAACGACTCGTTTTGTTATACGGAGCTAAAGATAAAAACTATAATCACGTTAATGTGTTAAAGAAAGTATTAGAAGGAGAATAATATGAATAAAGGTTTTTTTGATCAAGTATATGACCTCGTTGCCCAGATCCCTCGAGGACATGTGGTGTCATATTCCCAGGTTGCTGGGATGTTGGAACAGCCACATAATGCTAGAGTAGTCGGGTGGGCGATGAGGCAGTCACCACCTGAACGCAATCTACCAAGCCATCGCGTCGTGAAGAAGTCAGGAGAACTCGCCCCAGGATTTAAGAACCAGCGACACCTCCTTGAGCAAGAAGGTGTCACCTTTGACCAAAAAGGCAGGGTACAAATGAAGCAACATAATTGGAATCGTTAGGGGAAATTTCGATCCGCATCCAGTCCATCTCGCTATTTAAAATAAGATGGACTAAATGAATCTTGAATTTTTCTATGCCAACTATTTCTGTTATTAACCAAATGACTGTGTAAAATCGGATACTTTTTTATATATTTTATCAGGCTTCATTGTAAATTCACTAGATTGGAATTCAGGTAGCCATTGTACTCCTACAGTGGTTACACCTGCCTGCTTTCCCGCTTCAATGTCCGCGTTACTATCTCCGATAAACATTGCTTCGCTCTTCTCGATATTCATATCTCGCAATGTATTAAGAATACCTTCGGGGTTCGGCTTCGCGTTCACCACATCATCTCCAGTAACAATGGAATCAAAAAACGCTTCATCCATTTCTAAGGCATTAAGAGAAATATCCAAACTTTCCCTAGACTTCCCTGTGATGATTGCCAGTTTATACCCGCGCTCTTTAAGCATTTGGATCATGTCCGTAACTTCCTGATTCGGCTCTACTAACGCTTTATGATTTTTCTCATAAATTTCAAGAAATAGGTCAACTGCCTTCTCCTTATCTGAATGTTGCAGGTTACCCCGAATAATCTCTGGCTCGGGAGGACCAAACATATTCTTAACATCTTCATCCGAGAGATCTTTTCCATCATACGTGTTGAACACCTGTTGAAAGGCATAGAAACTAACAGGTAGTGTATTCGCTAATGTCCCATCAAAATCAAATAAAATGGCTTTCATCTCGCTTCACCCCTGTCAAAATGTTAATAGTACTATTAAACTTGGTACTACCACTTTTGCGTGTTACATAGACTCATAGTCGCTTTTTAATAGGGAATACATATATAGGTCATCAAACTTTTTTCCATTAAACTCATAACTTCTTAGCAAGCCTTCCTTAATAAAACCAGTTCGTTCGACAAGCTTACATGATGCCACGTTTGGCGGTTCAATTAATGCTTCAATGCGTTGTAAATTCATTTCACCAAACCCGTATTTCAATATCGCTTCAATTGCCTCACTTGCTATACCTTTTCCCCAAAATTGCTTATCTAACTCATAACCGATTTGGGAGCGAGAATGTTGCGCCACATAGTTTAGAAAACCAAAGCTGCCAATTACTTCATCCACCCCTTTGATAGTAATCCCCCATCTAACCCCTGTTTTTTTAGCAAATATCGAATCATACCAGGCTATCTCATCGAGTGCCTCTTCTTCCGTTTGAAAAGGCAATAATCCGTAATGCTCCATTACATCCTTATCAGATAGATATTTCAACATGCTCCTAGCATCTGTTTTACGTATTTGCCTCAAAATTAAACGCTCTGTTTCTAGTACAGGAAAATCCTGTAGTACCTTCTCCATAACAAACCCGCTCCTTTATTTACTCGGAAATAGTGTATACGACCATGAATACAAAAAGTCTATGATAAAAACAAGCCCCCATATCACACCAATTGAAAAAATCGTATCATTTGGATAAGGAGATCCTTCCGCTTCGCCTCTTTCTACCCAAGAAAAATCAGTCAGGTACCATTTCACTTCGGCCATACTATCTGTCCCTAAACTCCAAAAGATGGCTTGAGCCACCAGAAAAACAGCCAAATGTATGAGAGAAGAAATACGATATTTTTTTGCCTTATACTTGGGGTCCTTGTCCCTACGGATAATCTCATAGTCTTTCTCTGTTAATAGCTCTACACCACGAAATGTCCCAATCTTCCTGCGCATCCATCGGTCCAACTTCTTAAAATCTGCTATTCCAAAAGTACAAGCATAAATAACAAAAACAGTAACAATGATTAAAAAGCTGGAGATTTCGCCAGTTTCCTGATATACAAATAACCCTAGTAGCGCCTCTGCTGCTAACAAGGCTAAAAATAAGGCGATAAACCCTCTACTAAGCCTTTGTTTATTAAAAAAGTATCTAAAAACGCAAAATAAAAGCAACGATGCTATGGATAGCACCTCTGCCACAATAAAAATCTCCCAGTGATACTGTAATGCAAGTTCCATATGGTTCCCCCTTTAACTATGTAACATCAATAATCCCTCTACCACAATGCATTATTGTGTTATTTTTTCATAGATCTCTATATTCTGACAGGTATATTATATACTAATTACACAATAAAAGGCACCACTATAAAGCCCTTTCACTGATTATATTCCTCACATCGCTGCATAATCTCCTGAGATTTTAAAACATGATTAAAGGCTGGTTTGAATAGGATGATGAAGGGGGTTGTCCTAATGGGCGTTTCATTAGAGCCTCCTTAGGGGGAATCTGATGACACACCTACTAGTAAAAACCATAATCGTTATAACTGGAGGGTCTCTTCAAGGAATGGGAATGGGGCTATTTTTGTTTCCTCATTTCATCCCATCTGGTGGGGCTGGAGGTATTGCAGTATTGTTAACCTATTGGTTCCATCTCAATACAGGGCTTGCCTTATGGCTAGTCAATGCCTCCATGCTTTTGCTTGCGGTAAAATATCTCGGAAAAAGGGTTGCGGTCTGGACCGTTATTGGAATTACGATGACTTCGGTTTCTATCCTTTTTTTTGAACAAACTTTTATTATAGCGAATCGCAATCTTCTCTTGGATTTTTTCTGTGGCTCGTTATTACTTGGCACAGGGATAGGGCTGCTAATGCGACAAGGGGTGTCTAATGGAGGTGTTGGGGTAATTGCCCTGATTGTCTCAAATAAAAGGAGTATCTCTCCAGGACAACCATTATTCTGGATTAATTGCTGTGTTTTTATATTTACAGCCGCCATAATAGATTGGAAAATCATTCTTCTCGCACTTGGAAGCCAATGGATCTCAACAAGAATGGTTAACTTAATATGCCAGTTAGATTTTTATCAAAGTTATACGATTAGTTGGAGAAGGAAATGAGAAACCGCTATGTATTGCGCCCTAAAATAGCCGGGCACATGGCTTAAAAATACGAATAACGAATTGCTGTTTTCTTTTCGTCTTTCCCATCCATCCCCTTTACATGCAGTAAGAAGAAAACAAGGAGACCTACACTAAACGTTAGGGCTGCAACAGAAAGAAACATGCCCGTTCTAGACCAATCCATTAAACGAGTGAAAACAGGTGGACCAAGTGCCACACCAAGAAATCGGACGGAACCGTATAAGGAAGTGACAAAGCCCCTGCGTTCTTTTCCTACTGCTCCTGTGATAATACTATTTACACAAGGCAATACGAGGCCAGTCCCCACACTGCTAATGGCCAGCACAATAAGAAAAGGTATCAGCTTTTCGAAGAAAGTAAGAAGGCTGTAAGATAGTGTCATGAGGACAAGTCCAAGTATTGCTAATCGTTTCATCCTCATTAGATTCTTTCCAATTTTACTTCCCGTAATGTAAGAGGTGATGACCATGACAAGTAAAGGAATTGCCAGTAGAAGACCTTTGAGCACCCCATCTATCGAGTATTTCGTTTCCAGAACATCGGAAAGGAAGAATAAGATTCCAAATAGAGTAAACAGGCAGACTCCGCCTGCAAGATAGGTCGTAAAGAGCCACCTTCCCTCGTGTTTAAAAACACTTACCAAACCTCTTACATATTTTTTAAACGGTGGAGGAGCTTGTTTAAAGCTTTTTTCTTTAATAAACAGCCATACGAGGATCAAAGAAAGAAAGCTTATGATGGGAAAAGCAAAAAAGACAAAATACCAGACAGCTAGGGCGATTAAGGAGCCAAAAATAGGGGATAAAACCTTACCCAGTCCATTTGATGCTTCAAAAATCCCCAAGACTCTACTTTGTTCGCCACCCTTAAACAAATCTCCCGTCAATGCCATTGCAATTGGTGCTGTTCCTGCTGCTCCAATACCTTGTAATACTCTTCCAATTATGATCCATGTATAAGAATCCGAGAAAACAGCTGCGCCTAATCCCGCTAGTAAACCGCCCAAACCAAATAAGAACAGGGATGGAAGAATAATTGCTTTTCTTGAATAGCGATCAGAAAGATATCCTACAATCGGGATAAGAATGGCAGCAGCAATGGAAAACACGGTGATCGTTAAACTAACTTGCATTTGTGATAGCTCTAATGAGGATTTCATTTTAGGGAAAATTGGGATTAACATGGAATTACCAAGTGTCATTATTAAGGGGATAGAACCAATTGCAAGTATTGTCATCCCCTTGTTTGCAGCCTTTACCATCACGTTACTCCTTTACTAAAATCCTTTATTTGGTATTAATTGGCGGATACACAATCCAGCCCTTTTCCTTTGTTAGTTTTAGTAACTTCAGTTCGTATTCTTCCTTTTGCGTATTAAATTCTTCAAACATGGTACGAAGCTTCTCTTGGAAGCTAATTCCGATGATATAACTAGACGTCATTCGACCCGCTATAAGCTCCTTTTGCACAAGGGCAGCAATCTCCGGGTCATTAAAGCGTGCTCCAGCCGGGATATCCTGTGTTTCCACATTTGGGCGATCCGGCGGGGCAGGCGGCAGGCGAATCCCAGTCTCCTTCAACAATGTTTCGACTTGTTGTTCTTCCTGGGTAAAGCCATTTTCCAGCACATCCTCCAATAACACCTTTAAATCATTGTCCCCTGTATGATTAATTAAAACCTGCATGGTGACACAAAAGCATTTTGTATTATAAAGATAAGACCACAGGTTATAAACCTCACCAGCGTGAAGCGCCTCCTCTTCTTTGCTGTTATTAAGCTTACTCATTTCTTTCCCTCCCAAGATGTTTTCATTTAATACTTAGATATACAGATAATACCTTCTCTTCCTGACTAGCTTCCCACACAGAATAAAAAATTATGTTGGGTATTATTTTACAATGGACAGGAACCTACTTTTCATTCAAACATAGGCTAAAACCAGATAAGAAAAGCGCAGAGCCTCTCTTTGGTTAATTTTCCTCTGCCTCTAGTTGGTATTTGTTTCGTTTTGCAAACTGAGCTAGCATCTGCGCAAATTTATGAAAATGAGGTTCGATTAATGAAAAAGAAAATGAAATTGTTGTTTATAAGTGCTATTTGTTTGTTCCTTTTTGTTGGTTGTAGTCAGAGTGGTGAATCATCTGAAGCAGACTCCGAGGGAGACAAGGTAATTCGTATTGGCTATCAGAAAAATGGACCTCTCATTATTTTAAAATCGCTCGGTACATTGGAAGAACGATTAGAAGAGGAAGGATACACAGTCGAGTGGAAGCAATTCCAGGCGGGTCCAGCCTTAGTGGAAGCGTTAAATGCAGGAAGTATTCATTTTGGCAGAACCGGAAATTCCCCTCCCATATTTGCACAAGCGGCAGATGCCCCTTTTGTTATGGTCGCTGCTGGCAAGTCAAAATTTAAGGGAAGTGGGATTCTCGTACCCAATGATTCAGATATTCAAAGTACAGAAGATCTAAAAGGAAAAAAAGTCGGTTTTGCAAAAGGCTCCAGTTCCCATTATTTAATTGTAAAAGCATTACAAGAAGCAGGATTACAGTATAGCGATATATCACCAGCCTTTTTGTCACCAGGTGATGCACGAATTGCTTTTGAGCAAGGGAACATTGATGCGATGGTGGTATGGGATCCTTATACAGCCTCCACAGAGCTACATTCTGACGGAAAGCTTCTAATAGATGGGGAAGGCTTAACAACAGATCGAGACTTTTTCATTGCGACTAAAAACTTTGAAAAGAATTACCCAGAGATGATTGGCATTCTATTAGACGAAATACAAAAATCATCTGATTGGGCCAATAGTAATCAGGAGGAACTAGCAACAATACTAACCCCCATTCTTAACATCGAAGAGGATTCTATTCTGAAGTCCATAAAGAGGCGGACATATGGGGTGGATGAAATAAATGAAGAAATCTTAAAGGAACAACAAGAAATAGCGGATACTTTTTACGAACTGGATATTATACCGAAAAAAATTCAAGTGAAAGATGTTTTATTGAATAACTGATTAAATAAAGGAGGGCCAGGATCGTGAAACTTTCAACAAAAAACTTATCAGAAAAACTCATACCATGGCTAGTTCCAATTATGCTATTGGTTGGCTGGCAGCTATTATCCGTAGTAGGTATTATTCCCTCCCGCATCCTTCCAGCTCCCACACAAGTGTTTCAAGCAGCAATTGACTTATCTTCCACAGGCGAGTTGATGGACCACGTTTCCATCAGCCTTGGCAGGGCATTAATTGGTTTTCTCATCGGTGGCGTTATTGGATTTGCATTTGGCTTGTTTAATGGTATTTTCCGTTTTGCAGAATTATTCTTTGATACCTCCATTCAAATGCTACGAAACATTCCACATTTAGCCTTAATTCCTCTGGTTATTTTGTGGTTCGGTATAGATGAGACCTCCAAGATTTTCCTTGTCGCGCTTGGTGTGATGTTTCCAGTATATATCAACACCTACCACGGAATTAAATCTGTAGATAAAGGGTTAATTGAAATGGGAAAGGCCTATGGTTTAAAAGGAAAAGCATTATTCTTTCATGTCATACTGCCTGGAGCCATGTCTTCCATCCTTGTCGGTGTGCGCTTTTCTCTTGGCGTTATGTGGTTAACACTTATTGTAGCCGAAACCATTTCCGCCCATTCCGGAATTGGCTATATGGCGATGAATGCAAGAGAATTTATGCAAATGGATGTGATTGTTCTAAGTATTGTTCTCTATGCTTTATTCGGAAAACTATCGGATGTCATTGCCAAGCTGTTTGAAAGGAAATTGCTTCGTTGGAATGGATCGTAAAGAAAGGAGGCAAAGAACTTGAAAGAAAAATTTCATATTGAAACAAAGCACATTGAAAAGAATTACCCTGGAAGAAGTGTGTTAAAGGATATTAATTTATCTATTAAAAAGGGGGAATTTGTTGCAATTGTTGGAAAAAGTGGATGTGGGAAAAGCACCCTGCTTCGGTTACTGGCAGGTTTAGAAACGCCTAGTAAGGGACAATTGATCATGGATCAACGACCGCTAACAGAACTAAATAGCGAAGCACGAATGATGTTTCAAGATGGCCGTCTACTTCCCTGGAAAAAAGTAATCGATAATGTGTCACTTGGCCTCACGAAAGAGGGAAAGGCTAGGGCTAAGAAAGCTTTACAGCTAGTAGGACTAGAGGACAGAATTGCAGACTGGCCAGCCAAGCTTTCCGGCGGACAAAAACAGCGCGTTGCCTTAGCTCGTGCTTTAGTACATGAACCTTCCCTATTACTACTTGATGAACCTTTAGGTGCGCTAGATGCATTAACCCGTTTAGAAATGCAGGCACTTATTGAGGACCTTTGGCAACAAAAAAAGTTTACAGCCATTTTGGTAACACATGATGTGGAAGAGGCTGTAGCCATTGCCGATCGTGTTATCGTCATTGAAAATGGTTATATTAGTCTGAACCAGTCTATCGATTTACCAAGACCACGTCAGCGTACGAGTACGCCATTTTCAATGTATCTCGACCAAATATTAGACAGAATCATGGGACGCACACAGCAAAAGAAGATCACGCTACTTCGTTCTTACCCTAATACTACAAAGGTTTAACGTTCCTATACCTCAACTTAATAAGTCTTGAGGAAGATATACTCTTCAGACCGGGACCTCTCTCGAAGGGGCCTTTTTCTTTTGCTTCTGCATAACTGAAAATTGATAAAAATTTATTGATAATCAATAAATAATATAGTAAGATGTAGAAAAACAAACAGGATGAGGTGTAGGTTATGAAACAAGGAACAACGCTTTTTTTGAAGTCTGCTATAGTCATTATTGGGATAATCGTACTCGCTCTTAGTATCTTTTGGCTACCATATCAGGCGAATTTTTTCGCTGAAATGTATCCAGGGTTCGCCTATTTACAATACCCATTATTAGTTGGCTTACTTGTGACAACCCTTCCATTCTTCTTTGCCCTGTACCAAGCATTAAAGCTCTTACGCTATATTGATTATGATAAAGCTTTCTCGACAATCACTTTATTTTCATTAAAAAATATTAAGTATTGTGCTTTAGTCATTAGTGTTTTGTACATGGTAGGATTTATCTCCCTTCTATCCCTACATGCTGCCAATCCCGGCATATTGCTTATCGGATTAGTGATCATCTTCTGTTCCGCTGTCATAGCATTCTTTGCAGCTGTATTACAGAACCTTTTAAGTAGAGCTTTACAACTCAAAACAGAAAATGAATTAACCGTTTGAGGGACAGCTTCTCCATTGTTATTCCTAGGAGAGTATCTAGATTCATTTGTAACTGATGATTGAAACTCACATAAGAAAGAAGTAACTTAGAATAAGAAACACAGCAGGACTTTCACTTCTGAAGCTACCAAAAATTCTAAAGAATATAGAAGAAGAAGGGGATAAAGCATGCTACATAATATCACGGATCTTTTGAAAGTGAAGTACCCGATTATTCAAGCACCAATGGCCGGGGGTGTAACGACTACTCATTTGGTTACAGAAGTCGCTAATGCTGGAGGTCTTGGAATGATTGGAGCAGGGTACATGTCACCTAATCAGCTCCGCAAACAAATACGAGAAGTGAAACAATTAACTACCCATGCTTTTGGAGTAAATCTGTTTGTACCAAATAAATTCCATGTAACAGAAGAAGAAATATTTACTGCTAACGAGAGGTTGAACCAGTTTCGGCATACGTTACAGCTACCAGAGAAAAAGACTATTAATAAACCAAATTTTAATGATTTATATAACACTTTCTTGGAACAAATTGATGTAGTAATAAAAGAAAAAGTGCCCATTTGCTCCTTTACTTTTGGCATCCCTACTACCGAAGTAATAGACCATTTAACACAACACGATATACTTCTTATGGGCACAGCAACTACGGTGAAGGAAGCTATTGCCATAGAGAAGGCCGGGATGGATATCATTGTCGTACAAGGCAGTGAGGCTGGTGGACACCGTGGCCACTTCCTCCAGTCGAATGATGAAAGTATGGTCGGCTTAATGACACTTATTCCCCAGGTAGCCGACAATGTAAGTATCCCAGTTATTTCTGCTGGAGGAATTATGGACGGTAGAGGCCTCATGGCTTCTCTTTGCTTAGGAGCCCAAGGGGTGCAAATGGGTACAGCCTTTTTGACATGTTTGGAAAGTGGAGCAAATGAGCTACACAAAGCTGCCATCCTGAACGCAAAAGAAGACCAAACTGTTATAACCCGCTCCTTTTCCGGAAAGTTGGCAAGAGGAATACAGAACAAATTTATCTCCTCTATGAGAGCGAACGAACATCAATTACCAGCTTTTCCTGTACAGAATAACTTAACAAAGGATATTCGAAAGGCCAGTGCTAATCAGGGTAAGACGGACTTCATGTCTCTTTGGGCAGGCCAAAACGCCACAATGGCGAAAAGGCAAACCGTCCGTATGCTGATGGAATCGATTATTACGGAAGCGAAAAAATTGGGGTTTTCTACTTAACGACTTTTTACAATGATGAAAATTATTTCCTCTACTATGTTCTTGCTACATAGTAGAGGGACCTTACTGGGGATCATGTAAGATCCACGGGATTTTTGATTCAAATTCTAGCCAAAGGCCAGGCATCGGTAAATCATCCTTTTCATTTGGGGCCGCTTCCGCAAATCCAAAAGTAAAATTGCCTAAAGTAGCCGTGTTTTCAGAAGTCCAATCAGAATCCAATCAATACTTTCCTTCAATTAAGCTTGCAGCCAAATAATAATGCCCAATATAAAGGTGTAGTCTATCTTCAGCCTCCCCAAACTCTGATAACAAATCTGGTTTCGTTGGATCAATACCTAACTCGTTAAATAACTGCGTAATCTGAGGATCCATCTGTGTACAAGCTTCTCTATAGTTTTTACAATCTAGGCAATTGCAAAGTTCCTGATCTTGTTTATAGTATTCTCTCGTCCTACCTACATCTACTTCTAGCAACCATTTTTCTAATTGTAATTTTTGCATATTTTCTTCTCCTATAACCGTTTCTTCATTGAAGAAGTGAACCTCCGATATTTTAAACCAAAGTTTCTTATTTCCATACCCTTTTCACCCACATGAGCTCTTGCCTCTCAAAAGATAGTTTATAAATATCTGGCATTTCAAGTTGATTCCAAAATTCGAACCCGTATTTACTTTCAAAGAAATTCATAATCAAAACCATTATGTTACCATGTGTGCCTATTACGACATTTTTTCCCTTGTTATTTTCTAGTACGTCTAAAGCTGCATTCACCCCTCTTTTTTGTGCAACCCTGTTTGATTCGCCACCAGACCATGAAAATTCGTAGTCCTCCCAAACCTGCGTAACTGCCTCTGTAAAATCATCTACAGGCTTTTCCGCGAGGATTCTTTCTTTGAAGTCATCTATTATCTTAATCTCTTTACCTATGTACTTTGCAATCCCTTCAACTGTTTGGATGGCCCGCTTATAAGGACTTGAATAGACAGCATCAATAGCTTCATTTTTAAGTAATGCAGTTACGATATTTGCGTCATTAAAGCCACGTTCAGATAAAGGTCTTCCCAACTCGTCTGGTGTATAGACGGAATGAGCATGTCTCACAAAATATAAGTTTGTAGCCAAAAGAACCAACCTCCTAACTCCTGCTACGTTTTATACCAATTACTATTGGTTCCTATTACTGATCAATCGTTCAGTAAACGGTTAAAATTAGCGCCGGTCTCAGTAACCTTTAAATGATAGACATCAGGATTACGTAAACCCATCCATTGTTCGAAGCCAAAGCTTTTATCATAGAAGTTTAGTAATAAAGATATAATCCCTCCATGTGCCACCATCACTGTATTTTCAGAGCCACTAACTACGATCTCATCGACTACCTCTACAATTCGCTTCACTGCTTCGTTACTTGATTCTCCACCTTCAAACTTAAGATCCATATCGTCAAAAGTCTCTTCTAGCTTCTCCATCCAATCCGTAAGAAAGGTGGTGCTAAGGACGCGTTCGGCTAAACGACTATCTACCTCAATATCTATATCCTTGTTTTCTGCAAAGGGATTAATCGTCTGGATAGCCCGTAGAAAGGGGCTGGAAATGACTCTATCTACCTTTAAATCTGATAAGGGTTCGGCTAGTTCGTTTGCTTGAATGAACCCTTCCTCTGTTAATGGAGCATTAGGTGCTTGTCCTCCCGCTTTGCAATGTCTGATTATGTATATATTTTTAGTCATGTTTCGTATCCCCCCATCTCCTATTTCAAGGTTGGCCTATCATGATTCCATAAAATTCTATAAACCTTTTTCCAATTAATTTACATCTCCTAAGTAAGCAGGCGCTTCCTTCCCTTCATTAAAGTCAATAATATATTTTCGAAGTGTTCGAGGGTAAAGTCTATAATTCAATAACTCGGATAATGGCAGCCATTCCACACCAATTTGTCCATCATCTGGGACTGTACCATTTCCGATCTCAGTACTTCCTTCTGCAATCTCACATAAAAACATATACTCCATCCGGTGAGCTTCGGAATCAAACTCATAGTGTTCATGGTTTTTGCCAATATATTCTCGTATAAAGATTAGGTCACCAATTTCTACAGCCGCATTAACTTCTTCGATGCACTCTCTTTTTAGTGTTTGGTGCAGTGTTTCACCAAATTCCTGTCCGCCACCAGGTAAAATATAATAGTAGCCCTCGTGGTCCTGTTTTTTAATTGCTAACAATTGAGCTTCCTGAATAATAATTGCCTTTGCTGAGTTCCTAACCCCCATTTTATTCCCTCCAAAATCTTACAAATTTCTCTTTCTTTATCTTACAACAAAAGGAAATAAAAAAGGCAAACTTTTCTAATAATTAATACGAAAAGTTGCCCTGGTTTTTGGTTTGGACCTAATTATCTCAATATATCGTATTTAACATGTATAACACCGGTTCCTTCTATTACCTCTGTGGAGTCTAACTTTACGCTCTCTTCCCCAATATAATCAAACAATCGTGTACCTTTTCCTAGCAATACTGGAGCAATGTGTAAATTCAGACCATCTAAGAGACCCGTTTTAATACATTGTTGAGCAACACTTGCAGTTCCAATACTTACATCCTTTGACCCAGCTACTTTCTTGGCCTGTTTCACAGCATTTTCTATCCCGTTAGTGATAAAAGTAAACGGTGTATTGCCTGATGGTGTAGAATCTGGAACACTGTGTGTAAGTACAAAAACCGGGACATTTGCCAATGGATGACTTCCTCCCCATCCATTCACCATGTCGTAAGTCCTTCGCCCAACAATCATGGCGCCGGTTTTTTCAGCGGCTAAATCAAAAATGGCCTTATCAATGCTTGAAAGCTTGAAAAAAGAATTCGTCTGGCTAGTTTCCTCTCCAGAGAACATCCAGGCTTGCAGAATTTCGCCTTGATCCCCTAAAGGCTTTTCTTGACTATCATTACTTCCAGCTACAAAACCATCAAGAGACATGGAGATATTTAGAACAACTTTACTCATTTCAATTCCTCCTTATGGCGATTCTATTATATAAATCTACAATATATTTCTTCTATATTGCTATAGTTGTTCTAGACAATATATTGTATTGGGATCTTTAGGTGCGTTTATTAATTTCTGCCAACATAATCATCGTATAGGATGCTCATTATGATTTCATCGGAATATTGGTTTCTCATGAAAAGGGACTGTCTTAATACTCCTTCTCTCTTAAAACCAGCTTTTTCGTAGGAGCGTATCCCTCTTGGATTATGAGAATAGACCTGTAACTCTAATCTATTTAGGCGCAGCTCTTCAAAAGTAAATTTCTGAGCAAGCATTACAGCTTCAGTTCCATAACCTTTTCCATAGTTATCCTTATTATGTATCGCAATTCGGAACATCGCTTTCCTGTTATCTAGGTCGATGTCATTGACTGCTAGATCACCTATCATTTGGTCGTTCTCTACCAAACAAATAGCGAAGTCGTGACGAGTGGAATCTTTGTTAAACCGCTCATAAGCATTTCGAACCTCTTCCATCGTAAACACCTTGCGCGTACCAGTCATATAAAGGCCTTCCTCGTCATGAAGACTATTAAAGATGCCTTCTATGTCCTTGTCTTCAATTGGTCTTAAATATACATCGTTTCCTTTTGTCATATGAAAACTCTCCCTTATCTTCCAGCAATAAACTTACCTCTATCTTTAACTTTTCCATTCCTTGAGTGTAAAGTCAACCAATCTTTTTCTGAAACACACTTTACAAATTAGGTTATAAAAGTATGATTAGAAATATGAACGGTATGTTAAAATTAGGAAACTATAATTAAAAAAGAAGGTAAGTTAATGGAGTTCATAACAGAAAAGTTATTATTTATAGCTTTATTCATTTTTATCATTCATTCAATAGAAACACTTGCTTATGCAGTAAGGTTATCAGGCGCAAGAGTTAAAATGATAGCGTCAGCACTATCTCTCTTTAACATCATGGTTATTGTTTCAAGACTCGCAAATATGATGCAACAACCATTCACTGGGAGTATTATTGATACCGCCCCAAAAGAAAACGCCTTGGAATTTGTAGAGAATCAATTTCGAATTCTTATAGGAGCGTCAACGGTTGGCACAGTCGTTGGAATTATACTACTTCCTACCTTTATCGCTTTATTTTCAAGAGCAATCATTCACTTGTCAGAGGAAAAAGGCTCTGTTCCTTCCTTAGTAAGAAGAATGTTTTCTTTAGAGTACATAAAGCGTGGTATAACACATTTTAGCCTGCCGAAGTTTTCATACTTGCAAGATACAAGGATTAAGGATATCCCAATAAGACTGTTTTGTGTAAATATGTTAATAACAGCGATATATACCATCGGTGTATTATCAGCTTTATATGCAGCTTTATTAGCTCCCGAGAGAGCTTCTACTGCTATTATGGCATCCGGCCTAATAAATGGAATAGCAACAATCCTTTTGGTTATTTTTATAGATCCGAAAATATCTGTAATAGCTGACGATGTAGTAAATAAAAGAGGAAGTTACAACAAGCTAAAAAGTATATCACTAATGATGGTAACCTCAAGATTATTAGGTACAATCCTTGCCCAATTCTTGTTCATTTGGGGAGCAAGATATATTGCTTGGTTTACTCAATTCATTGCGTAAGTGCACGATTACTGAATTGATGACACAGATAAGATAAAAAGGGGGATAGTAAGATATGCGGAAAACAATTCAAAGTATTTTTGTGATCATTGGTCTTATTGTGGCAACTATTCTAGGTATCTATGGTCAAGATATATCCTATTATATAAACGATCAAATACCAACAATCGAGTTAAGAATTTCTATAACTATTGTAACTTTCCTTAGTATTGGCTTGTATATTTTTATCCCTATTTTATTATTTATTTCAAATAAAGTAAAAAAAGTTTTTTTCTGGATATATCTCACTTTAAGTATTTTAATAGGACTTCCGACTTCTGGATGGTCATTTTTTGTTTGGGCCATGTGGATGGGATGATTTCATAAAAAAATTGTGCAACCTACCTCTCCTCTTTTTCTTTGGCATTCTAACTGAAACATAGGTTAAACAAGATGCTTCTCAAACCAATTACACGCTTCCTTTTTCATATCATAAGTAAATTGGTGACCAGCAAATGAGTTGCAGTTTAGCTGGATGATCTTCATACAATGGTAAAAGTTTTTTATATAGCTCTAATGAATAGATATAATTAGAGTCAGTATCTTGGTCTCCATTGATAATTAATAACGGACGTGGGGAAAAACTACTCATTTTGTCAAAAGGATCGATCATTCGGAAATACTCCGTACGTTTTTCTATTTCCTTCGTGGCATCCCTTAGTGGTTTAGACCATTGTTCATAAGTAGCTGTAGATGTTATAGAATCTTGCCATGCTTTAGTAAAAGCGGGTTTTCCAGCTATGGAGACCGCAGTCTTAATGTTAGGGTTATTTGCCGCTATATAAAATGATGCATAGCCACCCATGGAATAACCTGAAATGCCAATTCTATGAGGATTAATCTCCTCCTTGCTATTAAAGTAATCAATCAATCTTTGTATATCAATGGCTGACTGTTCAATCACCTCATGCATGTGGACATACGTATCTAACCCCGAATCCGATGGGAAGACATTGGAAAATTTGTTAGCCTCATTAATCACTTTTCTCTCGCCATGACCTTTACAATCCATGCTAACGTAATAAAACCCTTTTTGTGCAAGCATATAACCGTAATCCAAGGCTTGCTCGCGGTCACCTCCATAGCCATGAATAAAAAAGACTAATGGATCATTAAATGCATTTTCTTGATAGATATTTATAATCGGAATGTCATATACGGTATTATTCTCTATTATTATTTTTGACATGAGGGATACCTCTCTATATATAAATAAATTTGTAAGCATTACATGTAACTATCAGATAGTTATATACTCTTATAGTTTTCGTATTTCATCTCCTGATTTGATAATAATATTTATACCTTTCGCTGATCCATTCTCTACATGGTTTTCCATATTTGATACATCTATATCCACGTTTATTTTTACTACTTTTTTCTCATTGCCTTCTAACCATACTTCGTAAGGGACGGTTTGGTTCATAAGTGATAGCATGGACACCTCATCATCTGCATAGTACCTTTCCTGGAATTCAACAGTGAATTGGTTTACATTACCTCTATAATTTTCAAAAGGTAGTTCACATTCTCCGTGCAACGTTACATCATCAATCATTTCAAATTCACAACTACTCCATTCTCTTTCATAAGAAATAGCATAGATGCCCGTAGCTAGGTTTTTTTGATAAAGATTAACAAGCATCATGGGTAAAAACATTGAAATAAGAATAGCGATAAGGACAGCACGGGCCTTGGATTTCTTTAATGATTTGCCAAGAAAAAATAAACTTACCAGCAGCAGAACAAGTGAGATAATCCCTACAAAATTAAACCCATTAACAGTTTGAATTGGTATGTTTAAAATGGAGCCAATTGTCTCGCCATCGATGCTATCGTGTGGAAATGGGAAATTTAAGCCCATAGATAAAATAAAAAAATAAGAGCTATATAAAACGGTTTTTTACTTTTGAACATACAAATCCCCCTTATATGTTTAAAATCCTTTTGCTCTATCTTACAACAGAGGAAGGATAAATTGTTTAAATTAACAAATATTTCTAAAGTAATTATTCCTCTTTACGCCTTACTTAATTCTTGAATAATTAAAGAAAGCTCTTTTAAATCATCAATTACATACTGTGCCTTTACATCCTTCCAGCCTAAATCTCTCTTCCAAATGCCAACCATTCCTACATTTTCTGCACCTGTTACATCATTTTCAGGGTGATCTCCAACGTAAACGCTCTCATTAGCAGGTACATTCAATTGATTCAGGGCTTTTAAAAAGATTTCTGGATTGGGCTTTTTCACCCCTTCATATTCCGAAATAAGGATTATATCAAAGAAGCTATCAATTCCTAAAGCTCTTATATTATCCATCTGGAATTGTCCTTTTCCATTTGTAATCAACCCTAATCGAATTGATTCTTTTTTCAAATCTTCTAATGCAGCAATTAGATTGGGAAAGGGGACACAACTATCGTGAAATTCGGTTATGTAATCTTCAAGCAGCATTTCCCATGAGATGGTGGTAATATTCAATTCCTCCACCAACTGCTGATAGACTTTATCCTTCCATACGTAACCTCGCCGATCCAATTCTATGAACCTGGAAATATAAATTTCTTTCGAAATATGACTAAGCCCTTTATTCAACCTATCATACTGATTTCCTACAAATTTTAGTACAGAAGCTTCCCTATCAAGAAGCGTACCATCTAGGTCGAAAATAACTGCTTTAATCATTTTATTACACTCCCTATATGCTGTGTAATTCTTTAGCTAACGCCTATTTCTTTACCTCATAGGGCTCCGACCACCCATAAGTTTCTAAAAGGGTACTTATGCCTTTGTAATACTGTAATGGAAAATAACAATACAAAGGAAAAGCAAGAATCATCCCCTTTATAGTTTCAGATATTTTATTTAAATAATCCAGATATTCATAAAATAATGCTTAAAACTATCCACCACAGATAGGTGGATAGTTTTATTATAATTGAAAGCGCAATCATTAGTAGCAGAAAATATTGATTGCGATTCAATTTAAGGAGGTGCTAGGCAGGCTTTTTTCGCACGTTAGAAAAGTATGAGATTTTCAAAGAAGTGACTTCAACACAGAATAACTTTTAAGCACATTGTATAAGTAAGGAAGAAATAACAAAAGAAGGGAGAAGAGGAGTATGCAAAAACGTTATAATCGGTTTTTAAGTTGTCTATCCATATCAGCACTAATATTATCCATACAAAATCCAGTCTTTGCAAAAGATAATGATTCTAACACCGAAGAAGCTATTAATATAAAATATGTGGAACAGGAGGATGGCCCAACATTAGGATATACTACAACATCTGGAGTAGAAATTATTAAAGATGGGGACTACGCCTTTAAAGACCTTAACCAGAATGGTCAGTTGGATAATTATGAAGACTGGAGACTATCTGTCAATGAAAGGGCAAAAGATCTTGCTTCAAAAATGTCAATTGAGCAAATTGCCGGACTCATGTTGTATAGTTCACATCAATCAATCGATACTGCAGAATTAACTGAAGATCAGACAAGCTATATTGTTAACGATAATCTTCGTCACGTATTGGTGACTAGTTTAGCAAGTCCAGAAACAGCAGCACAATGGAATAATAATGCACAGACATTGGCTGAAGGATTGGGATTAGGAATCCCGTTAAATAATAGTTCTGACCCGCGTCACAGTTCTGATTCTAGTGCTGAGTTTAATGCAGGGGCTGGTGGAGATATATCGATGTGGCCAGAAACAATTGGTTTAGCAGCAACCTTCGAACCTGATATTGTAGCACAATTTGGGAAGATTGCTTCAAGAGAGTATCGGGCACTTGGCATCTCAACTGCATTATCACCACAAATTGATATTGCAACGGATCCTCGCTGGTATCGGTTCTCAGGTACGTTCGGTCCTAATCCTGACCTTGCAGCTGATATGGCAAGAGCTTATGGTGATGGATTTCAAACATCTGATGAGGAAGATGGCATTGCTAATGGATGGGGATACACTAGCGTTAATACAATGGCTAAACACTGGCCTGGCGGTGGGTCAGGTGAAGGTGGACGTGACGCACACTATGCATTTGGAAAATATGCTGTTTATCCGGGTGATAACTTTGAAGAACATCTTGTTCCATTCTTAGAAGGTGCATTTGACTTAAATGGTGAAACAGGTTCTGTTTCAGCCATAATGCCTTATTACACAATATCTTGGAACCAGGATACTAAATATGGAGAAAATGCTGGTAATTCATATAGTAAATACATTATTAAAGATCTTCTGCGAGATAAATACGGTTATGAAGGTGTAATTACTACGGACTGGGGAATAACCGAGGATGTTGGGACAAATATCGAGGATATGGCAAAATTCGGTTATGGGTCTTCTTGGGGAGTAGAACACCTTTCTGTTCCAGAACGGTTCTACAAAGTCATTATGAATGGCGTTGACCAGTTTGGTGGTGTTGATGAGTCGGATAATATTATTAAAGCATACCAAATGGGTATTGATGAGCATGGAGAAGAATTTATGAACAATCACTTTGAGGAATCTGCAGTTAGATTATTAACTAACATTTTCCAAGTTGGTTTATTTGAAAACCCATATCTAGATGTTCAAGACACTGTTGAAACTGTTGGTAATCCAGAATTCATGGAAGCAGGTTTTGAATCACAACTTAAATCAATTATTATGCTTAAGAATAAAGATAGTGTATTACCACTAAAAGCAGAGAAAAATGAAAAATTAACAGCTTATGTACCAGAACGGTGGTTTCCGCCAGAAGAAGGCCGCTTTGGTGGAGAGGGTACAGAAGGTGAATGGAAACCCCT
This sequence comes from Oceanobacillus sp. M65, assembly GCF_052246275.1. NCBI lineage: Bacteria > Bacillati > Bacillota > Bacilli > Caryophanales > Bacillaceae > Oceanobacillus > Oceanobacillus sp. M65. The sequence continues at coordinate 48,748 of NZ_JBQQCJ010000005.1, read as the reverse complement.
AATAAATCTTGATATTGTTGAGGACTATTTTAACGTTACAGATAATCCTGACGAAGCAGACTTTGCACTGGTTGCAATCGAAGATCCAGAAGGTGGTCTTGGTTATTCTACTGAGGATGTCAAAAATGGCGGAAACGGTTATTTGCCAATAACCTTACAATATGGAGAATATACTGCCGAGTATGCTAGAGAGGAAAGTATTGCTGGCGGACATCCAATAGAGGATTCTACAAACAGATCTTACAAAGGCAAGACTGTAACAGCTGCAAATACAAAAGATCTTAATCTTGTCCTGGAAACAAAAGAGAAAATGGGCGACAAACCTGTAATTGCTTCCATTAACATGAGCAATCCATCAGTAGTTGCTGAATTTGAAAATAAAGTGGATGCTATTCTAGTAAATTTTGGGGTACAAGACCAAGCAATTCTTGAAGTATTATCAGGAGGCTTTGAACCTTCTGGACTTCTACCATTCCAAATGCCGGCTGATATGAAAACGGTAGAACAACAATATGAAGATGTACCACATGATATGGCTGCACATGTTGATTCGGAAGGAAATACTTACGATTTTACATTTGGACTAAATTGGGATGGAGTTATCCAAGATGAAAGAGTTGAAAAATATGCGTTAGAAGGTTCATCAATTAACGAATTACCTAATACAGCAACACCAATGCATAACTATCTGCTAATTGGATTGTTGTTAATAGTTTCAGCTACTGTCCTTATGTTTATCCAAAAAAGGCGAAAAGAAAAAATAAGTTAACGGCCCTTCAAAATTCCTATGGATCATAAAATGCTAGCAAAAGTGGTTAGAAGCATGCCCTTAATCCATAGAATACAAGGTTGGGGGAGTGACATGAAACAGATTTCTATTGTTTTGCTACTGACTGGTTTAGTTTTTTTGGTTATGCCATTTATCAAATTTTGACTAGCACTCAAAAACATGACGATTCTTTAGCACGCGCAACTAAATTAGTTTCCCAGAACGAGAATACTAATGAACCAAGTAATGTTAAATCAGCTGAAACTGTTACTGTTCAAGATGAATCAGGAAAAGATAAGATTTTTTCAAGTGAGTCAGTTGCTGGCTCACTTGATTTTAATAGCGAGATTGGTGAGGAGATTGGTCTCTTATTAATATCGAAAATTGATGCAACATTGCCTATTGTTGAGGGTGTAAGCGAGGACGAATTAAAAAAAGGTGTCGGTCACTATGATGGGACTGCCTTTCCATCTGAGCCAGGACAAATTGTTTTATCTGGTCATCGAGATACAGTTTTTCGTCGTATGGGTGAGTTGGAAATCGGTGATGAATTATTAGTAAGGATGCCATATGGTGATTTTACTTATGTTATGGAGAAGACCGAAATTGTAAGTGCAGATGATTTAACTGTTATTCGCCCACATGATTATGACGAGGAGATGTTGACCATTACAACGTGCTATCCTTTTAGATACATTGGCAGTGCTCCTGATCGCTATATTGTTTATGCAAAACCAAAAAGGTAAATTTAGTTCAACTACTTACCAAATGGGCTGCACCACACTTCTGTGATGGTTTCTTTTGGAACGTTAATCGTTGCTATCCTGTCATTTCGGAATGAAAAATAACCACCCTATGCCTGACAGCTAAGTAGGTGGTTATTTTATCAACCAATTGGCGAGTCGCCCCCTTGAAGGGCTACTGCACTGATACCGAGTGTGACAGCACTAGCGGTATTTCATTTTATGATTATCTACGTTTAGTATACTCGATTCTGGATGAAAAGAAAACTCTGACTTATTCTTATCCTGAGCAACCTCAGCTATTTCCCTATCCCACCCATAACATACTGAATGGTCCGCTCAATTTCCGCTTCATCATCCCAATCAGCTTCCGGTATTATGACAAAGCGTGTTACTAAATAACTAATCATCGAGGATGCTATTAGCCTTATAATGGATGATGCTGGCATATCGATTATTTGTCCTTGAGACTGAAAATGCGTCACAATATACTCTAGCCGTGTGTAGACCTTGCTTGCAACATGCTTCATAAATTGTTCTTTCAATTCCGGGTGAAAAGGGATTTCTTGAAGCATGATTTTAATGATTGGCAGGTTTTTCTCTGCAAAAGCTTTTCGGTTAAATAATATAGCTCTTAGTAGTTCTTCAACTGTCTCATAATTAGTGTGAAGAACTTTTTTAAAATCATTGATTACAAAGGGTGCCACTAACCGGCTCATTATAGGAGAAACAATCGAAATCAGTAAATCCTTTTTGGTTTTGTAATGTCTAAAAATTGTCCCTTCAGCAACACCTGCTTGTTTGGCAATTTCACTTGTTGAGGAAGCTGCGTAACCTTTTTCAGCAAAAATATTAATGGCTGCTTCGAGAATTTGTTTTTGCTTTTGGGTTAATTCTTTATTTTCTTCTACACTCAATTCAAAGATAGATTCTTCATTTGTATCATCTCTTGTCATCATCAAACTCCTTCAGCCTTTTATTCTCCCTCTATTATAAACGACGGTGTTTCTTCAATGCCAATGTATTTAATAGCATGAATACTAAAGAAAAACCTAAGAGGATATAAAAGTCGATGGCAATCTCCTGCCACCCATACCCACGAATCATAATATCTTGTAATGCATCTGCAGCGTAGTATAACGGTGTGTATGGACCGATCCAGCTCACCCAATCCGATATTGTTTCTAGGTTAAACACACCAGAAAAGAAAAACTGTGGCACAATAACGATGGGAATAAATTGAATCATCTGCAGCTCATTATTAGCAAATGTGGACAGTAATGTACCTAGAGTGAGAGCCACAAAGGCTGTCATTAATGAAATTAAGAGGACGTATAGAAAGTTTCCAACCATCATCATATCTAAAATATATATTGCATACCATGCCAGAATAATCGTTTGTAGCGCAGTAAAGAAGCCAAATCCCACCACATAACCGACAACTATTTCCCACCGTCTGATTGGACTAGCCAGCAATCTTTCGAGTGTGCCTGTGGTTCGCTCTCTCAGAAATGATACGCCCGCAATTAGAAAGACAAAGAAGAAAGCAAAGAAACCGATAAATACTGGTCCAAAATTATCGAAGGAAGTCACATCCTCACTACCGTGTAAATAATCAATTTCCATTGCTAAATTTTCATTTTGTTGTTGCTTGCTTATTACATTTTGAATCACTTGCAGTGTGGCACGGTTTGCTGTAGGATCACTCCCTTCCAATGTAATGGTAGGAGTATTATTTTCAAACGTAATATAGGCATCCAACTGCTTTTCTTCGAGCATTTCCTCCGCTTCAGATAAAGATTGATTTGAAACCTCAGCCTCGCTTTCTTCAAGTGCCGTTAAGATTGGGGTCGGAACATCAACAAGCGCCAGTTTGGGAGTATATTCTTTACCGTTAAACACTAATGATAACAGAGTAAGAACAAGGATTGGTGCTACAATCAATAACGCGATTGTCCGTTTGTCATGGACGAATTGCTTAATAATTCGTGTAACCATTGCTTTAATTCGCATGAAGCACACCTCCATAATATAAAAAGGCATCTTCAATACTCTCTGTTTGAGTTTCTGACTTTAAATGATCAGGGCTCCCGATCGCAATCATCTCTCCATCTCTAATCATTCCCAGGCGATCACACTTTTCCGCTTCATCCATGACATGCGTTGTAACGATAATTGTCGTACCAGAAGCTTTTAGCTCTTGAAAGTTATCCCAAATCTTTCTCCGCAGAACCGGATCAATTCCTACAGTTGGCTCATCCAATATGAGTATCTTTGGTTCGTGCATTAATGCAATGGCTAGTGATAACCTTCGTTTCATGCCACCGGAAAAATCCGCTACCTTTTTATTCATGTCTTGTTCGAGATCGACCATTGCTATGATTTCCTGAATACGCCGCTTTATCTCGCTTTTCTTTAGTCCATATAACGCGGAAAAGAACATGATGTTTTCTTTTGCAGTTAACTCACTGTATAAAGCATCCGACTGAGCCATATAACCAATTTTCTTCATTTGTTGGAGGTTAGGCATATTTGTTCCAAGAATAGCGGCATTCCCATTTGTAGCTTCTTCAATACCAGCAATAATCTTCACGAGCGTCGTCTTTCCTGCCCCTGAAGGACCGAGCAGCCCAAAGATTTCTGGCTTTTCTAAAGCGAAGGAAATGGAGCCCAGTACCTCTTTCCCTGCATAAGATTTCTCGACTTTACTTATTGAAAGAATGTCTTTAGTCATGTAATTCCTCCTTACAGCTTAGTGAGTGATTAATCACTTTTATTTTAGTTTGTTTGGAGTTATTTGTAAAGTGAGTAATCACTCATTTTTGGTTTGTGTTCAGTATGTTAATTACTGTTTCAGGTTTGTTGTACACTTATCATTCCTTCGTAACATCTACAATCATTTCATCAAAATATTCCTCATCAATATAAACCTCTAACTTCCATGCACCTGATGATGGAAACATTACAGTTGAACGAGCATGCCCGTTTATGGATTCACTAAGAGGAGTTAAACTTTCATCTTTGAATGTAATGGGGTTTATCGATTCTTCTTCACCTTGCTTAAATGCTTTTACTTCCCATTCTTTATAAGAAATTTCTTCAGTTCCCCAAAAAATGCCACATCCACTTTTGCCCACTCTCTGTGATGGTTTTAAGGCCTATTATTCCAATGCTACCTTCTTTTCCAAACATCTCACCAATCTCGTTTGTAAAAAACGGACTATCATCTTCCCATTTTTCCTCTTTTATGGTTTCTTCTGTTTTACAAGCTGCTATGACAAAAACAAGACTAAGGAAAATCAGCAATAACCGATTCTTTCTCAAAGGACTCCCCCCTAAAGTTCCAATGAAACTAATTGAGATAATCATTGGCTAATTTAATATCAAAAGGCTGACTAAATATGCACTTATCATTATATATAATTGAATACTTTAATATCTATCTCATCTATGTAACCAATCTCTTGTTTTAAGTCCCATAACAGTATTTCAGATGTCTCATTATTTTCGAGAAATGGTTGGAGTTTTACAAGATTAGTAAAATAGACAGGATTATACTTTACCTCGTCACTGATCAAGCTTTTCACTTTCAACAATCCCCTAAATTCTAACCCCGAAACCCTCTGACCAGTTTCTTCGTAAAGTTCCCTTATAGCACACTCTTTTGGTGTTTCGTCCTCTTCCCTCCTTCCTGCTGGTATTTCCCATTGCTTTCTCAACGTGTTATAACATAACAGATATTTATCATCACATTTAATTACTGCATAAGAACCAGCCAATCGATGATAATCATATACTTCTTCTTCTTTCACAACAATAAAATCAAGAAAACTAAAACCTTTATTCTTCGTATTATACAATTGGGAACCTCCATTTAATTAAACCGTCATACTATGTAAGCAGATCTAGCAAAATTTGTCCTACTTTTGTTAAAGTCATCGACGACGCGCTTATTGGTCTTTTACCTATTTCTAACCACATAGGTAATAGCATTTGTTTTTAATAACACGTCTTTTTCATTACGCACTATTTTATATTCAAATGGTTTTACCAGCTGCTTAACAACTTCCCAACTATTATGAAAGCTTCTTAATTTATATATCATATCTTCAGTCTTTATGTTTACTTCCATTAGAGCATCCAGTCTTTCATTTGATTGAATGTCTATTTCCTCTACTTCAGAGTTTACGATTATACAATTTAAACCGCCTTTTTTTGTACCAGCTGCCATCTTTTTTAAAACGCTATCAAAAACAGATTCAGACGCAACATGTTCTAAGCTTGATACGGCTACAATATAATCATATTCATTTTGCTTAATTTGATAATCTGCTATATCAGAGTTCTCTAATTCAATTACTTCTTCAACACCATACTCCTTACTGTATTGGCTTAATTTCTCTATTGCAGAGGGTAATAAATCAACACAAACAACTTTTCCAGCATTGTGCTTTAATTCATTAGCAATTGGAATGCTGTTTCGTCCTACACCAGCCCCTAAATCAAGAACACGAATGTCTTTATTATCTTTTAGTAGTGGGACTTGTTCCATTACCGTTTTTACAGGCTTGTATAGCCAGGACCCCTCTTCAAATAATTTATAGTTTTCATAACATAAATCATGATATTTCTTCTCTTCTCTTCGAATATATTCAACTCTATTCACAGAATCCTCCTCCTGCTTCTAAAAAGTCCCCTCAATGCTATTACCTACTCAACTTCCTATTGACCGTAAACTACGAAATTTGCCTCCATTAACTGCATTTCCACAAAGTAATCTCCAATAATTCACGGTCTTCTATAACCAAGTCATAGGGATCTTTTATATCTTCCCAGTTAACGCTTCTTTTGTTTGAAAGCGCTAAGTCTTCTTCCCCATTTAAAGAGGTAAAATACTCTACAATACTACTTTTTTCAATCACTCCTTCTAAATAGTTATAGAGAATCCTTAAGCACTTTTCTTCCTCTGATCTTCCACTTACTGTGTTTGGAAAAGGGATTTGGTTAGCATATCCTGCTACTTGATGTTTATATGTAAAATGGGGACTATAAGAAAATCGCTTTTTTATCTCACTATCGTAATTAGTTTCGAAACTTAAATGTACAAAATCAAGTTCAGTTTTGAAGACATTTGGTTTCTCAGGGGATATGGGATTCTCACCAAATGAACCTTGTGGCAAACTATTGGCGAAGCGATATAAATATATTGGGTCATGGTTTCTCCCGCCTTAGTAAAATTTACGTTATTTTTAATTAATAGCTATCCATGTACTTACTGTGTTTATACTCCACTACTTCCTAATAATATTAACATAATATTCGCGCGATTATTTCAAATTATGGGCTTTTAATTCATAAAACATTTTTGTTAAAAAGGGAGCACAACCAATAACAGTTCAGTTCTAAATATTTGACAAAATAATTTATTTATGCTATAATTTACAATTATTTATTTATTGTATATAATAAGATTCTCCTGGCCAGGGGAATCTTATTTTTATAGGAGGAAATTGGTATGAAGCAGAATGAATCCAGTTTAACTTCTTTAGTATCGGCATTCGGTCGGGCATATCATAGTAAATATGACTCGCCAAAGATCTTTGATGACTTTATCGCTATACAGTTACTTTCCCAACAAGATTTTCATAACATTGAAGAGAATATGGTGAAAGGCATTCAGTTCTTCAACAAAGAAATTGCAGAAAAGTATAAGAATAAACCAGAAGAAATATTAAAATGGATTACACAAGTACAGTTATCTCCTACACCTTTGGCGCGTGCGGCGTATTGTGAAAGTGTTTTACAGAATGAAATTAGTTTAGGGGTAAAGCAATATGCAATACTCGGAGCTGGCTTCGATACGTTTTCCATAAGACATCCTGAATTGGAGAATACCATTGAAATTTTTGAAATTGATCATCCATCTACACAACAATTTAAAGTGAAAAGATTGGATGAAGTTAATATAAAAATACCGAGTAATATCCATTTTGTTCCAATGGATTTTACAGACGTATTTTCATATAAAAAACTACTAGAAAAAAACTTTAAATATGAAAGAACATTTTTTAGTTTGCTAGGAGTTTCTTATTACCTAACTAAAAATGAGTTTTCTAGCTTATTAGAAGAACTATTCTCAAAAGTTCCAACTGGGAGCTCTATTGTTTTTGATTATGCAGATGAATGCCTTTTTGAAGAAAAAGGGCTCTCAAACAGGGTAGAGAACATGGTTAAAATGGCCGAAGCTAGCGGAGAGCCCATGAAATCATGTTACTCTATATCAGAAATGGAAAAGGTATTAGAGAAATCAGGTCTACTAATCTATGAACAGTTATCTCCTTACAAAATTAATGAGCAATATTTTAGCAATCGAAACGATTACTTAACCGCATTTGAAACAATTCATTACATTCATGCAGTAAAGAAGTAAATATTTCAAACAGGCCTCTCACTAATAGAGAGGCTCCACTATTCATGATATATTCCAAAATAACCCTAGCATGCATTTTATTTAAATCCCTTGGCAAAGACCTACACTGGAGGTCTTTTAGCTTTTAGTAGTTACTCAAATTTTGACTAGGAGTCATAACGATTACTGGATTTTTAGATGGGTCCAACCACTATAAAATTGATACGACATTTGATTGAGAAGTTGCTACACAACCAAGTGTATAACCGCTTCCAGTAAGAAGGAAAATTGCACTACCCTTTTCCAGGTGTTCTTTGGGTATTATAATTTATGACAAAGCCTATGTATAGAGACGATGTGTCATATTTTCAGCACTACTCAACACCTATAAGTTTAAATTTCCTAAAATAATATCGTCTTCAACATTCTCGCAACCCTCTAAAACGAACTCCGTACTTTCTGTGGATTCTATTATTTTTATTGAGGTACAAGTTGTGGTATTAATCTCCCCGTCGCCAAACGTATCCCTTCTAGTGTCACGTGTTGAAGTTATTATTTCCCCGCTATATTCTAGGTCGTGCAGCATTGGGTCACTCTCAGTGGTATACCTCACTACTCTAACGCTATCTTTCCGTCCATTTTCCACATTCTGACGAAATTCTTCAAACCTCTTTATATTCTCAATATCACCATTTCTATCTTTAACGTCTTCAGTTGAAGGGGTGTAATCAGGAATATTATTTTGTTCTTGATTCGGGTTTGTTGAGTACTCTGTATTCTGACAACATACAACGACCAAGGTAATAATTAAAACACTTACAAATCGCAATAACTTTTGCATTGTATTTATTCCTCCCCAATAAGTAAGACGTTTTTATTTAAAGGATGTTTCATTTAATTCCACCTACTAAAAACTTATGTAAAAAAGACACCTTGCTCCTGTTTAGCAAGGTGTCTTATCCTACATGGTTTTCCTATGATTTAATAAACATTTTTATTTCATTGCCTTCTACATGGAAACTTCTCATATCTGGTTTACCTTCAAAATGAACATTGTTTAATATTAGGTTCCGTTGCATTAATTCATCATGCTCAACCAGAACGTTTTGCAGCCATGTATCAGCCTGGATGAATAAGTCTACTCGTAAATCAACTGGTAAATTCAATTCTTTTCGATATGTTTGTACTGCTCGAATTATTTCTCTTACTAATCCTTCTTCTTTTAATTCCTCCGTTACATTGGTATCTAGTAGGGTAAGGAAATGGCTCCCTTCTAGTAATGCAAAGCCATCTCTTCCCTTTTTCTCAACAAGAACATCCCCTGTTGTGAGCTTTACAGTATCGCCTGAGTTTAATACTACCTGCAATTCGCCTTCTTCAAGAAACGTCGCCTTTTCCAGGTTGCCTAATGCTTCTACTTTGTTTTTCACTTCACCTAGAGATTTACCCAGCTTTGGTCCAGCAACTGAGAAATTTAACTTCATCTCGAACTGTATTAATTCTCGAGCAACTTCTTTAAATGTTACGTCCTTTATATTCATTTCATCTTTTATGATAGAAACATAATTCTGCAAACCAGACAGATTAGATGCTTCTGCAGGCACGATAACCAACCTGGCTAGTGGCTGTTTCGTTTTTATTCCAACTGTATTGCGCAGCGATCTAGTAAGCTCTATGATTTCCAATACGGCATCCATGTCTTTTTCTAATGGTTCATCCACAAGTTTTTCATCTGGTTGTGGATAATCCGAGATATGCACACTTTCGTTCATTAAGCTTGTGTATATGTCTTCTGAAACAAATGGTGTGTAAGGAGCCATTAGCTGAGAAAGCTTCTTTAAAACCTCAAATAAGGTACTAAATGCTGCTCGCTTATCCTCCGTCATTCCATTACTCCAAAAACGTTGTCTTGAACGCCTTACATACCAATTACTAAGTTCATCAACAAAGGTGGCGATGGTTCTTGCCCCTTTGGTGATGTCATAATCCTCTAGGCTTTGAACCACTTCCCTTGTAACGGTGTTTAAACGAGAAACAACCCATTTATCGAGCGTTGTCGGAGTTCCTCCCAAGTCGCTAGCTGGATTAAATTGGTCAATTTCTGCATACATGGAATAAAACGAGTACACATTTAACAAAGTATCAATGACTTTGGATTTTGCATGACTTACCGTTTTTTTAGAAAAGCGTTTATTGTTCCATGGTGAGCTGTCCGCTAACAAGGCCCACCTTAACGAATCAGCACCAAACTCTTCAATTAGCTCCGTTGGATTCAAAGCATTTCCCTTACTTTTCGACATCTTTTGACCATTTTCATCTAAAATATGCCCTAAGGAAAGGACGCGCTTATAAGGTGATTGTCCTGTAAACAGTGTAGAAACTGCTAATAAGCTATAAAACCAACCTCTTGTTTGGTCAACACCCTCAATTACGACATCTGCAGGAAATTGTTTTTGAAACAAATCTTTATTTTCAAATGGGTAATGGTATTGAGCAAATGGCATGGACCCACTATCAAACCAGACATCGATAACCTCGCTTGTTCGATCCATTCTCCCACCACATGAACAGGTTAAATGAACGTTATCCACATAAGGCTTGTGCAATTCCAGATCTTCTGGCACTTTTTCTACAGCAAGTTCTCTTAGTTCTTTTGCTGAATGTGGAGCCTTTTCTTCTCCACATTCCTGACAAACCCACACGTTTAACGGGGTTCCCCAATATCTGTTTCGCCCTATATTCCAATCCACCATGTTATCTAAAAAGTTCCCAAACCTTCCATCTTTCATGTGGGAAGGGAACCAACTAACTTCCTGGTTATTCGCTTGCATTCTTTCCTTCACTGCTGTTGTCTGGATAAACCAACCTTCCATTGCGTAATAAAGCAGTGGACTGTCACATCGCCAACAGTGTGGATAACTATGTTCATATCTTTGCTTCTCGAATAAAAGATCTTCTTTTGAAAGCATTTTAATGATGTCCACATCACAATCTTTTACAAATCGCCCTGCAAGTGGTGTTATCTCTTCCGTGTAGCGACCTTTTGTGTCCACAACATTGATATAATCCAACTGATTATCCTGTATTGCCTTGTAATCATCTTCACCATGCGCTGGTGCAATATGCACGATACCTGTTCCACTTGTATCTGTAACAAAATCTGCCCCGATCACTTTATGTCCATTGGTTACCGTCACATAATCAAAAGGTGCTTCATACAAAAGGCCTAGTAAGTCTTTTCCTTTCAAAGTTTCCAGTACCTCATACTCCTCTTTCATCACGGTAGGAGCCAAAGATTCTGCAAGGACAAACACTTCAGAGTCTTGCTTCACACGAACATAGTTCATAGTAGGATTGACTGCTACAGCAACATTTCCTGGCAAGGTCCATGGTGTCGTCGTCCAGCCTAAAAGATATTCATTTGTCCTGCCTCTTAACCGAAACTTAGCTGTTACAGATAAATCGGAAACATCTTTATATCCTTGTGCCACTTCATGAGAGCTAAGGGAAGTCTCACAATGTGGACAATATGGGACAACTCGATGCCCTTTATATAAATAACCTTTCTCATGAATTGTGGATAAGATGTTCCAGACAGACTCAATGTACTCGTTTTTTAGCGTTACATAAGGGTCTTCCATATCAACCCAATAACCAAGTGCCTCCGTGAATTGTTTCCACTCACTCTCATAGGCAAAGACACTTTCTTTACATTTTTGAATGAAATTCTCAACACCGTATTCCTCAATCTCATCTTTTCCACGAATATTTAACTGTTTTTCCACTTCTAATTCCACAGGTAAACCATGAGTATCCCAACCCGCTTTTCGCAGTACCTGGTAACCAGACATTGTTTTGTATCTTGCTACAAAATCCTTGATCGTTCTTCCGAGGGCATGACCCGCATGTGGTAGCCCATTTGCAGTTGGCGGCCCTTCGTAAAAAACATAGGTCTCTCTTCCCTCACGGTTGGCTATAGAGCGCTCAAATGTTTTGTCTGCTTCCCATTTTTTCCGAACCCTTAATTCCCTTTCAACATTGGTTTCCTTCACCATCATCACCTCAATTAAAATTAAAAACTCGACCCCACATACGTAGGATCGAGTTCATATATATAAATATATTCGACTTATAACAAAATAAAAAAACCATAGTAGTGGTTTTTATCAAATCGTTACACTACGTACTATCATACGCGTCCTGGGTATCGGTAGAATGCCGTCAAAGTTTAAAAATCTTTTCAACTTTGCTTCTCGGAGAGGATTTTCATTATGGTCTCACCATTGACTTTCAGCAATCGTCAACTCTCTGTAGATAAGATAAACATAACTACTCTTTCTCGTCATCGAATTATTTATTAAATTATACAAATCATAACCGTCCGGGATGGGAAAGTCAACTTTAGTTTTTACATTTATTAGTCTGTTATTTTTATTTTCTGCTATTATAGAATATAAAAGGGGACTAAAAATTTGAATGAACTTTTAATGTTATCCATTTTGTTCTTTGTTTTTTTGACTTACAAGTTGATTAAGGTTTTTCGAATAAAAGGCGTGCCAAGAAGCAATAAAATATTAGCTTGGTCTATATATGGAGTTTGCACTGTTGGATTGATTTCTGTTAATTTGTGGCTATAGAAAGCACAGAGAAACCTATTACTAATGAGTGATTGTTTTCTTCTTACTTAGAATAGGGTATAATACAAGTAATAAAACATATAATTTAAAAAACCGCTTGGTGCTGGTACACCAAACGGTTTGCAATAGCTAAGGCTCCCTGCAAGGGGGTCAGCATAGGGTAGAAATAATCCACCAGAGCTGCTAACTCAAGGGTGGGTTATTTTTTTGGTTAAATGACAGCACTGCAACAATTAAACTTGAAAAAGCTACAGCGAACATAAGTATTTCGAAAACCGTCATACAGCACCACCCCCTTTCTATTGGGAGTGAGCTGACCACCCTTGAGAAATCCTATTCTATTACTAATTACATTATAGCAAATTTTTAATTATTTCTGCATATTGATAGAGATTGACTTTTAGTTTCACGAAAAAAAGTGAACCTACAATTTATGCAAAACTAGTGGTAGACTACGAAAAGAGTTTTATAGAAAGTATTTTTAGAAATTAAAAGACCAGCGCACATGGTATTTGCGTTGCTCTTTTCCTCTTTTCAACTATTTCGCCAGTATTGTTGACCAAGAAAAGCTAAGTTTATAAAGTATTTTTAAAACGATGAAATGATTTTGTTTGAGCAAATGGTTCAAACCCTATAGACTTGTAAAATTCATGTGTTTTTGGGGAAGTACAAACAACAATGGCAGTGTCTGCCCCCTTATCACGTAAAGCATTGAGAGCAAGCTTGCAAACGGAACTGCCTAACCCCATTCTCCCAAATTCAGGGTCTGTTGCCACAGGTTCCAGTAAACCCACCTTATTAATTTCATCAAACCAAATTAAACAGGATGCTGCGAATTCACCATTAGGGGATTCTATTGCCCAATCAAGAGAAGGATCGTAAGGATAGGCATTCATAACATCTAAGTAACTTTCTTCTGTGATTCTTGATGGATGAAATGCAGCCCTATGTATTGCTACTCGATTTGTTAAATCCTCAGAACCCTTCATATGTCGAGCCTTAAACTTATCTGGCAATTTAACAGGGAAAGGACAACTATCCAACGAAATTTTTGAGAGGACTTCAGGAGTTTCTTCTAATGGGTTGAATAAAGAATCTTCTAAGGCTGAAATAAGATGAGACTCAGTTTCAAGAACGGTTACCCTTTGTTCATTGGTTTCGGTCATCTTATCAAACCAATTAATGATATCCATGGATAATGTTTTAAAATGAGGATCAACTTGCACCATTAAACTACCAGGTAGTTTTAACCATCCCCAAGCCACTGGTTTATCATTCATTTCCCAAATTGCAGTAATCCACTCATCCTCACGCCCAGCGTGTCGGTATCGTTGCCAAGCTAAATCACCAATATGGTAATTAGATTCCAGTGACCATATAGCTTGTGTGAGTTTCTGCATTCGTTTTAAATCACTTGAATCTTTATAAGTTCGAATTACAGGCTTACTCATTTATTTAACCTCCTCGATCCTTCTTGTTATATTTAATCCTCTAAACTAACCGCTAAGACTGTCCCTTAAGTTGAACTCTCCCTTTTTCATCAAAGTTTCAATTATCACCCTTCCTTCCCTTCCTTATATTGAATTCTCCTATTCATATTCAATAAATATTTAATTATTCCTTCTTCAACTAACTACCTATTAGCTGAATAGAGAACTATGCTCTATCACAATTTTATATAACATAATTTCATGAAGGATTACTTAATTTTATTCTTATCAACATTCTATAAATCAAATTTCTCCTTAACTAATTCTGCAACTTCCTCCGCACTCAAGTTGGTGTTGTTGATCTTCATATAGTTCGGGAAATTGATCTCGCCTTCTAAAGAATTCAATCTATAGCTCTCAAGTGAGCGCTTCAACTCATTTTCAGACCATTCAACATTCCTTTTTGATGGCTTGTGTTCCAGCCTATTAGAGCTTTTATTACGTTGAATTCTCTCGCCCAGATCAGCTTCTAGTTCTACATAGTAGACTGTGGCCCCCTTGGACTCAAATAGCTGCGTTACTCTGTTTACATAATCCCAATCAGCTTGTAAATTAAACGCCCATAAGTAAGTGAAAATCATTCCGTCCAAATTACTTTTTGAGACTTCTTCAAATATCTCTTGCCGAAATAAGTTTACTAATCTTTTTCCCTCCTTCGTGCCATAGCCAAAAAAATGATTGACCAATTCAATCGTCATGTGATTATGAAATAGTTTTAGGTTTGTTATCTTTGCTAACTCTTGCCCCACTGTCATTTTACCTACTGCTAGCGGTCCAGTAATAAGAACAAACTTCATATGCTTTCTCTCCTTAGCAACTTAATTAGATTTCAATATGTTATGAGTGTACTAATACATTTAATTAAAACTCCGCTTCATTCTCCATATGGAAATAACTAGTAACAGCAACGTCAATAACAAAGTAACGGGAATCCCTTGATAGAACAGCTCATTGTTCTGATACAGAATTTCTTCTTGAGGAAAAATGTATTGAAAGGGATCTACCCACGAGAATGGGGTCCAATTGATCAAATTTCCTAATTGATAGCCACCTGCTAGCGT
This sequence comes from Oceanobacillus sp. M65, assembly GCF_052246275.1. Taxonomy (NCBI): domain Bacteria; kingdom Bacillati; phylum Bacillota; class Bacilli; order Caryophanales; family Bacillaceae; genus Oceanobacillus; species Oceanobacillus sp. M65. The sequence continues at coordinate 33,639 of NZ_JBQQCJ010000005.1, read as the reverse complement.
TGCAACGGTAGCTGTTAACGTAGCAAGTAAATGCTTAAACACTAAACTGTAAAATATATATAAAGCCGTAACAAAAAGAAGCATGATAGAAAAAAGCAGGATAACATAAAGTATGTAGTCCATTGTAGGCATATAGAAGAATTGTCCCTCTTTCTCAATCAGTACTGGATAAGCAAATGAACCATCTGTCACGAATAACTTTCCGACCAACATCCCGACAGCTATAACAAAGATAAAAGTAAAAAAGGAAATAGTAAGCGCACTAACATACTTACTCCAAAATAACTTTGCCCTGCTTAATGGTAATGTAAATAATAGACGAATAGAGTTATTCTCAAATTCTCTTGTCACAATTTCTCCAACAAGCAATAAAGCGATTAGTAAACCACCGTAATTAATGAATACATCAACAACTTGTTTTAAAAAGTTGGGAAAAGCCGTGCTATAGTTCTCATATTCCGGGGCGATCCCTAACTCTAATAAAGTATGGTTCTTGGCCAGTTTATAGGAGATATCATCTTCGGAAATAGGATAATCTTCACCTGTCGCCTTATAATTGCGAATTGCAATTAATAGACTGTTTTCGATTGTTAAAGTCGATTTCCATTCCTCTGCTGTAAATGAATTAGCCAGTTCCTTTGCAAGATCCCACACTTTTAGGTTTAAGGCTTGTTTCCTCTCCGTCTCCTCATTGCTGCCGAGGCGTTCTATCTCATTTGTGTAGTTAAAATCATTAGAAGCACTCGTTTCTATAAATAAGGTGAGCTCTTTCATCTTTTGCTCTTGGGCGTAATCCGCAAATAAACTATTTCGAATGAATAAGAATGCAACAGAACAGAAAAGAATTAGAAGTATTACGAGAAACTTCTTCGTCCAAGCAATTTTCTTCAACTCAAATAGAAATACCCTCATTCCGTATTGGTCCCTTCAAATAATTCCAAGTACCTTTTTTCAGCACCAATTCGTATGATTTCCGTATCTTCAATTAGGATATTGTGTTGGTTTAAGAGGCTAATCACTTCTTGCAGTGACGTATGATTGTCATCAAATTCAATCTGTTCCTCCTCATTAACTTTAACAGGATAGGCGTTTTCCCCTAAAATGACTTTTGCTTGGTCTATCTGATTTACAGTTAGAAAATACTTTTTTGTATTATAGTCTTTCAATGATTCTTCTAAAATTTTTCCATCTTTCATAAAGTAAATCGTGTTCGTTAGCCGATCAATTTCATCTAAATTATGGGAAGAAATAATAATAGTGGTACCTTCTTCGTGCAACTCTAATAAGATATTCCGCATATTAATGGCACTTGTAGGGTCTAATCCATTTATTGGCTCATCCATTAGCAATAACTTTGGACTATTTATGATCGCCATCGCCAAAAGGAGATGTTGCTTCATACCGAGCGAGAATTTTTGAACTCGTTTTTTTAAATAATGTTGCATTCCAACCCGCTCTGCCACTTCTATTATTTTCGAATTAGGCAGCTTCATAACACTACAAACGAATTTCAAATGGTCATATGCAGTTAAATTTTCATAGAGAATTCGATTATCCTGTAAATATGCAATATCATAGAAAAGGGATGTATCCGTATAATCCTTTTCTAGTAACTTAATTGACCCACCATTAAAAGACAATAGATTCGTCATACAATTAAATAGGGTGGTTTTCCCCGAGCCATTTGGGCCGACTAATGCAACAATTTGTGGGTGATCTATTTCAAACTGAACCCCTTGAAGAATCCAGTCTTTTTTATATTTCTTTTTTAAGTTATCAACCTGGACAATCATCGGAATCCTCCTCATCCTACTAGACTAATACTACTTGGCTTTTCTTCTAAAAAGTAAGAAAGCAGCGAGTATTATAATTAAACTGAAGATAAATAAACTTATAATACCGTTCCACATGGTGAAATTATAGTTCTCTGCGTTAAATGCGTATTCCATTGTAATAACTTCGGTAATATGAAAGTAATGAAAAGGATTAAATGGTGCAAGCTCTTGGGTTATTGCAAAATCGGAACCGCTTAGTAGATAACCCGACCCCACTGTGATGATGGTAAGCACAATTGTCATAAACGTCTGCTTCAATAAAACAGAATATAAAAATAGCCAACTATAACAGAAAATCAATACACTTAAAAAGAGTAGCAATGATAATAGAATAAAGTTTCCCATCTCTATAAATCGAAAAGAGAAATCAGGTTCGTAAATGAGGACAGGGTAGTCCCAGTCACCAAAACGGTCAAAAACAATTCCTAGTAAGGTTCCCCATAGGATTGTGGCAAATAATACAAAGAATGTTAAGAGAATAGTCGTTATCAACTTACTCCAGATAATTTTCCAGCGCTTCAATGGCATGGTAGCCAGGAAGTGAATTGGTCCATTTCGACCTAGACCTTCTCTTGTGATCATACTTCCAAAAAGGAATAAAAAGAAAATAGCCCCTCCAATGGTTAAGCCATTTTCAACAAGAAGAAATAAAAAATATATGGAAGACGAATCATACTTATTAAAAAATTCATATGCAATTTGTTCATCAATGGCTGTGTTGAACACCCTGTCATACGCCGTTATTTCTGAAAAACTATGTATAGGAAGGACAGGTTTTATGTGGTGTTCGAGAAGCCATTTGTTTTTTTCCATAACAACTTCATTTGTAAAGTGCGTAGGCCATGTGTAAACATTCTCCTCTGATTGAGACGGAAGTACTTTGACTGTTTCTTCAGAAGATGCTATTTCGTAACGGATAATATTCTCCCAATCATGATTTCTAGCAGATTCAGACAGCATATCGATCTCTTCCATTTCTCCCCGGAAAAATTTGATATCTTCTTTATTTGTAGCTCTATCTTCCTCTGTATTACTTAGCTCATCAATTGATAATTGATGGCTTGATTTTATGGCTTCGTTATTATAAATATAATCATCAACCCTTGCTGTATGAACGTAACTATAAATAAAGAAAAAGCTAACAAATGCGATTAATGCTAGTAGCATCATCATAAAATAGAGGGTTTTGGTTATTTTTTTAAATTCAAATAATAACAAATCCTTCATAGAAATACCTCCTAGATCAAGCCAGAGAAAAAACCTGCAAATGGACTAAGGTATAGCCGAAATTCGTTTAGCTTACGACTGCTCGGAATGCATAATAGGCTCTCTTTGTCTCATTTTCATCCCAGATTACATGTATAAGATAAAAATGTGCTCCTTTTTCATCAGGAGCTGCAAATTTAATTAGGTCCCTATCTGTCTTGCTATCTACAATTTTCCCTTCTTCATCGCGAAGGCTAAATTGGATAACTTCCACTTTGTAAGGTTGAGCAGAGACTAACAATTTATCTCTTTCTACATACATATAGATTTCTAGTTCTTCTTCTTTATTCACTAATAACGGTGATTCGCTTGGAATTTCTTCTTTTGGATTTTTCGGTACTAGTGCACAGTCTTCCTCTACACTTTCATTCCAACAGAAACCAATATTGCTTGGTGTAACAACGTCTGACTTACTATGTATGGAAATATCTATTTTTTCATTAGCATTCTGGGGAACTAGTTCTTCATTGCCTGTTTCTTCTCCCGTTTCCTCAACTATTTCTTTTTCTTGCGATACTTCTTCATATTTTTCTATAGGAACCGTTATTTTAGCATCTGTACAAGCCGTAACAATGAAAAGACTACCTAGTATGATGAATAGCTTTTTTATGGTGCTCGCCTCATTTCTGGAGGGGATGATATATGTATTGTATGCAGGAATGCCTCAAGTGAAAAGAAGCATTCCTTACTTACTAGTTTGTTTTATTTCTGTTCTTCTAATTTAGAAGGAAGCACACAAGATCCGGAACAATGAACACTTCCACTATATCTAACTAGGATATAGTCTCCGGTAGATTGTGAGCTTACTCTATATAGAGTTCCACTCCATCCACCAACATTATAAGAGATTGATGATGGTATTGATTGATTAAGTCGATAAGGTTTAGTCTGAGTCACTGTCCTAGTTTGAGTAGACTGAACCGTTTCTCCTGATTTTTGAGCAGATACCTGCGTCTGTGATGGCGTCACGACTAAAAACAAACTTACTAAAACACATGAAAGTATAGGAACAATTTTTTTCTTCATACTCATTTACCTTCCTTCTAAATCTATCTATATCTATTATTCTACAATTAATGTAAAAATCCTTTTAATATTTGGAATTATTAACATTTTTATGTAAATTACAAGTACTTTATGATTAAAAAGAGTCAAACATATGGAGGTGTTAAGGGAACCTTATGAAATCTAAGCCTTAGCCAAAAAACCGAAAAAATAACCATCTACAGGTTTCAAATTGTAAACGGTTATTTTTAAGCTAACTGTAAAATGCTCATAAGTAGTTCAACACTTTTCAGACTTCAAATTCGCCATTTATTGATTCACGACATTAGTCAGTAGATAGTCCTTGAAATAAGATAAAGGCCTTGTTGCATCATCCTTTATACTGCTGGTAAAAACTGCAACCAATTGGTGGTCAGGTGCAACAATAATATACTGTCCTTCATATCCAGACGCTAAGAACATCCTCCCAATTCGACCATCGAATGTTTCATTCCACCAGTGATAAGCGTATGAAGTTGTACCATCAACTTTGACCTTAGGACCGGTAGATTCCTCAATCCAACGGTAGGGTACGATTTGTTTGGATTTCCATCTCCCCTTGTTTAAATATAGTTCGCCGATTTTTAACATATCCTCTGTTCTCAGCGTTAATCCAAACCCACCAATAGCTATGCCTTGAGCATCATGGTTCCAGTTATAATCTGTAATGCCAAGTGGCGTAAATAACTGATTTCTGGCAAATTATTCTGTGTTTAATCCGGTAGCGTTTTGTAAAATGGCACTTACCAAATGGGCTGTAAACCATCTCTTTTCCAGGAGGGTTATCAATAGGCTGATCAAGTACAAAGTTGACCCAATCTTTGCTTGGTATCATGCCACCATTACCCGGCCAATGTATTCCTGAAGTCATTGTAAGTAGATGCTTTATTGTGATCTTCTGCTTCTCTCTGGTATTATTAAGTTTCGGAAAATAATGATCAATTGGTGTGTTAACATTTTCGATATACCCCTTATCTATTGCTATTCCGACCACTATGGATAAAATGCTTTTTGTAACAGAATATATTTTATGTTGCTTTTCTTTCATTTTATTATTGCGGTAATATTCGACCATCCTAGTATTATCCCTCTGTACAAGAGCACTATTAATTTTGTCCTTTTTTAGTTGATTTTCAAATTTGGTTAAAGCGTTCATTTTCCTGGAAATCCTCCTTAGATATTTACCCAATAAATTTTCTATCTCAATTCAATAACGTATAGTGCAGATATAATTATAGTGAATTAGTATACGTTGTAGATGCTTCCATCAACAATCGCGCCCAATTACTGGATGCCTCTTTATTATTTCATCAAGTACTCTCATTCCAAGATTTTACCTATAATTCATAAATATGATGTCCGTCATAACCCTTTAAATTAAATTACCTATTTTGCCTACTTTAGGTTGCTATAATTCTAGTTCGATAAAGCTTGCGGTTTTCCTGTGTACGATATGAGATATCAGTTTAAGAGATTATTGTCAAAAATTCTGGGGTTTACTCGAACTGACCATACATAGAACAAACAATTAAGGAGTAGACAAGATTGTCTACTCCTTAATAACGACCTTATTAAATTAATAAATATATTACTCTCTTTTTTCATTTAATCGCCGACGAAATACTAAAGCTGAGACGGCGAAGATAATAAAAGCTACTGTTGAAGCAGCGGTAATCATCTTCAACATATTCCCTATTGGAGGACTAAATAACTGTGAGACCGAAATTATTAAGACGCCACCAGTTAAACCCATTCCTAAAATTGAGATCGCCAAAAGTTTGTGCATCAAATCACCTCTTCAATACTTACGAATGATCGAAACAAGCTTGCTTCACCGATAGCACTAATACCAAGCACTGCAGCAAGATAAGATGCCACGGCCTATTCCCATCGGTTGAATTTCAGTTGAACTTTCTGCAAGCATCTCTTCAGCTGTGATATAGGCACGTTCGTTTAATTTTAGTATAATCGAACACTCGAAACTTTTTTGTTGTTAAGCAACTTTATTGCGACTTGACACTTATCTCTCAAAGTTCTTTCACTACAGTATTCGAAAAACGATCGTGAGTAAGTACCGCTCCATCCTGGCCTTCAAAGTTCTTAGGGTTTTTTAAGTAATCAAAAAAGCTCACAGTATCCCGATAACCCATCCGTTTTATAATTTGGCCAGATGTCAGCTCTGAACCCTCCTTGCTTCCGAGTTCTAGCCCCATTTTTTTGTAACCAAATGTTTGACCATTTCGGCGTAGCTGTCCATATTCAAGTGTCCACATTACGATGGATGGTGTTACTAGGGCGTGAATCGCTTCGCTTTTCACCTTTTTCCTTAGAAAATACTCTACACCAGCTGTTACAGCGCTTGAGATTGCCAAATCAATTAAAAATGCTTTTGTACGTTTTTTCGTAATAGATTTCATTAAAACCCTCCTATTTTTAACTGAACTCTTTTCTATTAGGATATTTTTAAGAGTTTCATTGTTTGTTAACTAAATCTTACTAACTATTCTAACACATTCTTGTTTTACTATTGGCTAAATGGTAAGGCGTAGCTACATTCCAATACAAGGTGTCCCAGTGCTTTACATATGTATTGGCAAATACGATGGGAAACGGTGGTAAATACCATGGTCGACTGGAAAATTTGATGACAGTAATCAGTTCTTATAAGTGCGGCATAAAAATATAGTTATTATTTATGAAGCAATTGATGAGATACTCTGTTTATATATATAACATTAATCTCATTTAAATTAACCCTTTTTACATAATCGTGTTAACAGAACAATTTTAAAAATAAAAAGAGGACCTGTTTAAAGCAGACCCTCCTTTTATCTATTGTTCAAAAACTTCTAAGTCAGATTTTCCAACCGAATATCTTATCAAAAACGACATTGTCTATATGAAACGAATACCTTAGTGGGGGGGAGAGCAAAAATCCCCCCTGAAGTGAAGTTTCACTTTATAGCGCCCTGCCTACACATATTCGTGGTATTCGTTTGGGTCCTGCCCTTCTACTCGACCGTCTTCTCCTTTATCCAATGAATCAATTTTTTTAATATCCTCAGGTGCTAATTCAAAGTTGGTACTATTGAAATTATCTTCTTGATGTACTTGATTACTTGATTTTGGTATAGAGAATACGCCGGCTAGATAATTCCAATTTAAAATGATCTCTGCCGGGGTCTTATCGTACTTATCCGCAATTTCTTTAATTGTAGCATTTTCCAGCACGTCATTCAGATATCCTCGACCAAAAGGGCTCCAAGCTTCAGTAAGAATGCCCCGTTTTTTATTTTCTTCCACCATACGGTTATTATTAAAATACGGATGACGCTCCACCTGGTTTGTAGCAGGTGTCACACCTGTTGCTTCGATAATGTCGTCCAGATGTTTAGGTTCAAAGTTTGAAACGCCAATCGTTCTGATTAACCCTTGTTTTTGAGCATCCACTAAAGCCTTCCAAGCTTCCACATACTTGCCGTCCTTAGGATTCGGCCAATGAATTAAATACTTATCAAAGTATTGTAATCCAGTGCGGCGTAGTGATTCTTGAATAAAGATAAATGCTCTATCATATTCATGGTAGGCGCCGGGCAATTTCGTACTGACTAAAATTTCTTCTCTGGGCAGTGCGGACCGACGCACCGCTTCACCGACAATTCCTTCATTATCATAGTTTGTTGACGTATCGATCAAGCGATATCCTATATTTAAGGCGTTTAAAATTTCAAACGTACCCTGATCCCCATTAATACCAATCGTGCCTAATCCTACAAAAGGAAGCACTGCACCATCATTTAGAGTAAAACCGTTATTATTTAAAGTCAAAATCTCATCTCCTTTAAAAATTTTGCAATGTAAGTTCAGAATGGAAATAGCTATTTCCATGATGTCCATAATTACAATACCCGAATAAAAAAATCCTACACTAAATGGAATTAATTGTAAGAAGTTGGAGACTTTTGTATGAGATTATTTATATAGATGACTAGACATATAGCCATGAAAAAAGAACCGAGAAAGCGCACCTTTGTACGTCTCTCGGTTCTTATTTTAATAATATTAATAACCTACTCTACCGTCACACTCTTAGCAAGGTTACGTGGTTTATCAACGTCACAGTCACGGTGTAGTGCTGCGTAGTAAGCCAACAACTGCATTGGCACAACACTTGCTAGTGGTGTTAGCAATTCATGTACATGCGGGATAACGAATGCGTCTGTATCCTGCTCTAGTCCCTTCATGCTGAATACCATCGTGTTTGCTCCACGAGCAGCTACTTCCTGCACGTTTCCGCGGATTGACAAGTTTACATTCTCCTGCGTTGCGATGGCAATAACAGGTGTTCCTTCTTCGATTAAAGCGATAGTACCATGCTTCAATTCTCCGCCGGCAAATCCTTCTGCTTGGATATAGGAGATTTCTTTTAGTTTCAGTGAACCTTCCTGACATACATGGTAGTCCGTGCTACGACCGATAAAGAATGCATTTCTCGTTGTGCCGAGGTTTTCTCGTACAAGTTCTTCAATAGCTTCTTTTTGATCTGTTAAAACTTCCATTGCGTTTGCAACAATTGCAAGCTCCTGCATTGGATCGAAGTCCAGCTCAAGTTCTTTTGCTTGTGCTGTATCTACTGCAAGAATTGCTAATACTGCAATTTGAGCAGTATATGCTTTTGTAGATGCTACCGCAATTTCAGGCCCTGCATATAAATTCAAAGTATAATCTGCTTCACGAGAAAGGGTGGATCCTGGCACATTTGTAATCGTTAGTGCTGGATGTCCCAATTCTTTAATTCTAACTAAAACGGCACGACTATCCGCTGTTTCACCACTTTGAGAAATAAAGACAAACAGTGGCTTTTCAGATAGTAATGGCATGTTATAAGAGAACTCACTAGCGATATGAACCTCAACCGGGATATTCGCAAGTTTTTCAATGAACTCTTTCCCAACAAGTCCTGCATGATAACTCGTACCTGCAGCAATGATATAAATGCGGTCACAAGCTTTCATTGCTTGGCGCACATCTGCATCAAGCTTCAGTTTGTTATCTTCTGTCTGGTATTCTTTAATGATTCGGCGCATTACGAAAGGTTGCTCATCAATTTCCTTTAACATGAAGTGAGGGTACGTCCCTTTTTCAATGTCACTTGCATCAATATGAGCTGTGTATGGGCTGCGTTCCACTACTGTGCCATCAAGCTTTTGTAGCTCGACACCGTCACGTTTAACAAGAACAATTTCTTTGTCATGGATTTCCACATACTGATTCGTAACCTTCAATGTCGCCATTGCATCACTTGCAACCACATTAAAGCCATCACCCAGACCTACAAGTAGTGGGCTTTTATTTTTAGACACATATAGTGTATCTTCATCTTCGTTATCAATTAGACCAATAGCATAAGAGCCTTTTAAAAGTTCCATTGCTTTACGGAATGCTTCGATAGTGCTACCAGTTTCAGCAAATAGCTTTTCTACAAGCTGTACAATTACTTCTGTATCTGTTTCACTAACAAAGTTTACATCCTGAAGGTATTCCTTTTTAATTTCTTGGTAGTTTTCAATAACACCATTATGAACAAGGGTAAATCTTCCAGACGTGCTACGATGTGGATGTGCATTATCTTCACTTGGCACTCCATGTGTCGCCCAGCGCGTATGGCCAATTCCCATTGTTGCATGAACAGAGTTATCTACGCGTTCACGAAGCGCAGCAATACGACCTTTTACTTTAAAAAGGTTAATTCCTTCATCATTTAGCACAGCAATTCCCGCTGAGTCATACCCGCGGTACTCTAGCTTCTCAAGTCCATTTAATAAAACGTCTTTTGTATCATTTTGTCCAATATATCCTACAATTCCACACATAATTAGTGGGCCTCCTTATACGTGAAAGGGGCAGACAAACAGACCAATATATTTTGTTATAGAGGAGCGTTTTACTGCCCCTTTCTCGTGTTTGTTGTATGTCATCCTGTTCCTTTTTCCTTTGTCCAATAAGTTACCTCACTGTTTTAAGAAAAAGCATAACGATTGGGATGTACAACCGGGAGGCATCCGCCGAAATATCGATAACCTCCGACCTCGTCAACTATTATTCCTCACCGTTCGGAAAATAGTCCTGGCGCTTTGTCGTTCCGTTTTATTTACCGTTGCTCCTTTCTGTTTCAAAATCTTCCCACTGAAAATGGGTACACCACATTTTAACCTTTCCATTAATTGAAAGTCAATCATTATTTATGGTGTGAGATATTGTATGTCTTCTCCTTTCTTCCTGTTCATAATGGCATGGCCGTTCGCCAAAACAGATTAAAGCACAACAATCGCCCAGTTGGCATAGGTATAAGTAAAAATGTGTAGGTAGGGAGATGGTAAAAATGAAGCACGGGGACGCGGATAAAATGCATATGGAGCAAAAGCCAATTTGACCAGCCGGGCTATGTAAATCAAATGCCGGCAGCACACACAGAAATTTATCCAATCAAGGCTGTGCCACAACCAACAGCTTATATGACACAGCTTGACCCAGTTTTTGTCCAGCATCTGAGTAGGCACCAAGGACAGCGGATGGCTTTGATGACAACAGCAGGAAGAATTGAAGGGTTAAATGCAGGAGTTGCAGTAGATCATATTCATCTAAATGTGGAAGACCGATCATTACACATACGGCTTTCCCAGATCATTTATTTTGAAGGGCCACTCGCATTCCTATCGGTAATGGCGGTCTACCAGAAGGGCTTATTGCCTTTATACAGGTGGAGCGTGCAGTATGGGGCGATCGTCCAAAGTAATACAGAAATGATAAGTGTTACCAGCCAAAACGGATTTGCTTCAATCGTTAGCATCCCATCAAAATATAAAGTAATGCCACTTAGCAGCAAGAAAAAGACTGTAGTTAATGCGGCATAAGCTGTCATGCCTCCAAAAAGATAAAGCAAATTGCGGTTTCTTCTAATTAAACCTTCTCGAACAGGGAAGCTTTTACGATCCCTGGTAGGTTTTTGCGTGCGCAGAATATACCAATTTTTCTGCTGTATGGCTAACTCCCAGCCATCCTTTTGGAGTGGTAGGGATAGTGGATTCTTCTCAGATCTTTCATAAGCAATATGGTAATGTACAATCGAGGAGGTTTCTTCCTTTTCAAATAAGAAAGAGCTAGTTACTGTTTGAATAGTGACCAATTGATAGCCATCTTGCGCCATACGGTCCAACCAGCTTTCCGTTTTCTTAATATCAAAGCTCCAGAACGGACGAAAGACTTTTTTCATAACCATCACCTCTCCCAGTCCTCTTTCTTTTATATTACTCAGAGAGATGGACAATTATGACAGCGTGGGTTGGAAGCGGGATGACTGGGCGGTGTGTAGGAGAGTGTTTCTGTTACCAAGAGCTATCCTATCGACCATGAGTGCTACCCTATCGACCAAGAATGCTGTTGAATCAGCCACAAGTGCTAGTCTATCGACCAAGAATACCGTTCAATCAACCACAAGTGCTAGCCTATCGACCAAGAATGCCGTTCAATCAACCATGAGTGCTTGCCTATCGACCAAGTATGCCGTTCAATCAACCACAAGTGCTAATCTATCGACCAAGTATGCCGTTCAATCAACCATGAGTGCTTGCCTATCGACCAAGTATGCCGTTCAATCAACCACAAGTGCTAGTCTATCGACCAAGAATGCCGTTCAATCAACCATGAGTGCTAGCCTATCGACCAAGAATGCCGTTCAATCAACCATGTAGCAACATAGTGTTCTTCTTTCACAAAAAAGCAGTACAAAGAGCTAGCCTTTGTACTGCTTTTGCATCCATATAATATTATTGATGCTTTTCTAGAAATTCGAGCATTCTGCTATATACGTTAATTTCATTTTCTTTTTTAGAGAAGCCATGTCCTTCGTCTTCTAGGACGAGGTATTCTACATCGCGCCCTTCTTCTTCAAGCTTGGCAACGATTTGGTCTGATTCTTCTTTTACTACTCGTGGATCTTTTGCACCTTGAATGACAAGCATTGGCTTTTTCATGCCGTCAAGGTACGTCACAGGAGAATCTTTTACAAAACGCTCTTTATCACGTTCTGGATCTCCAAGCCAGCGATCCATGATTGGCTTCCAGTGTGGTGGTACTGAATTCACGAAGGTGAATAGATCAGATGGTCCAAAGATATCAACAACTGCTTTGAAGTATTCAGGATGGCGTCCATGAAGCAACAGTGCCATGTAACCACCATAGCTCCCCCCAACAAGGAACAGTTTATCTTTGTCCGCATGATTGTTTTCGAACAGCCATTCAATACCAGCGACACAATCTAGGCGCGGTCCTTCTCCCCAATCCTGTTCCACTAGCTTCACAAACGAAGAGCCATAGCCAGTGCTTCCGCGGAAGTTCGGCGCAAAGATGGTATAACCGCGATTTAGGAAACATTGGAACATGGAGCGGAACATTTTTCGCTCAGATGCCTGTGGGCCACCATGTGGCCAGAAGATTGTATAGCCATTATCGTTCTCCGGCAGCGCTTTGAATAGCAACCCTTCAATTTCCATACCATCAAAGGATTTATAGGAGACGACATCTGGCTCTACCATATCTTCACTGTTGACACCAAGCACGCCGTTATTAGTCAACTGCTCCCAGTCGCTTCCATTTGTCGTTTTGAAGATATTTGGAGGCACCGTAGCACTTCTTCCCAATAGATAAACGTTACCTGATTTGGTTACTTGCAGCTTATCAATCACATCAATGGGTGTAGATAATGTTTCGACTTTATCAGACTCTAAATCATAGCGATAAAGGACATCAACAACACCTTTTTCGGTAGCGAGGTAGAAGCTATTGCTTTCTTTATGCCATTTCAACGTTTCTACGCTTTCCCCTTCTATACTAAAAACGCTAGAGAATGCTTTTTCTTTTATCTCATATTTCGCTACATAACTATATTCACTTTCATAGTCTGTTACAAAATAAATCGTGTTTTCATCAACGAAGACAGGATCGAATACAACATGTACTTTTTCCGGGTCTGGAGTTAAGTAGTTGATTTCCTCTCCTACTTTGACAAACCCCGTTACATACGTATTGGCAAAAGAACGAACATAAACAAATGCCTGTTCATCATCAGATACTGCAGCCAAATCGGTTGGGGAGGTTTCTCCTTCATTTAATAGGGTGTCCGTGTCGTCTTCCAGGTTACGTACACGTGCATTTAAAAAGGAAGGGTTACCCTCGGATGTCATATAATAAAGACGATTCCCATCATCACTTAAGTGTGCAAAGAAGTACTTTTCTTCAGCGTCACCCGTCACAAGTGGCTGTGGCAATCCACCAGTTGGAGGCAGGGCATATATCTGATGGTTTTCGTCTCCATCTTTATCATAACCCGCCAGGACATAGCGACCCTTTGGATCAAATTTCAAAAAGCTAATGGATTCATCATTATGTGCAAATAGGTAAGGGAAAGTATCTGGTAAATCCATTCCCCATACGTTCACTTTGCCATTTAAATTAGAGCTAAATAAAAGTTTTTGCTCGTCACTGCTTACTGTAAAATTCGTGATTGCATACGTTCTGAAAAATTGTTCCACTGTTGGTTTTGGAAATTGTTTCATCGTATTGCCCCCTTAAAATTTAGAAAATTGTCTTTCTTCCCATTATACCGTATTTATACTAGATACGGTAGGAATTGGATCATATTAATAGGTTAGCATGGTTTTAATCTGACAGGGACAGTCTCTGGATTGTTATGATCTCCGGCTGGAGACGGAGTTCATGTTTGTATTAATTTTCTTATATAAGCAATTTGGCCAATATGATATGCATTATGTGTAGTTGCATTTCCAACTAACTCCCACCATTTCGCCTTAACTGGAAACCCGTTTACATTGGTGTCTAGTTTTTGGTTATCAGAGAGTAATTCTTGCCAACTTAAAAGTACTCCAAGTAACTTTCCTTTTAATTTCTTAAAATCGTCACCATTTGTTATAAAAAAGCTTTCTGCATTATCCTCCACTGTTTCGATAACATGAAAATCCGCTTTTTCATACCGTTCTTGCCATACCTCGTTCCAATAAATGAGATGTTGGGTTATCTCCGCTATAGAGTGAGTTTGCTCGTTCGGCTTCCAAAAAGCTTCATCATCGGTTAGCCCCTCTACAACTTCTTGATAGCAAATATACCAGCTACGATCGTTTGCATTCGCTAATAACTGATCTTTTAATAGACTCCTTACATGCACCTTCACCAGCCTCCTTCGCTTATTTAATTAAACATTCAGATAATAAATCATAAAACGAAAGCCGCTCCTCACTAAGAAGCGGCTATTTCTATTATTGTTCTTCCATACCAAGAAGCTCTTCAATTAAATCAACAACACGTTTTACGTACTTCTCACATTCTTCCTTCGTTGGTGCTTCTACCATGACACGTACAAGTGGTTCTGTACCAGATGGTCTTACTAAGACACGACCATCCTCACCTAGTTCACGTTCCACTGCATCAATTTCACTCAAAATGCGAGCATTGGTTAATGCTTCATTCTTATCTGTTACGCGCACATTCTTAAGTACCTGTGGGAAAATAGCCATTTCTCCTGCGAGCTCAGAAAGCTTTTTGCCTGTTTCTTTCATCACGTTTACTAACTGAAGGGCAGAAAGCATACCATCTCCTGTTGTAATGTAATCAAGGAAAATGATGTGTCCTGACTGCTCCCCACCAAGGTTGTAGCCGCCTTTGCGCATCTCTTCCATTACATAACGGTCACCAACAGACGTTTTATCACTACGTAACCCATTTGCTTCCAAGGCTTTGTAGAAGCCAATGTTACTCATTACAGTTGAGACAACTGTGCTGTGTCGAAGGTTTCCCTTTTCTTTCAAATGCTTCGCACAAATGAACATAATTTGGTCACCATCGACGATATTTCCCTTTTCATCAACAGCAATTAGGCGATCTCCGTCCCCATCAAAGGCTAGTCCAATATCTGCACCTTTTTCCTGGACAAATTCTTGGAGTTTCTCTGGATGTGTAGAACCAAATCCGTCATTAATATTAAGACCGTCTGGAGACGAGCCAATTGAATGTATGTCTGCTTCAAGGTCAGCAAAAAGATGTGTTGCTAAACTAGATGTAGCGCCATGAGCACAATCAACAGCAACCTTCAGTCCGTCAAAATCATTGTCTACTGTATCCTTCAAGAAGGAGAGATATTTTTGTCCACCTTCAAAATAGTCATTTACTGTACCAACATCTGCTCCAACTGGTCGTGGAAGCTCATCTTCTTCCCCATCCATTAATGCTTCAATTTCATTTTCTTGGTCATCTGTTAGCTTAAAGCCATCTGGACCGAAAAATTTGATCCCATTATCTTCTACTGGGTTATGGGAAGCAGAGATCATGACACCAGCTTGTGAGCTTGTTGCTTTTGTTAAGTAAGCAACCCCAGGTGTGGAAATAACCCCTAGACGCATGACTTCTGCGCCGATAGAAAGCAGCCCCGCAAGCATAGCCCCTTCTAGCATGTGGCCGGAAATACGGGTGTCTCTCCCAATGATAATTTTTGGGCGTGGTGAATCTTTCGTTAAAACATGTCCGCCAAAACGTCCTAATTTAAAAGCAAGTTCTGGTGTAAGACCTTTGTTTGCAACTCCGCGAACACCATCTGTTCCAAAATATTTTCCCATATCGTTTCTCTCCTTTATTCCATATCTACAAAAAATGTGTAAACGTACGTTTTATTCCGTAATTTCAATAGTGGCTTGTTCAAATTCGGGTACTACTTCTACCCCTTCAGGTCCTTCAACCGAGATAGGGACTTCATGTTCTCCTGGCTCCAGGTCACTAAGATCGATGGAAAATCGGAAATCATCTGCAGTTATTCCATCTACGTCTTCCTGGCTACCACTGACTGTTACATTCATTTCTCCATTTTCAGGGTCAAGGAAGGCCGACTCAAGCTCGTCCCCTAATCCTTCAACCTCAATTGGAAGTGCCTCTATAGTTTTCGTTTGAGCTAGCTCCACAGCAACTTCAACAGTTTTATTATCCGATACATTTGCACCATCTGGTAACGAAATATTTGCTTCGATCGTGCCTGACTCAGTAATTTCGGATAAATCAATTTCCTCTGTATTAATTGTTTCAATGTTTTCTAGAACACTGCTTCTAGCAAACACTTCAACTTCTTCGACATTAGCAGAAATTGATGTAAGGGAATAGCCCTCAGGTAGTTCCCCATTTGTTTCAACACTTAGTGGAACAGTCTTACTTGGATTGTGAATGTCTGCTGAAACAACTACATTTTCCGGTTGTACGTTTACACTCAATGGATTACCTTGACTATCATATACGTTTACAGGTACTTCCCTTCTGTCTATCGAACGATCAAGCCCCGCTAAATCCACATAAACCTTCACAATCCCGATTCGGTCAATGACACTTTTAGCACTTGTGATGGTGACCGTACCTGGTTCTACTTCATAATCACCAAGCTCATAACCTTCAGCAAGTTTCCCTTCATTTAAGAAGTCTACCGCTACCTCAAATTCTTCTGTTGCTTTTTCTTCTATAACGACGTCAATTTGTTTCGGTTCAATATATGCATCTATATCAGGAGAAATCGTATGTTGAAGTTCTACTCTATGTTCTCCCGCTTCATACCCTTCCAAATCAACAAAAACCTTAAAATTACGATTGGTAAGAACTGGGGTTAAAATACCTGGTGACCCCTCCATGGTAACTTTCACACTTTCTGGTACACCGCTTACTACATATTTTTCTGAATCTATCTCTATTTCAACTGGTACATCACTTATTGTTTGAGCATCATCTGATTGACTCGGGAAAGTGGAATCTGATGCTGTAGGCCGATTTGTTTCAACATTAACAAAGATATAAAGCAAAACTGCTAATGCCAGAGCTATAACGCGAACAAACCATTTACTTCTGAACCAGTTATCCATTCTTTTTCCCCCTCCATTTCCAAGACTTCTTTTCAGAGGTTTTCAGATTTAAGGATAAATTATCTTTCAGCATAGTACGTAGCTCTTCTGCCTCAAGTTCCCTGTGAAGCTCGCCATTTTTCGTACACGATATATTTCCTGTCTCCTCAGACACAACAATGGTAAGCGCGTCGGTAACTTCACTAATTCCCATTGCCGCTCTATGCCTTGTCCCCAATTCCTTAGATATAAAAGGACTTTCGGATAATGGGAGATAACAGGCTGCTGCAACAATTTCTTCGGATTTAATAATGACCGCACCGTCATGTAATGGGGTATTTGGGGTGAAGATATTGGTTAACAGTTGATGTGTCAGCTTACCGCCAATTGGAATACCCGTTTCTGCATAATCACCAATCCCTGTCTCTCGTTCAATCGAGATAAGGGCACCAATACGGCGCTTTGCCATGTAAACACAGGAATGAATAATCGCATCTATATTCTGTTCAATAATCTCTTCTTCTGACCGGGATCCTCGCCCAAATATGTTTCCACGTCCTAATTGCTCCAACGCTCGGCGTAACTCAGGCTGGAACAGGATTATAATGACAATAAGCCCCCACCTGATCGCCTGGTTTGTTATCCATTGGATTGTCTGTAGTTCCAATACGATACTCAATAACCAGACAGCCAAAACTACAGCGATCCCTTTTAATAGCTGGATTGCCTTGGTGCCTCTGATTAACATGATCAGTTTGTATAATATATACCAGACAAGAGCAATGTCCACGCCAATTCTCAGGAGCTGTAAAAGATCGAATCCCCCATCAAGCATATGTATCCATCCTTTTGCACATCATTTTCGTTCCACCGTTCTATAGATAGTAACGTTACCTATTATAACATATTTTGCCTTCAGACATGTGTAGAAAGGTAAAACGATAATTAAGGAAAAATCTTGGCAATTCATTTTTTAGGAACGTATTTAAACAAATAAAAAAATCCCAAGTCCCTTTTCAAAAGACTTGAGATCGATATAATGATTTAAAACGCAAAGATACTTCTAAAAAAGTTTTTTAAATTATACCAAATCCATTCGAAGACCTGATCTACATGCTTTAATTCCCCATTTACATTCCCAACAGATGCCATTAACCCTTCACTTTCAATAGGGTTTTCAATAAGCTTGCCATTAATGAGGGTAACATTTCCGTCAATGGTTCCCTTAATCACAAGATTACCATTTTTCACTAAGAGGTCTCCCTCTACCGTTACATCTTCAGGCACAATCACCGTATCCCCTTTAATAACAAGGTTTTCCTGTTTGGAAACAACTAACTCACTATCCTGATTCCATGATGAAAATATACCGCTCATCATAAAAACTAGAAATATGGCAGCTGCAGTAATAATGGGATGCGCCTTGAACCAACGTCCGTATTTCAGACGCTTTTTCTCAGTTGGAAGTTTCTTCATTACATTAGCAGTAAAATTAGCAGGCGCTTCTATATTTTCCGTACTTTGAAGCAGTGTGATCGTCCGCTTCAACTCACGAAAATGCTTCTGACAGTCTTCACATTCTTCTAAGTGAAGACGCAGTTTCTTTTCTTCTTCGTTGGATAAATCGCCGTCCAAATACTGATGCATCAGTTTGGAGGCTTCATGATTACAATCCAAGTGAACCACACTCCTTTACACGTGACGAAGCCTTTTCCGTAAAGCTTCTCTCCCTCGATGGATCCGGGTCTTCACAGTTCCTAATGGAATATCCAGAATATCGCTAATTTCTTGTAGGGAGAATTCTTCCAAATAACGCAACATAATTATACTGCGATATTTCGGAGGAAGCTCTGAAATCTCTTGATGTATATAGCGCTGTAATTCCATACTCTCCACTTCTTCGCCAGGCAAACGGCCTTGATCAGCCATCTGTGAGTACATGTTTAATCCTTCCGTCCCTTTAATCTCCGCATCTAGATAATAATCCGGCTTCCGTTTACGAATGCGGTCAATCGTTAGATTTGTTGCAATTCGATAGAGCCAAGTGGAAAATTTCCGTTTTTCATCAAAAGAATGGATGTTAACATATGCCCGAATAAAAGCTTCCTGTGCTATATCCTCCGCCTCGTGTGCATTACCAAGCATTCGATAGCAATGCTGATAGATTTTGCTTTGAAAAAATGAGACGATATCCTCAAAGGCGGATTGGTCCCCTTTTTTCACTTTTTTTATTTTCTCTCTTATAAATTGTTCCATACAAGTACCTCCGCCAATCATGCGGTATTTATCATACGTTTACTATGTAGAAAAGGTTTCATAAAAAATAAAAAAACTTTTTAGGTTTATCGTTCTAAGAAGATGGGTAGTTTCTTACTATATATTATACTAAATAGGAGGAAAGTTTTGTGAGTAATTCAACACTTTTACAAAAAATTGAACAATGTCGCGAAGAAATGCTTACTTTAAGCAGATCTCACGCCTTAACTTCAGAAGCTGTTGTAACCTCCAGTGTAAAACTAGACCAACTAATTAACGAATATCAAAACAACAAATAATTGTAAGTATGGTCACTATATACATCAAGATGTTAATCATAAATTGAAAAAGACATTAACACCCCTAAGGGCATTAAATGTCTTTTTTGTTTTTATTTTAACTTTTCACCAAACAAGGAACCCATCAATGCGACAGCTGTAGTGGCAGTTTTATTTTTCTCATCTAAAATCGGATTAACCTCGACAAATTCCGCTGAAGTGATGCATTCCGCTTCTGCGAGCATTTCCATTGCCAAATGACTCTCCCGATAGGACAATCCACCAATCACAGGTGTTCCGACTCCGGGAGCCTCTGAAGGATCCAATCCATCCAAATCAAGGCTAAGATGCACTCCATCTGTCTTTTCCTTTAAGTATTGTATTGCCTTTTCCATAACAGCAGGCATCCCCATGCGATCGATCTCATGCATCGAAAACACCTTAATCCCTTTTTCTTTTATTAATGCCTTTTCACCAGGGTCCAGTGATCTTGCCCCAATGATGACAATGTTCTCTGGTTTTATCTTAGGTGTGTATGCAGCAATATTGGTTAACCTATCGTGGCCAATACCTAGGCTTATAGCAAGCGGCATGCCATGTATATTTCCTGATGGTGAGGTGTCCTCTGAATTTAAATCGCCGTGTGCGTCGTACCAAATGACTCCCAGGTTCTCATAATGCTTTGATATTCCAGCAAGACTGCCAATTGCAATACTATGGTCACCACCAAATACTAACGGAAAATTGCCAGTTTGGATTTCTTTATCAACCATCTCGGAAAGCTTTTCATTCGCTTCAATTACTTGATCGAGATTTTTTAAATTGTTCTCTGTATTTATTGCTTGCTCCATGGATGGCCTGTTTATTGGAATATCCCCTAAATCATGTACCTTTATATCCAGTTCCTCCAGCTTTTCAATTGCCCCAGCATAGCGCAGAGCACTCGGCCCCATATCAACCCCACGTCGACTTTGCCCAAGATCCATAGGAACCCCAATAATCGAAATATCTTTTTTCATGTAAGCGCCTCCTCTACCTCTATTGTAGCCAAAAACCAAGGGATGACTCAACTCCACATTTGCATGAATATATATACAGAAAATTTAGGTTAAAGTGATTCGGCTAGTGTAGAGTGGGTTGATTGCATGGGGCTTTTGGTCGATTGAGAGTGCAGAGTGGTTGATTGCGTTGCGCTTTTGGTCGATTGAGAGTGTGGAGTGATTGATTGGGTAGCTTTTTGGGTCGATTGGGAGTGCAGAATGGTTGATTGGATAGCATTATTGGTCGATTGAGAGTGCGATATGGTCGATTAAATGGCGCTTTTAGTCGATTGGGAGTACGACGTGATTGATCGCGTGGCGCTTATGGTCGATTGGGAAAGCGGCGTTGTTAATTGGAAGGCTATAACACATTTAAATGAACGACAAAAAAAGACAACTACATCAAATGTAGCTGTCTCAAGAATCGCTTATACTCGCGCCAACCGTGGAAGGCTTAATGGACAATGGCGTAATGCCTGCTTTTTCCCATGCCTTCATTAGTGCATCGGCTTTTTCCATTGATGGCATAAACGCAATTCCGCAATCGCCACCTCCAGCTCCTGACGATTTACCTGCGCCGCCATGAGCCTCCGCTAAATCACATAAGGTGCGAAGCAAGGGTGTTTCAATGGCTACGTTTGCCTGTCTTCCAACCTCGGATAGTGCTGTTCTGTTTTGTTTTACACCCGCCAACAATAAGTCAACATCTTCTTGTTGCATGCCTTTTAGAAACGTAGATACTGCTTTTTCACTAGCATCAAGAAAGTTTTGGTAAGCATTGGGGTTACTGTCTTTAAGCAACATCAACTCATCTACCAGTTTGGCAGTAGAAGCGGGTTTCCCCGTCCATCCCACACAGACGTATACTGTGTCGGGCATGTTTACTGGCTTTAGCGAAAGATACTTCCAATCCTGTTTTACCAATTCACTTAAATTGCTCGTTTGTTTATATGCATCTTTTAGCCAATCCGCCTGAAATGATACATATTGTAAAAAGCCCCCATATGCTGAGGCAGCAACATCCGCTCCAGAACCATTTCCTTGAACATTCACATGTGCCAGTGATGAAAGCTTAAACAATAGTTCTTGTTTATATGTAGGTAAATATTTTTTTAAAATAGCAGTAATAACAGAGGTTACGACCGCAGCGCTTGAACCCAAACCATATTTTATACCGGAGGCATCATCTAGCTCACTTTTAACCGAAATGGCAAAAGACCTTGGCTTAATATTCTGCTCATGAAGATAGGCCATTGCTATACGCATGGCCTCTTGTACAAATACTGTTTTTGGATTATCCGTGTGTATTATAAGGCTCCCTTTTTCGAAGTCCCACTTAAGGTCCTCCAATTGAAAGTCATGAAGTGACACACGATTCTGCTCGCTCTCTTCAATGGTGGTGTATACATAACGATTAACCGCCATTACCACTAATTGGTGATATGGTTCCAAAACGGCAAATTCGCCCGCTATCATTAACTTCCCAGGTACCTTTATTGTCATCGGTGTATGTGGCAATGGATTTCATCCCTTACAGATAGGTTACTCCCTGCCCAGGTCGGCTTAATCGAATATCGGCAACACCTGGAATGTTTCGGAGTGTCTTTTCAATTACTTCCTCGTTTTCCGGTAAGTATAAAACTTTCACGTTAGGTCCTGCATCAATTGTAAAATAGGCAGGTATCCCTTTTTCGCGCAAATCTCTCACCATTTGCATGACAGTCATTGTCGTATCATGCCAATATGTAAATGGCGGGTTAGCACCAAGTGTGGTCGCATGCATTTTCAGACAGTTTGCCTCCGCCACTTCTCCCACCTTTTGAAAGTCCCGTTCTTTAATTCCCTCTTTAATCTGGCTCATATCAGTAGGAATGCTATTAAGCCAGCCTTGATAAAATGGGGAAGTTTCTACAGTGCGTTTCATTCCAGCCCGGCTCGAAACTTTTTTCGCAGTGGATGACAAAACAACTGCTGCAACTCGCAGATCCCAGTGCTCTGCTGGGGCGATAGGAACCGCATACGAATCACTTCCATCTTCCTCTGCTCCCATTTCCCATTCGGCAAACCCTCCATAAATCGACCGGCAGGCTGAGCCTGAGCCTTGTCGAGTCAATGCAGAAAGTTCTCTATCTGACATGTCTAGCCCAATCGCTTTTGTACCAGCCGCTGCCAATGCAGCAAAACCAGAGGCAGATGAAGCAAATCCTGCAGCTGTCGGAACTTCATTTGTAGAATCGACCGTTGCATACAAAGACTTCCCTGCCTGTTGTCGAATAAGGTCAAGAAATCCAGATACACGTCTATGTTGTTCCCCTTCCACAACACGTTCATTTAAAATGAATTTGTCTTGAGTATACTCCTCCGAAAAATGTACGGATGTAGTGGTATAAAAGCCATCCAGCGTTAAAGAAAGTGAGCTGTTGGTTGGTAGTATTATGGATTCGTTTCGTTTTCCCCAATATTTAATCAAGGCAATATTTGTATGTGCCTTAGCTGTTGCCTTCATAATAGGTCCCCTTTTTCACTATTTCTTATGGTGCCTTTTGAGCACGAATGGCCATACAGCATGTGCACCAAATTTCCTTAATTTCTCAGCAAGCAATCTTGAATGTACTTCATTTTGAGCAAGGGCAATAATACAGCCGCCGTTGCCGCCGCCTGTCAACTTCGCTCCAAGAGCACCTTCTTCACGTGCAAATTCAATAAGCTTGTTTAAACCTGTAGTACTAACTCCTAAGGCTTCTAATTCTTTCTGTGCCTCGTTCAGCATTTGTCCAAGCAAATGCTTCCCTCTTTTCTCCAACGCATCCTTAGCCTGATGGGTTAACTCTCCGATGCGGTCAAGTTTCCGCTGGATTTTACGTGGAGCTACGCGAAGTAAATGTGCTACAGATTCTACTGCCATTCTTGTATCTCCAATGCTGCCTGAATCGGCAACAACGAAATGAAAATCATCATTTAACTCAATAAATTCCGTAGGGTTATCCTTTTCATACCATACAGGTAATTCAGAAGTTATCGTTAACGTATCAATGCCACTAGGCGCTCCGTGCGCAAACGTTTCTGCAATGTTTGCAAGCTTAAGAAGCTCCTCATCTGTGTGATCAATACTTGCATATGCAAATAATGATCGAATAACAGAGATCGCGACAGATGCACTAGAACCAAGCCCTTTTCCAGGAGGGACCGAGGATTTAATCCGAATTAACAGATCTGCTTCCGGCATTTCAAGGTATTCAAGGGTTCCACTAATACAACTGGCAATTCCTTGCAAGGATTCAGGAGCTAAATCCAGGGGTCCATGATAAAACGTGCTATCAATCACGACCGGCCCTGGCTCGTGTTCTACTATAGATTCTACACCTACCAGAGGAAACGGGATAGCGATAGCGGGTTGTCCGTGTACAACTGCATGCTCCCCAATTAGAATCAGTTTACTATGAGCTATTCCTATAGCTGTTTGTTCTGTAGTTGTAGCTTTTTCTGCACTCATTTTTTAATTTGTTCCACCAATTCTTTAGCTTTTCCGACACGGATTTCGTTTAGTTCCACTAACTTTCCTGCAACGATATCAATCATCTCCCCAGAAGCCCCTGCCGCTATTGCAACAGAGCGAGAATGTAATGCCATATGTCCTTTTTGAATACCATCTGTTACTAACGCTTTAAGCGCTCCAAGGTTTTGCGCTAATCCAACAGCAACAATGACCTGAGCCAATTCTTGCGCGGATTCAACGTTCAATATATCTTGCGCTACCTTAGCAATAGGATGCACACGTATAGCGCCACCTACAGTGCCGACTGACATAGGCAATTCTAGTTCACCAACTAGGTTTCCCTCACTGTCGGTAGACCATGTAGTCATGGAGCTATATTGTCCTGTTCTTGCTGCATAGGCATGTGCCCCAGCCTCAACTGCACGCCAATCATTACCAGTAGCAATTACGATAGGGTCAATTCCATTCATAATTCCTTTATTATGCGTAACCGCACGATAAGGGTCTGAAGCTGCAAACTCGTACGCATGCACAACACCATCTCGTACTTCTTCACCGGAAAAGTCACCTGATTGAAGTAAGTTGGCAGGAATGACACAGCGCGCCCGCGCAAGACATCTATCTGCATAATTAGAAAGAATTCTCAAGTAAACCTTCCCATTTGTTAACGACTCGACAGTAGGTGCTAATGACTCCACCATAGTATTAATTATATTCGCACCCATCGCGTCACATGTATTTACATACAAATGCACGACGAGCATTTTACCATAAGCCGAATCAGACGCCTCGTTTAAGATCCTTACTTCCAGATCCTCAGCTCCCCCGCCTCTAGCAACCAGGCTTGGATAAGCAGCGTTAGCATCCTCAATAAGTGAGTCCTTTTCAGCTAGTATGGATGCCTTAGCAGCATTCAAATCAGGAGCACCCACTACTTGAATTTGCCCGATCATTACTCTTTCCGTGGCTTCCGTAGTGAATCCCCCGGCTTCTCGAACGATCTTAGCAATATAACTGGCTGACGCAACCACAGATGGTTCTTCAATAGCCATTGGTACTACATATTCTTTCCCATTTATTAAGAAGTTCAATCCTACTCCTAAAGGAAGAGGGTATGTTCCAATCACATTTTCAATCATTTTATCTGCGGTTTCAGTAGAGAGCGGTTCATTGAAAGTTGCTGTGTCATTCGCAGAAAGGTGTTGGGCATCTTGCAATAACTCTCTGCGTTCTGCAACCGTCTTATTGTAGAAGCCTGGGATCCGGGAAGTTTTCATACGTCTTCATCCTTTTGTATACAATAATTATATATATATAAACTTCGTATCAATCTTGTTAATAAAGTCTTAAATCTAATTTATTATAACACGTTTGGCATCTATATTTCCTTAAATAAAATCACTGTAACTATTATGTAAAAAAACGTGGTAAAATGCAAATAAACAAGGTTGTTTATCAATAAAAACGACCCTGTTTATCTACAATTACCATATTCATGTTGTACACTATCGTTAATTAAAATGATGAGCCATGAAGGATTCGAACCTTCGACCCTCTGATTAAAAGTCAGATGCTCTACCAACTGAGCTAATGGCTCGTAATGATTAAAATGCTTCCTTAATAGAAAGTTGTGTTGTCATTTGTGTGCTCGTCGTGTTGCAAGAAAAACGATGAAGTCGCACTCCTCGCAAGCCTGCACATGGTAGCATACTCGGTGATGCTAGCGGCTTGCTCTACCAACTGAGCTAATGGCTCGTGTGAAAAGTTCATTTTGTTTCAAAAAAAAAGGCCTTAAAATAAAAAAATGGCTGGGCTACCAGGATTCGAACCTGGGATACACGGGATCAAAACCCGATGCCTTACCGCTTGGCTATAGCCCAACAATATAAAAATGGTGGAGGGGGGCAGATTCGAACTGCCGAACCCTGAGGGAGCGGATTTACAGTCCGCCGCGTTTAGCCACTTCGCTACCCCTCCGTATTGTTAACTATAAACTAATTATTATACATAAAAAGAAAAAATGGTGCCGGCCAGAGGACTTGAACCCCCAACCTACTGATTACAAGTCAGTTGCTCTACCAGTTGAGCTAGGCCGGCATAGAAATTTAAGTTGGTTTATCTCACTATATATGCCAAGACATAATAATGGTGGAGGATGCAGGGCTCGAACCTGCGACCCCCTGCTTGTAAGGCAGGTGCTCTCCCAGCTGAGCTAATCCTCCATCAAGGCATGGTTTAATAAAATTTGGTGACCCGTACGGGATTCGAACCCGTGTTACCGCCGTGAAAGGGCGGTGTCTTAACCGCTTGACCAACGGGCCTAGGAATTAATGAGATCGTGATTTGAAAGTAATTCGACAATTTGTTACATATCTCTCAAACCAACGAATTTTATTATAGCTTTTTCTTTTCACTTTGTAAAGAGGAAAATATAATTTTTTTATCTTTTTTTCATTTGCTTCAAAATATGTTGAAACAACAACGTTCCACCCGACATATTTAGCAGAATGCTAGTGGTCTTTAGTCCATTTCCAACAAAACGTTCTAAAGAACTATCTTGTTTTTAACCGCTAGAGTTACTCAACATACTTTCTAATTGTAATTCAATTAGGTTATAATATAGAAGATCATTATAATGGAGGTATTTTTCATGTCTAATTTAATGCAAGGCAAGAATGTAGTCGTCATGGGTGTTGCAAGCGAACGAAGTATTGCCTGGGGAATAACAAAGTCATTACATAACGCAGGAGCAAACCTGATTTTCACTAACAGACAGGAACGTTCTTATCAAAAACTAACAAAGTTATTAGAGAAAAATGATATAGAGCCAAAATTAATTGTATCATGCGATGTTGCAAGTGATGAAAGTATTACAGGTGCATTTGATGAGATAAAGGAGAAAGTTGGCGTCATTCACGGCGTGGTTCATTCCGTAGCGTTCGCCAAGCGTGAGGAACTAAAAGGAGAGTATGCTGATACATCACGTGAGGGTTTCTTACTAGCACAGGAAATTAGTGCATTTTCTCTAGCCGCTGTGACAAAAGCTGCTAAACCGCTTATGACTGAAGGTGGTAGTATTGTTACACAGACCTATCTTGGAGCAGAAAGAGTAATTCAAAACTACAACGTGATGGGCGTTGCCAAAGCTTCCTTAGAAGCAAGCATGCGTTACTTAGCAGAAGATGTTGGAAAGTATGGAATCCGTGTAAATGCCATTTCAGCTGGTCCAATTAGGACTTTATCTGCAAAAGGTGTCGGCGGCTTTAACGAAAAACTTGGTATTATCGAAGAAAAAGCTCCACTACGCAGAAATGTGGATCAGGATCAGGTTGGAGACGCTACTTTATTCTTCCTAAGTGACCTGGCTAGAGGGGTTACTGGAGAAGTCATGCACGTAGATTCCGGATACCATATTATCGGAGGATAATAAGATAGAACAGAAGACGCTTGTTTGCATATCATCTTGCAAAAAAGCGTCTTTTATTTTAGGGGGGATGTTATATGTATGATGCTTTCTTTTCTGTTGAAGGAAACACATTTATTTCATTTCATACATCTCATCTTATTATGTTATTTATTTATCTAATAGGCTTTATACTACTTATTCTTTTTAGCACATTAAAAACACGATCTAGCTATGGCCGGATTTATACCATGATAAAATGGATCCTTTTCATTCTATTAGTAATGTCAGAGGTTAGCTATCAAGTCTGGTCAGCAACTAGTGGAATCTGGATCTTAAGTGAATATATTCCCTTGCATCTATGCGGTATTGCCAGTATTACGGCAGCCATAGCTCTCTTACTTCAGAACAAAAAGCTTGCCACTTTAACTTTCTATATCGGATTTCTTCCAGCCCTACTAGCGTTAATTACACCAGAGTTACCTTATGATTTTCCACATTTCCGTTACTGGAAATTCTTTTTGCATCACATAGCCATATCTTGGGCGAGCCTGTTTTTAATTCTCACAAGTTCAATCTCTTTAAAGTACAGCTCTATGCTCAAAAGCTATGGTTTACTACTCATCTACGCTGCATTTGTTGGATTTATCATCAATCCAGCTTTGGATTCTAATTACCTTTACCTTCGAGACACACCATTATCAAACACACCTTTAGACTATTTCGGTGATGGTATGCTATATTATGTAAATTTATGCCTAGTCGCACTTGCTGTCTTTTCGATCCAATGGGGACTCGTTCGCTTCTTTAAAAAGGCCTAGAATTTCTTGTTTTACGGGGACTCATTCAAGTCCAGCCAAGATAACATTTCCGCTATTATAGAATTGATTTTCTGGTCAATAACTTCTTCACCATACTTTTCTTTAGCACGCGTAATATTTTTCAACACCTCTTCGTTTAAGTCAATAACCGGATTATCCTTCTCAAGCTCGTTGAACAGTTCTATCATTGCCTCGTTTCCTTCTTGTATACGGTCTATTGCATCACTATATTTCTGATAATCCTTTTCGTTAGCTTTCATTTTTTCATCACCTCTTTCTAGCTTAACCAAAAACAGGTAATTTCATTTGATTTGGGAGGGGAAAATCCCCCCCTCCCTTGCTTTATCTGGTATAGTATCTTACATAATTAGGGTTAGCCGTGATATACAAGCCACTTTTTATTTGATACATATACCCACCGTCTACCGGGAACCTGTCCCGAATAACGGTAAACACTTCTCCACGATTTACAACCACGGCACGATCATTCCAATCAGCAGTATTGTACGTCCAAAGAGAGTCTGTCACGATTTCGACGTATCCCTGACCAGTTCCACCACCATCCTTCTTTACCAATCCAAGATAAGAGGCAATTGAATCAGCTAGTGCTTTTCCGGTATTATCCATGACCCCATTGTTGCGCATTTTTACAATATCAATCGTAGAATCCATAAACCCACCTTCAATAAGGATGGATGGCATATTTGATTCTCGTAACATATGAAAGTTTGCCGACTTGACTCCACGATCCCGTAATCCCATCGCTGTTACGATGCTCGGGTGTATAGCTTGAGCTAGGGTATTACCAGAAGAGGATCCAGGATAATGATACGTCTCGGTACCCGTCCATGTTCCCCACTGTCCTGTGTTAGCATTATGATGATAGGATACCAAGATATCAGCATTAGCGTTGTTTGCTTTATTCGTTCTCGTTGTTAACGGAACGTCTGTGTTTCCTGTTGGATCATCCAACCTCACGATAGTAGCGTTCTCGTAGCCTCCAAGGTAGTTAATAGCAGCCGAAACTACCTTATTGTTAAAGCTCCATTCTCTTTCTCCTGCAGGTGTTCTCTTTCCCGGTGTGTTAATTCCATGTCCTGCTCCAATTGCAATAATAGCCATAATAAATCTCCTCCTTGATATTTTATATTAGAAAAACGGCTTGCCCGTGTGGACTAGCCGTTTGACTACTTTGCCAAATGATATTTTTTTAGTACTAGTTTTTGCTGTTCACCTTTTGCTGTAAGGTAATTATTTTTGAACCATGACCACACAGAGACAGAGAAACATAACAAGTATGCTATCGTTTGCTCATCCAACACGGGAATCGGCTGTAAGTTATAGTGATTGAGCAGCACATTCGACCAAGATATTACAAGGGCGATGGTGCGTACGACCGTTCCTCTATCCATTACATCACCTCCCTCTTTTTATTTCATATACCAAACGTCAACAGAAAAAATAGAATTTGACATACAAACGCCCCAATCATAGAGATTAGGGCGATTCCCAAATGCCTTGAGCTAGTCTGAATGGAAGTGATTTTACTATTGTTCTCGGTAGAACGATAGTTTGCCTCGTCTGCAATTTTCTTTGTCTTGGCGAGTGTTTCTTTAATATCTTCTATTTGATCTATTTTTCCATTTAACTCCGCCAACGACACCTTCACCTCCGTAAGCACTGTCATAAATTCCTTCAAATTTTCCTGTTCCTTTTGATTTAGCATTCCCAACCTCCCTTCAAGACGTAGTAGTGTCCTTTTCTTTTCATTTGTTAAAATGAAAACGTCTTTACCTAGCAATGTTTTGCTTAGGAAAGACGCTAAAAAGGAATAGGATCTCTAACAGGAACGTTTGTTCTATTCCTGTTAATCCGATTATACATCCCTCTTGTTATTCTTGTCATCTACTGAGCAGAGTGTGTAAAGTGTGAAATTTTCCGAACGATCTCATCCTTCACATGATAGACCTGCCTTCTTGATAAACCCATATGCTGGCTAATCGCACTGATTGTCATTCCATCTAACATACATTCTAAAATAGCCATTTCCCTGGGATCTTCAATGACTTCCATTCTTTCTTGGATATATAGTATCTTTTTCTCCAATTTCATGATCCATCCACTCTTCTTCTCCCTACGCAATACTTCTTGTCCAACAGGATCACTAACGGTTCCTTTTGCTTTAGGAAGGGTTGACTCTATACCAGAAGAGGCAACTAGCTTTAAACCTATCTCTTCCTCAAGCACATCGCGCTGCCTTTTAATTTCTTTAATCATCCAATGATAGTCTTTCAATGTGCGCTCAATCTGTTTTTCTTTCATTAAACCCCGCCCCCTTTTCAAATAATAATTGTGCATACTTACTTCTCTTAATAGGAGAGAGAACCCCACTTTGCTTATCCTTTCTTATGTCACTGACAACCCATCTAACAGCATTCAACTTTTTGTTCATAGATTTACCCCCTGTTATTATAAAACATGATAAAATACAATAGAACGTGTGTTCTTATATTATATTTCTAAAACAGAAATGTAAAGAGGACTTTAGGGCTAAAAATAATAATTTGTTTCACTAATAGAAACTATGTTAGGATATAGAGGTATAGGAAAGGGTTGTTCACGGTGAATTTAGGGGAAAGAATTGTCCAATTGCGAGAGAGACAAAGGTGGAGTCAACGAGAACTTGCCAAACGCGTTGAATTAAATGTGAGTGTTATGAATCGTATTGAGCTAGGGGAAAGGCCTGTTAAAGATCACGAGCTTAGCCGTATAGCAACAATCCTCGAAGTAACTACTGACTATCTTCTTGGGAGATCAGAGAATCCTTCCATGTCTGAAAAACAAGAATTTGAAGCATTTCGGAATGATCCTTCTCTCGAGAGGTGGTATAAAACGTTACCACAAAATAGTGAAGAAGATTTGCGCAGGTTAAAAAGAATTTGGGAAGCATTCAAGGAAGAGTAAGTTATCTTACTAAAGACTCTTTGCCGGTTGTTAGGTGTACAAATAATGGTACACCTCTTTTTATAACTTAAATACGAACATACATTCTTTTTCAAGGAGGCATTACTATGTTTTACACTAGGACAGAAAAATTTGTTAAGGACCTTTTACTATCTTTCAATATAAGAAAGCCTGCAGACTTAGGTATTGATAAAGTAGCGGATGCTCTTCAAGTAACGGTACATTTATGGGAGTTTGGAAGTGAAGCAATATGTAGGAATGGGAAATACATTATCTTCTTAAATGAGCAAAAGAATGAAAGAGTTCAGTGGCAAGAATTCACCCATGAAGTTGGACATATTATGTGGCATGTAGGAAGGCAAGAGCTATTACCACCCAGCTTTATTGAGTTACAGGAATGGCAGGCAAACTACTTCAGCTGCCACCTTTGCATCCCCACCTTTATGTTGGAAGACAATACTTTGAAAATGACACCGTATAAGCTCATGGAATTATTTAATGTAGAGTATGCATTTGCTTGTAAGCGTATGGAGATGTTGGAGAATAAAAGGGGACTTTGCAGAAGTAACCTTTATTGATTGTAGAGGGCCGAAATCGTCTAGATAAATAAAAGGCCTTTACTCGAGTTGTGTAAAGACCTTTCCTCTAAGAGAATTAGTATAGTTTACTGTGGCTTAAACATGCTCATATATAAAATGAAGACAATTATTTTGTACATTATGGCCTAAAAGGGATCATGGTTTTCGAGTATGAGATACTTTTTCATCATAATTGTCTATTTTATAAAAAAGGCTCGCTATAATATAGATAAAAAGGAAAATAAAGAAATCATACATTGTCGGCCAACCTCTTGGGTTATAAAACCCGATGGCATCAAATAAATTCATCCCACCAAACGCTGCGATACCTGCAAAAATTATTCCTTTGATAAACAAACTAACTCTCGGTCCAACTTGTAAAACAAACATAACTGCAACAGGAGCTAATGACAAATGATAAGGCAGAAACAAGACTGGAGATATAGGTAGGAATTTCATAGGATAGGACCAAAGGCCATAAGACATTGCAATAAGATCAATTAATAGGGACAGAATGATGGTAATGAACCCAGCCAATAGAAGACGACCAGTATTTTTCTTATCCCTGAACAAGATCCATATAAACCAGGGAAAAATAAATAAGCCTATACCTAACCACCATTGCCAAGTAAATAAAAAAGCGTTAAATATTGCATCTGTCATCATCTGGTTAACTTCAACTAATTGGTCATATGCTCTGTCTGTTTGTTTTAACCCTTGTTCGACGGTCATTTAGTTCCCACCTAACCTTTTTGTTACTTATTGTCTACGTCCCTACTACCTTTATTCATTAGAAACAAGACTTTTATTTAATATAGAAGGAAACTTACATAGTTAAGATTGAAATACTTTAGTATATGAAACGATTGAAGAATCACTATGATAGAAAATTTACATATGCCCTTATAAGTTTGATGGTCTATATACGGATGTATAGGTTGTTAAGTTAATAAAAGAAAAAATCCTCACTCTCAAACTTCGAGGGCTTTTCTTTTTATATCTTCGGCTGAAAAATATATAAGTAAACAAAAAAGGCTTTTACTTGAAAGAAGTAAAAGCCTTATATATCGAGGGGTTTAGATAAGCTTCCAAGCGGATTCGAACCGCTGACCCCTTCCTTACCATGGAAGTGCTCTACCTGCTGAGCTATGGAAGCAGACATAAAAATGGCTCCACAGGTAGGATTCGAACCTACGACCGATCGGTTAACAGCCGATTGCTCTACCACTGAGCTACTGTGGAATAATAATAAATTACTATAACAATCTTATTATGTACATGGTGACAGATTATTATACGAAATATATAAAAAAATAGGCCTGGCGGCGTCCTACTCTTGCAGGGGCAAAGCCCCAACTACCATCGGCGCTGGAGAACTTAACTTCTGTGTTCGGCATGAGAACAGGTGTGACCTCTCCGCTATTACTACCAGACCTAATTCATATAGGTCATTTGGTGTTTCTCATAGAAAGAAAATGAATCACTTCAAACTTCCTTGATAACTGACCATATTATATGCATTTTTCAAAGAAAATGCAAGGGGTTTTTATTTATACCCTAAAAACTAAATAAGAGTAAACAACGAATCATAGAAAATGTTAGTTAAGTCCTCGATCTATTAGTATCCGTCAGCTCCACGTGTCACCACGCTTCCACCTCGGACCTATCAACCTCATCGTCTCTGAGGGATCTTACTCACTCGAAGTGATGGGAAGTC
>NZ_JBQQCJ010000004.1:0-331236 GCF_052246275.1 Oceanobacillus sp. M65 | reverse complement strand
TGTATTAGGCACGCCGCCAGCGTTCGTCCTGAGCCAAGATCAAACTCTCCAAAAAAGTTTGTATCATGTCGACACCAATCAACATGATCCGTCTTAGCTTCGCAGAAAACTGGCTTCTGCTTGTATTTCTTCAAAAAACAGAAAGTCTGTTTTTCCTTGACATACTAGTTGTTTTGTTCAGTTTTCAAAGAGCAATTTGTTTTTCGTCGTTTTTTTCAGCGACTTTTATATCTTACCATCTTCGCAATGCTTTGTCAATAACTTTTTTCATTTTGTTTTTAACTGATAAAAGCTGTTGATTGCCGTCGAATTTGGCGACTTGATTAATATATCACACAACCGATTATGTTGTCAACAATTATTTGTGTGATAGTTGTCGTTAAATCAACATGATTTTTGCGACGGATTTAAATTTACCATGGATGAAATATAAAGTCAATGTAAATTTTGAATTTCTTTATTAAAATTAAATAAAGCTACCTGCACCGTATTAACAGCATTTCTAGGGGTGCGATATATCGTAGGCCATTACAATACTATGCAGGAAAGCTTTAGAGAGTTCCTCACTTCTTAACGACATACTTTCTGTGATAAACGCCAATCCCTTTGGTCTGTTCCTTTACTGTAACAAGTAATCCTTTTTCCACCATAAAAGAAATAACAGCTGTTAGATCAAGAGAATAAGAAGAAGTCTCCGGCAACGTTTTTAGCTGGACATAAGACCAAGACTCTTCCCCCATAATCTCTAATAAATGCTTAACAGAAGTCTTTACCCTGTTACTAATAATGAAGTCCATGGCAAGTAACATTAACTGGATTCTTTTCTTTATTTCTTCACGACTTTCAATAAACTCTTCATATAACTTATATACTTCAAGGTCAATTTGTTTCACCTGGCTCCAAACCGTTACCTCTGGATAATAACCTTTTTCGATCACAGCTAGTCTCGCTAAATAATGAAGGGAATAAAGAATCTTACTGTTGGCATCTTTATATTCCTCTGTCTCATACAAGTCTTTCGCTTCACTATAGCTCTTTACCAGTTTCCCAAACTCTATCGCTTTTCTCAGATCGCGCTTTTCATTTGGGAAATCCCGCAATTGGTTCTTTAAGTTATAGACATACTCATTACGGTCAAAAATTACTCTACCATAAATCACCCATTCAACAGCCCTACGATATCCACTTGTATCAATCCATTCCATTAATACTGACTCTGTTACAATATGCACAGCTGCAGATCTTTCGTCCTCGAATTCATAATGCTTTGCTTGCCACTGCTGTTCCGCGTTTTGCACAATAATAAGTAAAATCCCATCAAAGTCTTCGGTCACTGGACTATTAGACTT
The DNA here is from genome assembly GCF_052246275.1 of Oceanobacillus sp. M65. Lineage (NCBI taxonomy): Bacteria > Bacillati > Bacillota > Bacilli > Caryophanales > Bacillaceae > Oceanobacillus > Oceanobacillus sp. M65. The sequence goes on along the minus strand of NZ_JBQQCJ010000004.1, from coordinate 329,887 downwards.
CGTTCTTTCCATCAGAATAATTCCCAATGTATTTGCATCACTCGCGTGTTCCTGATAAATAGGTCTTAAAAATCGCTCCATACCTTTTCCTCCAATTAAACAATGTCTTTAATACTTTTCTATATAAGGATAAGAAGTTATTATATTTAAAATTACATTATAGTACAATTCGTTACATATAGATAAATTCCTTTTTATGAAATAAAAAATTCGTGAAATATGCTATACTACCTATGAAAGTATGAAGGAGGAACAAGCGTGGCTCAATTAGTTTACTCTAGTAAAATAAATAAGATAAGATCCTTTGCGCTCATTCTAGTATTTGCCGGTATTCTTTTAATGTATGGTGGAATATTAACCAAAAACATTGAATGGTTAATGCTGATCTTTTTCCTTCTCGGTGTTTTAATGGTTGTTTTAAGTTGTGCGGTATATATATGGATTGGCACCTTATCGCTCAAAGCTGTGCCCATTGTGTGCCCAAATTGCGAAAAGCCAACGAAAATGCTTGGACGAGTAGATGCTTGCATGCATTGTAAGCAACCTCTAACACTGGACAAGAACCTTGAAGGAAAAGAATTTGATGAAAAATATAATACACGCCGTTATCAAAAAGAATCTAAAAAGAATAAGTAGTTGAGATGCCGCCATAATGGCGGCTTTTTGTTTGCTTGGCTATTTAAGACAAGCTATCCTATACGTTCCTCCTCACCATTATAATAACAACAGCCGCTTAGAGCATTTCTGGTATAATAAAACCAACCAATATTCAATAGAATAAAGAGGTGTAAAAACAAATGATACTCCTTATTGACAACTATGATTCCTTTACATATAACCTCGTACAATATATGAAACAACTAAACTATACTGTTCTGGTAAAACGAAATGATGCCATTGAAATAGAAGAAATTCACCAGCTATCCCCTGAATGTATTGTTCTTTCTCCTGGCCCAGGCCATCCAGACGAAGCAGGGATCTGTTTAAACGTAATCAAACATTTCTATAAAAATATTCCAATCTTAGGCATCTGTCTTGGCCATCAAGCTCTTGCTAGAGCCTTTGGGAGTAATGTTATTCCCGCCGAGCAACCAATGCATGGAAAAGTTTCTACCATTAAACATGACGGTAAGGGTATTTTCAATTTACTCCCTTCTCCCTTGCAGGTAACTCGTTACCATTCTTTAATCGTGGAAAAAGAGACCTTAGCTGACTGCCTGGAAATAACGGCACAAACAAACAAAGGGGAAATCATGGGTCTTCGTCATAAGCAGTATCCATTGGAAGGAATTCAGGCACATCCAGAAGCCATTCTCACCGAACAAGGACTCGAGATGTTAGATAACTTTATAAAGATTAAGGGAGTGAAGCGTTGTGAGGCCTCAGTTATACTTTGATTTTCTTAGTGGTGAAGGAGTTAAATCGCCCAAGCATTTCACCAATCCAACCGACATAATCAGCGCTTCTTCTATTGAAGAGGTCCTACCTTGCTTAAAAAGGGTGCAACAAGCTGTCAATAATGGTTCCTATGCTGCGGGGTATGTTTCCTATGAAGCCGCGCCCGCTTTTGATCCTACATATAAAGTAAATCCGAGCGTTAATCAACCACTCGTTTGGTTTGGGATATTTGATCATCCTAGTAAAGAAAGCTTTACGGCCACAGGAAAATATGAAACAGCAAAATGGACCCCTCTTACAGGAAAAGATGTGTACGTTCAAAACATCAGTCGCATTAAGGAAGCAATCCGACGAGGAATTACCTATCAAGTGAACTATACCATTCGTATGCTCAGTCAATTTAGTGGGGACAGTATCGCATACTATAAACAACTAGCTGAGGCACAGACTTCTAACTATAGTGCGTATATTAACGATGGCAAACATACGATGATATCTGCTTCACCCGAATTGTTTTTTCATCTAAAAGACAAGACTATCTTCACGAAGCCGATGAAAGGCACTGCGTCGAGAGGAAATACATTACCGCTGGATATCCAACAAAAGGATTGGCTTTATCATTCGGCCAAAAATAGGGCAGAGAACGTAATGATTGTGGACTTACTACGAAACGACCTTGGAAGAATAGCAAAGCCAGGCACCGTTAAGGTACCAAAGCTTTTTTCCATCGAATCGTATCCAACCGTCCACCAAATGACCTCCACTGTAACTGCAGAACTGGAAGAAACGGTCGAGTTACCGGATGTGTTTAAAGCATTGTTCCCTTGTGGATCCATTACAGGAGCACCAAAAGGAAGTACGATGCAAATAATTACGGAGCTCGAGGAACAGCCACGAAATGTTTATTGTGGTGCTATTGGGTACATCACACCAGACATGGAAGCTATTTTTAATGTACCAATACGTACTGTGATCCTAGATAATGAAGAAGGTAACGCTACGTACGGGGTTGGTGGCGGGATTACGTGGGACTCTGAATCCGAGGAAGAGTATGGCGAGGTTCTCACAAAATCAAAAATTCTACGTACAAATCACAACCATTTTCAATTATTGGAGAGTATTGGATACGCTGACGGAGAATTTCTAGTACTCGAAAACCATTTGAAACGGCTAAAAAAATCAGCTGACTATTTTAACTTTCAAGTAGACTTAGTTGAAATTAGAAAAGAACTAACGAATTTGCAACAACAACTTACCGAAGAAACAAAATGGAAAATTCGCTTACTTGTTAGTCGGGACGGAAGTATCCAGTTAGAATCCCAGCCATTAAAAGAGTCAACTCTCCCTTTCAGAATTGAATTGGCCGCCGTCCCTGTAGATAAGGACAATCTATTTCTATATCACAAAACAACGAACCGTTCTGTTTATCAAGCATTGTTCCAATACGCTGGAGAAAAAGCAAACGACCTTCTCTTATGGAATCACGCAAACGAAATCACCGAATGTACCACTGGAAACATTGTCGTAGAAATTGACGGTAACTTCTACACACCACCTGTAAAATGTGGGCTTCTACCTGGTACATATAGAGAAGATCTACTTGACAGAGGCATCATACATGAACGGGTCATCTATAAACAAGAAATGAAACAATGCACCGGTTTCTGGATGATAAATAGTGTCCGGGGATGGGTTCCTATAGAAATCACCGGGATATAGAAGAACTACACCTACAAATAAGCTACTTTCTTTCCTCCAGTACATTATGAAGGAAAGAAAGTAGCTTATTCTTTTTAACTATAAACCTAATGCCTTCTGACTCATCTATTTGCCTATACAAAAACACTTCCGATTAGTACTTCATTTGTCTGTACCATTCGAAAGTGTTCTATAGTCGTTCAAATAATTTGGTTAATCTACTTCTAAAATAAGAATTGCAGCTTTTATTAATCAATGTTTTTGTGTAGCAACTTCCTGACAGTCCTCGCACTTACCATAAACTTCCAAGCGGTGATGACTAACATCAAAGCCGGTTACCTGTTCAGCTAATGCTTCCACTTCATCCAGCGAAGGATAATGGAAATCCACTATTTTGCCGCAAGAATCGCAGATGATGTGATAATGTTCCGTAGTATTACAGTCAAATCTGCTTGAGGAATCCCCGTAGGTTAGCTCCCTGACAAGACCAATTTCACGCAACACCCGAAGATTGTTATAAACAGTTGCCACACTCATATTAGGAAATTTTCCTTCGAGTGCTTTATATATATCATCAGCTGTAGGGTGAACCATTGCATTTAGAAGATATTCCAAAACCGCATGTCGTTGTGGTGTGATCCGGACGCCTGACTCCTTTAATGTATCAATTGCCTTTTTTAATTGTTTCTCAGACACCGTCATCCACCTCTCTTTTATATTTTATACAATTATAAGTACATTATTAGTTTATAATCTTTATAAATAGTGTACGCTCTCATAACTAATTCTGTCAATAAAAGTATATGAAGACATGCAAATAATTATGAGTCCTTGTACAAATAAGAAAAGCATAGAGTGCCCATGGAGCAGGAAACATAATACGAAAACAATAAATTTACAATTTATCCCAAACGAAAAGAGTGAGCATTATACATCTGCTCTTAAGTGAGATTCTGTCCGACCTAACTGCTTATTTACATAGCGTGCAGCTACAAAAAGATAATCCGATAGGCGATTTAGATAGGATACGACAAGTGGATTCACTTCTTCCACCCCAATTGCTGTTCTTTCTGCTCGGCGTGCCACAGTTCGAGCTGCATGCAAGGCACTGGCAGCACGATGGCCAGACGGAAGAATAAAGTTTTTTAATGGCTCAAGTGTTGCGTCCCACTCATCAATTTCCTTTTCCAATTCCTCAATGTGTTCCTGTTTTAGCTTCCAGGTCACTTCTTTATCCTGTGGTGTCGCCAATTCCGCCCCTACATGAAATAGGATCGTTTGGACGCGCTGCATTCTTTTAAGGAAAATGTCTTTCCCTTCAAACGCTTCTTCGTCCAGAAAGCTCACCCCAAGTCCTATCATGGAATTCGTCTCATCACATGTACCATAAGCTTCTACCCGTAAATCGTTTTTTGCTACCCGCTTTCCGTAAATTAGAGAAGTTTGCCCCTTATCACCTGATCGTGTATAAATACGCATGCTTAATACCCCCTGGTTACGTCTATTTCATTCACATAATTTTTCTTCTCATTATTATAGATAAAAAGGTTCTCTTGGAAAATTTCCAAAGCTCGTGCTTCATAGTGTCTAGAGCTCGCAGATATATGTGGGGTTAAGGTAATAAATTCGTTATCCCATAATGGATCGTCTGCTGGTAATGGCTCCTGTTCAAATACATCTAGTACAGCATGAGCGATTTGCCCTTGCTCTACTCCACGAATAATTTCAGCTGATGCAATGACATCCCCTCTCCCCATATTCAGGAACAAAGCATGATTAGGCAATGCCTCCAGGTGACCGTAATGGAGTATTCCTCTAGTTTCATTCGTACTTGGCAAAATAGAGATAAAAATATCTGCCTTGGGAAGGAGTGATGGCAAAGCATCCATTTGATGTACTTCATCAAAGAAATCAATTGATGCTCCGCTTCTTGATACCCCGATCGTTTTTACTTGGAACACCTTGGACATTTTTGCTACTTCTTGTCCTATTGCTCCAGCTCCTAGTACGACCATGGTTTTTCCATGAAGTTCTTCCATTTGTAGATGCTTTGCCCATTGATGACTTTTTTCATGATCAATAAGCTTTTTCGTTTGTCTGTATACTTGTAAAATCATCGAAATAGCATACTCCGCCATGGGAATCCGGTGAATGCCACGTGCATTTGTGACGAGTATCGCCCGCTTCTTGATTGCCTCTAACGGCATTTTTTCCATTCCTGCCGAAATTACCATAATCCATTTCAATGATGTTGCTTCATTGATTAGTTCTTCTGTAAGGTCCTCTCCGTATGTTACAAGGATGTCTGCTTTTGGGAGAGTCTCTCTCGCTTCATCCATATTCGCACAAAAAATAAATTGGTGTGTCGGGTTTGCTTTTATTAACTTTTCTTGTAGCTTGTTTTCCACCTTACTTGAAAATAAAATCATAGATTTTCCCCCGTATATGTTCTTACATTTATAGTAAAACTTTTTTGGTTCATTGAACACTATTTAGAGGTTTTATTTTTAAAATTACGCCGGATAGCACGGAATAATATGATCATGTCCATCTTTAATGTCCGATATTTCATATAATAGAGATCTTGTTCAATCTTTAAATCTTTTCGAAGGCCGGGAGTATACACCCGCGTGAATCCTGTAATCCCTGGCTTCATGGCCATGCGCCGGTACTCGTACTGATTGTAGGTTACGACTGTTTCTCGATCTACGGCGATTGGACCAACAAAACTCATATCTCCTCTAAATACATTCCATAACTGGGGCAGCTTATGGAGCTTATACTTCCTCAGTTTTTTTCCAATCGGTGTCAGTACTTGCTGTTGTCTTTCTCTTATCATCTGTTGCTGTCTATAGTGTGCTCTTGAAACAGTAGCAGGTCTCGGGAAGGCGGAAATCACCCGCGAAGGAATAGAAAAAGTACGAAACTCATAGAGAATAAAGGGTCGTTCATGCACTCCTATCCTCCATGACTTGGCTAAAACTGGGCCACCTTCTTGTTTGTAAATGATTCTTGCTACTATTAGTATAAGAGGGGTAAATAGAATTAACAGAAGAAAGCTCACTATTATATCCAGCACTCGTTTAACTAGAAGGTACACCCGCTTTTTCTCCGCACTTGGCTTACTGACCCTACTTTCATACCGCTGTAGTTCCATACTCCCACCCCTAATTTCAATAGATTTAATAACAAAGCTTGTTTCAAATCTATTCAGAAATTGGATTGTATAGAACTACTAGGGAGAGGAACTATGCGGGATGTAGTATTTTCTTATTTAAAGGAGATTTTAAAAAAACACTGAACGAATACTCATATCGTTCAGCGTTTTCTTTAAAACAATATTAAGAATAGTAGTTAGCGCAGTAATTTTGGAGAGCCGAAGTAGCTTCTCACTAAGGAAAATCAGCTTTCTACTGATTTTCTCTCAAATATTCCAAAGCATCTTCCACATGTCCATCAACTCGGACCTTGCGATATTCCTTGATCAATTTGCCATCTTTATCAACAATAAAGGTAGAGCGCTCTATCCCATAATACTCTTTTCCGAAGTTCTTTTTCAGCTTCCACACATCAAACTGCTCAGCCACCTTGTGTTCCTCATCCGCTAATAGTAAAAATGGTAACTCATGCTTATTGATAAACTTCTGATGAGAATCTACCGGATCTGGACTCACACCGAGAATCACTGCATCCAATTCTTCAAAGCTTTTATGTGCATCCCGAAAATCACAAGCCTCCGTAGTGCAACCTGGGGTCATGTCTTTCGGATAAAAATACAATACAACATGCTTTCCTCTGTAATCAGACAAACGAACCTCTTCCCCATTCTGATTATGCAGCGTAAAGTCTGTTACTTCTTTTCCTAGTTCTACTGTCATCAAAATCCCTCCTATATGTACTGGTACCACTATAGCACATCCTAAAAGCTGGATCATTCTCCCCTGCTTCGCTGACCATATTGAACAAGCCGGAGCACAAAGGCTGCTGGTAAAATATAACCAATTAATGCTTCAATTACTGCAATGAACCTTCCCACGCCCACAGGTGTGATATCTCCATAACCGATTGTCAGCAATGTCACCCCACTAAAATACATGGAATGAATAAACGATCCAGTTGGCCCCACCTCACGTGGCACCCCGCTCTCTACTAAAATAATCTCCTCAAAAGAAAGCATAAAATAAATCAGCCCAAAGCCGATCATTACCATGAGATAAATAATAATAAGTCCATAAAATAACTCTGTTGAAAAACGGCTTTCTCGCATCCCTCTTTGCAGTTTTTTCCCACGTATAAAATCAATGATTCCTTGCAGCATAATAGCGCAAATACCAGCCAATAGAACAAATGGAATAGTTTCCATAGAATCCCCTTCTACAATTAATTACTATACTTTATTCTATGCTTTCAGTTACATTAGCTTGTCATTTATTTTTTCAGGAGGATGAGATACGATAGAGGTAATAAAATAGAAGGTCGGGGACGTTATGAAAAGAATTTACCTTATTGAAGATGATCCAAAAATAGCAAATCTTTTAAAGGAATATCTAGAACGGTATGAATATGAGGTCTTTCTTGTCGAAGCATTTGATACGATTATGGAAGAATTCCAGAAGATCTCGCCTCACTTAGTATTGCTGGATATCAATTTACCACGCTTTGATGGCTTTTATTGGTGCCGTCAAATACGCCATGTATCCAATTGCCCTATCATTTTCCTTTCAGCAAGGGATTCCGGCATGGACCAAGTGATGGCAATTGAAAATGGCGGGGATGATTATATAACAAAACCATTCGATTTTGATGTGGTACAAGCAAAGATAAAAAGCATTATGCGACGAAGCTACGGAGAGTATGCCAATACAAAGCAGGCAGACTTCATTGAAATTGCAGGCTTTCACCTTTACCTTACAGCTATGGAAGCTCAATTTAATGAACAAACCGTTTTACTGACAAAGAATGAATTTATTCTACTAAAAACACTTATGGAACAGTTAAATCAAGTGCTTAGTCGCTCCAATTTGTTGGAGGCTTTATGGGATGATGAAACATTTGTCGATGATAACACGCTGTCTGTAAACATTACCCGTTTACGCAAAAAACTGGAGGACATCGGTATACCAAATAGTATTCAAACAGTTCGAGGTGCTGGTTATAAGCTGGTCAATACATGGAGCGAATTGGCATGAGAAACTTCCTGAAAGACAGCTTGCCCTTCATTCTTTTCTTTTTATCCCAATGCTTGCTCATCATCGGGATTGTGCAGCTATATTTGTATATTACCGGCACAACCCTTAGCTGGGATATTGCAATTTACTTACTCATTCTTCCTTTTATTTGCCTGCTTGTATTTCTTGGCTTTCGGTTTTATACATTAAAAACATATTACACCACGCTAGCAAAGGGACAAGAAGCAATTAATGAAATGCCAGACCCACCAAACCACTTGCTTGCGATTGTGAAAAGACAACACGATATGCAGACAAACCAGTATGCAAATGAGATGGAACAGTTAAAACAACAGAAACAAATGGAGTTTCATTTCATCCAGCAATGGGTGCATCAAATGAAGACACCTGTTTCCGTGATGCATCTCACCATACAGAAGGAAAAATATAATTTACCAGAAGATTTCCATCACAGTATGCAGGAAGAACTTGAGCGCTTGCAACAGGGACTCGACCTTGCTCTATACCAATCAAGGCTACAGAAATTTGATCGGGACTTTCATGTCCAGCGTGTCTTTTTAAAAGAAACGGTAAAGGATGTCATTAAGGACTTTAAATCGAGCTTTATTCGCAATCAAGTTTTCCCAGTCCTTAACATTGACGAATCTATCGAGATTACAACAGATAAAAAGTGGTTTCGATTTGTCATAAGCCAGATTCTTTCCAATGCTATTAAGTATTCAAAGGAAGAATCAGATAAAATTCATTTCACTTCAGATACAACGTTTGGAAAAATCACGCTAAAAGTCAGTGATACAGGGCGTGGTATTCCCTCACAAGATCTTTCTCGGGTATTTGATCCTTTCTTTACTGGCTTAAATGGTAGAAACCACAGAGAATCTACAGGGATGGGACTCTATCTTTCCAAGGAAATCTGCGATGCATTGGATCATGATCTCTCGGTTACCTCTGAAATAGATCAAGGAACCACTGTCGTGATTACCTTTCGTCAGTAAATTTTAGGGGAATGGTGCCCTAACCAAATTAAAAGGAAACTTAACACAACGACAGGAGGCGTATTTATATGCCTATATTAACCGCTGCTAATCTCACAAAAATATATGGGAGCCAAAGAGGTGTGCAACATGAAGCCCTCCATCAATTCCATCTAGCTGTAGGCAAAGGTGAATTCATTGGAATTATGGGGCCTTCCGGTAGCGGCAAGACGACCTTGCTAAATCTACTCTCTACAATAGATAGCCCCACATCTGGAACAGTGACGATCGACCAAACAACGGTCACCAATTTATCGCGAAATAAACTAGCTGCATTTCGCAGAAAAGAAACAGGCTTTATTTTCCAGGATTATAATCTATTAGAAACATTAACCATCGGGGAAAATATTATGCTGCCACTTACCTTAAACAAGTGGAAGGTAAATGAAATGAAGGAAAGATTACAACTTGTGACAGAACAACTTGGGATAGCAGAGCTAGTGGACAAGCGTATTTTTGAAGTGTCTGGTGGGCAACTGCAACGAGCTGCCATTGCTCGGGCAATCATTCACGATCCGACTGTCATTTATGCAGACGAGCCTACAGGAAATCTTGATTCCAAAGCTTCACGACAAGTAATGGAAACACTGCAATTTCTCCATCAAGAAAAGAAAACGACAACCATTATGGTGACACATGATCCTTATGCAGCAAGCTTTTGCGGTAGGGTAATTTTCATTAAAGATGGAAAGCTGTTTAATGAAATACATAAGGGAGATAATCGACAGCGTTTCTTCCAGGATATTTTAAACGTGCAATCCATACTCGGGGGAAATACAGATGACTTTCAGACAGTTCGCTTTTAATAATGTAAAACGTAATACGAGAGCATATGTAAGCTATTTCCTTAGCTGCATGTTCGCTGTTACTGTTTTCTTCATGTATGCAGTGGTTATTTTTCATCCGGCCATACTGAATTATGAATTTCATGATGTTGTCCAATCTGGAATCATTGCATCAGAGGTTATGATATACATCTTTTCTTTTCTATTTGTACTCTACTCAACCGGAACCTTTATTAAATCCCGTAAGAAAGAGTATGGACTCTTAACTACTTTGGGAATTAAAAAATCCCAGCTGAACAGGCTACTCATCTTAGAGAATACCATTATTGGATTGACATCTATCCTAGCTGGTATAGCAGTCGGTGCCCTCCTAACAAAGCTCTTTCTCATGGTTTTTTCCGCCGTACTCGGTATAGATGACATTTTACCGTTTCACCTTTCATGGCGAGCAATTGGGCTAACCGTGCTCTTATTTTTTATTATGTTTGAACTTAACACCCTTGCCGTAGTATGGACACTGCGCACAAAATCCGTAATGGAGGTTTTTCGCGGTTCTTTAGAATCAAGACGAACACCAAAGTTTTCCTGGCTCCTCAGCACCCTTGCTTTAGGAGCCGTGGTATATGCTTATTACCTAGCTTATACAGCTGACTTAATTTCAATTATGTGGCGAATGTTTCCCATCTTAGCACTCATTATTCCCGGCACCTACTTTTTGTTTACACAGCTTAGTATTGCCACAACCAATCTTCTAAAGAGAAACAAGTCGCTTTTATATCGTAACTTAAATCTTTTAACCATTTCCGACCTATCCTATAAATTGAAGGAAAATGCTCGAATTCTCTTTATAGTAACGATCTTAAGTGCTGTTGCTTTTACCTCAAGCGGTGTACTATTTGGTCTGTTGCGAGGTGTGGAGGCAGAGACATTACGTTTTACGCCACAAGCTGTCTCTTTATTAAGTAATGAAAATGCTAAACTGGAAGAGTTCGAGAGCGTGGTCACAGACGTAGAGACACAATTTAAGGAACAATTTATTCCTTATGAGTCCACACTAGCAACTGCAATTCGTACCGAAACCGAGTCGACCTTAAGTAACTGGGACAAAACACCCGTGTTGGTGTATGGATATTCAGACTATCAGCAAATGATGGACCTAAAAGGCGTTGAAGCAAAAGCGGAGCCACAATATGGAAAGGGGATTTTGTTTGTTCAAGATCTTATCGATAGTTATACGAAAAGCATCCCGGAGGTTTTAGGAGTTAAGATTGGGCAAACAACTAAAAACCTATCCCTTGACTGGGAAGTAAGTCCTTTAAACTCCTCGATCGGTACAAATGTGCAATTAATTGTCTCTGATGAACAATATGAACAATTTAAACAAGCAGCAGAAGCAAGTAGTATACGCTACAATTACGTTATGAACATCCCTAATTCACTTGACTATGCTACGGAAACGGATAATATATTAAATCAGGTTAACCCAGAAATCGCCTTTACCGATTCACAAGCTGATTTTTACCTCATGATGAGGCAGAGTATGTCTTATCTGTTCTTTTTTGGTATATTTATTAGTGTCTTATTCTTTTTAGCTGCAGGTTCTATTTTATATTTTCGAATGTACCAGGGTATTGATAAGGATTTAAAACATTACTATTCCTTATATCGGATAGGGTTAACAAGTAAGGAAATGAGAAAAATAGCAAGTCGACAAGTGGCTCTATTATTCTTTCTACCTTTTTCGGTAGCGGCAGTACACGCCGGATTTGCATTTAAAGCATTACAAAATATATTGGTTTCCAATGTGCTCATACCAAGTATTTTTGTTTATTCGCTCTATTTCGCAGTACATTTCATCAATTTCATTATCATCCGAAATATTTATACAACAAAGCTAAATAAAGTTATGTAAACAAAAGCATAAGCGCCCCGTATAGAGACGTACGGACTGGACTGAACCATAGGAGATAAAGGAAACATGCCCCTGCAAAAGGGGTATGTCGGCGTTGGCCGGCAAGGCCGGTTTTAGTCGACCCACCTTGAAGTTTGAAGCTGATGTTGACTTTCACCCTCCGGGTATAAGTGCGACTAGGCCTCTGGTTGTCACCAATCGGCAAGTCTTCTTTATTGTACGGAGGTGAGGGAAGTCGCGCTAGTCTCTGGGCGCTGGATTTAGACGTGACCATTTCTGTCAAGTAAGGATATGATGAATAACCTTAAAACAAATCTGTAAGGACTAAAAGGAGGAAATGCAACAATGAATAATACAAAATCTCAAGCATTACACGAAGAAGGATTAAAGCATATTGTTGGTGGAGTGAACTCACCTTCTCGCTCCTTTAAGGCAGTTGGCGGTGGTGCACCTGTTTATATGGAACGGGGACAAGGCGCTAATTTTTGGGACGTTGACGGTAACAAATACATTGACTATCTAGGTGCATATGGGCCAATTATTACAGGACATGCCCATCCTCACATCGCAAAAGCAATTGCTCATGCAGCAACGACAGGTGTTTTATATGGTACACCAACAAAACTGGAAAACCAGTTTGCGAAAATGTTAAAGGATGCGATTCCTTCCTTGGAAAAGGTACGTTTTGTTAACTCTGGAACAGAAGCTGTTATGACGACCATCCGTGTGGCTCGCGCCTATACAGATAGAACAAAGGTTATTAAATTTGCTGGTTGTTATCATGGCCACTTCGATGCTGTTCTTGTACAAGCAGGGTCAGGCCCGGCTACATTAGGGACCCCGGATTCTGCAGGTATTCCGCGTTCTGTGGCAGAAGACGTGATCACTGTTCCATTTAATGATCTGAAAGCTTTTGAAGAAGCATTGGATAAATGGGGAGATGAAGTTGCCGCTGTCTTAGTTGAGCCAATTGTAGGGAATTTTGGTATTGTGGAACCGCATGAAGGATTCCTACAAGCTGTAAATGACTTAACGCATAGTAAAGGCGCCCTCGTTATTTATGATGAAGTTATTACTGCATTTCGTTTTACTTATGGAAGTGCGCAACAGGTTTATGGAATTGAACCAGATATGACAGCAATGGGTAAAATCATTGGTGGTGGACTGCCAATTGGTGCGTATGGTGGACGCATGGACATTATGGAACAGGTAGCTCCTTTAGGCCCTGCATATCAGGCTGGTACAATGGCCGGTAATCCTGCATCCATGGCATCAGGGATTGCTTGTCTAGAAGTTCTGCAGGAAGAAGGCACATACGAAAAACTTGATAATCTTGGTGCATTGCTTGAAAAAGGAATTACAGAGCAAGCCCAGCGTTATGGTGTTGAAATTAGTGTTAATCGTCTTTGTGGGGCATTAACTGTGTATTTTGGAACTGGTAAAATAACTAATTATGATCAAGCTGAAGCGAGTGATGGCGAAGCGTTCGCAACTTTCTTCAAGCTTATGCTTGAGCAAGGAATCAACCTTGCGCCATCTAAGTATGAAGCATGGTTTTTAACTACTGCCCATACTGAAGCAGATATTGAAACAACCATTGAGGCAGTAGGGAAAGCTTTTGAAACAATGAGTAAGGATGCGTAAGGGCTAATAAGCAAGTGCGTTTTCTGCGCTGCGGGAAATATTTCGCTTTCCTGGGGCGGCTGGTAAGCCTCCGTGTGCTACGCACTACGGGGTCTTACCGATGCCTTTTCTCCCCTAGGAGTCTACATATTTCCCTCCGCTAATAAGTGCGTCCTAAACTTCAAATATAAAAAATGCCGAATGCTTATATAAAAGCATTCGGCATTTTCGATTTCAAAGCCTTTTACAATAATCTTCCTATTTACTTTCTTGCTCGATGTCATCGTCTAGATGTTGGACTTGGTAAAGGTTGTAGTATGCTCCTTTTTGGGCCATTAGTTCTTTGTGTGGGCCATCTTCGACTATTTCGCCATTTTCAATTAAGACAATGCGGTCTGCATGTGTAATGGTAGCTAGTCTATGCGCGACTATAAATGTTGTCCTGTCAGATGCCAGCTTCTCGAGTGCTTCCTGGATTGTATGCTCACTTTCTAGGTCGAGCGCAGAAGTTGCTTCATCAAAAATAAGAATTGGCGGATTCTTTAGAAATACACGTGCTATAGCAATCCGTTGTTTTTGCCCACCTGAGAGTTTAACTCCTCGCTCACCAACAAGGGTGTCATAGCCGTTAGGTAGACCTTGAATAAATTCATGTGCATTAGCTGCTTGTGCTGCTGCCATAACCTCTTCGTCAGTTGCCTCAGGTTTACCCATTCGTATATTCATCGAAATCGATTCACTGAACAAGGTATTATCCTGCAAAACCATGCCAATATTATTTCGTAGAGATCTTACTTTCACATCGCGAATGTCTAACCCATCCACTTTAATAGAACCATTTGTGACATCATAGAAACGAGGGATAAGGCTGATCAGGGTTGATTTTCCTCCCCCACTCATGCCAACAAACGCAATTGTTTCTCCACGTTTCACATGAAGATCTACATTACGTAGCACCCTACTTTCATCTTCATCATATCGAAACGAAACATTCTCAATTGAAACTTCGCCTTCAACTCGTTGGAGATTTTTCGCATCAGGTTTATCCTCTATATCATATTTTTCATTTAAGAATTCGAACACGCGATCAATAGAGGCAATTGACTGTACGAGTACAGTGGATGAGTTAATCAATCTCCGTAACGGGCTATAGACTCTTTCCATATAACCTACAAACGCGACCATGGTACCCATTGTAAGATCTCCATTTATCACCTGATATCCTGCATAGGCAATCACCAGCAATGGAGCCAAGTCTGTAATGGTGTTCGTGACAGCAAACGTCTTTGCATTCCAGTTCGTATGATCAATGGCTTTTGTAAGGAAATTATTATTTCTGCTCTCAAATTGTGCTTGTTCATAATCCTCTAGCGCAAAGCTACGTGTTACGGGGACACCTTGCACCCGCTCATGCAGGTGACCTTGCACTTCTGCCAACGCCTGCGAACGATCTCTTGTTAAACGTCGTAGCTTGGCGTAAAAATACTTTATCGAAAAACCGTATAAAGGAAAGAGTATAATGGCGACAATTGTTAATGGTATATCCATTGTCAGCATAATAATGATAGCAATAAGAATTGTGACAAGGTCTAGCCAAATATTCATAAGTCCTGTAAGTACAAAAGTTTTCGTTTGTTCGACATCATGTATTACCCGGGAAATAATTTCCCCGGTTTTTGTCTTCGCATAAAAGCTAAGACTTAATTTTTGTATGTGATCAAACAGTCTATCTCTTATATCATATAGAATTTTGTTGCCGACCCACTGCGCCAAATATTGTCGAATATATTCAATTGGTGGTCGAAGAACTAGGAAAATCACAAAGGAAATCCCCATTAGCCAGAGCAATTGGGATGTCTTTTCGGCTGCACTCATCGCTTCCGCATTAATGATATTATCGATTACATATTTCAAGATAAGCGGCATTAACAAAGGTATCCCGAATTTCACAATCCCGACGAGTACCGTCCAAATAATTTTCCAAGTGTATGGTTTTACAAATTGCATATACTGCTTGATACTGCTCATTTTCCATCTTCCTTAATATCATAATTGAATTTATTAGCCATTTTAAAAACCTTTCTCCTAAAAATGAAAGGGCTAAAACATGGAGACCTTGAATTAAGTTTAACCTACCATTTCGAAATTAAGCTTATTTCCAAACGTGTAAAAAAAGGAAAAGCCTTGCTACATAAATGTAACAAGGATAACATTCATCACCGATAGGTTAGATATCTCTCATACCATTGGTCAACAAAATCTGGAGAAAACGGCCCTTTCCTTTGACGAATCCAACGCAGTAAATAATCTAAGTTATTGTGTAGAATACGATCGAGAACCCTAGGATAATTCATTTGAAGCCTGTGGTCGTCATATTCATCTTCATCAAGGATGTCGTAGGTCATATCTGGATATACTTTGACATCAAGGTCGTAATCAATGTATTTCAGTGCTTCTTCATCAAAAACGAACGGAGAGCTAATATTGCAGTAATAATATATTCCATCTGTACGCAACATACCGATGATATTAAACCAATACTTTGCATGAAAATAACAGATAGCTGGTTCTCTTGTTACCCATGATCTTCCGTCACTTTCCGTTACCTGTGTTTTATCGTTTGCCCCGATTACAATTGATTCCGTCCCCTTTAGTACAAGGCTGTTTTCCCAAACCCGGTGAAGTTGTCCATTATGCTTGTAGCTTTGTATTTGCATCTTTGAACCTGGCCTCGGAGCAACCATCTCATCTTCCTCTCACTAATAGTCCGTTATTAATCCTTTTTTCATTATAAGGGGTACTATGTGAAATATAAAGTATTACGTACTTTCTCTCTGATGATGTTGACCGCTATAAGAGGATGTTCTTCTTATCTCGGCTGATGCTGCCGGGTTCTGTGGCGATGTTATTCTGCTCTCTAGCGATGTTGGCGTGCTCTTGGAAGATGTGCTTCTGCTCTCAGCCGATACTCTCCAACTCTAAGGCGATGTTCTCTCACACACGGCCGATGCCCTCTCTCCCAACAGATAAAATTAAACGAAACGCACTAAAAAGAGCTCCCTAAAAAAGGGAGCCCTTAGAAATGTTGTGAGGTTGATATTTACTTTTTGTTTTGCTGAGATTGTTGGTTTTGTTTTCTTACTTCCTGAGCGTTTGTTTCAGAAGCAAACTCAGTACCAAATTTCCCTTGACCTTGAGCAGACTGCTGATTCTGTTTTCTTACTTCTTGAGCGTTAGTTTCGGAAGCAAACTCAGTTCCGAATTGCCCTTGACCTTGTGAAGCTTTTTGGTTTTGCTGTTTTACGTGCTGAACGCTAGTACCTGAAGTAGTTTTGTTTGGGTTTTTAGCCATCAATATCACCTCCGCACTACTAATTTAACCAGGAGGTTGATAACTTATCCGAATTAAAATGTTCCAATTACATCATAAATTGGATATAAATTCCATTAACGAATAAAAAGCGACATATTACATAACTTATGAAGGAGCAATCACATTTAGAGGAGAAATGATGATGGATTCAACAAGAAGAGACTTCACAGAACTTACAATGATGAGTAAAACAAAATGGAACAATGAAGAACTAAACTACTTTCAGCATGCATTATCGCAGCTGTTACCATATGTAAACCCTGAAGGACTTTCCATCCTTCATGAAATAAACAAAGAAATGCATACAAGAGACTAGACTAGGTTCTATAAAAAAAGGACTGGGATATGAGTGCTGAACTTTTCCCAGTCCCCTATTCTCAACCCATGTACTTCATCATTTTTTGATGTGAGACAGGAAAAGGGTATTTTGCTACATCTTCTTTTGGAACAAGTTTTAGTCTTTGATCTTCAATTGCTGTTATCTCAGCTTCAGCATGATATATTTCCAGCTCCCAAATGAGATGGGAAAATACGTGCTTCAGTTTTCCTGCATGATTCTTTACATTAAGCGTAATACCATACTCTTGATAAAACCAGCTTTCAATATGGTCATATCCAATTTCACTAATTGGAACCATTGGAAATTGAAAGAGGTCAGCAAGCAGCCCATTACTTTGGCGCTTTTCAATAACATATTCCTCTTGTGGCGTCCGAATTAAAAGTGCCACATAAGGTACTTTTCTTTGTTTCTTAGCCTTTTTCTTAACAGGAAGCGTTTCTTCTACCCCTTCCGCGTATGCCTGACAATGCGCTTGGACGGGGCAAAGCATACAAGCAGGTGATTTAGGAGTGCATATAATAGCACCTAATTCCATTACTGCTTGGTTAAAGGAAGAAGGATCATCTTGATCAATAACTTCTCGAACATATGCTTCAAACAGTTTTCTTGTTTTAGGAAGTGCAATATCATCTTCAATATAAAACAATCTCGAAAAAACCCGCATTACATTTCCGTCTACTGCCGGTTCTGGCTTATCATAAGCAATAGAGAGGATAGCTCCCTTGGTGTATGGTCCAATTCCTTTTAATGATCCAAGTTCTTCCGGATTATCAGGAACAACTCCACCATAAGTCGCTACTACTTCTCTAACTGCGTTTTGTAAGTTCCTAGCCCGGGAATAGTATCCCAAGCCTTCCCACGCTTTTAGTACATCCTGCTGGTCTGCAGCAGCTAAAGCTTCAACTGTTGGAAAATTGGAGATGAAACGGTGGAAATACGGGATGACGGTATCAACCTTTGTCTGTTGGAGCATTATTTCTGAGACCCAAATTTTGTATGGATCCTGATCCTTCCGCCAAGGTAAGTCTCGCTTTTCTTCATGATACCAATTTATTAGATCTTCCTGAAAATCGGAAATGTTAAAATGTTGTAACGGTATATTTTTCATAAATTCACATCCTGTATGATACAATAAATAAATCGAAATAGCCTTAAATTTAAGTAATCACTCATGCCAGTACGACGCACCAGCATACATCCTAACTTTTGTATGAAGACCAAATCTTTAAGGAGGACCTATTTTATGGATACTGGTACCCATATAGTGATGGGTGTAGCACTGGGCGGTTTAGCTACATTAGATCCCGCAGTGCATCAAGACCCCTTACTATTTAACGCGGTGCTTGTAGGGACAATTGCCGGTTCTCATGCACCCGATTTTGATACTGTATTAAAGTTGCGAGATAATGCAACCTATATCCGACATCACCGTGGAGCGACACATTCTGTCCCTGCTGTGATTATGTGGGGAATTTTAATTGCTACCATCATATATCTGTTTGTACCAAGTGTAAACTTCCTACATTTATGGATATGGACGTTTCTCGCTGTTGTTCTACATGTGTTTGTAGATATATTTAATGCTTATGGAACACAGGCATACCGCCCATTCACCAATAAGTGGGTGGCACATGGATTTATTAACACGTTCGATCCCTATATCTTTGCACTTCACGTTGCCGGAATTGGAGCATGGCTACTAGGTGCAAGTCCTGGTTATACCTGGCTTATTATTTATGCGGTTATCTTCTTGTATTACATGAAGAGGTATAATGATAAAAGGGAAATTGTAAAAGAAATAAAGGGTTATTATTCAGAAGTCGAACAAATTGCAACATCTCCTACCCTTAAACAAAACTATTGGCGTGTCGCTGTTACGACAAAGGATCGTTTCTACGTAGGTAGTGTGCAGAACGGCCACATCGAAATTGTAGATGAATTCAAAAAGCTACCTTTACCTGATACAGAAATCATGAAAATTGCAAAAGAGGATAAAAATGTTTCAGCATTCCTATCCTTCTCACCCGTTTATCGATGGGAAATCAATGATTTTGATGATTTTACTGAAGTGCGTTTCATCGATCTAAGGTACCGTTCCAAAGGGCATTACCCATTTGTGGCGGTTGTTCAGATTGATGACAACATGCAAATTATGAGTTCGTATACAGGCTGGATCTTTTCTGAAAGAAAACTTCAAAGTAAATTATATGTTGAAGAAACACCCATTTAAAACAGCAGGCAAGGCTACCTGCTGTTTTTATTTATCCTTTACGGCATCTCCTAATAAAGAAATGGGAATTGCTTCTTCTTGCTCATTCATTTCATTAAGGAGGTTTATTCTATGCCCCCAAGCAAAAACACCATTGATATAATTAATTTTAAATGTGTAACCCGGATCTGTCTTTAATGTATAGATCTTTTCCGCTTTAAAATCTTTCGGATTTAATGTATAGGCAAGTGCCACCTGCATTTTCCGTTCATTAACAGCAACTTCCGAAATGTTTCCAAGCTGTTCAGCTTTTTGTGCTTTTTCCTTTAATTTGCCTATTTCTGCCCGCAATTGCTCAATGGAATAATCGCTATATCTATAATTTGTACTCATAAAAATCCCTCCCCTGTTGCATCCATAATCATAGCTTTAATTTCACTTCGTGTAAATAAAGGCTTGGCTACTCCTCAAATATTTCCTCTAGTACATTCTTGATGCTATCCAAGTTAAACCCTTTACGATAAAGTCCCTCTTTCACTTTGTTCCTGAGCTCATAGCCACTATGTTTCTTCTCAAATTTACGAATTAGTTTTTCAGCCTGACTTCTTAATGCTTCCTGTTCCGCTTCCTCATCCTTATCAACTGTATCCCCAGACAATACTTCGTTTATCACGTCATGTGAAAACCCTTTTTGCATGAGTTGTGTTCGCCATTGCTCTTGCTGTTTACGAAAGGAAACATTCTTTTTATGCTGGCTCTTCTTTTCTAGTAACTGTTGGGCTTTTTCATATTGTAAGTCATAAGTGAAAACAGAAACCGCTTCTGTAGCTATGTTAGCTGCGACCCCTTTTTCCATTAGCTCTCTTTTTATTACATTTGGTCCTTTACTTGAAGTGTTTATTCTCGTTCTTACAAACATCTCCGCAAACTGCTTATCATTGATTAATTTCTCATCATTTAATCGGTCCATTATCTCTTCTACTTCCTCTGGCTCAGCTTCTTTTTTAATTAGAAAATCTCGAATTTCTTTTTTTGTTCTCATTCGGTAGCTTAAAAAGTTAATGGCTTGGGTATATATTTTATGTAGCGTATCTTTTTCTAAAATTTGTTCAATCGTTGCATCATCAAGTTCATCATTTTTACTAAGACCAAACTTAATTAAAATATCTTCATCCACACTAAAACCGTATTTGTCTGTATCACCATCAGCAATAAAAATATTGTAACGGCTTTTACTTTTTTTCTGTGTAGTAATTCGGGTAATTTTCAAGTTGTTTCACCCCTCCTTTCTTATCTTAACAAAAACAGAGCAAAAGTTCGCGTTTAAAGAACAAAAGTGTAGGGCGCCGTTTAGAAACGTAGCGGCTGGAACGCAGCAATCAAGATAAAGGAATCATGCCCCTGGCAAAGGGGTATGTCGGTGTTGGCCGCAAAGGACGGTTTTAGCCGACCTACCTTAATTCCGGAACCGATGATGACTTTCACCCTCCGGGTATAAGTGCGATTCGTGAAGTTGCCTAGTTTTTGGCGCCCGGAGCTGGACGTTGATACACAGTTTCACAAAAAACTTATAAATTTCTTCCTAAATAGGGGAGGAAACATTTTTTACTAACAAACAATGCTTTCGCTGTTTTCTAACGGAGATTTTGCATATCCTATATATAACTATAAAGTGAAACTTCAATCAGTTGGGGGTTTCGTTCTTCCCCCACTGTTGTTAGTTGAACGAACCGGGGTGTTAGCGTCCGTTTACTTCCACTTAATCATCACGGCTTGACTTCACGTTTTGAAGTGGCTGTCTTACGGACGGTTGCTCCGGGATAAATTTTGTTGAAAAGTAGGTGTTAGAAATGAATATTTTAATAACTGGTGGAACTGGGTTTGTGGGGAAACACCTCACAAAAGCTCTCCATGAGAATGGACATCATACGTACATACTTACCCGCTCACCTGAGAATAAACAGAACTCGGAGTTAGCAACATTTATTGGCTATGACCACGATCCAACCACATTACCCCATATCAATGCGGTTATTAACCTTGCAGGCGAGTCCCTTTTTGGCTATTGGACAAAAAGTAAAAAGCAGTCTATTTTAGAAAGCCGTATTAACATAACCCATTTACTCGTTGAAATGATTAAAAAAATGGACAATAAACCAGATGTGTTTATTAGTGGATCTGCTGTTGGATATTTTGGCAGTTCGGAGGATAAGATTTTTACAGAAGCAACAAATGAAGCTGGGAATGATTTTCTTGCGGAAGTGGCTCTTGAGTGGGAAGCAGTGGCTAATCAAGCTGAGAATCAACTCGGTATCCGCACTGTATTTTTGCGATTTGGTGTAATTCTAGGTAAGGAAGGAGCCTTTCCTCTTATGCGCTTACCAGTTAAACTATTTGCCGGAGGAAAAATCGGAACAGGGGAACAATGGCTCTCCTGGATTCATATACATGATGTAGTTCGCTTAATTCAATTTTGTTTAAATGATCCAAAGATAGAAGGACCGGTAAATGCTACGGCGCCAAATCCAAAACGCAATAAAGATTTTATGCGTATACTAGCTTCTGTAATGCATAGGCCCTACTGGTTACCTGTACCATCTACTATGATTCATTTACTTATCGGTGAAATGGGGAAGCTTGTCACAAAAGGTCAATATGTCCTTCCTAAAAAAGCCCAGGACCATGGTTTCCAATTTAATTATCCGCATCTAAAAGAAGCAATAAGCTCGATTGAAGAATAGCTCATGTATAATTTTTCTAGAAGGATCTATTTTAGGTTCTCTAGACCTGTCAAAATGCATGGACCTAAAAGCAGAAAGCCAAGTTTCTGCCCCTGCAGTTGCTCATATTTCTGAGGACACTAACATACAATTTTGTTTATCAATTTATTGTAAAAAATTGTCGGGAAATTTTACAAAAAAGGGTATTCCCTTTCTAAATAAAAATGTGTAAAATAATGCTATCAAACATCAAATTCATAAACTGAAAGAGATGAAATATAAAAATTAGAACGTAGAAATTAAATAGGGAAGGCAAATGGTGCGCCACCAGCAATGCTGGTTCTAGTGGGTTCGATTCCCACCCCGAATTTTTGTTGAACGTTAACTAAAAATTCGTGGGTGGGTCAACTTACTAAATTCCCTTATGGTTATTTAGAATACCCACCTGTCCATAAGGAGGGTATTTTTTATGCTTAAAATGCGTGACCTACAAGAGGCGCCTGTATTATATGAACTGATTAAACATCCAGAGGTCTTCCCCTATGTTAGACATAAAGCCTACTCAAGTGAGGAGTTTCTCTTCATTACAAAACAGACAATGGAAGCTGAGGAAAATGAAGAACTCGTTTCCCGTACAATTCTAGATGAATATTACCACCCAATTGGTACGATAAGTCTATTTGATATACAGGATGGGTATGGGTTTCTTGCAACATGGATTGGCCAGCCCTATTTTGGAAAAGGCTATAATAAACGTGCGAAGGAGCAATTCTTTGATGAGCTCTTTTTGACTCATAATATTAATGGCGTGTTTATGAAAGTAAGAAAAACAAACAGCAGGTCGCTGAAAGCAGTAGTAAAGCTACCATATGTGACGATTGCCAATAACACCTATCCAGAAGTGTACCAAGAGATAAATAAGCAAGAAGAAGTATATGATTTGTTCTTAATCTCGAAGGATCATTACGTTTCTTACCAAACTTTTGCAAACACCGAACAGCAGCATACTGAAGAGGAAGTTGGTTAATCTTAAAAAAAATGTATAGATTCCTCCCTCTTGGTGATCCTAATGGATACATGGAGGTGTTCTAATGAAGCACAACGGCAAACAATTGCAGCAGCATGAGAAATTCCTATCAAAAACACAAGAAGTTCTCTATCAGAAAGAATTTAAGCAAGCAGATCGCGTTTATCAGCAGCTGTCACAAAGAGGGAATCGAAGCTAACCGCTTTGATTTCTTTTTTTATTTTATGTTTTTAGATACCAAAGCTACCAGAATATCCATCTTCTACTCCTGTAGATACTGGAATGTGAACCCATTTTCTTAACACATGGTCTGCTTTTTTTCTTGCTTCATGTTTACTAAATCCTTTTCCATAGCCAACTTCTATATCCGTCACTGCAACCATCACGGCTGCTTGCCAAAGCTCCGTTTGCTGGATATTCCACACATAGATAACAACCGTATCCTGTTTCACCACGTGGATTTCAAAATTTACTTCATGGAAAAGGAAACGCAACATTTTGCATTTCGTTAAGTTAGATATCGTAGGATGCCTAAGAATCATACAACTCACCATTAAATTCACCTCACATAAGTTCTATATGAGAACATTTTACTATATGTTCTATATAAGAACAAACGATTCCCCTTCTGTCTCTTTTCGTCATGATAGTATAAAAGATACAAAAAGCTTGAGATTAGAAAGTTAGTGGTGGACATGAAATTAGAAAAACTCGCAGTAAATATAAAACATTTTAGAATGCAAAATGGCTGGACTCAACAAGATTTAGCAGGCAAACTAGCCATTTCCCGATCTGTTGTAACAAAATGGGAGAACAGGACTGCGGTGCCAGATGTTGTCTCATTACTTAAAATTGCTTCGTTATTTGAGCTCTCACTGGACCATCT
Source organism: Oceanobacillus sp. M65 (assembly GCF_052246275.1). Lineage (NCBI taxonomy): Bacteria > Bacillati > Bacillota > Bacilli > Caryophanales > Bacillaceae > Oceanobacillus > Oceanobacillus sp. M65. The sequence goes on along the minus strand of NZ_JBQQCJ010000004.1, from coordinate 305,693 downwards.
CACAGGTAGCTTTGCTTATGAGCAAGAAATGCTAAAAGACTTCCAACGAGTCTATGGACAGAATAAAGTTGGGCTCGACCAAGAACTATACCAAAATATCGACTATTTACGTTCGCATCCCAAAATGAAGGAATATCTAAACAGAATCCAAGCTTTACCAGAAAAGAAACAAGAGTCGATTCAAAAGATCCTCGAAGCTATGTTAGACCAATACGAACAGTTATAAAAAGGAGCTGATTTTAGATATCAGTTCTTTTTTTTACGTTCGAAAAGATAAGATTTAACTAAGAAGCAATGACGAGTCGGTTGAATTTTTGAAGGTCAAAGTATAAGAAATAAGACACATTTATTAAAAGACGAGCGAATGTGAACTTATCTAATACGCTTTTTATATTGCACTTTATGTTTATCTGTTATATTATATGTATAACAGTTAGAACATAAAATGACAGAAAGGGTTATTTACATGTTTATTCGTCTTGACTTTGAATCAGATGAACCAATTTACACCCAATTAATCCATCAAATTATTGAGGGGATAGCCAAGAAAAACCTTTCGCCTGGTGATCCGCTGCCCTCAGTAAGAGCAATGGCAGCAGATATTGGCATCAACCTGCACACTGTAAACAAAGCGTATCAGCATTTAAAACAAGAAGGCTTTATCCTTATTCATAGACAAAAAGGAGTAGTCATTCATCCAGATGGGGTCGCAAAAGCAGACGCTGCTTACATGGAACAAGTACAGAAAAAGCTTCGTCCCTTCGTTGCTGAATCCATATGCCGTCAGGTTTCCGAGGAGGAGTTTTTAAAGCAATGCCAGGATCTATTTAACGAATTTAACGAAGAAGGTGAGAAAAAATGACATTTATTCTATTATTATTCTTTTTTATTGTCGCCCCCGTGTTTATTATCATGATGTTTATCCCATATTTGACGAGGAAAACAGAAAGCTTCGGTGTCTCTATACCAGAGGAAATCTATCATACCAATGAAATGAAACAATTCCGTAAAAAGTATGCAATTGCTGTTGGCATTGTTAGTTTGATCGTTACGATTATATTTCTTGGATTTGGTACTACAAGTGATAATGAGACCACACTTAGCATCCTACTCGGCGCTATCATACTTGGCTACTTGATAATCAGCTTTTTCTTGTACTTGTATTTCCACAGGCAAGTAAAGCAGCGGAAAGCAGAAGAAGGATGGGTTAGAAATAAAAAGCAACAACTTTCCATTGATCTGCGTTTTCGCCGGCAAAAGCTTTCAGTTAGCAATATATGGTTCGTCCCGTCTTTTTTAATCGCATTTATCACTGCTGCCTTATCTTTCATTTATTACGACACGTTGCCTGACACGATTCCCATGCAATATGACTTTTCCGGTAATATAACGAACTCGGCAGAAACGTCTTATAGAGTCATCCTGTTGATGCCGATCATGCAAGTTTTCCTTGCTTGTCTCTTCTTGTTTGTCAATATAATCATTACAAGAGCAAAGCAACAAATTGATGGAGATAACCCTGAAGTATCTGCCGAACAAAATCGCGTTTTCAGAAGAAGATGGTCCGCCTTTATCGTAATAACGAGTTATGGTTTAACGTTTTTGTTTTCCTTTATCCAATACTCCTTTTATCAGCCTATCCAATCAGAGCTGCTAGTTGGTGCCCCTCTCGTGTTAACCGGTGGGATGATTATTGCTACTCTATTCCTTTCCATTACCACAGGTCAAGGTGGGAGTCGTGTCAGGAAACAAGCCGTAAATAATAGTAGCTATGTGGATAGAGATGATGATCGATATTGGAAGCTTGGCCAAATTTATTTCAATAAAAATGACCCTGCCTTGTTCCTTGAAAAGCGATTTGGAATTGGCTGGACAGTGAATATGGCGCGGCCACTAGCATGGATTATACTGCTTGGCATTATCCTCTTAGCTGCAGGTATTCCTTTACTATTATCTTTGTAATGAAAGGAGCATTTGACCATGAAAGAGCTTTTCGAAAATATTGACTGGGCAATTGTTGCACCATTTCTTATTATTCAAGCCATATTAATGGTTATTGCACTTATTGATTTAATCAAGGCTGATAATGTGAACGGACGAAAGGGTATGTGGGTTTTCATTGTAGTTGTTCTTCATACAATTGGTCCAATCGCCTATTTTATCTTTGGAAGGAGAAATGATTAAATGACGGTTTTATCTGCTACGCATGTTACCAAAAAATATGGCTCACACACCGCTGTGGACGATGTCAGTTTTTCGCTGCCGGAAGGAAAATGTATTGCGTTGATTGGGCCTAACGGAGCTGGGAAAACAACCATTTTACGAATGCTTTCAGGTCTCCTATCCCCAACTAACGGTGACGTACGTTTAGACAATATCGTGAACCATGTTGACTATCGGAAATTCATTGGTTACCTGCCACAATACCCCGTCTTCTACAATTGGATGACAGGGAGGGAATTTCTTATTTATAGTGGCCAGTTATCCCTTCTTTCAAAAGTCGAGGCTACAAAAGCGGCTGATGAGATGTTGAAAAAAGTTGGTATTGAAGAGGCCAAAAACAAGCGGATTAGTGGCTATTCTGGGGGGATGAAACAAAGACTTGGTTTGGCTCAGGCCTTGATCCATCAACCAAAGGTCTTAATTTTAGATGAGCCAGTATCATCACTCGATCCGCTCGGTAGAAGAGATGTACTGACACTAATGAAAGAGTTGAAAGAGTCTATGACTATTCTCTTTTCCACTCATATTTTAAGTGATGCCGATGCGATTAGTGATGAAATGCTACTCCTTCACAAAGGCAAGCTTATTGAGTCCGGTACCATGCAGGAGCTGAGAGAGAAATACCAAACAGACGTGATTGAACTTGAGTTTCAGGGTATACAGGATTTGCAGCAATATGAAAAAAGGATTCGTAACATCCCATTTGTGACCGAAGTAAAGGTAAACCAAACTAGTATAGCTGTTATAGCAGATGATTTATCCCTATTGCGAAAAACCCTTTTAGAAAAAGCTGGTCAAGAGAATTGGCCGCTCATTGGTTTTTCATTAAATAAAGCTGAAATGGAAGATATTTTTATGAAGGTGGTGAAGCAATGATGCAATGGTTTACGATGTTTCGGAAAGAGATGCTGGAGAGCTGGCGAAATAAAAAATGGATCTGGGTACCGATTGTCTTTATAATACTTGCCGTTATGGATCCCATAACAACTTATTACCTTCCGGAGATCATCCAATCCGCTGGTGGGTTTCCAGCTGGAACCGTTATCGAACTTCCTGATTATGCCCCAGCAGAGATCATGATGATGAGTTTAAGCCAGTATAGTACCTTAGGCGTTTTATTAGTAGCTTTTCTAGCAATGAATCCGATTGTGGGCGAAAAAGCTAGCGGCGTATCAGAACTCATTCTAGTAAAGCCTGTTTCCTATACAAATTACATTACTACGAAATGGGCATCGTTAATCGTATTAGTCGGTAGCTCTTCCGTTATTGGTTTATTTGCAGGGTGGTATTATACAAACATTTTATATGGTAGCTTGCCTTTTATGACATGGGCGAAAGGAGTGCTCTTCTACGGCCTGTGGTTTTTATTCGTTATCAGTCTGGCAATTCTCTTTAATACATTTGTCTCGAAACCTGGGCTTGTCGTATTTTTAACCATTGTTTCGGTTATGATTCTTAGTTTGTTAACACAAGTGATTGGTCATGTTCTCACATGGAGTCCAGGTCATTTATCCACCTACGTTCAGGAGTTGTTACGGACAAATACGATTTCTGACAAGCTTCTCGGCACTGCCTTTACTTCATTAGCTTTAAGCATACTTCTTGTTGCTCTGTCTGTTTATAGCTTTCGCCGAAAACAGAATGGATAAAGGGTCTGTTAAATAAAGCTTTAAAGGCTGGGACATAACGTCACAGCCTTTTTAAAACCCGAACAATAATAAACAAACTGCTTAATTACCGCTCCGGAAAATACTCCGCTTTCAGTGGGCACGGCCTTAGTCTCCTCAGAAGCAAAAATCGCTTCTTGCGGGGCCTTCGGACTTGTGCTGTTCCCACTAGAGTCTCCGCATTTTTCCTTCGCTAAAGTGTAATCCAGATACCAAACAATCAGGGGGGTATCCGCGAGTATTTGATTTTTTTTCTGTAATACGTCGTATGAACGTCCCGTTTTTTCTTGTTTAATTTTCTTATGTCCCAACCCAACCTCTTAACATTCTGGTTTTTAAATTGTGATTCGTCTTACAAGGAAGAAGGATAATACATAAAACACGATACTCATAATGGTCATTTGTAAAAAGAACGTCATGCCGAATGATTCCACTATATTTGTAATAAAGTCCCAAGCCCAACCTTTTGCAATAGAGAGCAGTAACCCTACAAGCAGAATTCCTAGAACTGAACCTGCACCTGCAAAGCCAAACCGATAGAACAGTAAACCAAGTAAAAACATAAGTGTTAAAAAGAAAAACATGACAGCTGTGTCAATTACTACTCGTGTATACCACGTATCGTCTATAAATTGAGCTAGGTGAAGAAAATCAAAGTTGTTTAACCCTATCGCTTCATTCATGCTGGTAACAAGAACCTGAATGATTGTGCCAGCAATAGCTTTAAATAAAGATAGTAGTAAAAAGAAGATAGCTATTACTACATATAAATTTTTTCTAGTAGCCCCCATCTTAATCGAAAAAGGTATCATTTCCTTTACTGTTATAAAACCCATGATACCGCAGTAAACATACATTGGTGCTGTAAGAGAAAAGGCCATTTCACCTTCCACGTTCAATAGAAAATAGGAAATGGTTAAGGTTACTACTAGAATACTCATTAAAATGGTCCAAAAAATTAGTAAGGAATGACGTATATTCGAGCTAAAGAAATATAATAGTCCTTTAAGTTGTCTCCCCATTGTCATGCTCCCTTCTTTCCTTCGGTTAAATAAATCATCAATTCTTGAATTGGTATACTCTCTACACGAAGCCCTTGCGCCTTAGCATCTGCAGCATTACCATAAACGTACGCTGTCATTACACCGGCCAGTTCCTTCGTTTCGAGCACTTCTTTTCCTTGGATAAATGTTTTGACTTCATCTCTTGTTCCAGTAACAGCACATGTATTGTTCCGTAAGTACTCTGCTTCTTCCTGCATCACAAGAGAGCCTTTTTGAATAATCAAAACCTCTTCAAACATGAGACTAACCTCATCAATTAAGTGTGTGGATAAAATAATCATTCGTTTATCTGTCTCGAATTCTTCTAATAAAAGTTCATAGAATTTCTTTCTGGCAGCTGCATCAAGGCCAATATAGGGTTCATCAAATACCGTAATCGGCGCTTTACTTGCGAGCCCCACAATAATACCAAGTGAGGATTCCATCCCCTTGGATAGTGACTTTACCCTGGCATTTTTATTTAGGTCATAAAACTCTATTAGTTCATCAGCCAGATTTTGATCCCATTTGGGGTAAAAGTAGGAATAGATTTTAAGCACATTTTTCACAGTTAAATCTCTTTTGAAATTATGCCCTTCTTTAATGAGACAAACGGATTCCGTTAACTTCTGATTATCAAAGGGAACTTCTCCGTCTATTAAAATTTCTCCCTTACTTGCACGGATATTTCCAGCAAGAATATCCATAAAAGTCGTCTTCCCTGCCCCATTTCTTCCCAAAAGTCCGTAAAGCTTTGGACCTTCTAATGTGAACGAAATGTTATTTAACGCCAGCTTATCCTTATATTTTTTCGTTAGGTTTTTCACTTCAATTTTCATCTGTCTCATCCCCCTTTTGAATCATCTCAAGCAATTCTTCTTTACTGATGTGCAGCTTAGCTGCCTCCTGTCGCAATGGTTGAATATAGTGATTGTAAAACGTCTGCTTACGCTTTTTTATTAAAATGTCTTTGGCGTTCTCTGTGACAAACATCCCTACACCTCTTCGCTTATAGAGTATTTCTTCCATTACCAGCTCATTAATCCCTTTGGCTGCTGTAGCTGGATTGATCTGGTAATAGGATGCAAATTCATTTGTTGAAGGAACCCGCTCCCCAGCCTTAATGGAATCACTTAAAATAGAGTCTTCCAGCTGTTCTTTAATCTGAAGAAAAATGGGTTTCGTTTCATCTAAGTTATTTTTCATCTCATCACCTTTGTTATTTGGTTAATTACTTATGTAACTAACCATATAACTAAAGAACATAAAAGTCAAGAGGGATTTGGTTAGTTTAAGTTAATTTTGTGAATTTGAGATCGAATAGCGGAAAAGTTCGTTTAAGTTTGTAGGATGAAGGTTCCATTTTGGGGAGCTATGGTGCCACTTTGCGCTGCTTTGGTTTCACTTTTGGGCGATGACGATTCACTTTGCCCTGCTTTGATTTCACTTTTGGGCGATGACGATTCACTTTGCCCTGCTTTGATTTCACTTTTGGGCGATGACGATTCACTTTGCCCTGCTTTGATTTCACTTTTGGGCGATGACGATTCACACTTCGCATCGTTCTCGATCCACTTTACAGGAGCTCCTAATACAAAAAAAAGAACCTGTACATAGATTGTACAGGTTCTAATCTTCACCTATTTTTTTATCTTCACTTTTTGGTAATCTTCCGGATTTTTTTGCTGCTTCCCGAAGCAAAAACTCGACGTGACTATTAACACTGCGGAATTCATCCTTTGCCCATGACTGCAGTATGTCATAAAGCTTGGGATCAATACGTAGCGGAAAGTTCTTCTTCTTAGGCATAGAAACCCTCTTTTACTTAAAGAATTTATTGATATAACGATCCAGTATTAATTACCGGCTGGGTGCCATGGTCTGAAACAATGGATACGAGAAGATTATTTGCCATGGAAACGCGTCTTTCATCATCTAATTCTATTCCGCCGTCTTTTTCAAGCTGCAAAATTGCATCCTGCACCATTCCAACTGCACCTTCTACAATTTGTTTGCGTGCAGCAATGATCGCGCTCGCTTGCTGTCTTTGTAGCATTGCTTGGGCAATTTCTGTGGAATATGCCAAATGTGTAAGCCTTGCTTCAATTACTTCTACTCCAGCTACGGTTAAGCGATCTTGTAATTCTGACGTCAATTGAGATGATACTTCTTCAGCATTTCCTCTTAAGGTAAGCTCGACATCCTTAAATGTATCATAAGGATACTTTGTAGCAACAGCGCGAATTGCTGTTTCACTTTGAATTTCTACAAACTGTTCGTAGCGATCCACATCAAACACTGCCTTTGCAGCATCTACAACTTTAAACACGATAACTGCAGCGATTTCTATCGGGTTCCCATTTACGTCATTTACCTTCAAACGTTTACTGTTAAAGTTTCGTACACGTAATGAAATGGTTTTTCTAACCGAAAAAGGTACCGTAATGACAATCCCTTCTCTCCGAATACTCCCCATGTATTTCCCGAGAAAAATTACTACTGCTGATTGATTCGGTTGTACAAGTGTAATACCACTACCCAATGTTACCGCAACAATAAGACATAAACCACCGATGATAAATTGTTGCTCAACAAAGCTGAACACTGTACCTGCTAGCAATGCAGCAATAAGAACAATACCTAAAAAACCATTCATCATCCAAGCATTTTTCTCTTTCATCATAAGACTACACCATCCCCACTATTTTGTATCATTATGATATCACTTTTGTATTAAATTGTAAATAACTATCCTGCCTCTTTTCTAATATTCGATAGTGGTTCTCTGCTTGGGAGCACCAAATAACTTTTTCCATCCGACCTAATTTCTAAGTCACCAAAGACAGCAGTGGAGTAAATATCTGATTTTACTTTGTACAAATTACGGATAACCCGATCAACTGGATGACCGTAATCATTTTCGATACTATATGTCAAAATTGCTGTCTCAGGCGATACGGCCTTTAAAAAGTCCAGTGAGGAACTTGTATTTGACCCATGATGCGCTACTTTAATAATTTCCGCATTGACATCATACGATTTCAAAAATTCTTTTTCCTGTTTCATTTCAACATCACTCATTAATAGAAGATCAATGTCATCGTATGTCACTTTTAACGCAATCGATGATTGGTTGTTGTTCTTCGAATTACCATAGGTATTCAAAATCCGTATCGTTAACAGTGGGTCTATTCTTAATAATTCATTTTTCTCAGCCAGCCTAACAGGGATGTCATGCTTTATAATTTGCTGGATGTACTTTGCATACGTCCGAGTTGTATGGAGTTTCCCAGAATCAACTACCTGCTTTACCTTCACCTTTTTTAATACTTGAGGCAGGCCACCTATATGATCAATATCTGGATGGGTTGTAATCAATAAATCTATCCTATCTATTTGTTTTTCCTTCAAATAAGCAATTATTTTTTTTCCAGAACCCGGAGGCCCTCCATCAATCAAAATGTTTTTTCCTGACGGTGTATTCATTAGAATGCTATCCCCTTGACCTACATCAAGAAAGTGCACCTTTAATAATCCAGGTTTAACTTCAGCCGAGACAGGTATCAAAAGGAGTATAAAATAAACAAAAAGAAGTAAAATGGTAATTAGACGTTTATGACAACACATGTAGACACCCTCTGTTTCGTAATAGGGTTAGTTTTCAACAATTGGGAAGTATTTATGAGTGGAACAAGCTGGGGAAAGGTTGGACTTCGGTTTAGTATCTAATAAAAAAGACGCTGAACATTTTGTCCAGCGCCTAATTCTTTAAGCTTTTTCTACAACGATATCCTCTTCTTTAACAGTTACTTCAACGTGTTTAATAGTATCCTCTTCTAAGATTAAATCTGTTAGTTGATCTTCAATCTTATCTTGGATAACCCGACGTAACGGTCGTGCACCAAAGCGGCGATCATAACCCAGGGTAGCAAGTTGACGCTTGGCTTCATCAGAAATCGAAATAGTTATATGATTTTCTTCCATATTTTTTTGCAGATCATTGATCATTAGGTCGACAATAGTTAACAGATGCGCTTCTTCCAATTCATTGAACTGGATAATAGAGTCAAAACGGTTAAGAAACTCTGGTTTAAAGTATGCACCAAGGTTTTCTAAAGTAGAAACTGCATCATGCTGTGCACTATTAAATCCGACGTTTACTTCTTTTACACCTGTACCAGCATTACTTGTCATAATAATGACGGTTTCCTTAAAACTGACTGTTCGGCCTTGAGAGTCTGTTAAATGCCCGTCCTCCATAATTTGCAGGAACATGTTCTGCACATCTGGATGAGCCTTTTCAATCTCATCAAGAAGAAGAATGGAATACGGATTTCTTCTAATACGCTCTGTTAGCTGACCAGCTTCCTCATGACCAACATAACCAGGAGGTGAACCGATAATTTTGGAGACTGCGTGTTTTTCCATATATTCACTCATATCAAGGCGAATAAGCGATTCTTTAGATCCAAACAGTTCCTCAGCTAGTGATTTTGTTAATTCGGTTTTCCCTACACCAGTTGGTCCAACAAAAAGGAAGGAGCCGATTGGGCGATATTTAGATTTTAAACCAGCGCGGCTACGGCGGATGGCTTTAGCTACTTTACCGACAGCCTCATCTTGACCTATAACTTTAGCACGGAGATTTTCTCCAATGTTTTTCAATTTCATTTGTTCATCTGCTGCAAGCTTTGTAACAGGAATACCTGTCTTTTCTTCTACAATTAATTGAATATCCGATAAGTCTACATCTATTACCTGTTCTTCATCTTTTGCTTTTTCTAATTGCTTTTGTAGTTGAATTTCTTGGTAGCGTAAGTTTGCTGCTTTTTCATAGTCTTCTCTCTCAGCTGCTTCTTCTTTTTCCTTAATTATTTCTTCCAAGCGTTGATTAATGGAATTAGAGTCCTTCTCTGCATTCACAAGGTTTAGCCTTGATCCGACTTCATCCATTAGGTCAATCGCTTTATCTGGTAGAAAACGATCTTGAATATAACGGTTTGATAACGTCACAAACGCCTGAATGGCTTCATCAGAATAACGGACCTCATGGTATGCTTCATAGCGATCCTTGATCCCATGAAGAATCTGGACTGCCTCTTCGGCAGATGGCTCCTTCACAATAATCGGTTGTAAACGACGTTCCAACGCAGCATCCTTTTCAATTTGACGGTATTCTTTTAAAGTTGTTGCACCAATTAATTGAAGATCTCCTCTTGCGAGTGCTGGCTTAAGAATATTCCCTGCATCCATTTGCGAGCTTTCAGCTGTTCCAGCACCTACAATTTGATGGATCTCATCAACGAATAAAATAACATCTTGGCGCTCTTGAACTTCCTGAATAAGTTTTTTCATTCGTTCTTCAAACTGACCGCGTATTCCTGTATTAGCTATAAGAGAAGCGACATCTAGCATATAAATCTCTTTATTCATTAGCTTAGCTGGAACATTACCTTCACTAATTTTCAATGCCAATCCTTCAGCAATAGCTGTTTTCCCGACACCTGGTTCCCCGATTAATACTGGGTTGTTTTTATTTCTTCTATTTAAAGTCTCAATGACACGTTTTACTTCATTATCTCTTCCAATAACAGGGTCGATTAGACCTGCTCTTGCAGCGTGGGTCACGTTTTTCGCCAATTGGTCAATTAAGCCATTGCCACGATTATTCTTTTTCTCTTTTGTTTTTGTACCTGCTTTACTATTACCTTGAGAAAAATGCTGAGAAAATGCTTGCTCTGCATTTCCAAAAGGTGAATTAGAGAAGAAATCATTAGAATTCATCATTTGTCCTTGGATTTCTTGAAAGCAATCATTACAAAGGTGCAATTCAGACATTTCATTATTCATTTTCATTGCGACATTTATATTTGCTTGGTTTTCACCACAGTTTTGACAAAGCATTTTCCATTCCTCCTTGACTGTTTAAATCAAATGTTAATCAAATTTGACTTTGACTATATTTGACCTTTGATTCATATTATACTCTGACCTATTTTGACTTTCAAGTCTTTTGTTTAAAATTTTTAGGAGAGGCGCACGGGCACGATTTGGAGGCTCGTGTGGTTGATTGGAGTTGCCGCGCGATTGATTGGGACGCTCTTGCTGTTGATTGGAGTTGCCGTGCGATTGATTGGGACGCTCTTGCTGTCGATTGAAGCTGACCTGCGATTGATTAAAACGCTTATGCCGTTGATTGGAGCTGACCTGCGACCGATTGGAACGCTCATCCGGGCGATTGAAGCTGACCTGCAATCGATTAGGACGCTCTTGCTGTCGATTGAAGCTGCCTTGTGATTGATTAAAACGCTTATGCCGTTGATTGAAGCTGACCTGCGATTGATTGGGACGCTCTTATGTTGATTGGAGTTGCCGTGCGATTGATTGGGACGCTCTTGCTGTCGATTGAAGCTGCCTTGTGATTGATTGGGACGCTCTTGCTGTCGATTGAAGCTACCGTGTGATCGATTGGGACGCTCTTGCCGTTGATTGAAGCTGCCTTGTGATTGATTGGGACGCTCTTGCTGTCGATTGAAGCTGCCTTGTGATTGATTGGGACGCTCTTGCTGGCGATTGAAGCTACCGTGTGATCGATTGGGACGCTCTTACTGTCGATTGAAGCTGACCTGCGATCAATTGAAACGCTCATCCGGGCGATTGAAGCTGACCTGTGATTGATTAAAACCCTCATCCCGTTGATTAAAGCACCCAGGCGATCCATTGAACCGCACCTCTATTAAATTAAACCGCTCATCTAACCAATTCGCACCCCACCTCAAATATGTATAACAAAACAGGACGAATCCAAAAACTAGAATCCGTCCTGCAAATTGCAAATATATTAACTGGCTTTTACACCTGTTCTTTCTCTTTATTACGCAACTCAATTCGTCTAATTTTACCAGACGTGGTTTTTGGTAGCTCTTTAATGAACTCTATTTCCCTTGGATATTTATAAGGGGCTGTCGTTTCTTTCACATGGTCTTGAAGCTCTTTTATTAATGCTTCATCTGGATGAACGTCCTCTCTCAAGACGACAAAGGCTTTTACAATACTTCCACGGTCCTCATGCGGGCTTGCCACCACTGCACATTCTTGGACAGCATAGTGCTTCACGAGAGCATCTTCTACTTCAAAAGGCCCGATCGTATAACCGGAACTTATAATAATATCATCACTTCTACCTTCAAACCAAAAATAGCCATCTTCATCCTTAGAAGCTTGATCTCCTGTTACATAATATTCTCCGCGCTGTGTCATTTTTGTGCGTTCACTATCCTTATAATACTCACGGAATAATGCAGGGCAATCAAGTTTCACTGCAATATCGCCTACCTGGTTCACACCTAAAGGAGCACCTGACTCATCTATGATTTCTACCTCATTCCCTGGCGTCGGTTTACCCATAGAACCTGGTTTTACTTTCATCCCTTTCATTACTCCAAGTAATAATGTATTTTCTGTTTGTCCGTAGCCATCTCTTACTATGATATTAAAATGCTTCTTAAATGTATTGATAACTTCTACATTTAACGGTTCACCAGCGGAAACTGCACTATGCAAAGCTGGTAGCTGATACGTGTCAAGATTATTGAGTTTTGCCATCATACGGTACTCTGTTGGTGTACAGCACAGCACGTTAATCTCATTATCCTCCAAGAGCTGCAGATATTTCTTTGCATTAAATTTACCGTGATATACAAAGCCTGTAGCTCCTGACCCTAGCACCGAAAGAAAAGGACTCCAGGTCCACTTCTGCCAACCCGGCCCAGCCGTAGCCCATACTTTGTCCCCCTCTTTAATGCAAAGCCAGTTTTCAGAAGCAGTCTTTAAATGAGCAAAACCCCAACCGTGCGTGTGGACAACCCCTTTAGGATTACCTGTTGTTCCAGAAGTATATGGCAAAAATGCAATATCATCGCGTGATGTTTTAACAGTCTCAAGCGTATCAGATGCTTCTTTTTTTAATTGATCTAAATACATCCAATTGTCAGCTGGCTCCCCTACTACAAAACGTTTTAGCTTGGATAATTGTTCGATCCCCTCATATTGGTCGACGAATGGATGGTAGCTTACTATTCCGCTTACCTCCGCATGTGTGACCCTGTACTGTAAGTCATTAACCTTCAACATTTCTGAACAAGGAATGATTATGATTCCAGTCTTTAATGCTGCAAGGTACACTTCATACGCGTCTATTACCTTGGGGATCATGACAAGTAGCTTGTCACCTTTTTTTAGACCATTTTCCAGGAAAGCGTTACCAATTTTATTTGCATTCTCTATTAACTTATTATATGTTAGTTCTTTTCGGTCACCATCTTCATTTTCCCAAATAAGAGCTTTCTTACCTGTCTCTTTTGCAAAGCGTTCCACTTCCATCACGATGTTATATGATTCTGGAGCAATTAAATCCTGTTTTTCCATCGAATCCCCTCCTCACCTAATTTCACCTATCATATCAAAATTTTATAAAAATTTAAACGCATTATGATTTGTAGTACTAATTTCCATATAGTTAGCTATTTCAATTTAAATTTGGGTATATTATACTGTTCTTAATTGTTAAATTCTTATTACAAACTTCCAAAAATGGGGTTAGCATATGACATCTTTTGATAAAGAAGGTTCTTTGGGTAAATTGTTTTCCGTTCCACCCAACACAGAATCGTCCAACAATGAAAATGCGAACATAAAACAGGAATTACTTAATTATTACGCTTCCCTTGCAATGTATCATCCAGATTTAATTATTGCCTTTTCACCACAAGGGGAAATTCTATCCAAAAATAAAGATAGTATTGGGAAGTTTCTTGGCATTCCTTCAATGGATGAAGTGACTCTTATGGACTTGATTCCAAAGTCCTATAAAAAAACGCTTATTGATGCCTTTCAAAAAGCACTTCATGGTGTTTCAGAAAGACACGAAATAGCGATTAAGGAATATTCTAAAAGAGAAATTATTCATGCTTGTCTCACCTTTGTGCCCATTTGGGGGTCTGATAAGATAAATGGTGTTTATATTATTATTGAAGATACGAGTGAGATAAAGGAACTAGCTGAAGAATTGAAGAAACATAAAACACACCTTATCGCTGCGCAAAAAGTGGCTTCTGTAGGGAGTTGGGAATATATAATACCTGACGACGATCTATTCTGTTCGCCGGCCTTTTATGAAATTTTTGGACTGCCGAAATCAGAAGAGGTGACGATGAACAAACTATTATTGCGCTATATCCATCCTGATGATCGTGATAAAACCAGTTCCATCTATAAGCTTGCATTAAGAGAAGGAAAATCCTATAAAGTGGATTATAGAATCTATCATGAAAGAGATGAAAACAAGCTCCGCTACTTAAGGGTGCAAGCAGAGGTTTTGTGGCAGAATAATGCTCCATGGAAATTAATCGGTGTGGTTATGGATTACACGGAAGAGAAAAACCTGGAAATAGAGCTACGTAATACTTTAAATAGTATGGTCCATATGTTTAATAACCTTGACGGCGGTATATGGATGAAGGAATTTAATACAAACAAAGTCACCCTTGCCTCTGAGCAACTTGTTGACTTACTTCAGATTCCACTAGAAAAAATATATGAGGACCCCGCTGTTTGGGAAAATATTATTCATCCTGACTTTCGGGATAAGGTATTTCTAAAACAGGATCAGCTTATGAAAGGGAAGCCGATTAAACATAAATATAAGATCATTTGTGGAGACCATTCTATCAAATGGGTTTATGACCAAACAATCCCATGGGTCAATGAAGACGGGAGAATCACGCATTTATTCGGTGTTTTAGTGGACATAACGGATGAGAAGCAGATGCAAGATCACCTGCGTTATATTTCTACACACGACGAGATAACCGATCTCCCCAATCAACAAAGCTTACATGAAACAGTGGACAAGCTTATTAACGAAGATCAACCATTCGCCATTCTCCACCTAGATCTTGACAGATTCAATGTGATTAACCACTCGCTCGGTTATCAAGTCGGAGATATGGTTATACACCAGCTAGCTGAACGCCTTAGGGACATCGTGCCATCAACTGGCTATCTTGCAAGATTAAACAACAATGATTTTGTTATGATTGTTCATCATTATAATGGAAAAGAAGAAGTATTTGACCTAGCACAGCAGACCATACAATCCATTGGTAAAGCTTTAATGGTAAAGGATTATGAACTACATATAACCACAAGTGTGGGGATCAGCTTTTATCCTGAAGATGGTACAAGTAAGCTGAGGTTATTGGAAAATGCTTATTCCGCCCTTTATCATGCCAAGCAACAAGGTAGTAACAACTATCAATTCTATTCTTTCTCAAGGGATATTTCTTCTTACAAAAAGTTCTTATTGGAAAAAGATATGCGAAGAGCAATTGTAAATGAAGAATTCGAATTGTACTACCAGCCTCAAGTAGAAGCTGCTACTGGAAAAATTAAAGGTGCAGAAGCGCTTATAAGATGGAATCACCGTGACTGGGGGATGGTCCCACCTAATGAATTTATCCCGCTGGCAGAAGAAAACCATCTCATTCATCATATTAGTGATTGGGTAATTCGGAAAACATGTGCCCAGCTATGGCTTTGGAGAGAAGCAGGATATCCTGTCATCCCGATATCGATTAACCTTTCGCCCATTCGTTTATTAAAGCGAGGCCTAGTTGAGTTGGTGGAAGGACAGCTAGCTTTATATAGAATTCCTGCTTCCATGCTCGAGATAGAAATAACAGAGAGCTCCTTATTAAAGAACGAGATAGGTGTGCTCAAAACGCTAGAGGAGCTTCGTAAACTCGGCATAAAAATAGCAATTGATGATTTTGGTACAGGCTATGCCTCTTTAAATTACTTGCATGAATTTGAAGCAGATATTATTAAAATCGATCAGATTTTCATCCAAAATATTACTTCTGCAAACAAAAAAGATGCTGCTATCGTTTCTGCTGTTATGCACCTAGCTAAGGAAATTGGTATGCAAATAGTAGCAGAGGGCGTGGAAGAAAAAGCACAGTATGAATTTTTGAAAGAAAGAAATTGTGATCTTATCCAGGGTTATTACTTTTCTAAGCCTGTCCCTTTACCAGTCTTTGAAGAATTATTACATGATGGCTACCTCATCCCAAAAGAAAGCCAAAAACAAGACATGCCGCTTAAGGACAGAAGAGAAAGTGCACGGTACCAGTTCCTCCACTGGCTTAAAGGAAAGTTAATTATCTCGGAATATGATAAACAAGAGATTGAACTAGGCTCAGCGAAGATTTTAATCAAGGATATCAGTTTAAAAGGGATTCAAATTATCACATCCGTTATATTGCCTGTACCATCCGATATGGCATTTGAATTTTCTTTTTCCATTATGGGTGAATCCTATTGTCTAACTGGATCCCCCGTATGGCAACAAGAAACAAAGCAATCTTATGTTATTTATGGAATACAGTTTCATACAGGAGAAGAAGAAAAACTAAGCGAGCTCATGGAGAAACTAACTAGGTTAAAAGAGG
This sequence comes from Oceanobacillus sp. M65, assembly GCF_052246275.1. Taxonomy (NCBI): domain Bacteria; kingdom Bacillati; phylum Bacillota; class Bacilli; order Caryophanales; family Bacillaceae; genus Oceanobacillus; species Oceanobacillus sp. M65. The sequence goes on along the minus strand of NZ_JBQQCJ010000004.1, from coordinate 289,250 downwards.
ACAATGAGGAGTTACCTGATACCGACTTTTTCACAGGAAACCCTTGTACCTATCTGGGGAACAGCCAAGCTTATTAATATGAAGACAGTATTTGAAATGAGGCTATAAAAATGAGGTACTCAACGACTATGAATTATAATAAATTAGATATGAAAAACAGAATAGGCTTAACGTTTTTTACATGTATGAATCCGGAGATACGATGCCCATGAATCACTATCCTTCTATTTCTTATGACCGAGTACTGATGGAGGGCATTCGGGACATGGTGTTTGTGATGAACGTATTACCTGGCCCTGTTTTTAAATATGAGTTTATGAATCATTCAGCAAGTACCCATACCGGTCTTGGAGAGCGAGCTATAGGAAAATCACTTGAGGCTGTACTTCCGAAAGAGATGGCCTTATACCTTAACCAAGAGTACCAAAGAGCGATTGATATAGGTACGTCTATTACGTATGAAGACTCTTTCCTTACTCCTGATGGGGAACGTTTTTATTCCGAAACACGCGTGACGCCACTTCATGATGAATCTGGCGTTTGTACGCACTTGGCCGCTGTTGTTAAGGATGTTACGATTCAAAAAAAGGCCCAAGAAGAGGTACAAACATCAAGCGATTTGCTCTTCCAAAACCAACAACGGTACCAATCGCTGTTTGAATACAACCTTGATGCAGTGCTTTCCATTGACACAAATGGTCGTATTATTTCTAAAAACCTTGCTGTAGAAACCATAACAGGCTATACAGTAGAAGATTTGATAGGGGAAAATTTTTATAAATATGTAATCCCTCGAGAAATACCTATGGCAATTAAAGGGTTTGAGGCAGCATTAAAGCGAAAAGCAAAGGAAGCACAATTAACTATCTATGCTAAGTCTGGGCAGGAAATGAATATTATCGTAAAATTTACTCCTATTATAATGGAAGGCGTAACGACGGGTGTTTTTGCTATCTTTAAAGACGTCACTCTACAAAAACAATATGAAGAAAAGCTTAAATATATCGCGTTACATGACCCACTTACCGATTTGCCAAATAGAAGGCACTTTGATGCGCGCCTAGAATATGCATTGGACAATATTGTACACAGACAAAGGCATTTTGCGCTTCTAATGCTCGATATTGACCACTTTAAGGAAATCAACGACAAGTTGGGGCATGATGCTGGGGACACGGTGATTAAAGACTTTGCGACAAAGCTTTCCCACTGTGTTAGTACTACGGGCACTGTGGCAAGATATGGTGGGGATGAGTTTATCATTCTGCTTGAATTGCCGGCAGACGTTAAACAACCTGCCATCAATCTTGCTAATCTTATTTATGAAAAGATGCAAATCCCTGCGCATGTAAATGGCAAACAAATCAGGATAACCACAAGTATTGGTATAGCCATAGCTTCCAATAAAGGAACTACTACGAAGGAAATATTAAAGCAGGTAGATATTGCATTATACAAGGCAAAAGAAAATGGGAGAAACACCTATTTTTTTGGCTAAGAAAAAAGACTGAAGGGACTACCCTTCAGTCTTTTCTATTTCACTCATATCCGTAAACGGGATCTGGGAGCTTATCTTTTAAAACGAGATCATCTAAGCTCTTGAATGAGTATCCTTCCTTTTGTAGCTCTGTTATAAGCTTTTCTAAGGCCTGAGCATTGTCAGAGGATACGGTATGAAGCAATACTACTGCTCCGGGATGTACTTGGTCCATAATCTGATTAAACGCATACTCCCAGCCTTTTTGTTTATTTGTCTCCCAATCAATAAAGGCTAGAGACCAGAACACGTGTATATACCCCAGTTCATAAGACCATTTTAATGTTTGTTCATTAAAAATTCCTCTAGGTGGACGTAAGTATTTTAATTCATCTTGATCGGAAACTTCGGCAACTGCCTTTTCTAGATCCTCTAATTCTTCTTTAATCGCATCTTTGGTGATGATGGAAAAGTCTGGGTGATGGTAAGAATGATTCCCAATGATGTGGCCTTCATCCACCATTCGCTTTACCAGATCCGGTTCACTCTCAACATAGTGCCCTGTAACAAAGAATGTAGCAGGAACATCTTTATTCTTCAGTACATCCAGTATGTCATCTGTGTAGCCTTCTTCGTACCCATTATCAAAGGTTAGGTAGATATTTTTTTGTCCGGTTTTATCTGCATAATAGGCTCCGTATTCCTCAAGCATACTTTCGTACTTACCTATATACGGAAGTTCATGGTTGGAGTTCTTTTTATAACCCCAGCCATACCCTGCAGCCTGTACTGTAGACATTTGGAAAAGAGGAAAGGTAAGGAGAACAACCATGGATAACATTATCAACTTCTTCATAACAACCCACCTGTTTTTACCTTACTTTCTCCCCTTTCCATTTAATTATGCGTGAGAGAAATCCTTACGATATGTGATCTCTTTACAAAATAATTGCTGCTACCCATCCAAACAAGAATAATGGAATATTATAATGTAAGAATGTAGGAACAACGGTGTCCCAAATGTGATTATGCTTTCCGTCAGCATTCAACCCAGAGGTTGGGCCGAGCGTGCTATCAGAAGCAGGAGAACCTGCATCACCTAGTGCACCCGCTGTTCCAATTAGTGCTGCAGTAGCCATTGGTGAAAAACCCGCTGCCATACAAATAGGTACATATAGAGCTGCCAGGATTGGAATCGTTCCAAAGGATGACCCGATCCCTAATGTTACAAGCAACCCCACTAAAAGCAAGATAAAAGCAATGAGTGCTTGGTTACTGCTATCTAAAAATCCTGATGATGATTCAACTAAAGCTTGCACTGCTCCTGTTTCAGTAAGGATGTTCCCATAGCCTGAAGCAACAAGCATCACAATTGCGATCGTACCCATCATGGCAATCCCTTCTGACATGACTCTATCTCCGTTTTTAAAAGGTACTGCCAATAAAAGAAACATAAGTACTAAGCCAGTTAGTGCACCTATTACAAGGCTTTCAGTAATAAGCTGTACAGCTAAAGCTGCTGCTATAGCAATTAAAGTCATGACATGCTTACGATTGAATGATACTGCTTCCTGCTCAATAATAGCAGATGCTTCGATTCCACCTGCTCCTTCTGGCATATCACGGTCCTTGCGATAAGAAACGAAAATCGCAATAAGCAGTCCAACAATCATTCCCGAACCTGGTATCAGCATGGATAGTGCCGACTCACTAACTGTGATATTCGCACCATTTTCTGTCATACCCGTTACGATCGTTTCGTGAAAAATTAATCCAAAGCCTGCCGGGATCATAATATACGGTGCCTTTAAACCGAAAGTTAGAGCTGTAGCTACTGCACGGCGATCCATCCGCATGTTATCAAATAATTTCAGTAACGGTGGGATTAAAATTGGTATAAATGCAATATGCACCGGGACTAAATTCTGTGATAAGGACGCGACACCTGCAATAACCAATAGCATCATTGTCTTCTTACCAGTTAACACACGTATAAGAAAATTTACTAATATGGTAGTAATACCTGTATAGCTAATTGCAACAGCAAATGCTCCAAGTAAGATGTAGCTTAATGCAGTATTGGCTCCTCCGCCCATTCCATTAACTAGTAATTCAGTTGAGTCTACAGTAGATAAACCTGCCATCAATCCTGCAGTAAGTGAGGCAGCAATAATAGCTATTATGACATTAACACGTAATAAACTTAAGATAGTCATTACGAGAACAGATACAATAACAACCCATTCCATGTTTTTCTTCCCCTTTCTCTATTACCAAATCATTCATTCACTTTAATACTTTATTATGATAAAGCAATGAAGCATTACTTGTCAAGACGTTTTATAATGGATTTTGGGGTTCTGTTTATGATCAGCTCCCCCCTTAACTGGAAAGGTTAGATAATAAAAAATTGATCTCGAATTGGAATTGATGGGGCATTTGTTTTTCCGGCGCTTCTTTTAGGGTTGGTGCGTCTCTCATGGGTACCGTTGCGCCATTCCAAACGCTGATGCGCCTCTTTGGATGCGGAGCGTCTCTCATGTACCCCGATGCGCCATCCCCAATGATCACTGCGCCTCTTCCGATCCTTGCCGCGTCACTTTGAGTTCCTGTGCGTCTCTTTTTCAGTACTAAAAACCCCGCAAATAATGCACGGGGCTGATAAACGTTCTAAACAAGCAGGTTATTTCACATTATAGGAGAAGGAAACATGATCCTGGATAGGAATCCATGCACCTATCCCTTGCTTTGTTACATTTTTTACTACGAGGGACTTTTTAGAGCCTTTTAACTGAATATATACCTCTCCAAACGTAACCTGTCCCTTCTCATTGACAGCAGGCGCGTAGGAATCTAAAGTTGCATGCTTATCCGTTGGAACTGCATAGGAATTATCCTTCTTCGTGTTTTTACCGATAACAGTATGGTAAGCCAAAGGAAGCTTTGTTTTTTCTTTCGACTTAATTAACATCATGCTCTTAATATCATCAGGGTTCGCAATTTTATTTGTTAACGCACCTTTTACTTCCTTTTCTTCTTGCTGTACATAGTTCATCTTCTGATCTGATTCTCCACCTAAATTGTTGAGTTCATTTTTATTTATCTGCTGGTACTCCCAGTTAATGGTTGTCTCTAGAGACTCATAATTTAGTGGCCATCTCCCTATAAAGACCATCCCACGATATCCAAGTGCAATGGGGGATGGGTTAATAGTAGACTCGTTCAGCATTTTAATTAGATCAGGATTCTCAATTTTTATTTTTAACCCATCCATTAATTCCTGTGTTAGCTCGCTAGGCTCAATAACTTCTTGATCCTCAGTGGCATTAGGAAATGTATTTTCCTTTGAAATGGTTAAGACATGGCTTGGTGTTTCAAAGTCTTCCTTCTTTTCTTTGCTTAAACCAGTTGCGGGAAAAAGAAACGTCAACACGAATACAGTTAATAATAGAAAACCAACATTGCTTTTTTTCATATTTTTATGTCCCTTCTTTTTCCTCTAGTTTTTTCGGACATAAAAATTTTATACCTCGTATCTGCTATCGTTAGCTTAATTCAACCGTATCGATATGCTCCTCTATCGTAATACTCCCTTCGACAGACCTTATCATAGAGCAATTTTTACGAGCTATTTCCATATTTTTATATAACCTTTCAGGGTCAAGACGTCGCCCTTTCACCATGTACTTTAAGGTTATTTTCTCTATACGATTGGCTACCTCCGAGTTCCTCTCCACTTCTGCATGAACCTGTAGATCCGCGACCTCCGTACGTTGCTTCTCTAAAATTTTACGAAAGACAGATGCACTACAACCAGCTATGGATGCAACCATTAATTGGAAAGGACGATAGCCATAATCTTCATTCCCAGAAATATCAATTTCTCCATATGGCAATTTTGCTTTCATACCATTTTCTTTGAGATAAAAATCCATCTTAAACTCCTCCTTTTTCTATACTATTTCCTAAAACAGATTTTTCCTAACATCTTACAATCTAAATGATTGACGATTGCAAATAAAGCCATTAAATTGAATAAAGAGAACCCAACAGAAGGAGAACAACATGGTATCAGCTAAAACACGATTTTGGATATTAATTTCACTTGTAACTATTTCAGGCTTTTCACAAGGAATGTTGCTTCCCCTCTTGGCTATCATTCTAGAGCAAAACCAAATCTCTTCTTCTATCAATGGACTTCATGCAACTGGTTTGTATGTTGGAGTCTTAATTGCCTCCCCGTTCATGGAGAAACCAATGCGTAAATTAGGATTTAAACCGATAATTGTCATAGGTGGATTTCTTGTATTTGCTTCCTTAGCATTGTTTCCATTATGGCAGTCTTTATGGTTTTGGTTTGTGTTACGAATGATGGTAGGAGTCGGAGACCAAATGCTTCACTTTGGTACCCAAACATGGATTACCACAACAGCAACAAAAGAGACTCGAGGTCGCAATATTGCTTACTATGGTATGTTTTTCGGCTTAGGCTTTGCGCTTGGTCCGTTAATGACAAGGCTGCTTTCAATCAATGAAGTACTTCCTTTCTTTGTATCCGCAGGTTTAAGCATTATCGTCTGGTCCCTTATGCTATTCGTTAGAAATATGTGGCCCACAGAGGATTATGATTCTGGAAGTGGCTCAAGTTCCACTAAACGGTTTATTCAAACAGGGAAAATTGCCTGGGTTGCTTTACTTCCTAGTTTTGGATATGGCTTCCTTGAAGCAACACTCCATAGTATCTTCCCGATTTACGGATTAAGAATTGGCCATGATGTGGACATACTCTCATTACTTATTCCTTGTTTTGCGATCGGAAGTCTTATTACACAGCTTCCGCTCGGGATACTTAGCGACAGAATCGGCAGAAGAAGCATATTATTATATGTACTTGTTGGCGGAGTTGCCTGCTTTATGATGGCAGCATACCTCGAGACATCCGTTACTGCGCTCTTCATTCTATTTACATTAGCGGGGATGTTCGTAGGATCCCTGTTCTCTTTAGGTATTTCGTATATGACAGACCTGTTGCCGGGTAATCTACTGCCTGCTGGTAACCTCATGATCGGAATTGCTTTCAGTCTTGGAAGCATTAGTGGTCCATTTTTAGGTGGATTGTATGTCGAGTTTTTCCCAACACTATCATTTTTCTACATGATTGGGATCATGCTCGTTTTCATTCTTGCTGCGATCTATTTTAAACGTGAGAAACAAATTTCGGTAAGCTAGCACACCAAGTCTTTATGTAGCTTTGCGTAAGCGGCAACTGTTTATTCACGCTAAAAGAGTTCTCTGCTTATTGTTCCTATAATCAAAAAGGCCGAGCGACCATTACGTAGTAGATACGTAAGGTCACTCGGCCTTTTAACGTTAAAAAACATCTATCAATTTTTTTATAAAAATCGGCTATAACGATCTTCCAAGCGATCTTGGAAGAAGGAAATAACGATACACACCGGCCAATAGATTAATGCAACGAGAATATACAACGTCATCGCATCGAATTCCCTACCTGTCACAAGTTGTGCCTTTTGAAACAGCTCCGGCACTGTAATAACGGCTGCTAGAGAAGTTGCCTTTACAATATCCATAAATACATTGGTAAGTGGCGGAATCGCAATTCGTGTTGCCTGTGGAAGAATAACTTTACGCAATGTCTTCAAATAGCTCATATTTAAAGCCTTTGCTGATTCCCATTGACCACGATCAATGCTATTGATTGATGAGCGATCAATTTCTGCTATGTAGGCAGCACTATTTAAACCAAAGCCTAAACAAGCTGCGACAATTGCTGTAAATTTAATTCCAACCACCGGTAAACCAAAGTATAGTATAAACAAAAATACGAGGATAGGTGTTCCACGCATAAAGGAAATATAGATTCTTGCAGGCCAACGTAATATAATTCGGTTCGAGCCTCTGGCTAATGCAAGGAAAAGCCCTAGGATAAGCCCCATGCCCATGCTTACAATAGCAATGAGCATGGTTACTGGTAAGCCACCTAATACAAAGGGAAGGCTTTCCCATGCAAGTACCGGATTAAATAATCCACCAAAGTTAAAAGCACCTAAATTCATAATAGCCTCCCCTTAGAGGTCAATTCCTTCAAGTTCTTGAATCTCTTCTTCTGGTTTTTGTGATGCGTCTTCATTATAAAATTCTTCCGCTAGCTTTGTAAGCGTACCATCCTCACGCATTCCTTCAAGCGCCTTGTTTATTTCTTCAGTTAGCTTATCGGCACCCTTGGGTATCACAACTGCCTGTTCTGTTGGATGGAATTTCAAGTCTGGATGTAAATGAATATCGAAGTCAGGAAAACCTGCAACACCAAATTTAGATAAATAGTAATCATTTACAATAACATCTGTTCTGCCGTTGTCAACATCACGTAAGTAGGCTTCATTTGGCGCATTGCCATATGTTTTTATTTCTGCACCAAAATGCTCGGCAATCTGGCTGTAAATCGTGGTTGCTCCACCACCAGCAATTTTCCCATCCAGATCTTCCAAGGACTCAATTCCAGAATTATCTTCTTTTCTTACAACCATCGTTGAGTATGAATATTTATATGGCGCACTAAAATTAAATTCTTTTTTTCTTTTATCTGTAGCTTCCACGTCGTTAGCAGCAACATCAATGCGCCCACTTTTTACCGCAGGAAGCATACCGTCAATTCCCATGATTTCAAATGAGATATCCAAGTCGAGGCGCTTGGCAATCTCGCGCATCACTTCTACATCATAGCCTGTCAGCTGGTCCTTACTTTCCTCTTCACCATCATAATAGGAAGCAGCCATTAGAGTACCAGATGTGCCCACAACAATTTCACCAGACTCTTGGATCTCATCCCATCTTTCATCTGTTCCACTAGATTCATTATCACTGTTACTTTCTTCCTCCCCATTACCACACGCACTAAAGAACGCTACAATAGCAACTAATGAAACCAATAACAAAAACTTCTTCAATACCATTCACCCCTATTGTTATATTTAAAATGACAATATGATTGTAACAGCTTATCTAAATAATTTCAAAATTTATTTACTTCGCTTTTTGCTTTTCCCTATAGTTTGGCTTAGGGTTAGAATTTTACCCGAACAGTCCACAATACTCCGGTTGCAAATGAAAAATCAGCGAGACTGATAAAGCCTCGCTGATTGGTAGTGTTTATTTTAGAAGCTATGTTAACTATAGTCTTTTAAGACTCCAGCTTATTCTTTCTTATGACAGCATTCATTATGCCACCCGCCATAATAATAATGCCTGAAAGATAAAACCAAATCATAAGGACAATTACGGTTCCTAAACTTCCATATGTGGCCGAGTAATTGCCGGCTGTACTGACATAATATGAGAACCCAAGTGAAGCTAGTTGCCATAAAATGGTAGCAAACAGTGCGCCCCATACCGTATTCTTTAAATAAACACGGAGATTTGGCGCAAGCTTGTACAATGCGACCAGCACAATAAAAATGACGATGGAGGATAACACCCAACGAAGTCCTTGCCACACGAGCAGGAAGCCTTCAGATAGGCCAACAAACGAAAATAAGTAAATACCGATCATCCGTCCAAAAATGGGGAGGAGAAATGCGATTGAGATCACCAGCACCATCGCTACGGTAAGAACGATAGCGATAAGGCGTGAAACAATAAAAGAACGATTCTCTTCCACTCCATACGCAATATTAAAGCCTCGCATGATAGCATTTACACCATTGGAAGCTGCCCAAAGTGTTGCAATAAATCCAAATGACAATAACCCACCATTTTGTTGTTCCAGCAAGTTACTGACATTCGTACTTATAAGATCCACAATTTGAGCTGGTGCATAGGTTCTGATCATATCAAGTATGGCTATGTCATCAAATGGCAAATAGCCAACCAATGTCAAAAGGAACAATAGAAAAGGGAATAATGATAACAGGAAAAAATATGCAAGCTGTGCAGCGAGACCAAACACGTCTACCTCTTCAAGCTTGGCATATAATTGTTTAACAAAGTTTAATACTTTGCTCACGTGGACACACTCCTATACGATCTGTCATCCCTATTCTATTCAGTTTGATCCATTTCTATTTGTATATTTTTCTAAAGTTGTTTCTACTTGTTCTAATGCAGTAATGGTGCTTTCCACCCCAGATGTAAAGTTTTGATTAAATGTATCAAAAGTCTTCCTTATATTTCTAACTGCCTCAGAAGGGTTTTTCAAAACAGATTGCGAACTATATTTCATGTTCGATAACTTCATTCGCGAGTAGTTTCGAGTCTCTCTGTCGAATAAAGTAATTGCACCCCCAACTATTGCTCCAATTAATACACCTACTACAAGCTTACGATTGCCCATGTTTGTTTCTCTCCTTTTTCTGTATAGAATCCATAGCTCTTTCTAGCTTTTCCAAACTTTTATATTTTAAGAGCTCATTCGATAATATCTTTATTATAAGCAACTTAGTAAGCAGGAAGCAATGGATTAGGTGTTCTGTAAGAAATTACACTAAAAAAACGCTTGACTTAAATTTTCTTAATATTTAATATAGTAAAATAACAGGGGAGGGGTTTGGATGGAAGAAATAATTAGCTCCATAAGTGACATAGTATGGGGACCACCAATGCTAATATTGATCGTGGGTGCCGGGTTGTACTTAACATTACGTCTAGGTTTTTTACAATTTCGTACATTACCCTATGCTTTGAAGCTAGCTTTTAGTCCAGCACGTCAGGACAAGAAATCCAAAGGGGATATCAGCCATTATCAGGCATTAACAACTGCCATGGCCGCAACGATTGGGACCGGTAATATTGTCGGGGTAGCAACAGCAGTTGTGTTAGGTGGCCCAGGTGCCGTGTTATGGATGTGGGTTACAGCCCTTTTGGGAATGGCAACAAAGTATTCAGAGGCTATTCTCGCTGTAAAGTACCGTCAAGTTAACAGCAAGGGGGAAATTTCAGGTGGGCCCATGTACTACCTAGAAAAAGGGCTAAAGGCAAAATGGCTCGGCGTTCTGTTCGCAATCTTTGGTTCGTGTGCTGCCTTTGGAATTGGTAACATGGTTCAGTCCAATTCTGTTTCTAAAGCAATGTCAGATTCTTTTAATGTACCAACATGGGTAACCGGAATTTTACTTACCGTATTAGTTGGATTGGTTATCTTGGGTGGTATTAAAAGTATTGGGAGAGTTACTTCTTTCTTCGTCCCGATTATGGCAGCCTTTTACGTTTTAGGTGGACTTATTATTATGATTTTAAATTTTGATCTTGTCCCACAAGCTGTCGGAATAATTTTTAATGATGCCTTTACAGGAAGTGCCATCGGTGGTGGTATACTTGGAACAGTAATTCGATACGGAGTAGCACGCGGAGTATTCTCTAACGAAGCTGGACTAGGCTCCGCACCAATCGCAGCTGCTGCCGCTAAAACAGATTTACCTGGAAGACAGGCACTTGTTTCCATGACCCAGGTTTTCATTGATACAATCATTGTTTGTTCCATTACAGGAATTACGATCGTTATGGCAGACATGTATGGTGGCGGACTTGAAGGCGGAGAGCTTACCTCAGCTTCATTCGCGGCATTTCTAGGCGATACAGGCGGATACATCGTCACAATCGGGATTGTATTATTCGCATTTTCTACCTTGGTAGGTTGGTCTTACTACGGGGAAAAGTGCTTTTCTTATCTATTCAGCGATAAGGCTGTCCCTTACTATCGCGTTGTATTCGTTGCTGCTGTCATGTACGGTGCTCTTGAAGAACTTAGTGTTGTATTTGGAATCTCGGACATTATGAATGCTCTAATGGCCGCACCAAACATCATTGGCTTGGTTGGCTTATCAGGAGTAGTGGTATATGAAACAAAACGATTCCTAAAAGTAGCCAAAGAAGAAAAACTTCAAGATAAAGAAAGAAAAGCTCGAGTCGGATAGTAGAACTAAATAGCATACCAAATTACATTGTGTTGGTATGCTATTTTTTTGATATCCCATACAAGATTGAAAGCAAATTAATTATTATTACGTCATTTTTGGTTAAATATGAATATAAAACAGTAAGATAAAAATTTTAATAGGATTAATCTTACATTGAAAATGGGAGGTGATCGCGTGCAATTATGGATAATATTGCTAATCATATTTGGCGGTTTTATAATCTTTGGTCTACTGTACGATTGGGTAGCAAAGAAAAAGAATATGAATACTGATTTTCAAGGTGGCGTAAAAAGTCTAAATGAAGCCAAAAATATATATGCAGAAAAAACATTGGAGGATGCAAAAGGTAAAATCGGTAATAATGGGAAGTGGTAAATTTGCCATAAGTGTGTTAATTGCTTGGTATAGACGTCTTTTTCTTTCAATAGTTAAGAATGAAAACGCTTGGATACTTCATTATCTGAGCATTTTTCGTATTTGCTAATATCGAAGGGGGGCTTTCTCTCTTTTAACCACTTAACTTATCATTCTCAACCTATGCAAGTGGTGCAATACATGTGGCATCATTATTTTTCGCGGCATTCACATAAGAAGAAACATTGTATGCGTGAAGGTCGTCTATATCTATATTTTGAAGAAATGCATGCATCGTGTCAGGCTTCTCTTTTTGTGGTTCGATCCAATCTGTCTCTTTTTCTTTTGGCAAAATAATTGGCATACGATGATGGATGTCCTGCATAAAAGGATTTGCCTCTTTCGTTAAAATGGTGCAGGTGAAAAGGTCTTTATCTTCCTGCTCCCATTTGTCCCAAAGCCCTGCAAATGCAAAGAGCTTGCGATCTGCCAGTTGAATTCGCTTCGGCTGTTTTCCAGCTTCATTCTTTTGCCATTCAAAGAAGCTATCGGCAATAATTAAACAGCGCTTTTGCGCCATCAACTTTTTAAAGCTAGGTTTTTCATGCGCCGTCTCACTCCGTGCATTAATCATTTTATAGCCAATTTTTTCATCCTTTGCCCAGGATGGGACCAGCCCCCAACGCATATAGCCTGCACGCTTTTTATTTCCATCATGAATAATAGCAAGCACATTCTGACCTGGTGCAATATTATAGCTTTGTCCAAAGTTATCTATCCCGTCCTGTTCCAAGTCGAACGCCCTTAAGACCTCAAGTTCATCTGCTAACAATGTATATCGTCCACACATTTACTCCACCACCCTAGCCTCATCTGTTTCTAGAATATACTTAAATCCCATTGTGTCGCAATATGACGCAACAGTCTGATTCCTGCTGTACTGTTTCCCTTGCTATCCAGCGCCGGTCCGTAAACCGCCATCCCACAGCCATCCATAAACGGAAGCGGTTCATTTCTAACACGAGGTGGGGACACTGCAATAATCCCGCCTGACACCCCACTTTTTGCTGGTATGCCGACATAGGCTGCGAATTTCCCAGAAGCGTCATACATGCCACACGTCAACATTAGTGCTTTCGCCAACCGAGCAACCTGTCTCGGTATAATTTCTTGGTCTGAATCTGGGTCTTTTCCATCGTTTGCTAGGATAAGGCCAATTCTGGCTAAATCATCAATCGTAACTTCAATGGAACACTGTTTGAAATAGGTATCAAGTGTAACTTCTATATCCGAGTCCAAAAATCCTGTTTCCAAAAGATAGTAGCCAATCGCTCTGTTCCTCATGGAGGATTCACGTTCTGACTCATATACTTCAAGGTTGATGGGTGGACGATGGCCGATTATTTCTTCCAATAATGAAAGCAGCGGCTGCAGCTTTTCCTCTGATGTTTCACCATCTAGCATGGAGGATACCGTAATGGCGCCTGCGTTGACGAGTGGGTTAAATGGTTTTTTTAATGGTTTCATTTCTAAATGCATGATTGAATTAAATGCCTCTCCTGTTGGCTCCACATCCACCTTATCCAGCATGTAGGAAACCCCTCTTTGCATACATGCTACGATGAAGCTAAGTACTTTGGAAATACTTTGGATGGTAAACCGAACATCGACATCCCCAGAGCGTATCTTCATCCCGTGCATACCAATAATAGAAATCCCGAGATGATCCTGATTCGCTTCTTTTAATGCAGGTATGTATGAAGCGACCTCTCCCTCAGCAGTATGCTTCCTATAGAAAGATACCCAATCATCCACATATTCTTGCAACCACTCTTGGGTCATCCCCGTATTCCAGTTCGCTGCTCCCTGTACCATAATAAACCTCCTGTCCGTAATCTATAAATACATTCCCTTCTGTTTTTCCCTTAAACACGTGGAATTATAAAGTGAAACTTCAATCAGTGGGTGTTTTTTTTCTTCCCCCACTGATTGTTAGTTGAACGAATCGGGGTGTTAGCGTCCCTTTACTCCCACTAAAAATTAACGGTTTCACTTCATGTTTTGAAGTGGGAGTCTTACGGACGGTTGCACCGGGACCAACAAAACGTTATTAGAACTATGATTCGTCTTTGTTTGCGTGTGGTAGTTGTGCGTGGTTGATTGATGTTTGGCTGTGGTCGCGATTGGAGTGCTTATGTGGATGATTGGCGCTCTGATATGGTCGATTGGATCGATTATGTGGTTGATTGGCGCTTCGGTGTAGTTGATTGAATCGCTTTTGTTGTCGATTGGCGTTCCGATGTGATCGATTGGCACTCCACTTTGATCGATTGGATTGCTTATGTGGTCGATTGAAAGTTTATAAACGCAAAAAAGAGGCTAACCTAAGTTAGCCTCTTTGCAGAAATATTATTTTCCAATAAATTGTTGTGTCCAGTGATTACCCTGTTCAACATATCCAACACCGATATGAGTGAAGTTAGCATTCATAATGTTAGCACGGTGACCTTCACTGTTCATCCAAGCATTTACTACTTCTTCTGGTGTACGTTGCCCTTTAGCAATGTTTTCACCAGCAGTGCTGTAGCTAATACCGAATTGTTTCATCATATCAAACGGAGATCCGTATGAAGGACTGTTATGAGCAAAGTATCCATTTGATGCCATGTCGCGTGATTTTTCTCTTGCAACTTTGCTTAGTTCTGTATCAATTTTTAACGGTGAAAGACCTTGTTTAGCTCTTTCTTGGTTCGTTAATTCTACAACTTCTTGTTCAAATTGGCTTAGTTCTGAAGATTGGTTTTGTTCAGTTGTTTGTTCAGTTTCTTCAGCTACTGGTTGTTGTGGTGCTGGTGCTTCTGTATTTTCTTCTTGTTTTGGTTCCTCTTGCTTAGGTTGTTCTTGTTTTGGTTGTTCTTCTTTAACAGGAGCCTCTTCTTCAGGCTGTTCTTGTTTCGGTTGCTCTTGTTTTGGTTCTTCTTTCTCAACTACTTCTTCTTTTGGCTCGTCAGCTTTTTCTTCTTTTGCTGGTTGCTCTTCTTGTTTTTCAGGTTGTTTCACTTCTTCTGTTGGTTGAGCTGATTCTGTGTTTTCTTTTTGTTCAACTTGAATTTTATCCCAGTTGAAGTCTTTCCAGTTAAGTTGGAACTTAGTAAGATATTTATTTACAAGTTCATTGATGTTATCATCAGAAAGTTTTCCACCATTCCCATTAATAGAATAGTAGATTTTATATATATGATTCTGATTTACATCCTTGGCTTGTGCATCAACAGAATTTTGAAAAGCTCCTCCAAATAATAAAGCAGCTGATAGTGCTGTAACCATGCTTACTTTCTTAAACATCTTGCTACACTCTCCTTTTGGCTTGTTTTGTTTTGCAAAATTATCATAGCATGGGTTTTCTGTAATATTAGTGGCATTCTTTGCCAAAGTAGATACGTAGACTCACTTTTCTTGAGGTTAATTCCAAAAACCCTTCTAAATAAAAGAGGTGTTACTTGACCTAAAAACGGGTAAACAGGAAAAAGTTCAGCGCAATGGAAATTTTTACATCGAAAGTACTATTGACAACCTTTAAAACAGCAATCGTTTGTTACAGAAACCAATAACTTGTAACGAAAATGTCACTTGATTTTACACGGCAGTATGGTTTATTTTGGTCACAACCTAGGTAGAATCTATTGCCAAAATATGTGCATTGTATTACTACCCCCAGAAAGTATACTATTTAATAGAATGACTGTATGAGAAAATTGTCATCATTGGAGGATATTATATGTTATCTACTGCAGAAATCGGTATTGATTTAGGTACCGCAAATATACTGATATATTCAAAGACTAAAGGAATCGTATTAAATGAACCATCTGTTGTTGCAATTGATGTTAATACGAAGCAAGTGGTAGCGGTAGGAACCGAAGCAAAACAAATGGTTGGTAAAACACCGCAAAATATCATTCCAATTCGCCCATTAAAGGATGGCGTTATTGCGGATTATGATGTAACGGCTCAAATGCTAAAAGAGTTTTTGAAAAAAGTAAGTAAGAAAATTGGCATGTCCATGAGAAAGCCAATTGTTGTTGTATGTACGCCATCAGGAAGTACAACAGTTGAACGTCGTGCGATCCATAATGCTGTCACAAGCTATGGTGCGAAACAGGTACATTTAATAGAAGAACCTGTAGCTGCAGCAATCGGTTCCGACCTACCTGTAGACGAACCTGTAGCCAATGTTGTCGTTGACATCGGGGGCGGTACTTCAGAAGTAGGAATTATTTCATTTGGTGGGGTTGTATCATGTAACTCTGTACGTACTGGCGGAGATAAAATGGACGAAGAGATTATTCACCATATCCGCAAGAAATATAATATCTTAATTGGTGAGCGCACAGCAGAAAATGTTAAAATGGAAATCGGCTATGCTCATCCAAACCATAAAGAAGAAACAATGGAAATCCGTGGACGTGACATGGTATCAGGACTTCCAAAAACAGTGATGATTACATCTACTGAAATTCATTATGCTTTAAAAGAATCACTAGATTCAATACTAGAAACCATTCGCGCTACGCTTGAAAACTGTCCTCCTGAACTAAGTGGGGATATTGTCGATCACGGTATTGTGCTTACAGGTGGAGGAGCATTGCTAAGAGGCATGCAGGAATGGTTATCAAACGAACTAATCGTTCCCGTACACCTTGCGCCAAACCCGCTTGAATCTGTGGCAATCGGTACAGGACGTGCTCTGAAAATGATTAACAAACTACAAAAAGCAGCAAAATAACCAAATTAAAGCCTGTGTAAAATAGCACAGGCTTTTTTTATTAGCTAAAATTTATTGTGGGCAGAGTTTGAGCCCGATTGAGTAGCGCTCGGCGTTATTTCCACTTTCACGGGGGATGCGGACTTGCTCTCGGGCGATACTTCCACCTTCTCAGCCGATGTGGCCACGCTCTTGGGCGATACTTCCACCTTCTCAGCCGATGCTGGCTCGCTCTCAGGCGATACTTCCACCTTCTCAGCCGATGCAACTACATTCCCAGCCGATATACGCACACCACAGGCGATCGTACCCGCCTCGCACAGCCAGCCCAACGTGACTTTGTTCTTATCCGTTTTTTTCGTTTTCTGTTATCACCACGCCGCGTTTTTTCATTTCTTGCATGTACTTCTTTCCTGGCACAATCTGTTCGGGTGGATATACGCCAGGCTTGCTTATTGTTTTATTGCCGATCATTTGCGCCACTACGGAGATTGTATTTGCAGTAGCTCTGGCCATTGCAGTAACATTCTCTTTTTTAAAGGTTGCCATTTCGTAATGATAGATCGTCTTTTTTCCAGCCCTTTCACCTGAAACAATTACTCTTAATAGGACTGCGTCTTCTTTATTACCTAGTTCTACGATAGGCTCCAAAACTTTTAGCAGAACGTCTCTTGGGTTAATCTCGTTTCCCCGAACGTCTACCTTATAATCTTTTTTCGTTAGATTTAAATCTACCAGCAATTTAAATTTTTCCGCATGTCCTGGATAACGAATGGTTTTGTATTCCAATGTGTTTAGGTGTGGATAGGTCAAGGATAGGGTCGATGTCCCACCAGATGTATGAAAAGCCTCCAATGGACCAAATCGGTCAAAATAAATGTTTTCAACTTCTGTTAATGAAGGAATTTCCTGCTTTAATCCATTACGAATGATGAGAGACGGGTCTGTATAGTGATCGAAAACACCTTCCATGGAAAAAACATGATTGTACTCGAGGGGTGGATCAGGTTTCACTGGAATCCCACCCACGTACAGTTTTATTGTATTTAGCTTATCAAGTTTGCTAGCACCATAGCCAGATAGAATATTGATCATACCTGGTGCAACTCCAAGATCCGGAATAATCGTCACACCAGCAGCCACTGCCTCCTCCTTCAATGCCAAGACTGCGTTTGTCATATTTCCAATATGCCCACCTAGATCAACAGCATTTACCCCAACTTTGATTGCCGTTTTGGCTACCTTTTCATTAAAAGAGTAAAATAGCGCATTGATCACGACATCATATTGGCGCATGTATGCAGCTAGATCATCCTCGTCACTAGCATCCACCCGAAACGCGTTTAACTTGGTTGAGGCAATCTGATTACACGCTTCCTGGGCCAGTGATAGATTAATATCTGCTAGGCCAACTTTGCTGACACCGTCACTTACTGCAAGATCACGAGCGGCTTCTTTTCCCATCAATCCTGCTCCTAGAACTCCTATCTTCATACCATCACTCCTCTTGGAATTGTTCTTTACTCGATATCGATCTGTGCCCGCTGGAGCTTCCCGCTATAATCGACGTAGATTGCTTTCCATTCTGTAAAAACATCGAGTGCTTGAACTCCTGAATCGCGATGTCCATTCCCTGTTCCCTTCGTTCCACCGAAAGGCAGGTGAATTTCCGCCCCAGTTGTACCAGCATTCACATATACAATTCCTGTATCAAGATCGCGCTGGGCTCGAAAAACTCGGTTCACATCATTTGTAAATATCGAACTCGATAGACCAAAGGAAACACTATTGTTAACCTCAATTGCCTCTTCAAAACTCTTAACGGGAATTAAGGAGACGACCGGTCCAAATATCTCCTCTTGCGCAATCCGCATAGTTGAAGAAACATCAGTAAACAAGGTAGGAGCAAAATAGTTCCCATCTTGTTTGGCTCCTTCTTTTAATGCATGCCCACCTGCGAGTAATTTGGCTCCTTCTTTTTTTCCGATTTGAATATATTCTTCTATTTTTGCAAGTCCCCTATCATTAATAATCGGCCCAACTTTTATCGTTTCATCTAGCCCATTTCCAATGGTTAGCTCTTCCATCTTCGCAAGCAAGCGAGTTTCTAAAGTGGCTTTTACTTGCTCATGGATGATCACCCTGCTGCACGCGGTACACCGCTGCCCACTCGTTCCAAACGCACTCCATAATATTCCCTCTACTGCCAAGTCAATATCTGCATCATCCATTACGATAACTGCGTTTTTCCCACCCATTTCAAGCGATACCTTTTTTAATTGCCGGCCACAAGCAGCAGCAATCTCTCTTCCGACATTGTTAGATCCTGTAAAGGAAATCACCTGTACTTTTTCATGATTAACGAGTGCATTGCCTACCTCATTCCCTGAACCAAATACGACATTAAGTACACCCTTTGGCAGACCCGCCTCTTCAAAAATTTTGGCTAGTTCAAAGGCCATGATTGGCGTTTCTGTCGCTGGCTTCCAGACCACGGCATTTCCTGAAACGATTGCAGGGAATGACTTCCATGTAGCAATAGCGATTGGGAAATTCCATGGTGTAATGATCCCAATTACACCGACCGGCACACGTTGGCTCATCGCAAACTTATCCTTCAGCTCTGCAGGAGTTGTCTGGCCAAATAGCCTCCTCCCTTCTCCAGCCATGTAGAACGCCATATCAATTCCTTCTTGCACTTCACCGCGTGCTTCTTCAATAACTTTTCCATTTTCGCCAGTTAAAAGCTGTGAAAGTCGCTCTTTTCTCTCTTTCATTAAATAACCAACACGGTACAATACTTCCGCGCGTTGCGGTGCCGGCACAAGAGCCCACTCTTTTTGTGCATTCTTCGCTGCGAATACTGCTTTATCTACCTGCTCCCCAGATGATAACGGCACTTGGACAATTTCTTTTCCAGTAGCAGGATTTAAAACAGCTGTTGTGCGAGCAACATCCTGCCATTCACCATTAATAAAATTACGTAATTTCTCCGCTTCCAGCTTTACCATTCAGCAACACTCCCTATAACAATTTCGAACAGCAATGATAGTCTTTGGAGGAACACGATCGAACCCTTTTCACATAAAAGCGTGTACCTCTTTTTCCAGATGCCGCTAGCCTTTTTGTCTGCTACTATATATTTTATTTATAAAAAACTTTCATATGACGTATTTCCTTCAACAGTCCATTATTTGGTAATCCATAATGAGATCTAACCGTTCAAATGGCCAAAAACCTTGGCCGTAATGCCTTGAGGCTACAAATATCCAATAAGGCTAAAACGATTTATGCGTAATGTTTAAAAAAATCATGAAATATAGTGATGGCTTTTGTTAGAATAGTAGACACAATACTTTTACAGGAAGAGGCGGTCTGATTGAACACAGAAAAATCGTATGCTAAAGAGTTAGACCAGCAGGATGAATTAAAAAGTTTTCGCAAAGAGTTCTATTTAGGAAATGACACGATTTATTTTGACGGAAACTCACTAGGTCTTTTATCAAAGCGAGCGGAGCAAAGCGTTTTAGCACTCATGGCTTCTTGGAAAGAACATGCTATTGATGGATGGACGGAAGGAACTCATCCTTGGTATTACGTATCAGAGAAATTAGGAAAGCTTTCAGCTCCACTAATTGGTGCGGAGGCAGATGAGGTGATCGTGACAGGATCGACTACCACCAACCTTCATCAATTGGCTGCTACTTTTTTCAATCCAAAAGGAAAGCGGACGAAGATCCTGGCAGATGAATTGAATTTTCCTTCTGATATTTATGCCATTAAAAGCCAGTTGGAGTTGAAAGGGGTGGATCCCGAGGAACATCTCGTTCAAGTGAAAAGCAAAAATGGGAACACATTGGAAACAACAGACATAGTAGCAGCGATGACTGAAGACATTGCCTTAATTATTTTGCCAAGTGTTCTGTACAGAAGCGGGCAGCTCCTTGATATTCAGACCTTAACCAAAGAGGCACATCAGCGTGGCATTATGATTGGTTTTGACCTCTGTCATTCCATTGGTTCTATTCCGCACCATCTATCTGAATGGGGTGTTGATTTTGCATTCTGGTGTACATATAAGCATCTAAACGGCGGCCCAGGAAGTGTTGGTGGTCTCTACGTAAATAGAAGGCATTTCGGAAAAAGACCAGGACTTGCAGGATGGTTCAGCTCTGCAAAAGATAAGCAGTTTGATATGGAGCATACGCTATCACCAGCCGACACTGCAGGTGCCTATCAAATTGGTACACCACATGTACTAAGTATCGCTCCGTTGATCGGTTCACTGGAAATGTTTCAAGAAGCAGGGATAGACAGAATAAGAGATAAGTCACTCCGATTAACCGGATACTTGATGGACCTCATTAAATCTGAACTATTTTCTTACGGGTTCACAATTGCCAACCCTGAGGATGAAACGACACGTGGTGGTCATGTGTTTTTAATTCATCCAGAAGCAGCCCGAATATGTAAAGCTCTAAAAGCTGACGGCGTTGTACCAGATTTTCGTAATCCAAATGGCATTCGCCTTGCACCTGTTGCGCTTTATAACACATTTGAGGAAGTATGGGAAATGGTCTCGCGTCTAAAGGAAATTATGGATAAAAAAAGCTATAAAAACTATGAGAACAAACGAGGAGTGATTGCATAATGGCAAACTGGATTGATATTTCGCAACCTCTTACCAATGATATGGCACACTGGCCTGGTGATACACCTTTTCGTTATAGCCTAACCTATTCCAAGGAAGAGACTGGTTCTGTCAATATCGGCCAATTGACAGCTAGCTTGCATACCGGTACCCATGTTGATGCTCCATTTCATTATGACTCAAAAGGAAAGACCATCGATATGCTTGACTTGGAGCGCTACATCGGAGAAGCAGTTGTTGTAGACGTGAGTGCACACGATGAAATTAATCTGGATGTGTTGAAGAAGGCGGATTTAAAGGGCAAGACAAGAGTTTTACTGAAAACGTCCCTTCCTAACAATCCCAATAGATTTCCTGACAACATGCCCACTATTGCACCGGATGTTGCAGCCTATTTGCAGGAAAAAGGCGTTACCCTGCTGGGTGTCGATATCCCTTCAGTTGATCAGACGGACAGTAAGGAGCTTGCTACACACCATGCTTTATACAACCATGGGATTAACATTTTAGAGAATATCATGCTAGATCACGTTGAAGTTGGTGTATATGAACTGATCGCATTGCCACTAGCCATCCATGGTGCAGACGGCAGTCCAGTAAGAGCTGTCATCAGACCATTAGGTACAGAGGAGCGAAACAGATAATGAAGGACAACCAGACGAACGATACATTTAAATCAGAAAAAGGCATCCACACCGATTTCAAGGAAAAAATGACATATGGTGATTATTTACAACTTGATACCTTACTAGATAGTCAAAAGCGGCTGTCCGATCACCATGATGAAATGCTTTTTATCGTAATTCATCAGGTGAGCGAGCTTTGGCTTAAATTAATTATCCATGAAACACAGGCCGCGATTGCAGCAATACAGAAGGGTGAATTACAAGCTTCTTTTAAGATGCTATCACGTGTTTCCAGAACGCAGGCACAAATTACTCAAGCATGGGATGTTCTTTCAACCCTTACCCCAGCTGAGTATATGGAGTTTCGCGATCAATTGGGAAATGCATCAGGCTTCCAATCTTACCAATATCGGCTTGTAGAATTTGTGCTCGGCTATAAAACACCTTTCATTTTAAAAATATATGAAAAAGATCCTAAAGTGCATACTATAATGGAAAAAGCCTACCATGCACCAGGCCTTTATGATGTATCCATTCAAGCCCTATCTCGAGCTGGCTTCGACATTAATCCTGAAATACTTAACCGAGATTTTTCCGAAACGTATGAAAAAGATGATTCCGTGGAAGCAGCATGGTTGGCTGTCTATCAAGATGTCGATAATAATTGGGAGCTTTACCAGCTAGCAGAAAAACTCGTTGATATTGAAGATTGGTTTCAGCAATGGCGCTTCAGACATATGAAGACAGTAGAGCGGATTATTGGGCATAAGACTGGTACAGGTGGCTCTTCTGGTGTCGGGTATTTGAAGAAAGTCTTGGATCATTATTTCTTCCCAGAACTATGGTCCATTCGCACAAAGCTTTAATTGTTAAATAAGCACAGCAACTGATATACTGAGCAAATGTGCAGGCGCCCGATATGATAAGGGAAATCTCGCTATTTTCGGGCCTGAAGCTAGACGTGGCTGTCCCGTAATTGAACAGCATTAGTCCAACATATTATATATCCTTAACTTAAAAATTTTACAACTTAGATGTTTGAAAGAGAGGCGTACGATGGGTAACAAAACAGAACAATGGTCTACAAAACTTGGATTCATTTTATCTTCAACAGGTGCAGCAGTCGGTCTTGGTGCCATCTGGAAATTTCCTTACATGACCGGAATGAACGGAGGAGGAGCTTTTTTCCTCGTCTTTATCGCTTTTACCATTATAATCGGGCTCCCTATCCTAATTGCTGAGTTTGTGATTGGCCGTGGGGCACAAAAAGAAGCTGTCTCGGCCTACAAGACACTGGCACCACGCTCAGGATGGTCGTTCATAGGTAAATGGGGCGTTGCTGGCGCTTTCCTGCTTTTATCCTTCTACAGTGTGGTTGGTGGCTGGGTACTTCTTTATAGCTTGATGTCCATACCAGGAATGATTATAAAAGAAAATGCAGACTATGCAGCACTTTTTGGAACGATAACTGGCAGTCCTTTTCTAACAATACTCGGACTGGCACTTTTCCTCCTGATCAATGTTATTGTCATATCCTTTGGTATTAAAAATGGAATAGAGAAATCAAGTAAAGTATTAATGCCACTTCTTTTCGTTTTCTTTATTATCTTAGTAATTCGTGCACTAACGTTTGAAGGTGCAATGGAAGGAATTACCTTCTTTTTGCAACCAGACTTTTCCGAACTAACTGCAAGTAGCATTCTTTATGCACTTGGGCAATCCTTTTTCTCCCTTGCTGTAGGGATATCTGTCATGGTTACATACAGTTCCTATTTAAAAAAGGATGTTAGTCTCCCAATGTCAGCAGGAATGGTATCCATTATGAATATTTTCGTATCTCTGTTGGCTGGACTAGCGATTTTCCCAGTGGTGTTCGCTTTTGGACTTGAGCCATCTGAAGGACCTGGATTATTATTTATCGTGCTTCCTGAAGCATTTTCCCAAATGCCTTTTGGTGAAGTATTCTTGAGTTTGTTTTTGCTGCTATTTTTATTTGCAGTACTGACATCATCCTTTAGTATGTTGGAAATAATAACTTCTGCTTTCACAGAGAAGAAACAGCGTTCACGAAAAAAGGTTGCTTCTATTGCTGGCGTATTTATTTTTATTGCTGGTATCCCTGCCGCTTTGTCATCAAGTAATCTGTCAGAGTTTAAACTATTTGGTTTAACTATCTTTGACGCATCAGACTTTCTTGTGAGTAATATTATGTTGCCGGGTGGCTGTCTCTTCATAGCATTATTTATTAGTTTTAAGATGGATAAGAATCTAGTTAGGAATGAGTTCTTCTATGGAAACAATTTACCATCAGGTATGTACCAATTGTGGTTCCAGCTAATTCGTTGGCTCGTTCCTTTGACGATCATCATTGTCGTCTTAAATTCTTTTGGAATAATTTAATCAGGAGGAATGACGTTGAAGAAAAAAATAGTAATTGTCGGAGGAGTAGGTGGTGGCGCGACAGTAGCTGCACAAATAAGAAGGACCGACAAAGAAGCCGAAATCCATCTCTTCGAAAAAGGAGGCTATGTATCCTTTTCTAACTGTGGAATGCCTTATTACCTTGGTGGCGTACTTGAAAGCCGGGAGGACATTCTTTATCCAGCCGAGGAGTTTGAAGAGAACTTCAACCTTCACGTGCATACAGAAACAGAAGTAACGCGTGTCCTCCGTGAGCAAAAGCAGATTACGTTCCAAAAGCAAGACAGTGCCACGCAAGAGGAGACTTTGTCATACGATAAGCTTATTCTCTCTCCTGGTGCCTACGCTTTATGTCCTCAAATTGATGGCATGGCTAAAGCACGGACATTTACTTTGCATACCATTCCCGATATGGATGCTATTGATCAATTCATTGAAAAACACCAACCAGCCACAGCGGCAGTTATCGGTGCTGGATTTATCGGTTTGGAAATGGTGGAAAACCTGAAAGCTAGGGGGCTTCACTGTACGCTCATTGACCGAGGGGAACAGGTAGCAAAATTAGTAGATAAAGACATGGCAGACCATGTTGCTGACCATTTAACTGAAAAAGATGTTTCTCTTAAGCTCAATGATGGGCTTTCCTCTTTTTCTAATGAGGGCAAAAAACTACATCTAGCAAGTGGTGAAACGGTGGATGCAGACATGACTATCTTATCCGTTGGTGTGCGACCAAACACACAGCTTGCAGTTCATTCTGGTTTAAAAATCGGTAACACGGGAGCAATCGCTGTTAACCAATTTATGCAAACATCAGATCCAGACATTTATGCACTAGGAGATGTCGTGGAAACACCTGATAGCATCACAGGAGTAGAACGAAACGTTGCACTTGCGTGGCCAGCACACCGGCAAGCATTTATTATTGCCAGCCACTTAACAAACAAGAAAATTGCATATCAAGGAACCATGGGCACGGGGATTTTAAAGGTGTTCGAGCTTACTGTTGGATCGACAGGTCATACGAGCACGACATTAAAGCAGGAAGGTTATACGTTTAAAGAGGCTATATTGCAGGCGAATTCAAATGTAGGCTATTACCCGGGTTCAGATAGGTTATGGATTAAAATATTATTTGATGCAGAGACCGGTTTAATCTACAGCGGACAGGTAGTAGGTTACGCAGGAGCTGATAAGCGATTAGCGGTCCTTGCAACAGCTATTAAAGGAAAACTGACTGTCTATGATTTACAAGAGCTTGAAATAGGCTATGCACCACCATTTTCTAACTCTAAGGATCCGCTAAACATTTTAGGATATAAAGCGGCATCGCTTATAACATAAAGATAGAAAAAGAACCGCATGAAGTGAAGGCGAAAATGCCTACATTCATGCGGTTTCTTCTTTTACGAATTTTATCCCGGTGCAACCGTCCGTAAGACTCCCCCTTCAAAACATGAAGTGAAACCCTAATGCTTAAGTGGGAGTAAACGGACGCTACCACCCCGATTCGTTCAACTAATAATCAGTGGGGGAAAAATGAAATCCCCCACTGATTGAAGTTTCACTTTATAAGTCTTCTTCAAAGCGATAGACAAGTGTATAGTTGTTTTCATCAAGCAGCTCTGCAACATGAACACGTACACCATGGCCAAATACGACTTCATCTTCTGTCATTGCCACAATCATTGCCTTTGTGCTATTTCTAACATCAATATAAATGTCACCGACTACCGGGTTAAGCGAGTTATCACTTTCAGCCAGATAGCTAATTGACTCATCCTCAAGCTGTTGTGCTTCCGGTACAAGATTCTTATCGTAATAAGCAATTTCCTGGCTTGCTTCTGATCTTCCAGGGACCATAACAACATATTCACTATGCTTTACGCCATTATCTCTTGTTGTAACAACGTTACCATCTTCAACACTGTCCACTTTTTCAATCTCGTTCAATGAATAGTGATCAAGGAAGTCTGGTGCAGGCTTGGTAATTAAAATATAATCACCTGGCTCTGGCTTACGATCTTTATCTACAGTATAACGTTTTCCATAAAAGATAAAGGTATCATTATGCTGTGGTCTGTATAGCGTAATCTCACTTGCTTTCGTCAAGATTTGTTTCATATCCTTTAGACGATATAAATGGACAGACTTCTTAAACATAGGTTTTACCGTATATACTTTATGTAGCTCGTTATTATAGAATACGAACTGTCCCTTTCTAACCTGAAATAACTTCATTCCGCAACCTCCTACATAGTAATGCATTCTGAGTCTATTATAACTGCATTTTCACAAAAATAAAGTCTTAAATTATGTTTCCTTAAAGTTGCACAAATTAAACATCTTTTTTGTAAGTTATTCAATACAAGTGGTAGATCGTCACTTTTAACATCCCCTACGTTTTGTTGCCCTTCATACAAGGTTAACGAACATTTTTTTCCATATGAACGAACGGCAATTCTGTGTCCACTTGTCCCAGTATCCGTTTTGCTTGGATCCTCTCCCCTTGTAGCCACTTTTGGAAGTTAAATATCATAGGCTCCCGGTCACCACCTAGCGCGAACCATACCTTCCCGGCCTGAGGGAAATAAACGGATGTATGAATGGTTCCTGCCCATTGCTTATACTTTGTTGAAAATACACCTTTGTCTGTATCATTTAACATGCGAAAAGCTTTGTAAGGATCAAGGACATTTTCTTTTTGACTTGCGATGGATGCATAACGTTTATACGAATCATCTAAATGATGGCGATTTTCGTCCTTCTGGATTTCAAAGTGATTTGTACATATATTTGATTGACGTACTTCTACTGCTCTTGGTGTCGCCTCTACCACGTACGTTTCTCCACTTTTATCTAATAATACATAACTGAATGAATGGCGGTGTGGTATTTCTTTTAATAAGGAAATAGCTTCATCCACATCAGCACAGGTTTCTAAGAGAATTCTACCTATCATATTACAAATAAAACCGTCGCCTGGCTTTTTACGATGCATAAAGTTATAGCCCATCGCAAGGCCTTTTTCGTTCATTCCGTCCATCCGTCCGGTAATCCGCTGAGATGGACCGATGACTGCATAGCCTTGGTCACTCGGTTGGAATATGGTATATCTTCCTTCATATGTTTTAGGATGATAATCATAATTTCTCACCATGTAGTCAGATCCTGTAAAAATGGAGCAACCACTTTTCGTATATTCCAAGCGGTATCCCCCAAACTCCTGTAATACATCCTCCATTTTCCATTCTAGTGCATCCTGTAATCCACGAAGCTCATCCCAGATAGCAGGTGCAAACGGCACTATCACCTGTTTTACTTCTTCCACCGAAATGGTGAAACGTGGCCTGCGAATTTTCCACTGTTTTTTTCTGTTTTGCAATGTGTGCGAGTCCTTTAATTCTAGTCCCTGCTTATAGCCAAAATCATAATGACTTCCGCGAAACTGAATAATATCGCTATATATCTGTTTCATTTATTTCCCTCTTTTTTCATCTGTATTGACCTCAGTCTAATATACAACCTTATGTTTTCAAACGAAATTGTCTCGAAATGAAACTTTTTTACATTCACAACGTATTACATTCCGACAGAGAAAACACATAGGAGTTGAAATCATGACAGGTATTTTAAGCACCACGATACTCTCATTTATATTGTATCTAATTATTTCACTGTTTTTTGTTATCAACAATAAAAGACATCGCAAGACCACATTGAAAGCAGTTCTGCTCATCTTTATCGTGCTATTTATTATTGGAGCGATTGCAATATACGTTATTATGCTGCCGATGACCATTCCAAATATGACTATATCTAACATCGTTATCGGAATTGCAGGTATGGTTGGACTCTACGCTTTAACGACAAGTCAGCCATTTACAAAGTCTAGCAAGCAGCTAGACACTGTCTCTGGGGTGATTGTTCTACTAGCAATCCTAGCTATACCTACTTTCTTTGTACTAGGTATTTTTGGATTGGATGATTCTTATGAGTCTATCCCTAAAGAAGAAATACCAGAAGCAAAACCATTGGATAAGGACGCTACACCAATTGTCGTATCCCCTGAATTTGCAAGAAACAAGGTGCAAAAAGCAATGAGTGTTGTTCCAAATACACAATTCTACGACTTAGGGAAACTGCAAGTGCAAAAAGTCAACGATGATATTGTGTTTGTTGCTCCTGTCGAGTTTACTGACTTTTGGCGTTACTTCCGAGGCAAAGAAACGGAAGGGTATTTCACCATTTCCGCGACAGATGTTAACGCACAACCACAGTTTGTAGAGAGTAAAATGAAATACACGAATTCAAGCTTTTTTAATCATAATGTAAAGCGTACTATTTACGGTGCTTACCCTAACTATATTCAAAGTGGGGAACCACAGTTGGAAGTGGACGAAGATGGAAAACCATGGTATGTCCAAACGCTTTATAAACCAATCGGTCTTACAAACAAACCAAATGTAGAGAAACTAAATGTTGCCATTGTCGACCCGGTAACAAGTGATGTCACTTTATACAAGACAAATGAGGCGCCTGATTTTATAGATGGCTCTGTCAGCTCTGAAATGGCTTCTGATGAAAACGAGTACTTTGGTAAGTATGTACATGGCTGGTTAAACTCCATTTTTGGTAAACGAGATGTAAAAATACCAAATGGCTCTGGAACCGAAAGTAATGTCACGCCGATTTTTGATGAAAATGGAGAAATGCATTACTTTACTGACATGTCCTCACCAAAAGAGAATATTGATTCCGCTTTAGGTTACACCTTAATTAATGCTCGTACAGGAGAGCTCACCTACTACAATGGTGATAAAAACAATGGAATTATGGACAGTAAAGGGGCAAAAGAAATAGTAAACAAAGAATTCCCAGAGAAGAATTGGACTGGATCAATGCCTGTACTATACAACATTGATGGGGATCCAACATGGGTTGTAAATGTTCTGGATCCAAACGGTTTATTCAAGCACTATGCCTATATCAAGGCTTCTGATTCTGACTTTGTAGTGTTTGGTGACACAGCTCGACAAACACTGGAAGCATATCGCCTTGCGCTCGCCCAAGATCCAAGCAATGTTTCCTCTACAGGAGAATCTGCTTTGGAAGAACGGAGCGGGGAAGTAGAAAGAGTACTTGTAAGCAATCAAAACAACGGGCAAGTAGTACAATTTTTAATTAAAGATGATAACACTATTTATAATGTTAGTTCAGGGAAATCCCAACTCGCCATTTTCATGCAACCTGGTGATAATATTACTTTTGAAGCAAATATTCGTGATAACGGCACCGGTATTGTAGAAAGCATTGAGATAGAAGGTCTAACAGAATAATAAAAAGAGCAGGCTGTAGAAATTATAGCCTGCTTTTGCTTTTAATCTGCTCTCTTATCATGCTTAATCATGATAAATAACTTAGTAAATCCATACGCGAGGAAGGCAATTACAATATCAATAAGAAACAGATAGAACAGATTCATGCCTTTATGCATTTCCACCAGTCCTACCAAAACAGAAAAACCTCCGAACCCAAAAGCAAAGACGACTGATGTTCCAATAAAAAAGATCCAGATATTTTTGTTATGTTTTGTACAATATTGGTAAACCAGCATGAAGACGACCGGAAATATAACCGCAGTAACGGAAAAGCCTACTGGAAGCAAATAGGATAGACTGTGAGGGTGCAGCAAATAATTTTGGGAAGCTAAGATATTATCTAGATTGGCCCAGAGAATATGCGCTGTAAACCCGTAAAATGAAATTTCAAAGATTCGTTTACGATCAAGCAAAAAATAAAGAATTAGTAATGGCAAGAAAATCGACAGAAGGTTAAACCAAAAATACCATGTCTCAAAGTCTGAGTAATCATTCCAAAAATCTCTGTGTAACTTTGCTAAATGTTCCTTAACATCATATATCTTCTTGTATAGTTGTTCTTCACTCATTTCTAAAACCACCCATTTATAATAATAGGTTTAGTTTATACCCAATATAAGAAACTATGCCGATAAAAAACCCTTTCCTCATTGCTTCGCCTTCCAATCCTGTTTCATCATCTTAAATAATTTCGTGAAAGCAAAAGCAACAAAAACAGTAACAAGGTCAATTAGATAAAGAAACCCATAATTCATACCTTTGTTCATTTCTAGAAAGCCGAGGTATACATACAACGGTCCCATACCAAAAGCAAATAACAGATTTAGTACGATAGTATAGAGGAAAAAGTTTTTCCCTTTCTTAAGACAATATTGATATACAAGCATAAATACTACTGGGAATACCACTGTGGTTGAGGTAAATCCTGTAGTCATTAAATAAGTTAGACTATGTGGATAGCTGAAATAATTGAGGGATGTTAAAATCTGATCTGTATTTGCCCAAAGTACATGTATGGTAAAACCAAAAAAAGTAAGTTCAAAGAGTCTTTTTCTATCCACAGTAAAATACAAAATGATTAGTGCAATAATCATGCTTCCTAGCAGAAACCAAAAACGCCATGTATCGAAACTGGTAGTCATTTCCCAGTAGGTGTGTTGTAAATTATGTAGCTCTTCTTTTACCTCGAGTATTTTATTATAAAGCTGGTCTTCGCCCATTATCAGCCCACCCATATTTATATAGTAGGCTTAGTGTGGACAATATAGTAAAAACCATGTATTTAGCAAAAATAAGAAGTGCACGCTCGGATAAATCGAGGCTTTTGGGTGAAACTTCTGCCTCTCAGGTGAAGTTATCGTGTTGTTGGGCGATGTTATCTTGATTTCAGGTGATGTTTCGGTTTCTCGGGTGATACTTTTAGTCTCGGAGCCGATAGTCTTCTGCTCTCGGGCGATATCTTCTATTTCTCAGCCGATTCCTCTTACCTCATGAGCGATACTCCTTATCTCAAAGCCGATACTCACTCCCTCTCAGCCGATGCTTGCTTTCTACCTCGGTGGCTGATCAGTACCCCTAACCATATTTTATAATAAAATAGCCTCCCAAAATCCTGGGAGGCCTCTAACTTACTTATTATTTTCAAATTCTTCCACCATGAGTGAAAGCTCTTCCCAACGCTCCATCTTCTGTTCCAGTGCTACTTCTGCTTTTTCTTGTTCCTGGAAGAGCTTTTGGACTTTTTCAGAATCACTACCAGCATCTATAATCCCTGCTTTTAGTTCATCTATCCGACTCTCTAGCTCCATAATTTCTTCTTCAATGGTATTCCATTCTCGTTGCTCATTATAGGATAGCTTTTTCTTTTTCTGCTTTGGTTTTTCTTTTACTGCCCTTGGTGCTGTTGTGACGCTTTGTTCAGCCTGAGCCTGTTCAAGGTACTCACTATAATTACCATAGTACTCACCTACCGCACCGTTGCCTTTAAAGACGATTAAACGATCTACTACACGATCTAGAAAATAGCGATCATGCGATACTGTAACTACAACACCAGGGAACTGATCCAAATATTCCTCCAGCACTCCCAGCGTCTGAGTATCCAAGTCATTTGTCGGCTCATCAAGGAAGAGGACATTTGGTTCTTGCATTAAAACCTTTAAAAGGTATAGACGACGTCTTTCCCCACCAGATAGCTTGCGGATATACGTCCACTGTGCGGAGCGGGAAAATAGAAAACGCTCAAGCATTTGTTCAGCTGTAATAACGTCACCATCACTCGTGTGAATTACTTCTGCAACTTCCTTAATGTAATCAATAATGCGTTGTGATCCATCAAGCTCTTCATCACCTTGTGTATAGTACCCGATGTTGACCGTTTCTCCAACTTCAACCTGACCGCCATCTGGCTTGATACGACCTGCCATAATATTTAACAGCGTTGATTTTCCCGTACCATTAGGTCCAATAATACCTAACCGCTCACCTGGCACAATCAAACGGCTGAATTCATTGATTAGTCTTTTTTCACCAAATGATTTGCTGATTTCCTGTAGCTCCAACACTTTCTTTCCTAGCCTGGTTGACCCTACTTTAAAATCAACTTGCTCTTTCTTCGTATCAAATGTTTCTTCCTTCATTTCTTCAACGCGCCCTATTCGAGCCTTTTGCTTTGTGGATCTAGCTTTTGCTCCACGTCTTAACCATGCTAGTTCACGTTTTAAAGTATTCTGATGCTTCGCTTCATTGCTTGCCTCAAGCGCTTCACGTTCCGCTTTTTTCTCAAGAAATATTTCATAGTTTCCTTCATACACATACAAATTACCTTTATCTAACTCATAAATTCGATTGGTGACCCGATTTAAAAAATACCTATCATGCGTAACGAGCAGCAAGGATCCTTTGTATGTCTGCAAATATTTCTCCAACCACTCTACTGTCTCATTATCAAGATGGTTTGTCGGTTCATCTAAAATCAAAAGGTCTGCAGGCTGAATCAGCGCCTTGGCAATAGCTACTCGTTTCTTCTGGCCGCCCGATAGTTCTGTTACTTGTTTATCAAAATCGGTAATTCCAAGCTTTGTCAAAACAGACTTTGCAGCTGTGTTAGCTTCCCATGCCTCTGCTTCGTCCATTTTTTGTTGCATCTTTATTAATCTGCTTTGCGCTTCATTGCTTTCCGGTTCCTCTTGCAGTTTCAACAATGCCTGCTCATAGTTACGCATTACCTGCATAATCACAGAATCTCCGTAATAGATTTGTTCCATTACATTCAGTTCAGGATTAAGTGGTGGATCTTGGGCTAAGTATTCAATCCGATAATCTTTTGGGTGTTTGATGGTGCCCTTTTCCGGTGCTTCCAGCCCAGCAATTGTTTTCAAAAAGGTGGATTTCCCCGTTCCATTTACTCCAATCAGCCCAATTCTTTCCCGATCTGTAATGGTGCTCGTAACGGAATCGAATAATATTTTGTCCCCGAAGGATTTATGTAAATTTTCTAATGTTAGCATTGTTAACTCATCCTCATCTTTTTCTAGCTTTTAGCCAATCCTTTGTAACCAGTACCAACAAAAGTAATAACCATGATGTTACCAAGTAAAATATCCCTTTGCTCACAGGCGTCATTTCGGAATAAAAGAAGGCCATGCCTACCCATATAACCGCTATCATGACAAGCTGTATTCCTAGTAATTTTATGTTAATCGCCTCCGAATTATAAAGTGAAACTTTAATCAGCGTGGGTGTCGTTCTCCCCCCCACTGACTATTAGTCGAACGAATCAGGGTATTAGCGTCCGTTTACTCCCACTTAAACACCACTGTTTCATGTTTTGAAGGAGGAGTCTTACGGACGGTTACACCAGAATAAATTTCCCTACCAACCAGTTTATCTTACTGAGAAGCTTTTTTCCATTAAGAGAAGCATAGACTGGCTGATTGAAGCAACAGAGATTTGCGGTCATGTGAAATTAACCAGCGCTAAGGCTTTAATTCACCATCTATTGGGAGACTATGTATGGTGGAGGTTAGTGCTGTTCGCTAAAGGCAGCTTTAGTTGATTGGGGCGGTCATTTGGTTGATTAAAACATTGTCGTGGTTGATTTACCACGACTTTTGGTTGATTGGATCGCTCTTACGGTTGATTAAAAACGACATGTGATCGATTGGATCGCTCTTATGGTTGATTAAAAACGACATGTGATCGATTGGATCGCTCTTACGGTTGATTAAAAACGACATGTGATCGATTGCTTCTCTCCTGCGGTTGATTGGACACGTCATTTGATCGATCGGATCGCTCTTATGGTTGATTAAAAACGACATGTGATCGATTGGATCGCTCTTATGGTTGATTAAAAACGACATGTGATCGATTGGATCGCTCTTATGGTTAATTAAAAACGACATGTGATCGATTGGATCGCTCCTGCGGTTGATTGACCGCACCATTTGATTGATCGGATACTCTTTACACTTTTTTTATACTTTTCTTGTCTAATTATTTATGCCTTCCGCTTATTATTAAGTTAGTCAGCAAAGAAAGGATGATAGGTATGTCGGAAACGATTTTCAAGGCTACGAATATTACGAAGATATACGGCGAAAACAAAGCACTCGATAAAGTATCGATTGAAATTAAACGAGGTATGATATATGGATTGATCGGAAAAAATGGCGCGGGAAAATCGACATTCATGCGCACAGTTATGGGTTTAATTAAAGTCAACGAAGGCGACATTGAACTTTTTGGAAAAACTGACAAAAAAGGATTGCAGCTGGCACGAAGAAAAATGGGCCAATCCATTGAAACACCGGCACTTTATCCAGAATTAACAGCCCAAGAGAACTTAAAGGTACAAGCCGCTAACGGGGGCGTAAGTGAGCGAGAGATTGATGATTTACTTCGTTTAATGAACTTGGAAAATACAGGTAAGAAGAAAGCTAAGAACTTCTCTTTAGGAATGCGACAACGTTTAGCGATAGCCTCCACACTTATTACAAACCCTGAGTTTCTAATTTTAGATGAACCGACAAACGGGCTTGACCCATCAGGAATTGTGAATATGCGTGAAATCATCCAACGATTGGTGACAGAACGTGGTATAACAGTCTTACTATCTAGTCATTTGCTAGATGAACTTTCACAGGTTGCCACCCATTACGGTATTTTACATGATGGAAAACTGATTAGTGAACTTTCTAAAGAAGAGTTAGCGAGTAAAACCCGGCAATACATTGAATTAGAAACAATGGATGTTCAAAGCGCAGTCATTGTACTCGATGAATTGGGGATTCGTGATTATGAAGTAATCAGTGGGACGGGAATCAACATTTATGAACACTTAGATGACGTTGCAAAAATCAACCGTTCATTAGTCTTAGCAAACGTGGAGATTTTGAGAATTGGTACTACCAGACAAAAACTTGAAGAATATTTCTTACAATTAACGGGAGGAACACCAAATGCTTAATCTTTTAACGGCGGAAAAATTTAAATTGCATAGAAGTAAAAAGTTATGGATCGTCCTAGGTATCTTACTCTTACTCCCGATTATGCAAGCCGTCAACAGTATATTAGAAGTGGATAACGGGAAGGAACTCGTCCAAGTAAAGGATACAGTCATCAATGGAGCTACTGGTATTCTGATGATGGAAAAAAACGGGTTTACAATTTTACTTGTCTTCAGTGCTTTTATTAGTTTCTTTATTGGGGAAGAATTTCAAAATGGAACCATTCGAAATGCGCTATCATTAGGTCGTGGTCGTACTCTCTATTATTTGTCAAAGCTAGTGATAACTGCCTTAATCTCTTTCATTGGTGTAATTATATTGACGGCAATTGGTATTATACTCTTTTCATTAGTATTTGGCTTTGGTGAAGTTGCAGAGATTAACGATTACTTCGGTTATGCTATTAAGACTTTTAGCACGCTTTATTTATTAATTTTGGCGAACGTATCAATTTATGTGATGATTAGCTTTCTAACTAAAAATAGCAGCATCTCGCTTATTTGGAGTTTTCTATATACAATGGCGACAGCTTTTTTACCTGAAATTTTCCTACAAACCGAGCATTTTAAATATGTCACGTTCTGGTTTACGGAAACTTACTTGAACTATTCAGATTTTGCAAACCTAGCTGATATCGCAAAATACCCTGAAATGATATTAGTCAGTCTTATCACCATTGTGCTATCATCAACGTTAGGAATCCTTCATTTTAATAGAACAGATATAAAGTAGGTCGAATAGATATGGCTACGATATTAATCATTGAAGACGATAATGCAATTCATTCACTTATCAAAGATACGTTAGTTTTACATGATTTTAAAACACTTAGTGCGTACTCAGGGACAGAGGGAAAATTGCTATTTGAACAAAATCAAGTTGATGTAGTTCTTTTAGATTTGATGCTTCCTGGAATGAATGGGAAAGAATTTCTTCAAGACATCCGGCGTAATTCAACTACCTCTGTCATTGTAGTTTCAGCAAAGAATGATCAAAATTCTAAATTGGAACTTTTGACAAATGGGGCAGATGATTACATCATAAAACCTTTTGATATTAAAGAACTGCTTGCGCGGATTAACATTCAATTACGGCATACAACAAAGCCTTCTATTACCAATACGAAAGAAATTCATTACAAAAATATTAATGTGAATTTAGAGACACGTGAAGTGAGGATAAATGATCAAACACTACATCTTACTGGCCGGGAATATGCTATTCTCCTCCTATTTCTCGAGAATCCACAAAAGGTATTCAGTCGTGCCAATATTTATGAAAGTGTTTGGAATGAACCCTATTTTGACAGCGATAAAACGATTAACATGCATATTAGCAATTTACGAAATAAGCTTAACATAGATGGCACAAACTATATTAAAACAGTATGGGGCATAGGCTTCAAATTTGTTAACTAAGAAAGGAGAAGTGATTGGTATGTGGGGATGGATATTTGTTTTCCTGGCATTATCGCTTCTTCTTTATATTATCTTTTTAAGGAGAGAACAAAGGAAATTAATACAGAGAGTTAGGGAAATTTCAGTTGATTCCAGTTTTGGAAGCAGGTTATTTCTAGATTTTCGTGAGAAGACATTGCTAGATTTAGTTGATGAATTGAATCATATGATTGATGAATATGAAGAAAAAAATCGCCAAGCAATACAAATGGAGGAGAATGTGAAGTTATCCATCGCTGGTCTGTCTCATGATTTACGGACACCACTTACGTCCATTAAAGGCTATGTTCAACTTCTGCATACGTCTACAGATCAAGCTAACAGGGCGAACTACCTCAAGATTATTGAACACTCCATCACGCGACTTATGGAAATGACCGATCACTTTTATGACTTAGCACGTATTGAAACGAATCAAAAAGAAATAGCATTATCTACTTTTTCTCTCTCCAAGCTAGTAGAACAAACTTTCTTAGACTTTTACGATCAATTGGAGAAAAAACAAATTGAAGTTCAATTTCCAGAAGAAATATATGAACAAAAAATCATAGCTGACAGAATAATGCTTATTCGTGTTATCCAAAATGTTATCCAAAACATCCTACGTTACGCTAAAAGCAAAACGATTATCGACTATAACATGAAAGAAAACCATCTAATACTCACAATTCGAAATGACATTAAAACAGATAGTAAAGTCGCCATAGAAAAAGTATTTATGCGATTCTACACAGAAATTACCAGTAGAACGAACACCGAATCAAGTGGATTAGGTCTTTATCTTTCTAAAAAATTAGTGGAAAAAATGAATGGAAATATCGATGCAGAGCTTAATGATGACTGGTTTATTCTTAAAATCCATCTCCCCATTAATAGAATTCCAACCTAATTAATACTGAATATGACATTAGGAAACAAGCCGCATTTTGGTATAAAAATACTAAATGCTTTTAAAAACAATAACTCTCTCTTTATCTGCATTTAAAAAGGCCGGGACACTGCCCGACCTTTCCTCACGTTTAATTAAAATTGTTTCAGTAAACTTACCATTTCAATAGCAGCTGTTGCTGCCTCTGCACCTTTATTTCCTGCTTTCGTTCCAGCACGTTCAATTGCCTGTTCAATTGTTTCTGTTGTCAACACACCAAAGATGACGGGTTTTTCTGTTTGCATTGCAGCTTGCCCCACACCTTTAGCTGCTTCACTACACACATAATCAAAATGAGGAGTGGAACCACGAATGACCGTCCCCAATGTAATCACAGCATCATATTGTTCCTTTTTTGCCATCTTCATTGCAGCAAGTGGAATTTCAAATGCTCCTGGAACCCAAGCCACATCTATATTTTCTTCAGGCACACCATGCCTCATTAATGTATCCTTTGCACCTTCGAATAATTTACTTGTGATAAAGTCATTAAACCTTCCAACCACTATTCCTATTTTCATGTCAGTACCAACTAAATTCCCTGCAAATACGTTTCCCATTTTATTATCCCCTCTCCATCATATATTGTTGCTGCTTTTTCCTGTATGCTGCCAAGTCTTCTATTGTGATCATTTTTAATCCGAACCGTTCGGCCATAACGGCTAAATCAGGGACTCGTGCCATTGTGCCATCCTCTTTCACGATCTCACAAATCACACCAGAGGGAGCTGCATCACTTAGCAATGCTAAGTCAACCGCAGCTTCTGTATGACCTCTACGGGCGAGTACACCCTCTTCCTTAGCGATCAGTGGGAAGACGTGACCTGGTTGTTTAAATTGATCAGCTGCTACCTGTTTATCCGTGAGTGCTTGAATTGTTTTAGCTCTTTCTGGTGCACTAATTCCCGTTGTCGTTGTAATGTGGTCTACACTGACAGTGAAGGCTGTCGACAACGGATCCGTGCTGTTACGCTTCATTAATTCTAGGCCTGCAGCTTTAGCAATGTCTGAGGTGATAGCTGTACAAACGAGTCCCTTGCCATGTGTAATCATAAAATTAATCATTTCCGGTGTCGCTTTTTCTGCTAAACCCACGAAGTCTCCTTCATTCTCACGATCTGCATCATCTACAACAATTACAATATTACCTTCTTGTAGGTCCGCGATTGCTTCTTCAATAGTATGAAACATAATCATCACTCCTTTCTTAAACTTGTCTTATAAAAACCCTTTATCCTGTAGAAATGTTTTATTTAGATTGCTTTTTGGAGCATTTTCCGTAAACTGCAAGAGGTGCTGTACATGTTTGGCTAGCATGTCGCACTCAATGTTCACGAAATCTCCCACTTCTCTTGTTCCTAATGTAGTTTGTGCTGATGTATGTGGAATAATCGAAATCGTAACAGTACTATCTTCCACGTCAAATATGGTCAGACTAATACCATCAATTGTGATCGATCCTTTTGGCAACAATAAGCTTTTGTAGTTAGCAGGTAGTTTGATCCTAAAATAGATCGCATTTTCTTGCTGCGCTTTGTATACGATCTCTGCTGTTGTATCTACATGACCTGATACAAAGTGACCACCGAACCTACCATTTGCAGCCATTGCCCTTTCTAGATTAACGAAGTCCCCTTCTTGTGTGGCGTTAAGGGATGTTGCTTTAATCGTTTCTGGCATAACATCCACTTCAAATGAATGATCCGAAAAACGCGTAACCGTTAAACAGATCCCATTAATTGCAATGCTATCCCCAATATTCATGTCTGACAGAATTTGTTCCGCTTTAATGCTTAGCGTAACCGCACGTTCTGACACACGTTTTTTCCTGAGCAATGTCCCTTTTTCTTCTATTATTCCTGTAAACATACGATCCTCCCCTTCAAATTTAATTGCATTAAAAACCCCCTGAATATCGCTTCAGAGGGTAAAAGGGCAGAATTTAATAAGCTAATAAAGCACGCTGATAAAACAATGTCCTACTATAACAGTGCAACATGCACATAGCATAATAAGGCGTTTCCTAATAAACATGCTCGCTTTTCAATTCCTTCTCCCATCCAGACTTTACTGTCGGCTCTGGAGTTTCACCAGATCCACCGCTTGGCATTGCGCCGCACGGGTCACGGACTTAGAAGCATAACACTTCATCACCGCCGGTTGGGAATTTCACCCGACCCCGAAGGAAATTCTAATTATTCGGTTGTATCTATGTTATAACTGAAATTTATATAGAATGCAAGCAACTCATTCCATACGTATCTTATTGCTTTCGTACACTTCGATATTAATTACGAACATATTAAAAGCCTACAGTCCCTCATCTTTTAGCAAAAACACCTACGTCTTTCATATACTGGGAATTTAAAGTTATACTACTGTCATTGCCTCTTGGCTAACATTTTTAACATACAAAAAAAGCCCCGCATTTGGAGCTCTTGCTGAATCAGAATCAGGTGTGCAGGTGTATATTTTGCATCCATAGAGGGCTTAAATTAATGTGTTAGGATCGATTCAAGAAAACGGATCTCTTCCTGTATTTTTATTTTTATCTGGTCATCTTCATATTTTTGAAGAAGCTCCGTTAAATACTCTCGGTCTCTTTTAAAATAAAACAGCTCTTCTTTCGTATACTCCACTAAAATGTCCTCCCAGTAGCGCGCTACGCTAGGTATTTTATACCCTATCTTCGAATAGTTAAACGGCTATTTTGATGTTTCGCTCAATTTTTCATATTCCTGTATCATCTGTTCGTAGGTTAAGGCACCAAAGGCTTTATACCTTATTTTTCCCTCGGCATCAATGAAATACGTAGTAGGAATTGGCTGTATACGATATAACTGACTTACTTTAGCCTTTTCGTCCAATAAGACTGGAAAGGTGACGCCAAATTCCTCTATAAATTCTCTCACTGTCTTTTGATTCACTTCTGTATCAGTCAGGTTAACGGCTAAGATGACAGGATCCTGATCCTGAAAAAACTGCTGCATATCTGGCATCTCCTGCCTGCATGGCGGGCACCAGGTAGACCAAAAGTTTAACAACACCCGCTCTCCTCGATAGTCAGAGAGCCTCACTTGTTCACCTTCTAGTGTTTTCAGTTCAAAGTCGGGTGCCTTATCCCCTACATTTACGCTTAGAGGAACGGTTCCGCTAACTTCCACACTTTCTTCCCCATTGTATAAGCCTTTGGAATGCTCTGCCTCCTTATCGGCAAGCATAAGATTATATACAGAGCCTATTACAATACTAATAGCAAATACGATGAACAGTATCCTTTTCATCACGATGCCTCCGTTTCATTCAGTTATGTATAGTCTGTCTCTTTCCAGCACATAACATACTAAGAAAAGCAGAGATCGCTCACTAAAATAACAGCGTTTTTGGTATTCTCTTTTGTTATACTATAGAAAATAGAGAAGGGAGCTGGGCATTTGACACTTGATAAGGGAAAGGCAAACTGTATTACTGATGTGATTGGTGTAAAAGTAGGACATGTTACATTGTATGAAAAGCTGGACGAAAATAAGACAATTTGTACGGGA
The DNA here is from genome assembly GCF_052246275.1 of Oceanobacillus sp. M65. Taxonomy (NCBI): domain Bacteria; kingdom Bacillati; phylum Bacillota; class Bacilli; order Caryophanales; family Bacillaceae; genus Oceanobacillus; species Oceanobacillus sp. M65. The sequence continues at coordinate 248,203 of NZ_JBQQCJ010000004.1, read as the reverse complement.
GTAACAGCGATTCTTCCACACGAAGATAATTTATTTTACAAAAAAGTCCGTGCTGGTAGTGCCATTATAAATGGTTATGGAAAAACTACAGGTCTAGCACAGCTAGAGGAAATAGGGCTACTTGAAGCCCCTATTATGCTCACTAACACTTTTAGTGTGGGGGCCGTTTGGCAAGGGACATTGGAGTATATGCTTCAGACGACAAAGGATATTGGGGATACAACAAGCTCCATCAATATTGTAGTTGGGGAGTGTAATGACAGTTACCTGAACTCGATTCGGGAGCAAGCAGTTAAACCAGCTCACGCGATACAGGCAATAGAAGCGGCCACGGAACAGCCGGCAACAGAAGGGGCGGTAGGAGCAGGAAAAGGCATGGTCTGCTTTGGTTATAAAGGTGGTGTAGGGACTGCATCACGCATTATCTCAACTGAAAAAGAGCATTACACGCTGGGATGCCTGGTGGTAAGTAATTTTGGCAAACGAGAAGAAGCTTTGTTTGCAGATTGGGGCAAGCATAAGCTTGAGACACCAGATGGGTCGATTATGATGATTGTTGCAACAGATGCGCCTCTTTATGACAGGCAATTAAATAGACTAGCCAAGCGCTGTGCAGCTGGGCTTGGCAGAACGGGAAGTCATCTGGACAATGGTAGTGGGGATATCGCCATTGCATTTTCCACAGCGAATACTTATGAACACCACGCTGGGAAAGCTGATGAGACAATGGTCTACTTGCGAGATGATCATGAGGTTATGAACCAGCTATTTCAAGCTGTAGTGGAAACAACAGAAGAAGCAGTTATTCGTTCACTGCAAATGGCAGAAACCACCCATGGGAGACAAGGTAGAACTATAGAAAAAGCACCGTTTTAAGCTATTGCTTTTTGAGAGGGTGAGACGGTTTAGTCTCGCTCGCTCTTTGGGGTATGGTGGTTTCACTTTGAGATGCTTTGGATTCACTTATCACGTTTTCGATTCACTTTGCCGCCGTTTGGTTTCACTATATGTCGTTGTCGTTTCACTTTGCGGCATTCTCGTTTTACTTTATGTCGCTCTCGTTTCACTTGTAGCATTCTCATTTCACTCTATGTCGCTTTCGATTCACTAGCAGCATTCTCGATTCACTCTATGTCATTTTCGATTCATTTGCAGACTTTTCACTTCAAAATTGAGCCCCTACTTGCAGACTATTTCTGTTCTACTAAACCAATGCCTACTCCGGAGGGGTCTACAAGATAAGCGAGGTAAAATGAATCAAAATCCATTTTTTCTCTTACAATTATAGCACCGTTTTCAACAGCCTGTGCTATCGTTTCAGTAATCGATTCTACTTCGATTTGCACTCTTATCCCGTGTGGGTAATCTTGTGGGCCTTTTGCAATCCCGCCGTCGATCCCGTCCTCCCCAGTTTTCACAGCCCAATAATCCCATTTTGGCTCAGCGACTTCCCAGCCGAAAACATTCGCATAAAAAGCTGCTGCTTTCTCAGGTTCCTGGCTATTCATCTCAAAACCTACGACTCTACCATTTTGTTTTTTCATATTTTCTACTCTCTCTCCAATATTATGTATTTGTTCAAGCTAAATCCAAACATCCTGTTCAGCTGTTAACTCAGAGCTAGCCTCACCTGTGTTCACCACACCTTTTGGTTCGACAAGCATAATATGACACTCTGTTTCGGCAATAGGTTTGTGCTCCACACCTTTTGGGACGATATACATTTCTCCTTTGGACAGCCGCGTTTCACCATCTCGAAAGGCTATCTTCATTTCACCTTCCAATACGATAAACACTTCATCTGTATCTTTATGGGAATGCCAAACAAACTCCCCCTCCACCTTAACCAGTTTAAACTGATAATCATTCATTTCTCCGATAACTTTTGGAGACCACCGCTCATGGAATAAAGATAATTTTTCTTTGAAATTAATAGGATCTATGACCATCTCCACCTTTCTTGTTTTACTTTTCAACAGCTACTTTTGCTTCTTCACCACCATTTACATATTGATTGATTTTCACACCAATGAACACAAATCCTAGAGTCACAACGGCAGAAAATATCCATCCGCTAATATTCATATAAATAAGCATTTTACCATAGCCAGCTGTACCGTATGTTTGTAACAGGAAAGCTTTCAATCCATTCATAAAGATACTTCGAGCAACAAATAGTAACGTCAAAAGTTGAAACCATTTCAATAATTGCGGTTTGAAATATAACGTTCTACTATCTTGCCGCGCAAACCCCTGTAAGTAAGCCCAATCCACCATAAAATGTAAAGCTAACGGTTGTTTGATAAAAATAGATAATAAGAATACTAATCCGTAAGACATACCCAAATAAACCTGATTCCAGAGCATACTTTCCGCAGAGGAGGAAAGAAGGTTTACAGTCGTGCTGATTGTCAGGGAACCCAAGATAAATAAGCCAGCAATATTTAATTGTTTTTCCTTAAAAAATCGATAAACCGTGTAGATGAAACCAGGTACGGTTGACAATATAATCGCCCAATAATCCCCTAGACTCTCTCTCCCGTAATTCCAGATAAGATATGGGACAACGGCATAGCATATAATATCAAGCAAGATGAGCTTTTTGTTCATAGTACCCTCCTCTTCTTTCTACCATTATACCTAGAAAATTCTACCAGACTCAATTACTTTTTTGATTTATCTGTTTTTTACCCAAAATAAATAACCTGCTTCAGTAGCAGGTTATCCTGTACGTTGCTTATTTTGTTTTCGTTAAAAATGATTTCGGAACATCTGCTTTAAAATACATCGGTTGTTCCGTTGTTGGATGGTAAAAAGATAATACATGTGCATGAAGCCCGACTCGTCCAATTGGATTTTGAGTGGAGCCATACTTTTTGTCTCCAACGATCGGGTGTCCGAGATCCTGCATGTGAACACGAATTTGGTTCTTCCGTCCAGTCTCTAGCTCTAATTCCATCAAGGAGAAACTATCATTTGCCTTCAACCTTTTATAATGCGTTTTAGCAAATTGGCCGTTGTCTTTATTTTGCGTTGAATACATAACATGTGTTTTACTTTCTAACAGCCAAGAGGAAACGTAACCCTTCTCCTGTTTGACCTTTCCTTCTACTACTGCCACATACTTTCTTTCCCTAACAGCCTGCTTCCAATTGTCCTGTAGCTTAAGCTTCACCGCTTCGCTTTTTGCAAACATCATCACACCCGATGTGTTTTTATCGAGCCGATGCACAACAAAAATGCGGTTCGCAGGATCTTGAATACGCACATGCTCCATTAACTGATAATGAGCCGTCTGCTTTTTTTCTTTTGGTGTGGCAATGGATAACAGACCAGCTTCTTTATTTATGACGATAATATCATCGTCTTCATATAAAATTGACATCCCAATTAATGCCTGTCTTTTTACAGCAGCTTTATTTTTAAGTATCGTAATCGTTTGTCCTGGTTTTAATGGATAGTTATGCTTTGTTTCAATATGATCATCCACTGTAACCTGTCCTCTTGTCAAAATAGATTTCACGGAGTTCCTGCTACGATTAGGCATTGCTTCTAAAAGAAATGAAAGCAGTTCTGATTTTTCTTTTACACGAAAGATAAGTGTATTCGCCTGCGCTTTTTGATTTTTGGGCATATTTATTCTCCTTTAATAAGAGAGGCATTGCTCTCTTTAAAACATATAGGTTTAATCCTCATCATGCACATCAATATCTTCTGGAATTGGTTCATTGAGGTAGTCCTGGATAAGCTTACGGTATTTCTCCACCTGCTCAAAGTGTGTGTTGAACTGTTCTTTATTGATGAGGTACTGTTTTCCATCATGAAGAGAACGAATTCGCCCGTTCAATACCAGTGCTTTTACTTTTGACTCATCCATTGATAAGAATTCTGCTGTTTCCTCAATGTTAAGATACATCTATTTCCCCTCTTTACTTATACATCATGTGATTATTTGAACTATACTAGTATAACAGAAGAGCAATGCACATGTACAAACACCCTCCAGCATGAAGCATGTTTGGAGGGTGTTTGTATTACTGTTTCAGCACATCTTGATAGTCTGAGGTTTCCTCTAATTTCTTTTTGGCATAAGAGCATTGGGGAACGATTCTTCTTCCATCCTGTCTGGCTTGCTCTACGACCCGTTCGACAAGCTTCCCGGCAAGTCCTTGGCCTTGTAGCGATTCAGATACTACAGTATGATCAATGACAATGTCACCGTTCTCTGAAAAGGTATAGCCAATTTCAGCATCGGGATTTGTTTCACTCCCGCCAACGTAAAATGATTGTGAACCTTCTTTTATTGTAGTCATTTTTATATGCTCCTTATCCTTTTTAAAGTCTTTTCCTTTAAATTGTTTTCGTCAAACCAAGCCGTATGTGTAGTGTACGTAATACTTGTTTGCATAGCTTGTATACAGCCGGAAAAAGATGATAAGTACTTACTGTCTAAGTATGACCTTTTAAGTTGAAAGCCTACTGTTCTTTAAAAGTATGTTCAATGGAAAATGTTCTATGTAAAAAACGTACAGATGTTTTATCACCTGTACGTTCTTGCTTATTTTGTAAACCAGTTATAAAGTGCGTCTGATTCAATCGTTAGATGTGGACCGTTAAGTTTAGGAAATATAACTTTTCCTTCCTCCGAAAAGTCAAGATAGCTATCTCTTACCCGCCACATTTGGGATTCACTGGCATAGTATTCATGGTCTGTATAAACTTGGAACCACGTTATGCCACCTGCTTCGTATTCACGTACCGTAATATTTCCAACCTTTTTCTCGAATTCACCGTCGCCATCGCCAACCGCTAATTCAATAAATTTGTAGCCGTCATCCTTTGTATAGAAGTTTAGTTCCTTTCCTTCTGTTACTCTCGTTGAACCATTTGGTGTTGCTTTAAAAGCAACCTCGCCAGTGATGTATGGTGGTCCTTCTTCTTCCGCTTCCTCTTCATCTACTTGTGTTGCGACTACTTCTAAATGAATACTTCCTGTTTTCCCTTGATAAGCAATGTCATTCTCACCGTGTGGCCAATCTACCATAACTCTAAACTGTTCAGAATCCTGTTCAGGATGGAAGGTATTTTCCAACTCCACTTGCTCCCAGACTCCGCCTTTTAAACGTTCGAACTCCAGGTTTATTGGAGATTGTCCATTATCAGGAAATAAGTCACCCGACAATCCAAGGTTAACTTGATACTCTACTGGTACTGTTGTGTTATTTTTGTTAACTGCAAATGCATATACTTCTTTTTTCTCCATGCCAGGTACTAGGTCTTCGTCAAGATCAAACTCTGCATTACCAATTACCTTGCCTTCTTTATTAACTGCTTCGACATCAAAGTCAGCAGCCTTTGCAATATTGTCTTCACTTGAGAAACCGATTGTAAAATAAGCTACTGTCCCAATAACGGCCATCAATACAAAAGATAAAGCAATTAAACCAAGTGTTAATTTCTTCCTCATTCTTTCTCCCCCTTAGGTTTCATGAAAAAAATATTTAATTCGTACTTTGCTCTCTTCGCTGAACATATAGCTTTCTCATCAAAACGATTGTTACGTATAGTAGAAGAATCGCTCCTAGCACCACCCAGCCATTAGGCGACTTTAGAAACATTGCAACAGATCCTGCCATTGGAATATGAAAGGAATAGGTTCCGTAAATATCTTCTCCCTTTACAAAACCCTCATCTGTCACATTGTTAGCATCACCTTTCGTTTCATATACTGTCCCTTGTGCCGTCATTTGCTCACTGATTATACGGTGTGTGACCAAGGTCCCACCCTCTTGCTCAAACGTAATGATATCTCCAACTTTCACGCTATCAACATCATCAGATAGCACCACCATATCTCCCGCATGAAAAATTGGGTCCATACTGTCAGAAAGGACATTCATTAGCTGGTAACCAAGTACGTTGGCATTGCTACCCGGTTGCTTTACCGTTTGGATCAATGAATAACCAAGTAGAAGAATAAAAACAACTAAGAAAACAATGCCTATGTTCCCCAAGCCTTTCAGTACCTTTTTCAAGTCATAGCCCTCCTTCTCTCCTATGTAGCAAGATGGTACTTCCTCTGCTGTTAATCGTTACAAATCCCTTTTCGTTCTCCACTCTATAAGCAAAGCCAGCAATTATTTCCCCTGTCCCTTACTTACTTGCTCCATCTCCTTTTTTGCTTCAAGAAAAATGGATTCTAACATCGCTTGTACTTCTTCTTTCTCGCTTTCTTCCAAGGTAATTAACAGTTCATCCGCATAATCCTGCAAAGCCTTTACGCGTTGCTCTTTTTCCTCGGCAGTAAATTCCTGCAGCTTTTCTGATGTTCCTTGTAATTCTATTTTTAGCTCTTCTTTTAACCGCTTAGTTTGCTTCATCTGTTCGTCTGCAAGTGCCTCTTCAATCTCACTAATAGCATCCGATTTCTTTTGATCAAACCATCCTGCCAGCATTCCTTTTACACCCTCATCAGCAAACACTACATTTATCCCACTACCTAAGATGATAAAGAGAATAAGAGCGCCAACTAAAAACCGTCTTTTTTTCCGTCGTTGTGTCTGTTGGTGCTTGACCAATCTACTATCTTCCACTATTTGGTCACTCCTTTAATAGAGGGCAACGCCTATGCCAATGCACAGACGTTGCCATCCTTTTATTCTTTGCTTGACATAGAAGAAACAACATCATCTAAAGCAGTTTTTGCTTCATCTTCTAGAGTCTGAGCTGCGGCAGTGATGATTGCCTTTTGTTCTTCTACCAGATCTTCAAGTAATTCTTCTACAACTTCTCTTACATCATTTATTTTAAAATTAATTTGGTTTTTAAGGTTCCTCGTGTTTATTTCTTGCTCGTTATCGACCTCAGCCTCAACTTCCTCTCGAGCTTGTCGAATTGCTTCTTCCAATTCTGAAACTGCAGAGTCTTTCGCTGCAGTCAAATCATCGGTTAATTGTCCAAGTGCTTCTTCTCCTTCTGTACCAGTGAAGGCTGTCAGGTCATTTGTTGCATAATTGACTCCTTCTTCTCCTAATCTCTCAATCTCGAAATACCCTTCCAGGAAGAGATTATAAAACTGGACACCCATGCCTTCTAAAATCTCAGCTTTTGTACCCTCAAGTGATTCGATATGGCTATTTTTCACTTGGGTAATGGCCGCTTCAGCACTTTCGGTTTCGTTTGCTCTCTTTCCATCAATGTCCCCACTAGCATCAGCTTTTAAGCCATTGTATTCTGCAGTAAGCCCTGGCAATTTCCCTTCTCCATATGCTGTTACATCGGCTTCAATTTCAGCCGCTGTTTCGTTAAACAAACCATCATACCAACTCTTCAAATTAGCACCTGCGTCTGTACCTGCTAATGCCGCTCCTGTACCGGAAATCACTCCTACTGTAAGTACACCAACTGCAATTTTCCCTTTTACTGTACGTAATACTTTCATTCAAATACCCCTTTTCTATTTGGTTTCATTTTTGGATTCCATAAGAATTGATTTTATAATGGCTTTTGTTTCCGCTTCTAAGGATTCATCTAGCTCAGCTTTCTTTTCGTCATGAAAGCTTTGAAACATGTCAGATTCCAACAACGTTTTTTTTGATTCTTCTAGTTGTGTTAAATAGGCTTCTTTTTGTTTGATGATTTCTTTCTTAGCATTTTTGGTAACCGTTACACCATGTGTTTGCAGTTGTTCCGCATTTTCCAACAACGCTGTATCTACCGTTTTTTTCACAACTTCCCTTGCGATCGCAATAGACTCGATATACGTATCAATTTGCCGTGAAGCATCCCACCAGCTGTTTTGTGATGCGTGCTTTTCAGCAAACACAGTCCCTGCATGCAATAGAACTAGAAGCATTAATAGAATCACGCCCAACCGCTTCATTCCAATACAACCTTTCCTTTAAGCAAATACATGAATAGATCTCCCCCCTTTTAAGAATCGTATGGGTCTTCGAGTTCCTTTGTTCTATATCAAGAACATTTAAATCGTAGTATAGAACATAAAAGTATTGAATGCAATCTAGTAAATCTAGTGTTCTATCTCATTTATAGTTAAATAACTCTACATTTCTCTTGTTTACTCTACTTTTCACCCACGATTATTTTATGCAAAGATTCGTTAGACAATTATTGCAAGGAGATTGTAATGGGTTGTCAGAATTTGATTAGATAGGAAGAAACAGGAGAGAAGTTGTCCCTTGAATTAGTTTCAATTTAACCCCGAGCTAGACAAAAAAACGATGCCCTAAACTATATTGGGCATCGTTTTACTTGATTATGCTATTTATAATTACGGTAGATTTACCTCTTTACGCTCTTCCAAAAACCTTGACCTTTCCTCAGGTGAAGGCAGTCTACAGCTTTCCCTTTTGCCAAACCACTTATATCGGTTCCTGGCCACAATATTATAAAAGAAATCTCGTATCGGCTTTGGTATAACAAGCAATACAGAAAATACCTTCCATAATCCTTTCAAGTTTTTACATATTTTTAATGCGGCAGTAGACTTGGTATAATAAGTACCATCCTCAACTAGAATCATACTATCTAGTGAAGGATCAATCTTGTAATATTCCTTCACTCGTTCACCAGCCCCACTCTGCAACGATGCAAATGTAAACTTAGCTTCTGGGTCTCTTTTCATTACAAATTGTACACTTCTATCACAAAAGTTACATACCCCGTCAAACAAGATAAGCCTTTGCATCCTCTCACCATCCTCATGGAGACTCTTCTAGCATTTATTTTCCCTGTATCATGTCTATAAAACAAGTTCTAGAAATGATAGAATCATAAGTAGTCAAAATTGGGGATATATCACTTCCTCATCTTCCTCTACTCTTTCTCACCAAGATCCCTTTCCAATTCCTGTTCAGATAGCATCGGTAAGTACTGTAACGCCTGGTATTTTTCATCATGATCATAAACGCCATTCTTTTGATAATATCCTCCTTCTGGTAACGTCTCTTCTTCGGCCTCGTTTAAGGGGTACCAGCCTATCCTCATAAGCGCATTACCAGTGATGAATTCTTGCAAATAATCTACCTCTTCTAGCCGATAATAGTTTTTTAGAGTAATTGTCCAGTCTTCTGGGATTTGCTTTGCCCCGTAAGTGTGTTCTTTTAAAGAATAAATCTCCTCAAACTGAAATTGGGGCTCATAATGCTCTACCTCATTCATTTCATAGTAATGTCGTGGTCGATGCATATAGATGCCTAATTTATCTGTTTCCATAGCTGGATGGATATTCCATACTATATACGCTTCTTCTGGATCTTCTTTATCTATTCTCCAAATTTTTGGTAACAAGCTATTCTCTACAATAGTCAGCTTCCATTTATGGTTTTTCCATCCCCAAAAGCTTGCGCCCATATAGTTATCTTCTGAGATAAACGGTACAAAAGCATGAGATTCTGTCACTTTTATTATTTCCTGCACTACATCCACTTTCGCTTCAGGGTACACCTCATTTATTAGCTCTTTTGCTTCATCTGTCGTATAAAATTCTTCTGGAGAAGACGGATAAAAGTAATAAAGGAGTGTTCCTGTAGCTGCTAAAACAATCAATATTGCTAGAGGGATCATCTTTTTCATTCGTTACTCTCCTCCTTTAAGATAGAAGTTGGAGAGCGATAATAATAATGCGCTTCTGGCGTTGAAATGAGCCAACCCTTGCCATCATCCTCTATAAATACCATGGTGTCGATTCCAATGCCCCATTTTGGATCAATGCCAGTTATAAGATAGGGGAAACGTTCTTCTTCGTCATATAGACTGTCTATCCATTTCTCATTTCTTAGCTTTTGTTGTTCGAGATTAGAGAGTGCATCGTTTAGTATTTCTTTATGTAAAGTCTTCCCTTCCGCACTGATGAAGTTGGTGGTAATTAATTCTGGCTGGTGGATATTGGCTAAATAAGTTTCTGGTTCATTTGGATAAAAAAAGGCTTGGATTGGCTGGCTTAGCAGTGTTGTAGCAAACAAAATATAGCTTCCCAAAAAGCCGGTCCAAGCATATTTACGGTACCAATGCCAATTGCGCCTTTTTATTAGAAATTCGAAATATATTATCATAACGCCTATTGGGATAACAGGGACCGAGTAGGAGGCGATTTCATATTGGATATTGAGAAGACCAATAGAAGTAATGATTAGGATCAGCCACGGCTTCGGGTTCCCTTTTTCCCTTCTTTTATAAAGGTAATATACCATTAAAAGAATGCAACCAATCCCCAAAATCGTCATGATGAGTTCAACTATTTTTATATTTTCCATTTCAAACAATCCTTTGTCTAACAGTTTCCCTTATACAACAGCATTTTCTACAATCGAAAATGTTCCTTGATGACAATTTATCTCTGCCTTCACTCCATAAGGCAACACCATTTTTGGCTCTGTATGCCCAAAATTTAGATTATAAAGTACTGGCATTTTTTCCAGCCCATTTTCCTTAAGGACTAGGCGAATTGATTCTTTATATGCCTCATAATGCATCTCATCCTGTGGTTTACCAAAGATGATCCCTTTGGCTTTTTCTAAGATTCCTTGAGCAGCATAGTTTCGTAACCAAAAGATGAGCGACTGTGGGGCTGGTTTGTCTTCTGAAGTTTCAAAGAACAGGATAGCATCCTCCCAATAAGCTTCCTCTGGCCAAATCTTCGTTCCTTTTGCAAATTCAAGAACTTCGATACAGCCGCCTATTAATCGACCTGTTACAGTTCCTTCCCCTTGTAGCAACTCAAACCCTTTGTTTTTCTGCTTTTTTCTTTTCTGATTCTTATTTGCAATATCCCACTCTAAAAATTCGCTAGTCCACTCATCCGCTGGTAATATTTCACCTACAGCGCTATCTTGAAACAATGTTCGTTTTATATGATCGACTGTATAAGCATCCATCTCTACATTTTCAGCAAAGTCTGTTAAAATCGCAGGCCCATAAAAGGAAGAAAGCCCTGCCTTGTGACAAAGCAAATGGGAGATTGTTACATCGGAATAGCCCATAAAAATCTTCGGATTGTGGCGTATGATGTCAAAATCAATATAGGGAAGCATTCGTATGCTATCACTACCACCGATGTTAGCGATAATTGCTTTTATGCTTTTGTCCTGAAATGCCTCCATTAAATCTTGCGCTCTTGCTTCCGGATGGGAATCGATATAGTCCGTCCCTTTTAAGCTATGCGGCATTGCCACCACCTGTAGACCAAAGACTTCTTCTAGACGCTTTACACCTTGTTCATAACGCCACCTTATTTCAGGGTCGCCTGCTCCTCCCCATGAAGGACTTACGGTAGCAACCTTGTCACCAGGTTGCAGTTTTTTCGGTTTTCTCAGCATAGTTCAACACCCTTCCAATATTATTTTTCACAAGAAAACAGAAGGAACAGAGGAATTCTCTTTCTTCTTTCAAACTCTTCTTCTGTTTTAAAATTCTCCCGCTCAGGAGGACATTCACTTAGGTTCTTTATTTGAAAACCCACTTCCGTTAACAGGCCAAAATATTCTTCTATTGTTCGATGGTATTTCACTACCTCTTTATCAATCCAATTTTCCACTCTTCCTTCTAAATCAAAGTAATGGTCTACATTCCAGCTCGTTCTTTTCCCCTCCAAAGCTCCGTGTTTTGATGCGGTAAGCACTGGATGCTGGACACTAAAAATAAACCTACCATCTGTATGTAATGCCTGATAGACTCTCTCAAAAATGCCAGAAAGGTCTTCTATATAATGAAAAACAAGTCGAGATGTAATCAAGTCATAGCGGTTTGTCGGAAAGTTCCAGTTTTCTAATGGCGCATGATGAATAGAAGTAGATTGATTTGAAAGGTTCTCTCTAGCAGCTTCCACCATTTTGTCTGAACCATCTACCGCCTCATAGCCTTTGCAGCCGGCTTCTAAAAGATCTAGCCCAAACAAGCCGTCTCCACAGCCTAGATCAAGAATTTCACTACCTTTCACGTCACCTATATACCGCATCAATGCGGGGTACTCCATTATGTTGTTCGGACTCTCTTTGCGATTCCGTCTAGCAATGTAATTTCTATTAAACTCTTCATTATCGTATACAGCCGATCCCTTATATCCCAACTACTCTCCCCCTTATAACTCTCTCCCAATCAAATTAGCTGATACTGGTTTCTTATTTAACTCCCTTGCCCACACGGATAGCTGCCCAATATGATGGATCTCATGTACGAGAACATGGTTCATAACATCTTCTGCTATGTATTCATCCTCCTGCCATGATGCCTTTACCTTTTCCTCCAAGTTTATTTCTTCTAACCTATCTAGAAATGATTCCAATTCAAGTCTCAAGGTATCTGAGAGCTTCTTTAATTTGTTTATGCTTTGATATTCTTCAAAGGAAAACGTCACGTCTTCTTTTCCTTCAATAGCACGTATCCAACTGTACTCGACATCGATAATGTGGAAGAGTGTAAGCAAAATGCTTCCTGTACCACCAGTCCTTTTCTTGTTTAATTCACTGTCAGGTAATTGGTCACACCAATCGAACCATTCATCGCGGACCTGCCAATTATACTTAAATAACTGTTGCAAACTATCTCCCCCTCCTTAATTCATTAAAGCGATTACTTATATAAGAACAAACAATTCATACAATTATTATAATTGTAGCAAAAAAGGCAAAACCTTTACATGTGAATTTATTAGAAAAAAATACATTCGCTCGTCTTTTATCGAATGTATACATTTTTCTTATACTCGGAACATTAAAATAAAACTGCATCGTAATTGCTCCCTAGCTAAAATTATGTAAAAAAAGAAACCAGCTGACAGCTATTCTCTTTAATATTATTATTCTGCGGTTAGCGCAATAGTAGATAACGGGCGAATTGGGTACATGCTTTTATTTCTCTGCAATATACGTATTTCGGATTGAATTAATTTTTTCAGTTTCCCTGGAATTTCTGGTAACTGTTTCAATTCATCTTCAGCAAATTCTAGTGCAATGTCTACTTCCCATTCTCCATCCTTAAGCTTTGGTGAATAAATCGATTCCTCTTTCACCACATTCCAACCTGTGCCTTCTATAATATCTTTGATGTCTTCCACAGTAAAAAGGCTTCGAATGTTTGATTCACTGCTCTCTTTAAATGCCTCGTATTGCGCTTGCAGAAGAACCGCTAATATATGAGACTGTTGTTCAACATGTTGGATGGCAGGATCCCATTCAGCAAAACATAATTTTTTCCCCCAACTCCTGGATTTCTTCAATATCGCAGAAAGTTCATCAGCCGAACGTAAATACCATGAAGCATGCGAAAATACGATATAGTCAAAATGCTTTTCTGGAAAGGTTACATTGTCAGCTAAAACATCAACTTGAAACTGGATATCCATCTGCTTACCCAATGAAGATGCCAGTAAATATTCTCTTGACTCTCCAAGTGTCACAGGACTTCCATAGTCAGGACCTGCGATATCAATTGCATGGACATGTCCCTTTTCCCCTGTGAAATATGCCAGTACTGCTGTCGTATCACCTTGTCCGCACCCTATTTCTAGAATCTTACTCCCTGCTTCGATCCCCCATGACTCCGCTAGCTTTACGCGATGTTCTGTTTGATCCGTTTGAATTTCCCCTTTAACTGCCATACATGCTGCTATTTTCGAAACGATAGACTCTCTCATCTAACTCCCCCTTTTTCATAGATATTATTCATAAGCTTATCCTTTATTATGAAAAATGGGAACACTTATTTAATGAGAAATGTCTCAAAGATGTTAGTTCAAATCGTTTGCCGGCAATTTCTTTTTGGCGTAGTATAAAGTGAAACTTCAATCATTGGGGGTTTTCGTTCTTTCCCCACTGATTGTTAGTTAAACGAATCGGTGTGTTAGCGTCCGTTTACTCCCACTCAAAACTATTGTATCACTTCATGTAAGTGGGATCTTACGGACGGTTTCACCGGGGTAAGTGCTACAAAATAATGATTTAAAGGAGCGTTCGTCATGAAAGCAGTTGTCGTTAATCAACCTGGTGGTGCAGAACAGCTTCAAGTAGAAGAGGTTAGCAAACCTTCCCCCGGAAAAGGGGAACTTCTCATAAAAGTAAAAGCAGCAGCTATCAACCGTACAGATATTATTTCACGTGAAGGAAAATCTGGCTATATGAAAAACCCTATTCTCGGGGTTGAAGTAGCGGGAGAAGTCGTAGATGGTGGAGAGGAAGCAACTGTCCCACTCGGTACCAGGGTAATGGGGCTTGTTAATGGTGGGGGCTATGCAGAATATGCAGTGATGCCAACTGATCGGGCAATGGTTATCCCGGATAGTCTCAGTTATGAAGAAGCTGCCGCTATACCCGAAGTGTTTCTTACCGCATTCCAAACCTTATTTTGGCTTGGTGAACTTTCCGATAAAGAGACCGTATTAATTCATGCAGGCGGAAGTGGTGTAGGAACTGCTGCTATTCAGTTGGCCAGCCAGTTAACCAATGCTAAAATCATTACCACTGCTGGTTCCAGGGAAAAATTAGATTACTGTCGATCACTTGGAGCAGATATTGGGATTAATTATAAAGAACAAGATTTTGCTGAAGAAGTTTTAAAAGAAACAAATGGTGTTGGTGCTGACGTTATTCTAGACTTTATCGGTGCCTCCTACTGGGAAAAGAACTTGAAAAGCATCGCTGTAGATGGGCGTTGGGTCTTAATTGGCATGCTTGGTGGAAGTAAAGTAGATGAGATTGACCTCATGTCCCTTATGGGCAAGCGTGTCCATCTTAAAGGCACACTTCTCACCCCAAGAAGTGATGAGTATAAACAAGAACTTACGAATGATTTTGCAAAAAACGCCTTGCCACTGTTTAAGCAAGGTAAACTAAAAGCAATCGTGGATCGTGTATTCCCTATGGAAGAGACTTCCGAGGCACATCGCCATATGGAAGCAAATAAAAATATTGGGAAGATCATTGTAGCAATGGAATAAGTGCTCCAAGGGAGGCGTTTCTCCTAGCAAAGAGGCGCACTTATATTCATATAAGAAGCACCAGCAACCTGCTTTAGGTCGTTGGTGCTTCTTTCAATTGGAAGGTAATCCATGCTTCTGACGCTTTGAATGGGAAACTCCTCATTATTTCCATGGCAAATGGATCTGTTGTATCAAACTCCCCATCCACAAACCGAAAACCAGCTTTTTTTGCAAAAATTAATTGGCATAAAACTAGACTTTCGAGCTCTTTTATCCCCTCAAGATCACGGGAACCACACCAACCAAGTTCCACTCTATCCAATTCTGTTGAATGATGTAGGAAGGTATAGGCCAACAATTTCTGAGTCCCTTTATCTATAGCTAAATAGCTTCCATTTTGAATTAAATCTTCCGCAAACACTAGCTTCTCCCACGACTTGAAATCAAGATTTGCCACAGGATTAATAAAATGTGTCCGCTCGTAATTACTTTTCACCAAGCTTATTAATTCATGTCGCAAAGTATCATTCACTTGTACTTCTGTGAGTGGAAGAATAGTGGTATTGTCTAGTTCTATAACCGAATTTCCACTTATTTTCTCAACATCTAAACACGGCATATATGTTCTTCTTACTTCTTTAAACCCATGCTTTTCATAAGTAGTTCTCTACTTGGTAGAAGAGTGCCATAGTGATGTCTGGATAGGAAATGTCACTTCATCTTGAATTAATTTATTCAGAAGGGATCTTCCAATTGCCTCGTGATCTGTGTTTCTCTTATTTATAATTTTCATATATGTACAGTAGGGATGAAATTGGTTTTGCCAGGAAACAAGGATTCCAGTCATCACGTTTTTTTCCCGTGCTGTGTAAGCATATAGATGATTTGAAGCAGCCAATAAATCCAAAACTTCTCCGCCATCGTTATCTTGTCTTAACCATTCTAGAATATCTTTTAAGTCATCTATCGTAAATTCTTTAACTTCTACTGACATGCTTTCCCCCTTTTACCTCAATCGAATTTTGTCACATTTTATGCTGTTTTAGCTTGTTTTGTAGAAACTATTGCATTACCAAGCAAAGTTTTGCATACTTACTTTTGTGCATTTATGACGAATGTCCCAAAATATTTTCATATATGAAGAAAAGGAGCTTTTTAGTTATGAAAGTTATTAAACCAGCCGAAGCAAAACTAAACCAAGCAATCATCGTAAAACAAAAGGAAATGCTCGAATGTGCTAAACGTTATGGCATGACCGATCGACGTACCGTTCTGTGTAGCCAGCAGCTTGACGTCTTGTTAAACAAGCAGTTAAAAACTTCCCTTTCACTAACTGGGTAAAGAACTCAGATAGATCACCAGAACTCTTTGTTCTGCTTATAAACAGGATTCCGGAATCCAGCCAACTTCACCTTGTTTGTTTTTTATTAATACATAGCCAGTGCAGTCAGCATTTATAATAGAAATCACGTCACCTTCGTGTACAGATAAGAAGGTTGTACTCACATCACCTTTGCTACGTGTTGTTCTTCCAGAATGAATAAGATATTCATTTTTCACCCATTGTTTTACTCCTAGGCTCTTATTCTCACAGAATGTAAAAAACGTATCATCTTTTAGCAACGTAAATTCATAATTGGGATAGGTGACCGTGCCAATACGTTCTGTAAGATCCTTATGTTCTTGCCGAACGGTGGCTCGCTTATATATTTCATCTACAAATGTATAGGAAAAATGCCCATTCTCATAGAGGACCGCGTTCAGCTGGCCATCTGATTTTATTTGATTCCCACCATCCATGGTAATTATCTTTTTTTCTGTATCTATGATTGGATTATTGGAACTGATTTTATCCGCGGTATAATTTACCGCGGGCCAGTGGCCGACAATAACCGGCTTTTCTGCCTCGTGACCTTGCTCGTAAAAGGAGGGCATAGCAAGCGCTGACTGTTCACTTGTATTTTCCCAGTCAGGCCTGTTCTCAATTCCAGCATGTACAAGGATAAATGCATCTGTTTCATAAGCCAGTGGCCTGCTTATTAGCCATTCCATCTCGTTAGAAAAATGCTCTCTGTAAAAATCACCCAGTTCCTTTAAGCTTGAAAAGTCATCTAGCTTCTTTTGTTTAAGATGAAGCATGTCATGAAGAATAGAATTGGGTTGATTTTTGATATAGTTCCATACTCCTTCATTCTCATCCAGTACATATTGAAAGAGAATGTCGCAATTACCTTTTGTGATAAAGACACGGTTTGAAGACTGTTCTAATTCCATGGCATAACGTACAACCTCCAAGCTATTTGGACCTTTTTCACAAAGGTCGCCATTAATGAATAGATAATCCTCTGACGTGTAGACTACTTTATCTAGCAGTCTTATAAATAATTCCTTGCTTGCATGAATATCAGAGACAATGATAACTCTTTTACCTGGTTCTAACTGTAATTTCTCTATCTCAAGCATAGTTAATCACCTTTCTTGTCGTTTTACATTTCGCTTGGAGCTTGCATTCCAAGCAGGCTTAGTCCCTCTTTTATGACAATGGCAGCACATTCGACCAAGGCCAATCGACTTGCTAATTTGTTATCCTCTTGTAGAATTTTGCAGTGCGCATAGTATTTATTAAATTCTCGGCATAACGAGAGAAGGTAAGTTGCAATCTCAGAAGGGTTTGCCTGTTCATAGCTTTCTTGAACTTTGGTTGGAAAATCCATCAGCTTTTTCACTACAGACCAACTAAGGCCATCTGACAAACCGTCAATGCTTTCACTACCCTTATAACGATTCGATTTTCGTAGAATGGAACAGGCTCTTGCATGTGTATACTGCACATATGGACCGGTCGCACCTTCAAATCGCAGCATGTCCTTAAGGGAAAATTCAACAGAATGCTGGGGATCTGTTTTTAAGTCTTGAAAAATGATTGCCCCAATTCCAACATCGTGAGCGACTTTAGATTTGTTTTGCAAAGTAGGATTCTTTTCTTCGATGCTTTTCTCTGCCATCGCAATCGCTTCCCTTAATACATTCTCTAAGAGGACGACCTTTCCCTTTCTTGTTGACATCTTTTTACCGTTTTGCAAAATAAACCCGAAAGGAAGATGCTCTAGCTGACTTGCCCAATTAAATCCTAGCTTTTTTAATACCAAAAAAACTTGCTGAAAATGGAGACTTTGCTCCTGTCCAACAACATAGACTGATTTGGCAAACTGGTACTTTTTATGTCGGTAGATGGCCGCAGTCAAATCTCTTGTCGCATAGAGTGTTGCCCCATCCGACTTGCGAATTAGACAAGGAGGTAAATTATGCTCCTCCAAGGTAACAACTTCTGCACCCTGAGAAGTAGAAAGCAACCTCTCTCCCTTTAGTAACTGAATCGTTTCCTCCATTTTATCATTGTAAAAAGCTTCCCCATTGTATGAATCAAAGGTTACGTTTAAAAGCTTATAAATGCCTTTAAATTCTTCCAAGGAGACTTCTCGAAACCACTGCCATAATTCCAACGCTTTTTTATCCCCTTGTTCGAGTTTAAGAAACCAGAGACGTCCTTCCTCTTCCAGCCTTGAGTCCACTTCCGCTTCCTCATGAAAACGAACATAAAGCTTTAATAGTTCCTTAATAGGATCTTGGCGTACAACCTGCTCATTCCCCCAACGATAATAACCAGAAATGAGTTTTCCAAACTGTGTACCCCAATCCCCTAAATGATTAATACGTATTGCCTTGTAACCGCATTTTTCTAATATATTGGCATAAGCGTTTCCTATCACTGTGGAGCGTAGGTGGCCCATTGAAAAAGGCTTTGCAATATTGGGAGAAGAGAAGTCTATTGTTACCTTTTTTCCTTGCCCTATAGACAGTGACCCATATGCTTCTTTTTTCGTTTGAATCTCCACTAATACTTCCTTACTAACGTGTTTCTTATTTAAAAAACAATTTACATAGGGTCCTTCAGAGACTACTTTACTAAAATAAGAACTTTTTGTTTTAGTTGCTAATTCCGTTGCAATAGAAGCTGGATTCTTCTTGTATACCTTTGCCAGTTCAAAACACGGGAAAGCAAGATCTCCTTGTTCCTGATATTTTGGGAACTCAATTTTCTCTAAAACTTCATCCTCTGTTAATACCCCTATCGTTTCTTCTGCAATTTTCTTAGCAAATAGCTGTTTACCCTTCACCCCATCATCTCCTTTTCAATATAAAAAAATCCCGCCTCTATATAGAGACGAGATTACCCGCGGTACCACTCTTTTTGTTCAAATTGAACCAAGCTTGAAATGATTAACGTTCATCAACCGGCACACCCTACTAGCACTCGTTCAGGCTGCTTCTCAGAAGTCCGCTTCATTATCACTGTTCTGTTAGGCTCACACCAAATCCTAACTCGCTTAAGAATCTATGATAATTACTCTCTTCTTCACAGAATTCACTTATAATTTTTGTAATCATAGCTGAAATCACGCTCCATGTCAACTCTATAAATGATATTTCATGCCTTCATGAGAATCGATAAAGCCTAACTTTTTATAAAATCGAAGTGCGTCTGGCCGTTGTTTATCTGTAGTTAGCTGCACCACATGACATCCTTTTTCCTTTGCCCGTTGGATAGCCCACGTCATTAGCTGCTCCCCAATTCCGCTCCCACGTGCCCTTGAATGTACTCTAACACTCTCAATTAATGCTCTCCACCCACCTTTATAGGTTAAATACGGGATATAGGTTAGCTGGAGAACCCCGATAACTTTTTCACTTTTTACCGCGACAACTAATTCATTGTTATGATCCTGATCAATTGCCTGAAAAGCCTCCAAGTAGCATGTAGGAAGTGGCTGTTCATAACGCTCTCGCTTATTCCCAAGCTCATCATCTGCAAGCATTTGCACAATCTCACTAACATCCTCTTCCATAGCTATTCGAAAACGAATAGTAGTATTCATTCTCATCCCCACCTATTTTACTTTCATCATACGACGGCTATCTACTCTCTGCATAATACCGATTTGTAATCGAAGTCAATAAGTAAGGTTAATACATCATCCTTCTTGTTTACTAGATTTGAACATATACATGCTCCATCCAAGTAGGAGAACCGCCAGGAGAAAAACTGCTGGAAAACTTTGATACCATGGTGCCTCATTTTGTAAAAGAAGTATATTATCTGGGTAAACTTGGCGAAACGGATTGAGCCAGGCCATACTCCCAGAAGGTAAAAGCCACCATAAAGCAAATCCTCCTAACAGTGTAACGAGAACTGCAAATAGAGTAGCCAATGACTGCTTGATTAGGAGGCTAAACAGGAAGCAGAGAGTGATTACTAGAATAATAGTGGTAGAGATAAGGGCAAGCCCTTGAAGCATATACGTTTTGACAGTAAGGAATTGTATCCCCCCATTTTCCTCAAAGAGGACAGGGTAATTAAACGTTCCCTTATCTCCAAAGAAAAATCCTATTAAGAAGGTAAAGCCAAAGATCCCCACCATTGCTAGCAGATAAGTAATGATAGCACTTGCAAATTTGCTCGTTATAATTTGGTGTTTTTCTAATGGTTGAGTAAACAGTAGATTCACAGAACGATTTTCAAACTCCCCTGATAACGTGTCACCAATAATTAATAGCATGAGAATAATTGCCCCAGCATTTATAAAGAGGGTCAAAATTTGTTTTAAAAAGTTGGGTAGTGCTGTGCTATAACGGTCGTGCTGTGGCATGATATCTTCATCTACCAATTTTTGATTCATGGCCGTTCGGTAATTGATTTCCTTTATTGGAATGGTTGTTTCTCCCCCTGACTCCACATAGCTAGTCAGTTCATTATAGTATTGGTTTTCCAAGTTCAGTTGCTGTTTCCATTCGTCTGTATTGATGAGGTTTCTCACCTCATATAACTTATTTATCATCGAACTATTTATTCGCTGTAATTTTTGCTGCTCCTCATTTTCAGGATCTACTTCCAACTCCGCTACATGCAAAGCCGCATTATTGTAATTGGCCTGCAGCAATTCTTCCAGCTCTTTTTGTTCTTCTTTCACAATTTGCTCCTGAAAAACAAGGTTGCGAATAAATAAAAAGCTAATTCCTATGAAAACCAGTACGAGCAAGAAAAGGAATTTCCTACTAAAGATTATTTTTTTCAATTCAAAGGAGAGTAGCTTCATACGGAAGCTTCCCCTTCAAAAAGTTCCCTGTATCTCTTTTCTGCTCCAACCTTTTGATTTTCAATGGATAGTAGCTCAATTTGATTCTCATTCAAACAACCAATAAATTGTTGCAAGGATACGTCTGTTTCTTCAAACCGCAGTACACCCTTTTCTGCTAAACTATAAGGAATCCCTTTGGCATCCAGAACCTCTAATGCTTTATCCGCATTACTAACAGATACTTCATATTGATTAAGATGAAGGTCTGTGAGTGATTCCTTAAGCAATGCGCCGTCCTTCATAAAATAAATCGTGTTGGTGAGCCTGTCGATTTCATCTAAGTTATGGGAGGAGACGATAATCGTTGTCCCAATCTCAGCAAGCTCTAATAAAATATTACGCATGTTTATTGCACTTGTAGGATCCAGCCCATTTAATGGTTCATCCATCAGTAAAAGCTTCGGTTTATTAATAATAACCATCGCAAGTAATAGATGCTGTTTCATCCCAAGCGAATAATTTCGTACCCGTTTTTTTAAGTAGGATCCCATTCCTACACGCTCAACTACTTCTTTAATTTTACTTTGATCAATATGTTGCGCCTGACAAATAAACTTTAAATGGTCATAGCCTGTTAAATCGCCATACAAGATTCGATTATCTTGCAAATAGGACACATCATAAAATAGCGAACTATCCTTATGGTTTTTCCCTAAGAGTTCAATGCTCCCCTCATTCACTGTCAGCAGGTTTGTCATACAGTTTAATAACGTCGTTTTGCCCGAACCATTTGGACCGACTAGGGCAATAATCTGTGGCGATTCAATTTTAATATTGATTCCTTTAAGTACAAGCTGTTTTTTGTAACGTTTTTTAAGATTAGCTACATTTACAATCATGTTCTTCCCCTCTCTTATGAAAACCGCTTCTGAAAAATAGTAACCCCATAGGCCACCAGCCATAAAAGCAGACTAGAAACGGCGAGTACGATCATACCTTGGTTAAATGAAAAACTACTATTCTCTAACGTTAGCGCCAATTCATTTGTAATTACTTCTCTAACAGAAAAATAGTGGAATGGAATATAAGGAGCAATCATGGACATCACTGAATCCGCACTTAATCCTATCCCCGCAAACAATATGGCGATCGTTAAACCAATTGATACTAATGCTTTCTTCGTGATAATGGAAAACAAGAATAATATGGAATAGCAAAAGATCAACACCAAGAAAAAGAGACTAGCAGATTGAAGTAAGAATGTTACCATGTTCATAAAGCTAAAGGAATACTCCTCACCATAAATCAATACAGGGTAATCCCAATCACCGAACCGGTCAAATATTGTACCGAGTATGAATGAAAGCAGTACAGTACCCAATAGTAAAAGTAATGTTACCAAAAGCATTGTTAAAAATTTACCTATAAATAGCTTAGAACGGCGAATTGGTTGGGTACGCAATAGCTGGATTGATCCATTCTTACCTAGCCCTTCTTTTGTGACCATGTCACCAAAAAGAAAGAGAAAAAAACATGCACCTAAAATGTTAAATACGAATGTAAACACATGATGAGTGAAGTAAATGCCGGTAGAAGAATATTTCGTACTAAGTTTTTTTATTGACTCTTCAATGTCAGAAGGCTCATACACTTGATCATATAGTGTCACCCAAGACAAAAAATGTATCGGGTAAACAGGAGTAATTTCTTTATCTCTTAGCCACTTGTGATACTCCAATTTGCTTTCTTCTGTAAAAAGTGTAGGCCATGCAGCAGAGTAATACTCGTCACGGAAAATACGGTTTTCAACATGCTGTTCATATTGTTCTATTTCTTTATTTAATAATGGAGTCCATTCCCCCTTTTCAAAACGTTTTATTTCTTCTTGTTCAGCTCTTATGGTTCCTTTTAAGTCTTCAAGGCGGTCAGAAGTTTCTTTATCTTCTGCTTCCAATTCCCCTGCCTCGATGGAATCCTCAATACTATTAATCTCACTTTGCATCATAGAGATATCAGCTTCATTTTCTAAGATTAAATCATCTGTATGCATTGTATGTATGTGGACATATATATAATAACTAAGTATAAAGAGGAGGCAGCCAAATAACAGAAATCGGAAGAAATTTGACTTTGCCATTTTTTTTAATTCAAAACGGATAATTGTTAGCAATTAATCACCTGCTTATTTCATGATTTTTACCCCGGAACAACCGTCCGTAAGACTCCCACTTCAAAACATGAAGAGAGACAGTTAGTTTTTAGTGGGAGTAAACGGACGCTAACACCCCGATTCGTTCAACTAACAATCAGTGGGGGAAGAGCGAAAACCTCCACTGATTGAAGTTTCACTTTATGTATGATAATTTCTCTATTTACAATTTCGCTTTTTCTTCTTTAATCCCTTCCAAAGTATTAGAAAAATTCCAAATTTATGATATATTTGTAATGAAAGTCATAACAGGTGGGAAGATATGAGGGGCAGTATCAGTATATAGCAATCCTTTTTATAGACTGTTCAAATGAAACGGAAGAGATAGTTAAAAAAGAACCTCCCAAAACCACTCAAGAGGCAAATGCGCAACTCGGAAATCCAGCTACAATTGGGTTGGGAAATTCTTCTCGGTCCATTGATGGGACACTAGATACTTTTTGCTGGGAAGAAACTAGCACTTTTGAGCCTGAACCTCCGGACAAGTTGTTATGAGGGGTCCCTCCACTTGGGGTAAGCTCTGGAGAAAAGGTGGATATTTTGGTTTCCAGCGACCCTTCGTCATCTGAAGAAGTAGCTAATCCTGATAGCATTATCATTTCGCAAAGTAACAAAAATAGTGAGAAAACAACCGAAGTATTGGTCGAGAATGATAGTTTCCTCGCACCGAAAGACCCAGGAAATTATTATTACACGAGCACCGCAGAATGGGTTGGAAGAAATAAAGGTACCTCCGTTTAAGCCCATTCCTTGTTTGTTAAGGGAGACTAGCATTTCTTGCTGGAAGATAACCGCTAGTATCTCATAAAACTTTTTATAGGGGGAACATTATGAAATTACCATTTGCTTTCATACTTATTACCATTTCACTAATTTTCACAGGCTGTTCGAATGAGGAGGTAAAGCCTGCTAAAGAAGATACCTCTTCACCTTCTACGGGAGTGGGAAGTAAACAAGTCAGTCCTCCTTATATAGATATAAGTGCTGGTGCTAGTTCAACTGCGGCCATGCGAGATACTCATTGTTGGGAAGAAAACTGTTCGCTCACTCCTGATCCTCCAGATGAATTGTTGTTGGGTGAAACACCACTTCGCGTTAAACCTGGAGAGAAAGTTGAATTCACCTTCTCTACAAGCGAAGCCACAGCCCCTGATGAAATATACACCCCAACTGTCAGCATCGTTCAAATCGATACCAGTGGAGAAGAAGAAACAGACGTTAATGTAGAAAACAGTAGCATGACTGCACCCACTGAAGAAGGAAAATACTACTATAACATTATTACAGAATGGGATGGTGAACTGATTGGAACAGCAATATATGCATTTGCTATATTAGTACGTGAAGAATAATGTCCTCATAATTTTGGCTCTCCCTTTTCAGATTGGAATTGATCCATTACTAACTGAAAAATAAACGCTTTTAAATCTACAAATCGTGGATAAATGGGTTTGTCCGTTGAACCTGCAATAATTAACGGTACGAGCGACTCCTGTTTATGCAAGGAGCCGTGCGCTGCTCCCGCCAAATGAAATGGTGTCGACTGGGCCTTGAATTCACATCCTGGCTTGGCATTTACCACAATAAACCGACCCGATTGGGAATGAAGGGCACCGTACAACCTGGATAAAGCATCTGGAAACTTACCAAATGCAAGTCTGTCTCCATCGGTCCTTTTTAAATCAAGCACTTCAAGATCTCCTTCAATATGCCAGCTTTGACCATAAATATCTTGTGTGCTTCCACCTGGAGAAAAGGTTATACGTCCTTCTACTATTCCAGATTCTACATAAATGTGGTTTTGATCCTTCCATGCGATCACATCAATTCG
This sequence comes from Oceanobacillus sp. M65, assembly GCF_052246275.1. Lineage (NCBI taxonomy): Bacteria > Bacillati > Bacillota > Bacilli > Caryophanales > Bacillaceae > Oceanobacillus > Oceanobacillus sp. M65. Next base: position 223,094 of record NZ_JBQQCJ010000004.1, on the reverse strand, counting down.
CTTATCCGCTTTAAGGGGCTCTATTAATGGTGACAATGTTAGCTTCTCATCTAGCACGTAAATATAAGCCATACGTTGATTCACACTAAAAACGAGTTGATCTTTTTTGTGAACAGGCTGCTGAATTTTTGCAATCCGATAATTAAGAAGTGATTTCCGTAAATCTATTACAACTTGCTTGTAACTCATCCCAGAAGGAGCGTGGCCATTATCACCAATTACAAGCCAGATATTCTTTTTTAGCGCGTCTTCCCAGCTTGAGTATAGGTTTAATGTCTTTTGTATTTCACGGTCAATTTTTGTAATTCCTTTTATATCCATGGGTCCTCTAAAATGAATCCGAGCGTCCAAGTCCTGAAATATACAAAAGGTAAAGCCCGGAAGTTTATTCGTGCGAATTAAATGGCGCAGCTCCCGTGCCGTAAATTTGTGATTCCCTGCAGCTAGCTGTGTAGGAAAACCCCATCTCCTAATTTTCGAAAAGACACCCAAGGAAAAAACAGGCGTCGTCTGACTAATCCAAGTCCCTTTTTCAAAACGCGTTAATCTGCGCAGTAACAGAGGCGCCTTCAACTTTTTAGGCGTATTTCCCCGATAGACAAACGAATTAATAGACGCTGAGGACACCCCTTCTTTTGCAAGGTCTTCGTAAATGGTGGTTACTCCTGTACTCATATGCTCATTATTTAGTCGGTAAAGCATGTTATGTATAGATTTACGCATTCCAATTCGAAAAGTCTCTCTAACACCTGTTCCATAGTTAACAAATTGCCTTTTATTCGTATCAAACCAATTCAATCCCGGAATACGATGTTGATCAGGGTAGGTGCCAGTTAAAAGGCTACTATCAATGGTAACGGACATGGTCGGATACGAGCTGACCATCTCAGGAAAATAGGTACCATTTTCCATTAGGAACTTTAATGCTGGAGCACGTCCTGTTTGGACAGCTACCTCAAGTGGATAGGACATTAATGAATCTATGTTTAACAGTATTACTGGCTTTTCCGGCTTTTTGTATTGGGGCATTTTTCTATTCTTCCTCTCTATACAATGTTTAACTAGCCCTAGTTTAACCAGGCATGATGAAACAATCCGTATAGAGATTCACTTTGAGGTGTTTTGGTTTCACTTTGTAGTGCTCTGGTTTCACTTTGTGGTGCTCTGGTTTCACTTTGTGGTGCTCTTCTGGTTTCACTTTGCGGCTGTCTGGATCTGACGCGACTTCCTCCCTTTCTGAAGCGACTTCAACTCATTTCGACGCGACTTCAACTCTTTCCGACGCGACTCTACCTCTTTCCGACGCGACTTCCTCTCATTCTGACGCGACTTCACCTCTTTCTGACGCGGCTTCACCCAACGCTCCACTACAACAAAGCAGATTTCAACAAAACAAAACTCCCCTAGCAAGATACACTCACCTTGCTAAAGGAGTTTCAATTCCACCTATTTATCCAGCACCGTCTTGGCGATGTTCTGATCTAACTCTTCGAAATCATGATAGGAAATTGTTTCGTATAGCTCTTTTCTTGTTTGCATATCTGAGACACCTTCCTTTTGTGTCCCTTCCTCTTTTATTAATTGGAAAATCCGTTCATATGCCTTTGCCGCTACGCGTAATGAGGTAACTGGATAGATTACCATTTTAAAGCCCATATCCTGGAAGGCTTCCGCGGATATATATGGCGTCTTACCAAACTCGGTCATATTGGCTAATAATGGGACATCCACCTTCTCGGCAAAGAGGCGGAATTCTTCATCTGACTGCAAGGCCTCTGGGAATATCGCATCTGCTCCTGCCTCCACATACGCTAAGGCGCGCGCTATTGTAGCCTCCATGCCTTCATCGGCTCTGGCGTCCGTTCTAGCAACAATGACAAGAGAAGGTGCTGATTTTTTTATTGCCTGGATTTTCTGTGCCATCTCCTCTATTGTCACAAGTTGCTTTCCATTCAAATGCCCACATTTCTTTGGAAGCTGTTGGTCCTCAATTTGTACGGCAGCTACGTTTGCTTCTACCATTTCCCTTGCAGTACGTGCGACATTAAGTACCCCGCCAAATCCTGTGTCAATATCAACCAACACAGGAAGGTTCGTTGCACGAATGAGATCACGTGCCCTATCAGCCATTTCAGTTGATGTCACCATTCCTAGATCCGGCAGTCCTTTGCTTGCGGTATAAGCACCACCAGATAAATATAGGGCGGAAAATTCCGCCTTTTTGGCAACAAGTGCTGCCATGGCATCATGGGCACCTGGGATTTGCAAGATGGTTTCTTGTTGAATCAATTCCTTAAATTGCTCAGCTAGCTTCTGCTGTGGTACAGCTTCGTCTACAATCCACGCCATCGTACATTCCTCCTATTTAACAAAAAGCTCCATAAATTCATTCACGTTCATGTCAGCAAGTGTTTCGTACTTGTAGCTTACTGCTTCAATTTGCTCTAATTGTTTTCTTGAATATTGTGTCGCCAAGTTTGCTGCATATTTTTCTAATACTTTCGGTATCGCTTCTTCCCGGCGGAAACGGTGTCCAAGTGGATATTCACAAGCTACACTTTCTGTCGATGTTCCATCGGTAAAGTGAATCTGCACAGCATTCGCAATCGACCTTTTTTCTGGATCCAAATAGTCCTCGGTATAGGCTTTGTTTTCTGTCACAACCATCTTATCTCTTAGTTTATCAACCAGTGGATTTGCGGCAGCTTCATCTTCGTAATCCTCTGCCACAATATTTCCATTTAAAAGTCCGATTGCTGTAATGTATTGCAAGCAATGATCGCGATCTGCCGGGTTGTGCAAAGGTCCTTTTTTATCAATGATACGAATTGCAGATTCATGAGTAGAGATGGTAATTTGATCGATTTCGTCCCAACGACCCTTCACTTCCGGATAAAGCTGTACGGCCGACTCTGCAGCTGTCTGTGCATGGAACTCTGCAGGATAGGAAACTTTAAATAAAACATTTTCCATCACATAGCTATCAAGAGGCTGATTTATTTTTAGTTCCTGCTTATTGAACAATACATCCTGGAATCCCCAGCCTGGCGCACTAAGTGCGGTTTGATAGCCCATTTCACCTTTCATTGCCATCATCGCAAGACGTACTCCACGACTAGTCGCATCACCAGCAGCCCAGGATTTTCGAGAGCCTGTGTTTGGTGCATGGCGATACGTCCGCAAGCTTGAATTATCCAACCATGCATTCGATAATGCATTCACAATTTCGTTACGGCCACCACCAAGCATTTTTGTAACAACTGCTGTAGTAGCGATTTTCACATACAATACATGGTCAAGCCCCACACGATTCAGGCTATTTTCAAGCGCGAGTACACCTTGAATTTCATGTGCTTTAATCATCATCTCTAGTACGTCCTGAACTTTTAATGGCGCTTGGCCTTTTGCTAGTCTTTCCTGACTAACATAATCCGCGACTGCCAATATTCCACCCAGATTATCTGATGGATGGCCCCACTCAGCTGCCAGCCAGGTATCGTTATAATCAAGCCAGCGAATAATTGCGCCAATATTAAAGGCTCCTTGAACTGGATCTAACACATGAGAAGTGCCTGGTACTCTTACCCCTTTAGGCACGACAGTACCTGGAACAATTGGTCCGAGTAGCTTCGTACATTCTGGATAATTTAATGCAAGGACCCCACATCCTAGTGTATCCAATAGCACATAATGTGCCGTGTTGTATGCCTCAGTACTCGTAATATCTTTATTCAACACATAATCCGCAATTTCCTCTAGTAAAACGTCTGTTTTGTTCTGTTCACTCGTTGTTTGCAAAACACTTCTCCCCTTTTTCGATTAGTAGCTATTTCCAATATAATTCACACGCGGGCGGAACAAACGATTATGTTGATGTTGTTCGATCACGTGTGCGGATAAACCAGCAGTTCTGGCACTAAAGAAAATCGGTGTATACAAGCCGATTGGAATCCCTAACATCCAGTACACAGGAGCGGCATAGTAATCCAGATTTGGATAAAGTCCCTTTTCCTCACGCATCACCTTTTCCCCAGCCTCACACATTTCCAGTAATGTATGATCACCTTTCTTATCACATAACTCTTTTAAGGATTGTTTCATGACGAGCGCCCTTGGATCCATTTTCTTCATGTAGACCCGATGCCCAAAGCCCATTATTTTTTCTTTTTGACTAAGTTTCTTCATAAGTAATTCTTCAAAGGCTGCTGCCGACTTAACTTCGTTCAACATGTACATGACCGCTTCATTTGCTCCACCGTGCAGGTTTCCTTTCAAGGAAGCAACAGCTCCAGTTAAGGCGCCATATAGGTCAGCGTTTGTAGATGCAATAACTCTTGCCGTAAATGTTGAATTCGGCATCTCGTGCTCACTATATAAAAGAAGGGAACGATCAAATATTTCCGTTTGCCATGGCTCCGGCTTTTCCCCTGTTATCATGTAAAGGAAATTAGCGCTATAGGATAAATCCTGATCTGGCTGCACTGCCTTTTGCCCATTGATTAGCCGATAACTGTTTACAGTAATAGCAGGTAATTTCCCAAGCAGGCGGTATGCCCTTTCCTTATTTGCTTCCACCGAGCGGTTCTCTATATCGTCATCATATCCTGAAAGCGCTGACAAACCTGTCCGCAAAGCATCCATTGGATGGGTGTTTTCTGGTAAGAGATCAAGAACTTTCAATACATTTTGCGGGATATCATAATGAGTCATAAGTTTTCCTTTTAGGTCGCTTCTCACTGCTTCATCTGGCAGGCTTCCTTCTAAAAGGAGATACACCATATCGAGGTAATCATTTTTTTGCGAAAGGTCAATGAGTTCATGTCCTCTTATAATAATTTTTTCCTGTTCCGTGTCTAAAAAAGAAATCTCTGTTTCTGCAGCAACCACCCCTGCAAGACCAGGAACATACTTTTCTTTCGTATCCATATTTTTAACCTCCTAATTTAGTGTGCAGTTTCCGTAGAATTTTCATAAACTTGCTATCTTAGTATAATTTTATTATAAAATTGATTGAAAGATAAGAAAAATATATAATTTTAATAACTAGCCATAGATTTTTTCAATGGCAAGGAGGAGGCAGTGTTATGAAATTTCAGGATTGGGAAATGCTCGCGACCTTGCATGAGACAGAAAACATTACGCAGGCAGCAGAACGACTATTTCTCTCCCAGCCGACTTTAACATCCCGGCTTAAAAATATGGAGAACTATTATGGCGTGCAACTAATGAACCGAAAACAACGAGGAATAACGTTTACCCCTGAAGGTGAGCAACTGGCACACCATGCAGTTAAAATGCTTTATGAGCAACGAAAGATAGAGGAAAAATTACATAACATGAAAAACAAAGTTGCAGGGACACTTCGAGTTGGCGTTTCAAATTTTTTTGCGTTAAATAAAATGCCAAAGCTCCTTCGCTTGTTTAAACAAAGCTATCCAGACGTAGAATTCCAAGTTGTAACAGGATGGAGCAGTGAGATGCATCGTCTGATTTCCAATCATGATGTACATATTAGTTTTATTAAAGGGGACTATGCTTGGAATGAACAAAAAGATCTTCTTTATGAAGAAGAGATCTGTATTGCCTCACCGTGGGAGTTTCAAATGGAAGACCTTCCAACCTTACCGAGGATTGATTACTATACAGATGAAAAAATGCGGTCTCTTGTGGAACATTGGTGGTATAACAATTACAAGCAACAACCAAATATTAATATTCAGGTGAACCAAGTCGAGACCTGTAAGGAAATGGTCATAAACGGATTAGGCTATGCGATTTTAGCTAATTTAGTAGTGCGTCCACATTCAGAGCTTTTCATTAAACCACTATACCTGCCTGACGGGAAGCCAATTACACGAAAAACCTGGATGTATTATCATGAAGATACCCTTGAATTAAATATTGTAAAAGCCTTTGTGCAATTCATTCAAACGATTGATGTAAAAGCATTATAAACTCCCCTTTTTATAAAGCACCGGCCTTAAAGTATATGTTTAATAAGGTAAAATCCCGGTAACAGGAGAGTAGAATCATAAAGGATTCTTTTAAAAAAACTAACGGAGGTGGATAAGATGGCTACAAACGAAAAATATAAAACAGGAGAAAATGCACCTGAGAGCGGTAAGTACAAAGTTGATAGTCTAGTAAATGGCGGATCAAGCAGCAATGATACGACCATTGACATCGAAAAAGGAGAACAATTCCCTCCTTCCCCTTCAGATAATGATGCAGCGTATTGGGTAAAAGCATAAAAATGAACGCCCTCCTGGTAATAAATCAGGAGGGTGTTTTCTGCGTTTATAAAAAAAATTTAGTGTATTCCGCGTATTTTATTTTAGAGCAACTCTTTTTAATTTATATTATTGAAAGAGGTATACTAAATAACGTTGAAGGTTATAGAAAACGGAGGTTATTAACATGAGTAAAGTTGCAATTGTAACAGGTGGCGGCAGTGGACTAGGACAAGCTACAGCTGTTCGTCTAGCAGAAGAAGGAGTTAACATTGCGGTAGTTGATGTTAGTGAAAAAGGCGGGAATGAAACTGTAGAAAAGGTAAAGAATGCTGGAGCTGATGCCATTTTCATCAAGGCGGATGTCTCCAAAGCAGAAGAAGTAAAACAATATGTCGATAAAACAGTAGAAAAATACGGCCAAATAGATTATTTCTTTAATAATGCAGGAATTTCCGGAAGTGGTGAATACTTCTTAAATACAAAAATAGAAGAAATTGAACAAATCGTAGGTATTAACTTATTAGGTGCACTTTATGGCGTTCGCTATGTAGCAGATGTAATGCTGAAAAACGGCGGTGGAGCGATCGTGAATACTGCTTCTAGTGCAGGTGTAATCGGACAGGATTCTGTGGTAACATACTCTGCTACGAAGCATGGTATCGTCGGCTTAACTAAAAGCATGGTTGCAGAATACGCGAAAGACGGTCTACGTTTAAATGCTATTGCACCTGGTCCAACTGAAACACCTATGGTTAAAGCTTTCTATGAAGCGAATCCAGAAATGAAAGAGAATGCGGAAAGTGGCATCCCGCAAAAGCGTTTAGGAACACCAGAGGAAGTAGCAGAGCTTGTAACCTTCCTATTGACTTCAAAAGCAGAATATATCAATGGGGAAGTAATCCGCATTGATGGTGGTTTTACGAACACCAAATAAGATTTATCAAAAAACATGCAGGCAACCCTTTGTGGGTTGCCTGCACGTTTTAGATATTGTTACTGAAATTAAAATCAGGAATCTGCTTTTCCCGGCTTCCCCAAATAATAAAAAAACGCTGCGGACGATAAGACTGTGAGTATTGCTAGCATTAGTTCCATGGAAATCTACCTTTCGATTGATAATATTCATCCATTAAACGGAGCAAAGACAACTTACCTTTTCATTTACTTAGTCCTTCAAGTTTAACAAGCTTTGATTACCTTGCAACATGCAGCCTATTTAATCCCTAACTTTCAAAAGTCGTAGAGCATTTAATATGACAATAATAGCAGCTCCTGTATCACTCAATACGGCTAACCAAAGTGTGAGCCAGCCTGGGAAAACCAAAATAAATGCGATAAGCTTAACAATTACCGAAAACCAGATATTTTGTTTAATAATGGCTAATGCTTTTCTGCTTAGCTTAATGGTATGTGGCAATTTTTCCAGGTTATCTGCCATTAACACGATATCCGCTGTTTCCATTGCAGTATCAGTTCCTGCCCCACCCATAGCAATTCCTAAGTCAGATGTCGCAAGTGCTGGAGCATCGTTAATTCCGTCCCCTACCATTGCAACTTTATGGCCTTCACTTTGTAACTGTTTAATTGCCTTAACCTTATCTTCCGGTAATAGTTCAGCAAAATAACGCGTTACGTTCGCTTCTTTTGAGATCATTTTTGCAGTGCCTTCATTATCGCCTGTTAGCATGACGACTTGGTTTATCCCAACTTGTTTCAAGCCATCTAATGCCTTCACAGTCGTTGGGCGAATCATATCCGAAACAGCAATAACACCAAGTATTTCTTTTTGTGTACCTATGATAACAACTGTCTTTCCCTGACCCTGTATTTCGGTTAGTTCAGGTTTAATTTCACTAAGCGGGATACTCATCTCTTCAAATAATTTTAGATTTCCAGCAAAATAAATCTCTCCATTTATGGTTGCTTGGACGCCTTTACCAGCAATACTTTTATATAATTCTCCATCCTTCGCTTGAAAGCCTTTGTCTTTCGCATACCCAACAATCGTTTTCGCTATTGGGTGTGTAGAGTACTCTTCTAAGGTCAAAGCGACAGAAAGTAGCTCACCTTCTGATATGGTTAGTGACGAAATATCAGAAACTTTTGGTTTCCCCTCTGTCAATGTTCCTGTTTTATCAAACGCGATAGTCTTAATAGCGCCAGCGCTCTCTAAGAATGTCCCGCCTTTAATAAGCACACCATTTTTCGCAGCATTTCCGATTGCAGATACAATAGCTACAGGTGTGGAGATGACTAGTGCGCAAGGGCAAGCAACAACTAATAATGCAAGTCCTTTGTACGTCCATTCTCCCCATGGTCCCAACCCAAGAAGTGGAGGAATAACGATCACAGCTAGAGCCAGCAGAAACACAATAGGGGTATAAATGCTAGCAAACTTATCTATAAATGCTTGTGTTGGTGCTTTCTGCTCCTGTGCTTCTTCTACTAAATGGATGATTTTTGAGATAGTTGTATCTTCAACTAATTTCGTAACTTTCACTTCAAGTGAGCCACTTTCATTAATCGTACCTGCATAGACAGTATCACCATTCATCTTATCTACTGGAATAGATTCTCCTGTGATTGGTGCCTGGTTAACACTTGTTTCACCTCGGATAATTTCACCGTCGAGTGGGATTCTATCTCCAGGCTTGATGACAATGACCTCTCCAATTCTAACTTCATCTACTGGCTTTTTAACTAATTCTGAGCCAGCCTTAATCCAAGCCTCTGATGGCGCCAAGTCCATTAAATTACGAATGGATTTCCTTGTCTGTTCAATAGACCTATTTTGCAGTGCAGTACCGATTGCAAATAACCACACTACCGTTGCCCCTTCAAACCATTCACCTATAATTGCGGCTCCGATCGCAGCTGCTGACATCAAAACATTCATGTCCAACGAACCACTTTTTATAGCAAAATATGCGCTCTTCACTGGTTTAGCGCCACTTATCACAATTGCGATAGCATAAAGAATCGTCGATATAATTGGAGCAAGCCCACTAAAAGAACCAATAAAGCCAAATGCTATTAATAAACCAGAAAGAGTAGTCTTACCGCCATACGTGCGCCTCTGTTTCGTTGTTTCCACAGGTTGGCCTTTGTTTGAAAGCAATGTAGCACGGTAACCGAGCTTTGATACTTCTGAAACGATATCTTCAACCGAATTTTCGTGTTCGAGTTTCATTTTACCAGTCGAAAAATGGACATTTACACTTTTAACAGCAGGATGATGATTGAAGTGGTTTTCAATACTTTTAGCACAACTTCCACAGTCCATACCTTCTACATCATACGTTTTAATCTTCTTATTTTGGTTCACTGGATCTATCTTGTAACCTAGCTTTTCCACCGTATTTTCTACTTGGTCGAGGGAACCATTCCCGCTTGCTACTACTTTTAATTTCGCAGTATTATAATTTACCTTAGCTTCTTGAATGTTATCCAGGCTACGCACCCCTTTTTCAATGGTTAAAGCACAGGATGGACAATCCATTCCTTGTACGCTGTATTCCATTGCCTCACCTGTTAAAGACGATTTGGGATTATGTTCCATTGGAGAAACGGAGCTAGCGCAACAACTGGATTCCTCTTTCTTTGGTGTATGAGATTCTGGTTTATCCTTTTCATTACTACAGCAAGATGTTATTTCTTCCTGATTATTGGATGCCCCACTACTACAGCAACCGCTTGCTTCTATGGGTGCAGCTTTAGGTTGACTACTGCAGCACTCTTGTTGATCTTGAACAACTTCACTATTAGTTGGTCCACAGCATTTGTCTGCCATTTATTTTCAACTCCTTAATCTATATGACTGTCACAGCAAGCAACATCCTTTTCCACATCTTCTAGAACCACATCAATCATTGTTAATAGATCTCGAACTAGTTGGTTACGCACACGGTAATAAACGTATTTTCCATCTTGTCTCCCTACAACTAGCCCACAGCCTTTTAAACATGTTAGATGCTGGGATATATTTGATTGATTGCCATTAAGGTCTTGAACTATTTGAGAAACGGTCTTTTCATCTTCTTTTATACTCTCAAGAATTTGTACTCTTGTTTTATTAGAAAGTCCATGTAAAAACTTCATTTTTGTATCGATATCAACCTGCAACATTCCATTATCCCCCTCGTTACATTAGCTAATACTAATATGTTTGTTAGCATCATATTACCGGTTCCTAATATGTGTGTCAAATAAATACTTGTCCTTAAGACAAATAAAAAAAGAAGCATCTAGGTAAATGCTTCATCAGTCTATAATATATCCTTTGCTTCTGCTGGTAGCTTACGAACCTGCTTTAAATAAGCCGTCATATTTCGGTCATCTTCCATTGGATATGAGAAATTAAAATGTGCCGCAACTTCTTTTGCAAGGACTCTAAATAATTCGCATGTAACAAATATGGACTCCCACATATTTTCATAATCTGCATCCGAATATGTCTTTTCATACATTTTCCAATACGAATCAGGTAGATAGTTTTTAAAATATTTTCCTAACTTTCCTGGCGAAACTTGAAAATCTGTTTGTATTCCAATCCACCAGCTAACCATGTTGTCTAGTGCATCTCTCATTGTTAGCTCAAACATCTGTTTTGCGTAAGGTAGTTCATCACGCCATATACCTTTTGCAACATTTTGCGAACACCACCAAAAGTTATTTGTATAACCGTCATACATAGCTTCTGATGGCTTTTGCACATGATAATCCACATCAGTCGGCTGCGCAATTGATGGCAAGATATTATCTTTGTCTAACAAGGGGATGGTGAGCTTATCTTTTTCATACTCCTCCAGCATTTTCTCTTTTGTTAAGAGTCGTAGGTCGATTCGGTTGCCGTCTGTAAAAAGCATTAAAAATCCATAGGAGCTAACAGAGTTATTCTCCGCTTCTCTACCAAAGTCGTTCTTATCAGGTTCTTGCATCATACATAATTCACCAAAATCACGAAGCCACGTCTTATCTTTGATAAATGGGTTTGTCTCCGTCACAACATACACAATATCATAGTCTTGAAAGATATCCTTTGGGGCATTCGAATTTGTTCTAGACCCATTCATATACACTGCTCGAATTCGTGCATCATTCTTAGCTGTATGTAATATAATCTCCATCATTACTTGTTCATTCCGCAATGAGTTCCCTCCATTCTTCTAATTTAAAATTAATTCAATTTTGTGTAATTCCTCACCGTTTTAACACATAACTTATTAACCTATCTTGCTGTTTAAACCCTGTTTTAAAATAGATATGATTTGCTGGACCATTGGAATACTGTACAACCAATTTAATCTCTTTAATAGTTGGAAAGGAAAACATCTCTGTCACTGCTTCTTTTAACATCTTTGTTCCCAGCCCACTATTCCGGCACGCTTTTGCTACCCCTACATATTCTAAGGAAGCTTCTGCTATATCTGGATTCATTTCAAAATAGGCATAAGCTTGAATTTCTTTCTCCTCTTTTTTGAGCACCCTTAAACTATTTACCGCGCTTAACCTTTCCTTAATTGCATCAGCACTATAATATGTAAAAGGAAAAATTTGGTTGTGTAACTTTTTAAATGAAAGAAAGTCATTTTCTTTAAACAAGGTACTTTCCATCTGGGTTACTTTTTCAAACTCTTCCTTTTTCAATTCCAAAAGAAGGTGTTCTCCTGTTATTTCCGCTTTTATCTCATCCATAAAAATCTGCTGTTGCATATTCTCCTTATTAATAAAAAAATGGAACACGTTAAGATTAGGATTTTCCTGAAGTAGTTTTCCCCACAGCAGATGTTGTAGTTGGATAGAAGAAGTCTGGTTGAACGGGCCCCATACTTCTGCAGTGTCCCCGTCGATATCCACTCCAATTGCTGCTTCAATTTCTCCTGTATTACTCCGTGCTACTAGAAACCTTACATCCCCATTATCACCGGTGCAGTCACCCTTTAATGTGTAATAGATTTCCTTTGCCTCATCACCACAATAGCCAATGTGTGAGCTTTTTTGATTGTTCAACCTGGTTAGGAATAAGGACAACTCTTCTAAATTACTTGCTTTTTCTATAAAGCTCTTCATTGATTGCCCCCTACTCATGTAATATCTAGGAATCTCCCTAGTCCCTTAACTAGCCAAAAAATGATCCTAAAAGGTAAGATAATTAATTCCGGAACCCATATAAGGATATCCACTAAAACATCCCACTTCGTATAGTGCTGGTAATCCTTACTGGCCCTTCTCGTCTTGGCTTTCTTCCTCTTCCACCATTCTTTCAATCTAGTTCACCTCTAAAAGTTATTTATCTTTCTTCACAAAAACAACATAGGAAAGAAACACGAGATAAAAGAGCCCTAATTGTGCGCTAAAAACATATGAAAAGTATGTGACATAGTAATCTGTTGTCAGCATCACACTTTCTTGTCCTACACGCATATAACGTGTAACGATCTCTGGAACGAGGATGGTTGCAAGAATGATAGCAACCATACATAGCACAAATTTTCCTTTATTCGACAACGAAATCACCAACTTCTTTTAAAATTCAATACAAAAGGGCTGCAGCTTCTCATCTAAACAGTATTCAATCCTTTGCCTGAAATTTGCCCATTTCACCATTTCTAACGCCTGCTCAATAGGAAAAAATCCTACCTCCAAGCTCTCAGGACTTGTCGTTGGTTTTCCACCTATCGGCTTTGCCAAAAATAACGTATTACAAATCGATCTTTCTACGTTTTGGAACATCCCACAAAATCTTGTTATTTCGACTTCTAGGCCCTTTTATTAGAAGGATCTCTTGGTTTTCATTAAGTACGATTGTTGCCGCAGAAACAATATGTTTTGGTGGTTGCACTTGTATAGCCTCCTTTTGAATTGATTCAATACCAAAGCAAATTATGTATTTCGCAAAGTAGTTTGTTTGCTAGAAAATCCTTGGCCCTTACTTTAGTACAATTTTTTTAATTAACTGTTGTCTTAATATCTTACGTATTAACTAATGTTGGGTATTCATCTAAGTACAAAAGATTTACCTATAATTTTACCATTTATTCTAATAAATTGTTTCAAAAATCAATTTATTAGAAGCTATTTATATCTTTTCTAAGAACTTCAAATGCAGAAAATACGTTCATATCGATTTGGAAATAAAATAAAAACCTCCTTATTTTATTAACAAGGAGGTTTTTATCATTGATCTGAGCGCTAAAAAGCTTTTATTAATTTACCGAAAAAGGTCTAAGAATTTTTCCCAGATTCCTTTTTCTTCTTCTTTCGGTTCTTCTTTTGTTTCCGGTTCAGGAATTTCAATCCCTTCCGTTTTTAGGACAAATTGAACTACTTCCACGTTTTCATTTTTATCGGAAATAAAGGAGCTAGGTTCATAATCCGAGTTAGCAAACTCTTCCATCATTTCATCTGTTTCCTCTTCAATTTGACCAGGAAGATCACTAGTAGCTTCATGCAATTCTTTCGTACCGTCATGTAGCTCACTTACACCATCACGAGTTGCAGAAGTTCCGTTTCCCAACTCCTGAATTCCCGCATCTAACTCTTGGTAGGATGAAGTCAATTGACCTACTCCATCTGTGTAACCTACTAACCCGTTATGGAATGTCTGATACTGCGAGGATAGAGCGGAAAATCCTTCTTGCATTTGAGCAATGGAGTCTAAGCCTCCTGTAGAAGCCATGGCATTCTCAATCTCTGTTGCCATTGTTTCTAAGTTGGAAGCCATCTCTTGCGTAGCACCCGACGATTGTTCTATTGCTCCTGACACCCCGTTAAATGCTTCCTTCACGGCATTGTACGTTTGTTTGGCTGTATTTGCAGCCTGGTACGTTTCGACTAGTTTCCCAACCACTTCTTCATCTGCGTTGCTTTCTTTCAGTGCCTTTATCTGCGCTTCACTAATTTCATAGGAAGGAATAGCAGCCATTGCTTTTTCAAGTTGCTGATTAGCTTCGCTGTATCCTTTTTCCAATTCCCCTAGTGCCTGTGCAGATTCTTTTAAGCCATTTGCAACATCACGTAGGTGGGAAGGAAATTCCATAAGTGCACTTACATCTAAATTTCCTGTACTGTCTTGAACCGTTTGGTTGATAGTGGCTAATGCGTTCTTTATCTCTGCAGATCCGTTAACCAATTCACTGGAGGAAGAATTTAGTTCTTCCATCCCATTCCGGTATTCAGTGGACCCATCCCCTAATTCTTGTACACCTTGATCAAGTTCAGACACACCATTTTTCAGGTCACCAACACCTGAATGAATTTCACTTATAGCATCAGCCAAATCTTGCATTTCACCTGTGACTCCACCAAGATCAGGGCTTTCAATCGACATGGAGTATGGCGCAGCATTTATTTCGATCGGATCCATTTCAAAATTGGTAACATCTGAGGAAATAATATACGTTTCTTCCTTATCAGGCATGACAGAGAACGTAATTTGTTTATTCTGCCCCGCATTGGCCTTTGTTCCTTCTGGTGCCTGTATATTATCAAAATTCGCTGGATCTAGGGTAACCGCAATTTGTAACAAATAGTTTTCAAAGAACTCAGGATCCACCTCTTCATTTGCAGATGTAGAAATCTGTATCTCTAATGTCCCGCTCTGTCCAGCTAGATCCTGTGGCTTCACTTCCTCTCCATCCAGTATATACGTGATCGAGATGTCCCACGGCAGTGCCTTATTCTCCATATTTCCCTGGTAATAAAATTCCTTATCTTCAGCTTTAAATTCAACTGTATCTTCGCTTTTTACAATGTCAGTCAGATTGCTTAAATTACGAACAGAGGTATATTCCCCATAATCCACAATCTCTCCTGGGTCTGTCACACGAAACGTATTTACAACATACATATCTTGCAATTGGCCGCTGGCAGCCATATTTCCATATATCACTTCATCTTTTGACGTATAATCGCCCGCTTTTTCTTCCTTCACTTCATCAGCAAAAGCAGTTGTTGAGAAGGAGGAAAATACGAGCATTGTGCCCAATAGTACTGGAACAGTTTTTTTATTGCGCAATGGATCATTCCCCCTTGTAAAAGTTTGGTTTCCATGTTGTTTTTTCGATAATACGATCAAGTACAATTAGCATAGCAGGAAGTACGAGGACTACCATAATGAATGCAAGTAATGCTCCACGTCCTAATAATAATCCAATTGAGCCAACAATCTGATTGGAAGATGTCAGCCATAAAATAAATCCGACACTTGATAGAATGGATGCAGATACTCCAATAGAGAATATCTTTTCATCAATGGTTTTCCTTACAGCAGGTAACACACGCATTTCTTTGCGATTTTCTTTATAGGCTTCCGTTAACAAAATTGCATAATCAACAGTTGCTGCCAATTGCACTGTACTTATAATCAAATACCCTACGTAAACCAGTGATATATTCGTAAAGTAAGGGATAGATAAATTAATCCATACCGCAGACTGTATAGTCACCAGTAGTACGACTGGGAAGGAAAGAGAGCGGAATGTTATAAGTAGCACGATTGCGATTGCAACTACTGTTAAGACATTAACAACCGTATTATCCTCTTCCACCACATTCTTCATGTCATACAGGGTGACACTTTCTCCTAATAGATAATAGTCATCATTATAATACTGTGAAGCTTTCTTTTTTAATTGTTCAATGAAGGCAAAGGTCTCCTCCCCTTCATTATCCACAGCTGAGTTTATGATAATCCGACTGTAATTATCTGAAAAGAATTGTTCCGTAACCGATTCATCGAGATATTCAGCTGGTATCGCCGGACTAATTGCATCTACATACGATACAGTACTTTTTACTTCGGAAAAATCTTTTATTTCTTGAACCAATTCTTCTTCTTTTGCAATGTCTCCCTTTGGAACTAACAGAACCATCGGGGTATGTTTATCATACACTTGTTCTATCGCAATAGAATCACTTCCAGACCTTGTTGAATCTGGTTGTTCCCCCATTCCATACATAAAGTCGGTTTTACCCTGTCCTAAGTATGCAGGTACAATCAATAATAATAGAATGAGCAATGCTGGTATACGAAACTTAATTAAGGTTTTCCCAACATCGCGGATGCTCGGCAGCAATTGTTTGTGCTTCGTTTTATCGATCCAGTGGTAGCACATCAAAGTTAAGGCTGGCAAGAATACCATGACACTAATAAAGCTAAGTGCAATACCCTTCACCAGATTCACACCTAAATCTGCTCCAATTTCGAAATCCATAAATGTCAGTGCAATAAAACCAAAAAAGGTAGTAGAGGCACTTGCCACGATTGCTGGAAAAGATCGCTTCATAGCCATTTGCATAGCTTTGGCTGGTGTCTTTTCTGTCTTGCGATAATCTGCAAAACTATGCAGTAGAAATATAGCATAATCAAGCGATACTGCTAGCTGCAAAATTGGCGCCACCGATTGTGTTATGAAAGAGATCTCACCAAGAAAGATATTTGTACCTAAATTAATCAACACAGAAATTCCGATAGCTGTTAGGAAAAGGGCTGGTTCTGCCCAAGAATTGGTTGATAGGACCAAAATTAAAATAATAATTGGTATGAGCAATGCTGCTGCATACATGGACTCTTTCCCTGTCATCTTCTGTGAAGTTGCGGTATCTAATGCTTCCCCAGACATCGCATTGTCTTCTCCGATTAATTGATAAATGGCATCCGTTGTTTCCACTTCCTTGCCTTCCTCAATATGAAAAGAGAACAAGGCATTTCCATCCTTATAATAGGATTCAACGGTATCCGGATCGGCCATTTCAATTGGTGTTTTCACATCAAGGGCGTCATCCAGCCATGTTACTTCAGACACGCCCTCTATTCCTTTAAGTTCTTCTTTAAAAGCCAACGCTTCTTGAATACTGACATCCCGCATCATCACACGGGTATTTGCAACAGCCCCATCGAATTCCTCTTCCATGACGTCCATTGCTGTTGTAGACGGCGTATCCTTTGGTAAATAATCCACCATATTATAATTAACAGATACTGCAAATTGCGCAAATACACTAAGTATAGCTACTATAATAAATGTAATAACAATCGATTTTTTTCGTTTAATAATCTGTGATGTCCAGCCGATTGAAGCTCACCCTCTCTTGCGTCCTTTATTGAAATCCTATATATTATAATATACACTGTGTTGGATTAACAACAACCAGTATATTAATTTACGTACAATATCCGACGGAAATAGCAATAGTGTTGGATAAATATGTGAAGAAAGTGTGAATTTTTTATGACTGAAAAACTGGACAGACGAAAAAAATATACTCGAATGGTCTTAAAGGATAGTTTGATCGCACTATTGAAGTCTAAGCCTCTCTCCGCAATCACTGTAAAAGAGATATGTAGTCACGCAGATATTAATCGCTCTACCTTTTATACACATTACAAGGACCACTACGATCTGCTAAATAAAATTGAAGAAGAAATTATAGCTGATATGAATGTTTATTTAAATGAACATAACTTTGGGCAAAAAGAGAAGTCGTTACAAACTACCAAAAAGTTATTGGAATACATTGTGTCAAAGCATGATATTTGCTACACCCTTCTCATCAAAAATAAAGACACGTCATTCGAAGAACGTGTTATGGAGGTAGCACGGGGTTTCTTAATAGATAATTGGATGGACGATCATGAGATGGACTCTTCTGATTCAAACTATATCAGTACATTTATCATTAGTGGAAGTATCCATGTCATCAAGTATTGGCTTTCTCATAATATGGACAAGACCCCTCAACAAATTGCAGAAATTATTAATACAATTGCTACTAATGGTTTGGGAAATGGGAATTGTTGAGAGATGGAAGGGACTTTTCGAATTAATATAATATTCCATTTTTAAAATCTGTACAAGTTAAAGTTAGTAATGATTTTTTAATCATACTCTAGGGAATATAACCAACTTTAAAACTCCTCGAATCAATCGACCGCCCCCTTACTTTTTACAAAAGCCCATAATGTATTTATTCCTCCACATTTGCCTACTAACTCCTTGTATACTCTCAAGGAGTATTCCAATATTTGTTAGAACTTTTACTTTTTCCTTTTGAATATGTCTCGATTCCCTTTACTCAGTGTTTTATTATATCTGATCAAGTCTTTTATTCAACTAAAAAAAGAAACCGAATTACATTTAATGAAATATTAGTTAGTCGTTTCCTCATTTGGATATTCTCTATAAGTTATATTGAAAAGTTATTTTTTCTGTTTAGCGGTTATTCTCACGATTGGTATATTTATAGAGTTATCAAGTTTACTTCCATATAAAAACGATAACCTGTAGATGAAAATTTTGAGTTACTTAAGTTTTCCTGCCTTTACTTTTGTCTTTTCTCTTTCTCTTAACCTTCCAATTTTATCTAACTACTTCCTTTTTAAGAAAAATTATTGCAGAATTATATTAAGAAAGGGTTTACAAAACAGAATTATTAAACTATTATGCTTATTAAGAACTATAGAAAAAGTTAAACAAAAAAACCGAACATTATACTAGCCCTACACAACAATCCTCACTAAATAGCCTTTTTATTAGCTTTAAGAGTGTTTTTATACAAACTTAATAAAGTCACTGGAGAAAGAAAGTTCGACAATTAAAGAGAGGTACATTATGCAAAAACGAAGAACTGGAGATTTAAAGTTGATTCAGGAATTAAATCGTTCCATTATTTTAGACTCTATACGGAAGAACGGACCTATTTCCAGAAGTGAAATAGCAAAATTAATAAATATAAGTCCTACCACAGTTACTTCTGCTGTTTCTGATTTAATCAACGAAGGACTTGTTTATGAGAAAGGTGTAGGAAACTCAAGCGGTGGTAGAAAGCCTGTTTTGCTCCGTTTCAATCCAGATACTCATTCTATTATTGGGGTATCTGTTACAAACTCTTATGTCAAAATAGCTGATATGAATTTAGAAGGAAAAATTCTGAGGAAGGAAGTTCATCCGACCAACCAGCTAAAAGGTCAAAATATTATTCACTTCATTCTTAATGTTTTAGATGAATTTCTAGTAAAGAAACCAGACATTGAATTTTGCCAAGGAATTTCCGTTATTTCACCAGGTATAGTGGATGCGGATAAAGGAGTGATTTCATATAACACTAAGCTAAATTTGTACGGAGTTCCTTTAAAGGAATTAATAGAAAAAAGAACAAATCTTCCAGTATTCCTAGACAATGATGCGAACGCATTTGTTTTAGCAGAAAATTATTTTGGCTTATTTAGTAAATATAAAGATCTCCTTTATATAACGATTGGCGAAGGTGTAGGTTCCGGTATGATGGTGAATGGCTCAATATATCGAGGATTCCTTGGAAGTTCTGGAGAGTTGGGCCATACAACTATTGTCGATGGAGGGTTAAAATGCAGCTGCGGAAACAGGGGATGTTTGGAAAATTATGTGAACTGGCCAGCAATTTACTCCAAAATTGTAACCGCTTTAATGACAAGAAATCGTTACACTGTTATAAAAGAAATGGTGTCAGGAGATTTGACTAAAATTAATCCTGGAATTTTCGTGGCCGCAGTGAACCAGCAGGATGAATTAGCTATTGAAATCATGGAAGACATTTCGAATTATTTATCCATTGCTATTACTAATACCATTCACTTTTTTAATCCCGAAGTAATTATAATAAGTGGTGAAATTATCCAAGATAACCCATTATTATTGGAAAGCATTAATAAACTAGTAGCAGCTAAAGTGGTCCCCACCCTCAAGGATCTTGTTAATATCCAGAGTACATCACTTGGTGCTGAATTTGAATTGCTTGGAGCTGCCGCAGTAATACTCCATGGTAAGTTCAAGTTTCAAATGTTATAGCACAAACAACTGAAAACATTAAATGAGGAGGTGATGTAGTCAATTAATAAGGAAATTTTAATGACTTTAGAAGAAGATGTAAACACACCACAGAATCTTTTTTGAAGAAAACTATTAAATTATCTGGAGGTAATTATGAAAAAATTAATATCAAGTTTTTTTATAATAGTGCTTGTAGTTTTTCTATCAGCGTGTAGCAGTAGCAGCTCAGGTTCTGATAAAGAAGTGCTAGAAGTAGCGCTATGGGATGAAAATGTAAGTGACGCAGTCGACGCTTCTATTAAATCATTCAACGAAGAACATCCAGATGTGAAAGTAAATGTAACATATACTCCTTACGCTAACTATTGGACAAAATTAAAAACAAGTCTTGGCGGTGGAAGTGGTCCAGATGTATTTTGGATGAATGGCCCGAATTTTTACAAATACTCTACTGATGGTTTAATCAAAAATTTAGAACCATTCATAAAAGAAGAAGATAAGTTTAAGAAAGATGAATATGTTCCAGCTGTAGTAGATCTTTATTCCATGGAAGGCGAACTATATGCAGCACCTTATTTCACAGATTCTGTTGGACTTTATTACAACAAACAGCTATTTGATGATGCAGGTGTAGATTATCCTGATGACTCATGGACCTGGGAAGATATTGAAACCGCGGGTGAGAAACTGACTAACCCAGATGAAGGTATTTTCGGATATGCTGCTCATACAACGGTAAACCAGCAAGGTTATTATAACTTGATCCATCAAGCTGGCGGATACGTAATTAGTGAAGATAAAACGAAATCTGGGTTTGATTCACCTGAATCCAAAGAAGCGTTTTCTTTTATTAAAAACTTGATTGATAAAGGAATATCTCCCTCTACACAAAAACAAATAGAAACAGAATCAAAACAGCTCTTTATGTCTAACAAGCTTGCGATGCTACCAGCAATTTCTGTTAACACTCCGGAGTTATATGAATCATTAGGAGAAAACTTAGCTGTGGCTCCATTGCCAAAAGGCAAGCAAGAAGCATCTATCGTACATGGAATTGGCTGGTCAATGAACGATAAGGTGGAAAATGAAGACCTGGCCTGGGACCTGATTAAGAGTCTAACAAGTGAACAAGCAAATAAGGATATTGCAGAGTCAGGATTCTCCATTCCTGCCATGCAATCAACAGGTGAAATCTGGCTTAATTCAGTTCCCTCTTTAGACTTACAAGTGTTTCTTGATGCGCAAAAAAATGGTGTAGCCTACCCGATCTCTAAACGTACTTCTGAATGGCAGGATATTGAATCGAAAGAAATTCAAAGCGCATTTTTAGAGGGAACTTCAATTGATGATGCTTTAGATCGAGTTGCTGAAGAATCAAACAGAATTTTAGAAGAAGAGAACAGTGAATAAAAAAATCTCCCTGGACGCAATGGGATGAATGACACCTAATAGAAGTTTCAGTTTAAGAGTTTATTCTTTTTGAGGAATAAATCTACCATACTTTTACGAAAGGAGAAGTAAACTTGAGTACTGCATCCTTTTCAAAGAAAAACAATGCAATAAATAAAAAGAAAAAAATTAGCCGTGAAGCAGTTTGGGCCTACTTATTTATCGCACCGACACTATTAGGTCTTGCTGTATTTTATATCTTTCCTGCAGTCGCTTCCTTTCTGTTGTCATTTACAAGATGGGACGGATTAACTGCCCCTGCATATATCGGTTTAGAAAATCTTATCTCATTGCTTCATGATTCATCATTTATACGTTCCATAATCAATACTCTTATATTTACCGCTATATCTGTACCTTTATCAGCGGGTTTTGCAACGATAATAGCTGTAATGTTAAACCAGAAAATCAAAGGAATGGTGTTTTACAGAACGTTATATTTTTTACCTGTTGTAACTATGCCGGTTGCTGTCGGTATGGTTTGGAAATGGCTTTATAATACAGATTACGGCTTGATCAATTATTTATTAGGGATTTTCAACCTCCCTCAGCCTTCCTGGCTGTTTGACCCCAACATAGCACTGTTATCTGTAATTTTGGTATATGTTTGGATGACTGTAGGAAATAATGTCATTCTGATTCTTGCAGGCCTTCAAGGTGTTTCAAAGACATATTATGAAGCCGCTCAAATTGACGGTGCTTCAAAGGTACGGCAGTTTTTCAGCATTACCTTGCCATTGATAACACCAACTCTATTTTTTGTTTTTATCACTGGCATGATCAGCTCCCTTCAAGTGTTTGACCTTATTTTCATTATGATTGGTGACAGTAGTGCGCTATTGGAACCGTTAAGAACTGTTGTATACGCCGTTTACGAGTATGGATTTGAATATTCGCAAATGGGGAGGGCATCTGCCCAAGCTTTCCTATTGTTCCTAGCAATATTAGCGGTCACTATAGTCCAGTTTGTCTTTCAAAAAAAGTGGGTTCATTATGATGGCTAAAGGGAGTGATAAAAATGAAAATTAAGTTAGCTAACCATATATTACTGATTATTGGTGCTTTTATCATGATCATCCCATTTTTATGGATGATCATGACATCACTAAAAACATTCTCGGAAAGCATGCAAGTACCTCCAACAATCTTTCCGAACAATCTGATGTTTGAAAACTATTTCAATGTGTTTGAAAGTGTAGACTTCCTTAAATATTATGCTAATACTATATTTTTAACCTTAGGTCGAACTTTAGCTCAATTGTTTTTATGTTCCCTAGCAGCATTTGCTTTCGCGCGAATGGAATTTCCGGGAAAAAATACCCTGTTCATCTTAATTCTATCTGTTTTGATGGTCCCTATGCAGGTCATCTTGATCCCAAACTACGGAATTCTAACACATCTAGGTTGGATCGATACTTTCTTTGCATTGATCGTTCCGGGTATGTTCAGTGCATTTGGTGTTTTTTTGCTGAGACAGTTCTTTATGGGTATTCCGAAAGAGCTGGACGAGGCTGCCACAATGGATGGATGTTCTTTTTTCGGCATCTACTGGAGAGTAATCCTACCAAATGCAACCCCAGCATTGATTGCACTAGGGATCTTCACTATCCTTGCATCGTGGAACGACTTTTTATGGCCCCTTATCATGACAAGCTCAGAGGATATGCGCGTATTGTCTGTTGGAATTGCTGCATTTCAGGGCCAATACTCCACTGACTACCCATTACTTATGGCTGGTGCAGTAATGTCTACGATCCCAATGCTAATCATGTTTGTCTTACTACAGAAATATCTTGTTACTGGTATAGCTTTGCAGGGTGTCAGAAGGTAAGAATGTAAATTATACTCATATGTTACTATGAGAAAATTTAATAGTTGAGGCGAGAGATTTAGCTATTGGTCTAGACTTGGTAGGTACAAAAATCCTTGCAGCTCTGATTTCCAGAAGCGGAGAAATACTTGGTAAATTTGAATGACGAGTCTTTAGCAAAAGGACAAAGCGGAACAACTGTTAACATCCTTTTTTTCATAAATATCCTGCTCACAGAAAATAAAGTCGAGCAAGGTAGGATAAAAGGAATTGGGGGAGCAACTGCAGGGATTATTGATTCTGAAGAAAAAATCATCAATTATACAAATAATCTAGGATTAAAAAGCTTCTCCATCGGCTCTATGTTCCAAGAAAATTTTCAATTGCCAGTGAAGCTATCCAATGATGCTAATGCCACAGCAATTTGAGAATGAATATGGGGCCGGGAATAAAAAGTACAATATGATTTATATAACTGTTAGTACTGGTATAGGTTCAGGTATTGTCAGTAATTGACAATAGATAACAGGTTACTGAATAAAGAGAGTAGCAAGAAGGGGACTCACTCTCCCTTAAATTGTTTAGAGAAGCTGGAGAGTACTAGGACTGAAGTCGTCAGTCTGATCCATTTATTTAATACCGAAGTGGTATTTTTGGTGGTGGTGTCATGGACATGTCTGAGTTCATTTTACCTACCATAAAAGAAAAAGTTTTAAGATATGGGATTGAGCAATTGGTTAGTTATGTGGAAATTAAAAGATCTGCACTTAGTTCAATGCAGGAGTAATGGGCGCTTCAGGTTTATTCTTCTGGGAAGAAATTACAAGTAAACATGATCAGCAAGTTACATTGGAATAATAACTAATAAGGAGAGAATAACATGTTAACTACACTCGTTCTCGGAGCAGGAACAATGGGCAGCACTCATGCAGCTGCTTTTACAAAAATGGAAAACGTGGCTTTAGTAGGAATTGTTGATATCAATTTGGCTAAAGCTCAAGTGCTGGCAAAGAAGCTGGGCACAGAAGCATTTCAAACATATGACGAAGCAGTGAGTAGTATTAATGACATTGATGTAGTATCTGTTTGTGTACCTACACCAGTCCATAAACATTATGTCATGAAGATAGCAGATGACAATAGACATGTAATTTGTGAAAAACCTTTAGCACGGTCGCTATCAGATGCAAGAAGTATGATCAATTATTGCATAGAGAAAGGGGTAAAATTATTTGTCGGCCATGTTGTCAGGTTTTTCCCTGAATATGTAAGAGCTAAACAAATAGTTGATGAAGGAAAAATTGGAGACCCGGCAATTATCCGTACTACAAGAGGGGGAGTTTTTCCAGTTGCCTCCAATGATTGGTACTCAAATTTTATAAGTAGTGGCGGGTTGGTTTTAGATATGATTATTCATGACTTTGATTATTTAAGGTGGTGTTTTGGTGAAGTGGACCGTGTCTATGCAAAAAGCAGTAGAGCAAGAGTTTTTGAAAAAATTGAATATGCATTAGTCACATTACGCTTCAAGAGTGGGGTTATTGCCCACGTAGAAGGAACCTGGGCACACCAAGGATTTTCTACTAAATTTGAAATTGCAGGTAAGAAGGGCCTTGTTGAATATGATAGTGCCAAAACAACTCCAGTGGTAGCAAGTCAAAAAGAAACTGCATCAAATGAAGGGGTTGCTGTTCCTGAAAGTCCCATGAAAGACAGTCCGTATTTCACAGAACTTCAGCATTTTATTAATTGTATCCATACTAATGATGAACCAGTAGTATCTGCAGAGGATGCATATAAAGCAATGGAAATTTCAATAGCTGCACTGGAATCTATTGAATCAGGAAAAGCAGTTGTTCTAAATAATAAAGAAAAGGAGGTTGTTTTATGAAGGTCGGAATCATAAGTTTTGCTCACAGTCATGCATTCAGCTATGCGGAAGCACTGACTCAATTAGATGGAATAGATTTACTTGGAATTGCGGATAAAAATGAAACCCGCGGCAAAAAAGTTGCTAATCAATTTGATACAGTTCATTTTTTAGATTATGAAGATTTATTGAACCAGCCTATTGAAGCGGTAATTGTTACATCCGAAAACTGCAATCATTATGAACATGTTACTGCAGCAGCAAGAAAAGGAAAACACATCTTATGCGAGAAACCATTAGCCCATACCCTTAAAGATGCCCAAGCCATCATTGATGTATGTAAAGAAAATAATGTGCAATTACAGACAGCATTTCCTGTTAGATACAATACACCTGTCTTGAAGGGAAAGAAGATAATTGATAGCGGCCAGTTGGGAAATATCGTTGCAATCAAAGGTACTAACCGCGGCACAAATCCAGGTGGCTGGTTTGTCGACCCACAAAAGGCTGGTGGTGGAGCAGTTATCGATCATACGGTCCATATAGTTGATATCATTCGTTGGTATACTGGTGCTGAAGTAAAAGAAGTATACGCAGAAGTCGGGAACCTGATTTCGGATTATAATATTGATGACTGCGGACTGCTAACTATGGAATTCGATAATAATATGTTTGCCACCCTAGACTGTAGTTGGTCAAAAAATAAAAGTTATCCTACATGGGGAGATGTAACACTGGAGGTAGTGGGAACCAGAGGTACACTCACTGTGGATGCATTCGGACAAAAAACAAATGTATACAACAACGATGGTGTACATTGGGATTTTTGGGGTGACAATATGGACAGGGATTTGGTGGAAGATTTTATCTCAAGTGTTCGTAATGGAAGAGATCCTTCCATTACCGGAGAAGACGGTATCAAAGCCTTATCTGTAGCTATTGCTGCCTATAATTCATCTAAGAAACAGGAACCTATAAAAGTAAAATAAATAATAATGAAGCATTTGACAGTTTTCTTATTTAGACTTATTTAGATAAGAGCATTATTGTACTGAAAACATATATTTTAAGGAGAGGATAGTTTATGTTAAAAGGGATTAATCAATGGTGTTTTCCTACAGGGACTCCTCTTGAAACAGTATTTGAATACAGCCGAGAAGCAGGATTTGATTCAGTGGAGTTAAATTTGAATTCTTATGGGGATGTTGGACTAACCATGGATACAACAATTGAAGAGGCAAAAAATATCGTTGAACTTGCATCATCCTATAATTTGAAATTGAGAAGTAATTCTACCTCTTTGTTATGGAAAACACCTCTTTCCGATCCTAGGGAAGAGGTGCGGGAGCAAGGAAGGGAAGTAGTGAAGAAACAAATTAGATTAGCAAATGTGATGCAGATGGACACAATTCTTGTTGTTCCTGGTGTAGTTGATGAAAGCACTTCTTATATTGACTGTTATATACGTAGTCAAGAAGAATTGAGAAAAATTATACCTTTTGCAGAAAAAAATAGTGTGGTAATTGGAATAGAAAATGTTTGGAATAAATTTTTATTATCACCTCTCGAAATGGCACGCTACATTGATGAGCTAGAATCTGATAATGTGGGCGCATATTTCGATGTCGGAAATGTGCTACAGTTTGGATATCCTGATCAATGGATTCAAATTTTAGGTAAGCGTATTAAAAAAGTACATGTCAAAGACTTTAGCACTGCTGTTGGTAACATTACTGGATTTGTTCCGTTGTTGTCAGGAGATGTAAATTGGAAGACAGTATATAAAGCTTTGCTGGAAATTGGGTATGATGACACAATCACAGCTGAATTGGCACCTCATCACATCGACCCAGGTTCGTTGGCGGTTGATACATCAAATCATTTGGATAGAATTATAAAGTTTGGCAATAAATATATTGCTAGAGTTGGGAATGTGAAGTGATGGGAAAGATAAACGTAGGATTTGTAGGTGTAGGGGGATCGCTACCGTCCATTTAAAAAATATCGCAGCAAATAAAAACGCGAATATTGTTGCGGTTTGCGACATAATTGAAAAAATGCAAAACTTGCAGGTGAAAAATACGGAGCCGCCTATTATACAGATGAAGATATTATGCTTAAGGAGGAGAAACTGGATGCACTTTACATCTGCATCCCTCCCTTTGCACACGGTAATCTAGAAGAAAAAGCAGCACAGCTTGGCATACATTTGATGGTGGAGAAGCCAATTGGTCTTGATGTGTCCACTACCGAAAATAAGCATGAGATTATTCAGGAAGCAGGAGTTCTATGTGCAACCGGCTATTGTTTAAGATATCTAGACACTATTGTAAAGGCAAAAGAATATCTTCGGGATAAGCAGATTTCTATGGTCCGAGGTCATTATCTTACTTCCTTTGTAAATACTCCATGGTACAGAGAGATGAAAAAATCAGGAGGGCAATTAGTAGAGCAAGCCACACATATCGTCGACATCATAAGATACCTAGCCGGTGACATTATAACAGTGCATGCAGATATGAGCCTGATTACACCTTTAGGTATTCCTAATATTGATATCCCGGATGTAACCTCTGTTAACTTTTTAATGAAATCAGGTGCAGTAGGACATTTGGATGCATCCTTTATCCAGCCAGATCACCGTATAGGATTAGAATTGCTGGGCAATAATTTTCGCTTATCCTTCGACGGATCTAATTTAACCATCGTAGAGGAAGACCTTACTATAACACACCATACAAAAGTAAATTTCTATGAAGAACAAGATAAAGCTTTCATAGAAGCAGTTAGAACGAAAAATAAAAAGTATATTCTGTCAGACTATGAAAATGGACTGAACACTCTTAGAGTTACACTCGCAGCCAATGAATCCCAGAAAAAACAAAAAGTTATTAGTATTTAAAGGATAGAAGTTCATTAATCAAGTAGTAAATGGATGATCTTTTAACTATTTTAAAAGTTAAAACTCATGTTTTATTTAGCTCAACTTCTATGTACACCAGCCTAGTTTAAGCATAAAAAGCATAAAAAAAAGGACTCTAATTAAAGAGTCCTTTTATCATTATGCTTTAGTAACGTTAGTCGCTTGAGGTCCGCGTTGACCTTCTTCAATTTCAAAAGAAACAGCTTGACCTTCGTCTAAAGTTTTGAAGCCTTCTCCTTGGATAGCTGAGAAATGTACGAATACATCATCTCCACCTTCAACTTCGATGAAACCGAAGCCTTTATCTGCGTTAAACCATTTTACTGTACCTTGTTGCATGTTTGTTTCCTCCTGCGTGGTATTCCCACAATTTATTACTATTAATGCTCAATTTAGATAAAAGGTGAAGCGTGTCTTGCGATACTTTCCTCTCAGATCGAGACCGAACAAAAATAATTCTTCTTTAGAATAACAGATAAAATTTAGATTGGCAAGTCTTATTCGAAATTATTTATTGAAGAAAGAATTTAAAAGCTAGAAAACCTTAGTTTGTAGTCAATTTTAATCATCGAAGATACTCTACATTTAATGCAATTATGGCTACTTGAAATCGATGGGATTCAGCAGCAGTATATTTATCTCCATTGATTTTTGCCGTTCTAACATGTAATCTGATCTATTTTAAAAAGCTGTTAGCTAAAGGGGGAATGAGATTGTCTATGAATGAATAAACAAATCCAGAGGGTAGCCTGCTTAAGCTACCCTTTGTATTGTTGCTGTAAATTGACGTTATGCAGCATTTGCTTTATTTACTTTGGTTTTTGAAATCCCAATGCCACTAAATATATAAATAAGCGCGAAGATAATTCCAAGGTATGTCATGGGTGCATAGAGGAAGAACTCTCCTGTTGATACTTGCAGAGTATCTGCAACAAATGCACCTGTTACACCCCACGGTATGATTGGAGATAGAGCGGTTCCGGTATCCTCCATCGTTCTGGACCAATTTTTTCTTTGCAGACCAAATTTATCGTATAACGGACTAATGATAGGACCAATAACGGCGTATGTTACATAATAACTACCTGTTATGGTAAATAGAATGCCATGTAAAGTTAAACTAGAGGTCATCATTGCTTTCCCACTCTTAGCAAACTCGACAATCTTATCAAGTAAAACTTGTATTACTCCTGCTGATTTTAAGGGAGATCCGAAAATAGCAGCACTAATCAACAAAGCGACTGTGCCTAACATACTCGACATACCGCCACGTTGAAGTATCTCATCTACAATTGGCACGTTTGTGGAAGCAGTATAGCCTCCATCTAAGGCAGTGAACACTTCAAACAGCTCTCTCCCCTGAAATATTACCGCCAACAGACATCCCGCAATAATCCCTACTCCGAATACGGGAAGTGTCGGTTTTCTAAAATAAATTAACACCAATACTAAGAGAGGTGGAAGAATTAAAATCGGATTTAAAGTAAAATTATTGCTCAATGTTGATAATATGAGTTCCACACTCTCATTGTTTTCAATTTGACCATTAAATTGAAATCCTAAAATAAAATATAGGATTAGTGAAATAATATAGCCTGGAATCGTGGTCCACAGCATATGTTTAATATGGTCCACGATTGGCACGCCGGCCATAGCAGGCGCCATAATGGTTGTGTCAGATAATGGAGATAGCTTATCCCCAAAAAACGCTCCGACTACAATTGCTCCTGCCGTGTAATGTAAAGGAATACCGAGGCCAATGGAAACGCCCATAAGCGCAACACCCACTGTACCAATCGTTCCCCAAGAGGTTCCCGCCATAATGGACATAACCGAACAAATAATTGCCGTGATAATTAGGAATAAGGATGGGTCAATACTTTTCAGTCCATAAAACACAATTAATGGAATGGTTCCAGACAACATCCAAACACCAATTAGCATTCCAACAGCTAACAAAATTAATATCGCTGGAAGCATTGATTTTAATGTTTCTACAAGATCCTCTTCAATTTCACTCCATTTAATCCCCCAAATGAGAGATAAAATAATAACAAGTACCCCAGCAGAAATTAATACAATCGTGGTGGGTGCGTCAAGATATAAAATTCCGCCTAAAACTACGGAAAATGATAAGACGAGTAGTAATATGGCTTTCCAGGTTGATAGTTTCATATGTAGTTTCCCCTCGTATAGTATATTTAGGCATTCATTTTTTGCCTATCTTCTCTTCCAATAAATTCATAATTAAAATAGCGGTTGAATTTAAACGCAAGACGTTTGTCTGGTTATGCCGGGATAAATATCTTCTTCATTAAGTTTACCTCCATCCTAAATTCGTTTTCTGTCGTCAATGGAGGTTAAAAAAACACACAAAAAAACAATGATAGAAAAATAACCTATCATTGTTAACAATATGGTATCTTCCATTCGATCAGTAGTCCTCCATGCAGACGTGCATGACAGTATGCCTCTTGTTAAAAGACATCCCAGCAATAATAAGCTTGACCCTTATTACACTTCGGCGAGCATCCCTTTCATCAATCATCTCTGATGTCATACTCCAATTGATTACTGATAATGTTCGCGCCTCTACCTCACCGAGTTGGTAAGGTAACTATTAAATTTTTCAGTATAACTATACATGTCTACTTTTATAATTGCAAGAATATTGTTTTTTGTTGATTGGTTTTGTTATATATTTCTTTCACACCGAAATTCCAGTTGATTCTTTCTATAAGAAAAGATTCCTGTCTACCTCATTCATTGCTTCACTTAACCCCATCGCTAATAACAATAGAAATCCAAACCCCATCACAACACCATTCCCTAGCAATCCAACAATTAAAAAGGTAAGTCGTTTAGACTTAATCCAAGAAAAGATAGCTAATACAATTCCAATGGCTGATAAAACAATAAAAATGGTAGCGTCTATATGAATATTAGGATTCGGTCCCCTAAAGAGGAATATAATGAAGCAAATAAACACCATTAGTAGGGAAGCAATACCTAATATCATACCTGTTTTCTTCTTACTATTCATCGAAACTTCTCCTTAATTAGAAAATTATATAGAAAGATTTCCTGTTTATGGTCATCTTTCCCCTTACTTCCGCCAAAACGTGGAACACTCTGCCTTGTCCATCATATTAAAACGAATCATCTTGTCGAGTAATGTGTAATCAACAGAACTTTCCCAAGGGATGCGGACAAGCTGCTTTGTATAATCATAACCAGCCTCTACAATATCATGGGCGAAATGGTTAATTCCTACCGCCTCTGGGGCCACAGCTAAATGTTTTTTGGAAACACTAAATCCAATAATATAGGTGCCATGGTCCGTGAACATAGGCTGGTTCCAAGCTATTCTGGACTTTAGATTAGGAAAGGTTTCCTTTACCCAACTCAAAACCTCTATCATTCTCTCTTTATGTTGTGGGTCAATTTGCGCTACATATTCTTCCAACGTTTCCATCGTGTTCCCTCCTATTTTTACTGATAAAAAAATACTTATTAACCAAAGTTCCTGTCCAAGAATAGAAGGAAATAACTCCCTGCGCATAGAAATGCAGCAACTTGAGTAATCAGATAGACAGAAAGCTCAGTTGCGGTTAATTTCCTTTCTCTCTTAATCTTTTTAAAATGTCGGTAAAAATAGAAGGAGCATAAGAGTAGTACAATAGCCGATAATTGAAATACGTTTTCCAATATATTTACCAAAATATCACCTCATTGAATACCGAATTTTAAAATCACTTATTTACCCTAAATCTGACCGACAAGACCGGCAGCAAGTAGTAAAAAAATATGTAGGAGAATATTAAAGAATTAAAATATCCATTTAAAAGAGTATGCACCCAAGTATATCGTAACATTGATGCGGAGCACTTTAATAGATGAATTTTCGAAATTGTTTCATCACCCTCACGAATGATCCCATGCTGGGGAAGGAAATGATCTAGTTTTACTTCTCGCTCTTTACTCCTCCTTTCTTACATTGAACTTTAAGGAAAAGGAGAGCTCCATTAGATTATGAGCTCTCCAAGTTTGTACACTATTTAATCATTCATCATTACCATTTCCCAGCGTCATTCCGCCATCAACAATCAACTCCGCTCCCGTACAATAGGAACTCTCATCAGAAGCAAAAAAGGCGACAGCTTTGGCAATTTCAATTGGTTCCCCAATCCGCCCTAATGGGACAGTTTGATAATATGCAGGAACCTCTTCCCCATTTTTCGCCATGTCGGTATTAACCCCACCTGGGTGTATCATGTTCACCCGAATACCTTTTGGACCTAGCTCAATAGCTGCTGATTTTGACATCGCCACTACAGCCGCTTTACTTGCAGCATAAGCGGAAGAATGCGCTATAGGAGAAAAAGCAGATATCGAAACATTATTTACAATTGCACCTTTTCCTTGCTTCTCCATATAAGGAATCACCGATTGCATTCCAAGGAATACCCCAACTTGATTGACGTTAATTAACTCCAGGTACTCTTCCGCCGAGATCTCCGTAAAAGGCTTACGTTTTAAAATACCAGCATTATTTACTAATACATCAATTCTCCCAAATTCATCGACAATATCCTTAATCGCTGTTCTCCAACTACTTTCCTTGGTAACATCCAATTGCACTGGATAAGCACGTTCATTCCCTATTTCTTCTACTACTTCTATTGCACTTTCGTAATTTCGAGCACCAACGATTACCTTTCCACCTAAATCTGCTAGATGTTCTGCAATTGCTTTCCCTTGTCCCCGATTCGCTCCTGTTACGAGAATGACAAGATCTTTTAAATTAGGCATAAAAACTCTCCTGACTAGATTTTGTTTTTCCATATATATATCAATTAAATCCTTAACGAGCCACGAAACCCTCTAGAACCATAATAGGATTCCGCTCCATTATGATACAGGAAGACGTGCCCAAAGCGACGATCACAAAAAAGAGCTCCGCCAAGCTCTCTAATATCAGCCGGAGTTGCCACCCAAGTTGATGTTTTCTTGTCAAATTCCTCTAGTTCTTGTAATGCTCTATATTGTGTTTCCGTTAGCATTTCAATACCCATATCTTCAGCCATATCTATCGCGTTATTCTCTGGCTTATGTTTTTTTCTTGACTCTAAGGCTCTCCGGTCAAAGCAAACACTTCTGCGACCTTTAGGGCTTTCCTTTGAACAATCGTAAAAAACATACTCGTCCTTCTCGCCATCATAATCGACAACATCCGGCTCTCCTTCTGTTCTTTCCATTTCATTCAACGACCAAAGTTTTTCAGGATGCACTTCAAGCTTTGCTTGTACCTTTTCCCATTGCAGCTCTTCATGACGGTGCATGTTTTTTTCAAAACGTGCTTTCAATGTATTTAATAATGTTTCACGTAGTTCTTGCGATAGTTCATTCTTATTACTCTGAGTCATATTTATTCCCTCCTTATTTATCTATCACATCTTTTAAAAAATCAATCTTTCTAAGGTCTTTATTATTATTCTGTTCTGCCCGGTAACTATCCAGGGAGGAAGCCTCATAAACGGCTAAGTATTGTCTTTTAGTTAATAAATAATACTTAGTATCCCCTTCTTGATGGATCTCTAAATCCTCTAAAGGCACCCCTGCAAACTCTGGTAATGTGTCCATAATACCAAATTCAACAGACAGCTCTCCATTTGAGAATTCATGCTCATGTAAGTCAACTAAGGTGTAGCCTATTGAACTCATTACCTCAACAATCTTTTCCCAATTATGTATTGATAATTCAGGCGGTACCTCCCACCCTCTTTTGTCTCCCGGAACATGTATATCTAAGTCTTGAGCCTGCCAACTCTTACCTGTTACAAATTCTAAACCCACTGACCCCATCAACAGTGGAATAATATCCATATCATTTAGTTTTTTGGTGATGCGAATAAACTCGGCAACCTTATCCATTAAGTCCTGGTCCTCCAGTGTTTTTAACTTAATATTACCATAAGAGTATCTTAAACGTTTTTACAATTACAGAAAAGGCAAACCATATAACAGCCTACCTTTTAAAATTAAATTAGAGGCAATGAATAATTACTACTCTTTAGAATAAGAAGATTTTATTACTTCCTTTGCAAAATTATCACGGGCCCACTCTCCCTCTTTCTTGAACAACGCATATACATATTTACGATTAGTTGGTGGTTCACTTACCCAATTCAATAGTGTCTGAACAATAGGTTCCTTATCTGGGAAGTATTGGAGGAAAACTTGAGCTTGTTGTTGAAGTCTAGTAGTCCAGATTTGAGAACGAACCATTACCATCGAATAATATGTTCGGATTAGTTTTCGTGCGAAACCTTGTGAAGTTATGTTGAAGTCTTGGTTCGATGGTGCTTCTAATTTATTTAACGCCCGTTTTAAGGAATCACCAATATCCCCGTTGAAGGAGATGGGAATTTCGGCTGTAAGCTTGTAGGGCCCAAAATGATCTCCTACATCCTCCCCATAAACGCAAACACTTATTTTCTTAAGAAAGGCATTTTCAAAGTAACTTGAAGGATCCATCGTATAGTCATAATCGGCAATAGCGATGCCCACCTCACGAACCAGATCTTGATACTTCTGAGAAAGTACTTCTGTAAGTTTCTTTAACTCAACCAACTCATCAGAGTTTAACTTTTTAACAAACATAGCAATAAGATCCAAATCTGACTCTATTAGAATTGCTTCCCCCCTGGCTACACTGCCGTAAACATAGACACTGTGTAGCTTTTGAGGAAACATTCTTCTAAGACGCTCTACTGATTCTTGGATGGATGGCATATAAACGGTATCAATCTTGTCTGTACTCACATCACTTATAATAAAACCATTAGCATCTATACCGTATCCAGTTCTAAGAGTCTCCAATTAATGTTCTCCCCTTTACAGTTAAATGATAAAAGTTTTTTACTCCTTTATATAACTTTGGTTTTTAATATCTTATTCACCGGAGTGCCTTTATGATGTATGTATTTATAAAATTAGAATTACTCCACAGTTTCAATCTCGCTTTCATCCAATATCCTTAAGTAGTCTAAATACACATTTTCATTTGAAAATCCGCTCCCATTTACAGAACGCTCTGGATATGCTTCGTGATTCTGTTGATCATATGGAATCCATCCAATAGATATTAACTGTTCGGGAAAAAAACGATGAAAAAATGAACCCTCTTGTTTAGCTGCTACAAATTCTGAAAGTGAACCCATAAAGGCCGCCCATTCCTCTGGTAATTGCAATGTGCCGTATGATTTCTCTTCA
Source organism: Oceanobacillus sp. M65 (assembly GCF_052246275.1). NCBI lineage: Bacteria > Bacillati > Bacillota > Bacilli > Caryophanales > Bacillaceae > Oceanobacillus > Oceanobacillus sp. M65. The sequence goes on along the minus strand of NZ_JBQQCJ010000004.1, from coordinate 187,726 downwards.
AAGGAGACTTCCTTCATCATTTGTACTCCTGCTTCGTAATGTTCTATCCCTTTAATAATATGGTATCCTCTATCCTTCCGTAAATAAAACGCTGCATAGCTCAATTGATCTTCGGGATGGATATTCCATACTACCCTATAGGAAGAAGGGTGATTTCTGTCGACTTTCCAAAGCATTGGTGTTCCTTTCGTATCAATGGAGGCAATTCTCCATTTATGTCTTTTCCACACCCAATAGCTCAAACTGTAGTCATCGTTTTTGGAAATAAAAGGTACAAGCACATTGTTGTCATCAACAGAAATCGTGTCTTGGATCTCGCTTGCTGCCGCACTAGGAAAACTGTTATTCATTTCTTCAATTAGTCGTTCATTCGTTGGAAAAGAAGTGGGCTTAGAAAAATAAAACCAATATATAATTGCAAGCACTACAAGAGTTAGAATACCAATTACGATAAGCCAAAGTCTTTTTTTCATTACTTTTGCTCCACCTCCTCTATAACCGATTTTTCGGCGCTAAAATAAAGTTGTTCATTCGTTGTTGAAAGTAATATGCCTTTTCCGTCCGCTTCAATATAGATCATAGAAAGAAGACCACTGCCCCATTTAGGTGAAGTTCCAATGAGCTGATAAGGAAAACGTTCATTTATTTCATTTAAATCAATATCTATGACTGTATCCTCGTACCATTGGATACTATCAACGTCTTCTTGACCTAAGGTTGGGAGTTGATTCAATAGAGTTTCTTTATCTATTGAAGCCTCCTTCCCTGATGGGTGGATCGTTATCAGAGACGCGTCATCAAAGTTTGCTATATATGTAGTTGGATCATCTTTTGGATAAATAACTTCATGGATTGGTAATGCAAGTAGAGTAGATGCCAAGAATAGATAATTCGCAAAAAATCCTAACCAGGCATAAGGACGATAAACCTGCCACCGCCCATTCTTTCTTCTCAGAAATAAATACAATATCCATACACCGAGTGGCAGGACCGCAAACTCTATTAATGCGTTAAACATCTTCCAGTTAATAGAGAATGAGAAAAGCCCAACCACGATAACAATTAAAATCTTCCATGTCTTTGGTTTTACCATTTGCTTCTTATAAATACGATATGTAAAAAAGGCAATGACGCTCCATGCTAAAACCACCGTTATAATCGTTATTATATTAAAAGTATAATTTATATTAATTCCAGACACCTTCTAACCAATTTTATTTCGTTCTATCATTATTAAATTATATTTACCATTAAAGTTTAGAAGGTAGCGTGTTCCTTAATATCCGAATCTGGCCCCTATGATTTAATTCATCTTCAAAGGTATGAAACCATATAAAATAATTATTGGCAGACACACCGCCCCAAGGTGCCTCTTCATATAACCACTCATCTTGTTTGCTTTTAAACTCTTCCAACGTTCTACTACGAACATCTTCCAATTTTTTAATATAGAATTTTAAGAGGTTACCTTTAATCTGCTCTCTGCCTAATTTACCAAGTTCATAAGCAGCTCCCCATTCTTCCGTCTCTCGCTCATTTGGCTTTCTATTTTCAAAGAACTCAACTTGAAATCCAAATTCAACCGCAGCCATATGTAGTAATAACGCACCAATTGAATTGCCACTCTTTTGTGGCAAATAATCCAACTGTTCAACAGTTAATCCTTCAACCGCTTTTAATGTTGTATACCTTGTATAATTCATCATAGATACCAAATGACCTATTTGAGGCGAGTACCCTTGTATATCTTCAACTTTAAACGTTTTATATTTCTCAAAAATGCTAACTGCAATCACTCCTTCTTGTCCTTTTAACAACTGTATTTTTACCAACTACATTTTACCATATATTCAAAATAATCTATTAAAGTTTTTCACCTTTAGATGCAGTTGAAAATGTTATAGACAGAAATAAAAAACCGGATCCTATTTGAATCCAGCATAAAATTAGTGAGTTATTCTGAATGATCTTCTTTGTGAATAATAGTCAGCAACTATTCAAACCTAAAGTTCAACATACTTTTTCCAACAATCTCGTTTCCTTCTTTCCACAAAAATTCTATAGCATACTGTGCATTGCTATTCTCTTCCCCCACTTCAATTTCTAAAGAAGCAGTGTTCGTATCTATTTCACCCTTTTCTATTGCATTATAATTATCGGTATTTATTTGATGAAAATATATTTCAGTAGGATGGGGTTCCATTTCGCTCCATTCAATTAATAACTTATCGCCTAGTTCCACATCGCCAGAATGGATCTCCGAGTATTTATATGTGCTATCGTCACTACAATTATTCCAACATACTTCGTCATAACTATTATCAAATAACAGACCATCTGAATTGATTTTTTTAATAGTAGGCATTGCCATAAATGTAAACTTCGGAAGCTTTCCTCCAGTTACTTCAGTCTGCTGGCTTGTTTTATCAATGATAATATTCCCTATGTATTGAGCCTTGTTAGCAGAATCAATAAAGTTAATCTCTAATACATAATTCCCTTCACTTGTTGGGAAATGAAATTCTCTATTATCTTTTAAATTAATGTTCGTTTGCTTTCCATTTTTCCACAAGGAAGCTGTTATCGTTGGGTCCGTCCAAATATCTCCACCATTTTCTTCATTCTCTTTAAATTCCAAGGAGGCTTTTTGATTTGGAGAAACCCTTATTTCATTTTGCTCTAATGCAAATTCTTCGATATTATCGATTGTTTCATCTACTTCTCCGCTCGATGAACGCCAACTAACATTTGCTTCTGTTAATTGTGTTTGGAGACTTTGTAAACCAACTTGTAAATGAGCAGCTGGAACACCAACATCATAATCTTCGCCAAAGCACCCTGTCAGTAAAAATATAAACAGAATCCCTGCAAAAATTGTACGCTTCGTGTTTTTTATCTTTTCAACTGCTTTGGAAGGACGAATAACCTTCAGCCTTTGAGCACACTTAAATATTCTACCCAAGGCCCGACATCCTCTCTATACCTTTCTGACATCACTCTTATTATCTGAGATACATGTGTTAAATCATGAACCACCCATGTGGAGAGTAATTCTCTCAGTTTCACTTTTCCAAATGAGGGATGTTCTCCTGTTAACTCAAACTGGGAATCACCGGTAATTTCTGCCCTAACAAACGCAATATTTTGTCCTCGCAGACGTTTAAACTCCTCCAGCTTTTCACTGATAGAGCTCTGCGACAGATTGGTTAGATGTGCATCTCGATCAAATGGTGGGAATACTCTATTTCCCCTCTCCTCCAGAATAGTTTTTATTCTTGGGATCCAGTTGCTTTTCTCGCACTCAATTAAATGATCAACCACCTGGTTTGAATTCCATGTTCCTTCTCCTTCGTTGGATTGCAACCAATCGTCTGATAAGCCAACCAATAAGCTTTCTAATGTCTTTGGCGTTCTTTCTAAAACCTCAATTGCTTCTTTGAGATTAAAATTCATATATAGCCCTCCTTCAACCTTTCCTATAAATAAACAAGGCAGAGACGATCATCTTCGGTATTGCTTGATGTGAAATTATGCTGATTAAAAGATAGATACTCCAACACAAGCTTAGCACTTCTATTATTCTTTTCTACAGCTATGCAGGAATATCCTTTGCAATATAAAAAGAAGGCCAATCCACTGGATCAACCTTCTCAACAAACTCAATATTATTGCATTCTTATAGAATGGAATTTATCCCTTCACCCAGTACTCCGTACAATCCCTACTCCGATTCATAAACCCATACTCGATAAGGTATCTCCTTATTGTTACATAGTCACTGTATATGGATTTTAATATTTCATTTATTTCTTTTTCAGTATATACTTTATCCACTTCAAAACGAGTTATAATGTTTTGAAGTACAATGACCTTTCGTTTTTCCTTACTAGGGAATGTATCTAATTGGCCATCTAAGCCTTGTTTAAAATAGGTTGATAAAACTTTATTTTTCTCTTCCTCTGTGATTGCATAACGATCATCCACCATTTTTGCCCCCTTGTAAAAATGAATAAACTTATCATCAATCTTTTTGTCCGAGCTCTTATGCAGTAAATTCATTAGCGTAAGAAAAACTTTTGCTTGCTTTTCCTTTTCTTTCAGTTTAAATCTGTGATTACGAATGGTTGAAGGACTACCCCCACCTTGCGCTTCTACGATTTCTTTATCACTAAAGCCTTTCATAAAATAATCAAGAATTTCTTTTTGATGCTCGGATAATCCTGTGTACTTTTTATCCAAGCGTATTAAGTAATTAAATACTGAAGTATGGGCATTCTCTATGTGTCGTTTAACGGCTTTTTTGGCTTCATACAAAGTGCCATCAATTGGATAAATAACTCCATCTTCAAAACCTTTGTTACAAAGAAGACAAACATACGCATCATTCAAGTCATCGTAAACATACCCGTTAGTCAGTTCATCTACCGTCGCATTCCAAAAACGTTCTTCCGCATTAATTTGTAAACACCACCCATAAAAATCTTTTATATAATAGATATTTTAGATTATTGTTTACTTTATTTCAACATCCCATAAACGAACTTGTTAACTTGAAATTAACCATAAAAAAACTCGGAAATCGCTAAAGATTGTTTTAACGAAAACCGAGCCTGCATTTAGTTGGGCATTTCCTTTTCCAATTTTTTATTTGTTGCTTTAGACAAAGAAATTAATTCTATCATTCTGTAATTAGTTCATAAGCAGAGATCTTCTTAATTTTTAGAGCTACAATCATGGAAACGATATAGGCTAGGATTAAAATACCTAAACAAATCATTACAGTTAGCGGTAGATGAATGTAAAAGTCTAAACGTTTTACCCCTGCACTTGATAATAATAGGGAGAGCATAGGATTAGTAAAATAGTAGCCAAGGACACCTCCAATTGTAACAGCTGCAATAATTACAGGGAGAAAACTAATAGCTATCTGATGCATTAGTTGAATTGTAGAATACCCTAATGCTTTCATTACTCCAAACTCTTTCTTACGCTTTATAAGCATCGTTTTGATAACTAAATATAAAATCATTACAACGACTATAACAGTAATGATTAACACCATCATCAATATTGCAAACACAGCTGTTGTATACATACCTGTTTGACTTTCTATATTCTCATCAATATCCAATGTTTCTAGTATTTGAGCACTGGACTGCTCTTGAACATTTTTGATAAAGTCTTTGTTTGATATTCCATCAAGGTATACATATAGGGACGTACCTCTATAGTCTGAATTTAATTGCTGAATGCCTCCCATTGTGATAGCTGCTACCTGACCTAAATTCCCTATCGATTGACTGATTCCAGTTACCAAATAGTTACTTGTTTCATTCCCATACTTGACTTCAACCGTATCGCCAATACCTTTATTGATTTCATTAGAAATAACCCAGGAGATGGATATTTCATTTTCATGTTCCGGCTGTCGCCCTTCATAAACAATGTTATTTTCTAATTCATCAAAACGATCCGTAATGGATGTATATACCGTTTGATCATCAATTTTGTTTTCAATTAAATCGAATATATTTACTTTCCTAACACTATTCATGTTTTCAATGTCGCTCAAAAGCTCCCTAGTATCAGCATCTGGCTTAACAGTAACCATTACATTTGCTGGTTCTGCTCCAAATATGTTAACAAATGCAGTTTTATCTGAAGCAATATTGTAATAAAGAACTGCTGAAAAGATTGTAGCAAAAGTCAGAGCGATAACGATGAGGAGAATCATGATATTTTGTTTCGCATTCGAAATCATTGACTTAATAGCAAGTAGGAAATGAAGTCCACCTTTTGTTTTTTCCAAAGGAAAGTAATTCTTTTTAAAACTATGTGTTTGAATTCCTTCGCGTAGTGCAGTAACAGGTAGAATCCTTCGGACACGATAAGCAGATAGTAGTGTTACAGTGACAACACAGAAGATAACAAGAATGGTACTGATTAGATTTATTAAAACATCAAAGCTTTGGACCCATATTAGGCCAGAGAGGGTTGAAATAATACCTCCGATAAATGGCATGAGTATATAGGATAATGTAATTCCTGCCATGCCCGCACTAAGAGCAATAAATACAAATTGAAGATTAATCGATGAGAGTATTTGCCAACTTGTATAGCCAATTGCTTTGAGTACTCCTATATTTACCATCCCATCTTCTATGCTATTGGAAACACGAAATTTAATGACAATCAGGGATACAAGTACAATGAGGGCGGCAAAAGCTACTAATATCATTGCAATAATATTAATGGTTAACGTATTCACATATTTAACTAATTCAACATCTAATCCAAGAATATAAGAAGTGGGATCACCTTCTTGAGATTGGTGAACTTTCTGTACAAAATCATTATTAACCTTTGAAGATTGTGTTTTATCTTCAATCAGAGCAGATAACAATAAAGCTTCTGATCGAGTGCCTAGTTCGACTGTTAATTTCTGATAAGCTTTCTCTGGCAACATAAATTTCATAACATCTATGTTATTTGTACCCATTACGGTTGTTTCAAAGAATCCAGAAATTCGGTATTCATAGTCTTTGTTTTGATAGGTGATAGTAAATAAATCGCCTAGTTCATACCCTCCATTTGCAATGAAACTGTAAGGAACATAAATATCATCAGTACTTGATGTTTCTAACTGTTCAACCAACTCTAAAGGTCCAATATTGCGGCTTGCCTCTGCATTTAAAATGACAGCGCTATTTGTTAACTCACCATTCCCAAATTGAAATTTAGCAGTGTCCATATAGAGAATATCTTCTTTTTCCGTCTCTGTTACACCTGGATAATTTGCCAAGAAATCCCCATATTCCGGTTGATAACCTGCCTCATCCATTACAAAGGTGACATGCGGATCTTTTAATTCATCGATTTTATTATTAAAAAAAGGATTTAACTGCGTGATGACCATTAGTCCTATATTAAGTAGTAGGGAAGCAACCATTATAAATACAAAGAGGGAAGCTGTAGCGGATTTACTCTTTCTAATGTTTGCCATAGCTAGTTTCATAACTTTCACCTTACCACCCCATTTCTGCAAGGAAGTGCTTAAGCTTTTCATGGCGCTCATGACTCTCATTTTCCCTATATCCACCTAGCTGTAGATCGCCACAAATCGCCCCATCTTTCAAATATATTACTCGATTTCCTCGTAGGGCTGTTTTTAGATCATGTGTAACCAAGACAATACTCTGGCCACTTCTGTTTACATTTGTGAATACATCTAAAACATTATCACTAGATTTGGAGTTTAGGGCGCCGGTTGGTTCGTCTGCGAATAATACTTTTGGTCTGTTAATGGTTGCTCGAACAATTCCAACTCGTTGAGCTTCACCACCTGAAAGCTGAGAGGGAAATTTCGACCAAGCGTGTTCATCAATACCTACCTGTTGTAATAACTTTTTCGCCTTGTTAATGAGTTCTCTCTTATTTTTATTTACTAGAAGACCACTTGTCAGTACATTATCTAGTACGCTCATATTGTCCAACAAATAAATTTGTTGGAATACAAAGCCACAATTTTCCCTTCTAAATATTGCTAGTTGATCGTTACTCAATTCCATTAGGTTACTGCCAGCAAAATGGATCTCACCTAAGGTCGGTTTATCCATACCACTTACTGCATAAAGTAAAGTGGATTTTCCGGATCCTGAACTACCCATTATGATCGTGTAATCACCTTCCACTAAGTGCATATCTAGGTTTTTTAACACATGTTGTTGGATTCCACCACTAGAGAAAGTTTTACACAACTTCTCCGTTTTAATAATTGTTTTCGTCATGATTAATGACCTCTTCCTTAAATATTGTGTATTTTTCCGATCTATAGAAAAAGACTGTAAAAGGTTACAGTCTTATCATACAAGGTGAATTGTTATTAAATCTTTGTGTAACCCTTAATTGATTCTTAATTATTATGCAAGCTTCATTTTCAAAATAACGGTAAAACCATCATCATGACTGTACCCACTAATTTGACCTAACATATTCTCCATAAAGTACTTTGATATGTATAGGCCAAGTCCTGAACCATTTTTGCCTTTCACATTTCTACCCCGATAATATTTATTAAACAGGAGAGGTACTTCTTCTTCACTAACTCCTGGGCCAAAATCTTTAATGTGAAGTTCTAGATATCCCTGATAAACTTGAGATTTAACCATAATTTCTGTACCTGCATATTTATAAGAATTACTTATAACATTGTCTAGTACCTGTTGCAAACGTAGGGGGTCTATCAAGATCATACAGGGGGGAATTGGTTCATAGATAATTTGTTGATCGTAATTGACGTTTTCAATCATATCAATAAGTACTTTGCTCGGCTCTTCCGTTACCGTTAATTTTAATTGTTGAAGTTCTTCTAAAGTTGCGTGAAACATGTCGGTAACGAGCAAGTCAATTTGCTCAGCCTTTGAATAGATCGTATCTATTTGCTTTCTCGTCTTATTATCCTTTGATTGCATAAGCATTAACTCACTAATCGCTTTGATGGAAGCAACAGGGGTCTTAATATCATGACTTAGTGTGGCCACCAATTCCTTCTTACTACGATTGGATTCATACTCTCTCTGGCGGGCAGCGTAGAGCTCTTCACGCAATATATCAAAACTATCCGTAAAAGCACCAAAATAATTGTCCTTTGTCCTATTTAAAGGTATATCAAGATTGCCTCTAGCCACATTCGCTGCAAAATATTGTAGCTGCTGAAACGGTTTCAGTAATGTTTTGTTAAGGTAAACAATATAAAGAATACTGATAACCATTAATGTGCCAAACGTTAAAATGGTGTATGTGGCCAGTTCACTTTTCATTTCCGCCACTAAAGATCGTGCGTTATTATGGATAACTATCTTTCCTATAATCTCGTTATTCTGCTTCAGATCCACAATAGAATCTCTGTTTTTTATAGAATCATATAGATCAATAAAATGATCGCCCGAGGTTTCATACACTACATTTCCTACGTTATCTACAATAGTAAAAGGTTGTTTTATGTCAATGTTATGATAAATTTCCTCAGTTACTTGTCCCCAATTTTCTTCTGTTGTTTTGGCTACGTCATTTATGGCTACAAGATCGACTTCGGAAATAGTTTTATTTTGAATAACTATTACGGAAAGAGCCATACCTATACTAAAAACAATAAGTAAAATTGCAATTAAAAATCTCCCCCTCATTGCTTGCTATCCTCTAAGACATACCCTGTCCCCCATACAGTTTTTATAAATTGTGGTTCCTTAGGATTCTTTTCAATTTTCTCGCGTAAATGCCGAATATGTACATTTAGGGTCCCGTCTCCTACAAAAGAATCTCCCCAAACATTTTGAAACAATTCATCTTTTGTGACGATCCGATTTTTATTTTTCGCCAAATAAGACAGAAGTTTATATTCCATTGTCTTTAGTTGAATCGTAACGCCATTTACACGTACCCGATGCAGATTTGGATCAATTTGTATCTGTTCAACAAGTTTGCTAGAACCCCTGCCAGATCTATTAAGGACAGCCTTTACCTTTGCTAGTAAGATGCTTAGTGTATAAGGCTTTTGTATATAATCATCTCCACCTATATTTAAAGCAATTAGTACATCATCATCACTAGAACGTGCACTAATAAATAAAATAGGAATCTCCGTAGTTTGTCGCAGTTTTTTACATAAATCAAACCCGGAAGAATCCCCTAAATTTATATCAAGAAGTATTAATGAAGGGTCATTTTCATCCATAAAACGTTCACACGCTTTTGCACTCGTTACGTATGCAGATTTGACTTCAAACATATTAAAATATTCACAAGTCGTTTCAGCTAATGCAATCTCATCATCAACAATTAAACAGTCTAATTTCATCATAAGTCTCCTAAGTAAAATGTATGTTAACAGGATATTTATAGTATACATTAGATTTGTTTAGATTAGCGTGAATTATTTGTATCTATTGATACTATATTTCTTCATGTTTACTTTTAATCAAGAGGGGTAAAAAATTCACTGATTGATTTATGTAGAGAGGCCTTTCTATATGTAATTGGTTACTCTCGAAATTGCACAGCCAGTCATGCTAATTGCAGTTTGTTTTCAAATGGGAGGGATAAATTCGTTGAATACAATTTTTCTTATTATAGGAACTATTATTCTGATCGTAACCTTCATTGATATCTTTTGGACAGCACTCTGGGTGGATGGCGCAGCAGGTCCTCTTTCCAAAACGCTAACCACAATTTGCTGGAAGGGCCTGCACATAATAAGTGGAGAGAAGTCAAAGCTTTTGAGTCTATCTGGCCCGCTCATTCTGACAATGACATTACTTATGTGGGTTTTATTAATTTGGACGGGATGGACATTGTTTTTTGCAGCGGAAGAAGCATCTCTCATAGATACACAGAATAGGGGGCCTATATCCTGGTCAGATAGAATTTACTTTACTGGGTTTACACTGTTTACATTGGGAATAGGAGATTTCATTCCTAAAGAAGGTTTCTGGCAAATTGCTACATCGATTGCAACTGGGAGTGGAATGCTATTTGTTACCTTTGGGGTATCTTATGTCCTGTCTGTTGTTGGAGCCGTAACACAGAAACGCTCCTTTGCAGATAGTGTAACTGGACAAGCTGAAAATGCAGAGACTCTCGTTATACAAGGATGGAATGGAACGGACTTTCATAATATCGATTTATTCTTAAAAGAACATGCATCACAGCTAACTACACTAACCCAGCAACATAAAGCATATCCAATCCTTCACTATTTTCACAGCGAAAAGGACGAACAAGCTTCTTCCGTGGCAGTGGCTATATTCGACGAAGCCTTAACCTTATACACTTTCGGGGTGCCGAAGCAGTATCAGCCTAATAAAGTTTGGATTAAAGAAGCACGCTCAAGTGTTCAGAGCTATTTGGGTACGCTTCATGCAGCGTTTATCAATCCAGCAGACAATGTTCCACCATCCCCTGATATAAATATGCTTCGAGCCGAAAATTTACCTACAGTCACTGATGAGGAGTTTCAAAGTTGCTTAGCTCAACTTAAGAACAGAAGAAAAAAGTTACGAGGTATGGTTCAAGCAGATGCTAGGAGTTGGCCAGCGGAATGTGCGCAATTTTTCAAGTGATAAACCATCTATTAGTTTGACTGAAAAAAATAGATGGTTTATTATTCTTCCCTTTTATTAACTGGGTTTCTGAAAAGGACGTTCCCTTCAAATATTATTAGAATGTTTTACCCCTTAATTTTATAAGCGATAAACTTATATATCAGGTATAAACCAAAGTAGGATAACTTTTAAGAATTATGGGAGAGCATTTAACATAGAAATTAAATAAAAGTTTTGACCATTATAATGTCTGTTTGCTCTTCATCACCCATATAAAAAGAGTGCGATCCAGTTTGAACAAACCCCATTTTCTTATAGAAAGCAATAGCATTTTCGTTCTTTTCCCATACCCCTAACCAAATTTCCTTTTTACTACGCTCTATTGCAATTTCTATGGATTTATTTATCAGATATTTACCCAGACCATGTTTTTGATATTTGTTCTTTATATAAATTCTTTCAATTTCAAGTGAAGTATCACCCATCTCTTCAGACTGAGCATCGTTTGTATTGATTTTTAGGTAACCGACAACTTCATTATTGTAATAAACAAAGAAGAATTCTGAATAGATATTGGCCAATTCCATTTCCAACTGTTGAGGATTAAACGCTTTTTCCTGATAAGCTTTCATATTTTCAGGTGAATTTTGGGCTTCGAATGTGTTTTTAAATGTTTCAATACTTATTTCTTGGAGTATTTTTAAATCTTCAAGGTTGCATTTAGTTAATTTCACAGTCATTTAAATATGTCACTCCTTTATTAATAACTTCTCTTGTTTCCTTTTTTTACAGATTCCCAGTCTTTTTCTATATTTTTTCTCATTCTTTGAAGAAGATGGAACATGGTTTCCTCCTCGTCCTCCGAAAATCCACCTAATGCTACGTTATTCGAATAATCATTCTCTCTTTTTATATAAGGGTAAACGCTTTGTCCTTTATCCGTAGGGAAAAGTTTTTTGTTTTTTTTATTATGGTAATCAATTTTCTTTTCAATAAAACCATTAATTTCAAGTTTTTTTATAGCCCGCGCTGCTGTAGTTCGATCCACTTTTATCAGTTCCGCTAACTTCTCTTGAATGATTCCTGGATTTTCACAAATGCGGACAATATACAAATACTGCCCTTTGGTAAGATCATATTCTTTAAACTCTATATTACTTATAGAATCTAATGCCCTTGCTATCATGCCAATTTCGCGTAGAATCTCTTTCATAAAAAACTCCTTCAAGATTTTTTTGTTGCATATACAATAAAATATTTACAATTTAAATCTACCCTATTCATGTTGCATTTGCAACATAAATCAATTTAACAGCAATAGATAAAGCAGAATTTTTTTACCTAAAAACACCAAACAAGTTGATTAAAGTTTCTACTCCAAATGCTTGCCTTATAGTTAACTCTAGGATTTAAAATAAATTTGTAATTTTATAAAGGAGGGGAAAATGAAATGACAATTAAAAACAAAGTAGTTGTTATTACAGGCGCTAGTTCAGGTATTGGAGAAGCTACAGCAAAGCTGTTAGCTGATAAAGGTGCAAAAATCGTACTTGGGGCAAGACGAGAGGAACGTCTAAAAGAATTAGCTGATGAAATAAAGTCAAATGGTGGTCAGGTTGTCTATCACGTCACAGACGTTGTTAAACCTGAAGATAGTAAGCAACTTGTTCATCTAGCTAAAGATACTTTCGGTAGTGTAGATGCGATCTTCTTAAATGCGGGGATTATGCCCAATTCTTCACTTTCAGAATTGAAAACTGACGAGTGGAACAGTATGGTGGACGTTAATATTAAGGGAGTACTGAATGGCATCGCCGCAGTATTGCCCACTTTCACATCCCAAAAGTCTGGGCATATCATCACTACTTCATCAGTAGCTGGTCTTAAAGCTTACCCAGGCGGCGCGGTGTATGGTGCAACAAAGTGGGCTGTTCGTGATTTAATGGAAGTTTTGCGTATTGAATCTGCCCAAGAAGGGACCAATATTCGCACTGCAACGATTTACCCAGCAGCGATTAACACGGAATTATTGGAAACAATAACTGATACGAATATGGCAGAAGGTATGACTGCCATGTACGAGCAATATGGTATTACACCTGACCGAGTTGCAAATGTTGTGGCGTTTGCTCTTGATCAACCAGAAGATACAAACATTAACGAATTTACAATCGGCCCGACAAGTCAACCGTGGTAATATTGATTCCTTCCAAAGGTATATAAACTAAATACTATCATCTTTGGCAAAAAAACAGTAAACAAAATATATACATGCTTTAGGTATTAATTGTTTTAATAATAATCCCTCAAGTTATCACATCATTTATCAATCTAGTCTCAGACTAATTATAATTACTTTAAAAATAATTAAGCGAGCTAATTTACGTTATGGGGAAATTATAACGAATAACTACTTGATAAAATCCTCTCACCCCACTAGAGTTAACTTAATGTCTTTTTATTAAGAAAGGAAGATAAATAGTGAAGACATATTCTATCAGCGAAGTTGCAAGAGAGTTAAATCTCACAGTATATACCCTGCGTTACTACGACAAAGAGGGACTTATGCCTTTTATAAAACGAACTGAAAGTGGAACACGATTGTTTAAAGAATCAGATATCGACGCTTTAAGGATAATTGAATGTCTTAAATCCACCGGGATGCCTATTAAAGAAATTAAAGATTTCATTGATTGGTGTTCTGATGGGGATTCCACGTTGCAAAAAAGATACGATATGTTTATGGAAAGAAAGGCTAGTGTAGAAGCACAGATAGAAGAACTCAAAAAAACAATGGAACTCATCGAGCATAAATGCTGGTACTACAAAACTTCTTTAGATGCTGGAACGGAAGACATCCATAAAGACGATAAAATAGAAATTAATTACTAATAGGGACCGCCCGATTCATGCATGTGTTTATGAATCAGGTGGTCCTTAGTATCATTTATCTCCTTAATTATTAAGAAGACTCTCCTTACAAGGTTAGGTTGGAAACAACAGGCATTATTCCTGACTTGTTTCAATCTCCTTTAAAAATTTCGCAGGTACACCTCCGACAATTACATTGGGAGGCACATCCTTGTTCACAACCGCTCCAGCAGCAATAATTGCACCATCACCAATGGTCACGCCTGGCACAACTGTGACATTTGCTCCTATCCAGACATTTTTACCGATGTTGATCGGTGCTGGATGCATAGTGCTACGCTTTCTTGGATCAATGTCGTGATTAAGCGTAGCCAAAACAACATTGTGACCAATGAGAACTCCATTGCCAATTGTAATACCTCCTTGATCTTGAAAACGACATCCTGAGTTAATAAAGACATCTTTGCCCACACTAATGTTTTTCCCACAATCCGTATAAAAAGGAGGAAACATGGCAAATGTATTGTCTAACGGTTTACCAATTAACTTGGAAAAAAGTTTTTGAATTTCTTCAGGAGTATGATAATGTCCGTTCAGCTCAGCGGTTATTTTCAATGCTTGCTGTGATAAAGTGTGCATCATTTGGTGCATCTCCGATCCGCCCTCAATTGAGTCTCCCCGGTTCAAGTGTGCTAAAAAATCGTTAACATTCATTAGGATTCTCCTTTCATGAAGTAGTTGTTATTCAGTTGCAAAATGCATGTACATAAAGTTTATCAAACCATTATGTAGTCTGCCTCTCTCCCTCTTAAATATAGAGAATATTTATTATATATGGTAGAGTCAACTCTAAGTCAAATTAGCCTCATAAATAAAACAAAAAAGGCTGGTATGAACACGGTTCATGCCAGCCAATTAACTACTTCAATTAATTTTAAAACTCATGGTTCCAAGATCTTTAATTAACGCTTCCCTGTTCCACCGCTTCCTCAGCACTCTGCTCTCTGAAGCTATCTAGCAATGCTCGTACTTCATCCGTTGACTTTGTACTCATCAATTGATTTCTTAATTCACTTGCCCCTCTGAATCCTCGTACATAAATCTTAAAGAAGCGACGCAAAGGCTTCATCGGCCGTGGTTCTATTTTGGCATATTTATCATGAAGATCCAGCTGCATTCTTAAGAGATCAAGGTACTCTTCACTGCTATGCTCTTTCGGCTCTTTTTCAAAGGCAAATGGATTTGTGAAGACACCGCGTCCAATCATGACCCCGTCAACACCATATTTCTCAACAAGCTCCATACCAGTTTGACGATCTGGGATATCCCCATTAATTGTCAACAGTGTATCTGGTGCTACCTCATCACGAAGTTTTTTAATCTCGGGAATTAACTCCCAATGAGCATCTACCTTACTCATTTCTTTTCTTGTTCGCAGGTGAATGGATAGGTTCACAATGTCTTGTTCTAGGAGATGTCTCAACCAATCATGCCATTCATCTACCTGTGTGTAACCTAGTCGTGTTTTTACACTTACAGGTAATCCACCAGCTTTGGCGGCTTGGATCAGCTCTGCTGCCAATTCCGGGCGACGGATAAGGCCACTTCCCTTTCCGTTCCCAGCAACATTCGCTACTGGACAGCCCATATTGATGTCCAGACCTTTAAACCCTAGATCTGCCATCCCAATACTCATTTGGCGAAAGTATTCGGGTTTATCTCCCCAGATGTGCGCAACAATCGGCTGCTCATCCTCTGTAAAGGTCAAACGCCCACGAACACTTTGCTTTCCTTCTGGATGACAATAGCTCTCAGAATTAGTGAACTCAGTAAAAAACACATCAGGTCTACCTGCTTCACTTATTACATGACGAAAAACTACATCTGTCACATCTTCCATTGGTGCTAATATAAAAAACGGCCGTGGTAAATCACGCCAGAAATTTTCTTTCATATATATTCAAATCCTCTCATTGCAAAATAACAGGTCACTTCTTTTCACAAAACAAAAAAGCAGAAAATGTCTCTGCTCCTTCTATATTTATACCATGATTAGGTACTTTTTATCAATCTGGTTGTAATGTTTATTCTTTCTACGGAATATTATTTAAGTTAGAATATAGTATGATTATTATAAATACTTACAAGAAAAGGAGGAGTATATCTGAGTAAAAATACAATAGTCGAAGTTTATTTAGATTTCACAAAAGAAATTTATTTAGATTCTGTAAAAAATGAACCCGATTGGGACTTTTCATTACAAACTGTAACAAATACGTTAGGAATTTCTCCAACAGACACTCAGAAAGTCGGAGAATGGGCTAATTCAAAAAGACAATATGGCCATACGCAATGGAAATATAGTACAGGGAAAATTGAAACATTAGATTTCGATATGGCTTTAAATAAAGTAGTAGATACTTTTCAAGATAAAGTGGACATTATTAATTAGTTGAAAAAAGAACTAGGAATTAGGACTTCCTTTCGTGCGGTGACCCATGTATATGATGGGATGTCTCTCCTGGCTATTCCTTCCCATTAAATGTAATGAAGTTTTTGATTAGTATAGACACAGAGCCAGAAATCGATGAATATGTGTATGGATTTGTAGAAGAAAATATTGATGATTAGTTAAAGAAGTAGTTTTAAACAGAGTGAAACGCTTCTACTAATACATATTCATTTTACGAAGGAGATCAATAATGAGTAAGAGTGAAAAAGCAGTTTTCACAAATATGTGTATGGTTTATGATGATAATGGAAGAATTCTTGTACAAGATCGTTTGAACCCTAATTGGGCAGGGGTTACATTTCCTGGAGGTCACGTTAATAAGGAAGAGTCATTCTCCTATTCAGTTATTCGTGAAGTTTATGAAGAAACAGGTTTAACTATAAAATCACCAGAATTATGTGGAATCAAACAATTTCTGACCATGGAAGATGAACGTTACATTGTGTTGCTTTATAAAACAAAAGCGTTCGAAGGTGAACTACAATCCTCTCAAGAAGGTAATGTTTTTTGGGTTCAAAGGAAGGATCTATTCAATTATAAACTGGCTAAAGACTTTGAAAAAATGCTTGAAATATTTGAATCAGAAAATATCAGTGAGTTATATTATCACAAAGAAGAGGGGCTTTTAGAGTCAAAGCTGCTCTAAAATCCCCCAACACTACTCCCCATTTTTAAAACTGGTGTAGTAGTTAACGAAGGCGATCATTCATTTGATCGTCTTTTTTTATAGTTAAAACTATGTAACTCCTACTGAATAGCGGAAAATCAAACCTTATCAATTGTGTTTAATTAGAAATCACTGCCTATCTTTCCTTTTAATGATTGATAGCTCACTCGAAATGTAATCTACTTGAATAAAATAATTATATACCAACAGGTTGTAAGGAGGTGATTACTTGTCAAAGATAGAAGGAAAAAATTACTCTTCTCGTCACCATTCTAACTCGTTTAAACCATTTATTAGTCCCAGTCCTATAACGTCATTCAATCCTGTTCAACGCTTCCCTAAAATTGACAAAACAGCATTTATAAGTCAATTTTCCAGTGTTATAGGTGGTGTCACCATTAAAGACAATGTTTATGTAGCTCCCAATGTAAGTATACGAGCGGATGAAGGGACCCCTTTTTATATAGGTTCTGATACAAATATCCAGGATGGGGTCATTCTACATGGTTTATTAAATAGAATGATTTCAGTTGGAAGAAAAGAATTCTCTATATTCCTTGGAAAACAAGTGACGATTGCTCATGGAGCACTTGTTCATGGCCCATGTTTTATTGGAGACAAAGTATTTGTGGGTTTTAATGCTATTGTTTACGATGCGATCGTTGGAAAAGGATCCTTTATATCTTATAATGCAGTCGTAACAAATGGTGTTCGAATTCCTCCCAATAGATTCATCCCACCTGGAGCAAATATTGATTCTCAAGAGAAAGCAAACGCACTTCCCCGAGTACCAGAGGATAGTAGGGAATTTGCACGTGACGTTCAAAGCGTAAATCAGGAATTACCCGCATCCTATCATTTGCTATTTGGAGAAAACCGATGCTCCTGTGGTATTTCCTATGACTAGTATTCGAAACTATTAAGTACAGAAGAGGATCGTCATATTATTGGCGATTCTCTCGCTCGTTATTGGACTTGTACAGTTAATCGACCAGACACTTCTTTCCTCCCCTCTATGCCTCTACCCATACGTTTTCACAACTTTTACATACTATATTTTGATCATTTTTTTATAGAACTAAAGTTTATTATGGAGGTGTTCATTATCGCATCAAAAACAAAGTTGACTGGTCGAGTTATCTTCAGAGGTGATCCTGGTTATGAAGAAGCGCGGCTAAATTGGAATCCATACACTAACACGTATCCACTTGTTATAGTGTTCGCACAAAAACATGATGATGTGGTCCATGCAGTAAAATGGGCGCGAGAAAACGATGTCCCTATTCGGGCGCGGGGCGGGCGCCACGCATTGGAAAGAAATATGTCTGTTGTAAAAGACGGCATCATCATCGATGTCAGCGACATGACTAGAGTTCGACTAAATAGTAAGAAAGAAATAGCTTTTATTGAAACTGGTATTGATGTAGGGCCGCTTGTCGGTACCTTGGCAGATAGAGGATTCATGTCTCCATTTGGTGATAGCCCTACCGTAGGAATTGCTGGTCTTACACTAGGGGGAGGAATTGGGCCGCTTCAACGTACAATCGGTCTTGCTAGTGATAATCTCATTGGAGTAAAAATGGTAGATGCTGAGGGAAGAACAATAATAGCTGATGAAAATCATAATTCTGACCTCTTGTGGGCTTCACGTGGCGGAGGAGGAGGGAATTTCGGCATAGCTACAGAATATAAGTTCACAGTCCATCGTGCTCCTAAAAAAGCAACCGTGTTCGACATTAATTGGCCGTGGGAGCAAATTGAAGAGGTTGTGAAGGCCTGGCAAAGGTGGTCTCCTTTTGTTGATGATAGATTAGGCACTAGTTTAGAGGTTCTCACGAAATCAAGTGGAGTGCTCCATGCAACAGGACTATTTCTCGGTTCAAAAGCAGAGTTAATTGATTTGTTACAACCATTGTTATCTACTGGTACGCCATCAGAGGTGAACATTCAAACATTAGCTTGGCCTGCTGTCGTGGAAAATCGACTTCCACCTGATCAAATACCAACAGATGAGGCGAACAAATTTTCATCTACCTTTGGTTTTCAGCCATTTCCTGATGCGGCAATCAAAGCTATGCGCTATTTTCTAGAAAACGCAACCGGAGCTGATTCCAATTTCTTCTTCCTAAACTGGGGAGGAAAAGTAAGTAGAATTTCTCCGGAAGCCACAGCATTCTTTTGGCGCGACCCAAAATTCTATTTTGAATGGAGTGCCACCTGGACAGATCCTTCCGACGAGCAGAGGAACGTTGCTTTAGTAGAGAGAACTCGCCAGATGTTGAAGCCATACTCCAAAGGATCTTATGTCAACGTTCCGGATTTTAATATAAGAGACTTTGGAAGAGCTTATTATGGAACAAACTTTGATAGACTCCGGAAAGTAAAAACGAAGTATGATCCAAATAATGTATTCCGTTACCCACAAAGTATACCTCCATTTAATGAAAGATCTGGTTTCAGATTGTTCTAGATAGTGTCACGGCTATCGTTCTAAAGAATGAGTGCTGGCTTTTTAAAGTTGATGCTAGCTTTCCTTTAAATTCTTATCTTCTTCATATGCTGGAATTCCATATAGTCTTTTAAAGTGTTTGTTTAAAAGGGTTAAATCGACAAAATCACATTCAGTTACTGTTGCATAAATATCTCGACTTTTGTCTATTAATTGCTTAGCAGTTCAATCATACAATTAAAAGTATTGGTATGGCGTACAGGAACAACCGCCCTTATTAAGCTAAACAAAAAAGCCCTGTGAGACCTAGAGCCACATAGTGTTCTAGGTTTTTCTGTTCTACATTGGATCTTTATTCTTAGAAGTATATAGGTACTCGGTTAAAATAGGTGTGTATCCCCTCCGCTTTTCTACGTGGATACACACCTATAATTATTAACAGGGTCGTCCCTCCTAATGATAAAGAGATTTCACACTCTTATAAAGAAAACAAGGGCACGAACGTAGTGAGTGACCTGTGCACCTTGCACCGTAACGGAGCGGAAGACAAGTGCACCACATATAAACGACTGCTCCCAACTTGATACATTAAATAAATATTTTGATAACCTTAAAAATTCCTTTTTGATAGGTAAGAAAAACGCTAGAAGAGTAGAGGTGGGACCAAAAAGAACTTACAAATACCACCTACTATTCTCAATGTGGGAATAGTAGGTGGTATTGTGCAAATTGGTGGAAATTTGCTAGACATGTTAATAAGGTTGCAGTTAAGGAACCAGAACTAAATGAAACAATCCATGATGACTCAATACACCAACCCCAAATTGCATTCCACGGTCCAGTTAAAATAAAGTTAATCTATAGGACCCTATGTTTCTGCTTATCTCCTTCCCCTAAATTAAGTAATTTAAATAGATTATTTTTACATGTCTTTATGACTGAACAGTAATAGTATTTGAAAAGAAAATGTAATGGGATAATTATCTCAGAGGAGAATGATTCAGCTACTAAGAAAATATAGAGTATTGATTTTTAAAGAGCAATTATAATCATATAATTAATAGATTCCTAAAAAGACAGCCATTATTTCGATTCGGATAAAGTACTTAATTTTTTTAAAGTTATACCGATATAAAAGTGAGTAGTTTCTAAACACAATTAGGAGGATAACATGAATTACAAACAATTAGGAAAGCAATTTATTGGAGGACAATGGCTAGACGGAAAAAGCAGCAATCTACTAACAAACATCAATCCATATAATGATGAGGTTATTAACACTTATCAGCTTGCTAATCTTACCGATATTAGCGATGCATATGAAGCGGCATCGACAGCGAAGGAAGAATGGGATAAAGTTAATCCTTATAAGAAAAGAGACATACTAGAAAGAGCGGTTACCTACATCGAGGCTCACGAGGAAGATATCACTACAGCTATTATGGAAGAGCTTGGTGGTACACGACTAAAGGCGGCTTTTGAGATCGGTTTGGTTAAAAACATCATTAAAGAGGCGGCTACCTATCCTTTAAGAATGGAAGGAAAGATACTGCCTTCTATAGAGGACGGAAAAGAAAATCGATTGTATCGTATCCCAGCAGGAGTAGTGGGAGTAATTAGCCCGTTTAACTTTCCCTTCTTTTTATCCATGAAATCTGTTGCTCCAGCGCTAGGTGCTGGGAACGGGGTGGTTCTAAAGCCTCATGAAGATTCGCCAATCACTGGTGGAGCGTTAATCGGCAAAATCTTTGAGGAGGCAGGAATCCCCAAAGGATTATTAAATGTAGTCGTTGCCGACATTAAAGAAATTGGAGATGCTTTTGTGACGCACCCTATCCCAAGAATAATCTCCTTTACTGGATCTACCAAGGTAGGGAGCTACATCGGACAAGTGGCTGTTAAAAACTTTAAAAAACCGCTCCTTGAGTTAGGTGGAAATAGTGCCTTTATTATTATGGATGACGCTGACGTTGATTATGCTGTTGAGGCCGCTACGTTCAGTCGTTTTACACATCAAGGGCAAATCTGCATGTCTGCAAATCGAATTCTTGTTCAAAAAACAATCTATAAAGAATTCATCGAGAAATATGCTCAAAAAGTCTCAAGCCTAAAAGTAGGGGATCCAAGGGACCCCGAAACGATTATTGGTCCAGTAATTAATCACCGTCAGGCAGAAGCACTAGAGAGACTAATTAACCGAGGCATAGAACAAGGAGCTGTTCCGCTAATCCAAGGCAAAATTGCTGGAAGAATGGTGGAGCCAACTATTCTTATAGATGTAGAACCACAAATGGATGTAGCGCAAGAAGAACTCTTTGGTCCAGTGATTTCTGTGATTCCTTTTGAAACAGAAGAAGATGCCATTCGAATTGCAAACGATACTCGATTCGGGCTAAGTGGAGCCATTCATACTTCCAACCTTGAACGAGGAGTGGAAATGGCAAAAAAGGTACATACAGGTATGATCCATGTGAATGATATAACGATTAACGACGAACCTATAGTCGCCTTTGGTGGCGAAAATCAATCAGGATTAGGGCGAATGAATGGTGAATGGAGTCTAGATGAGTTTACGACCCTAAAATGGATATCAGTAAACTACGGACAACGTACTTTTCCATACTAAGGGAGGTAAAGATATATGCATGAAGTAAAGGTAGAAAATGACTTAATAAATGCTTTTGTAAAAATTGCTCCATATTTAAACCATTTAGTACATGATGATATTACAGTAGGAATCTATGATACTGAAAAACTAATTATCAATATTCCAGGAAAAACATTTTCGCTAAATGTAAATACAGGAGATCCTTTGACTGAAGGGGATATCATAACCGACGCCATACGCAAAAATGAACCAATGTCAGCGGTCATTCCAAAGGAGATCTTTGGATTCCCTCTTATTGCCCGTGCTATTCCACTTCATGACGAGAGTGGACAAGTCATTGGAGGAGTCGGACTTGGAACGAGTCTTGAAAAAGCAAACAAGTTATTTGAGATGGCTGAAAGTTTTTCTGCAATCGTAGAGCAAACCGCCTCATCAATAGAGAGTATAAATGGTTCTATTTCCCAGTTAGCTAGTCGCGTGACTGAAATGACTGATCAAATGAAGGGTGTAAGTTCCAGTGCAGAAGAAATAGACAAAATTTCTTCGGTAGTAAAAAAAATATCTGATCAAAGTAATTTACTAGGACTAAATGCGTCTATTGAAGCAGCACGTGCTGGAGAAGCAGGAAAAGGGTTTTCTGTAGTAGCTGATGAAATCCGTAAATTGGCAACAAACTCGAATGAGAATGTAAATTATATTAACGACATCACAAACAATATACAACAACTCTTATCTAAATTAGATCTTTCTTTTATAGAAATTCATTCCCTGACTGATACTCAAGCAGGGGCTTTACAGGAATTCTCAGCAACCATCCAAGAGATTAGCAAAAACTCACAGGACTTAGCACTTTTAGCTGAAGCTTCTTTAAAAGCCGATAATGATTAATAGCCATTAAGTAAAGGTTTCCATTCGCTAATATGAGATTGGAAACCTTTTTTTATTCGAGTGAGACATCTCAGAATCTGAAAATGAGAAAGTAAGAATAAACAGTAGCTTTTTCGTAAAGCATCCCCATATTGATAGGAAATGAGAAGTAAAACGAACATCATATGATGCTCATTGAGATTAATTATTTTTTAGTTGGTGTATTTCCCATAGCTATAGAAATTCTATTCAAACTATTTATTTGATTAATAATCAGAACAAGGTCAGTATATTGTTTCTCATCATATTGCTCACGTACCCGTTTATAAAGTTCTTCAGGAACCCTTTTAGTAGGGATTAAAGTAATATGCTCAGATAGTTCTAGAGCAACTCTCTCTTCAGGTGTATAAAAAGTACATTCATTCCAAGCATTTAAACAATAGAGTCGTTGTTCGGTTTCCCCCATCTTACGCGCATCAGATGTATGCGTATCTATGCAAAAGGCACAACCATTGATTTGGGAAACTCTGATTTTAATAAGTTCTCTTGTAGTACGATTAATTGAAGACTTTTTAGTGTACTTCTCCATTTCCATCACAATCTTCATACCCTCGGGCGCCACATCATAATAGGAAACTCTTTGACTCATACAGCATAACTCCTTTTACTTTAAGATTACATAATTATAACTTTATGAGAATATTTGTTCCAATATTCTGTTTGCACGGAGGAAATATCTACCCCCACGTGAAACAGTAAGAATTTTATTCACTTAATTAATATAACTTATACTACAGACACAGGATTAAGACATAATTTTTTTGTTTTTATGTCTAAATATTAAGGATACATAACCTATGATAGAAGCTCCTATAAAAAGAGCATGATACCCCATTATTCCTGCAATTATTCCGGATAAAACGGCCCCTATTGCTTGACCAAGTGCTAGTATTAAGAAAGGTACTCCTAGACCAAATGATGGATTGGACTTAAACAGGGAAATCCCCCACACAATTAAAACACCTGTCATAAAAATATACGAGCTACCAAAAAGAGTTGGCGATAAAAATCCTATTACAATGTGATCTGCAAAAGCCCCGAGTAGCAGAGACGAGGTTGAAAGTGCTATTACAGAAATCTTATATGCAGGCATTAAACCAAACTTATTTATAAATGCCCCAGCAGCTCCTCCTACTAAACCTGCAAGTCCTATAATTACCCACAGCCACTCTCCAAGATATCCAGGTACACTTTCGTTGTTTAACATGAAATCTCTTGAAAACGTCCAATAGGCCGAACAGGATATTCCTAATAATAAAGAGGCCAGGATTAAAGGTGTGGCTCTTTTCCACTCTTCTTTTATAAAACCAACTGCTCCATTTCCTACTAAAGGTTGATTTTTTGGAAGCATTTTGTAATTAGAGATCAATACAAATATAGCAATGATCATAAATATAAAATACGTTTCTCTCCAACTATCTGCCATTATAATAGCAATTAGCCCTGTAAAAGCAGTACCTATACTCGTACCAGAGTTAATCCAAGAATTAGTCTGATTCTGTAATCTTGGTTCTACATTTTGATCAATAATATTAGCGTATGGTGGCGATGAGAAACCCGTACTTAATCCTGCCAAAAATATACCTAGGCCTAGTACGCCTGCATTAGGCGAACTAGAGATAATCGCCAAACCAATAATCGATGTTAACCCAGCTGTGACCACTATAACTTTGGAGGTAACCTTATTAGAAAATACCATTGCTAATACGATTGCGATACAGTAAGCGATGTATGATAAAGACGAAATGACACCACTGGTATATTGATCCATTTTAAGTGTATTGTTAATGTATGGAAGCATTAGACCATAACTAAATCGAGACAAGCCATATGTCACGGCAATCATTGGTAACCCCACTACTATGAGTTTCTTTTCATACATATTGTTCACTCCTTTTATATATAACGATCATTATAATAAATGCCCAAAAAAATAGGGAACAAAGTAAAATATAATTTACAACACTTGTCTCCCAATAAATATTAAAGTTTATTTTTCAGAAATCCTTATACTTTTCCTCAAATTCATTGCAGCTTCTTTTACTTCCTCTAAATCCTGAATTTGGGCTATTGATGTTAATCCCTCTAATATAATAGATAACTGGACACCTAGTGATCCTGGAACACGAAATAGCTTTAAATCATTTTCAATCCTGTTTAGCAGTGTTTTTTTATGTTCTCTAGTTATCGAGGTAATTTCCTCATTTACACCTTCATACTCTTGCTTTGCTCTTAAAAACAAACAACCATTAGTGCCTTCTGCTTCTATCCAATCCAAATGAGCGTGAATTAAGGACTCTATATAAGAATGAATATCAGCACCTTTATTGGTTTTATCCGCCAATAATTCAAAGTATTGATTTTCCCTACGGACCAATATCTCTTTAATTACTTCTTCCTTTGAAGTGAAATGATAGTACATCGTCATTGGTGCAACTCCAGCTTGTGCCAATATAGATTTCACCCCAATAGCATGAAAACCATGTTGATAAAATAATTTCTCTGCCTCATTCAATATAGCTTCTCTTTTTTGTGACTTTTTCAAGTATAACCACTCCCTTTTATATTGAACGATCATTATAAATTTAACATGCGACTTCTCTTTTAGCAAGGAATGATTGATTTGCATATGGTGATTTTAATTTACTACATAAAGGAGAAGAGAATATAGTTTTCACCATTCATCCGCTATATAACCCCCTTTTGTGGATGCTTACATCTACTCAGAGTTAATAATTAAAAGGTGCTTCTCCTTATTTCAGGAGCGCACCCTTTAGTGAAAAATTTGTTGTGAGTAAAATAGGTATCTTTAACTTTAATTATTCGTTTTATAGGATATTATTAGTCAAGTTAAGGCGAAAAAGTTTCTCCATTTTTCTCTAAAGAACTGGAGGTTTTAATAAAAGTATCCGATCCATTCGATAACTCCAAAGATTCCACATCAAATTGGTGTCCTTCATAAAATTCATAGTTACCAAAATTAAGTCTAGATAAAATATCAAATTGTTCATTCTCTGTTAAGGAATTAAAATCACTTGTTAATTTACCTTCTAGATAATATGTATATTCACGCCTATCTAAAATTGCAGGAGTATCTTCAAATACCTCCACATCTTGTATATTGAAATTTCCCCCATCCAAATACTTTATTAAACCATTTTCAGTAAAATGATCGTACATAAAATCTAAATATCTCTGTTCTAGCTCTTTAAAATAATCACTTGTTTCCTTATCATCTATTATTTCTTGATTATCAGACGCTTGTTGTCCCATTTTTCGATTTTTATTCTTTTTATACCTCTCACCACAGACCCTTTATCATCATTCAGATGAAAAAATATCAATCTATCACAGAAAAACAATGACTTAGTTCGTGTTGTGGAATTTAATGCAAGTGTTAAATCTAATACCTAAGTTGCCTCCCAAAATATGATCACATAAACATAGTGTTCCTGGATTTCTCCATTAAAAAATATTCTTAAGAACTTCCAGTATCCCACTAGAATAATGAGATGTTGTTAATTTATTATGTAATCTCTTGGCTTCTTCGGTGGCGTTTCCTAATAAATAACCGTGTTTTACTGTCTTTAACATCTCTACATCATTACCACTATCACCAAAAGCGATTGTGTTAGCTAAAGAGACTTGATAATAGTTCATCATAAACCTTACTATTTCTTTTTTTCCTGTATAAAGAGGAATTAAGTCAACATCAAATGCACCTTTAGGGTCTCCTGCTTTTGGATTGCATCGGTTTATATTAATTCCTATACCATTTATTTTAGCTAAGTGCCTAATTATTTTTAAATCATATTGACTTTGTGACTTGGATTTTTCAAAATAGTAGTAGTTATACTTATAACGTTTTTGTCCAAACTGAGTTTGCTCTACAAGTCTTATTCTATATACATTGTACAGCTCCCTAATAAGTTCTTTTACTAATTCATTTGAGAAATTAGCTTCAATTAATCTATTTTCCCAAATCTTATTAATTTGCAGTTCTCCATTTTCGCTTACATGATAAATTTCAGTACCTAAGTTACTTGCTATAAAATGAGGACTATATGTAATATTTGCCCGCTCCATTTTATGAATAATGTTATTTAGATCACTTCCAGTTACCCAACCGATTTTGACACATCTTTTCTGAACGAGATTATTAAGGTACTCCTCCATTTCGTATAATTTACCCAACAATTCCTCTGTACAATCGTGAGGGAAATAAGTCTCATCAAAATCAAAAAAGATAAGATAGTTTACATCACGAGAAGTTGAAAAAGGTTTATTTATTTTATAATTCACTATTAACCCCCCCATCGTTTTACTTTGTTATACTATAATTCCTGGGATTGATCCCATGTCAATACTTTTTTAGGGGTGCAAAATGGTAACTATATATGATATTGCTCGACTAAGTGGTGTATCTAAATCAACAGTTTCTCGGGTTATTTCAAATCAGTCTTATGTATCAGCTGAAACAAAACACAAAGTATTAAAAGTTATGCAAGAGCATAATTATGTGCCAAATTCTCTTGCTAAACAATTTCGTCAAAAGAAAACAAAGTGTATCGCTATTCTTATCCCTGATCTACATCATCCTTATTTTAGTGAATTGATTAGATACATATCTGCTGAATCTTATAAAAATGGATTTAAAACTGTCGTTCACCAAACTTTTTCAGACAAAACTGTAGAGCGAGAGGTATACACACAGCTTCAGAAAAAGGAATTTGATGCCCTTATTTTAACTTCCTCTGCATTATCAGAGAAGGAAATCGTTGAATGTACCGGAGATAATTTAGTTGTTGCTTGCAATGAGAATTATGATGGAGACTATTTTGATGTCTTTTGTTTAAATGAAGAAGAGGTAACGATGGAAGCAACATCGCACCTCCTAAGTAAAGGATTTACGAAATTAGGCTTTTGTTCAGACAACATTTCTTCTCCTTTACAACAAGCAAGATTAAAGGGATTTATTTTAGCTCACAATAAAAAAGGATTAAATTATAATATAGACTTTCTCTTTAACGAGATATCAACTATAGAAGATGGAATCATATTAGGTGAGAAGCTCTTTAAGGATAATTTAGAACTAGATGGTATTCTTGCTGGAAGTGACTTCGTTGCCGCTGGATTAATAAGATCGGCTGTTAGAAATAACATTCAAATACCACAACAGTTATCAATAGTTGGTTTTGATAATCATCCAATCTCATTAGTTACTAATCCACAAATTTCTACCATTTGTAATCGTCTTCATGATATGTCTAATGACTTAGTGAATCACATAGTAAATAAGGTCAATGGAGTAAAACAAACTCCTATTAAAAAGGTATATACCGGAGAATTTATTACTAGAAATTCTAGTTAGTGTTATCAGCAAGAATGCTAATGCTCAGGTGAACTATAATAATTACATATTTAGTAATAAAACTGAAAAGATTGGGCAAGAAGTGGATCCCCACTATGAATTGAAAACCAGCGTTTTAATGAAGGTGCTGCTGTAAAAGTAGAAAATACTATTCAAAAAAATGGAGAAATTATAAATTACACAATAGACAACAATAATGTATCTATAGAAAATAATCTGGAATTAAATTTAGAAGACGAGGAACTTGTTTTTGACGTGGAAATAGACAACGGGATTAATGGAAGAAAAGAATCATTTGATGTTATTATCACAGAAATAAATGGTGAAGACTTTAAAGCTGCTTTTGTTGACCAAAATAACGGTACTTCGTATCACTATGACTCAACCGAAATGAGTGCTTCAGTAGCCCCACTTGTGGCAGTATTAATAAGTTTTGCAGGTGAATTTGGTATAAAAAACTAGTAAAAAAATACAGGAAAAAACTTATCCTAAAAACATTTAAGGGATATGCAACAAAACAAGCCGTTAAAAAATTGGTAGTTTTACAGTGAAATCCAAACATTTGACCTCTATTGGTGGAAGATGGGCAAAATTTAATACGAGTAGTCAAAGTACTGTTAAAAGATGGATGAAAGAGGCATTAAACTCCAAAGCTTCTCTTTACCCTGAATCCTGAATGATAATTACAAATTATCTTTTGTTGTAACTAAAAATCTTGGAAAGAAAATTGTAACAAAAGGGCAAACAAAAATTAAGATGGTAATAGGGGCGAACGGAAAAATATGGACAACACATCCAGTCAAATAAATATAAGTTTTAAATTAACTAGTGATATTTCTAATATCGACTATAAGAAAAAGAAAGATTATTCTAATGTCTACAACATTCAAGGAATGTTGAATATTAGGATAAATAATGAATTATTTTTTTCAGAAGAAATAGCTCTACTTGAATTCTATATTCAAGTGAAGAAATGGTTTAGAAATAAATTAGATGGAAGTTTTTATTATAATACTATTGAGGTTGAAGATGAAGATAATCCTTTAATAAAGTTTGTTGCTTCTGATAACAAGTATTTTATTTCCTCGCCATGGGGTCAAAGTCAAATAATTGCGACAGCGAAAACTGACTCTCTTATAGAGTCGATTAAATTATTTACAGAGAGTTTCGAAGGGGAATTATACAGCAAATACAAATTAAATCCTAAATGGTATATAAAATGAAAGGAATTACAGGCCTCCGATATTTCGAGGCCTTTTTTGTCTTATATCCAAAATTATTACCAGAGGCTTTACCTTTAGCAACTACCTAAAAACTTATAATCCTTACACGAAGTGTTTATTTTGACAAAATCGGCTGCGGAATCGGAAATGCTATTTTAACTGAGAGATGTTATTTTTAATTAGACAACTTCTGTGACGTTAAAATAAACTCCTTCTAAACCCCACTCCTCCAACCCACATTCCACCGTTTCCGTGATAATAGAAATTTACAACAGATCCCGCTTTTTCTCACCTTTTGATTCACGTTTTTCTCTAAGGTTTTATTATTTGATGATAATCAAGTTTTACAACTCACACCTTTTTCAGCCCAATACAAAAGGGATTCTTTCGAATCCCCCTACTTTTTCTCACGCTTTTTTCACGTTTTTATTCTTATTTTTTGGCTGATTTGTAAGTTTCTATTGTTAGTTGTAGGTTTTTATTGTTTGGTTACAACTTTCTTCTCTAACACCGTCACACACTCCACATGATTTGTCTGAGGGAACATATCAACAGGTTGAACTTCTTTTGTTTCATAACCGCCATCTTCCAAGATTCTCAAGTCCCTCGCTAACGTAGATGGGTTACATGAAACATAGACAATCCGCTTTGGTTCCATTTCAATTATGGTTTGTAGGAAGTCTACTTCACAGCCTTTACGCGGTGGGTCGACGACGATAACGTCTGGGCGTAATCCTTGTGCTTTCCACCAAGGCATAACCTTTTCCGCTTCTCCTACAACGAATTCTGCATTGGTAATGCCATTTAGCTTCGCGTTCATTTTGGCATCACTAATCGCTTCTGGCACTACTTCAACGCCGTACACTTTCTTGGCTTGCTGTGCGAGGAATAGGGAGATCGTTCCAATTCCACAATAGGCATCCACCACTGTATCGTTTGCACCAATCTGAGCATATTCTAACGCTTTTTCATAGAGCACCTTTGTTTGAGGGGGGTTAACTTGATAGAACGATTTTGCTGAAATGGCGAATTTAATTTCGCCAATTGTATCGTAAATATATTCCTCTCCCCAAATAACCTTTGTTTTTCTCCCAAGGATCACATTCGTACGTTTATTGTTGACGTTATGAACGATGGATTTAACATGAGGGAACGTTTCCGTTAGCTCACGAATTAGCTCCTCTTGATGTGGAAGTTTGTCGGTTCGAGTGATGAGTACGATCATCGTTTCATTGGTTTCTCTACCAGTTCGGACCATAATATGGCGCAGAACACCACGGTCTGCTTTTTCATCATATGCTTTGATGCCTAACCGATTTGCTATTCTTCTTACGGCATGGACAGAACGATCATTTAACTCGTCCTGAATGACACAGGTTTCCATCTCTGAAATAATGTCATGGCTTCGCTTGCGATAAAATCCAGTAATTAATTCACCATCATGCTCGCCAACTGGCATTTGTACTTTGTTACGGTAGCGCCAAGGGTCTTCCATTCCGAGGGTTGGATGAACTGGCACATGGTCAAGATGAGCAATTTTACGCATGACGCTTTTTACTTGATTTTGCTTCATTTGCAATTGAAGGTCATAGCTCATATGCTGTAGCTGACAGCCACCACATTGATAATAAACATTACACGGCGGCTCTACTCGCTGATCACTTGATTGTTTTACTTCTAATAACTTGCCGAATCCGAAGTTCTTATTTGCTTTAACAACCTTGACTGTCGCTTCTTCACCCGGTAGGCCATATGGTACAAACAAGGGATAGCCGTCCACCTTGCCTACACCATTACCTTCATGTGTAAGGTCCTCAAAGGTTAGGGTTATTGTTTCATTCTTCTTTACGGGTACTGCCTGTTTTCCCATTTCTATCTTCCTTTACGTTCATAGTATGTGGTTCTTATCTTATCATATCTTCTACCGGATTCACATTTTCAATCCAAAAGCGGAAGCGACCGTTAAGAGACGTACGGACTGGACTGAACCGTAGGAGATAAAGGAAACATGCCCTTGCAAAAGGGGTATGTCGACGTTGGCCGGCAAGGCCGGTTTTAGTCGACCTTCTTTTACCTTGGGAGATGATGTTGACTTATTGTACGGAGGTGAGGGAAGTCGCGCTAGTCTCTGGGCGCTGGAGCTGGACGTGGCTGTTTTCTGTCAAAGAATTATCTTTTTAATCCTTTAAAAAGAAGACTACCCATTAAGTAATCTTCTCTCTACATAATCACTCAGTTGTAAAATCTTCTGGCACGTAGAATTCGATGTGCTGCTGCAGATTGAGGAATTCTCCTGGAAGTAATCCACCAAACTCGCCATCAATGTTCAGCTGCATTTTTTCTTCTGTACTTACCTTAATATGCTTTGCTTTTGTATAAATGACATGCTTATCTTCTAGATGTGCTCCACGAAGTGCAAGTGTTGCAATCCGGATAAATTCTGCAAGGTTTGCTTTTTTTAATATAAGAAGGTCGAAATAACCGTCATCCATGCTAGCGACTGGTGCTAGCTTTTCAAAGCCACCGACGGAGTTTGTATTGGCTACGAGGAAGAGCATAATGTCCTCATCAATAACGGTGCCGTCATACTCAATTTTTACCCTTGTAGGCTTAAGGGATGGCAGCATTTCAATACCCTTCATATAATATGCTAGTTGGCCGAGCATCGTTTTTAGTTTGCTTGGTACTTCATATGTTAATTCTGTCAGCTTCCCGCCACCGGCAATGTTCATAAAGAAATAATCATTTACTTTTCCAATATCCAAGAACTTGGTTCTGCCGTTCACGATAATATCAGCTGCTTTTTTTATATCCCGAGGAATATTTAGGGCTCTAGCAAAGTCATTTGTCGTACCAACTGGTATGATTCCCAGCTTCGGACGATGATCTTCTTCTGCTATACCATTGATCACTTCGTTAATTGTGCCATCACCACCGGCTGCCACAACTAATTCATATCCCCGCTCAACAGCTGCCCTTGCTGCCTCAATCGCATCACCTTCACACGTTGTTGCATGTGCAGATGTTTCATAACCGGCCGTCTCCAGCTTCTCTAGGACATAAGGCAATTCTTTTTTGAAGGCCTCTCTTCCGGAAGTTGGATTGTAAATGATTCTTGCTTTCTTCATTTCTTTTCCCCCCATTGCTACATATGTGCAGGGCCATTGCTATATATAATGGTCACTATTTTTTTGTTTTTAAGTCCAACCAATATCATAGACCTTTTCTCACGATTTGAAAAGGGGTCTTGATAAAAATCTGGACTACCATCAAGAAATGTAAAATGCTTGGTGGCAGTCCAATAGTTGTTCGGATCTATTTTTTGTCTAGTTCTTCTTGCAAAATTTTATTTACCATTGGTGGGTTTGCCTGTCCTTTAGTTGCTTTCATAACCTGACCGACAAGGAATTTAACTGCTTTATCTTTCCCATTTTTGTAATCGATAATCGATTGTTCGTTATCTGCAAGCACACTGGAAATAATTTCACGTAATTGTCCTTCATCAGAAATTTGCACAAGCCCTTTATCTTTTACAACTTGCTCCGGATCCCCACCATTTTCAACTAATTCAGCAAACACTTTCTTCGCAATTTTAGATGAAATGGTGCCATCTTCGATTAAGTTAATCATTTTAGCTAATGCCTCTGGCGTTATAGCCAAATCGCCTAATTCCTTATAGTGCTTATTCATATAGGCAGATACTTCGCCCATCAACCAGTTAGACACTTGCTTCATATCTGCGCCACTGTTAACCGCTTCTTCAAAGAAGTCTGCCATTTGCTTGGAACTAGTTAAGACAGAAGCATCGTATTCTGAGAGTCCCAATTGCGCTATATAACGTGCTTTTCTCGCGTCTGGTAGCTCAGGGATTTCGTTACGGATGCGTTCTTTCCATGCCTCATCAATGTAAAGAGGTACAAGGTCTGGCTCTGGGAAGTAACGATAGTCATCAGAACCTTCTTTTACACGCATAAGAATAGTTTCTTTTGTTTTTTCGTCATAACGTCGTGTTTCCTGCAGGATTTCCCCTCCAGTAAGAAGTTCCTTCTCCTGGCGTTTCTCTTCAAACTCTAGCCCTTTTTGTACATAGCTGAAGGAGTTTAAGTTTTTCAATTCTGCTTTTGTTCCGAATTGCTCTTGCCCAATTGGACGTAATGAAATGTTGGCATCACAACGAAGGGAGCCTTCTTCCATTTTCACATCAGATACACCTGTGTATTGAATGATGCTTTTAAGTTTCTCAAGATAAGCATACGCTTCTTCAGGTGAACGCATGTCAGGTTCTGATACGATCTCGACAAGCGGTGTTCCTTGACGGTTAAAGTCCACATAGGAATAGCCATCATCGCCGTGCGTTAGTTTTCCAGCATCTTCTTCTAAATGCAAACGAGTAATTCCGATACGTTTTTTCTTGCCGTTTACTTCAATTTCAATCCAACCATTTTCGCCAATTGGCTTATCAAATTGAGAGATCTGATATGCTTTTGGATTATCTGGATAGAAGTAGTTTTTTCGGTCAAATTTCGTATCTGTGGCAATCTCACAGTTTAGCGCCATTGCAGCCTTCATCGCGAAGTTTACTGCCTGTTCGTTTAGAACCGGAAGAACACCAGGATAACCGAGGTCAATCGGGTTCACGTTCGTATTTGGATTTGTTCCAAACTCATTAGTACTTGGGCTGAAAATTTTTGAATCTGTTTTTAGTTCAACGTGCACCTCTAAGCCAATTATCGTTTCAAAGTTCATTATTTGGCACCTCCCAGCTGAGGTCGCTTCGTATGATGATCTGTTGCTTTTTCAAATGCATGGGCAGCACGGAAGACCGTGCTTTCATCGAAATGCTTCCCAATGATTTGCAGGCCAATCGGTAAGCCCTGTTCAGAGAAACCACATGGCACAGAGATACCCGGTACGCCAGCAAGGTTTACTGGGATGGTTAAGATATCATTCGCATACATTGTTAAAGGATCGTCCACTTTTTCGCCGACTTTAAATGCCGGTGTCGGGGTAGTTGGGCCAATAACAACATCGTAATCTTCAAAGATTTTATCAAAATCATTTTTAATTAACGTACGTACTTTTTGAGCCTTTTTATAATACGCATCATAATAACCAGAGCTAAGTGCAAACGTTCCAAGCATGATACGGCGTTTTACTTCATCCCCAAATCCTTCACTACGGGATTTTTTGAACATATCAATCATGTTGTCCGCATTCTCTGAACGTACACCATAACGAACTCCGTCAAAGCGAGCAAGGTTAGCAGAAGCCTCAGAAGACGAAATCAGATAATAGGTAGCTACCGCATACTTGGAATGTGGCAAGGAAACCTTTTCCCATGTAGCGCCTAAGCTTTCATATACTTTCAGTGCCTCCATGACAGAATCGCGTACTTCGGGTGTTACACCTTCACTTAGATATTCTTCTGGAACCGCAATTTTTAAGCCTTTTACGTCATTCGTAAGTGCCTCTGTATATGCTGGCACTTCAACATTCGCACTTGTAGAATCCATTGGATCATGACCAGCAATGACTTCTAGCACGCGTGCACTGTCTTCTACTGTTCGAGTGATTGGTCCAATTTGATCAAGTGATGAAGCAAATGCAACCAATCCAAAACGAGATACACGGCCATAAGTTGGTTTTAATCCAACCACACCACAGAATGCTGCAGGCTGTCGAATAGAACCACCAGTATCAGAACCAAGTGAAAATAATACTTCCCCTGCTGCTACTGACGCGGCTGATCCACCACTAGAACCACCTGGTACGTAATCCGTGTTCCAAGGGTTTCGTGTAGGGTCATAGCTGGAATTCTCATTGGATGAACCCATCGCAAACTCATCCATATTCAGTTTTCCAATTGTAATAGTCTTTTCGTTATTTAGCTTTTCAACGACCGTTGCGTTGTATAAAGGGTCGTCAAAATTGTCGAGGAATTGGCTTGCACACGTAGTGCGTAATGCCTTTGTGACGATATTGTCCTTAATTCCGCTTGGCATACCGAATAGAGCTGCAGACTTGTCCTCTGCTTTATCTAGTTCTTTCGCCTGTTTGCGGGCTGCCTCTTCATTTAATGTTAAAAAGGCATGTACTTCATTGTCTACCTCATTAATTCGTTTATACGACGTATCAACAAGCTCTTCAATGGTTATTTCCTTATTATGTAGCTTTTGTTCTAACTCTTTTATTGTGTAATCAAATAATGACATGTATTTCCCTCCCTACTCCAAGATTGATGGTACACGATAATGGCCATCTTTTTTATCAGGAGCGTTCTTCAATGCTTCTTCCTGTGTAATCCATTCCTTTGGCTCATCCTTACGCAATACATTTTTCAAGTCTAATACGTGCGTCGTTGGTTCTACCCCGTCTGTATCCAATTCATTTAATTGTTCAGCATACGTGATAATAGAGCTTAACTGTTCCGTAAACTTGTCCACTTCTTCATCTGTTACGGCAAGCCTTGCCAAATGCGCAACATGTTTTACTTGATCTTTAGAGATATCTGCCATGAACTAGCCCTCCCTCTTCCTATTTATAATGTTATTCATTATTTACATCTTCGTGTAAAACCTGTAAGTACATACCTGTCTTAATTCTAAGTATAACACTATTGATAATAGCAGAACCAACCACCCATAATCAAATATTGACATCAAAAGCGCAGAGCACCGTTAAAAAACGTAGCGGCTAGAGTGAATCAACTGAGATAAAGGAATCACGGTGAGGAACGAACCGATGATGACTTATTGTAGGGCGATTCGCGAAGCTGCCTAGTTTTTGGTGCTCGGAGCTAGATGACATCAAAAGCGCAGAGCACCTATTTAGGAACACCGACTAAAAACGACCCGTCCTGGGTCAACGTCGGCATGACCCGGATCCTCCGGGCCCACGTAGCGGCTGGAGTGAATCAACTGTTAATCAAATTTAAAAGGGCCATCTCTTCATTATAGAAAAGAGACGGCCCTTTTAAACTTATTCCTTCATTAATATAGCTGTTTTATCAAATTCCTCAACAACTTCTGGTTTGTTGGAACCAAATAGGCTGACTATGACAGTTACGATTACGTTTAGGATAAACCCTGGCACGATTTCGTATAGATCGAATAATCCTCCTGAGAGAAACTCTCCCCATACAATAACCGTTATGGCACCTACTAAAATACCAGCAAGCGCACCATTTCGCGTAATTCCCTTCCACAATAAGGATAAGAGAATAATCGGTCCAAAGGCTGCTCCAAAACCTGCCCAAGCATAACTTACAAGTTCTAGTACAGAACTTTCCGGATTCATGGCAATGAGTGCAGCAATCAGCGCGATGATTACAGTTGCAACTCTACCAATCCATACGAGTTCTTTTCCACTTGCTTTCTTGCGGAAGATAGCCTTATAAAAGTCTTCTGCCACAGCAGATGATGAAACAAGCAACTGCGAGTCAATTGTACTCATAATCGCTGATAGTATTGCCGCAAGGAGAACACCAGCCACTACAGGATGGAAAAGAATTTGTGAAAAGGCGATGAAGATTTTTTCTGGATCTGCAAGCACCTGTAACCCATTTTCCGTTGTGACGTGAATCCCCAAGTTGCTTAGTACAGATACGTCTTGGGTACTAATAAATGCAAGTCCGACAAAGCCGGTGAAGATCGAACCATATAACCCAAGAATCATCCATGTTGTTCCAATAAACTTTGCTTTTGGAACGTCTTTTGGTGAGCGTAATGCCATAAAACGAACAATAATATGTGGTTGACCAAAATATCCTAAGCCCCATGCTAGTGAGGAAATTATCGCCATTATGCCGACACCTTGAACCATATTTAGATGACTTGGATCAATTTCGCCCACAGCTTGAACTGCATCTGACCAACCACCCATTTGATTCAGTGCTACGATCGGCACTACGATTAATGCTAAGAACATGAGAATCCCTTGGAAGAAATCCGTCCATGCTACTGCTAGAAAGCCTCCAAGCAATGTATAGGAGACTACCACAATTGTCCCTATCCAAAGTGCAGAATCATAGCTAAGACCAAATGAGGCCTCAAAAAGCTTCGCACCTGCCACCATACCTGAAGATGTATAGAATGTGAAAAATAGTAGTATTACCAATGCGGAGATAACACGAAGAATATGTGACTTATCTTTAAAACGATTTTCTAAAAAGTCCGGTATTGTAATAGAGTTATTTGCTACCTCTGTATAAATGCGTAAACGTTTGGCGACAAATTGCCAGTTTAAATACGCTCCGACAGCAAGTCCGATTGCCATCCATGCCTCTGACATTCCAGATGCATAAATAGCTCCTGGTAAACCAAGTAACAACCAACCACTCATATCTGAAGCACCTGCACTTAAGGCAGCGACCCCAGGCCCAAGATTACGACCGCCCAATACATAATCAGATAGATTATTTGTCATGCGGTACATGATTAGTCCAATTACAAGCATTCCTAGTAGATATACGATAAATGTTATTAGTGTTGTTAGACCCACGTTTTACTTTCCCCTCTCTGTAAACATTGTGATAACGGATGCCAAAAGTACAACTGGCATTGGCACAAACAACCAAAACCATGTTGCACCAGTTATTGCGTATTCCATGTATTGCTCCCCTTTCGTTTCCGTACTTTATACCATCTGTTCTTCGATGAAACAAAACACAATGACTATGGTTTCATATATTTTTAATCATTTCAAGCGCACCAGTACTCAGTTACAGCTTGTCCATACACTTTCATAGAGGACCAAACATCGTATACATTCATATAATCGTTTTAATCTTTATTTACTATGGTTTGAATGAATTAATAAAGGTTTAGTTAGTTATTTAGGCTTTACCGACTGTATTCTTTAGTATGCGCGCTATTTATTGTAACCAAATTTTTTTAGTTTTTTTGTTATAAACAGGAATTCAACAGGTAAATTTCGCTAATTTTATAAGTTATTAACTTTTGAGGTGGGGTTGTAAGGGTTGGCATTTTTGCTTGGAAAATTGCATCTGCATCTGACTTCGATTGTTCCCACACAGAAATAAATGAAAAAAAAGCCCAGCATAGTTTCCACACTATCCCGGGCAAATCATCATATATATAATAGGGTATTAGTAAATACTGCTAAACGCTTAAAAACTTACTAGAACTAATTAAAATAGGTTGGTCTTTTGGATTGATAAGATACCTGGCTCTCTATCCATAGATAGATCAGATGGGCTATCTTGTGTAAAAGTAAATCCTGCAACTAAAACTGCTCCTAATGATAATGCTACCAATAGTTTTTTCATGAAATCCCCTCCTTTATAGAATAAATAAAAATTCATTAAATATTTGTAATTTGCTGGTAGGCAAAATTAACCTCTTTATAATATTTCGAAGACTCTTTGTATCTATTAATATTTTCATAATGGCCAGCTAATAATTCCGCATATATTATTAAGTTAGCATAATCTTTATGTTTATTAAGATAGGGTATGAAATTTTTTACTAGTAATTGTTCAAAATTACGATAGTCTTCACTTAGTAAGCGATCATAAATATGAATTACATAATAAAATATTTTGTAATCTTCATTATCTCTAAGTTGTTTTAGAAGGTCTAATCCATGATTTACATATTCTCTTGCATCTTCAAACCTATCTAGTAAGTATAACTCTCTAATTAAAGATGATACAGCTGCTAATCTTTCTATAATATAAACTTCTTCATCCTGTATAACTTCATTATAATGTTTAATAGCTTCTTTAGGGTTACCCTTAGAAGAGTAAAGATGTCCTAAGTTTTGGTTTGTTAGCTGTATTAATTGTTTATTATTATTTAATTTCCCTAGATGGAGGGCTAAATTAAAGTTTTTAATTGCTTTATCATACATCTTGATCCTTCTAAAAGAAATCCCTAATACATTATGACACTGAGCACAACGTATAAAGTTATATTGTTTCATATAAACGTCGAGAGCTCTTTCAGAATAGTCAATTGCTTCAAGTGTGTTTCTAAGTTTACTATGAGTTACAGAAATTACATAGTGTAAATCTGCAATTTCTTCCTCTGGTATCTCAATTTGATTTAGTTTATCTTCGGCAAGTTTATATAACCTCATACTTTGGTTAAATTCGCCGTCTTTTACTGTACAATAATTCCCTTTAAACTTATACCAATAAAACAAATGCAAGTTATCAAATGTGCCTGAGATTTGGTTTAGCTCATTAATCTTTATAAGTGCTTCATCATAATCCCCTAAAATTAAATAATACCTAATCTTGTGGATTTCGAATAGAAGTAGGCTTTCGGTAAGGTTGGTATCCATTAAATTCTGTATCTCGTTGTATGTAGCAATGATATCCTTCTTATCATTCACTTCAAAAAGCATGCTGTACCATTTCTTACATTTTTCCTGGATCGTGGCATCGAGTGAGTTATCAATTTGAATACCCAGACGCGTACAGAGCATTTGAATGATTTCAGGACTTGCCTCTGTTTTTAAGTTCTCAATTTTTGATAAATAGGATAATGATACGATACCTTTAGCCAAATCTCCCTGTGTCATCTCTTGTTTGGTTCGTTGCAGCTTGATAAAGGATCCTATTTCTATCAATTCACCCCACCCTATCCTCTACTAATATTTAATGTCTTCTGTAGTCTAATTATAACATAATTTCAGATAATTCATATTGGGAAAATATATAGGTGTTTATAGCGATTATCAACCTAAAAACTTTCCTATTTTCCTGAGAGAGGAAAATTAGCCCCCTTTCCGAGCATTTTTTTGCTAGAAAGGGGGCTAATCGAGTTCATGTGACTATTTTCTTATAATTAAAACATTTCGGATGTAGTTTTTCCTTGCATGTGGTGAATTAGGTAATCTGGCCCACCTGCTTTGGAGTCTGTACCGGACATGTTAAAGCCACCAAATGGCTGATAACCAACAATTGCTGCCGTACATCCACGGTTAAAGTAAAGGTTTCCTACATGGAAATCCTGACGGGCTTGTTCTTGATGCTCACGGTTATTTGTAATAACAGCACCTGTTAAGCCATAATCTGTATTGTTAGCAATTTCGATTGCTTCATCAAAATCTTTTGCCTTTGTTAAGCCAACTACAGGACCAAAGATTTCTTCCTGCATGATGCGTGCATCTGGTTTAAGATCTGCGAATACAGTAGGATTAACGAACCATCCCTTGCTATCATCGCCAGTTCCCCCGACAAGTAGTTCACCTTCTTTTTTACCAATTTCGATATAATCTAGAATCTTATCATATGCTCCCTGATCGATAACAGGCCCCATAAAGTGTGAGTTATCATATGGATCTCCAGCAGAAAGTTCTTTAGTTAGAGAAGCGACACGATCTTTTACCTCATCGTAGACATCCTGATGAATAACGGCGCGAGAACATGCAGAACATTTTTGACCAGAGAAGCCAAATGCAGATTGCACGATAGATTGTGCGGCAAGCTCAAGGTCTGCCTCTTTATCTACCACAATCGTATCTTTTCCACCCATTTCAATAATGGTACGTTTTAGCCATTTTTGGCCATCTTGTACTTTCGCAGCACGTTCAAAAATACGTGTACCAACATCACGTGAGCCCGTGAAGCTGACAAAACGTGTACGTGGGTGATCAACAAGATAGTCACCGACTTCACTTCCTGGACCAGGAATAAAGTTAATGACACCAGCTGGCAAGCCAGCCTCTTCTAGTACTTCCATTAATTTATAAGCGATTACTGGTGTAGCACTTGCCGGTTTTAATAATACCGTGTTTCCAGTTACCATCGCAGCAACTGTAGTACCTGCCATGATAGCGAATAGGAAGTTCCACGGTGAAATTACGACACCCACACCAAGTGGAATGTAATTATATTGGTTAAATTCTATTGGACGGCTATTAATTTTAACGCCATCTTTTAATTCTAGCATTTGACGTCCATAATATTCCATGAAGTCAATAGCTTCTGCAGTATCAGCGTCAGCTTCTTTCCATGGTTTTCCGCCTTCTTTTACTAGATGTGCAGTAAATTCATGCTTGCGACGGCGAACTATAGCCGCTGCACGGAAAAGAATATCTGCACGGAATTTAGGATCAGATTTTCTCCATGTTTCAAATGTTTTATCAGCAGTTTGCATTGCTTTTTCAGCAAGCTCTTTATTTGCTTTGGACACATATCCAATTACTTCTTCTCTGTTGGCTGGATTAACAGATACAATCTTGTCATCTGTTGTAATACGCTCTCCGCCAATTACTAGTGGATATTCTTTACCTAGATCGGCTTCCACCTTTTTTAAAGCCTCAAGCATCTGCTGTCTGTTTTCTTCTACGGTGAAATCTGTAAAAGGTTCATGTTTGTAAGGTACTACCATATTAAAACCTCCTAAAAATTATCCTATTCTCCTTATTGATTGCGTTTTCACAAAAAATCCATTAAAAAAAACATAAAAATAAGGAGCGGCGCATGTCCACCCCTTATTTTACCCGATTTATTGTCAGACTTCAACGAATCTTTTTTCTTAATGGAAAATACGAACGGTTGGTGTATCGGATCCAGCCTCACGAAAGATTGTACTTTCTACTTTATCGCTTGAGGTGATCATCAATTCGAGATCATAATAATCCTCAAACATATCCTGTACAAGTCCATACGCATATTGGCTAAACCCTATTACCTCGGCTTTTCCGTAAAACTCAATAGGAATCTCAATTGTCAACTTCTTTAATTCATCATTTATATAGAAGCCTTCTCCTATAATACCTACATAATTAGGAAAGTAATTGGCAATCTCATTACCAAAGCTGGTTACTAATTCATGATCATCAAAGTATTCTTTCTTACCTTCATCTGATGGGAATAAAACATGTTGCTCATTTATGTTATCCCAATCGCTCAATGATGTTTCTCCACCGGCTACATTCATTTTTGCTACATAATTCCCTGGAATTGGGGAGCTACGTTCCTGCTCTCTATATACTGCAATCATGATCGGAACATTTTCAAGCCCTTCCATATTGCGAATACGATTTACCACTTTCTCTGCAATGACTGTGGCCTGTTCCATCATCTCACTTTGAGAGATATCTAGATAGCTATAAGGTCCATCTTTTTTAGTCTGGAAACGGTAAACTGATTTCATTGCAAGACCAATTGAAATTCCTTCTAGCTTAACTGTGTTATCTTCATTCTTTGATAAAAAGTTATGTTCTAGAATATGGGAAAGATATTTTGGATTAGCTTCCTGCTCCTCTTGATTGAATTCATCTTCAATTGGTGGGTTTAATCCCAGTTGGAATTCACGGCGGATATTCTCCTCATTTACCGTCATTTTATTTTCCTCTAAATAGTCTATTCTATCTGCTACAGCTTCTTCTAATTGGCTTTCGGTCAATTCCCGGCCTAACCAATCATAAACTGTATCTTCATCTAAATACTGTCCTTCTTGAAAGAAGTACTTGCTCGGGTCATACACTTCTTTGGAGTGCCTCCGCAATCCTTCTTCCATTTCATCAATATCCATACGGTTTGCTACCTGGTTTACAATAACGCCCCTTGCCTTGCTAGGCTCATATGGAAGTATCATTTTATAGTTTTCATCTGAAAGCTGGTAGCTCGGTACAATCGATGTTTCTTGTTGCGTATCCTCTTCTTGCACGACTTCTTCATTGGTATCCGGTGAACATGCCGTAATAAGTAGAAGTGCGCCCAGCAGACATATGCTCCATTTCTTCATTTCATTACACTCCCCTATTTCTCAAGAGCAGTCTCTAATTCCTGCTCATCCCATATCGTGATGCCAAGCTTCTGTGCTTTGTCATACTTCGACCCAGCATCTTCACCGGCGATCAGAATATCTGTTTTTTTACTAACACTTCCTGTCACAGATCCGCCTTTTGCCTCAATCCGTTCTTTTGCTTCCGTCCGTGTGAATTTTTCCATTTTCCCAGTAAGAACGATCGTTTTTCCTGCAAATATCGAATCTTCATCTGCCTCTGGACGTTTCGGCCCGTTATACTCCATATTAATACCAAGCTCTCGAAGCTCGTCGACTAGAATAATTACCTTTTCCTCTTGGAAATATTGAACGATCGAATCAGCCATTTTATCGCCGATTTCGTCAACAGCAATCAAATCTTCATAGCTTGCTTGTTGAATATTCTTCATTGTTTCAAATTCTGTAGCAAGCGTTTTGGCTGCTTTAGAACCAACAAATCGTATCCCAAGACCAAATAATAGCTTTTCAAGTGAATTATCCTTTGATACCTCAATTGCCTGAAGCAAATTGTCAGCAGACTTCTCGCCCATTCGTTCGAGTTCAAGCAATGCTTCACGTTTTAAGCGGTAGATATCCGCGATGGTTTTTACTAAGTTTTCTTGGAAAAGCTGGATGATTACCTTTTCTCCAAGTCCATCAATGTTCATCGCATTGCGAGAAACAAAATGAATGAGCCCTTCCTTCAGTTGAGCCGGGCAATTTGGGTTAATGCAGCGCAAGGCCACTTCCTCTTCCAGTCGCACTAACTCACTTCCACATGCTGGACATTCTGTTGGCATGTGAAATTCTTCTTCATCACCTGTACGTTTTTCAGTAAGTACACGCACTACTTTGGGAATAATATCGCCAGCTTTTTTAATAACCACCGTATCTCCTATACGAATATCCTGTTCACGGATCAGGTCTTCGTTATGCAAGGAAGCTCTTTTCACAGTAGTACCAGCTACTTTTACAGCCTCCAGGATGGCAGTAGGTGTTACCACACCTGTTCGTCCTACACTCAATTCTATGTCTGTTAATCTCGTTACAGCTTCTTCTGCCGGGAATTTATATGCAATGGCCCATCGAGGGCTTTTTGCTGTATAACCAAGCTCTTCTTGCTGATCAAGATTATCAACCTTCACGACAATCCCGTCTATTTCATAACTCAAATTGGGACGTTCGTTTGTCCAGTATTCAACATACTCGAGCACTTCTTCGATGGTT
This sequence comes from Oceanobacillus sp. M65, assembly GCF_052246275.1. Lineage (NCBI taxonomy): Bacteria > Bacillati > Bacillota > Bacilli > Caryophanales > Bacillaceae > Oceanobacillus > Oceanobacillus sp. M65. Next base: position 143,030 of record NZ_JBQQCJ010000004.1, on the reverse strand, counting down.
TCGCATTTTCTCCATTCAGGATTTGTTTTAAATCCAAGTTTGCTTAGCGCTTCGAGTCTATCACTATGACTTGTCAGGTTACTGTTATTCCACTCCCCAACACCATACAAAAAGATATCAAGGTTACGCTTAGCAGCAATTTTGGGGTCTAATTGTCTTAGTGATCCTGCTGCCGCATTGCGTGGGTTGGCGAATGGCTCTTCCTCTTTCTCTTCCCTTGCTTCATTCAATGCTAGGAATGATTTATGGGGCATATAGGCTTCTCCACGTACTTCCAGATTTTCTTTTTCCTTTATCGTTAAAGGAATGCTCCGGATCGTTCTTAAATTGCTGGTGATATTTTCACCTATTGACCCATCTCCGCGCGTAGAGCCAAGGATGAATTTTCCATTCTCATAAGTAAGGGAAATGGCGAGCCCATCAATTTTCAGTTCACAGACAAAGCTAACAGGCTCATCTGTTCCTTGCGCTGCTCTCTTAGCAAAATCGCGCAAATCCTGTTCATTAAATGCATTTCCTAGGCTGAGCATCGGCACTTTATGTTCTACCTTTTGAAAAGCTTCCAGTGGTTCTCCGCCTACCCTTTGAGTAGGCGAATCCTGGGTAACAAATTCAGGAAATTCTTCTTCTAGTTTGCGTAATTCCTGGAGTTTTTGATCATACTCCACATCTGGAACACTCGGTTTATCTAACACATAATACTCATAACCATATTGATTTAATACTTCTCGTAATGCTTCGATTTCTTTCTGTGCTTGCTGTTGATCCATCCAAGCACCTCCTATTGTTTCGTGATTGGGGCAAATTTAGCTAGAACTCGCTTAATTCCAGTTGGTGCAGGAAAAGCAATATCCAGTTCCATTGCTTCTCCTTCACCTTGAACTTTAACGACAGTCCCAGTCCCCCATTTTTTGTGATTTGCTTTGTCTCCTGGTCCCCATGTTTCGCTTTCTGCACCCGTTGTTTTCTGCATGCGCTCTGCTTTCCGTTTTAATGGTGCAGGTTTATCTTTTGGTTGGCCGAGAGGGCTACCAAACATAGACGACTTCGCTTGTTCAATGCCTTCAATTAATTCTTCCGGTATTTCACCAATGAAACGGCTAATCGGGTTCATGTTCGTACGACCATATAAGGTACGCATTTTTGCATGTGTCAGATAAAGCTGCTGTTCAGCTCTCGTAATCCCTACATAGGCGAGTCTGCGCTCTTCTTCCATCTCATCGTTATCAAACATGGAACGACTATGTGGGAAGACATTTTCCTCCATCCCTATCAAGAAGACGACAGGGAATTCTAATCCTTTGGCCGCATGCAAGGTCATTAAGGTTATCTTTTCCTCATTATCCGGATCTTCCTCATCAACACGATCAATATCTGCAATTAGAGCAAGATCTGTAAGAAACGCGACCAATGTTTTATCTTCTGCGGTTGCTTCAAAATCTTTTGTTACTGTCATAAATTCTTCTAAGTTTTCCAGACGGCTTTGTGACTCGATGGTACGCTCGTTTTTCAGCATTTCTTCATAGCCTGTCCGTTCGAGGACTGCTTCAACCATATCTGTAGCCGTTAGAAACTCCTGTTGTTGGGAAAGCGATTGGATGAGCTGGCCAAACTGCGCTAAAGCATTGGCTGCCTTCTTTGAAACACCGGTGAAATCTACCTCTTTTACCGCTTCGTTAAAGGAGATATCATGCGTAGCAGCGTGCTCACGCAAACGGTCGATAGATGTTTTTCCAATACCCCGCTTCGGTACATTTACTACCCGCTCAAAGCTCAAATCATCATCAGGATTTGTAATAAGGCGCAAATAGGCGACCATATCTTTAATTTCTTTTCGCTCGTAGAACTTTGTTCCCCCGACCATTTGATAGGAAATATTGGATTTCATTAACGTATCCTCGACCGCACGAGACTGTGCATTAGTACGATATAAAATTGCCACATCTCCCGGAGAGAAACCTTCACGGCGGGTCAGCTCTTGAATTTTATCAGTAATAAATAGTGCTTCTTCCTGCTCTGTTGCCCCTTGGAAGTAGTGTATGTTTTTCCCGTCTGGATTTTCCGTCCAAAGATTCTTTGGTTTTCGGCCAGAGTTGTTTTCAATCACTTTATTAGCAGCAGATAAAATTGATTTAGTCGAACGGTAATTTTGCTCTAAGAAAATGGTCCGTGATGTTGGATAGTCTTTTTCAAAGGATAAAATGTTCGAAATATCTGCACCACGCCAGCGATAAATTGACTGATCGGAATCCCCCACTACACACAGGTTTTGGAAACGACTCGCAAGTTGTTTAACAAGAAAATATTGGGCATGGTTTGTATCCTGGTACTCATCGACATGAATGTATTGAAATCTGCGTTGATAATATTCCAAGACTTCAGGCACACGTTTGAATAAATGAATCGTCTGCATGATCAAGTCATCAAAATCTAGAGATTGATTCTTTTTCAATATTTTTTCATATGATTCATAAATTTGTCCGACTTGTCGATCAAAGAAATTACCGACATTCTTATTGTATTCAGCTGCAGTTATTAGTTCGTTCTTAGCTGCACTAATTTGTCCCAGCATCGCGCGAGGGTCAAATTTCTTTGGATCAATGTTCAGGTTTTTTAGAATCTGTTTGATTACAGATAGCTGGTCCCCACTGTCCAAAATACTAAAATTACGGTTATAGCCGATCCGATCGATGTCTCTGCGAAGAATACGTACACACATAGAGTGGAATGTGGATACCCACATATACTCACTTTCCGGGCCAACTAGTTTGCGGACACGATCCTTCATCTCTCTTGAAGCTTTGTTCGTAAAGGTAATCGCAAGCACATTGCGAGCTGCTACTTCTTTCTCACCAAGTAGGTAAGCAATTCGATGTGTAAGCACGCGGGTTTTACCACTCCCCGCACCTGCCATGATTAGCAAGGGACCTTCTGTATGTTTCACTGCCTCTTGCTGTTCTTTATTTAATCCTTTTAATAAGTCATCCATCGTCTGACTCATACTTCCACCGCCTAACTCAATTATCTTTTATCGCTTTTACTGTTTTTATTGCTTTTTTAATGTCTGTATATATAATATTGCCGACAATAATCACATCAGCATTCTCTTTCATATCTCGTGCCTGTTGCACCGTCTCAATTCCTCCACCGTAAAAAAGCTTTGTTTCATCAAGCTGTTGCTTCACTTTTTTCACAAGCTCGGGGTCACCATATTTGCCGCTGTACTCCATATAAAAAACCGGTAAGTGGAAGACTTTTTCCGCCATATATGCATATGCAATGACATCTTCTTCATCCGGCAAGTAACTGTTTGTATGGGTGAAAGCCTTGGCTTCCTCATTCAAAATGCAATATCCTTCAAACAAAATCTCACTATATTCCATCATGTCGACAAACTCTTTAATCGCCTGATGCTGGATATCCATCATCCACTTCTTCTCTTTTGAATTCAGAACCATAGGGATATAGTAATAATCAAATCCTGGGGTGATCGCGTCCATTGAGGATATTTCTAAAATACATGGGACAGTATATCTGCGGACACGGGCAAGCAAATCAAGTACCCCGTCCAATGTGATGTCATCTGTTCCACCAACAATCACAGCGTCCGTTCCTGATTCACAAATCATTTCTAAATGTTCATCCGAGATTTCCTTGGCAGGGTCGAGTTTAAATATATGTTTCCATTCGTTCATTGTAGTATACAAATTGTTAATCCTCCATTAACTTAATCCATTACTTTATTATACCAAAAAAACCTAGCGGAATTTAGGGATAAGGGTGAAATTTTTTAGAAGGTGTCGTGGGTGGCGATGGAGCTGGGTTTTGGATGGGTGTTGCGTCTGTTTTGGTGGGAGCTGCGTCTCTTTGCTGGATTGGTGCGTCTGTTTTGATGGGAGCTGCGCCTCTTTACGAAGGCGACACGCGACTTCACAAGAGCAGAACGCGACTTTGCGAGAGCGACACGCGACTTTATGAAAACGCCACGCGTGGCCCTCACACTTCACTCTAATCTATGAGGTTATAAAATTCTTTTGTATTCCTATATAACTGGCTATAAACTTGCCCTTCATCGATCTTTTTTAAATAGGCTATTTTTTCAACGATGCGATGCAGCATGTGAGGATGTGTAGGCCTGCCTTGAAATTCTCCTTCAAACGGCCATGGCCCGTCCGTCTCCACCATTATTTGCTCTAATGGATAAGCAGAAATCAATTGCTGGATTTCCGATTCATACATGCAATCAGGCGTTATGGAAATATAATAGCCATTTTTAATCATTCGCTCTACTGTCTGCTTATCTCCTTTAAACCAGTGAAAGTTCGCCTTTTTCACCTGATATTTTTCTAGTAGATCACAAACAACAGGTGCATCCTCATACACAGCGTGCAGCACAATAGGCTTATTAAGTTGGGCGGCTTTTCTGATAAACCGCTCCAAAAGATCAACGTACGCGCTCAGGTCTAATGCAGGATTCTCTTTTCGCATATAATACGGTAAGCCAACCTCGCCGATTGCCATGAATCTATGTTGTTCTTGATCGATTAATTCCCATAGTGCGGCCTGTTCTTCCTCCGTTGGCAGTTCTTGCTCGGGATGGTAACCTATGGCCGGCTTTACCCGCACGTCCTCTTTCCCTATCTCTAATAGCCTTTGAGCAGACTGCAAGTGGTTCGACACACAAATCAGCGCCTCCACATTCGCATCATCTAAATCTTGCAATATCCTTTGCTGCTCTTGTTTGGTATACATGTCCAAATGAATATGAGCATCGATAACAGCTCGCATTATGCTTCACTCCGCAACTCATGGTAAATTTGTTTTTTCCAATTCAAAAATTCTTCCGTCAGAACGAGCTCTTCTCGACGGGGGCGCTCGAAAGGAATTGTAAACTCCCGCTTCACTGTGGCGGGATTGCTGGATAACACTAATACTCGATCAGATAAGTAAATGGCTTCCTCTATATTGTGTGTAACAAATAAAACAGATTTACGGTTTTCTTCCCAAATGGACAGCAGCCATTTTTGCATGTCGAGTCTTGTAAATTCATCTAAGGCAGAAAATGGTTCGTCCAGACAAATGAAAGGCTGCGGACTGAGCAAGGATCTTACAAAAGCAGCGCGCTGTCGCATCCCACCTGACAACTGATGGGGGTAGGCATTCACATAATCTGCAAGACCTGCCCTCTCCAGCATGGCGCTTGCTCTTTCTTTATTAGGCTTTGCATGTAACTCTTCACCGAGAACGACATTATCGAGCACTGTACGCCATGGAAACAAAGAAGAGCTTTGTGGTGTATAACTGATTTTCCCACGCTTTCCGTTAATTTTTTCTCCACCTAAATAAAAGTCGCCTTCATCTGGTGTATATAAGCCGCCAATTAAATGAAACAGCGTACTTTTCCCACTACCAGAAGGCCCGAGCAAGGAAACAAATTCACCTTCTTTTACAGAAAAGGAAACAGACTGAAGAACTTTTTTCTCCCCAAATGACTTGGATACCTCGCTTACCTTAAGTTCACTCATGATTTCGCCTCCTGTCCGGCTCGTCCTTTAATGCAAAACCTTTCCAATGCAATAATGAAACTAAAAAATAGCAAACATAACAACATGATGAAAAATATCGCTACAAATACCCGGTCTGTTCTAAAAGAGGCCTGTGCCAATGTCATATATACTCCGATGCCCTGGTTGGCACCTAACCATTCGGAAATGACCGCTCCCATCACACTGTATGTAGCAGATATTTTTAAACCAGAAAATACAGTTGGCAACGCATGTGGCAATTCTAGCTTCGAAAAAACCTGCCGTTTTGATGCGCCTGCCATGTACATATAATGCTTCATCTCAGCATTCGTTTGGCGGAATCCATCCAAGGCCGCTACCGCAACCGGGAAGAAACAAACAAGGGTAATGATAAATAATTTTGGTAGGACGCCAAACCCAAACCATATAATTAACAATGGCGCTAGCACAATGATCGGGATATTCTGGGATAGGATAAGCAATGGATAAAACGCCTGCCGTACACGAGGCATCAAATGTAATAAGACAGCAATAAGCAATCCTATACTTGTACCAATTACAAATCCTACTATTGATAGCTTTGTGGTTGAGACAAGATGATGTGCATAATTAGACCAGCTGCTTAACCCTTCTTCCATAATGGTCAATGGTGATGGCAGTAACCAAGCAGGAATAGCAAACAAACGACTGCTAGCTTCCCACAAAATAAGTAAAAGGATAACGACCAACACAGGACGCCATCCTTGTTCCACAATTTTTTTCATAATCATCAGGGTACTGCCAGAAGCAGTACCCTCCACCTCCATTCTTAACGGTATTTTTCCGTTAACACGTCCATTGATGCTCCATCCGGCTTGTAATAAACCTTCACTTGAGAAATTATGCTCGGACATCCAAGGCTGGCCATTTTTTCATTCATTTTTTCGATGATGGAAAATAACGCTGTCAGTTCCCCTTCCATTGTGGTCTCTAGCGGATTCACCTGATACTTAACTCCTGACTGTTCAATTACATCAATAGCCGCATCAACATATGGAATACTATCTTCACCGTTTTTAGTTTTTGGGACAATTTGTATACTTACTAACGCATTTGCCATTATTCCTCACACTCCAATTCAATTCTATTTTTCTGGTAAAAATTCATTTGTATATGCACTGCTGGCATCTAGTTCTTTTTCCAATAGTCCATTCTCATACATCCAATCTCCGTAATTCTGCCAAACCTTCTCGTCCTGCTCTCCCCACTGGTTAGCATCATCTTGATATTTCGGGGAGATCCATTCCTGACTTGCTTTTACCAATTCTGGGTCTAAGTCAGGCACTGCCTCTATTAAAATATCAGCTGCTTTATCAGGGTTGTCGATTGCATACTCATACCCCTTCGTCACTGCTTTCATAAATGCTTGGATTGTTTCTGGATCGGATTCTATCAGACTTTCATTCGTGGTGATAACAGGAGTATAGTAATCTAGCTTGTCACTATAATCGGTTAAATATTGCATATTCAAATCAACATCGCGTAACTCTGCTTCCACTCCAGTCCATCCATAATAGATCCAGGCAAAATCAACATCTCTTTCGACAGCCGTGAAAAAGTCGGTATTTCCCATGTTTATAATATTGACATCCTCTACGCTGGCATCTTCCTGCTTCATTAATGAATCAATTACTGCCTTCTCTACAGGTGCACCCCAGCCACCATATGTTTTTCCGGCGTAATCAGCAGGCGACGTAATTTCTTTATCCGCAGGGGAAGCAAAACCCGATGTATTATGCTGAATAATTGCAGCAAGTGAAACAATTGGGATGTCCTGGATACGCGCTTCGGTCACAGCTTCTTGTGCTCCTATCCCAAATTCAGCCTTTCCGGATGCCACCACCTGGTCTGCCCCTGATTCACCTGGCAAGGTGATCTCTACATCCAACCCTTCTTCTTCAAAATACCCTTCTGCTTGGGCAACATATAATCCTGTGTGGTTCGTATTCGGTGTCCAATCGAGCACCATTGTCACTTTCTTTAAACTGCTGTCCTCTTGATCATTACCTGTTGCCTCTTGATTACAACCTGCAATGATCAAGTTGAACAAAACAACCATACTAAGTAAAAGCTTTTTCATTCTTCTTTCCTCCTTTTTTGTTATGACACATAATGCTGTTGTTTGGAGGAACATATTGTTTTCATGCACAAAAAATGCGCTCAGGGCTCACCCAGGCGCATATATCGTCACATTCACTTCTATATGTTCCCTACGCTGGTTTAAGCCAGATCAGGTTCCAAGGGTCTATATCTTACGGATATGATCTCAACCAGCAACACTGGTCCCCCTACATCGAAACGTACTATTCAATTAACAACATTACATTCTTACTCTGCCATAGATTGCCACAAAATACAAGTTAAGTCTAGATGGTTTTACCTTAAAATACTATTCATTTTCTTCAAGCTTACGAATTATTTTTTCTGATGACTGATTGATTTTATCCAGCTCTATATTGCTTGGAGAAGTACTGGAAAGGTTGTATTTTTCTTTTAGGTGTAAAATTCTCTTCACACTCTCATCGATTCTTTCTTCCTTAATAGCTCCACTTTCCACAGCCTTGGTTAAGCTATGAACAGCTTTCAATTTATTTTCATCACCATGGCATACTAAAACAATATCATTTCCCGCTTGAACCGCTTTTACGGTAGCATCACCTATATCATAGTTTTCTAAAATGGCCCCCATTGTCAAATCATCGGTTATGGTTACTCCGTCAAATCCCAATTCTTCTCTTAACATAGTGGTGACCACATTTTTAGATAAAGAAGCGGGATCTTCATTATCTATCTCGGGTAACAGTATATGTGCAACCATCGTCATATCAGCTTGGTGATCAATAGCTTTTTGGAATGGCACCAATTCCATTTCTCGGATGCTTTCCAAACTATTATGCACTACAGGTAAGCCCAAGTGGGAATCCACATCTGTATCCCCGTGGCCTGGAAAATGTTTGATGACAGGAATGATGCCTTTTGATTGGATACCTTTCATCTCTTCAACGCCCATCTTCGAAACAATCTCCTTGTTATCACCAAATGCTCTCTTTCCGATAATAGGGTTATCTGGGTTACTATTAACATCCATTACAGGGGCCATTGTTACATTAAACCCGAATGCGTTTACCCTTTCTCCAATCGCTTCCCCAACTTGGTATGCAAGCTCTGTATTATTAAGATCACCAATCTTCTTACTGTCTGGTAAATTTACTATTTTGGGAGGCATTCTTGATACGACCCCACCTTCTTCATCTACAGAAATAAAAAGAGGGATATCCTGAGAATCGGCGTTCAATTCCTTTAGTTCCCTGTTCAAATTTAATAATTGTTTTGAGTCGGTTATATTCCTTTCAAACAAAATGACTCCACCGATATGATTTTCTTGTATGAAATTCCTCGTTTGATCATTCACTTGGGTACCTTCAAACCCAATCATAAGCATCTGGCCAACTTTTTCTTTAATTGTCATAGAAGAAATCTTTTCTTGAACTGCTTCTTTCATATCTACAGAGGATTCTTCGGAGTCCTTTTCGTCTTCTTCTGTAGGATTATCTTGGGCACTGCTTTTGCCTTCGTCTTCATTCCCATCACCTTTATTGTCTTGCCTTTGTTGTATTTCTTGCTCCACGCTGTTGTCTGTATTCTGGGAACACCCCACCAACGCGGTGAAGAAAATCAGAGCTAAACAAACTCCTATCGCTTTCCATTTAATATTTTTTATTCCCATGATGTCCTCCCATGTATAGCGATATGTTGCCTTCTTGTTTTTATATTCTTTAGTATAAGCAAAGAGATGCCGGGCTATGACCCAGCATCTCTTTGTTTACTACTTCTCTTCATCTGTAAGTCGGCCTAAGACCATCTTGTATCCTTCGCTACCATAATTAATACATCTACGCACACGCGATATGGTTGCAGTTGAAGCATTGGTTTCCTGTTCAATCACCGTGTAGGTACGGCCTTCACTTAGCATTTTTGCCACTTGTAGCCGTTGGGAGATGGCATGGATCTCTGACATTGTCGCAATATCATCAAAAAAGCGGTAGCATTCTTCCCGGTCCTTTAGTGTAAGAATTGCATCGAACAATTGATCGAGCTGTTCTCCTCGTAGTTTATCTATTTGCACAAACAAGCCCTCCTGCTTCTAATTAGTTATGTTGACGGACTCGGTTAATCCAGGACTGGTAGGAATAACATTGATCCAAGTTTTCCCTGGGACAAAGCCCACTATTTCTCCATCCTTTACAGGAACAATTCTTCCTTCTCTATTCTCCCATTGCAATTGTTGTACTTTCCCTTTTTGCAAAAGGTATGCATTTCCGCCCGATTCCATGTCGACGGCCCTCCGTCCAGCATCATCAATCACTTCATGTGGGGTTTCCACTATAAATACATTTGCTACCTGTATAGGCTCTTCTGTGTTCAGTTCTACTGTTTGTTCACGGTCATTATAGCGCGTGTACACTTCATCGCTTGCACTATAGTCATATTCGACAATTTCCATTGGTTGATCGGAATAAACAATTTCTGCATGCTGAGCTGGATCACCAGAAATCTCCTTATCGCTTTTCACAAAAGTAAGCGGCTCAATATCAGCAGTTGTCTCATAGCCTTTACTTTTGGCAACGTCATATACAGCCCCAAGCTGCAAATAGGAATTATGTGGCGCCTTACGGAATGATTCTCGCTTGAACAAGTTTCCATCATTATCATATAGGGATCCATTTAAATGTTCAATTCCTCTGTTCATAATCATATCATTAACAAAATTTGCTGCCCCGTGATAAACATAAAGTGCGTTATAATCATTGGCCAAATTGAAATAAAATTCCCGTGCACTTCTTACAGGGCCAACAACATCCGGCATTTCACTTTGAAACATAGCAAGAAAACGAGTGATTTTCCCTTCAGCTAATATTTCAAACACAAGATCTGCTCTAGACAACCCGGTTTGCGGCCTTGCTTTGGAATGATTATTCACCATCACACCGACAATGCGGTTATTAGTGGGTTCGTCTATTGCCACTCCTGTCAAAGGAGCTACAATTTCATTGGCAACTTCAGGTTGACTTGTTTTCTCTTGCACATCGTTATCCTTCGTTTCATTGTTGTCCGCTTCCTGTTTCTCTTTATCGGAGCAACCTACAAGTAAGATGAATGCTAGTACTAGCACCCATACGATTTTCTTCATTTTCTACAACACCCTTGTTAACATAGATTTTACTCCATTATACGCTAACACATGGTCGCTGGGAATAGTACTGCTTTTTTCTTCACGTCCACAATCCCCTGCTGTGTTATCCGAATGTGAGGGAGGTGTGTTGAAGATAAGAAAAATATCGAGTAAACCGGGTCTGAAAAAGGATAACCATATTCTTTTAATATCGTTTTAAGCTGCTTTTCCTTCTCAATTAAGTCCCGCATGTTTCCATCATACATGGTGCCCGAGAGTGTGAGTGGGATCTCCAGTAAAATTTCTCCTTCATGGACGATCACAATTCCTCCGCCTAATTCCTTTAATCGATTGCCTGCTAAGATAATATCGGCTTTATTTTTTCCAATAAAGATGAAGTCACCTGTCGTAGAATAAGAACTTGCCATACCGCCAAGACGATCTGTGAAACCACGTATGGTCGTATTCACACGCCACTTCCCTTTTCGATCTAGTAGGAGAAGGAAAGCATCCTTCTTCGTTTCTGGTAACCGTTCTGTTGCAATGTCTGTATCAATCGCATACGGTTTTATAATGACATCATTCACCATATCAAGTCCGATAGGCACAGAAAACTGCAATTCATTTTCTGTAAGTTCCCAATCATAGGTTAGTTTTCCTATCCCATATTCATCCCAATTCACTACATTGGAAATCTCTTGTGGGCTATGATCTTTTACAATCCACTGTCCTTTGGCCAAAACACTTTCAGGGTGCGGATTATCCTTATTTGAAAGAATATTGATATTGGCAATTCGACCTGGTGCGATGCTTCCAAGTTGCTCCTCCAAGCTAAGGTGTTTTGCTGCATTATAGCTTGCCATCATATAGGCTTCTTCAATTGGTACGCCTTTTTCTATCGCAATCTCAATACAAACGTTCATCAAGCCATCTTCATAGAATCCTGGAGTAGCTCCATCCGTGGTCATTGTAAGATTATCATAGCTTTTTAGATTCATAGCCAACAGTTCCTCAAGCAGCTGCGGCAAATCTGGTCGAATAGAAGAATAGCGAAGCCCTACCTGATAACCAAGACGCAACCTACGAATAACATCCTCGCCCGTCATGGATTCATGATCTGCATTTACACCCAATAGCTTCATCTTTGTTAATGTTTTTTCAGAAGCTCCAGGCAAATGGCCTTCTATCGGCTTGCCTTGACGTTTTGTCTCCTGTATCCAATGCAGAAGCCGATCATCTCCTGCTAGCAAATCAGGCCATGAAGTCAGCTCTCCCCCCTGAACGACAGCTGGGTGCTTTATCCATGAAAGGATCTCCTGCGTATTAAAAAGTTGTGTGTCATCCTTCAATTCCGTTTGCGCATCAAAGCGCGCCCACCAATACATGGAGACAGGATGCTTTTGTAGTTCATTTATTAAAGAAAACGCTTTCTTTTTCTTTAATAACAATAACCATAAAATGTTATCATTTACTAGTGTTGTAGTTCCTGTTTGTGCTACATGATTCGCGAGCTGTTCAGGATTATATAATTGGAACGGGTGGGCATGTGGCTCGATATACCCTGGAACAAGATACTTCCCTGCACAATCCATTGTTTCTACTTCCTCAGTATTAGCAGGAAGCTTTTCCCCTACATAGACAATGCGATCATCAACAATCCAAATGTTTGCCGATATCCACTCTTTCGTATACGCATTTAAATAAACAGCATTCGTTAAAAGCAGGTCAGGCTTATCCAATCCATCAATCACGCTGACATGCTTTCTCAGTTCACGGTTTCTCCAGTAATAACCATTCTCTAACATAGACAACGCTCCAATACTTCTTTTTCTTTATTTTACCATACATAACACTTTAACACTGTAAAGTTACCATTAAATTGGTATGTCCATTTTGTGAATGGATTTGGTGTGGTGCGTCGGTTGGGGCTGTGGTTTCACTTTGTGGTGCTGTAGTTTCACTTTTGGGTGCTGTGGTTTCACTTTGGGTGCTGTGGTTTCACTTTGCGGTGTTTTGGTTTCACTTTGCGGTGTTTTGGTTTCACTTTTGGGTGCTGTGGTTTCACTTTGCGGTGCTGTGGTTTCACTTTGCGGTGTTTTGGTTTCACTTTGTGGTGTTATGGATTCACTTTTGGGTGCTGTGGTTTCACTTTTGGGTGCTGTGGTTTCACTTTTGGGTGCTGTGGTTTCACTTTTGGGTGCTGTGGTTTCACTTTTGGGTGTTGTGGTTTCACTAGCACTATTTAAATGGATCCATGCCATCGTCGTAATCTTATAATTATATTGAGAAAAATCTAAAAGTGGTAATACAATATGGTAAAATATAGTTAAAAACATCTAATAATATGCTCTTCATCTAACAACTTAGTAATTTGATTAATGGGTATGTGCTTAGAAACTTAAGGTGGCTATTCAAAATGGTATTTGATTTTGGAAATTCTGCTATTGTTTTACCTCCTTTCCACATTACGGTTATTGCTATCATCGTCATTTTCTTATTAGTAAGGTGGGGTAAACAATTAGAATCCAAACGTTCTAGAGTGTTTTTTTACTTTCTAATTAGCACTTACATTACTCCAATTTATTCCCAAAGTACTGAGGAGGGTATATTTGAATTATGGTTCCCCTTGGGTTTTATAGCCGTTATCCTATACTTGTTTCTTAACAAAAGAAACCACCCTTCAAAATTGAAAGCAAGTATTTTAGGATTTTGCATAGCAATTTATCAGTTAATCCTCCAATATGTCGGTTAGTTTATATTTGTTGGTTTGTATCTCTGATTTTTAAAGAGGTTAATAAATTAGGAAAATGAATCTCCTTGAAGGAATGCACCTACAATGAAGACAAACGAAGCAATCTAGTCTAACCTAGGAGATGTTATAAATGAATACTTTTATTGTTATCCTAATCATACTTTGGTTGGTAGCAATTATTTTCAGGTTTGTTAATAGAAAGCATGGTGAAGAAAAGAAAACAAATAAAAAAGGAAAAAGGGATTATAACATTTTCAGAAGACTTAAATTGCTAAGTCTCCCACAAAAGATATTTATCGTTACAATAGCATTAGTTGATTTACTAGTTATTTTATTATCCAATCAAAATTAAAAATTATTATTTTATTTTTCTTAAGCCAACAAGCTTTATTTTCCCAACATTCCTTGCATTAATTGCTATTTTTGTTTTGTTAAAAGGGTTAAAACTAGTAAAGTTCTGGGGACCTATTATCGCAGTTTTAGTATTACTTCTTTTAGTTCCATTTACTTTCATATATTTGATAGTGGATTTGAGTAATTCTTATGAAACTGTAGAGTCACCCAGAGGCGAAAACATCGTAATTATAGAGCATAGAGACGCAACCCTCGGGGACACACACCACTTTTATAATTTTTATATTAAAACTAATTTTCTTGGATTAATGAAGCAATTAAATAGTGAACAATTACAGATTATAACCAATAGGACTCAAGCCGACAATTTAGAAGTAGTAGGAGTGGATAATGCTAAATGGATTGATAGTGAATATGTTATTTTTCGCTCTCCTTATGCAGTAACTAAGCTAAAATTAAATTATTGAATACTAATTGGCACTAAAATGATTTTTCTTTCACCAACTGATTAAGAGTTCCACAGAGGTAAGTCTTTAAACGAACCTAAAATGGCTCGTATATATACAACTTGTAACTAAAAGGGCAACAGATCATCCTTAAGCTTGAAAAAAGTTTGGATTCCTTGTGAATTTGTTAGCTGGCGGGATTTATTCCTATAGTATTTTGGACCGGGAAAAAGCAATATACCGCTTGGTTCAAGAAGGGAGGTAAATAAATGAGAAAAGTAATTGCGTTTTTGTACATATCCCTATCAGTAGTGTTTTTATTGAGTGGTTGTAATTCAAATGATGCAAACGCAAATGAAAATATTCTTGAATTTAAAGATTCATTTGTTGGTGATAATAGCGCAGTAGGAAACATTGCCAATCAATTACCAGGTTCTGAGCATTTAAACGGTTTTGAACTTAAAACAAATGAAGAACCGTATGGAATTATCCTCAACTACGATTGGATAGGCTCTAAGCAAGAGTACAGAGAAACAGTAATATACAATGCTACATTTTTATTTACATTAGTACAAAACGTTGAGTGGATAACCTTTAATTCAGTTATAAGTGAATCTACTATCACGAAAGATAATCTACAAGAGTGGTATGGCAAAGAATTTAGTTATGCCCAAAACGAAGATGAACTAAGAGAAATAATACTAGAATTTTCGGAAGACGAAAATAAAGTTAAGCAGTTATTAAAATAAAATTATATAGTAGAAGTTCATTTAAACAATGAGCCCATTAGGAAATGCTTATATCTAATATTATGGTAGAATCTGCAGGGTAGTTAAATAAAGATGTCATAATTTGCTTCTTATTATAAACCTCCACAAGAGAAAACTATGCAATAACCTTAATTGTGGAGGGGAAATAATGATGAAATATATAATTCCTTTACTTATTGTTTTTACAGTTGTCTTTTCTTGGAACGCACCTGTTTCTGCCCAGCTAATGCATTTGGATCCTCCAAAAGATTCAAAGGAGCTAAAGATCCAAGATATTTTAATACTTTTGTTAGGTGAAGAAATAGAAAAAGCAGTAAACAATTATTACTCTAACTATTTAACTGAATTGCCATCGGTCTATCCTTACCAAGTTGATATTGTTAATGTAGAAAGAGTTGAGGGATTCCATAGCTTTCATTTCTTACTAACATTAGAGCTTTCACCAGTTATCGGCCCCCACATAGCAGTTGGAAAAGATAGGCTCACATTTGAAATAACCCCTCTCACTCCTGGTGATGTTAAATTAATTAAATTTGGGCACCTTGAAACATACGAGCTTCCTCCACATTGGAAAGATATAGTAAAACGAAATAAAGCACCTTAGCTCCATACGTTACTACAAATACCTCCTCCATATTTTATGTAGGGCAGGGTTATGCATTAATTTGTGTAGCTGTAGGAACTTTTGAAAAGATAAAATGTGTTACCGTCTGTGCATATGGGTTTACTTCTTCTATAAATTGTTCCGCTTCTGAAAAGGCTTCAAAGTGCATTTTTAGCATATAACACGCATTTCCGGCTATACGATAACAAAACTGTACGTTTGGAAGTTTCTGAATTAAATTTTTGAATGAATTATAATTGCCGTTTTTGATCGTTGCTTCGATAATACATTGGATAGGTAGGCCTAACTTTTCAAAGTCAATTTCTAATGTATAGCCTTTTATAATACCCAATGATTCCATCTGCCTAACCCGTTCTGTTACAGAAGGGGAAGACAAATTAACTCTTCTTCCAAGTTCACTCATAGATAAACGACTATTATTAAGTAGTTCATCTAATATCCTCCTATCAATATCATCAGTTTTCACTTTTAAACCAATCCCTCTCTCATACGTTAATTTTAAAAGTAATTATTCAATAATACATTAGTAATTTAATGTAATTTAAGCTTCACACCCTCTATAATTAATAATATAACAAAGGGGGATTTTAAATGGCAAGAATCAAAGAATCAAGTTTTGGAGAAACACCATTTCAACGACTTTTGGGACATAACATAGAAGTAATGCAAGGGTGGACTCAACTGGGAAATGTATTAGAAAAAGAAGGGTTTCTATCTGTCGAATTAAAAGAACAAGTAAGGAGAACATTAGCTCAAAGTAATGGATGTGAGTATTGTAAAGCGAAAGGTAAACCAAATTTTGATAAGTTTGATGAAAAAATTTCACTTGCGGTTGGATTTGCAGAAGTGTTTTTAAAACAAAAGGGTGATATACCAAATTCAACTTTTGAAATCATGCATGGAGACTTTACTGAGGAAGAAATAAGTGAGCTTTGTGCATTTATTTCTTTTACTTCTGCTTCACAATATTTTGGAGCAATGTTGAAATTAGATCCACAATGACCAACACAAAAGTGAAGTCAGTATTTAAAGTGAAAGGATATTTTCGGGGGGAACAGTATGGAAAAGAAAGCTTTAATCATAGTAGATGTACAAAAAGCATTTGATGATAAAAAATGGGGAGATCGAAATAATCCAAATGCCGAAGAGAACATTAGCAAGATATTGAAATTATGGAGAGAAAAAGATTGGAAGGTTATATACATACAACATATGTCTGATGATCCTACGTCGGTATTTCACCCTAACAATGAGGGATATGCTATAAAGGAAATAGTTGAGCCTGAAAGTAATGACTTAATAATAACAAAGAAAGTTAATAGTAGCTTTATTGGTACGAATTTAGAAATGTTTTTAAAAACAAACAAATTTACAACTGTTGTAATAACTGGTCTGACCACGCCACATTGTATATCTACAACCACAAGGATGAGTGGTAATTTAGGATTCAATACTTACTTAATTTCAGATGCCACAGCCTCTTTTGGAATGCAGGATCAAAATAATAATTATTATGATGCAAAATCCATACATGATATTTCATTAGCTACATTGCATGATGAATTTGCTACAATTCTTACAACAAAACAACTAATTAGTAAATTTATTAAATGAGCTTAATAAGCTAACGGGGCGTTAATCGAAGATGGATTAACGCTCTTCTTGTGGACGTTACTGCAATAACGAAGCAGTACTTTAAGACGGTGCTGCCTAATTAACTCCTACCGCTAAACACCAAATTGTTTTAAATGGTGGTCAAGATGTTTGTAGACTCCTTTTCCCCATTGTTCAGAAGTCAGATTTCCGAAAAAAGGATGTGGGTGACTTGTACAAGCGTCAGATCCATTCTTTTGAAATGTTATAATTTTTTGCTTCAGTTTGTCTCTTTCTATTTCAAAATCTTTTTTACTTGTAATTAGTATAGATGGAATAGTAGACATATTGTGGGCTAAAGGTTTGTCATTATAAAAAATGGGTTTTGCAAATCTACCCACTAATACCCCTAGCCAACCTCGTGTGGGTAAAGAATATCCCATTGCAATATCTTGGAAAGAAGAGCAATGAGCTAACATTTGAGAGACATCCATTTTTCCCCATTGTGGTTCTGAATTTATATTTAAGTTTTCGATACGCGCTAATATTTCATCTGTATATGTGATATCAAAAATATTATTCATTAGAATGCTCCTTTAGTTTTTGATCTTAATCAATTATTGCTTTTGATATTTAATATATAATTCAACGTTAACGTTATTTTCTCCTTCTTTACTTATGGTTTCTATACTTTACTAAGTTCTATAAACTACAGTCCATATAAAGTAATGATATTGCTATTTCCATTCACATATGGCCTTGCTAAATTTAAGCTGGGATACAAAAAGCTTGAGGACACATAAATGCCCTCAAGCTTTTTCCTATTTCCCTATATCCGTTCTATAAAAAAAGACCTTACCATTTTCGACTGGGTCGAGGGCTTGATACACTTTCTCACGAGCCGACTCGAAAGTATTGTCCTTTGCCCCAACTAGTAGAACACGACCACCGTCAGATACAAGGTTGCCGTTCACCTGCTTGGTTCCGGCGTGTACGGTATACGTCTCCGATTCACTTAAATCCGGAATCTCTACTCCCTTGCCATAGGAGCCAGGGTATCCTTGAGAAGCCAAAACCACTCCAACACATGCGGCGTCCTCCCACTGCAATTCAGGATCTTTGCCATCCATTACATCAAGGATCACTTGGTCTAAGTCATTTTTCAGCAGTGGTAAAACAATCTGCGTTTCCGGGTCACCGAATCGGGTATTAAATTCAATGACCTTGGGTCCGTCTTCTGTCATCATCAGCCCAGCATAAAGAATGCCTGTAAATGCCCTTCCTTCCTTCATCATGCCGTCAGCCGTTTTTTGCAGGATTTCTTTCATAGCAAAATCAAGATGATCATCGGTAACATCAGGAACTGGGGAAAATGCACCCATGCCGCCTGTATTAGGCCCTGCATCGTTATCAAAAGCACGCTTGTGATCGCGAGCCGGTACCATTGGATAAACATTATGCTCGTGAACGAAAGCCATCAGAGAAAATTCCTTCCCGGATAAAAACTCTTCAACCACGATCTTGGCTCCGGCATCCGCAAAGGCTTTCTCCACTAGGATTTCATCAACCGCAGCCAATGCTTGCTCTTTCGTTTCGGCCACGATAACCCCTTTACCAGCTGCCAATCCGTCCGCTTTAATCACGATGGGGGCGCCTTGTTTTTCAATATACTGCTTCGCCTCGTCAGCTGAAGTGAACGTTGCATAAGCAGCTGTTGGTACAGCATATTTTTTCATAAATTCTTTGGCAAAGCTTTTACTACCCTCAAGTAGGGCTGCAGCCTTTTGTGGGGCAAAAACCTGGAGGCCAGCCTCGATAAAACGGTCGGCAATCCCTTCATTAAGTGGATTTTCCGGTCCGACTATCGTTAGATCGATCTGCTCTTCTTTAGCGAACGCAACAAGCGCCTCGATGTCCATTTCATCAATTCCGATACACTCCGCCTGCTGCATTCCAACATTGCCGGGAGCAGCATAGATTGTAGAGACACGCTCACTTTCCGCAAGTTTCATAACAATGCTATGCTCGCGTCCTCCGCGGCCGATTACGAGAATATTCATTCCTTCGCATCCCTTCCTTAATGTTTGAAATGGCGCATTCCTGTATAAACCATGGCAATACCATGCTCATCACATACATCAATTGAGTCTTGATCGCGCTTTGACCCACCTGGTTGAATAATTGCCGTTACGCCTGCTACTGCGGCTGCTTCTACGGTATCAGGCATTGGGAAAAATGCATCTGATGCGAGCACTGCTCCGTTAGTCTTTTCACCCGCTTGTGTGATTGCAATTTGAGCGGAACCGATTCGATTCATCTGGCCAGCACCAACCCCAACTGTCTGGTTATCTTTTGCTAAAACAATCGCGTTTGATTTCACATGCTTAACAGCTTTCCATGCAAACAATAAATCTGTAAGCTCTTTGTCGCTCGGCTGACGTTTTGTAGGGAATGTTAATGCGTCTTTTGCCACTTCTCCAGCATCATTGTCCTGTACAAGCATTCCACCTTTTACTGTTGTCAGCTTGTGGTAGCCGCTATCCCCATCTTGCATCGGTAGATCAAGCAAGCGGATATTTTTTTTCTGTGTCAATATTTCCATTGCTTCATCCGTAAAGCCTGGTGCAATGACAATCTCAAGGAAAATTTCACTCAGCTGTTTAGCGGTCTCCGCATCCACTTCGCTATTTACTGCGACAATGCCACCAAAAATAGAAATAGGATCTGCTTCATATGCTTTTGCGAATGCAGACGACAGGTTATCTGAAACGCCAATTCCACATGGATTCATATGTTTTACTGCAACAGCAGTAGGCTCTTTGTATTCAGACAGGATTTCAAGTGCTGCATTGGCATCCTGAATATTGTTAAAGGAAAGTTCCTTGCCATGTAATTGTGTTGCAGCAGCAAGGCTCCACCCTTTGTGAAGCGGGTTTTGATAAAATGCCGCCTGCTGGTGCGGGTTTTCTCCATAACGAAGGGATTGTACCTTCTCGTATGTAACGGTATATGTTTCCGGAAAGGCTTCTTCCGTTTCTTCAGAAAAATAACGCGCGATCATAGCATCATAATTTGCTGTGTGCTGGAAAACTTTAGCTGCCAGTTTTTTGCGTTCTGCCTTCCCAAAGGAATCTGCACGCAATCCTGCAATTACTGTTTCATAGTCAGAAGGATTTACAACCACTGCAACGTCTGCAAAATTCTTAGCGGCTGCCCGTAGCATTGTCGGACCACCAATATCAATGTTCTCAATAATTTCGTCACCTGATACCCCTTCTTTTTGTAACGTTTGTTTGAAAGGATATAGGTTTACAACGACCATATCGATTGGCGCAATGTTGTTTTCTTCTAACTGATTCATATGATCGGCATCAGAACGTTTTGCCAGAAGTCCTCCATGAATAAAGGGATGTAATGTTTTCACACGCCCACCCAAAATTTCTGGAAATCCAGTTACTTCGTCCACTGCTTTCGCAGGAATGCCTGCTTCTTTTAATGCTTTTAACGTTCCTCCAGTTGATAGGATGTCGTAATCAAGGTCAACGAGCCCTTGAGAAAATGTGGTGATGTTTGTTTTATCGGAAACACTGATTAAAGCTTGCTTCTTCATTTTTTCCCCTCATTTCATTTTCGTTATGTTATGTATTTTGGTCTAAAAGCTGGCGGATGACCTTAGGGTAAAGATTATGTTCTACTTGTTGGATACGTTTCTTTAGCATCTCTTCCGTATCCTCCGGGAAAAGTTCAACGGATTCCTGGGCAATAATTGGCCCCGTGTCAATGCCTTCATCGATAAAATGGACCGTTACCCCTGTCGTATCGACTCCTGCCTGATAAGCCTGTCCGATCGCATCTTTTCCCGGAAATGCTGGGAGTAATGACGGATGGATGTTGACTATTCTTCCTTCAAAAGCTCCAAGAAGATCTGGTCCCACAATGCGCATATAGCCTGCCAGGAAAATCCACTCGACACCAGCCTTTTCTAACTCCTCAATTAGCTTTTGCTCATAGATAGCTTTCGACGCATAGGCGCTTGGTTCAAAATCAAGGACCGGTACATTAAATTGCATTGCCTTTTTTATTACTGTGGCACCAGGCTTATCACAAACGAGTAAGGCAACTTCAATTGGCAGATCATCGGCTTCCATTATCGCCTGAAAGTTGCTCCCAGTTCCTGATGCAAATACAGCGGCTTTGGTTTTCTTCATGAGCTAAAGTGCACTCCTTCATTTGGCACAACGGTTCCGATTATCGAAGCTTCTTCGCCATTTTGGAGAAGTTCTGCTATAACCCTCTGGGCATCTTCACGATTCACAACAAGCGCCATTCCTATTCCCATATTAAAGACGCCGTACATTTCCGCTTCTGCAATATTTCCATGTTTTTGCAAAAAAGGGAAAATTTCAGGTACATCCCAACTATTGGAGTCAATCTGGACGCCGAGTCCGTTTGGCAACATGCGTGGAAGATTTTCATAAAAACCGCCACCCGTTATATGGGAAATTCCTTTGACCGTATACTTTTCAACTACCTCTGTAACAGTTTTGGCGTAAATCTTTGTCGGTGTTAACAGCACCTCACCAAGTGGTTTCTGCAAATTGTAGTTTTCCTCTAAATCCAGATCAGCTACGATTTGGCGAACAAGCGAATACCCATTTGAGTGAATGCCGCTTGATGGGAGACCGATAACGACATCCCCTTCCGCAATGTCTTCACCTGTAACCAGCTTTTCCTTTTCCGCAATCCCTACCACAAACCCTGCAAGATCGTATTCCGATGGATCATACATGCCAGGCATCTCCGCAGTTTCACCACCAATTAGTGCTGCACCTGCATCCACACAACCTTGGGAGATCCCTGCGACGATTTGCTCAATCATTTCTGGGTCGTTTTTGCCACAAGCAATGTAATCTAAAAAGAAAAGCGGCTGAGCACCTTGTGCGACAATATCATTCACGCACATCGCAACAAGATCTATTCCAACAGAATCATGTATGTTTAGGTCAAAGGCAAGCTTAAGTTTCGTGCCAACACCATCTGTGCCGGAGACCATTACTGGTTCTTTAAATTGAAAAGATGTTAATTCAAACAAACCAGCGAATGAACCAATTCCCCCAAGTACTTCTGGTCTGGTTGTTTTTGCTATATGCTTTTTCATTCTTTCTACTGCCTCATATCCCTTTTCCACATCTACTCCGGCATTTTTGTATACTTCTGACATGGTTTGGCCACTCCTTTTTTGTCTTCCTTAACAGCTTGTAAACACAATCTCTTTTTGTCCATCTTCTTTCACTGGATATTTACCAGTCATGCAGGCAGTACAAATCCCTTGGTTTAATGTTTTGTCTTTCACGATTGCCTTTTCGAGACCTGCCTCAGACAAATAAGCTATACTGTCAGCACCGATCTGCTCACAAATTCCCTCAAGCGTATAATTAGCAGCGATCAATTCTTTTCGTGTCGACATATCAATCCCGTAATAGCATGGATGCTGAATCGATGGGGAAGCAATGCGCACATGAACCTCTTTTGCTCCAGCTTTCTTGAGCATTTGCACAATTCTTCGGCTTGTCGTGCCTCTCACAATCGAATCATCAATCATGACAATCCGTTTCCCTTCCACAATTCCACGGACAGGAGAAAGCTTCATCTTCACACCAAGTTCGCGTAGTTCCTGTGAGGGCTGAATAAAGGTACGGCCAACATAGCGATTTTTAATAATTCCCATTTCGTAAGGTAAGCCACTTTGTTCGGCATAGCCGATTGCTGCTGAAATGCTGGAGTCTGGTACCCCAATTACCATGTCTGCATCTGATGGTGCTTCTTTAGCGAGTTCAATACCCATCCTTTTCCGAGAGGCATGGATATTAACTAAATTCACATCACTATCTGGTCTGGAGAGATAAACATACTCCATTGCACACATCTTGCGTTGCTCGCGCATGGCAAATCGGGTGGAGCTTAATCCTTCATCACTAATAGTAATAAGCTCACCTGGTAACACTTCCCGTTCAAAGGTTGCACCTATTTGGTCAAACGCACAGGTTTCCGAAGCAACTACATAGGCCTCCCCTAACTTTCCAATGGATAATGGGCGAATCCCGCTCGGGTCAAGTGCTACAAACATTTTATCTTCCTTTAAAATAATGTAGGCATAAGCACCGACGACCTTATTAAGGGCATTTGCGATCGTTTTTTCGGAAATTTCGTTACCACTGCGTTTAATTAAATGTGCAAGTACTTCTGTATCAGAAGACGTTTGAAAAATGCTACCTTCTTCCTCTAGTTCACCGCGCAATTTATGAGCGTTCATAATGTTTCCGTTATGAGCAAGTGCCATGCTACCGGCTTGAGCGCGGAATAATAATGGTTGTACGTTTTCAATTACTTTTCCGCCTTGTGTAGAATAGCGTACATGGCCAACTGCCACTTTTCCGGATAGCTCATCGAAATCTGCATGTTTGAATACATCATTAACTAATCCCATCCCTTTGTATGGCTTTAGTTCGACACCATCACTGGATACAATACCTGCGCCTTCCTGGCCACGATGCTGCATGGAATGCAATCCATAATAAGTAAGCTCCGCTGCCTTTTCATGACCCCAAATTCCAAATACGCCACATTCCTCGTTTATGCCTTTGATTTCAGCAAGCATGGAATAGCTCCCTTCCAAAGTTGGTGTAGCTCTTCTGTTTTTTCCTCAATGACTTGCGCACCATTAATCTGAATCCGGAAAGTTGCATCCTCTGTTACGATTCCAACCTGTGTTGCATCTTCGACTGTTTTTTCGAATTGTGCTTTCTTATCTTCTTTTACCGATATAATAAAACGTGATTGAGTTTCACTGAAAAGGATGGCCGTTGCATCGCCAGAAAATGTTGCGTCCACTCCAAGTCCCGCTCCATTAAATACACTCTCAGCCAAACCTACTGATAGACCGCCTTCTGACACGTCATGTGCAGATTCTACTAAGCCAGCTTGTATTGCTTGAAGAATTTGTTGCTGCCTCTTGGCTTCTACCTCTAGGTCAATTTCTGGCGCTATTCCTTCGTATTTACCGTGCACGACATTCTGCAACTCACTGCCGCCAAATTCCGGAGCCGTTTCGCCAATAACATAAATGGCATCGCCAGCTGATTGAAAGTGGCTTGGTGTAATA
Organism: Oceanobacillus sp. M65; assembly: GCF_052246275.1. Classification (NCBI taxonomy): domain Bacteria; kingdom Bacillati; phylum Bacillota; class Bacilli; order Caryophanales; family Bacillaceae; genus Oceanobacillus; species Oceanobacillus sp. M65. The sequence goes on along the minus strand of NZ_JBQQCJ010000004.1, from coordinate 118,591 downwards.
TGTTCTAACGACTCATGCAATCCAACCATACCAACGATAGGCGTTGGGAAAATTGACTTTCCTTGTGATTGGTTGTATAAGGAGACATTGCCACTTATGACAGGTGTACGAAGGGCCGTACATGCTTCACTCATTCCATCCACACTTTTTTCCATTTGCCAGAAGGTTTGCGGGTTCGTTGGGTTACCAAAGTTCAAACCATCGGTTAAGCCGAGTGGCCTTGCTCCAGAGCAAACAATATTACGTGCCGCTTCTGCGACGGCAATTTTTCCGCCAACTTCTGGATCCAAATAAATATAGCGTGAATTACAGTCTGTCGTGATAGCTAAAGCCTTATTCGTCCCTTTGATACGAACAACTGCTGAGTCAGACCCAGGTGTGACCACTGTATTCGTCTGGACCATGGAATCATATTGGTCATAGACCCATTCCTTGCTCGCTATCGTAGGCTGCTGCAACAGCTGTTTCAGCATGCCGGCATGGTCTTCTACAACCACCTCAGGCGTGCCACTATTCTGAAAATCCTTGTAATAATCCGCTTCCTCTGATGGCATATGGTAGACAGGTGCTTCATCAGCTAAAGCGTCTACAGGGATGTCTGCCATTACTTCTCCGTGCTGTTTAATACGGAAAACTTTTTCTTCAATTACTTGGCCTACTGCGACAGCTTGGAGACCGTATTTTTCAAACACATCAATGATTTCCTGCTCTCGGCCTTTTTTAACAACCATGAGCATTCTTTCCTGTGATTCAGAAAGCATCATCTCATACGCATTCATATGCTGCTCACGCTGAGGTACGTTGTCTAAATCCATTTCCATTCCCGTTCCTGCTTTACTCGCCATTTCACTAGCAGATGAAGTAAGCCCTGCAGCTCCCATATCCTGCATGCCAACAAGCGCATCAGAATGAATAACTTCGAGACATGCCTCAATTAATAATTTTTCCATAAATGGATCGCCAACCTGTACTGCTGGTCGATCCTTGGCAGCATCTTCACCAAGATCGTCAGAGGCAAATGTTGCCCCGTGAATTCCATCACGACCTGTAGGTGCGCCAGCATAGAGCACCGTATTGCCAATTCCAGCTGCAATCCCTTTTTGGATCTCATCATGATTGATTAATCCTACACACATGGCATTTACTAGTGGATTGCCTTCATAGCTTTCGTCAAATTGGACTTCTCCGCCTACTGTCGGAACCCCTACACAGTTTCCGTAACCGGCGATTCCATTCACTACCTCTGTAAATAGGTATTTCACACGATCTGTTGTTAAGTTTCCAAATCTAAGAGAGTTCATTATCGCAATAGGACGTGCGCCCATGGAAAATACATCACGAATAATCCCGCCGACACCTGTAGCCGCTCCTTGATATGGCTCTACTGCAGATGGGTGATTATGGCTCTCGATTTTAAATACAACAGCCTGATTGTCCCCAATATCAATAATTCCAGCACCTTCGCCAGGTCCTTGTATTACATGAGGCCCTTTAACAGGAAACTTCTTTAACAATGGCTTGGAGGTTTTATAGCTACAATGCTCAGACCACATTACCGAGAATATCCCTGTTTCGGTAAAATTAGGGCGACGCTTTAAGATATCTTTCACGAGGTCGTATTCCTTGTCACTTAAACCCATTTCTTGATACAGCTTGTCGCGTTCGATTTGCTCTGGATGTATATCATGTGTTTGCAACATAGGATTCCCTCCAATTTTTTACTACGGATTGAAATAACTTCACGCCATCGGCACTGCCTAATAATGCTTCAACAGCACGCTCAGGATGTGGCATCATGCCAAGGACATTGCCTTCCTCATTCCTAATCCCAGCGATATCTGCTACAGAGCCGTTAGGATTGTTTCGATATGTAAAAACGATTTGCTTATTTGCCTTTAACTTTTCTAACGTCTCTTCATCGCAGAAGTAATTCCCTTCCCCATGGGCAATTGGGAATCGCACAATCTCCCCTTGCTCATAAAGGGACGTGAATAGTGTCTCGTTGTTTTCGACTACTAACGGCTCCTGATGGCACATGAAGGCAAGATTTTTATTACGCTGCATAGCGCCTGGTAAAAGGCCTGCCTCCAATAGGATTTGAAATCCATTGCATACCCCAAGTACAGGCTTTCCCTTTGAGGCATGCGCTTTAATTTGTTGCATAATCTCAGAGGTTGCAGCAACGGCCCCTGAACGAAGGTAGTCTCCATATGAGAACCCGCCAGGCAAAAGAATAGCCTCATAGTCTTCGAGATTAGCAGATTGATACCAAACCAAATCTGCCTCCTCTTTGAGTACATCCTTTACAGCATGGTACATATCACGATCACAATTGGAACCAGGAAAAACAATTACCGCGAATTTCACGAGCGAACGGCCTCCTCCACCACAAAGCTGTATTCTTCGATTACCGGGTTTGCCAATAACTTGTCACACATCTCTTTGACACGCTCTTCTAAATCAGGACCTTCCTCAACTTGCAGTTCAATTGATTTACCTACCCTCGCCTGCTGAACTTCCTTGTAGCCAAGCGAATTTAGTGATTCTTGAATTGCTTTCCCTTGTGGATCTAACACACCTGATTTTAAGGTTACATTCACGATAACTTTTTTCATTGATTTGCCTCCAGTCGTTTTAAAATCTCTTCATAGACTTCCAGTAAATCCCCTGTACCTTGACGGAAAACATCTTTATCTAGTTTTTCCTCTGTTGTGATATCCCACAGCCTACACGTGTCTGGAGAAATCTCGTCAGCAAGGATGATACATCCACTTGCTAATCTACCAAACTCGAGTTTGAAATCTACCAATGTAATACCAATTGCTGCGAATAGCTTTGTTAGCTGCTTGTTAATCTCTAATGCTTTGCTTTTAATTTCTTGTAATTCAGATAGGGTGACGTCACTTAGAAACAGGGCATGTTCTTCATTAATAAGTGGGTCACCAAGGTCATCGTCTTTATAGAACAGTTCCAAGATCGGTGGATCAAACATTGTCTTTTCCTTAATCCCAAGTCTTTTTGTAATACTTCCTGTTGCTAGATTTCGTACCACTACCTCTAGCGGGATAATCTCTGTTTGCTGTACAAGTTGCTCCGTCTCATTTAGGCGTTCAATAAAATGCGTTTCTATTCCCTGATCATGTAGAAAAGGAAAGATCCGGGCAGAAATTTCATTGTTTAATCTGCCCTTCCCAGTAAAGGTAGCTTTCTTTTCCCCGTTAAATGCAGTCGCGTCATTTTTATAGGACAGCACGAGCTGCCCATTCTTTCCTTCGGCTTGATAAATCTTTTTTGCCTTTCCTTCATACAGCAAGGAGCTTTTCATTCTATTCACCTCTTGTTAAGCCAATTTTGGTAAAGATGTGATCTACATTTTTCAAGTGATACGTGTAGTCGAAGCATTCATCGATTTCTTCATTACTTAATCTACTTGTAATCTGCTCATCTTGCTCAATTAGCTGTCTAAATGGTGTCGCAGTCTCCCATGCTTGCATCGCCTTTGGTTGCACAATATCATAGGCAGCTTCTCTGGCCATACCTTTATCGATTAGGGTTAATAACACACGCTGCGAGAAAATAACGCCATACGTACGATCTATATTCCGCTTCATGTTCTCTGGGAATACTGTTAAGTTCTTTACAATCCTGGAAAAACGATTCAGCATGTAATTAAGTGCAATTGTTGCATCTGGCAAAATGACACGCTCTGCTGAGGAATGCGAGATATCACGCTCATGCCATAGTGATACATTTTCATAAGCTGTCATCATATAGCCACGGATAACGCGTGCCATTCCTGTCATATTCTCTGATCCAATTGGGTTTCGTTTATGAGGCATAGCAGATGAACCTTTTTGTCCTTTGGCAAAGAACTCCTCCACTTCACGGGTTTCCGTTTTTTGTAAGCCACGGATTTCAGTAGCGAATTTTTCAATGGACGTTGCCACAAGTGCTAGTGCCGATACATATGCGGCATGACGGTCCCTTTGCAATGTTTGGGTTGAAACAGGAGCTGGAGAAAGGCCCAGTTTTTCGCATACATATGTTTCCACAAAAGGATCAATGTTGGCGTATGTTCCAACTGCTCCAGAGAGCTTTCCAAACTCGACTCCTTTAGCAGCTGCTTCAAAACGTTCTAGGTTACGTTTCATCTCCTCATACCATAGGGCTAGCTTCAATCCGAATGTCGTAGGTTCAGCATGTACACCATGTGTGCGCCCCATCATAACGGTATGCTTGTGCTCCAATGCTTTGTTTTTCAAAATATCCACAAACGCTGTTAAATCTTTACGAAGAATTTCATTCGCTTGTTTAATTAAATAGGAAAGTGCCGTATCTACCACATCTGTAGAAGTTAGGCCATAATGGACCCATTTCCGTTCCTCGCCAAGTGTTTCCGATACAGCTCTTGTAAAGGCAACCACATCATGCCTTGTCTCCTGTTCAATTTCATAAATACGCTCCATGTCGAAAGAGGCATTTTCGCGCAGCTTCTTCACATCCTCAGCTGGAATAACACCTAGTTCACTCCATGCTTCACATGCAAGGATCTCTACTTCAAGCCATGCCTTAAATTTATTTTCCTCTGTCCAAATGGAACCCATTTCTTCTCTGGTGTAACGTTCAATCATCGTTTTGCCTCCTCAAATTGTTGTAAGGTTTCTTCTATTTCTGCGATTGTTTCTGCAATGAAGGTGACATGCCCCATTTTTCGCTTCGTTTTGGCTTCGTCTTTTCCATATAAATGAACAAAGCCAGCCCCACTTCGTGTCATCGCCTGCTGGATCTGATCCAGTTCCTCACCAAGAATATTAACCATCACTGCCGGCTGGTGCAAGCTAACCGGTGCAAGTGGCAATCCACAAATTGCTCGAATATGCTGGCCAAACTGGGATATCGTGCATGCTTCAATCGTATAATGCCCTGAGTTATGCGGGCGTGGCGCCATCTCATTTAAATAAATGGCATTTTCCTTAACAAACATCTCAACTGCAAAGGTACCAACAATCTCCATTTTTTCTGCCAATGCGGTTACTGCGTCGTACGCCTTTTTTTCGACTGTCTCATTAACCCTTGCTGGAACAGTTGTTTTATATAAAATATGGTCACGATGTTCATTTTCAGCAATCGGGAATGTCGTCATTTCTCCAGATTGAGACCTAGTAAACACAACAGAAATTTCCTTATCAAATGTTATCCATTGTTCGATAATACAATGCCCATGTTTTGTAGCAAAGTCAGCAGCTTGGTCGATATCCTCAGCTGTATTAATTTTTAGCTGTCCTTTTCCATCATAGCCACCACTGCATGTTTTTATCACGGCTGGTAAGGAAATGTTCTTTAAAGCCGCTTTACAAGTGGCACCGTCCGTTACGATGGCAAATGGTGGTACATTCAAGTCTGCTGCTCTCATCATTTGTTTTTCTTTTTCGCGGTTTTGAGTAATTTCCAGTGCCAAGGAACCCTGTGGAAGCTTCCCATGCTCTTGTAAATAAACTGCCGCTTCTAAATCTACATTTTCAAATTCATATGTAATCACATCTGCTTTTTCAGCAAGTAGCTTTACTGCATCCATATCATCATAAGCCGCTGTAATCTGTTCATCTGCCACCTGAGCAGTAGGACAATTTGGTTTGGGATCAAGGACGATAATTTGGTATCCCATATAGCGTGCCGCAATGGCCATCATTCTGCCCAGCTGTCCGCCGCCGATTATTCCAATGGTTTGGGGTGGAAGGATCTGTTTAATATTTTGCAAGTTCATCCCTCATTTCCAATACTTTATCATGCATTTTTTCTCGGTAGGTATCCAGCTTTGCAGCTACATAGTCATCAACAGTTCCAATAATTTGCGCGGCCAAAATACCTGCATTCGTCGCACCAGCTTTCCCAATCGCTACTGTTGCAGTTGGGACACCACCGGGCATTTGGACAATAGAAAGTAAGGAATCCAATCCGTTCAAGGCCTTCGATTCAACAGGGATTCCGATTACTGGAAGTGTCGTTTGCGATGCAACCATTCCTGGAAGATGAGCAGCTCCTCCAGCTCCTGCAATAATAACCTTTAACCCTTTATTCCGTGCCTCTTTTGCATAACGAAACATTTCATCAGGCGAACGATGTGCAGATATGACGTCCTTTTCGTAAGGAATCTGTAGCTCCTCCAACACGTCACATGTATGCTGTAATGTTTCCCAATCTGATATACTTCCCATAATTACGCCAACCATTGCCATATAAAAACCCTCTTTCTCTGACTTATATGAAATAAAAAAAGTCCATTCTTATCCCTCGATTTGAGAGAAGATGAATAGACTTACCCCTTTGATACATGAAAACAGATCATTACGCTTGTAACGATTCATCTCCCCTCATAGTCCAGCATTTACGGCGCCGGGTAGAGACTTCCAAACCATATCTTCAGAAATATATGAGGTTCCGTATTTAATTGTTGCATTTAGCATAACAAAATCCTACGTGATGTGTCAATATAGTTTTCGAACATTAGTTTGTTAATTTTAGTTAACGTTCGGTTTTTGGTTAAGATTGAAGCTATCAAGTAGATTGGTATTCATAGAAAAATGCATAGAAGCAACTAAGCGTAATTATTGAACGTTACGGAAATTATTATTTTAATACGATTTATTTCGCCACAATTTCTAGGAACTTACTGGTGCGCCGCCATTTACGTGGATCACCTGGCCAGTTACATAGGAAGAATCATCAGACGCTAAGTACACATACGCAGGTGCAAGCTCGAATGGCTGACCGGCACGTTTCATTGGAACATCCTTGCCAAATTTAGTTGCGATATATTCAGCAGAGAAGCTCGCTGGAATGAGTGGCGTCCAAATCGGCCCTGGTGCGACGGCGTTTACGCGGATCCCTTTCCCTACAACATTCTGGGAAAGCGAACGGGTAAAGGCTATAATTGCCCCTTTCGTCGCAGAGTAATCGATCAGTTGCTCTTGCCCCTCATATGAGGTGATGGAGGAGGTATTAACTATCGCGCTGCCACTTTCAAGAAAAGGAAGAGCTGCTTTTGTTAAATAAAAAAAGGCATAAATGTTCGTTTCAAAGGTTGCTTTCAACTGTTCCTGTGTTATATCTTCCAATCCTGGTTGAGGAAATTGGACTCCATGATTGTTCACAAGGATGTTTATCTTGCCGAAGTACCGCAGTGTCTCTTCCACAACATGCTTGCAGTGATCCTCTTCTCGCAAATCACCGACGATAAGTATACAGCTCCTGCCCAACTCCTCGATTCGTTGTTTCGTACGGTAGGCATCCCCATCTTCATAAGCATAATAATATGCAATAACAATATCTGCCCCCTCTTTGGCAAAAGCGATAGCAGTTGCTGCACCAATTCCACTGTCCCCACCTGTAATAATTGCTACCTTATTCTCTAATTTTCCAGACCCTCTGTACCCTGGGTTTTCTATAATCGGTCTAGGTGTCATCAACGATTCAATCCCAGGCTGTTGTGGTTGATGCTGTGGTGGAAATTGTGATGGCAATTCCTCAGGATTAATGCATTGGTTCGGATAATAAGTCATGTTCATCCTCCTTCAACTTTTCCATGCATGCAATCAGCCTATTCTGCGAGCTGGGCTTTTGTTCATCATGATGGTTGGGCTAAGGGAAAGTAGTGGGGGCAGGCTTCGTATCAGCAGGAGGGCGAAGTTTCTATCAACTAGTTTCGCTCTTTTATCAATCAGTTTGGCCCTTCTATCAACCAGTTCGGCTCTTCTATCAACCAGTTTGGCCCTTCTATCAATCAGTTTCGCTCTCCTATCAATCAGTTTCGCTCTCCTATCAATCAGTTCGGCTCTCCTATCAATCAGTTTGGCCCTTCTATCAATCAGTTTGGCTCTCCTATCAATCAGTTTCGCTCTCCTATCAATCAGTTCGGCTCTCCTATCAATCAGTTTGGCCCTTCTATCAATCAGTTCGGCTCTCCTATCAATCAGTTTGGCCCTACTATCAATCAGTTTGGCTCTCCTATCAACCAGTTCGGCTCTCCTATCAACCACTTCGGCTCTCCTATCAACCAGTTCGGCTCTCCTATCAACCACTTCGGCTCTCCTATCAACCACTTCGGCTCTCCTATCAACCACTTCGGCTCTCCTATCAACCACTTCGGCTCTCCTATCAACCACTTCGGCTCTCCTATCAACCACTTCGGCTCTCCTATCAACTCACTACGTTAGATCACAAAAAAAGTGAGCCTATATTAGGCTCACTCGTTGTTGTTTGGTGTATTTTTAGGTGCGGTTGGTTTGGCCTGTACTGGTGGTACGATAGGCCCGCCAGTTCTTGCTGCTTCGGCGGCTTTTTTAGGGTTGGCCAGCCGACTTTTACGTACTTGCTTCACCCAGAAACCACCATGAATTTGCTTTGGTTCATAAGCAATAATAAATGCTTTTGGATCAATTTCTTTAATGGTCTCATACAAACGTAATTCGTACTTCCTTGGTGTTAGGATTTGCATGGATAGTCGGTCGCCATCCATCCCATAGGCAAACCAGCTCGTGACACCGTATCCTTTGTCCCGTAGTTTCCTGGTAAATTCAATATCTGGGTTTGAGGAAATAACATTGACGGTGATGTAACCAAGTGCAAGTTTTTCTTCGATTTTTGATCCGACCACCACCCCGATTCCAAAACCAATTGCATAGGCAATTAAATTCTGGATTGCATCTAGGTTATCAAGTACTAGACCGAGACCAAGTACATAAATAACAATTTCAAACATGCTTACAAAAGCAGCAATATATCTTCTTCCCTTTAGCGTAAGTATCATCCTGATCGTGGATAACGAGACATATACAATATTGATCACTAAAATAATAGCGACCATCATAAGTGCACTATTTGACAATATAAAAACCTCCTAAATCTAAGTTCCTATTAGAAAAACTCGCATTCGCTGGTCCTTTAGCGAATGTGTACGTTGTTCTTATACTTGGCACCTTAAAATTTCAACTACTTCAACTTTGCTTCCTTGCTGAAATTTTAAACTTCCCTAATGTACAACGAAATTATACCTATTTCAATATCTCCCTCCTAGAATACATGATTTCTAGATGATATGAAATGATCAGGTTAGTTCAGTACCATTTTTTACCGATTCGTTCAACTAACAATCAGTGGGGCACCCCACTAGTTGAAGTTTCACTTTATCTGCACCCCATTTTCTTCTGGGCATATGATACAGAAAAAGTGTATGTGGAGGTGAAATAATGGACCCTTTTAAACAGATGGGTGATTGGAAAAAAAATATGGATCAATTTTTTGGTGATAATTTTTGGGACGAATTTGAAGGTATCATTAAACCTAACATTCCACAAATTAACCTTTATCAAACAGAGCATGAGCTTTTCTGTGTTTTAAATATTCCTGGGTTACATGATTTGGAGAAGATTGATATTTATGCTGACATGGCTACGCTAGAACTAAGAGGTGTCATTGACCTTGAGTTTGGTGGCGGTCAAGTTATAAAGGAAGAAATTCTGCAGGGTGCCTTTGAACGGCAAATTTCACTGCCTTTTCCAGTACGTTCCGATAAAATAACTGCGACCTATCGTAATGGACTTGTATATATCCGGTTACACCGACTCATTTCTGAAACAAGCAATAAACGAAGAGTAAATGTCAGGTTATTGGAGGATGAATAAGAAGACCCCTGGAGGATGAACACCCTGTTGTGGGTGTTCATTTAGTGAACATCGATAAGCATGCTATATTTTTTTGCGATTTAGACAATGTGACCAACACGTTTACTTAATATATTTTTCCAGCTGTTTCCTAAGGCTTGGCATGCCACTAAATCTGCCGCAAGCCGCAAGTCCCCCTTCTGTAAATGCATTACTTCATTACACGCAGCAATTGTCCAATTCGGATAAGGACGTTCCAACAATGTTAAATCAGAGCCAGCTTGCATATTTCCTTCTTTTAAAACTCGGAAATACCACCCTGTTTTTCCGGTTTTCAGCATTTTCATAGCCATTTCTTTATCCAGGAAGCGCGTGTCCGACTTAGGCTGGGAAACTTGAAGCACCGTGTCGCCAACAGCATAGGTATCACCGATGCAAACAGATTGTTCTCCCATTTCCAATACAGCCATATCTTCTCCCAATTCTCCAAAGTCAGAGAATGGCGGATCTAATATGTCATTCCAATAGGTGTAATGCTGGATTGGATAGCAAAAAATAGCTTTGTCTGGATTATCTGTTACTTTATTTCCATCCAACCCTGTTTTCCCAACAAATGTCTTTATCTCAGGATGTGGCGCAAACCTGTGCTTATCTCTGATAAATATTTTATGTACATAAGGTTCCTCCATTATGTCACCCGCTTTATCTATGGTATAGTATCTTTATTCTACGAGGAAATAATAATTTATTAGAGTATAACATAGACGAACTGGAGGAATGTAACGTGACTCAATACAAGAAAGCTATTTTTGCAGGTGGATGTTTTTGGTGTATGGTGAAGCCCTTCGCCCAGTGGGATGGCGTAAAGCAAGTGATCTCAGGCTATACAGGTGGCCATGTCGAGAATCCAACTTACGAACAGGTTAAAGCTGGCGACACAGGTCACTATGAAGCAGTAGAAATCACCTACAATCCTGATGTGATCTCCTACAGCGAGATACTAGAATTATATTGGCGCCAGATTGATCCTACCGATGATGGTGGACAGTTCCAGGATCGTGGAGATTCCTATCGTGCTGCCATCTTTTACAGTGATGAAGAGCAGCAAAAAGAAGCAACGCTATCCAAAGAAGAACTTGCCCAGAGCGGTCGCTTTAAAAAACCGATTGTAACCGAGATCCTACCTGTCGCAACATTTTACCCTGCTGAGGAATATCATCAGGATTTTTACAAAAAGAATGAGCAAGAATATAAGGTAGACCGCGCAAAATCCGGAAGAGATGAATTCATTGAAAAGACCTGGGATTAATCGAGCTTAGCTATTCTAGGTACAGGTATTCGAAAATCCGTAGATGGGACAAGCTTATTCCCTAAATACTCTACCGCTCTTCACATGATAATAGTATAATAGCCTTTATCTCGGTACAACCTTCCGCAAGACTAACAATCAGTGAGGGAAGAACAAAACCCCCACTGATTGAAGTTTCACTTTATATATTCATAGATTAGGAGCGGATTTTTTGTTCAGTCGCGATTCTTTAACACCTTTAAAAATGCTTTTGTTTAGTTTTCATGCTACAAATACGATTATTCTGAGTTACTTGCCCTTGTATTTAAAATATAAAGGGCTAAATGGTACTGAAATTGGTTGGGTGCTCGCAGTGGGGCCACTAGCATCTATCTTCGCGCAGCCCTTTTGGGGGTATATGAGTGATAAATACAAAACAGTCAAACGGATTATTCAGATTTGTATCGTGGGGCTGCTTGTAACTAGCGTTATCTTTTTCCAGATGAACACATTACTCGCAATTATTCTTATGGGGGCCATTTTCTATTTCTTTGTTACCCCGATTGGAGCTTTAGGAGACAGCCTAGCTCAACGTCGTGCAGAGCATTTTGGCGTTTCTTTCGGTGCAATTCGCTGGTGGGGTTCAGTTGGTTTTGCTACTTCTTCTCTGATTATTGGCGAAGTACTTACAAGAGTGGGAATAGAATACATGATCATCCCATTTCTATGCTTCGGAGTGCTTGCTTTAGTCGTGTCCTTTGGGTTGACGGATGTAAAAGTTGATTCCGATCCGGTTCAGTTAAGAGACGTTAGTGCCATTATTAAAAACAAGTCCTTTGTTATTTTCTTGTTACTTATTATGTTTCTAACGATTACACACCGTGCGAATGATAGTTATATCGGCCTTTATATTTCACAGCTTGGCGGAAGCGAAGGGCTCGTTGGGTTTGCCTGGTTTACTGGAGTTCTTACAGAGGCTCTTGTCTTTGCAACAGCGGGCATTTGGTTCCGTAAATACCATCCGCTTGTGTTTATCATTATTGCGGGTGCCATTTACAGTGTAAGATGGTTTATCTATGCTACCGTTGATAACCCAATCCATATTATTGGGCTACAATTCATGCATGGTTTAACCTTTGGTGTTTTCTATTTGGCAGCATTCAATTATGTTTCCCGATTGATTCCAAAACTACTGCAATCAACAGGACACCTTGTGTTTTTTGCCACTTTCTTTGGGGTATCAGGGATTATCGGTTCACTGGTGGGAGGATCTATTATCGATTCCCTTGGCGGTGAAACCTTATACTATGGAATGGGTATCCTTGCCACAATGGGAACAATACTCATTACACTCTATCACCTACTTCCTTTCGGTAAAGAAGCATATGTGCATCAACGTGATCAATAAGAAGACGTAAAAAAATCACATTCGCTAGTGTATAGCGAATGTGATTTTTTCTTATGCAGCTATTTCGTATCTAATTCAAGAAAATAAAGTACAGGATGAAAATGACGAACAGTAAATACATAATAGGGTGTATCTCTTTAGCGCGTCCCTTTAATAGCATGGTTATCGGATAGAAGATAAATCCAATCGCAATCCCTGTCGCAATGCTGTATGTTAACGGCATTGTCACGACCGTTAAAAAGGCAGGTACAGCAATTTCAAACTGATCCCATTCAATACTCTTTAAGGAAGATGCCATTAATACACCAACAATGATTAAAGCAGGTGCGGTTACTTCAGAAGTTACAATACTTAATAGCGGTGAAAAGAACAATGCCAAGAGGAAGAACCCAGCCGCTACTACAGCAGTAAATCCAGATCGTCCGCCAGCTCCTACCCCTGCAGTGGATTCTACATAGGATGTAGTCGTTGATGTACCAAGTGAAGCACCGACAACCGTTGCAGCTGAATCAGCAAACAATGCTTTACCAGCACGAGGCAGCTTATTGTCCTTCATCAATCCGGCCTGGGTCGCTACTGCAACAAGGGTACCCGCTGTATCAAAGAAATCAACAAATAGAAAAGTTAGAATAACTACAAGCATTTCAATGGTAAAGATCTCCCCAAAATGCGAAAAGGCTTGTCCAAAAGTCGGCGCAAGACTCGGTACTTCGCCAACTACTCCTCCTAACCCTTGTGGTGGTGAGATTAATCCAAAGATCATACCGACAATGGCAGTAATCACCATTCCATAAAAAATACCGCCTTTAAATCCTAAAGTTAAAAAAATCACGGAAATAATAACACCGAACACAGCAAGCATCACGGTTGGAGAAGTCATGTCTCCAAGTGCTAACAGCGTCGCATCATCGCCGACAATAATGTTGGCATTTTGGAAACCAACAAACGCGATAAATAATCCAATCCCTGCTCCCACAGCCATTTTTAAATTTGCTGGGATGGCATTAATGATTTTCTCTCTTATTCCTGTCAAAGTTAGTACAATAAAAATTAGTCCTGAAGCTAAAACCCCTGCAAGAGCTGTTTCCCAAGGGATTCCATATCCTAATACAACCGTGTACGCGAAAAATGCATTTAAGCCCATTCCTGGCGCTAAAACGATAGGATATCTCGCTATGATCCCCATAAACAATGTACCAACTGCAGCCGCAATTGCTGTTGCTGCAAAAATAGCACCTTGGTCCATTCTTGTTACCCCATCCGGTAACTGATCGACTCCTTCTAATGATAAAGTCGATGGATTTACAAATAAGATATAAGCCATAGCTAGGAAAGTGGTTAATCCAGCCATAAACTCTGTTCTATAATTTGTTCCTAATTCTTCAAAGCGAAAATACTTTTTCACGCCTCTTCCTCCCCTTTACATCATTCATATTTACGAATAGAAAAACGCACATGATCCGTGATCAGGCGCGTTTTCACTAGCAGAAAAGACGTATAAAAATGCGAGGTAATCTCGCAAAACAAGACGAATACTTCTCTGCGTAGTCAGATCATTTACGGCGATCTGTAGATACTTTGGGCCATATTCCCGAAATTATACGCATCTCTATTAAATTCAATTCTTATCATACTAGGTCATTTGCTCTAAGTCAATCAAAAGCGAACAATAACTTTAATTAAAAGTCCATTGTTCGCTTTCACGAGCCTTATTTTACGTATCACTCTTCATTTACAGTTTACACTCAACTAGTGTGATCGCCTCTTTTTTACATCTTCCACTCATTTGGCAAAAAACATCATTTTTTAGAACGCTAATTAGTTAATGCTTATAAAATATCGTTTCTTTTAAATAGCCTCTCTATTTTTATGTAGTATGAAATTTTTTTCACGAGTGTAGTTAAAACAAAAACGATAAGTAGGATTAATGTAATAGAAGCTCCTGGCGGTGTACCTACTTTATAAGAAACGACTAGACCACTAAACATCCCTATTAAAGCAAGCACTATTCCGATTAAGATTACCCCATTAAAACGATTACTTAAACGCATCGAGATAGCTGCAGGTAGAACAATAATTGCTGAAACCAGTAAAGCTCCCACGATAGGCATCGTCACCGCAATCGTGATCCCTGTTAAGATATTAAACAACACAGACATCGTTTTAATCGGTAAACCGGCTGTGAAGGCGGTTTCTTCATCAAATGTTAAGATATACAATGGTTTCCGAAAAATTAAATATAAGAGACCAATCATAATCGTAAGGACAAATAACATCCATACTTGCTGTTCACTAATGGTGACAATGGAGCCAAATAAAAATTGGTTCATACTTAAAGTTGCCCCGCCGTCATTTAATCCCATCAGAACTAATGCTAGCGCCATCCCGGCCGACATTAGAATTGCTATAGAAATCTCCGAATACGTGCGATAAACTACACGCAAATATTCTAGCACAATGGCAATCACCGACACCAGTATAATATTGGCCAACGTCGGATTGACACCAATTAACAAGCCTAGTGCCACACCCGCTAAGGAAACATGTGATAAGGTATCTGCCATCAAAGACTGTCTACGTAAAATTAAAAACAACCCTAACATAGGTGCAATTAATGATATTAGGAAAGAGGCTTGGAAAGCTCTTTGCATGAATCCATGGAAAAACATCTCCAAGGTGAGTCCTCCTTCCTCACTAGCTCAATATGCTTGTCAGCGTAATGTCGAATCTCTTCATGGTCGTGGGTAACCATTAAAATTCCCTTCCCATGTTCTCTACTATTGTGCTTTAGTAATTTATAAAATTCTTCACGCGAATTTGTATCCATCCCTGTTGTAGGTTCATCCAATACGAACAAATCAGGGTCTGTTGCAAACACACGCGCAAGAGAAATCTTTTGCTTTTGTCCACCAGATAACTCCCCTATTTTTCTATGACGCATCTCCCACATTCCAACTGAATCAAGGGAGCGTCGAACATGCTCCCTGTCATCTTTATCTAGTTTTTTAAACCATTTACCTCTTTGATAACGACCAGATTGGACGAGTTCCAGTACTGTACTCGGAAATCCAGCGTTAAAAGATGCAACTTGCTGGGAAACATATCCGATAACTAATTTTTCCCCAATACGGTTTATAGGTGAAATTTGGACACTTCCTTTTGATGGTTTAAGTAAGCCTAGAATATTGCGCAGTAGTGTCGTCTTTGCTGCGCCATTTTCTCCCGTTAACATCACAAAGTCTGACGCATCCACTTCAAATGAAATATTCTCTAATATTGGTTCTTCTTCATACTGAAAGGCAAGATTTTTCACTTCAATATAATGCACTAGTAAGCGACCTTTCTTTACATATTTTCTTTTTATCCCGGGGCAACCGTCCGTAAGACTCCCACTTCAAAACTGAAGTGAAGCCGTGATGTTTAAGTAGGAGTAAACGGACGCTAACACCCCGATTCGTTCAACTAACAATCAGTAGGGGAAGAACGAACCCCCCCACTGATTGAAGTTTCACTTTATCTACAATAAGATTTTAGTTTTTCAGTTATTTAATACTTAACTGTAAAGATTTTAAGTTCTGACGCATTGCTTCCACATACCCTAAATCCTCA
The DNA here is from genome assembly GCF_052246275.1 of Oceanobacillus sp. M65. Taxonomy (NCBI): domain Bacteria; kingdom Bacillati; phylum Bacillota; class Bacilli; order Caryophanales; family Bacillaceae; genus Oceanobacillus; species Oceanobacillus sp. M65. Next base: position 102,627 of record NZ_JBQQCJ010000004.1, on the reverse strand, counting down.
TCTTGTAATTCTTGCGACAATACTTCTAAGTCATATAATGCTGCGGTCTCTGTCCCTGTTTCAGTAGCGACAGTTTCGGCAATTGCTGAATTGGCTCCCTGTTGATAATAAATTACTGGAACATTATGTTCCTTCACTAGGTCTGCGATTTCGCCAATTCGCGATGGACTTGGCTCTACTTCTGTGGATAAGCCACCAATTGCGATTTGCTCTAAATTATACCGCTGTGCAAGGTATCCAAACGCTTGGTGTTGCACTACAAAAGCACGATTTTCAACATCCTTAAGCACATCCTGATATTCTTGATCTAATGTTTGCAGCTCTTCATTAAAAGCTTCTGCATTTTTTTCATACATTTCTTTTCCTTCTGGATCTGCTTCAATTAATGCATCACGAACGATATTAACTTGCTCTTGTGCCAATACTGGATCTAACCAAATATGTGGATCGTGAGACTCATGATCATCAATAATAATGGACACTGGCTCCGATTCCGCATACGTATTATGATCTTCATCAAAAAGGAGCGCTCGGACTTCAAAGCTTTCTCCTGTTGTTTTGTACTCAAAGTGACTCGTTCCTTGATCAGATAATGTTTCCCATTCCTCAGTGTCATTTTCACGTATATACCAATGCCAATGGTCATAGTTCACATCTTCAGGAAGCTCTGCTTCAAGTGTCACAACATCGCCTGTATGATAGTGATCCGCCAATCCAACGATTTCAACCGATTGAACACTTTCATGTTCATTACCTTGACTAGATTCTTCACCATCAGCTTGATCGTGATCATGTTCGCCTTCTTCGTCATCTCCGTGATGATGTCCATTATGATCATCAATCACAATTTCTATTGATTCTGATGCTGCATATTCATTATGGGAGTCATCGAAAAGAGCTGCTCGGAGCTCAAAACTTTCTCCTGAAGCCTCATATTCGAATTCAGCTTCCCCCTGATTTGGTACAGTTTCCCATTCCGCATCAGTATGTTCCTTTCTATACCAGTGCCAGTGATCATATTCTGCCTCCTCATCAAGTTCGGCTGTTAATTCGATCATGTCACCAGTATGATAATGGTCCGCAACACCTTGAATGGTCATATTTGCATTCGATTCTTGATTTTGCTCTCCCGCATGTGCATGATCTGAACTTTCCGTATCAACTAAATCCACACCATCAGCAGTACGTGCGATCACAAGGTTATCATTTTCTACTGTGTTTAATAAACTCTCCACCCAATGTTCCATTTCTTCGCTGCTATATACAAAGACATCTGCTTTACTAACACCTGCTACGTCTTGTGCACTTGGTTCATAATGATGGGCATCTTCTCCCGCAGAAACCATTAGTGATACATCTGCTCGATCCCCTGCTACTTGTTGCGTAAATTCATACATTGGATAAAATGAAGTTACAACAGATAACTCGCCATTCGTAGTACTTGCATTCTCATTTTGATTACATCCCAAAAGAGTGACACTCAAGATTAAACTAAATAAAATGATAACTAGCCAATTTCTCTTCATTACTCATTCTCCTAATATTGCTTTATGCGTAATCATTACGATTTATAAGCAAAAAAAATATTGTCTTCTTTAAATTCAGTTGTTTTCTAAACCTTCAATTAGAGGTTTGCTGTGGAATATCACACCAATTAAATAATTAATGTGCTAGCATTTCACGAACAATCCCATCCTTGTCTAATTCAGAAGGATAATACGTCGGCCAATTCGTAACTTCCTCTAGAAGTGCTCCACGATCATCTCCCCAATATAAATGAAAATGATGTGAATCTACTGGGAATATATCATGGTCACTAAATTGAATGTACTGCGGCATTTCATCTGACCCATCAACTAATTCAAATATAAATCGAACACCTCTATTACCTGCTTCATAGGTAAGAATTTCGTACCCATCTGATTTGTATTCACCTGAATATTCATCCCCGTTTTCGAAAAATGTAACATGGCCATCCTCAATAATGATTCGCTCCACATCGGTTTCATATCCAATGGTGTAGTACTCCTTGTATTCTTCCTCTGTCATATCTCCATCCTCTGCTTTATGTTCAAACACTTCGTCTAAATCTCCAGACAGAAGATATGGGTAAACTGATTGCCAGTCTCCTTCCCAATCAGATAATTCACGATCTTCTACTTGACTATCTTCAAAGTAACCTTTATATATTTGTTGACTTGCTTCATCATGTCCATGATGATCATCAATGACAACTTCAACTGGTTCGGATTGAACACTAGGTTCGTGGTCATCATTGTATAAAACAGCTTTAATTTCTAAACCATTCACTGTTGCTTCACCTGTAAAGGTTTCCGATTCTTGCCCTGAAATAACTTCCCATTCACCTTCGCTTTCTTTACTGAACCAGTGCCAGTGATCCAAATCCGAAGCTTCTTCCAATACTGCAGTTAGCTCAATTGTATCTCCCGTATGGTAGTGGTCAGCAACTCCTTCGATTTCAATACCTACTGGTGCTTCCATATTTTCTTCTTCCTCTTTCTCATGATCATGTTTCTCATCTGTATGTACTTCTTGTTCTTCTTCCTCTGTTGCACCCACTTCCGCATCTTCCGTACCTTGACATGCTGTTAAGTAGATACTAATAAACAATAAGATTGATAAACTAGTAAGTAATTTTTTCATTTTCCCTCTCCCATTCTCTTTTTTAAATCGTAATGATTACGTTTTGAATAGTATCACTTTCTTAACTACTCTGTCAAGAACTTAACGGATTAAATTTTATTAAAATCAGAATTTTATAATGCACCTATTCATACAACAACTAAACCTCCATATTAGTCACGCAGTTTGAAATTTCAGGGTACAGCCAACTGTGTAAACTGCACGAAAACCTAAAAAAAGATTCCAGTTATCATTTTTAATTGATAACTGGAATCTCTTTTTTCTTTACCAATAGTTTTTCAGCACTTGAGTCATTTATTTCAGTTAACCTAGAAACACGACTATTGCATAATTTCTTTTACATACTGCGTAATTTCTTCACTTTGTTTATCAAGTTTGCTAATATCCTCGGTGAATTCGGTCATCACAGTGGACTGCTCATCCGTAGAAATTGAAATCTCTTCAATGCTGTGTTTAAGGTTACTGATGCTGTCCTGTATTTCGGATAAAGATTTCCCTATTGTACCGACGGCTTCTTTCGTACCATCTGAAAGTTTACGTATCTCATCTGCTACAACACCGAAGCCAAGGCCTGCTTCCCCCGAGCGAGCAGCTTCGATAGATGCATTCAAACCTAACAGATTTGTTTCTGCGGAAATATTTTCAATCAATTGGACAACTTTACTAATTTCCTCTGAATTTGCTGTAGCAATAGTGGCTTGATTGTTAATATCTGCGCTTGTCGCTGACAACTTTTCAGCCTGTGTAGCTACATGTTCTACTTTTCCTTGCAAACTATTAATGATCCCGCGAAGCTCCAGTAATTCATTTCCTACCTCTTCCTCTTCTTCTAAGGTCGTACTAATCATTAGTGCTCCGATAATTTCACCATGTTCATCTGTTAGTGGAGAGGAAGAGCTTTGTATAGCGACACCAACATATTCTTTTGGGATATATTCATTTGTTTTTTCTCCAGCTATCGCCTTTATAAGCGCCTGATTTTCTTCTTTCATAGCAAAATCTCCGACCTTAACTCCTATGTCATAGCTTTTAGAAGGAGAAAAGTATACATAATTTTCTTTATCTGTTACTGCAATAATCGTATTTTCTCCGAGTATTTCCTTTAATAAAGGAGCAGTAATTACCATCGCTTTAAGTGTTGGATGCATGTGTTTCATTCTCCTTAATTTTGGTTTGTAATCTTTTTCATTGAGCTCACAATTCTTTTACTTTTATTATCAAGCTTTTGAATATCATCCATGAATTCGACCATAATTTTAGACTGTTCTTCTGAGGATGAAGATACCTCATTAATACTTAAGGTAAGATTTTCAATGCTAGTGCGGATCTCACTTAATGATTTGCCGATCGTTTTGACAGCTCCTTTTGTGTTGTCAGATAGCTTACGAATTTCATCAGCAACCACCCCGAATCCTTTTCCTGCTTCTCCTGAACGTGCCGCTTCAATTGCGGCATTTAAACCAAGCAAGTTTGTCTGATTGGAAATTTGTTCAATCAGTTGTACTACTTCACCTATATGTTTTGAATTATCGTTTGCTTTGGTTGCCTGTTCACTAATATCATTGCTGGTTGCAGATAATTCTTCTGCTTGTGCCGCAACGTTCTGGACTTTTCCTTGAAGACTGTCAATTACCTGGCTAATGCGTTCTATTTCTTTATCTAGACGGACTTGATGCTCTAGAGTTCGGCTTATGGATAATATTCCAACGATCTCTCCATCATCCTCTTTGATTGGAAGAATATCCGTCACAACAGGAACACCAAAAATTGCCGGATCCATCGTGGCATCACTAATTTTTTCTCCTTTTATAGCACGAGCATATTGCTCAATCTCAGGAATTGCGGGTGTTCCAACTGCTACATCAAGTTTAATCATAGTTGATGGTTCAAAGTATACAAATTTTTCTGTATCTATGATGCCCATTGCGGCGGTTGGCCCTAACGTTTCTTTAATTATCGGGGCAATGTTAACGACTGCCTGTAAACTGCTGTTCATAGTCAAACTCCTTTTTTACTTTTACATGATTTAACTTATATAATATCGGCTTTTGACAAAGAAAAGTGAAGAAAATTGTCGAATTTTGGCAGTCGATTTAGATTTTTTACACAAAAAGTAGGGGATTTAGAATTTTAACTACACAAAAAAACCCCTTTCTTCACAATTAATGTAAAGAAAGAGGTCCTTTTTTTGCAAAGACAAATCATTCTATTAAAAAGTCTACTCCCACTCAATCGTTGCAGGTGGCTTGCTCGTTACGTCATACACTACACGGTTAATGTGCTCTACATCATTGACCAGGCGTGTTGAAACTCTTTCAAGCACATCCCACGGAATTCTTGCCCAATCGGAGGTCATGCCATCGATTGAAGTCACCGCACGAATACCTATGGTGTGATCATACGTCCGGGCATCGCCCATGACGCCAACACTCATAATGTTAGGAAGTACTGTGAAATACTGCCAAATATCACGGTCTAGGCCAGCAGCGGCAATTTCTTCACGAAGGATTGCGTCAGATTCACGGACAATTTTCAGTTTATCCTCTGTTACTTCGCCTAAAACTCGAATAGCAAGTCCCGGCCCTGGGAATGGCTGGCGCCAAACAATGCGGTCAGGGATCCCCAACTGGGAACCTAATTCGCGTACTTCATCCTTAAATAGTGTATTCAACGGCTCAATTAGTTCAAATTGCATGTTTTCAGGCAATCCGCCAACATTATGATGGGACTTAATGGTTTGAGCAGTTTCTGTACCACTTTCAATAATATCTGTATAAAGGGTTCCTTGTGCAAGGAAATCCATATTTTCTAATTTCGCTGCTTCATCATCAAACACATAGATGAATTCGTTGCCGATGATTTTCCGTTTTTTCTCTGGATCATCTACACCTTTTAGCTTAGATAAGAATCTACCTTTCGCATCCACTTTAATAATATTCATATTGAAATCATCCGCGAATACTTTCATCACATCATCCGCTTCGTTTTTGCGAAGTAGACCATGGTCAACGAAAATACAAGTAAGCTGATCACCAATTGCTTTATGAATTAATGCTGCAACAACGGAAGAATCCACTCCGCCGCTCAATGCACATAAAACATTGCTGTCTCCGACTTTTTCCTGGATTTTCTCTATCTCCATTTCAATGAAGTTTTCTATCGACCAGTCTCCCTCACTCTCACATACTTCATAGACGAACTGTTTTAATAAATGATTACCGTACTCTGAGTTACGCACTTCTGGATGGTATTGTACACCATAGCGTTTCTTAGATGGTTGGCTCATCGCAGCAATAGGAGTTGACGGGCTCGTTGCATCCGTCTGGAAGTTTTCTGGTACTTCGATTACTTTATCACCATGACTCATCCAAACTGTTTGCTTCTCTGGTGTATCCTGAAAAAGAACTGGCTGATCTTTTATATCTATAAGCGCTTTTCCGTATTCACGATTTTTAGCTTTCTCGACTTTTCCTCCGTAATGCAATGCCATCAATTGCATTCCATAACAAATACCGAGGATTGGAATATCGAGATCAAAAATCCCTTGGTCACAGCGGAAGCTATTTTCATCATAGACACTGTGCGGTCCACCGGATAGGATAATTCCTTTCGGGTTCATGCGTTTAATTGCTTCTGCGGTCAGCTTATGAGAATGCAGTTCACTATAAACGCCAAGCTCCCGAATTCTTCTCGTAATTAGTTGGTTGTACTGGCTCCCAAAATCAAGAACTAGAATCATTTCATTGTTTTCCATTTGCTTTCTCCTATCTGTAGCAATATTTTAGAACTCGGTAATAGAGGCATTCATTAATAGAAAAAGCCCAGACCTCCAGCTTCCCACAGCTAAAAAAAGCTGCAAAAAGGCAGAAATCCCAGGCTTTTTGTACACGTACCTATAGAAATTCTGCCTTCATAGTCAGAGCATTTACGGTGCTCCGGTAGAAACTTTCGATCCATATTATCGAGGATATACGAAAGGCATATATTTATTCAAATTCGTTTAATACTCCCTTATTCTACTAACCTTCAACAGACAGGTCAACCTAATATTCGTTTTATTAAATCTTTCCATAATTGTGTTAAATCACGTCCTTGAACATGACTGTACTCTTTTTGGTACAGCATTTGCTCATAACGGGAGGTTAACTTTTTCATGTCGTCTGTATGATAGGCATTATCTACCTGTTGTGCATACTCTCTTAACGTCTGATCTGGTTGTTTTTGTACGCCGTGATGGTTTAATAGTTTAATTAGAAAATGATAAGCATCCTGGAATCCTTGTGGTCCATCTGTTCTATCTAATTTTGTCGCGACTAGCTTTGCTTGCCAACGAAATCTCTTTCGGTAGCCAAGGATTAACAGTACGCCAAGTACAACGGCCAGCACAGTGAAAAATATCCAATTGAATTGGAAGAAAGAATTATCGTTGTCATTCGCCGCACTTGCTGCTGTTTCGTCCTCTTCTTCTACATCCTGTTCTGGCTGTTCTTGTTCTTCTTGTTGTTCAGGAGTTTCAGGTGCAGTTTCTTGATCAAGTTCATCATTGTTATTCATTTCTGCCTGAAAGTCAGTAGGATTGGAAAAACCTTGTGTTGGTTCAAAAGGAACCCATCCGATTTCAGGGAAGTAAACCTCTACCCAAGAGTGGGCATTTGCATTTGTTACTTCGTATAGGTCTTGGTCACCGTTTCGACCAATGTTGAAATTCTTCACTTCACCACTAGTGAATCCTTTTGCCCATCTTGCTGGTATGTCCAGGGAACGCAATAAAACGACCATAGAAGTCGAGTAATTATCACAGTAACCAACCTTTGATTCAAATAGAAATTGATCTACATAATCCTCGTCTTCCTCAGGGACAGGAACGTCCGTTGTTTGATAGACATAACCATTTGTACCGAAATACTGTTCAACCGCTTTTACTTTCTCATACCTTGTATCAAAAGCATCCGTTATTTCTTCTGCTAACTCCCCTACCCTGTCAGGAAGGTCGGGGAGTTGCGTATATTTATCATCAAGGAAAGGGTCATTATTACCAGCTTCCCTTAAATCCGTTAACGAAAATGTTGGCTGTTCATAAGTAATCGTATAGTTGTCAAGGCTAACTACCTCATTATTAATTCTTGTTTGAATGGAATTACTCACCACATCATAAAAGAAATCAGCTTCTGAGAGTGTGCTTGCGCTGTAAATTCCATATGGATGAACTAACTTATTAATGGAGGTATCGCCCATGAACTCCACCTGGGCCTCCCGTGCTTCTGTTTCCACACTCGGCAGGAAGGTACGTGTTAGCTCCCAATTGAAATCATCGAGCTGATTATAATCGGGAGGTGTGGAAGTCTCCCAGCCTTTCCCTGTATAAACATCCTTGCTCTCAATATGCCAATAATGGTCATCCTCGGCAACCGCTTCGAAAACCGGTGTATAATCCTGCACAAATGATCCACCTAGTTGTGAGTCATCTTCTCCGTATCCAACCTTTTGGACCCCGCCTTCAAAATTCCCAGCATTTTCTGCTGTACTTTTAATAAAAGGCACCGGATCTGGCCATTGCGGGGAAAACTTTGGTGCAGCAAATCCAACTAATGTGGATAAAAGGACCATGGAAATCAAAGGAAGTATCCAAATAGGATTTTTCCTCATCTTTTGAAGCCGTAGTGACTCGCTGTTTAGTTCTTTCATAAGATTCGCCATCCCTAAAGCGATAAACGATAGGAAAAATATGCGAACAATAGCCATACCACCATTATAAATGGTAAACGTATCGAGTACGGTTAAATATATAAAGGTTAATAGCACAAATAAAAGGACGCGCTTCATTACAACAAACCAATAATGCAACAAGTAGCTCATCAGCCAAATTAACAGGAGAAAAAGACCGCTACGAAATAAGGGGGTAAGTGCATACCATTCACGTCCGAAAAGTGCTGTTAGGTTATGTGCGACATCCTGTAACACGAGGGTAAACCACTCTGGTGACAGGAAGCCTGGACCTGCAAACAACAAATTTAACGCAACTAGCATGCCAAGCCCTTTTAATAGAAAGGAAACCCACCATCTAATCTGGAATATAGAGATCAAGAAGCAAAATACAGCATAAAAAACAAATATGCTTAGCCCAGTTGTATCTGTAATATCACCAAGTGGATAGAGCCATTCTAAAAATAGAAAGAAACCACAAAGATACAGAAGTAAGATGTAGAAAGATGATTTTTGCTCTGTAGTATTTCTCATATATGGTTCACCTCTAGAGAATTCGTTGCTAGTGCAGACGCAGATAACACACAGAAAGAGATCCCTTCAAAACGATACCTTTCTATTGCATGCCGCTCTGTTTCTGAAATATTTCCAGTGGTTGGTACATATAAAACAACGACGCGCTTCATTCGTTGCTTCATTTTTTTAACCGTATCACCAAAATCCTCATCAATATGACTTGTAAGCAATATAACAATACTTCCGCTGCCCAGCTTAATTAGCTCTTCCTTTAATTTTAGAGGAAAAGGCTTACTTCCCCCTGGTTGAAGTCTGGTCAAGTGTTGACGAACTAACTCTTTCTTTGTTGGTTCATTGTGCACAGGAACGTGTACAGTTTCTTCTCCAATGGTAAGTAAGCCTACTTCTGTCCCTTGTTTATACAATTCATCCATAAGTGAAATCGCCAATTCCAACAGAGCTTCATAGCTGATATGGTTTTCGTCAGCGTAAAAACAGCTATCTAGTACGAGTAAAATCTCCGTACTTTTTTCCTGTTCAAACTCCTTGGTGATCATCGTATTTTTCTTAGCAGTCTGTTTCCAGTCAATCCAGGAAAATTTATCACCAGGCATGTATTCTCTAACCCCTGTTGCCACATTTGTATTTTTCAAATGTAAGGATTGGGAAGAGACAGACCCTTGACCATAACTACTAATTTGTTTTTCCATCTTCACAGGTCTTGCGTTTGGGTATGCTATTAACTGTTCTTCAACCGTAAAGATGACTTCTTTTTTTACCATTCCAAACACATCACCTGTTCGAATTCGGATATCGCGGAGCTGATGTTCCCCGCGCGGGATTTGTTTCATAGAATAGGTCAATTCAAATTCTCTTTTAAAATATGGAAACACAATCCTCTTAATCTCTCGTTTACTTAATAGCTTCTCAGGGTTCTTCATGAAATGGTACTTTTCTTTGCGGCTATCAATTCGATGAAGCGAGGCGGGAAAAACTTCCTCGCAAATGCAATAATACAGCGGAAAAGGAAAGCGACGTTTCACATGTATGGTGACGTCTACCCCATCCCCTGCTTGTATGACATGACGGGATAAGCTTCTCGACACCTTCCAGTTTCGCATCGGGTAAAGGAGCAGGCCGATATGGTAAATGCCAAATGGCAAAAAAGCATAAAACAAAAACCAGCTCACAAACCCGCCCTGAAACATTGCATATGCAAAAAGCGAAACCACTAGAAAAAGTATAAAAGCAAAATTTCCGATGAACTTAAGGTTTTCCTTCATTAAGTAAATTCCTTCCGAATCGGGATATGCACGTTTCTCACGATAGATTCCAATATTTGCTCACTTGTTGTGCCATCGTATTTAGCTTCTGATGTTAAAATAACGCGATGGGCAAGTACGTACGGGGCAAGATATTTCACATCATCAGGAATAACGTAACTTCTTCCGTGGATATAGGCATACGCCTTAGAAGCACGCATCAATGCAATCGAGCCACGTGGGCTTACACCTAGGTATATTGCTGCATTTGCCCTTGTACTTGAAACAAGGTTAAGAATATAGTGCTGTACATTTTTATCTATATAAACTTGTTTAACCTCTTCCTGAATATGAACTAACTCTTCACGAGACATGACTGCGCCTATAGAATCAATAGGATGGTCTCCGGCAGTTCGTTCCAGCATTTCTAGTTCTTCTGCGAAGGTCGGGTAACCCATTTTAAGCTTTAAAATAAAGCGGTCTAACTGGGCTTCAGGTAAAGGATAGGTTCCTTCATATTCGATAGGGTTCTGTGTTGCCATAACAAAGAAAGGCTGTTGCAGAGCAATGGTATTCCCATCAACAGTAACGTTTTTTTCTTCCATTGCTTCAAGGAGTGATGACTGTGTCTTTGGAGAGGTACGGTTTATTTCATCTGCTAAAATAATGTTGCCAAGTATTGGACCACCACGAAACTCAAATTCAAGTTCCTTTGGGTTATAAATAGAGATGCCTGTTACATCGGAAGGTAGTAGGTCTGGAGTAAACTGGATTCTACGAAAATCACAATCCAGGGATTTTGCCAAGGTACGCACTAACATCGTTTTGCCCACGCCCGGCACATCCTCTAGTAGAACATGGCCTTGTGCTAATAAGGCTACTAGACTTAACGTTGCTGCTTCCTCTTTCCCTATCATAACCCTTCTTATATTATCGAGTACATCTCCTATTCGTTGGTTATAAACATATGTTTCCTGCATCAATTATGAACCCCTCTCTGACTCATCCGTAATATGATAATGTACATAACGTAATAATCAATACGATATATACTATAACTATACTAAAAAAGACCTATGAAGAAAAGATATCTTCCGTGATAGTACATTCCTATTATATACCTTTTCATAGATTCACATACACGGGAATAGAAGTTTTCTGATGGTGTGTCATACCTACTACGGCCTCTTTTCTTCTACCTTTTTATCCTATGTATAAACACAAAAAGAGAGAGAAGCACGATGCTTCCCTCTCTTCTACTTATCTATTGACATTAAGAATTGTTGTTGTTATTGTTGCGTTGTTGATTATTGTTGTTGGCGCGAGAGTTTCCACCTTTTTGACCAATTTCTTCATAGAATTCTTGGTCATGATTTTTAGAGGTTGTCTCTCCGCCTTTTTGTCCAATATCCTGGTAGAATTCTTTATCATGATTTTTGGAAGTTGTTTCTCCGCCTTTTTCTCCGATATCTTGATAGAATTCTTTGTCATGATTTTTAGAAGTTGTTTCTCCGCCTTTTTGTCCAATATCTTGATAGAATTCTTTGTCATGATTTTGGGAAGTTGCTTTTCCGCCTTTTTCTCCGATATCTTGATAGAATTCTTTGTCATGATTTCTTGCTGTTTTGTTTCCACCTTTTTGTCCTGCTTGTTCTAGAGACATTTTTTCATTGTTGTTATTGTTCTTAGCCATTATGAACATCTCCTCTCAATTTTAGATAAAAAGTGTAATCATTTTAGCTTTTCTTCTCATGCGCTATTTTAAAGACTTGTCCAATTCTAGCTGTTAGCTATTGTTGTTATCATTCTGGCGTGCTCTTTCTTTTCCGCCCTTTGAACCAATTTCTTCATAGAATTCTTGGTCATGGTTACGAGATGTTGCTTTTCCACCTTTTTGACCAATTTCTTCATAAAATTCTTGATCGTGATTCTTAGCTGTAGTCTTTCCGCCTTTTTGTCCGATCTCTTCGTAAAATTCTTGATCGTGATTACTTGCTGTTTTATTTCCGCCTTTTTGTCCTGCTTGTTCGCGAGACAGTTTTCCATTATTGTTCTTAGCCATGATTAACATCTCCTCTCAAGTATTTTTGGCTTTTGTCTTCGCCTACAGTTGTTGTAATTCCACGTATGCTGTTAATTAAACATCTTTATTATATTTTTTTCTGTTGTGTAATTTTACCCCTGCCATATCAGGCTTTCTCAATTTTTTTCTTGATTTTTTCTAAAGCTTTCTCTGCTGCATTGTTCTTCTCTTCCTTCTCTTTATCTTCCAGTTGGAAATCCTGTCGATCACTCTGCGGGATGTTAAAATATCCTTCGTTATCCGATTTACTACGCAGGGTCATGGCCTCTACAACTCCTTCCTTAGATATTAACTGCACATTGCCCTAGTTATTTAAGACAGGATCGATATAATTCTTCCGTTTTACCCAGACAAAACCGTCTCCCTTTGTAATGACTGCCACGTCCACTGGTGGACCTACTGACTCAGTTGCTCTGGAAACTCGCCGTTTGAATGACGTTAAGTTAACCAAAGCCTCTGCCATGTCAGCTAGTTCCTCCTTAGGAAGGGAACGAACAATCCCTAATAAAGGGGTAATATAATTGGATTGTCTGTATTCATCCACAGCGTCTTCTATGGACTCATATACGTCATTACCCATCTTTTCCATTTTGCTAACTTGTTCTTTTGTTAGGGAAAGTTGCAAGTGATTTTCTAGTTGCTGATGATAGGTTGAGAGAACTTTATGCACAATTCCCATTATGGCATCCTCCATGTTTGGTTCAATTCCACCCATAAAGGAATCAACCATTTCTCTTTGTGCAAATGGAGTAATTGCAGCAGTCCCACTATCCTTACTATTTGAGTAACTAATTTTTTTCTCCAGTATTTTCTTATATTTTAATTGACCAAATACAAAGCCTTCTAATCGATAATTTAATAACTGTGGGAAAATCTCTTCTTCCCCAAATCCTGCGATAACCAGTCCAGTACTCCCTAAACTAAAGTAATCTTTTTGTATGACATCAAAAGCTAGCATGGATAGTTTTTCTTTAATGTGCTCTGGGAGGTTGTATGAGATGAATTCCTCGTTAATCTCTTGAATCACCTCATGAAATTCTTGCTTAAATAAAGCAAGTTCCATTTCTATAAAGACTTCTTCTTTTTCTTCAAATTCTTTGCGTACTTTGTCAATTTGATTGTTCAATAACCTTGTGGCATCCTTATCCGTAACCTTTTTGTCTTGCTGCCTTTCTTCTTCCAGCTCTTCTTCTACTTTTTTTATTAACCGCTTAAGCGTATCAGAGTAAGAACGATATATGATGACTTCTTCCATTTCTTTTACATTAAACCTTTCATCTTGCTTAATGAATGCGATAAAGTCTTCCATGTAGGAAGATAAGTAACGAAGCTTCTCATCTCCCACATAATCACGGTATGATTTGATAATGACATCCCATGGGACCTCCATAAAAGATGCTGCCCCATACACCATAATTCCAACAGAATGATCGCTTGAAATAGAGAACAGTTTATTAGCTGAATTATAAACCTTTTGCACACCATCTCTCCCACTCGTAATTGCACTGTCAGCCGCTAGAGACATCCCTAACTTATTCATAATTGCTACCTCTGCCGTCATGCAAGTTCCTCCTTTCACCTTCTCCTTTCCATTTATCCTCGTATGGAATAAATCAAACAAAATAGAAAAGCGAAGAGCGCCAATTTATGGAACGCCGACTAAACACAACCCGTCCTGGGTCAACGTCGGCATGACCGGATCCTCCGGGCCCAACACATAGAAAAAGCCGAACACAATATGGTGAATTTCCCCATAAGCGTTCGGCTTTTTTAAGTCATTCTATTTAATTAGTTAGGATATTCAAGTGGTCCACCTGGTCCTAGTGGGATACCAAATAACATCCAAATGATAAGCATGATTGTCCACCCGACGAGGAAGAAAATAGAGTACGGAATCATGGTAGAAATTAATGTACCGATACCCATTTTTTTATCATACTTCTGGGCGAATGCAATGATAATTGCGAAGTAAGTCATTAAAGGTGAAATAATATTTGTTGTGGAATCAGCTACACGATAAGCCATTTGAGTCAGTTCAGGAGAATAACCCAATTGCATCATGATCGGTACGAATACCGGTGCCATCATGGCCCATTTTGCTGAAGCACTCCCTATAAATAGGTTGATAAAGGCGGTAATTAAAATGAATATTAAGATGAGTGGAATTCCTGTCAGATTAACGCTGTCTAGAAATTCTGCCCCGTATACACCAAGCACAAGCCCCATATTGGATTCATTAAAATATGCGACAAATTGACCTGCTGTAAAGGCCAGTACAATAAACATCCCCATTGATGCCATTGTGTCAGACATTTGCCCTGCCACATCTTTATCATTACGAATCACTTTTGTTACTATTCCATATACAAGTCCTGGGATTAAGAAAAGGATCGCTATAATTGGAACAAGCGAGCTCATAAACGGTGACTGAACGATCTGATCCATCGTTGAACCTTCTGTCCCCCGCATTGGAGCATTTTCTGGAAGGATAAGCAATGCGGTCAGACCCAAGCCAATCACTAGGGATACCCCTGCCCAGATTAAGCCTTTTTTCTCAACCGGTTTTAATCCATCAAGGTTTTCATCTGTTTCTTCGTTACCTTCTTGCTTGTAGCTTCCAAGACGTGGTTCCACAATCTTCTCTGTTACCCATGTACCAATCAATGTAAGCACAAAAACAGAAACAGCAATAAAGGCATAGTTCATCGCGATATTCATCGTTTCAGCATAAGCAGGATCAACCATCGATGCCGCTGCAATCGTTAGCTCACCTAGCATAACATCAGTACCAGAAAGCAATAGATTTGCACTGAAACCTGCTGAAACACCAGCAAACGCAGCGGCAAGTCCAGCTAATGGATGTCTCCCTAGCGCAGCAAAGATTAAGGCACCTAGTGGCGGCAATACTACATATCCTGCATCAGAAGCCACACTGGACATAATCCCTGCGAACACAAGTCCTAGCGTAATAAAACGGTTCGGTACAGATAGTACAAAACCACGTAGCATTGCACTGATTAAGCCTGTACGTTCTGCCACTCCAATTCCGAGCATTGTAACGAGCACAACACCTAGTGGCGCAAAGCCGATGAAGTTATCTGTCATACTTGAGAAAATGTACTGAATACCTTCCGCATTAAGCAGGTTAGTTATTTCAACCATTTCACCTTTTTCTCCGGGATGTTCTACACTAATTCCCAACTGAGAAAGCGCCGCAGATAGCACTAATACTAGCAGTGCTAATATTGCGAATAATGTGACGGGATGTGGGAGTTTATTACCAAGAAACTCTATCCCGTCTAGTGACTTTTGGAATAAGCCTTTTTTTGTCTTCCCCATATATTCCTCTCCCTTTTTCCATATGAGTAATATTCTGAAAATAACACCGAGTCTTCGGTGCGCAGGTAACATTATAAAGGCTAAGTCACTAATTTGAAACCGTTAATAAAATAAAAGTAATACTAGCATTATTCACAAGATTAACACTTGAAAAAATACTATTAAATACTAGTTAAAGTATGGGTTATGCTCCATCCCTTGCCACAGTGAGGAAGCGTTTTCTAGTAAGCTTGCAAGTTGTAATAAACGGTGTTCTTCCCCTTTACCAGCCATAACTTGTACACCAAGTGGCAGTTCATTCTCTGTAAAATGAACAGGGACAGACATTGCTGGTTGACCTGTAAGATTAGCCAGCTGTGTATAAGGACTATACGTTAAGCTTGGTAGAAACATCTCATAAATGAGCTCCAACCGTTTTGCCCGCTCAGCTTGCTTCATTTTATCTCGCATTACTTCTGCATCATTTTCCGTTGCAGTTAACTCTCCTACACGAGGTGCAGCAAACGCTGTTGTTGGGGTTATATAGAAATCAAATGTTTCGTGAAAAATTGCAGCCTCTGCTGCAGCAACATCCCATGAAGCTATACTTGTGGCATACTCTGCTGCAGTCACATGCTTTCCTGCTTGATAAAGCATCCATGCCTCTAATTCCATGTCTAACTCTGTCAGCTCCCTCTGCTGTATTTTCTTCAGTTGGTCCATAACAGAAGCCATTTCACCAGCATTCATCACATAATAATTTTGCATCAGTTGAACACCATCAATATCTGGAGTCTGTTCTTCTACAATATGCCCTTCCGCCTCAAGCCACCTTACTGTTTGTAATACAGCCTGCTCTGCTTCTGTTGAAACGGGAGTGCCTACAGGTGACACTGTAGAAAAGGCGATTCGTAGCTTTTTGTCCAAAGGCTTTTCCAGTACGTCTTTGTATTTTTTAGGATACAACGGTGTTTGAAAGGCAGCTTCTGGTTGCACTGTTTGTAAAACATCAAGCATTACTGCGCTGTCTCTTACACTTCGAGTGAGAACAAAATCAATCGCCGCGCCCTGCCATTGTCTCCCTACTCCTGGTCCTACTGGCGTACGGCCTCTTGTTGGCTTGAGACCAAATAAACCTGTAAACGAAGCAGGAATCCTGATGGAGCCACCTCCGTCACTTGCACCGGCAATTGGCACAATTCCTGAAGCTACAGCCGCTGCCGCTCCGCCACTTGAGCCTCCAGGTGAATGCTCGAGATTCCAAGGATTCTTAACAGGTCCATGCACGGAAGACTCTGTAATGTTTTTCAACGCGAACTCCGGTATATTTGTATGACCAACAAATTGGAAGCCCGCATTACGAAATTCGCTTACAAAGTTAGCGTCTTCTTTCGCTACACTGTCTTTTAGAAGCCTGGAAGCAGAGGTAGATCTCTCCCCAGCTAACCGTTGCGTTTCTTTAAGTAAAACAGGGACCCCTGCGAAAGGTTGTGCCGCCGAATAGAAACGATCCGTCTCTGAAAAAGCCTTTTCCTTTCTGGAAGAAATAACGGCGTTTAAATCAGGGTTTACCTTTTCTAATTGATTAAAACTATGTTCTAATAGTTCACTTGGTTTTATTTCTTTCCGCTGAATTCTTTCAGCCATTTCCACGCCATCCATTTTCTTAAATTCGTCAATATTCAATCTCTATCTCTCCTCCAAAAACAAACTTCTTACTTCATTGTATCATTACCCCATCGAAGTCTACTATCTACCTTTTTTATCATTTGTTTTTTTCCATTCAGGATCACCAATGTCATGTAGTTTTTTGTTTATAAGATAAATGAAGAAGGGGATAACAAAAGCCAATAAAGCGTTAAAAAACACTACCCACCCAGGGATCCAGTCCAACAATGTTTTCACCTATGCTTCACTCCTCCTTCATTTTTATTCGATCCGCCGAGCCTACTCTGTCTATTTTAACTTCGGAGTTGATCTTAATATCAGCGCTTGAAAAGTAGTTCTCCCCGTTTTCCCAGTCTTCTTTTACTTCCTGCCAGAAATCATAGTGGAATTGATATAGGTTTTTACTAACTCCTAGGACGTCTGTGTTAAGCTCCTGCTGCACTTTTTTAATCGTTTTTGCAGTCAATTCTTTTACTTTTTTTTCTGTTGATGCTTCAGCCTTCTCTAAAAACTTTTCATCCAATACACTTTCCACACCAAAATATTCCGCAATATTTCCGTCAATTAAAATGGAAATTTCCACTTCTACATTATTCCGTTGCGTATTGGTAATTTTCATTTTTTGTTTTATTTTTGTAATTTCAACTGCTAATGGGCTTTCATCAACCTGTACCTCCAAGACGCCACCTTCAGTGTGGCCATTTATAAATCCTAAACCACTTGTTTCGTCCTCATTAAGTGAACCGACCATTTGGTTACTTCCCCCATCCATAACCACTACGTTTCCATATTCAGCCATAGAGCCCACCTTTCTTACGACTGGAAGTACATAACTCTGCTGGTTTAAGATTAGTTCCTGAATTTCCCCAATATGTATAGGTTTGATGGTGTTCGTATTCCTATCTACGTTTTCCATCAAATCGTCAAGATACATGGCTGGAACATCGGTGTTTTCAGGTGTCGAGTTCAATATTTCCTTTGCATCTTCGTGGGCTACCAATAGTCGAATGGATCTCCGCAACGCATGATCACGAATAAAGAAATCCATCATATTGGAGAACAAATGAGGTTGTTTAAGGATTTCTTCGGATACAACAAGGACTTTTAAATGTTGATAGAATGGTACTTGGCTATTTATTCTGGAAAATTTCCGGTTCGTTCTAAATACGCTTGTACCTTTTTCCGAAACATTCATAAACGCCTGTTGCCCCCCGCCTCCTTGCATTAATGTCCCTATACCCGACGGGATAACAACCTGATTTGTCATCATCACTTCATATTCATTTTCCTTTTCCTGATTAACCAGGTCGATGGCCGTCCCAACAATAAACCCACGTTCTTCAATGTCTACTCTATCCCAGCAACCAGTAAGAAAAATAGTAGAAGAAATGAGGCAAACAAGCACTTTTTTATTTAGCTGCATGCTCTTTTTTCCTCCCTCGTCTGAATTTGGAGATTGTGAACAGTATTAACGTAATGACTGAAGAAGAGATAATTCCAAAATAACCGATGAATGTACCTAATTTCGCAACTTCTATAGATCCTTCTGGCACCATTCCGATAATGTAAATGAGGGGGGCCATGCAAAAGAGTAATGTTTGTTTTTTTAGCTTGATGAAAGGCTGTAAGGCATAAATACTAACATCAACCGACATAGCGGTTGTATTAAAAATAGACATTATCCAAATAACAAAAAAGAAGGAATCGAACCGTTCAAAAAATCCTCCTGGTATTTCTATTTCTTTTGCCAGTTCAATTAATGGATATACCAAATTTCCCGTAACTGCGTTTCCAAACACACCTAAATTAATGAAAAAAATAAGCAGGTACAACCCAATAACCATAAGCATTCCATATACTGATGCCTTCGGTACCTTTTTTGTGTCTTTCACAAGGGTTATATAAAAGAAAAGGATGTTAAAACCAACAAATGCCAAACCACTTATCTCCGTTGCCTTTATTTGATCCCTTACGCCTGTTTCAAAAATTGGAAATAAGTTATCCATTTCAAACCAGCCAAAAGAAAACAGTGACAATATGAACGTAATAAGCACGATAATCGGGAAAAATAACATATTTAAACGGAACAAACCTGCCCTGGAACCAGACACGGCATACACGATGACAAGAAGAAAGGTGAGTGAAATAACTTCCAAAGGAGTACGATCAAATAAGTACGCTTTTGCAATCTCTGCAATGACCCTGATTACATAGGCACTCAAAAGTAAACTTTGCATAACGAGAATAAGGCTAAACAAAACGGAAACAGGCTTTGTAACAAGCTTAGAAGAATACGATAAAAATGTCTCTCCTGGATAACTGGCTGCTAGCTTAGAGGTCATCCATGCAATAAGTGTAATCATGATACCGGCTATCAAGAGAGCGATCCACCCATCAGCACCAACTGTGAGAAGAGCTATTTCACGTGGTAACGTGAGAATACCGACCCCAACCGTTACAGCGGGCAATGCAATCATAATCTCTCTCGAACTAATTGTTTCATCGCCATACTTAAAATCATTCACCCAAGTTTACCTCCTTAAATTCCCTGACGTTGTATCCTTTGGTTTAAGATTTCTAGGTCGTTCATTCATCATCGGAAGAGGTCCACGCAATACCAGGTCCTTCCAATCCTTGATAAAGCTTGGGGCGAATGGCGTCGAATAGGGGACACCCATGCTTTTTAAGTTTACGATGTGTATATTTATCATGATGTAAACAAGCACGATTCCATACAACCCTAGAACAGCTGCTGCAAACATAAATCCAAAACGGAGGAGGCGAAATGAGATTGCCACACTATATATAGGTATCGTAAACGATGCCACAGCTGTAAGAGCAACGACGATGACCATAATCGGACTTACAATCCCAGCACTAACTGCCGCTTCCCCGATAACAAGTCCACCAACGATGCCAATTGTTTGCCCAATCGTCCTTGGGAGCCTTGCCCCTGCTTCACGCAAAAGTTCCATTGTTACCCCCATAATAATGGCCTCCACAAACGCCGGAAATGGTACTCCTTCTCGTGTTGCAGCAATCGAAAATGCTAGTTGCGAGGGAATCATCCCCTGATGATAGGAAACAAGAGCAATATAGAGTGCAGGAAGAAACATCGTAATAAATGCTCCTATATAGCGAATAACTCTTAAGAATGTACCAATTAACCAGCGGTCATAATAATCCTCTGGTGACTTAAATGCATTGGCAATCGTAATCGGGGCAATTAAAGCAAATGGACTACCATCTAAAAGAATACCTACCTTTCCTTGTAGTACAGCGGACGCCACTTTATCAGGACGCTCTGTATTATCCATTTGAGGAAAGGGAGACAAATAACTATCCTCTATCCACTGCTCTATATATCCTGATTCCATTGCACTGTCCATATCAATAGAAGAGAGACGCCGGTCTACTTCTTTGACCATATCAGGGTTTACAATACCATCCACATAGCAGACAACAAGCTTTTTCTTCGACCTTCTTCCCACTTCACTTGTATCAAAACGAAGGTTCGGATCACGGATATGCCTGCGTATCAGCATCATATTTGTCTGTAGATTTTCTACGAAGCCTTCCCTTGGCCCCCTAATAAGAGATTCTGAGATGGGCTCATCAATTGATCGGGTTTCCCACTTTTCTGTTCCCATCAGAAGGGCCTCTGCTGTTCCGTCTACATAGACGACCGATTTGCCTGACAATAAGTCAATTGTTAATTTATCTAAGGAATTCGTTTGCTCGACACTGCCAATACTAATCAAGTCAAGCTTTAGCTGTTTGATCAGTTCATCTGGCGTGTCACTACCCGCTTCCTTCTCTCTATTTCGCAGCAAATTTTTAATTAAGTCATTATGTATGGCTTCCTTGTTACTTAACCCACTGATAAAAACTACTGCAGCCTTCACATTAAACCCCAGTTTTAACCTGCGTATCACCAGGTCCTCGGGACTCCCAATCATGATCTGTAGGTCTTGCAAATTCTTTTCAAGTTCTAATCCGATTTCTGCTGAAAAGTCTTCTCCTTCAGCAGACTCTTGTTTTAGCTTGCGTCTTCTAAAAAAATTCCGCCCCATAACACCACCCCCTTATCCAGCATGACCATTCCTTTTTTTTCCCGTAAAGGTAGGTTTTTATACAGAACATATTTCTCTTATTTCAAGACACGTATAAAACGATTGTTGAATGCCAAACTATACTCACCGGAATAAAGGAGGGTTATTGCAATGGATAAACATACAAAGGCTACCGCTTCAGAAATTGCAAATTTGTGGGGAACGTATATGAATGCCTCTTCCACAAAGGCAATGCTTTCTTACTTTAAAGAGAAGGCAAAGGATGCGGAGATTCGCGATTTATTGGAAAAAGTTTATGGGGTCTCAACATTTGAATTAGAAAATGCTGCCCAATTACTAACAAAGAATGCTTGTCCTATACCTAAAGGCTTCTCAGAAGAGGACGTTGATGTGGAAGCACCTCGTTTATACTCAGACACCTATATGCTTCACTACACGATCCAGCTGTTCATCCTCGCGATGACAAATACTGCTAATGGTGTTTCGCAGAGTTCCAATGCTGACATTTACCAGTTCTATACAGAATCATTAGGTAATGCTAATTCCATGCATATGCAAGCTGTTACAATTGCTCAGAAAAAAGGAGTATATGTTTCTCCTCCAACCATCCCTACACCTGAAAATGTAAACTTTGTTACAAAAGATAGCTTTTTAAATGGATGGTTTGGTGATAAGCGTCCTTTGCTTGCACTGGAAATTGCTCAGCTTTACGCAAATATGGAGAGGAATACATTAGGTGCAGCGACCATATTAGGTTTTGCTCAGGTTGCCAAATCAGATGAAGTGAAATCCTATTTATTAAAGGGGAATAACATAGCAAAAAAACATGTATCTACTTTTTCGAACCACTTAGCGAAAAGTAATATCCCAACACCGATGGGTTCGGATAGCTATGTGACCGAATCTGCTAGTATCAGCCCCTTTTCTGACAAGCTTCTGTTGTTTTATACAATAGGTATGATCTCACAGGGGATTGGTTTTTATGGATTAAGTATCGCAACGAATACAAGGCGTGATATCGCAGCACTTTACGCAAGGTTAAGTGGTGAAATTGCCCTTTATGCAGAAGAAGGTACAAAGTTAATGATTCATAACCACTGGTTGGAGGAGCCACCAAGAATGGTAGATAGAAACGATTTAATTCAGAATGGGAGAGAGTAACGTGGAAGAAAAACACACAAACAGTCGCCTTACAGCCTCAGAAGTGTCCCACTTATGGACTGCCTTTCAAAGCAATACACTTGCAATATGTGGGTTAACACATTTCCTAACACATATTGATGACCAAGACATTAAGGGAATACTGGAAGAATCAAAGTCACTCGCCGAACAAAAAAATAATGAGGTTATTGCTCTTTTTAAAGCAGAAGATTACCCTATTCCACAGGGTTTTACAAACGAAGACGTTAAACCAGATGCACCTCGGTTATTCTCCGATGCATTATATCTTGAATATGTTCTAAATATGTCCATCATGACCTTAAGCATGTACAGCATGGCCTTGTCTGTGTCGAACAGAGAAGATGTCATTCAATTTTTTTCTGGCTGCTTAGATTCAACAAAGGAAACTCATATAAAGGCGAAAGCGCTCTCTAAGATAAAAGGACTTAGTTCAAAAAATCCCACTCTTCCAACGCCTCGACAAGTGGAATTTGTTAAAAAGGATAGCTTCCTGTCGGGCTGGTTTGGCGAACGGAGGCCGTTGCTTGGCATCGAAATAAGTAACCTTCTTTTTCATTCTCAAAGAAATGCACTTGGTCATGCACTGATCACTGGATTTAGTCAGGTTTCCCCCTCCAAAGAACTAAGGCGCTTCTTTGAAAGAGGAAGGGACATTTCCGAAAAGCACCTATCTGTCTTTACTAAATTACTGCATGTAGATAATCTTCCCCAAGGGTCGCCATTATTGACGTCAGAGGTCACGACTTCTACCACCGCGCCATTCTCTGATAAGTTAATGATGTATGTGGTTTCAACACTCATTAATTCAAGTATTGGGGAATATGGTATATCTTTATCAACTAGTCCACGACATGATTTAGCCGTACAATATACCCGACTAATTGCCGAAATTTCTAAGTATGCAAATGACTCTGCTACTATTTTTATCGAAAAAGGTTGGATGGAACAGCCCCCTATTGCAGCTGACAGAAAAGAACTAGCGAAATAGGTGTGTCTATGGAGACAAATCTCAAGGAAAAAAGCAAAAAATTAGAGGCCGTTTTATGGAGTATTGCCTTACCGGGTTTCGGGCAGCTGTTAAATAAAAAGTACGTGAAAGGTCTTACCCTTGTTGGGTTGGAATTTCTCATTAATGTCATGGGGAACTTTAACCGAATTATAATCTTAAGCTTTCATTTTAAAATCGATGAGGCTATTGAACAGACAAATTATCTTTGGCTGATGTTTTATCCCTGTCTCTACTTCTTCGGTATATGGGACGCTTATAAAGATGCCGGTGGTGGTAAAAAAGCCTTTGCCTATTTACCGCTCGTGTTTTCCGCATACTTTGTAACACTTGGTCTTATATTTTCACCGGTGCTAAAAATTTCCGGCTATTTAATCGGCCCCATGTGGCTGCCAATGCTTTCTCTACCAGTTGGACTAGCTGTAGGGGGATTGATCAGATGGGTTTTATTGAAAGTTATTTACCATAATCGAACAGATTCTACCTAACAAACTCTTGAGGATAAATTAGCTCGGGAGTTTGTTTTTTATCGTAACTCTTTTGTCCCACCCTCATACTTTTCTCTCATAAAAAAAGAATATTATACAAGTTCACCTCATATTTTATACGAATCATTCTATTTTAAAAAAGCTATCATATTTTTCTTCTATTAATTGAAGAGTGGGGTGTTAACATGACACAGCAAGCCGTGCTGCAAGTGGATAATTTAAAGACATATTTTCATCTAGAAGAAGGAAAGACCGCTAAGGCAGTGGATGATATATCTTTCAAAATTTCCCCTGGGGAGACTGTCGCGTTAGTTGGTGAATCTGGAAGTGGCAAAAGCATAAGTGCTCTTTCTATTATGCAATTAATTAATAAACCAGGTCGTATTGAAGGTGGAAAAATCACGCTTAACGGAAAGGACATTACCAATTATAACGCCAAGCAGATGACAAAAATCCGTGGTAATGATATAGCGATGATCTTTCAAGAGCCAATGACGGCACTTAATCCCGTGTTTACGATTGGAAACCAAATCACGGAAATTGTTCGGAAGCATAAAAAAATGAGTCGACAAGAAGCTCACCAGCATGCAGTCCATTTATTAAAGCTAGTTGGTCTATCAAGAGCAGAAGAAATAATGAAGGAGTATCCTCACCAGCTCTCAGGTGGAATGCGCCAGCGGGTGATGATTGCGATGGCCATTTCTTGCGACCCTATGTTATTAATAGCCGATGAGCCAACCACTGCCCTCGACGTTACGATTCAGGCACAAATCCTTGATTTAATGAACGAAATGAAAGAAAGATTTCAAATGGCGCTTCTCTTAATCACCCACGATGTTGGCGTGGTTTCCCAATATGCTGATCGGGTGATGGTGATGTATGGTGGTCAGATTGTAGAGGAAGCTACTGTTGATGTATTACTAGAATCACCAAAACATCCATATACACAAGGTTTATTGGATAGCCTTCCCATGGTGGATAAAGACGTAAACCGACTTGGTACGATCAAAGGAACCGTTCCGCCAGCTTATGATTTTCCATCGGGCTGTCGCTTTTCTACACGTTGTCCACATGTAATGGAAAAATGCCATTTACAAAACCCAAGCTTGTATACAAGTGATTCGGAACACCATGTTCGTTGTCATCTTTATCCCTCGGAGGTGAAGGAATGACTGTAAAAAATGAAAGAAAAGTAGAAAAACCCGTCCTTAATATTCAGAATATTAAAAAATGCTTTCCGATTAAGGGTGGCGTTTTTAAACGAACGGTTGGCCAGTTGAAAGCAGTAGATGACATATCATTATCCATCAATCAAGGCGAAACCCTTGGTATTGTAGGGGAATCAGGATCTGGTAAATCAACCCTTGGCAGGGTTATTCTCAAGCTGCTCGATGCTACGGAAGGAACCATACTTTATAAAGATGCAAATATCACAAGCATGAAAAGAAATCAATTCCGTCCCTATCGACGCAATATGCAAATGGTCTTCCAGGATCCATTTGGCTCTCTAAATTCCAAGATGAGTGTAGCTGAATTGGTAGAAGAACCATTACTTGTTCAAACTTCTTTATCAAAGAAGGAAAGGCAAGCAAAGGCGATAGAATTTATAGAAAAAGTTGGGCTGCGTGCTGAAGATCGCTTAAAGTATCCCCATGAATTTTCCGGTGGTCAAAGACAACGAATTAGCATTGCGAGGGCACTTATTACAAATCCCGAATTTGTTGTTTGCGATGAACCAGTCTCCGCCTTGGATATATCCATTCAGGCACAAGTACTAAATCTTATGAAGGATTTACAGGAAGAGCTTGGGCTTACGTATTTGTTTATCGCCCATGACCTTAGTGTTGTGAAGCATATTAGTGACCGCGTTGCCGTGATGTACTTAGGAAAAATTGTCGAGATAGCACCAACCTCTAAACTATTTCAGGAACCTGCCCATCCTTATACACAGGCATTACTGTCTTCTATTCCAACCCTTACTAAGAAGAAAACAGATGAACACACCATAAGGTTAAAAGGAGACATACCGAGTCCAGCTAATCCCCCTTCCGGATGTGCTTTCCGGACGAGATGTCCATTTGCACATGAGCGGTGTGAAAAGGAAGTACCATCATTAACTGCTGTTGGCACAGAACACGAGGTATCCTGCCATTTACACCATGGATAACATGGTGGATTAGGTAATGTTCATCAAAGTTAGAAACAAAGTAATGCAAGATTATACATCGCACGTCTTTAGAGCAAGGAATTTGGTGAGAACCTCTTCTGATAATATCTCAAGCTATCCTCACGTGTAAAAAAGGCCATTATTTCCTTTATGTTGCCTTTTTTCATATAAAACTATCGAAAAGGAGGGTGTGGATGATTAATGGTTTAATCATTTCTTTGAATAAAGGGGGATTTTAGGATGAATAGAGCGTTTAGGAAATTATTGATTCTGCTAGTCTTTTTATGCATGATGGGTTTCTTATTAGTTGCTTGTAATGACGATGGCGATGAAGAAGGCGCAGAGACTGAGGATACAACAGAAAATACAGATGATGGTGAAGAAGATAAGGAAGAAAAAGCCGACAGTGGCCCGCAAGCAGGCGGAACATTGACTGGGGCAATGTATTCTGCACCAGCAGGTATGTTCAATCCTATTTTTTACGAAGAAGCATATGAAGCTAACATATTAAGTTTTACACATGATAGTCTTGTATCACAAAATGAGAGTCTTGAATTTATTCCAAGCTTAGCAAAAGAATGGGAAACAAACGAGGATCAAACCTCCCTGACTTTAAAGCTTGAAGAAGGTGTGAAATGGCATGACGGCGAAGATTTCACTGCTGAAGATGTTGTTTTCACATACAAATCCATGTCCGATCCTGATTATGTTTCAGCAGGCGGGATAAGAACTGCCTACGTCCTTCCACTACTTGGCTATACTGCATACAGTTCAGGTGAGACAGATACGTTTGAAGGCGTAGTAGCAGAGGATGATTATACTGTAACATTTCATTTTGAAGAGCCAAATATTAACCCACTGTATTATGCGAGCTTCCCAATTATCCCAGAGCATATTTTCAAAGATATTCCAGTAGCTGAAATGCCGGAAGCTGCGGAGTCTCGTGATGCTGGCGCGGTTATTGGTACGGGAGCATTTAAATTTACAGAAATGGTAGAACGAGAACAGTATATTCTGGAGAGACATGAAGATTATTGGCAAGGAACTCCATACTTAGAGAGCATTGTATGGAAAGTAGTCGCACAATCAGTTATGACCGGCTTACTTGAATCGGGCGAGGTAGACTTCATTGCCGATCCAAATGGCATACCGCCAGCTGACTTTGAAACCGTACAAGGTTTTGGAAATATTGAAATCATTGAACAACCGGATTTTGGGTATCAGCTCCTTGGCTTTAAGCATAATCATCGTACAGGTGAGGATGTAGAATCAGGTGCACTCGAGCCAGACAATTGGGTACCTAACGAAAAATTAGCTGATCCAAAAGTAAGGCAGGCCATTTCCTATGCCGTAAATCGTCAAGGTCTTGTAGAAGGTCTTCTATACGGACGTGGGCAGCCAATTAATTCTCCAATCGCCACACAATTCTGGGCTTATGATGATGCTGCTGCAACCAATTACACGTATGATCCTGACAAGGCTGGATCAATGTTAGATGAACTTGGCTATGTGGACGCAGATGGAGATGGGTTCAGAGAAGACCCTGATGGCAACGAATGGGTACTCAATATGGACTACCCGACAGGAAACGAACTTCGTGAAAAATCAGCACCATTAATTGAACAACAGCTTGAGGAAGCTGGAATTAATGTCAATTTGCGTCAGCCTAAAGAAATGACCGCTTATGTAGAGGAATTAACAAATGACAACACCGATTGGGATTTATATTTATTGGGCTGGAGTCTTGGAAGTGCTGATCCTGACCCATCTGGTCTATGGGCAACGAAGGCAGCTTACAACTTCTCAAGATGGAATAATTCAGAATCAGAAGAACTTATGCAAAAGGCATTAAAAGCACCAGAAGCTTTTGAACAGGATTATCGTGCAGAAGTATATTCTGAATGGCAGACAGTCTTTTCTGAAGACCTTCCTGCACTGCTATTGTACGCACAAAATAGTCTATGGGCTTACAATAAACGATTGCAAGGTGTAGAGCCATTACCATACACCATGTATCAAGATGCTCATCTATGGTGGGTTAATGACGCGAACTAACAAGTCACGCTAGTCTCTGGGCGCAAGAGCTAGACTAAAATAAAGTAGAGAGTATGCTCAGGAGCATACTCTCCTCCTTCATAGGGGGGGATTTTTATGCATAAATACATCATTAGAAGAATACTTGTTTTTATACCGATGCTTATCATGCTGTCCATCATTGTGTTTGCCCTAGCCAAAGCAGCGCCGGGTGATCCTTTTACCGGTAAGATTCTTGATCCAACTGTTGATCCTGAAGTATTTAATGAGCAGCGAGAAGCACTCGGATTAAACGACCCTATTCCTGTCCAATACTTCCGCTGGGCGACATCCATGGCAAAAGGGGATTTTGGGGAATCAATGTACTATAAAGGTCGTGATGTTCAAAGTCTTATTAGTGAAAGAATTGTCAATACCGTTTACTTAGGTTTATTTGCTCTTGTCATCACGTTAGTTGTGGCAATACCAATTGGGATCTATTCGGCAAAAAACCCCTATTCCCCTCTTGATTATAGTGCTACCACTTTTGGGTTTCTAGGGTTGGCTATTCCTAACTTTTTCTTTGGTCTAATTGCCATTTATGTATTTGCTATTAAATTGGGTTGGTTTCCAGCACAAGGAACCATCTCTAACATACACATTACAGGCTTTTCTGAGTTCCTAAACCGTATCCATCACATGGTGCTCCCAGGAATAACGCTTGGGCTTGCAGGGACCGCAACCTATATGCGATATATGCGATCAGAAGTACTTGATGTACTTGGCAGTGATTATATTCGAACAGCAAAAGCTAAAGGAATGAATGATCGTAATGTGTTGTACAAGCACACCTTACGAAATGCTATTATTCCAATCATCACGTTAATGGGGTTTGAATTTGGTGCATTACTAAGTGGTGCCATTATAACAGAACAAGTTTTCAGCTACCCTGGACTCGGAACCTTGTTTATAAACTCTATTACAAATAGAGACTATCCTGTTATTATGTCGATCACACTCCTATTAGGTGTAGCCATTCTTATTGGTAACCTGCTGGCAGATATTTTTTACAGTATTGTCGATCCTAGGATCCGCTATGATTGAGGTGATATGATGTGAAAGCAAACTCTACGGAAGACATACAAGTTTCATCCACCCAGAAATACAATCAGAGTCCCTTTACATTGGCAAGGAAACGATTTTTAAAAAACAAATTGGCCCTTGCAGGTATTGTGGTCTTAGTTATTTTTATTTTGGCAGCTTTATTTGCCCCTCTCTTAACAGAACATGACCCTACAAAAGGGGATCTTATGCTTATTGAGAAGCCACCTTCTGCAGATCATATACTCGGCACAGATGGCTCTGGTAGAGATAATTTTGCACGCCTAATTTACGGTGCTAGAATTTCACTTACAGTTGGGTTTTCTGCTATGTTATTCACCCTTATAATCGGTGTCGTTACAGGAGCAGTAGCAGGTTACTACGGTGGAAAAGTAGATAATATGATAATGCGTGCCGCTGACCTGGTATTAGCATTACCATTTCTCGTTTTAGCTCTTACTATTATTGCCATTCTTGAAAAAGTAACGGTGGGCATTTTCGTAACAGTTATTGCTATAACGGCCTGGCCGACCTTAACGAGAATTGTGCGGGGGACCTTCCTATCGTTACGTGAGCAGGAATTCATTCTTGGTGCCAGGGCAATTGGGGCGAATGACCTGCGGATTATTTTTAAGCATTTTATTCCAAATGCCATTGGGCCAATTATTGTAAATGCAACGCTTTTAATGGCGACGATGATTATAGTAGAATCAGGGTTAAGCTTTATTGGAATGGGCATCCCGCAACCTACTCCTACTTGGGGAAATATGATTTCAGAAGCACAGAACATACGTATTTTACGCGATCATCCAGAAGCTTGGATTCCACCTGGGTTAGCTATCCTTTTAACCGTGCTTGCCATTAACTTTATTGGAGATGGGCTTAGAGATGCATTCGACCCTAAAAGCAACAGGAGATAAGGGCCGGTGAAACGTTTTGTAAGAACTAATATAGGGGATATAAGAACTTCCGCTACTTTAATAGTGGAAGTTTTTTCTTTTATCCATACATGTTACGCTATGGATATTCTCATAATAGGAAAAGTGCAGCACATTTGCGCACTAAAAGGAAGTGAAAAAAATGCCATCATTAAATGCAGCAGTTCAATGGAATAATGTCACCTTTTCTGTTAGAGGAAAAACCATCATACAGAACCTTTCCGGGACTTTTTATGAAGGGAAAATCACCACGCTTGTAGGGCCATCAGGAGCTGGTAAGTCCACCTTATTCAAATTATGCAATGGCCTACATTCAGCCGATACAGGTGACATACTAATCGCGGGAAAAGAAGTTGCTTCCTATCCACCTGTTGAGTTAAGAAGAATGGTTGGTTTTGCCTTGCAAGATGCAACCATGATTGACGGAACAGTATATGAAAACCTTGCTATGCCCCTAACTTTACAGGGCAAGGATCTTTCAGAGGAAAAGGCACAAGAATTACTGCAGCTCGTAGGTCTGCCGATTACTATTTCTACCCAGAGCACAAACGACCTATCAGGTGGCCAAAGGCAAAAGCTATCGATTGCTAGAACACTCGTAAACCGCCCTTCTATATTACTTCTAGATGAAATTACTTCTTCTCTAGATAGAGTTTCCCAACAAGATATTGAAGCGTTAATTGTAAGGATTAATAAACATTATGGCACGACAATTGTGTGGATTACACACAATCTTCAACAAGCGCGAACAATCGGGGATTATACATGGGTGTTAATAGATGGACAACTCATTGAATCTGGAGAAAGCTCTCTTTTAGACGAGCCTGAAAACAATGAAGTCAGGCTTTTTGTGAAAGGAGACAATTCATGAGTTATCTATCACTGGCTATTACACTAATCTTTGTTATTATTCCTCTTGTATTATCTAAGACATTAAATTTGGGACTTGAAAAAGATACACTGATTGCTACAGTACGATCTATTATTCAGCTTCTCGCTGTAGGATATGTTCTGCAAATTGTTTTCGAGTCGGAACATCTTATCTATATCCTACTTATGATTATTCTTATGATAGCTGCAGCAACACAAAACGCTAGAAAAAAAGGCGTACAAATTAAAGGGATTACACGGAAGCTTGTCCTCACCTTTATTACAGTTGAGATACTAACACAAGGAATTCTACTAGGCCTAGGCATAACACCTGCCACTGCCCAGTACATTATTCCGATTAGTGGTATGGTTATCGGAAACTCCATGGTGCTTTCCATATTGTTTCTAAATCGTTTTATATCAGAGGTAGAGTCAAAATCAAAAGAGACCGAGCTTATTCTTTCCCTTGGTGGAACGCCGAAGCAAGCAGTCCATAAACAATTAATAACATCGATTCAGGCAAGCACCATCCCGACAATTGAGAGTCAGAAAACAATTGGACTTGTGCAGCTTCCAGGAATGATGAGCGGGCAAATTATAGCTGGAGCAGACCCAGTACAGGCAGTTTTATTTCAATTACTGATCCTTTTTCTCCTTCTAACGACAGCCGTTGTGACAAGTATTATGCTAGGATATTTATCCTATCCCACCCTTTTTAATGAGCGCATGCAATTTTTAAAACTAGAAGCTAAGAAATAAGGCTAGAAGTCTTCTGTAAAAGGGAGACTCCTATCCTTTTTTATATGCTCTTTCCCCTATTAAGTCATTTCTGTTATTCCACCCCAACCAATACTTGGCCAATCAAAATATACTATTTAGATTACTACTATGAAATAGTAGGGAGTGAGAAACAATATGCAGCACGATGATTTTAAACGCTCTTTGAAAAGAGAAAATGGGAGGAAGTCTAATGATGCTTATAAAAACAAATATTTTAGCGATTCAAACGTGAATAATAGTTCTAATAACAACCATTCTTGCAATGTATGCAATAAAGTATATGTAAATCAGTCAGATCCTTCTTCTTGTTGTAAATGTTCAAGCGGACATAATCATTACCCTGGTCCCCCTGGACCTCCAGGGCCAGCGGGGCCACCGGGGCCTTATGGACCTCCAGGACCTTATGGGCCACCCGGTCCAGCCGGGGATCCAGGGAGAACAGGGACTACGGGACCAGCGGGACCTAGAGGGCCGACCGGCGTTGTAGTGGTCAGAGGGATCACTGGCGCACCAGGGCCGACGGGTGTTACCGGACCTATCGGAGTTATTGGACCAACTGGCGTTACAGGCTCTACTGGGATTACCGGACCGACGGGTGTCACCGGCGCTGATGGCATTACTGGACCTACGGGGATTACTGGACCAACTGGCGTCACTGGCGCTACGGGCATCACAGGCGCTACGGGCATCACAGGCGCTACGGGCATCACAGGACCGACCGGTGTCACGGGTGCTACGGGCATCACAGGGCCTACTGGCGTCACAGGCGCTGATGGGATTACCGGGCCGACTGGCGTCACAGGGGCTACGGGCATTACTGGCCCGACTGGTATTACGGGACCTACTGGTGTCACGGGTGCTACGGGCATCACGGGGCCGACTGGCGTTACCGGCGCTACGGGCATCACGGGACCTACAGGCATTACCGGGCCGACCGGTGTCACAGGGGCTACTGGGATCACCGGACCAACAGGCATTACCGGGCCGACCGGTGTTACCGGCATCACGGGACCTACTGGTGTCACGGGGGCTACCGGCGTTACGGGACCTACTGGCGTTATAGGTCCAACTGGAGTAGCAGGACCAACATTAGCTGCAACTGGTTTTTCCGCTAGGAGAACGTCCGCTACTTCAGTTACCGCTTCTACACAACTTGGTGACTGGCTCGTAACTGCACCTAACTATTCCAGCGCCAACTTCAACCCTACGACTGGAAGCTATACAGTACCAGCTACTGGAAGATATTCTCTTAAGGCAACAGTCAGCTACCAAACTTTAGCAACTATTTCTGCCCAAATCGGTGCAGACGTCAATCCAGCTTTCTCGATTCGCCGGATTACTCCAGTTGCCACAGAGTTAGTTTCAGGCTTGTTCCCTGTTCTAAACGTAAATATAGCACTGTTACTAAACCTCCGTGTAATACTAGGTAATGGCACCGTTACACTAACAGGAGATGTAACACTCAATGCTGGCGATGTTATTGGACTATTCTATGAAGCAAGCGGATTAACAATTGGAATCAATATTGGTAGTTCCTCTCCATCGGGAACAGTATTTTCCGTCTACAGAATCACGTAAAATTAACCTAATCACTATAAAGCAAACCGGCATTAAAAAAATGCTGGTTTGTTTATTCATTTCTAAAACTATACCAATTGAAATTAAAGAAATCCTACTTCGCTCATGCTATAATACATATAACCAGAGATGGAGGTGATCGATTTGGACCCTTTAGATATCATGATGAATCAAGAGCAAGTTGTTCCATATTTTTCGCCGATTATTAGTGCCGAAAATCAATTAATTATTGGCTACGAGTTAAAACCCTACTACGAAGATTCTGAAAAACTCAGTCTAGATTGGTTCTTTAAGGATGATTCCATTCCGAGCGAATTTCGACTGGAATTGAACACGATTATTCAACAAAAAGCCTTAGACCTCTTTTTCCATACTGAACAATCAACGCTTTTATTTATTAATTATAATGCAAAATTATTATTAAATGATAATGGAGAAACATTACTAAATCTATTACAATCATACGCAGAACGAGGCTTAAACTTAAACAGGCTCGTTCTAGAGCTATCTGCAGACTATGTGATCAAACACATTGACTCTTACAAACACCTACTAGCCTATATCCAAACACTTGGTATACGTCTGGCAATTGATGATGCAGGGAACCAAAATGGAAACTTGGAACGATTAGCAATGATTAAACCAAATATCTTAAAAGTAGATACCTCTTTTCTAGAAAATGATGCATTACCACACCTTTATCAAGACGTGCACCATTTACTCTCTATGTTCTCAAGAAAAATTGGTGCTACGCTGCTGTTTAAAGGCATAGAAACATTCCAACAATTAAATTATGCTTGGCGAAATGGTGGGCGTTACTACCAAGGGATTTACTTCGCAAAAGAGCTGCCTGAATTTGTAGCGACAGATTGTTGTAAGGAGAAAATAAAAAAAGATTTTCACCATTTCATCACATTTGAACAGAAAAAGATGAAAGCTCAGCTTGATTTGACCGAATCAATAAACAATCAACTAAGTAAAAGCCTGAAAAAATTAAACACAGAAGACCATTATGATAAGACAATACTCACCATTGCTAATGACTGTGATCCTATTACATTCCGTGTTTACATATGTAATCAAGCTGGATACCAACTTTCCTCCAACGCAGAGAAAAATAGTGATGGCGAGTGGAAACTACATTATGAAGGAAGGCAAAAGAACTGGAGCTGGCGCCCTTACTTTTTTGAAAACATTGTCCGCATGAACATAGAGAAAAAAGGCATACTCTCCGATCTATATACAGATATTGAACGAGATGAACGTATAAGAACATACTCTTTCCCTATGTCAGAGGATGTATTTATTTTTATTGATATCCCATATGACTTTTTATATGAACAAGAAGGTCTTCTATAATTTATTAATTTCTGCTAAATCGAGTCCAAGCCAAATTTTCATTTGGCTTGTGGGACTCCATTATTTAGAAGGTATTTTCAAATTTCCGGCATTCTGAATATCTACCTCCACATTAAGGTCCAGTTTTAAAGCTAAATAATAGTTTGATCGCCAATTCTTCAGTTTGTCTCGCGGGATCTCCTTTCTAAAGTATTGACCCATCCCAAAAATATCAGCTTTATTCTTTTGAGACTTTTCTAATAACCCTTCTAGACGACCCATGAGAAGTTTATCCAACTCTTTCTTTATTTTTTCTGCTGATGGATTGTTTTTCGTTTCGAGTATCATTACTTTAAACGAAATATTTGTAGTGAGGTAAGGTTTGTCGTTTTCAAACTTATTCTTGGTCATTAATTGATTACCAAGGATCATCACACTGGCATCATCCAACACTTCTATTTTCCCATTCGTACTGTGTCCACTAAAGGCGTTATATAGCAAAGTCTCATCAGAACTAATTCTACCTACCATTTTCCCGTTTTTTATAACAGCGGAACCCGTATGATTTAAAAAAGTAGTGTCTCCCATTCCTACCAATGGTATGGCAACATCTCTTGTGTAGGAATGAATACTTCTATAAACTTGCCAAATTCTTGTAAGTGCAATCTGTGGTTCCCAGCCTGCGTTTTTTTCAAAGTAATCCAATAATATTGAGCCCTCTGGTGCTTTATAATGCGATATCTTCGAAAACAAATCGTCTAAATTACTTTCACTAACAGCCATTAGGGCCTTTGAAGAAATATCCCTAGACCGCATAAAACCAGTAATAAGGTCAGATAGTCCTTTCTCTGCAAGTTCTTTATCTACAATAATTACCTTGATATGCAATAAATCAATGCTACTTTCCATATTCACACTAATTTTATTTACAATTTGGTTAATAGTGTGCCCTTCCTCTATAATAACTTGTGACCCCATTTCGTCACTTTCAGGCCTAGGCACTTGCAGGTAAGCTTTATATTGGTCACCTTCTCCTGTAATGCCTAGGACCACTGGCATTAAACGGTGATTAATATCCTTATTGTCCCAGCAACCACTTAATAATATGAGTAAGCAGCAAATAAAAGTTACTTTTCTGATTATCATGGCGTTGTTTCTCCCTTTGTTCGTCTTAATCCCAGTATAAGAACGGAGATGGGCACACCAAATACAACATAAAATCGTAGAGGTGTATTCCAACCAAAGATCTTTTCAATTTCTTTCCAATCTGAAATAAACAACGCACAACTAAAGATAAAAATTGCCAATAGAATCACAAGCAGTCCTTGGTTTCGTAAAGGTAAAAAAGCATGCATAATTCTAGCAGTTTTCCATAATACAAGCGCCATAAATAATGTAATGAAAATGACCAAACCTAAGAGAAAGAATAAAGTTACTCGGTTAAGCATAAGCCATGATAAATTGATTGCATCTACCGTCATTACGTAGGGAAATAAAAAGTTAGAAGAGGTAGCTTGTCCGAAAGTCATAATAGGAACGTATACAGAAATTAAAAAGAGTGGAAGAATAGCTATCACGCTAAGTAAGACCATTTTAGGACGATAAGGTAAAACAGGGTGCACGAATCCAAGGAATAAAAAGGAACCACCAATAGCGAAAAAGCTCTTATAATAGACGGATTTATTAAAGAAGGAGAAATCATCATTCCATATGGGGTAGATATAGCGCCAATCTACATTCTGAAAAGAAACAACAATGGTGAACAGAATGAGAGGTAGAACTAGTATTGCCAATATTAAACCAGTCTGAAAGATAGCTTTTAACCCTTTATACGCAAGATACGTTGCACTAAATAACAGTAACCCCATAATTGCCCACAGAGGTGTCTTCGATAAGAAAATAATCATAATAATCTCGGAATAAGCTCGAACTGTAATAATATTTATCATCAAAAAGTACACACCTACCGGAAGGAGAAATAGAAATGTCATGGTGACCCCTGAAGCGGTATAGATAGATACAAGATCTTTGTGAGGAAAGAATTGAAGGCCCTTTAAATAAATGATAACAATTAAGATATGCACGAAAAGACCTATACAAATAGGAATCCAGTGTGCTGTTGTTGTACTTTCTATTATATTTGCCGGGTACAAAAAGAAAATTAATCCCATATGCGTAAGAATATAAAAAACGGTTATTTGAATACTTTTATCCAATTTTTGCTCCCTCCTTCTTCAAGTTGTTTGATAGATAAGAGATCCCGAAAACCTGGATGCTTGCAAGGTGAGCACCAATAAGAAAGATGCCAGCAAGAACTCCCAGTACTCCATAGATTGCAGCTAAAATTAAGATAATATATTTGAATAGCCTGATAGAGGCAGCATTTTGAAAACCAATGATGGTGGAATTAGCAATAGTCGCAGCAGCCAAAAAAATGATTAGAATATTACTTACTAATTTTGCTTCCACGACTGCCTGACCTATAATAATTCCGCCTACCATTGTTATTGTGGGACCAATACTTTTAGGAAGCCTAATACTTCCTTCGATAATAAATTCCATAATAATAAGCATAAACAACATTTCCACAAAAGCCGGGTAAGGAATACCCTCCCGGCTTTGTGCAATAGAGAGGGCTAACTCTATTCGAAGAACTTCTGGATTTACTGCTACCAGGGCTACATACAACCCAGGTACGATTAGCGACACAATAATAGCGACGATCCGAAGCAACCTTATGGCAAGCATCAGTGGATAGGTAAAATTTCGATCATTTTCAAGAATAAATAGATCCCAAATAACACCCGGTAAAACTAAGGCAAATGGGAAATTATCCAAGAATAACGCAACCTTACCTTTGAGTAAGGACTGCGCTGCTTCTTCTGGCAATTCCGTTATTTTAAAGGGGGCAACCACACTATGGGAACGCATCCCCAGCACCTTGATTAAATCCTGAATATTATTGATTTCTTTATCCTGGGAAGTTTCTATTTTATCCATTATGGCGCGTATCAATTTTTGACTTGCTTTTCCTTTACAATAAAGGAGAGACAACTTCCTATTAATATCCCTACCCATCGTATAATTTTTCACAAGAAGATTTGCTGTAGGTAATTGCTTTCTTAAAATCCCGATACTTGTATCTAGTTCTTCTGTAAAAGCTACTAAGGGACCTTGTAAAACCTGTTCATTTTCTGATGATTCAACAGATCTGGATAGTTTTTTTCCTATTGGTTTTAAAGTAATAACAGTTGCTTTAGACTTAACCAGGACAAGGAGCTTTCCTTCGATGACGGAAGAACTTATTTCTTCTATATTCGTTTTTTTCTCTCCACTGTTATTTAATTGCATTAGGATTTCTTTTTTTGTTAAGTTTTTCTCCACTAGCTTCTCTTCCAAAGCTTCAATGGATTTTGAGATATCAATAAGGCTTGTCAATCCCATTAAAACAATATCGATGCCTTGTATATTTTGTGGAAGCAAGAAAAAGTCATCATTATCTTTAAAAGTTGCTTCAATTTCAGAAAGTAAAGAACTCATAAAAGCAACCCCTTCGTCTTTTCTAATATAGTTCCCCAGCTGCACTCTCATTATTTATGAACAAAAAAGTCTTTGACCAGACTCTATGAGTTGATCAAAGACTTTTTCAGAAACTACATTTATACAAGCCTGTTAATACCATAGGAATTGATTGTAACCCCATTAACAAAAGAGTGAAAATAACTTTGAAGTTAATTACAGTTTTACATTGTTACCAATCAATCCCTTTTAATCCTTGCTTCTCTAGTATCTCGTTTGTACGAGAAAAGGGTTTACTTCCAAAGAAACCACGATAAGCAGATAATGGACTTGGGTGTGGCCCTTTTATTATATAATGCTTATTTGTATCAATTAGCGCCTCTTTTTTCTGAGCCGCTGATCCCCACAGGATGTATACTACTGGGGTCTCTTTATCATTCAACGTCTCGATCACCCGATTTGTAAACCGCTCCCAGCCCATACCTCTATGTGAATGTGCTTGTCCCTTTCGAACCGTTAAGACATTATTTAGGAGCAATACTCCCTGTTCTGCCCAATTGATCAAATACCCATGATTTGGTATGGGGACATCTAAATCATCCTGCTGCTCTTTAAAGATGTTTCGCAAAGATGGTGGAATACTTACCTGTGGATTCACGGAAAAACTTAAGCCATGTGCCTGGTTAGGGCCATGATATGGATCCTGTCCTAGAATGACTACTTTTACTTTTTCATACGGAGTGAAATGAAGTGCATTAAAAATGTCTTCCTTCTTTGGATAAATCGTGTGCTTTGCATACTCCTCTTTCAAAAATGTTCGCAGCTCTTGGTAATAATCTTTTGAGAATTCGTCTTGGAGCAATGGAGCCCAGTCATTTTCTAGAATATCTTTTCCCAATTTAACTTCTCCCCTTTGTAGTGTTTTATATTTTCGCCAAGTATTAGTGAGAAGGTTCTGTTTCTTGTTCTTTCCCTGTTGAAGCGTTCATTAAAACGACTCCCCCAACAATTAGGAGCAGCCCTACAAACGTAATTGCATTAAAAGGATCCTGCCAAATTGCAATACCAAGTATAGCTGTTAATGCTGTACCTACTCCGGACCAAATGGCGTAAGCTAAACTAAGAGGGAGTTCTTTAAGAGAGACTGATAAAAAGTAAAATGCTGAACCAAACCCTACCACAACTCCAAATAGGGGAAGCATTTCTGTAAATCCGTTAGATAATTTAATCATCGTCGTACCGAATACCTCACTAATAATCGCAATGGATAACGCAATATAACCCTTTTTCATTATTTATCTCCTCTATTCTAATGGCCCGGATTAGCAAGCCTAAGTAAGACAACGCCTGTAATGATACATATAAGTCCCGCAACCTTTTTTAAATTCAACTTCTCTCTCCAAAAAACAACTCCTACCAAGGTAATTAAAGCCGTGCCAAGCCCAGCCCATATAGCATAGGCGTTACCCAGAGGGAGTGTTTTTAAGGCAATGGATAAACAATAAAAAGCGAATCCCATTCCGACAATAACCCCTATCGCTGGAACTAACCTCTTAAATCCATTGGAAACTTTAAGCATGGAACTCCCAAAAACTTCAAATAAAATAGCCATTGTTAACCAAATATACGCGTTCATCTTTACACCACTTTCTTTTCCCTTAAACTTTGATTGCAAAAAACTGCTAAATAAATGGCCTATTATTACTTCCGGTCAGCCGTTTTATTTTCTATCAACATCTTTCTAATCATAACGGTTGGGCTGTTTTATTAGCAAGCATCCTATTTGTTTAAATGGTGATACTACTTACTGGTACGGCATGTGCCATAACTCGATGTAGGGGGAGATTGAATGGAAATTCGCGAAGGCTTTATTCCAACCACACTAGGAACAGCCGTCACAACGACAGGCTATATTCTAAAAAAGCAAAAGAACGCCAATGACATGCTAGCAAACACCATTTTCGGCTTCGGATTAGCCCATGTGGTCTTAGGGACAATTGACCTCATACAACATCGACGTTAACTAAGTGGAGGAGAACTTCTCTAAGGTTCTCCTCTTTTTTTATACTCAGAAATTATATGGAACTTCCTCCCTTTTCTTGATCATAGAAAGGGATTTTTCATTTCTATGGATTATCCTTCAATGTTGATCTGAACTTTATATTATTTGGTTTATTTTTTTTAGAAAGAGGAAAGAAACTACTGAACAATAAAGGAGAGGAGAATATTTCATGTTTTACCATAAGAAGGAACTTCAATTTGATGCCAAACCAGACCGCCCAGATCCGGTATTTGCTAAAAAACTGCAGGAAGTTATAGGCGGTCAGTATGGTGAAATGTCAGTAGCCATGCAATACCTCTTCCAAGGATGGAATACTAGAGGAAACGAACAATATAAGGATTTAATTTTGGATACTGGTACGGAAGAAATTGGACATGTTGAAATGTTAGCAACGATGGTTGCAAGGCTTTTAGACAAAGCACCAGTTCAAGCACAGGAGGAAGCAGCGAAAGATCCAGTTATCGGTGCAGTTATGGGTGATATGAATCCACACCACGCAATCGTATCTGGAATCGGAGCAGCGCCCGAAAATAGTGTAGGTGTACCTTGGAATGCAGGATATATTGTGTCTAGCGGAAATTTACTTGCAGACATGCGCGCAAACTTAAATGCAGAATCACAGGGTAGACTTCAGGTTGCTAGACTTTATGAAATGACAGATGATCGTGGTGTTAAAGAATTACTTTCTTTCCTTTTAGCACGCGATACAATGCACCAAAATCAGTGGATTGCAGCCATTAAAGAACCAGAAGCAAAAGAAGGGGTTATCGTCCCTAGTACTGTACCAGCAGATTGGGAAGCAACAGAATTTTCTCATCAGCTAATTAACTTCTCTGAAGGAAATGACAGTGAAAAATTAGACTTTGTTGGTAAACAAGCTCCAGACGGTGCAGCAAACTTTGAATATGTAAGCAAGCCAGTTTCACATGGTGAGAAGCCGGTGCTTAATCCAGCACCATCTTATATGCACAACACTCCTCCAAACGAGGATAAAATGTCATAGAACGTAACCACTTTGAAAAACCAACTAAACGAAGGAGGAATTATGATGCAACATGGTAAAGCACTAGCAATAAAAGGTGTAATGTCTCTCGTTGTCCTCTATTTAGTTTTAGGAGTTGGGTTTGGAATTACGTTTGGTAATGTACTACTTATTACCCTAATTCTTGGCGTACTTTCCTATCTACTAGGAGACGTGTTTATCCTACCTAAGACAACAAATATGATGGCAACAATGGCAGACCTTGGCATGGCCTTTGTAATAATTTGGCTTTTAGGAATGGCTTTTACAAGTCTTTCTGTAGGTTCAATGGCATTAGCAGCTGTTATCGCAGCCATCGTTATGGCTTTAGGTGAATACTTCTTCCATATCTACATTCTTAAAAAAGATATCGGATTTGGTAATAGGTACCGCACATCTCATAATTATTAAAGTAGAAAGACTATCCAATTCAATTTGGATAGTCTTCCTCTATCACCATTGTCCATTACACTAATAGAATATGTTCTTAGACTAAACTGAAGCATTGTTTAAGCACGAATCTCCAAAATCGAGTCTCTTACTGATTTCATGATTTTCTCAAACGCACTTCCTGCTTTATTTGTATCCCGCTCTTTAATTGCTTGAAGTAACGTTTCGTGGTGGGGGTAGCTTTCGTCAAAAATATCCTCTTTTCCAAAAGGTCTATTCCAAAACCTATGAAAGGTTTCCCAGACTGAGTCGATCATGCTTTCCAGCATGGTGTTTTTAGATGCACGATAAATGGCTTGATGAAAGCTTGCATCAGCATGGTTTGCTTCGTCTCTTTTCTCTTCATTGATAAATTGAACATAGCTTTTTAAATGGGCCTGCATTTTTTTAATATCTTCTTCATTCGCTGCGTGTACAGCTAATTGGACAGCCTTTCCTTCCAATGCCTCTCGTACCTCAAGCACTTCCAGCAGAAAACTCTTTTCATCCTCTACTTCAAAGGATAGTTGAATTTGGAAAGGCTTCATATCTTTAATAAAAGTTCCTTTACCGTTTAAAACCTCAATAGCTCCTTGGGTTTCCAATAGTTGTAGAGCTTCTCTTAACGACGATCTGCCAATTTGGAGAATTCCCACCAATTCAGCTATGGACGGTAGTTTATCCCCACTTTTAAGTTTCTCTCTTTTTATATACCTTTTAATTTCTTTTGCCCCAATTTCCGATAATCGTTTCTTTTTAATTGCTTCCATTTTTCACCTCAACGCCGCTCATTGTATAGCTATTATACTCTTCCTCTACTTTATCATAAAAAACTTCTCAATTATTAATTATCCGAAAAATACGACCT
The DNA here is from genome assembly GCF_052246275.1 of Oceanobacillus sp. M65. Lineage (NCBI taxonomy): Bacteria > Bacillati > Bacillota > Bacilli > Caryophanales > Bacillaceae > Oceanobacillus > Oceanobacillus sp. M65. The sequence continues at coordinate 59,980 of NZ_JBQQCJ010000004.1, read as the reverse complement.
TTCATACAGGTTGAAAGTATGATACGATAAAGTGAAACTTCAATCAGTGGGAGTTTTACGACGTTGCACCAGAATAACTTCATTAACTTAGGAAGGGGTTCATACAACTTGTCATACACAGATGAACAAATATGTACACACTCTTTTGACACACCTGAAAAGCACCACGGGGCGGTCTCCCCTCCCATTTATCAAACCAGCTTATTTGCGTTCGAAACTTTTGAAGCGTTTACAAAAGCACAATCTGCTGAAAGAGAAAATTACGTATACACACGCGGAGTCAATCCGACAACCGAAATTCTCGAGAGAAAACTAGCCATGCTTGAGCGTGGGGATAGGTGTAAATGCTTCGGTTCGGGGATGGGGGCCATCAGCTCGGTATTCCTCTCTCTCCTTCAAAAAGGTGATCATGTGTTATTCGTGAACACGATCTACGGACCGACACAGGAACTAGTAGAGCATCTTAACCGTTTTGGAATTGAACATAGTTTCGCAGGGGAAGAAGTAGAAGCCGACATTCAACCAAATACCAAGTTAATTTACGTTGAGAGCCCAGGCACGATGACCATGAAAGTAGTCGATCTGAAAAGTATTTCTACTATTGCAAAGCAGCATGGGATTATTACAGCAATTGATAACACATGGTCCACTCCCATTTTCCAAAAACCGTTAACGTTAGGTTTTAACCTTTCTATCCATTCCCTAACGAAATACATTGGCGGACACAGTGACGTAGTAGGTGGAGCTGTGATAGGGGACGAAGAATTAATCGATCAAATCTCTAAATATGGATTTCAACTCAATGGATCGGTTATGTCTCCACATGATGCCTCTTTAATTCTAAGAGGCTTACGGACCTTACCTATAAGAATGAAACAACATGAATATAACACGCTGCAAATGATTAACTATTTAAAGACAAAGGAGGAGATCACTTCTATACACCACCCGAGTTTACAAACAGACAATCCTATCGTAAAAGAGCAAATGGCCGGTTTTTCTGGACTATTAAGCTTTGAATTGAAAGAAGGGGCTTTTGAGAAAGTTACCTTATTCATCAATCAAATGAAGGTTTTCAAAATTGGCGTTAGCTGGGGAGGGTACGAGAGTTTAATTAATGCACCAATAAAACGTGATAACGCTTCTAATCTCGAAGCACAAGGAATAAGCCCCGGACTGGTTCGGCTTTCGATCGGACTAGAAGGGCCTGATTTATTAATCGCTGACTTAGAAAAAGGATTTCAAGCCGTGCAAACGATTAAATCTTACTAAAGGGAGAGATTTAAAATGAGTCAAAATGAAGTGAGACGGCCTACCGTCGGGATGGCCATGGTTCCTATTGTCCTCGCACTCGCAATTTTTATTATTGGGATTGGTGTGCTGAAATTTCAAGCTGAGTTGATGCTTATTTTCGCAGGTGTCGTATTCGCAATATTTGCTGGGTTATACGGTCATAAATGGGAAAAAATCATTACCGTGATGGGAGAAAAAATCAAGACTGCTTTGCCAGCTATTTTAATTTTATTCAGTATTGGTCTGCTTATTGGAACCTGGATGATTTCAGGAACTATCCCGTTCTTCGTTTATTACGGGCTGGAAATCATTGATCCTGCTTATTTATATGTACTAGCATTTTTGGTTACGGCCATCGTCTCCACATGTACGGGAACCTCCTGGGGTGCTGCCGGGACCATTGGTGTTGCGCTTATGAGTATTGCCCAGACAATGGATCTTTCATTAGCGGTTACTGCAGGTGCTGTCGTTTCCGGTGCGTATTTCGGAGATAAGCTTTCTCCTTTATCGGATACAACCAATATGAGTTCACTTGCTGCAGGTTCCAACTTGTATGAACACATTAAACATATGCTATACACCTCTGTTCCCTCATCTATTGTTGCTATCATTGTTTTTTATTTTGTTGGACTTCAAATAGACTCATCACCTGGTCAGTTAAACAGTATAGATGAAATGCTGACAGGAATTAATGAGCTATTCATCCTTAATCCCGTCGTCTTGCTTCCAGCAGTCATCGTGATTACGGGATCACTTATGAAAAAAAATCCATTGATCGTTCTATTTTGTTCGGCTATAACAGCTATGCTCATCGCACTTTTTTTCCAAAGTGCCAGTGTTGCTAATTTGTTCACTGCAGCTGTTGAAGGATTCAATATAGAAATGCTCGCAGTTTCTCCAGACCTTATTTCAGAAGATATTCAGGAACTACTAAACCGTGGTGGACTCTACTCGATGTATAATGCGACGTTCTTCGTTTTCTGTGCCTTCTTTTTCGCATCTGCATTGGAAGTCTCACAAACACTTAACGTTATCCTTGAAAAAGTTATTACGTACCTAAAATCCATTGGAAGCGTGATTTTCGCCTCCCTCATAACTGGATTTGCGGTTATTAACTGTACGTCAAACGCCCTTGTGACGTATTTCTTGATCAACGACATTTATGGCGACGTATATAAAAAACGAAACCTTCACCCGACAAACCTATCTAGAAGCATGGAGGATTCAGTTACCATTACGGAAGCTCTCATGCCATGGACAGTTTCAGGTGTATTCATGGCTACAACACTTGGTGTAGGAAACTTTGAATTTCTCCCATGGGCTATTTTCAACTTAGGTGGCATTGTGTTTTCTGCTTTATATGGTTTTCTAGCCCCTTACACGAATGGCTTTGGCATTCGTAAATTAGATGAAGATGTTAAAAAAGGTGAAACAAGCAAGGAAGCAATGTAATGGTACAACGATAACAGGGCCTTGCTGATTTTGATTTAGTCGACAAAACTTTAAAAGTTGTCTTCAAAAAGCTGCACCCAACATTCAGGGTGCAGCTTCTTTTTAATTTCTATTCTAAATTAGCATGCTTGCCATACATTTGTTTTGAGTTAAGTTCTTTTTTCTCCATAAAACGTAAAATTACAGCATCATAAAAGAGTAAGGAGGTTTGTTCAAAGAGAGATCCCATCGGTTGGATCGTTTCATATTGGCCTTCTTCCTGATCTTTCGGCGCACCTGGTAGAACAACAGTAAGATCAGCAAGCCGTCCAATCGTTGACTGTGGTGATAACGTTACGGCTGCTACTTTACCACCTAAGCTTTTGGCTTTTTCCACAATTGGTACCAATGTTTTTGTTTCACCAGATCCCGTTCCTACAATTAGCAAGTCACCTTCTTGCAGATTCGCGGTAACCGTTTCTCCAACTGCATAGGCATCAATTCTCATGTGCATCATGCGCATGACAAATGATTTACCCATAAAACCAGAACGTCCTGCACCAGCTACAAATACTTTATTAGCTGCAACGATAGCCTCGACTAATTTCTCAGACTCTTCTTCTGAGATAGATTGCGTTGTACTTTCTAGTTCACGGATAATCTCTTCAAAGTATTGCGTCGTTTTCATCTTCCATTACCCTTTGTTAATTAGTTCTTTAATTTCGGCTGCCGCCGCTTTTTTATCTTCTTTTGAAGTGATACCGCCACCTACAATAACAAGGTCTGGCTGAGCTTTAACTACTTCCGGAAGTGTCTCAAGCTTAATCCCACCAGCAATCGCTGTTTTCGCATTTTTAACAACACCTTTAATCGTACGTAGATCCTCAAAAGAATCCTTGCCTTCAGCTTGCAGGTCATAACCAGTGTGAACACAGATATAATCTGCACCAAGCTGGTCAAGCTCTTTAGCACGCGTTTCGATATCTTTCACTGCAATCATGTCTACAAGAATTTCTTTTCCTGCTTCTTTTGCTGCTTCCACCGCTCCACGAATAGAGCTATCTTCTGCTGCACCAAGGATCGTAACAATATCGGCACCCGCGTTTGAAGCTTGCTCTACTTCATAACCAGCTGCATCCATAATTTTCACATCAGCAAGCACTGTTAAGCTTGGATAAGCTTCTTTTATTTTACGAACAGCCTCATGACCAAATTTGTTAATAATAGGTGTCCCAATTTCTACAATATCAATAGAGTCTTGAACTTCAGATACAAGTTCAATCGCTTCTGGTATATTTACTAGATCTAACGCTAACTGTAATTTCATCTTTTTATAATCCCCTTTACATCATAATATTTCACAGCAAGAATAGAATGCTCAAAAACGAATTGATTTACTCAGCTGCTTAAAAAGGATTATACTTTCTATAAAATGAATTGAGAAGTACGCACTTTCATTACAGATAGTGCAAAAAAGTATACTGTCCAACTCCATTAAATAAAAAGAAAGGGATTGATAAACTTGCCTAATTTCGCTGAAAAAACCTTTAACTGTGAAAAGGAATTAACTCTTTCTGTCATAGGTGGTAAATGGAAAATGCTAATCATTTGGCATTTAGGAAAAAAAGGAACGAAACGCTTTGGTGAGTTAAAAACCCTTATGCCTGGGATCACCCAACGAATGTTGACGAATCAACTACGCGAACTTGAAGCGCATTATATTATACACCGTGAAGTCTATCCTGTTGTTCCACCAAAAGTAGAATACTCGCTAACAGAGTATGGAACCAGACTAATGCCTATTTTGGATGCAATGTATGAATGGGGAAAAGATTACATGGAAGAAGTGTTACACGAAGACAAAATGATTAAATAAAAACACAAAACCACTACTTGTCTTGAAGTGTAGTGGTTTTGCTTCTTAAAATTACTCCTACTTTTTAAAGCGAAACATCAACCGACGTTCCAGTCCCAACGCTTTTTTCTGTTTCTATATTTTTAGGAGATGAGGTTATATCAATTGTTACATTGCTGATTTCTTCTGAAGGTGGGTGGTCTCCATTTAACATGTATACCAATGTGGCATTCTTTGGTGTGGTACTGCTATAATCTCCGTCTGTCCGGCCACTGAACATATCATGAGCGGTTAACTGGTGGCCATTCATACCAATTGTAGTGCTTGCAAAAAAGAAGCGAATGGGAAGATCACTTGTGTTCTGCAAAACGGCGTCCACTTGCAAGAACCTCACCTCATCACCCGAAATACCGGCTATCGACTCTTCTGTTACTTCTCCACTGACAAGACTGACATTTTTAATTTGTATGTTTATAGGACCTACCTTCACATTGCCTGCTTCTGTTGCTTTTTCAATTGTAAAAACACCAGTCGCATTTTCCACTGTCTGACCCGGATTGCCATCCACCGCAAATTGCCCTCGTGGATAGTGATTAAACGTATCAGCTGGCTTTTCCGTTTCTTTCTCTGTAGCTACTGCCCCCTCTGCCTCCGTCTCTTCAGGAGCCGTTTCACTTTTCGACTCCTCTTCACTTTTAGTCTCTTCCTCAGCTTCAGGTCCAGGTTCTTCGGTTTCTGGTTCGCTCGCTCTCTCTGTATTTTCTGCCTTTTCTTTGGCATTTTGGTCTTTGTTCTCATAGTCAGAACTGGCGGATTCTGCTTTATCGCTTACTTCATCTTTATCGAGAACTATTTCTTCTTTCTTCAATTCTTCCTGCTGGCTAAGCTCAGCCATTGAAACCTCTTTTATGTTTTCCTGCTGATTTAAGTCACAACCTACTAACGTTATAGTAGCCATAATCCCTATAGCTACAAAAGATTTGTACAACCTATTTCCCCCTAATATCTTATGTATCTTTCTACTAGCATATCAAACTAGTATGACGGGAAACAAGGGTCCTCCACGTTCAATCTTATTCCACTGTATAGAATTGTTAGTATAAGAACGAGCTACTACAGAGCTATACCAAGACACGGATAATACATTTAACTTCATTTAACTTCTACTAATTGACATATCGAATAAAGCCGATATATAATATGGCCTATGGAAACAATCGATGTGTTTAAGGCGCTATCAAACAAAACGAGACTTAACATTTTACAGTGGTTGAAGGAACCAGAGAAGCATTTTCCTAAACAAGGGGCTCACCTGCCAAAGGAGGTAAGTTACAAAGGGGGAGTATGTGTAGGAGACATTCAAGAAAAAGCCGAAGCTTCTCAATCTACGGTCTCTCACTACTTAAATATGATGCAGAAAGCTGGTCTTCTTGAATCTGTTCGATATGGTCAGTGGACGTACTATCGAAGAAACGAAGAAGCCATTCATCAGTTTACTGAATTTCTTAAAACAGAAATCTAAGTTGGTTGATTTTTGTTTTTTACCATTATATATCGATTATTCTAGATATCTAAATATAAAGAACTTAGGAGGAAATGATTTAATGCGTTACATTTCGTATATATTAGCATTATTAGCAGGGACTGCGCTCAGTTTTGAAGGGGCTATCTATGGTGAATTAGGGAAAACGATAGGAAAGCTGGAAACTAGCTTTTATAACTTTTTTGTTGGTTCCATCATCCTAGGTTTACTTTGGCTATTCTTTGGAAAAGGTAAACTTTCGTATGTCGTAGAAGCACCTAAATGGACATTACTTGGTGGTGTCTTGGGCGTTGTTTATTTAACGTCAATTGTAATTAGTGTTCCATTTGTTGGCGTTGGAATAACGATGGTTGCAGTAATTATTGGTCAATTAGTTATGAGTATTGTGATTGAACATTATGGTTGGCTTGGAAGCAAGAAATCTAGAATCAATAAAGAAAAAATATTAGCTGTTATTTCAATGGTGATAGCTCTTATTTTAGTTTACTAGGAGGTCTGAAATTGGGTATATTAATGATCCTATTCACCTTTATAGGTGGTCTTACATTAAGCGCACAATCCGCTGTTAATGGCACATTCGGTCATAAAGCGGGAACAATTGAAACGACACTGTTAACTTTTATAACTGGAACAATGTTTCTAGCAATTTTAATATTATTTTTTGGGCATGGAAATCTTCTTGCCATTCTGGAAGTACCTAAATGGCAATTAACTGCTGTATTTTTAGGTGTGTTGTTTTTACTTTTTATTATAGCTGCTGTTCCTAAAATTGGGGTTATTGCAACAAATATTACCGTTATTATTGGTCAGCTTGTTATCGGTATTCTTATTGACAATTTCGGCTGGTTCAATAGTTTAGTAGTTCCTTTAGATAGTAAACGTTATGTTGCATTACTATTTATGATCATTGCTCTTTATTTTATCTATAAAGGAAATAAACGTGCCAACGAAGAAAACGCCTCGTAACATATAAAAAAGGACTATCAAATTAATTTACAATTTGATAGTCCTTTTTAATGCCTACGATAGATAACAAAATTTGTTATTTATTGATCCTTAAGCCTATTTTATATTCATTTTGAAAGTCATTATATCGTTTCGCTGTCTGTTTTCTTTCTTCTAAAACGATAGAACACGAGGTAAAGCATTGGTACCATAATCAAGGTTAAGATTGCCGAGAAGAGAATACCAGATATAATTGTTACGGCAAGTGGTGTAAAGAGAGCATCTCCACTTACAGCTACTGGAATTAAGGCAACAATTGACGTAATGGCGGTTAACAGAATTGGTCGTAATCGTACACGTCCAGACTCAATCACTGCTTCTTTTACATCCATTCCTTTTTTCAAGGATTGTTCAATAAATTCGATTAACACAATCGAGTTTCTCACCACAATACCTGTTAGAGAGACCATTCCCATCACACCTAAGAAACTAATTGGTGTTTGGGTAACAAATAGGCCCAGGATGGCGCCCGATATTGCCAGGTATACTGCAACAAGAACAAGAAACGGTAACGAAAGGGAATTAAATTGAAACGCAATTAATAGGTACACTAGGAAAAGCACGATAATAAAGAGTACAGTAATTTCCATAAAGAAATCACTTTGCGCTTCGTTTTCTCCACCTAATGTAATACTATAATTAGAATCATCAAGCTGCTCCCTTTGTTTTTCTACAATTTCACTCACGTTTGCTTCATAATTCTCCTCATCTTCTGGAAAGGCCCGAAGCGTAATGGAACGTTCGCCATCAATGTGCGGAATGATCTGCAGTTTTTCTCCCTCTTTTGGGGTCACAAGCTCATCCAGCGAAATAAGTTCTGGTGGGCCATTTGTCGAGGCAGCAGGAACTTCTAGTTTAGAAAGATCAATCGTATCCTCGCCTTCAAGCAAAATTTTCATATCTCGTTTAACCACACCATCATCAAATGAGCTAAGTGGAATTCCCTCTGTTGCTAGTCGTATTTGCTGACTAATTTGGTTAATGCTAATGCCATTCTCTTCAAGCGCTTCGCGGTTCGGAACATATTCTATTGATGGTTCAAATTCACCTACATTATCAACAACAATATCAGTCTCTAATCCTTCAATATCTTTCGTTAGTTCATCTCTCAGTTCAATTAATTGCTCTATCTCAGGACCGCTCACTGTAACGGTAACAGGAGCTCCAACTGGTGGGCCCTGCTGAATGGTATCCATAAATATCTCAGCGTCAGGGTATTCACTACGAAGTTTGTCTGTCCAGTCATCAATTAGCCCTTGCGTTGTTTGATTTTCCCGGTCTACTCTGGCTACAATCTGACCAGTATTCTCACCAGTCCTCGATAGTGAACTATTAAAGAGTCCAGGAGTTCCTGTGCCTGTAAAGACACTTGTTTCATATACACCATCATCTGTTTGTAATCTTTCTTCCATGTCTTGAAGCACATCGTGCGTCTCTTCAAGAGGTGTGCCGATTGGTAGTGTAATGTCTACCGTTACTTCTTCCTTATCTGCTGGTGGGAAGAATTCAAATGGCGTTAAGAAGACTAACCCGAAGATTGCGGTTGTAAAAATAAGCCCAATAATAGAAACAATAAGTGGCTTTTTAGAAAACTTATTTAAAAGCTTATCGGCATACAAGTCTGCAAGCTTGTTTAAAGGCTTGCCAGCAATACCTGGTGCGTCTGGCATAGGTTTTTTCGATCGACGGTTAAATAAATAGCGAAAAATCGGAACAAAGACAAATGCTACCAACGTTGATGCAACAATGGTTGATATCAACACTGTTGGTAAGGCGCGGATAAATGCACCGTTTCCTCCGGATAGAAAAATAAGTGGCAGGAAAGTAAATACAATGGCAAGAGAAGAAGTTACGATGGAGACCCAAATCTCTTTCACACCATTGACTGCTCCCATTAATCCTTTGTCCCCAAGTTTGTACCTGCGTTGGATATTATCATTAATAACAATGGAATCATCCACGATAATACCAAGTGCGATAATAATTCCGATAACAGAAATTTGATTAAGATCAACGCTTGTGAATTGTAATGGAATTAATCCAGTCAGAACAGATATTGGTACAGCAAGTGCTACTACCAATGCACCAGAAGCAGATAGTCCTAGAGCTGCTGCAACAATAACGGCTAATACTGAAATGGCAAGTGATTGGAATAATCCATCAAAAATATTCGTTACAATGGATGCCTGCGAATAATATGACTCAAGTTGTACAGTAGAAGGAAGACCTACTGCAAGCTCATCCACTTTGGTAGCTACTCGTTCATCAACAGTGGGGATATCCTCGCCTTTTTTCACGTAAGCTGTGAAAGATATAGAAGGCTTCCCTTCAAAGGTGATAAGATCTTCAAGCTCTTTTGAACTAACCTCCACATCTGCAATGTCTTTTAAGTAAACAGAATCGCCCTCTGGATTTTTCCCAACGTAGACTTCTTCCATCTGCTCCAGGGAATCATAGTTATCTACCGAAAGCTGAACCACTTCCTCCTCCATATCTTGCTTACCTAAAGGTGTTGGAGAATACTCATTATTAATGGCAGTTTGCAAGTCACCCGGATTAAGCCCTGCTTCTTTCAACTCCTCCTGCTTTACGCTAATCAGGATTTGTTCCTCAGGTAATCCTTTGATGGTTACACCTGCAACCCCGGGTAATGCTTCTACTTCATCTTTCCAATTGTTCAATTCATTTCCTAAGGAAAGCAAGTTGTCACGTGTATCACTCGTGAGATGGTAGGAGACAATAGGTGATTGTGACATCGATTCGTTAACTTCTGGTTCAAGTACCTCATCCGGAAAGGACGTTGATGTACTGGAAACAGCTTGGTTTATGTCTGCAAATACGTCATCTCTACTCGCTCCCTCTTCTACTTCTACCACTACATTAGAAAATCCGGCTGAAGAAGTCGAGTTTAATTCGGCAATACCATCTACTGATCGTAGTGCATCTTCAATTGGGTTTGTAATCGACCGCTCTACAGTGTTTACCGTAGCACCAGGGTAGACGGTGTTAATTGTACCCACATTCGCTGTCGTTTCAGGGATTTCCCGCTGTGGTAGTTGAAAGAAAGTAAACACGCCTACTATGACAAACAATACAATAAAAAGTATAAAGAGCTTAGACCGCTTTAAAATCCAATCCAACATATTAGAGTCTCCTTTTTTCGTTTTGACTATTATTTTATAACACAATATCCCTTCACTTATCAATTGATAAGTACGGAATATCTTCTTTCTTTTCTTATGCTTGTTCACAAGTAATTGGGATGCAAAAGGGATTTATGTATGATAATAGAGTGGCTATTAGTCATGTCATTCACATATCTATAAAAAACCGAACGGCTTCGAATAGTTTTAGATTCGAATGCTCGTTCGGTTTTTTGTTAAATACAATGCTTTGGTTACAGAACTAATATGCAGGTTGTTTGTCATCAGCTAGCTTTACTTAGTATCCCTCTTACGAACTCAATTTCACTTCGAATTTGCTTCGCCCTCTTACTTTCATTGCTTTTTAGCAATAAATAGGTCAGATATGTTAGGTCCCTTCGAAAGTAAAATGTTTCATATTCATTTAACAACATATACCTCCTTTCATTCTATGTGACTCTCTTCTTATTTTTCCTGCACAGAAAAAAATAAACGGTTTATTTTTTTGAACGCTAAAAATAGAAGGCTTCCGAGCAGTTTATCTAGATTTATACCAGTCCATATAATTCAAGGGACAAATTTTCTGTTGCTTGAACAACCGCTTGTGAAATTGTGTCGTTAAATTGTTCTGGATCTTCTATCTCTTCCCCATCCATTTTCACATTTACCACTCTCATATCTTTCTTTTTAAAACCAATTCTTTCTTTTGTTTTATTACTCTCAAGAGTGATAATATCACGGCCAATTTTCTTAAGTTCTAATTTCAACTCATTTTCAAAGGCATAATCGTTATATGTATCGTCTTCAAAAATAGTAATCATTACATCCATGCTACCACTCCCTTATTACGTTTAATATTATTACTAATTGTATTCGCTATAGGGTGAAAAGCTCCTGTTAATTACATAATTCCCGTACGTCTCTCCTTGACTATCGATTAAATATTGAAGTTATACCTCATAAAAAAACTACTCCCCTCTAACTCGGAAGTAGTTCTCACTAAAAACAGACCCGCTCATATGAAGACCCCACTAGCCTATTAGTCAATAGTGTCTTGATTTGAAATCGGTAATTCAATTCGAAAAGTAGTCCCGGAATGATCACTTTCAACTAGCGTAAGATTCCCGTTCAATACGTTTGCTATCATCTTACTAAAAGGTAGCCCTAGTCCTAATCCGCCAACTTTATATTTTTTATTTTCCCCTCGATAAAATCGCTCAAATATAAAGGACTGTTCCTCTTCTGGAATTCCCACACCAGTATCATTCACATCGATCATTACCTTATCATGTCTTGTCTGAAGCTTCACCGTTATCGTACCTTCTTCTCCTATTGCTTGGTATGCATTATTTAGTAGGTTCATCATAATTTGCTGAATACGTATCGGATCCACATCCACCATTTGATCATCTTTTAGTAATGAAACATCCAGCTGCAGCCCTTCTTGCTTGTTCGTCTTTTCCCATAAATTTAGAGCATCCATAATCAGTTCATTAATTAAATAGGTGTCGAGTGTTACAGGTACTGCATTTGCAGCGAATTTATTAAAAGCTAACAGATCTTCGACCATTTTTTTCATCTTTTCAGATTCCCCAATGGAAAGCTGCAAGAATTCTTTTGCTTCATCTCCATCAACCACACCATCATCAATTGCCCGTAACAGTCCACTAATGGAAGTGACAGGTGTTTTCAATTCATGAGACACTCCTGCTAAAAGTTCTGTTCTCAGAGCTTCCAGATGTTCTAACTTTCCTGACATTTGTTGAAAGGAGGTTATTAACTCATGAACTTCTTCCTCTTTCGGACGGGATGAAAAATGAACATCGTAATTTCCTTCTTCTATTTGCTTTGCAGCTGCTGCTACTTCTTTTATCGGTTTGGCTAACCGGCCAGTGATAAAATAAATCGCAATCCAACCTATTACAAGAAGACTTCCTATCAAGATCATTAATTGTCCATACTCTTGATGTACTTTCAGTAGATTTGACTTTGATTCCACATAGAAGACATAACCAAATGTCTCTTCGTCTATTTCAATCGCTTTTTTTATAACATAAAATTCGGTTTGTTCATCATCATTAGAAGTGATCGTTTGAATGGTCTCTTCATTTTCCAAAATAGATGAATTGATTTCTTGGTCATCGGACTTTGGAGGTAAATTACTACTAATAATCATCCCATCAGGATCTGTTACATAGATAATCGGATTGCTTTCTATATTCATAAATTTACCTTGATCTGTTAAAAGACGATGTATCTCAAATTCAGGTGGTATCGTATCATCTGTCATATGGACTATCCGGTTAGCTGTTTCTTCTGCCATGAATTCCATCATATTCAGGCGATTATCCAATGTGGTATGACGGATCCACATTGCCGATATAATCGCAATAATTGCAAGTCCTGCTACGAGTGTAATGAGGTAGCGCGTTGTCCAATACCGTTGCAATGGTACTTTTTTATTTTTCGTGAACACGGAACTGATACCCCACCCCTCTAAGCGTTTTTATTTCTCCTTCTTCTAAAGGCCAATTTTTAAGTGATTTCCTTAAACGTTTAATCGACAAATCAACAGCCCGATCGCTTCCTTCATAATCCCATCCCCATACTTGTTCGATCAACTGATCTCTAGTAAACGTTTTGTTAGGGTGTTCGGATAAAAATAATATTAAGGCTAAATCACGTGGTGTCAATTCCATTTCTTCCTGATAAAGAAGTACACGATGTGCCTCATGATCAATCTGCAGTGCACCAAATGTTCTCAATTGCTGATTCTCGCTTTGAGATCTACGTAACACTGCATTTACTCTAGCAATAACTTCATCTCCAATAAACGGTTTTGTAATATAATCGTCTGCCCCGCCATTAAGTCCGTCTAACCGATAGTTAACGTCACTTAAGGCAGTTAACATGATAACAGGGCATTTACTTTTCTCTCTTATTTCCTTTAAAATTTGCCATCCATCTATTCCTGGGAGCATAACATCTAATAACACTAAGTCCGGATTCCACTCTTGAAAAGCAGGAAGAGCTTGATTACCTTCTATGGTAACCTTTGTGTCAAAATCCGCTTTTTGTAAATAGACATTTAGCACTTTACTGATGGCAATTTCATCCTCTACGATTAACACTCTACTCATTTTTCCATCTCTCCTAAGGCTATTTTACCATAGAAAGTCAGCCTTACATCACCTACATTATAATGATCAATCCCGCATAGTAAATTAAGGTATTATCTTACTTATTCATTCAGAAGAAGCGCCCCCCTTGTCTAGAGAAGCGCTTCTTCTTTACTAAAATGGCGACTGTATTTAGCTTCCACCTTGCCCTTGTTGTCCACGTCCACCACCAAACATACCACTAGAATGTTCCGTTTCACCTGATTCATTCAAATACATCATTGTACTCGTTAAAGAGAATTCAAGTACTTTTGTTCCACCTTCAGTGGTTACATTTTGATAAAACCCATCTACTTCATCACCAGAGAACTCCCCATTGGTATAAATCGTATAGGATTCATCCTGCTTTAGATCTGGTGAACTGATTACAATTGATTGGAAAGCTTTTTCTGGTGCAACAGCAACGACTGCCTCTCCATTACTACCTTCAACGTAAACAGTAGTTCCGGCTCCCAGCGTCTCAGGGAAAGTCATCATAAATGTTGATTGCTTAGAGCTCTCGGAAACACCTTCTGCCATTCCGCTGCTCCCAGCAGCAATCAGTGTTCCCCCTTCTATTTCAAAGGATTGATCATAATCCAATGCCCCGTTTCCACTATTCGCCGGACCATATACGAGTACAGTGCCGCCTGTCATGACAGCGGAAGTATTCGAATCCAAACCATCTCCATTTGCATCGATATAAATAGAGCCACCTTCTATAAGCAATTTCCCTTCATCCGACTCTTGTTCCTCGCCACTTTCCTCTGCATTCTCTGTTTGGCTTTCCCCAAACCTTTGCATTGCCATTTGGTCTGTTCCACCATTTACATTTATACCATCATCTTCTGCGGTAACGTGGATGTCTCCACCTGATACGGTTATCGATTTCCCTTCGATTCCTTCATAACTCTTATCAACTTGAATGGAACCATCGCTTATGGTCATCTCATTATCTGCATGAAGCGCATCATCACCGGTAGACAACGTGATTTCACCACCTGCAACTACCATGTTGTTATTACTGTGCAATGCGTCGTCATTTGTATCTATTGTAAGGCTTCCCCCAACAATATCTAGTTTGTTCTCAGCCTTAATCCCTTTTGTGCTTGTTGTCTCGTCTTCTTCTGTTTCCTCTGTTTCTTCTGTGTTATTTGGCGCTTGTTCCGTTTCTTGTGCTTGCTCAGGAGGTTGTCTGTTTTCGAATCCGTCCATCTCTCCTTGTTCTGGCGGCTCTTCTCCTTCAGCGACATCTGGTTTTCCCTGCGGCATGTTTCCTTCTGAAAACTCTTGGCCATTAGGCATTGTTCCTTGCCCCTGACCACCAAATCCTCCTCCAAACTCGGTAGTAGCCTCTATCGTTTCTGGGCTGCCTCCTCCGGCAGTAATAGTATATTCACCATCCACAATGGTTACAGTATTTTCCGATTGTATACCATCGCTTCCAGCATCAATGGTTAAGGAGCCACTTTCCAGTACTATATTGGCTTTATTTTCATCTGTATCATTAGAACTTTTCACTCCATCCCCACCAGCATCAATCGTAATGAATGCATCATTCATTGCAAACAAATCACGCCCTACGATACCATCATCCTCTGCTGTAACCTCGATGGTAGCTTCTATTATTTTCAAGTCGTCTTTCCCTGTAATACCATCCTTATAATTACCATTCACAATTAAAGTTCCTGTCCCATTAATTGTTAAGTCATCCTTACTGTATATAGCCGCTTTTGGTTCATCTGCCTCTTCTTCATATACATATTCGGTTGGATCTGTAATCGTGTTGCTCGTCCCTTCCTCAGCAGTAATCACCGCTTTATCAGCCTGTTTGACAAAGATCGGAGCAGTTGATGTAGATTCTAATGAAACACCGTTAAGTACTAAACGAACGGTCCCTTCATCTTCAGCATCCACGATAACTTGGCTGTCTCTCGAACTTCCTTCTAAAACATAGGTTCCAGAGGTGTGAATTTCTACCGTATTGTCATTAATTACGACACTATTATTATCTTCTATATCAATGGATTGGTCATTAAAAGTTATAGTTGTGGCATCCTGCTCATTCCATTCGGTATACGTATCCTCTTTATCATAACTAACTAGTGATTGCGCCGACTCTACTATTGCTACACTTTCATTCGATTTGCTACAGCCTGTAATCATAATAGCCATTCCTATAAGAAAAGGAAGGATAACCCTTCCTTTAATTAATCCTCTTCTCATGAGATCCCTCCTCTATTACGCAGTGAAATTTCCATCATAGCTCAGCATCACTGCTGAACGGACACCATCAATTTTGGAAATAGTCGATGTTATCTGTGCATCGTTTTCTTTTACACGTATTTCATAGGTTATTTCTACTTCATCACCTTGCATGATTGATTTTGATTTCAGCACATATTTCTTCACTTTACTACTAATAATCTGCTCTACTTTCTCGCCAATATTATCTTTATCGAACTTCACAACTAATAAGTATGGATTTTCGACTCTAATCTTATTTGAGAATAATAAAATTACTAATCCTATGGATACCGTGCCTATTGCTGCTAATAAAATAAAACCTGCTCCACTTAGGATCCCGGCAATAACGGACCAGAATAAAAACACTAAATCCATTGGATCTTTGATTGGTGTTCGGAAACGCACAATGGATAAGGCACCAACCATACCGAGTGATAACAGGACATTTTGACTTATCCCCATAATCACAAGTGCTGTCGCCATCGTCATTATCACGAGCGATATATTAAAGGTGTGTGAATATATTACTCCTTTAAATGTTTTCTTGTAGATTGCGTAAATAAATAAACCGATTATGAACGCCATACCTAACCCTAATAATGAATCGATAATAGAGAAAGATGCGGTATTCTCTATAAAACTAGATTTAAAAATATCTGAAAAATTGGTTGAAGCTACTGTAAATAACATTTTTTTCTCTCCTCTTCTTAGCCATACATTCTGCTTAATTGGTATTTTGAATATGCTTCTTGTCTTGTATCTGATAACTGAAGCAAGTGTTTAATTACATCTGGTAAATAGTTATCATACTTCACTTCGAGAATGACGATATCTGCTTCTAATACATCCACCATCGGTAAATTACTAGCGAACATGTTGGTGTTTTGCATGCTTGTCTGTATTTTCAAATCGAATGTGACCCGGACATTCCCATATGGGTATACATATGGCTCACGGATATAATCAACAACTGTCCTAGGCTTTAATTGATAGTATTGCATTTCAAAAAACAAATCTCTTATTAATGAGCGATCGTCTTCTTCCATCCAGGAAATTTCTGACTTTCTAATTTTCTCGAATTCACGCTTTGTAATCTGGCATTTTGATTTAAAGGTAAGATTATTCCTTTTACTTTTTCTTTCCAGATTAATGACCTCTTCACACTTGCCATATATCCTCACGCGATATTTATCCCGATTTAAATAACCTTCCTTTTTTTCCTGCAGAACTTTATTGTCAAAGTTATCAAAGTAAGTAGAGCGAATCATATACTTTCCATTTGACCCGGCATGTGGATCGCTCCTCATAAAGTGAGCCAATTTTTTTCTTAACACCTGGTATTCTGCAAGCGAAATAGCATGTTTTAACTCCTGTCTTCCTACTAACATCTTCCTGACTCCTTCCTGGTACATTTGCAATGTTAAATCAGTTATATGTCAGCAAGATGTCAAGTAAATTTTTTATTAAATGAACGATGGGTGAATAAGCAAACAAACCATAATTATAGTTCTGATAAGTCGAAACTATTTTGTTCATTGTTTATTAAATCTATGTTCTCTATAAAAATTCTGTCGTATCTTTGAACAAATTGATAACTTTGCATCTACTTTTTTACTTAATTTAGTAGTATTTTAATCTCTTTTTTCTAATTTGAGGAAATGTTTTGAAAAACATAGATTTCTAGTTTCCAATATGTTACAAACAATGTATACCCATACTTAGCAAATAGGAGGTGGATATTGTTATAGCAATTACATCATGAATCGCTAAATAAAATAATTAATTAGAGAGGATTGATCGTATGAGTGGTAAAAACGGTAAAAATATTTTTTCTATCTTTATAGCGTTCATCACCTTCTTCATTATTACACCCACTGTGTTTGCTGGTGAGGCAGAGATAGTAGAAGAAAAAGCACAATTTCAAATACAAAATGAAATAAAGGAATATTGGACCAAGGAACAAATGGAAAATGCTATTCCCATGGATAATATCCATACTAATAAAAATTCTAATTCTTTAAATACTAATGATAAATCAGCTGATTTAAAGCCCTCCGACACAGAACCTGCAGCACCATCATTAAACATAACTCCAAATGCTGTGGTTCCAAAAACAACAGGAAAACTATTCTTCACAAACCCAAATGATGGAAGAAATTACGTATGTTCAGCTTCTGCAGTTAACAATCCTAATAAAAACCTTGTAACTACTGCTGGCCATTGTATGCACGAAGGCAACGGTGGAGATTTTTATACTAATATAATTTTTGTTCCAGCATATTATGAAGGTAATGCACCATACGGAAGATGGAATGTTAACTGGAAAGTAACATTCCAAGGTTGGACGGAAAATGGGAATTATGATTACGACCAAGCATTTCTAACTGTTTTCCCTGAAAATGGTCGAGATCTAGTGAATGTGGTGGGGGGAAATGGATTAAGCTTTAATTATAGTCAAAACCAAACGGATGTTAGAGTAACCGGTTATCCAGCAGCAGATCCTTATCCTGGAGACATCCCATATTCTTGTTATGGAGATACAACAAAAAGATTCTTAAGCAACGACGCCCAAATCTCCTGTGGTTTTACTGGGGGAGCAAGTGGTGGAGCTTGGTTTAGAACCATGTCAAGCGACCATCTAGGACAAATCTTCGCGGTAACTTCACGAAGGTCCGAGCCTCGGGGCACATTGTATGCACGACCTTTCACTTCTGATTATCGAGATCTATTCGATAGTATGGAGGACAGATAAGATTTACTTATGGAGAGGATTTTAAAAATGGAAATTCTAAATAAAAGAATCAATCTTGCTTTGGCTAGTTTTCTTCTCTTAACCGTACTAGTTGGTTGTGGGAGTAATGATGTAGAGTTACCAGCTGAAGATAATTCATCAGATCATAAAGGCAACTCAACTAATGAAGACGAGAGCACACCTAAGAGCGAAGAAGATAACCCGCCTGAAAAAGAGAGTGAATTACCTAAAGATCCAATTCCAAAAGATGAAGTTGATCAAAAAGGCACTACTAATAACTCTTCTGGTGATTCTTATGAAGAAAAAGACTCTCCAGTTGATGAAGAAAGCGATAATTAATAGAGTAGTAAAGTGGCTGGGACATAACGTCCCAGCCTTTTTAAAACACGAACAATAATAAACTAACTGCTTAATTACCGCTCTGGAAAATACTCCGCTTTCCGTGGGCACGGCCTTAGTCTCCTCAGAAGCAAAAATCGCTTCTTGCGGGGCTTTCGGACTCGTGCTGTTCCCACTGGAGTCTCCGCATTTTTCCTTCGCTAAAGTGTGATTCAGATATCGAAATATTAGGGGCTATCCGGATGTATTCGAACTTTTTCTGCAATACTCCGTTTGAACATCAGGTTTTTTCTTGTTTAATTTTCTTATGTCCCAGCCTCTTTGTTTTTCTACCTTTAAATTACTAACTTCAAAATATTCTAAAAGAATAGGTTTACATCCATACAAGCTCGATTATATTGCTTTAAAATGGACGGATTCTAGCCATTGTTGGGTTATT
Organism: Oceanobacillus sp. M65; assembly: GCF_052246275.1. NCBI lineage: Bacteria > Bacillati > Bacillota > Bacilli > Caryophanales > Bacillaceae > Oceanobacillus > Oceanobacillus sp. M65. Next base: position 40,775 of record NZ_JBQQCJ010000004.1, on the reverse strand, counting down.
TCAACCCCACTAATCTAACTAGTAAGTTTGGTATTAAAATAAAAAAATACTCCTTATTAGTTAATTTAACTTATGAGAAGTATTCTTGTATTTCTACATAGTCACCGTTACGATTATCCCATTCATATTATCTCCCGTAATCATATACTCATGATCCACGGGTAACTCAATCTGCTGATTTTCTCCATATGGATAATATGTAATAAAGTACTCTTTCCCTTCAAAACTAGCATAAAGTTCTTTTTGATCTTTTACATAATCGAGATATTCTTCAAGTACGAAATCATGCTCGTACATTAAAGCACTATGAGGAAGCCCGACGTATCGGATGTGCCAGGGCTCATATTCGATGCCGGTAATGTTGGTTTTGTTCTCAGGATAACGTAAAATAAATCCGTGTTTCCATGCATTGTCTTCTATCCACTTTCCCTCAGAAGCATTCGCCATTAGCCCTTCGGTGGAACCCACATCCATGGCCAGCCCAGAATTATGTTCACTGTATCCACCGGGAAGTGCATAATCTTCTCCCATTTCTTTAAAAAGAAGGGTTTGTGCTTCAATCCCTCGGTAGCCACTGGTAATTGTAAAGCTGTCCACACCGTCATGTTGACCATCTTCTACCATATCCATAAATTTTTGGCTGATGGATTGAGACAGTTGGATCTCCTGATCGAGCAGCTGCACACCCTTAAAGTCTTCTGGATGGAAGGTTTGAATATCGTTTTTCACACCTTCCTTTTCCACCGGGTAATTCTCATTGATTAGGACAAGGTTACCTTTATGGATGTCGTCCTCTTGAATTGTTTTTACATCTGTATCTCCCGGAAAACCGCTTTTATCTTCTTCTATGACTATTTCGTTACTCATGAATGTAATCATAAATGCAGTGACTATACCCACTACTAATAGTATAATCAAACCTACCTTTTTCATTGGAATTCCTCCTTATCTTTCCTTCAATAAAAGAATAGGAGAAACTGTTTAAAAAAACTGTGGGTTAAAAATAAAGTTTTTCTTAAGTTTTTAATCGTTTTTAAAAGGCAGGCGGACTTCGAATTGCGTGCGGATTACACTACTGTTAACAGAAATCGTACCATTGTGCTGTTCCACAATATTTTTAGCGATGAATAGGCCTAAGCCTGTGCTGTTTTCTTTATGGGTTCGTGAGGGATCACCTTTATAAAACATTTCAAAAAGGTAAGGAATCTCCGTTTCAGGGATATGGTTCCCATAATTGATGATTTGGATGACGACATCACTTTCTTCTTGAAAGCCTTTTATATCTACATAGAGACCATCGGCTCCATAGCGATTGGCATTAATGAGAAGGTTCTCAAACACTCTAGCCAATTGCTCACCGTCCCCTTTAATAAACAGATCGGGCTTCACGTCCAAGCGGACTTCCAATTGTTTTTTTTCAAAAATAGGATACATTTCTTCGTTTATTTGAAGCAAGAGTTCGCTCATATTAATGGCTTTCTTATTAAGTGGCAACATACCGTAATTCATTCGGGTGGTTTCAAACAACTCATCAATTAGTCGCTCCAGCCGCTGTGCCTTCGTATTGGAGATCCTTAAATAATGGTCTCTCTGCTCTGCTGTTAGCTGGGGATCCTTCAAAATTAAATCCAGGTACCCAAGTACAGAAGTAAGCGGTGTGCGTAAATCATGCGCTAAATTGACGATTAGCTGATCCTTACTACTTTCAGAAAAGTCACCCCGTTCTATAGCCTCTTCTAATTTTTGTCCGGCCATATTAATGTCCTTGGCGATTTCTTTGAATTCATCATTTGAAGAAATATCAATCCGGTGATTGAAGTCCCCGCGTGCAAGTTGGCGAATACCGGAGGAGATTTCCTTAAAATAAACAGAATAAGGCTTGGTCAGGATAAAGAAAAAGAGTACAGCTAGGGGAATAAAGAAAATCAAGAAAAAGTTAATGTCCCCAATCCGATTGATCCAAAACCTTAGGTCCATAAGCGGATCTTCGTAATCGACAAAATTGTAGTAGTACCACCGTAGTGATAAAAAAATGAGGTAGGTAATAATGCCAGCAAACAGCATGCTTAGCCCAAACAGGAAAATCATTTTTGAACGAAAACTGTAAATAAATTTAACCATTGAATGAATACCCCACTCCCCAAACGGTTTTGATCCATTTATAGTTGTTCCTCTCTTCAGAAAGCTTCTTCCTTAGTGTGCGGATATGTACCATGACTGTATTTGTTCCTTCAAAGTAATCCTGTGCCCACACATGCTTGAAAATATTTTCAACGCTAAACACTTTGTTTGGGTGGCTTGCTAGCAAATAAAGAATCTCAAATTCCTTCGGGGTTAAATCAATGTCTTGATCGAATAAGCAAACTCTTCGTTGATCAGGAAGAATAATAAGTCCGCCAAAATCTAGCTTTTCTGATTCATTATTTGGCTGGTTAAGCTTCTTGTAGCGTCGCAGTTGCGCGTTGACACGAGCTGCTAATTCAATAGGATTAAAGGGCTTGGTCATGTAATCATCTGCACCAATCACAAGTCCTTGCACCTTATCAAAGTCTGAGGTTTTTGCGCTTAAAAATATAATCGGCATATTATGTTTCTCACGAATGGAGCGTGTAACTTCATACCCGTCCATTTTCGGCATCATGATATCTAGAATCACAAGATCTATGGAATAGGAATCGATAGCGTCAAGCGCCTCTTGCCCATCTAAAGCTTTTAAGACACGATAGTTTTCTTTCTCCAGATGGATCGCAATTAAATCGGCAATTTCTATTTCATCGTCTGCGATAAGAATGGTCGCCTTCTCCATTTCGATGCCTCCCTGCATTTAACTTATTTATTATCACGTATAAACTATAGCATATATTTAAAAACTCCCTAAGAAGAAGTCAAAGCTTTTTAATTAATCAAGCTGTTTCGGAAAAACTTCTAAACGGACTACTTTTTCTTTTAGAGATGTCGTAACCCATTTCCTGAATCTCTGTGATAGAAATAACAAGTATCCTGCCTATTTTAAAGTTTTTTTGTAATATATTTCAAAATATATATGTGGTACAATTTAACTATAAGTTGTTCACTAATGAGTCAATAGTCTAATTTTAGTAAAATGGACAGGAAACTTCTGAGATACAATTTTTAAAGGAGAGTGTTTTAAGTTAAAAAATTGTCTAAATGCAATTTGTCTTGTACAACTTATAAATTGTAACTGTAAAACTAAATATAAAAGGAGAAAAGAATGGATACTTTATTTTTTATTTTATTTTTTATATCTATTTTAGCACTACTTATAGGACTAATTAAACCTAATATTGTTTTAAAGTGGATGCCTGTAGCCAAAAGAAACAGGAAACATGTGACTATGTACTTTGGTATCGCAACAATAGTGTTTCTCATTTTATTCGGAGTAACAACCCCGCCCACAAGTGATATCGCTGATAATAACAGTCAAACAGAGCAGGTGAAAGCCGAAGAGGCAGAGGCCGAGAAGCAAGAGGAGGAAGAAAAGGTTAAAGCAGAAGCTGAAAAGCAAGAGGAGGAAGAAAAGGCTAAAGCAGAAGCTGAAAAGCAAGAGGAAGAAGAAAAGGCTAAAGCAGAAGCTGAAAAGCAAGAGGAAGAAGAAAAGGCTAAAGCAGAGGCTGAAAAGCAAGAGGAAGAAGAAAGGGCTAAAGCAGAGGCTGAAAAGCAAGAGGAAGAAGAAAAGGCTAAAGCAGAAGCCGAAAAGCAAGAAAATAAAGAAACGATGTCACAGCAACAGGCTGTAAAAATGGCGGAAGATTACGTAGCATATACGGCATTTGCAAAAAGTGGCTTAATAGAACAGTTAGAATATGAAGGCTTTAATAATAAGGATGCTACTTATGCAGTAGAAAAAATTAATGTAAATTGGAAAGAACAAGCAGTAAAAATGGCGGAAGACTACTTGGATTATACTGCATTCTCAAAAAGTGGGTTAATAGAACAGCTAGAGTATGAAGGTTTCAGTAATGAAATTGCTACCTATGCAGCGAATGAAGTAGGTCTATAAACAAATCGCTTCATTAGATTTCCCAATAGAATTTGCCTCCAATTCAAAATGCATTTATGGAGTTCGGTTAAGAATTATTATTATCAACTCAAAACCCCTTTTGGTAATCATAACCATAAAGGGGTTTTCTTCTCAAATTTTATTCACTTTTACTGGCCAGTTCCTTCTCAGGTAAAGTTTATCGCACTATGATGAATTATATTTTACCTTCTTTAACACAATTCTCTACTAACCTCATGAACTTCGCATCTCTTTTCGGAATGCGTATGAAAAGAGCAAGGAAATAAAAATGGCTCCTCCGATGATATTGCCAATACTTGCGGGGATTAGGTTTTGTAAGACATATTCCTGCCATACATACTTATCAGATGTAAAGAGGCCTAAACTGAAATACCCCATATTTGCTGCGCTATGCTGAAAATTCCCAGCCACAAAAAGTATGACAGGTAAAGCTGTGCCCAAAATTTTACCGACCATATCCCTAGCCGCTGTGGTTAGAAAGGCAGCCATTCCTATAAGCCAATTTGCGAGAATACCAGACACAACTACTTGAAACCAGCCAATCCATCCATTCTCAGCAAATTTCATTTTATGAGATAGAAGGGTTTCTATCTCTTTCGTGAATTCAGGTGTCATGGAGTTTGAACTGATTACTAATAAAGCCACAAACAACGCACCAACAATGTTTCCGATATAGGCTACGACCCAGAATTTGACGTATTTATTTTTCTTCCAATAAGACTTTTGTAAATAAGATGTTGGCAAAAGTACATTTACTTCAGTAAACAAAACAGAACCTGATACAAATACCATTAGATACCCTGCTGTAAATCCAAGTCCCTGCAAAAGATAGGTAAGCCCTTTAGCATCAATACCGATAGCAAGCAACACTGAAAAAAGAGCTCCAAAGGTCATAAACGAACCAGCCTTTAAAGAAAGAATGAACTGGGAAGGCATATTTGTATCAAGGTGCTCTTTCCCTTTTTCGCTAAACGTCTCCATTACCTGAGACGGGAATAAATATTGCCTTTCTGGTTTCTCTTGCACCCTACTGGACTGGTTTGACGATTTATGATCACTATTATCACCCATACTATTCCTACTCCCCCTATTTGTTTTATTTCTATGTTGCGATTGGGTTAATTTTTTCAACCATTCCTTTACTAGATACCCTAATGGCGATATGTTCATACCACTTTTCACACCATGGCCCATGTCATTCGCCACCTCTTATAATAACAATCTTCTAATATCCCCTTGACATTTTGATCCGACAACTGTAGTATATTGACTAATCAAAAAATTTCATATGATTTTTCTTATCCAGAGAGGTGGAGGGACTGGCCCATTGAAACCTCAGCAACAGACATTTGTACTGTGCTAATTCCAGAAGCGTTAAGCTTGGAGATAAGAAGAGAAAATTTTTACGTATCCAACCCTCTTCTTATTTGTTAAGAAGGGGGTTTTTTGTTGGTTACATAAAATAGATACGTTTATTACTAGTTTAGTTGAATTGCGTTTATAAAAAATAAAACGAAAGTAGGGATTTAACATGTCAATTACCTTAACGAAAGCACCTTTTAAAGCGGATCAAGTAGGAAGTTTATTACGACCGGAAAGCATTCATCAAGCAAGAAAGGAATTTAAAGAAGGAATAATTTCTGCTACACAATTGCGTGAGATCGAAACAAAGGAAATTAAGCGTATTGTTGATAAGCAGATTGAAATTGGCTTGAATGCGGTGACGGATGGCGAGTTTAGACGTAGATTCTGGCACACTGATTTCTTAGAGCATCTAAACGGGATAGAAGGATATGTTCCAGACGTAGGCTATGTTTTTAATGGAAATGAGGAGACTGAAAGATATAATGTCCGAAATATAGGGAAGGTTTCCTTTAATCCCGATCACCCTTTCATTAAAGATTTCATTGAATTCAATGATATCGTTGCTGGGCGTGCAGTTGCCAAACAAACAATCCCTAGCCCTAATCAACTCTTCAATCAAGGAATAATTAATGAAGAAATTTACCCTGACATTGATGAATATGCCAATGATGTTATTCAAACATACCGTGATGCATTACACGCTTTTTATGAAGCTGGGGTTCGCTATCTACAATTCGATGATGTTTATATTGCTGGTCTTTCTTCACCAGATATTCCGTTTAACGAAGGGAAATATTCAAGGGAAAAACTAATAAACCTGGCATTACGCGTTGTTAATGAGGTACTGGAAGGAAAACCAGACGATTTAGTTGTGACGACACACTTATGTCGTGGAAACTATCGATCCAATTGGGCATTTGAAGGGAGTTATGACTTAATCGCATCCACTTTGTTTGCCAAAGAGAAAGTAGATGGATTCTTCTTGGAATATGATGATGAGCGTTCTGGTGATTTCAAACCGCTAAAACATATCCCTGCTGGCGGAGCTCAGGTTATTCTTGGTGTAATCACATCAAAAAATGGGGAGCTAGAGGACAAAGAATCTATTAAAGCACGAATTAAAGAGGCATCTCAATATGTTCCGCTAGATCAACTATGCTTGAGCACACAATGTGGATTTGCATCAACCCACCACGGAAATAAATTAACGGAAGAAGATCAGTGGAATAAATTAAAATTTATAGTTGAGATTGGGAAAGAGATTTGGGGATAAAAACTTCAAGAAGAGGAATGTAACAATTCCTCTTCCTTTTTACATTTAGGCTAAGTCCAGTATGCGCAAAGCGTAAACGCGTTATTAAGGATCTTTTTCCCTTGCTAAAAGTCCTTTATTTATTTGCTGAAAGGATCGATTACATGACAAAAAGACACATCGAGACACAACTGGTGCAGCTGGGTAATCATAGCGACCAAAAAACCGGTGCAGTAAACCCGCCAATTTATTTATCAACAGCTTACCAGCACCAAGGACTTAACTTGAGCACTGGATACGACTACACAAGGACAAAAAATCCAACTCGATCCATTCTTGAGGAAGGGATTGCAAACTTGGAAGCAGGAGATAGAGGGTATGCCTGCAGTTCGGGAATGGCTGCCATTCAACTAGTCTTATCCCTTTTCCGCTCAGGAGATGAGATTATTGCGCCAGAGGATCTATATGGAGGAACCTATCGTTTACTTCAGCATTATGCCGATACCTATAATATCCAAACTACTTACACGGCGTTTAACGACGTTAAAGAAACAGAACAAGTCATTACAGGAAATACTAAAGCCTTGTTTATCGAAACTCCAACAAATCCGTTAATGCAAAAAATTGATATTCAAGAATACGCGACTCTTGCCAAGAAACACAACCTATTATTAATAGTAGATAATACGTTCTTAACTCCTTATCTCCAGCGTCCACTGGAATTGGGTGCTGACATTGTTATCCACAGTGCAACCAAATACATTGGCGGGCACAACGATGTACTAGCTGGCTTAGTTGTCGCAAACGGAAATACGATTTGTGAAAAATTGTCCGAGTTACATAATGCCTCTGGCGCTGTCTTGTCTCCATTTGATTCATGGTTATTGATCAGGGGTTTAAAAACCCTTGCGTTAAGAATGAGACAACATGAGGAAAATGCAAAGAAAGTTGCTGCGTATTTAGCAAATGAACCGATGGTAACGGATGTACTTTACCCTGGCTATGGGGGGATGCTTTCTTTTCGCCTAAAAGAAAGTAAATGGATTGGAGCATTTTTGGAAAATCTGCAGTTAATCACCTTCGCCGAAAGTCTAGGCGGAATCGAAAGCTTTATAACCTATCCGGCTACACAAACTCACGCTGACATTCCAGTTGCAGAACGAACACGTCGTGGTATTTGTGATCGGCTATTACGATTTTCAGTTGGCATTGAAGAAGCGGAGGATATTATTGGAGATATGAAGCAGGTGTTTTCGAGTCTAGAAAAAAGAAGATTAAATTAGAAACATAGAAGAAAAGACCTCTCAACAGTTCAGTGAACTAATGAGAGGTTTTCTTTAATAGTTTATTTTATGGGGTATCAAAAAGTGGAAGATAGTAAAATGTTAAACGAAAAAGTTGGAATAAATTAACCAAGCCACTTTGAAAGATTAGGCAGTGTAAGTGGGAGAATAATCCCTTCACCACGCAGTTCAGTTTACTCCTAGTTGTAGCAATTTATATCTTTCTGATGGACTAAGGAGATAATAAATTTTCGTTCCGTTGTTTAGATGTACAATATAAGTTTCTCAAGCTCAAACTTCATTTACGACCGCTCAATATTCACCACCAAATTATTAGTATCGTCCAGCTCTTCAACCACCCAATTCCCGGACAGCACCTGCTTTAAATCCACTAATTGCTCACTATTTAAATTTAGATTCCGAATTCCTGTTTCCGTCAATTCATAGTCCGTTTCTCTCTCTTTTCCAAATCGGAGCCGTAATAAATTTTTCAATCCATTAAACGTAACAAATTTCACCCGATAACCTTGTGAAAGGATCCTCTTAAATCCTTCCATATCTTTCTCAGCAAATTTAACCAGTTCCTGAAAATCAAAATTCCTATTGAGCTCCTGCCAGGCTTCGGTCTTTCCCTGCTCTATTTGGGTAAGAATTTCCTTATCGGATATGCCGTTACTTCTCAATGTTTCAATCATATAAGCATCCATTAATGAAATCTTATGTAACTCCAATCGTATTCCTCCTCTATTGATTGTTTTCTATAAAGTGAAACTACAATTAGTGGGGGATTCATTCATCCAGCCCTGATTGTTAGTTGATCGAATCGGGGTGTTAGCTTCCGTTTTCCTCCCACTTAAACATCATGGTTTCACTTCATGGTTGGAAGTGGGAGTCTTACGGACGGTTACTCGGAGATAAGTTGTTTCTTTTCAATATTTATTGGATAAAAACAAGAGACAAGATGACCATCGTTTCCATCCTTTGCTTCCAATATTGGAGTGTTTGTTTTACAATATTCTTGCGCGAATGGACATCTAGTGTGAAATACACAACCTGTTGGTGGGTTGGCTGGTGAGGGTAACTCACCACTTAACACAATTCGTTCGCGCATTTTTTCTTTTTTCGGATCTGGCAACGGAATAGCCGACAGTAACGCATTGGTATACGGATGTCGTGCATCATTGTAAAAAGATTCACTATCGGAGATTTCCATTACTTTCCCTAAATACATAACCCCAACTATGTCTGCAGTATGCTTGATAACCGATAAATCATGGGCTATAAACACATACGTCAAATTAAGCTCTTTTTGCAGATCTTCCAGCAAATTAATAACCTGTGCCTGTACGGAGACATCCAATGCACTAACTGGTTCATCCAAGATTAATAATTTCGGATTCAAAGCAATTGCACGAGCTATCCCAATTCGCTGCCGCTGTCCACCAGAAAACTGGTGAGGTAATTTATGATAATCATCAGCTTTTAATCCGACAAGATCCATTAATTCCTTAACTCGACGCTCCAAATTATTGGTCATACGATAGGCTTTTAATGGCGCGCCTATAATATCGCCTGCTTTCATTCTTGGGTTGAGACTTGTATATGGATCCTGATATACCATTTGAATATTCCGTCTGAGCTGATGCATCTCTTTATGAGAGTAATGAAGTATACTTTTACCTTCAAATAAAATATCTCCAGATGTGGGCTTTTGCAGTCCAACGATTGTTCGAGCAAGTGTACTCTTTCCACAACCTGACTCCCCCACGATTCCAAGGGTTTCCCCTTTATTAACTGTTAAATTAACACCATTAACAGCCTTTACGTGTTTTTTCGTTTTTTGGAATACTCCACCTTTAATTGGAAAATGCATGTTCAAATCACGAATCTCAAGCAAGGCTTCTGACATCTTAGAGCACCCCTTTCCTATCTGCAGATTCAAGTCGCTCTTTCTCTGTCTCAAATTCCTGTTCTGTCAAGATACAAGCCACCCAATGCCCTTCTTTCCTTGGCATTAATTCGGGATCTATCTCCAGACATGTTTCTGTCGCAAAGGGACATCTTGGATGAAAGTTACACCCTTTTGGTGGGGACACGAGATTTGGTGGCTGTCCTTCAATATTAATCAGTCGCTGTGCTAATCCGTCCAAACGTGGCAAGGAACGCAGCAGTGACCAGGTGTAAGGCATCGACGTACGATAGAATATATCGTTTACAGATCCTTTCTCTACAATTCGTCCAGAATACATAACTAAAACCTTTTCAGCCATTTGTGAAATGACACCTAAGTCGTGACTAATGATTATAATTGCTGTACCGTACTTCTCTTGAATTCCTTTCATTAATTCTAATATTTGTGCTTGAATCGTTACATCTAGTGCAGTTGTAGGTTCATCTGCAATTAATAGTTTCGGATTACCAGCCAAGGCGATCGCAATTAACACCCGTTGCCTCATCCCGCCAGAGAAGTGGTGTGGATAATCATCCATTCGCCTTTCAGCATCAGGAATTCCCACATCTTTTAACAATTCAATAGCCAGGGCTTTTGCATCCTTACGCGACATTTTTTGATGGGTCAAAATGGCCTCTACCAGCTGTGCACCAACTTTAAAAACTGGATTTAGGCTGGACATCGGGTCCTGAAATATCATCCCAATTTCATTTCCGCGAATCTTACGGAGCTGCTTTTCTGAAAGCTTTAGAAGATTGCTTCCTTCAAACAAAATTTCACCTTCAGGGTAAAAAGTAGGTGGATTTGGGTTCAGCTGCATGATGGAATTTGCTAACACACTTTTTCCGCTTCCAGATTCACCAACGATTCCGAGGGTTTCGCCAGCCCTCACCGTAAAGGAAACTCCATCTACCGCTTGGACAATTCCCTCGTTGGTGTCAATCTGTGTTTTAAGGTTTTTTACCTCCAGCACTGTCTACTCCTCCTTTTATTTAAAAATAAAATCTTTATGCTACATTTATTTGTTTTTTTAACCGTCCTTTTTTCCTATTTACCTTACCTTTTGCATGAGGATCAAAGGAATCACGTAAACCATCTCCAAGAATATTTAGGGTAAGCACCGTTATAACAATCGCAATACCTGGAAAAATAGAAAACCAAGGTGCAATGGAGATATAGATCTGCGCTTCTTGAAGCATATTGCCCCATGTCGGTGTTGATGGTTCCACCCCAACTCCTAAAAAGCTTAATGCCGCTTCTGCCAAAATAGCTTTGGCAAAAATAAAGGTTCCCTGTACAATAATTGGGGATAGTACATTTGGTAAAACATACCGGAATAATATAACTAGATCGCCGATACCCGAGGTTTTCGCAGCTTCAACGTACTGAATTGAATTAATTTGCAGAACAGCCGAACGGACAATCCTCGTCATAACTGGCCAAAAAGAGAAAGACAGTGCAATGATAATATTTGTTACACTGCCACCCAGCGCGGCCACTAAAGCTAGTGCTAGCAGTAAAGATGGAAAAGCCAGCATTCCATCAATAATTCGCATAATAACGAAATCAGCTCTTTTATAATATCCTGCAATTAAGCCGGTAATCGTTCCTAATACAGTGGAAATCAGTGCAACCGATAAACCGACTACTAAAGAAACACGTGCAGCAACCACCGTTTGTGCTAAAATATCTCTACCAAAATGATCCGTACCAAACCAATGATCAGCAGAGGGTCCAATCAACCTTTTTGCCGAATCCATTTCGGATGGTAAAACCGGCAACCACCATGATGCCGTTATAGTCGCAACAGTAAACAATAGTAATAGACTTGCTGAAATTAGATTTCGTTTTTTCTTAAACATATAGAGCCCCCCTTTTTCAATAGAAAGAAAGTATATACATCAGCAGCGACATTTCTTGAAAGGCAGAGCCATGAACGTCTCCAGCGCCCAGCAAGCTTCCTGCACATCCGTACACTAAAAAAGGATCAGTCGTACCTGATTCTAGGGTCCAGAAATGCATATAACAGGTCGATTAGCAGATTCACAAAGACATAGACTACAGCGATGAAAAGAACAACACCTTGAATCACCGGATAATCTCTTCGGTGGATGGAGTCAATCAATAGCTGCCCTATGCCCGGGATGGTGAATATAGTTTCTATAATAACCGTACCACCAAGTAATCCTGCAATCATTACACCGATAACCGTAGTGGTTGGGATAAGTGCATTGGAAAGTACATGCTTCATCAGAACTACGCTTTCCCTTACACCCTTTGCACGGGCCGTTTTTGTATAATCTTGATTCACTGACTCTAGCATCCCGTCTCGAAGCATCCTAGCAATAAGGCCAATTTCCACACTGGCTAGGACAAATGCTGGTAAGATCAAATGATAGATCCAGTCACCTAATCCAACATCAATTGCAACATATCCTGCTACAGGGAATATTGGAACAGCTACACCTAATCCCAAGACAAGCAGCATGGCAAACCAAAATTCCGGAATCGACGCTCCCAAAAGCGAAGCAGAAGTAAACAGAGGATCCAGTATGGTATTTCTGCGCCAAACGATAAAAACTGCAGTTGGGATAGCAATAATTAATGTTAAGCTCATTGCTGTAATCATCAAACTGAATGTAGGACCAACCCGCTCCATAATCACTTGTATAACAGTCTCAGAGGAATAAATGGATTGGCCAAGGTCCCCCATTAATATATTTTTGATCCAGTCAACAAACTGTACAGCCATTGATTTATCCAATCCTAATTGTTTCTCAAGCTGCGCAATCGCTTCTGGTGAACTGTCTTCTCCAAGAATGAGATAGGCGGGATTGCCTGGTGTCAAATGGACAATTAGAAAGACAATGACACTTACAATTAGCATAACTGGTATGATTGAAAACAATCTGCGTATCGTGTATTGTAGCAACGTATTTCCTCCTTACCTCAATATATATGTAAAGGGAAGTCACGTCATTTTCACTTCTTGACATGACTTCCCACCAATAAAAATTATTCACTCTTCCATGTATTCCAGAATCGCTGACCAACCCAACTATCATATGCTTGGATTTTCTCACTCTTAATATCCAATTTAGTCTCATTTGCAATCTTCAAGAAAGGAAGTTCATCATTTACCGTTTGGTTCATGTCAGCTAGGATTTCTTCTCTTTCCTCTGGGGACTCTGCAACACTCCATGCATCTAGAAGACTTCCCCACTTCTCACTGTTATACCAACCACTGCTTGAGGTGTCTTGAATCAGCATTCCTAATTCACTAGGCGAGAATCGGGTAGACCATCCTACAACAACTAAATCCCAGTTCGCAGGGTCGCTCCATTTTTCCAGGTAGGTCGCCCATTCATATGGCACCAGTTCCACTAGAAAACCTACCTCTTCCATTTGTTGTTTCATAATTTGTGAGATTCGTTTATATGTTTCTGAGTCATTGGAGTACATAATCTTGATTGGTTTTCCGTTATAATCAGATTCTTCCAGCAGTTGTTTTGCTTTTTCTTTATCATATGCTAAATAATCTTCTGTTCCTTTATCGCTGTATAGTACTTTCTGTTCTGGATCAAACAGCGCTCCGTCCATACTGTAAAAATCTTTGTTACCATACGTTGACTCAGCAATAACTTCTTTATTCAGTGCATAATTCAATGCTTGTCGAACTTTTAGGTCATCAAAAGGTGCTTCCGTTTTATCTGGTGTAGTAACGGAATATCCGTTAATATAGGTTACTGGATCTATGCTTGGTTCACTTTCCACGACTTCATACAGATCCGGTGGAATAGACTGTGCATAATCATAGATTCCTGTTTTCAGACCATTAATCATTACCTGGGGATCCTTTACAATAAGGAACTTGATTTCATCAAAGTATGCAATTTTTTCACCTGTTAAACCACCCCAGTCTTCTTCCTTACGTGCTGAATAATCTTCAAAGCGAGTTAGTACAATTTCATTACCTCGTTCCCAATTTTCAAACTTAAATGGCCCTGTACCAATGTACTGTTCTGCTGTCAATGGTCTTTCACCAGCAGCTTCAGAAATTTCTTTTGGTATAATCATTAATGCAGATTTTGGAGCCGCCATATCTGACATTAATGAGTTGTATACTTCGTTTAATGTAATTTCTACAGTTAACTCATCGACTGCTTCGACTGCTTCAATGTAATCATTTGCTATTGTTCCAACAGACGAAACTTTGCGCCAGCGCTCAATTGATGCTACAACATCTTCAGCGGTAACCGCAGATTTATCATGGAACTTAACACCTTCACGAATTGTAATGGAATATACCTTTTGGTCATCACTTACCTTATAATCTTCTGCAATCATTGGTTTTATTTGATAATCCTTATCTAAAGTAAACAATGTTTCAAAAATATGCCATCCGACATCTCTAGTTGCCGTTGCGCCAGTAGACATCCAGTCAAGTGTATCTGGGTCAGAGGAAAATGCGACATTCAGCGCGCCACCTTCAATTGGTTCCCCAGTAGCTTGTTCTCCTGAATTAGATTCACCATCTGAATCATCCTGACTTGTACAGCCGAATAAAACGAATATAAATAACAATGCTATTATTAGCAGATGACTTCTTTTCATTTAACTATTTCCTCCTTCGTTTACTTCATTCATCCTAGAAAAGGTAGTGTGACACTATCTTCGCAAAGGATTTACTGATATTTACCAAAGCCCTTTCATCAAAATCAAATTTCGGATGATGATGTGGATAATGGGTAGCTTCATCTTCGTTCTGTGAGCCAACTTTAAAATACGTTCCTGGTTTTTGTTCTAAGAAATAAGCAAAATCCTCTGCCCCCATCGTTGGTTCTAGCTCGACAATATCTTCTTCCGTAAAAGTTTCTGATAATAGTTCATGTACTATCTTGGTGTCTTCTTTATGGTTGTATAATGCTGGGTAACCCCGGAGATAATCAATTTCATAGTCAGCATGAAAGCCGCTCGTAATCCCTTTCACAATAGCGTTTATTTCCGATTCGACCTGGTTACGAACTTCTCCATCAAACGTTCTGACTGTCCCTTCAATTTTCGCCGTGTCTGGAATGACATTAAAAGCATTTCCTGCATGGAAGACACCAATGGACACAACCGCAGATTTCAGCGGATCGACACTACGACTGACAATTTTTTGCAATCCTTCCACTACACTGGTTCCAATAACTAGCGAATCTATGGTGTGATGTGGTCTTGCTCCATGTCCACCACGTCCTTGAATAGTAATCTCGAATTTATCAACAGCTGCCATCTGATAACCTTCTCCGACCCCTATTTTCCCTAATGGAATATCAGAAGCCAAATGGGCACCAAATACATAATCTACGCCTTCCAGAATTCCTTCTTCTATCATAAACTTCGCACCACCAGGCGGCTTCTCTTCTGCAGGTTGGAAAACAAAAAGAATGCTTCCTTTTAATTTTTCCCGATACTTACTAAGTGTACGTGCGGTACCCAACAAAGCAGAGGTATGACCGTCATGGCCACAAGCATGCATGACTCCCGGATTGGTGGATTTATACGGAACATCTTTCTCATCCTTAATTGGGAGAGCATCAAAATCAGCTCTCAATACGATCGTTTTCCCGTTTTTTTCCCCCTTAAGCACTCCAATTAACCCATTTCCTCCAATTTGCTTCTTTACTTCTAATCCAAATTCGGTTAGTTTTTCTTCTATATACTTTGCTGTATGTACTTCTTCAAACGAAAGTTCCGGATGTTGGTGCATGTACCTTCTCCAGTTCTTCATATCTTCCAAACTATTATCTAATTCAACAAAAATGGATGCTAGGTTCTCCTTCTGTTGTACTTTACTCACCTTAATCCCCCTTTTTTCTCAATAAAAAAATGACCACTTTTCTTATTAGAGGTCATTTACTTAAATTCAAACTTAAGCACTGCCTCTTATCTTTCAGACGTAAAGTCTGCTGGAATTAGCACCTTATGATTGTTAATCAACGGTTGCCGAGGTTTCAGCGGGCCAGTTCCCTCAACCTCTCTAAATAAGAGTTTCATATTAAATTGATGAATCTTATTCTATCCCGATAATTCCTAGTTGTCAACTAGGTTTAGTTATATTTTTAGATTATTCTTTTTTCTCTGAACGAACTACTAACTTTTATTAGAGTATATGGGCTTATTTAAAAAGAGATTATTAAAAGAGGATATCAGTATGATCCCAATAAATAGCTACTTTTAATTATCAAGTAATGAATTTGGGTAACGGATGTAATAAACCCAGGTAATGGGGGGATGCTCTCATTTTCCTAAAAGAAAGTAACTGGATTGGTGCATTTTTTTGGAAAATCTGCAGTTAATTACTTTCGCCGAAAATCGGAGGAATTAAAAGCTTTATAACTTATCCAGCTACCCAAACCCATGCTGACATTTTCGGTTGAAGAACGGACCCGTCCATTTGTGATCTGCTATTACGCTATTCAGTAGATATCGAAGAAACGGAAACGACCTGAAGCAAGTTTTTCAACTTTAGAAAAAGAGGAGGTCAAAATATGAGGAAGCTTAGTTATACACAAAAGAGTTAATTTTACACAATCATACAGTAAAATAAGTTGGCTTGATATTGAGGCCTCTGTGAGCGCGATTTCCACGCCAGGTAGCCAGCAAAATTTTTTAGGACATACTGTCAAACCAAGTGAGGCTATCTGCTCACTTCTACATGCAAAGCTGAGTCTCTACTGGATTATACTGCTATCTGCGTTTTTTAAGCTCTTGCGATTTTTTAAAACTATACCACTGTGTATTCTTTTACGGTTGCGCCAACCTTCTATATATATAAATAACCCTATGTTTGCAGCCCTAAAATCTGAGTATTTATCCATATATACTGTTCGGGATTTCTCCGTGTCCAGTAGTTGGCTTCACACTAGCAAATAAAGTCGCGTATTTAGCTTAGCGTTAGCCCATTCGTTCAGAGGCTATTTCATTTTTTTGACAAGTGCTTTATGATCAACCGCCTTTGGTGGTTCTTCTAGCCAAGCATGTTTAATCATTAGGTTAGCACCATCTTCCGCATACAAAGCAATCTCTGCTGAAAGTCTTGTATATGTTGCACTTAAATCCATTCTTTGGCAAGTTCCTGCGGCAGTACCGTAATTCCCAATTCCTACTGCAATTAACGTAGTTGTATGAAACATCATTAACTTATCGGAAAAAGGTGCAACCGTACTATCCATAACGTGAGAATCCCAACTCATTGCTGCGGGGAGATCTTCATCAGTTAAAGTTGAACTAAATTTCTTCAAATGCTTATTAGATATCCCCCTGCCTTCTACAAGGAATTGTTTGACATCTTTATCTTTACAAACTTGTGCAAATGCCAACATCATTGCTTTACCCATTGCGTTTGTTTGAATGTTGATAAAAAGATGAGTAATTTCAATAAATGTTAATGGTCGTTTATGAGAACCTAAAAAATCAAATAGAAAACCTTGTTTATCCACAAAATCAACTTTTTTAGGGCTTGCTATTTGCGGTGGTCGGACATATACACCTTTTGATATTAAAACTTTTCTTGACTTATCATGTAATTCAGAAACAGAAATAAGTAAATTTCTAAAGAAGTTACTTACATCAGACCGTGCTGAAACTCCAATTGCTACTCCAATACTCGCCATTGCTATTACTTCCAATTTTTGTATATACATAAGGATAAATACGTCGGAAAATAACCTTGGTGCATTCACATTTACATCTTTATTCGTAAAGCCGACTGGTATCGGATGGTTTTCTTTAGTAAAAATCTCCGTAATAATCTTAATGTCCTTTTCTGCTATACTTAATGAATTTTCTATTAAGGGAAGGATTTCTTTATCTTCACATATGCTTTTAAAGTATTTCATTACACAAACAGCTAAGCTATCGTTTATATATTGTGTCCAAAGAAAACCCATTTCTGAAGCAGTAAGCGGAATGTTATGTTGAGTCAATACTTTTTCATCATCATTTGTATTTGTCATTCTAACACTTTCCTCCTCAATATTGCCAAATCCTTTTCCTAATATTTTATGATGGTATTTAAACCCAAACATTATTCATTATCACACTAAATTCTCTTTACTTTTTTAACTGTGTATATATTAGTATCGCCATAACGTCCTTTTCCCCAAAAAGGACGTTATGCATTTCCATCCTTATTGATTACTTCAAGAGTAGAATCGGTGATTGATATATTTGTATTGCACAGAAACCCATTATCGCTTAAAAAATCACCACAAACTTAGAATTATTTCAGTTAACTCTTTGAGGATCGGCTTCATTTGATTCTGAACTTATGGACCTTTACTCTTTAATTTTAAACTTTGACCATTTCAATTTTGCTCTTTACTAAATTAAATTTAAATCTCAACCTTTTTAGAAATATAATAGCTATACTTCTCTTTTTCACTTTAATCCGTTAAGAATTTTATATTAGTACCCATTGTTTCTTCCATCACTCTCCCAAGGTCCGTCCCCATGTAAAACTCTATGTTTACAAGGTTTTGAAAGTCAAGTAAAGATAACTATACTTATAAGGTGAATAATCGCAAAAGAGGGTGAATCCCAGATGAAATTAAGAGAGCACAGAAGCTTTGTTGGTTTTTGGTTTGCATCGACAACTTCAAGCTTTGGCACATATATTACAACTCTTGCGCTTCAGATATTAGTGGTTGGTAATATGGGGGGCAGTGCTGTTCATGTTGGCTGGGGTTCAGCATCTAGATTGCTTACGTATGTACTTTTAGGATTAATAGCAGGGGTTTTAGTTGATCGTTTTCACCGAAAGACTGTATTGGTGGTAACAGATATAGGGCGCAGCATTATACTTACCTTCATTTGCTTATTGTCTATCACAGGCGTAATCAGTATGGGCTGGCTAATGTTACTGCTAGCGCTCTTTGGTGCTTTGTCTCTTTTTAATGATTCTGCCTACCAGTCCTTTGTTAGAACAAAGTTCAGCCATGGCGGAAACGAGTGGTCCAGCTATTGGAGGCGGACTTATTTCTTTAATCGTTGCACCTTCGCCCTTCTTTTTGATGCCTTATCGTATTTGTTTTTAGGTGTATTAACGGCAACGATTCAACACCAACCTTTAAATAAAGTGAAGACTCGACCACTTAGTCAGCAGATCAAGGAAGGTTTGTGATGGGTCTACCAACACCAATACCTTCGCACACTCGCTTTAAACACGCACGCCTGGTTTCTCTTTCATAGCAAGACCATGACGATCTTAGTACAATTGTTTTGATTGAGATTGGCTACGATGCTTCCCTTCTTGGGTATATCCTCGCCGCTGCAGGTGTTGGTGCTGTCGCAGGAACCTCACTATCTCCTCGATCAGGGGTGCGGTGTAGGAGTTCTATGGCTTTTTCTCGAATTCTCTATGGTCCAGCAGTTATCTTGATGGCTTTAGCTCCAGCAGTTAACAACTCTGACTCACAGTACATAGCTCTCCTATTTGTGGTCGTAGGGCAGCTCTTTTACGGCTTCGCCATGGGAATAGAGGGTCCTCTTGAGATAGGATATCGCCAGTATGTCATGCCATCTCACCTGCAAGGTAGTATGAATGCCACACGTTCCATCAACCGTAGTGCAGTTGTTATCGGTGCTCCACTAGGAGGTGCCCTTGCTGACGGACTACGGTTTATAACGGCTATGGGGATTTCGATAGCTGGACTAACTTTATGTGGAATATGGTTTCAGTCTATCACCGTTGCGAATAGCTCAATTAGAGTAATAAGAGTGACTAATAAAAAACACCGGTTAATATAATGTTATCTTTTAAACTGACAACACTAGTGACATTTCAAGTGTAAAAACAAAAAGGTGCAGACTTGGGTGTCAGCACCTTTAATATATTACTTCGTATATTGTTGCTTTTCATCAATCTTTTGTTCTCTAGCTAGTTCACGGCTTACTATTGGCGCTGTCCAAAATGTGGTTAACATGAGTAAAGAAACCGGAACGGCAGTAACCACAATGAATGATTGTAATGACCCAACACTATCTTCTCCAAGCGTAATAAGTACCGTAGCGACAACCCCCATGAGAATTGCCCAAACTACACGTAAATATTTTGCTGGATCTCCATGACCAGTAATTGCCATCGAAATGGTTAATGACATGGAATCTGTTGTCGTTAGCACAAAGACAATAGTTGCCAGGAGAAACAAGAAACCGAAAATTGTACCGAAGGGCAGTTGTTCTGCAATTGCAATCATTGCTGCTGGAGGTCCAGCACTATTTAAAGCATCAGAGACAGAGCCAGGTTTTTTCATTTCCGAAAAGATTCCTGTTCCCCCAACAACGGTAAACCAAAATGTTGTGACCACTGGAGCGATTACTGCAACAGCAGTTACTAGCTCACGAATTGTTCGGCCACGAGATATACGACTTACAAACATAGCCATCATCGGTCCATATCCGATAAACCAAGCAAAGAAAAAAATGGTCCATATTCCAAGCCAAGCTCCATCACTTCGGAAAGTGTTTAACCTGATAAATTCCTGTACGTACAAACCAAATGATTGTACATATGAATCGAAAATAAATAATGCTGGTCCTAGAATAAGAACACCGATCATTAAAACAACTGCAAGAATAATATTATAGCTACTTAAAATTTGAATACCCTTATGAATCCCTGTAGCAGCGGAAATGCCAGCTGCAAGAACAATTACTGCAACAATAAGACACTGCATGAGTAAATTATTTGGTATACCAAACAAAGCATTTAATCCATAACCAGCTTGCAAACCGAGAAACCCAATCGGACCAATCGTACCGGCTGCTACAGATACAATCGAAAAGGCATCAACAAATGTTCCAAGTGCACTTTTCTTCATAATTTTATCCCCAAAAATCGGATAAAGTAGTGACCGAGGCTTTAATGGTGCATTTCTATGATAATGGGAGTACATGAGCACAATCGTGCCTAATGTACCCAGGATTGCCCAGGAAACAAAGCCCCAATCGACAAAACTTGTTGTAAGTGCTGGTACTACTGCCTCGCTCGTTCCTGGCTCAATCCCAGAGAAATGAGGAGGAACAGTTAAAAAGTGACTTAATGGCTCGGCTGCTGCCCAGAAAACCCCACCCGCTGCGAGTAGCGTACACATAATAATGGAAATCCATTTAAAAGTTCCAATCTCTGGCTTTTCTAACTTACCTAAACGTATCTTACCAAACTTGGAGAAACCAAGAATTAAGGCAATTAATACAGTTCCAACCATTAGTACTTGATAAATGGATCCAAAATAAGTTACTGACCAATTAAACATTGTATTAACTACATCCGTAACCATTTCTTTATTTATTAATGCTAAAATAACAAAGGCAAGTAATGCCCCTCCACTCAGAAATAGCACTGGTTTATCTATACTTTGATTTTGTTTCTCTATATTTTTCAAAATCTGCTCCTTTCAATTCCATAAAAAAATACATACCCGACCTTTAATCCGTTGTATGCATGAATTAATTGATATCTAAAATTTAACCACAGCGTAAAATAATACATTTTAGGTTAGTGTGTGTCAAGTTCTAGTTATTATAAACTAATCGGATGGTGTGTCATGACTTACATCATGGCGCCCGCCATGAGAAATGATAAGAAACAGTTTAGAAGTTTGTAACCAGTTATTACACCTCCTAACTCCTAAATAAGTTTTAAAAAAACGGAGGAATTGGGGAGACCTAACTGAATAGAACAGAGGAAAAACGTTTACTCAGGAAAAGTGAAACGTAATTAATAAGGAGTTATCAGGGGAATATACAAATTGACAGATCGTAATAAACCACAAGCAGACAGCACTTTATTTACTCTAGTAAAAAGAGGGTTATGATATGATGGGCATTAAAGCAAAGGTATTATTAATGAGAGATAGATTCAGTGAAACGAGGTTTTTTTATAATCTCTGTACTAAAATTTAAACTATAAAAAACATATAAAACAGAAGGGGGAAAAAAAGTTTGAATAAACATATTGTATTTTTCGATGCTGAATGCCCTTTATGCCGGACAGTGAAGGCGGTGCTGAAAAGACTAGACTGGAATGACAGCATTTTCTGGTACCCTGTTCAGGAAGTAAGTGAATCAATAAAAGAGAGAGTCAATAACTATAAAAATATGTATGACGAAATCTATATGTATACAAAAGACAAACGGGTTCTGACAGGTTTTAATACCGTCCGCAAAATTCTTTCTTTACTTCCAGCCACTACCCCTTTCGCTTTATTACTCTATCTACCGTTCGCCCAAAATATTGGGGATCCTGCGTACCGTTTTATTTCAACTCGCCGTTATAAATGGTTTGGGAGAGTGCCGTATAATAAGCTGTGATTGGTAATCGGAGTAAAACGGGGTAGGGTTAGAATACGTGAAAAGATACTGTTAAGGATTGGGTATTCTTTGAATAGGATTTCTTCCACTTATCTATAAATGCTTTTAACGGTTCCATAGCCTACGCTTTATCTTCTGCTCGATAAGGCGTCTTCAGGCCTTCATGCTAATTGCTGGTAGATCATTAAAAGTCCCCGATCTATATGTTTCCACATATACAAAGGGACAGCTTTGCTTTTTAAAATAAGAGCATGCCGTCCCCCTGTTTTTTATTTAATTCGTCGTAATTATTTTCTTTAGTTCACTACTTAGTTTATTGATTTCTGCAATTGCTGTATTGATATCTGAAATTAATTGATGTTCACTTTCAAGTGTTGCAGATATTTCTTGTGTAGAAGAAGTATTCTCTTCTGCAATGTTTGCTACTGTTTCAATTTGCAATTGTATGTCTTTGAAATTGTTCGTTGATGATTGAATTTCATTCATTCCCATCGATAGCTCATCATTTGTGTATTGGAAGGAATCTTTTATTTCTTTGAAATAAGAAGCAATCTCATCTAATACTTTCTGTCCTTCCGTAAAAGCTGTTTCCCCTTTGTTCGACTTCTCTTGGGCATTTTTTGATTTATGGAATAAATCTTGTGTTACATTTTCAATATCTAATGTTATATTTGCGCTTTGTTCTGCTAACTTACGCACCTCATCTGCTACGACTGCAAATCCTTTTCCATGCTCACCAGCACGCGCAGATTCAATAGCAGCATTTAATGCTAATAGATTCGTTTGCTCTGCGATATCCTTAATTCCTTGTAAGAGGGAATTAACTGTTTCTAAGCTCGTTTGTAAATCATTTACTGTAGTAGCAGTGGTACTTATGGCAGTATTTACAGTCGACATGTAACTGTTTACTTGATTAAATTTCTCCCAGCCTTCTTGAACCTTTTTATTCATAGTATCCGATTTGTCCACAATAGCTTGTGATATGGAAATGGATTTATTCGCTCGATCTACCGAATCCCCCATTGATTCACTAACTGAACTAATGCTATTAGCCTCTTCTTGTATTCCAGTCGCCATTTGCTCAACTGATTCTTTAATCAGATGGCTAGAATCATAGATTGTTGTAATATTGTTATTTAAATGATCGATGTTATCATCTAGTGTATTCGTATTTTTTTCGATTTTCTGTAGCGTTTCTTTTAATTGCTTTGTTAAATGCTGTGCTTCCATTTCCTTCTGATACGATGCATCAATTAATTCTCTTCCCCATTTGGTTAACAAGTACAAAGCAACCAGTATCCCATTAATTAAAGCAATTACCGTAATAAAACCTTTAAAGTTATGATCGATGCCGAATATTTCTTCGGGTACCATCAAGTACGTGGCAATTATCGCTACATTAACAAAAACAGCAAAGATAAGTATAAGTTTTTCTTTAAAATAAAGAGCAATCATTGCAATAGACAATAATATAATATAATGCTTATTTAATGCAAAACCATCCGAATAAAATAGAGCGATTGTAACTAAAAACGGTAATAAAGCGAAGACTAAACCTTTTACATATGGAGGTAGTGGTACGTAATAATTAATTACAGAGAGAATAACAACCAATGTTCCCGCAACCACGATACCTACACTATCACTAAAACCTCTGGAAAATACAATCGGTATAACTAAAAGTAACACTATTGAAGTCAATAAAAATAAATTAACCTTATGAACCCTTTGTGTATTATAAGTATCTTGTTGTCCCATCCCAATCTCCTTACTAGCATATTTGCAATCTCTTCTACTATCTTATATCGGCTAGAAAATGGAAATGTTTAGTTGATATTCAATATATATGCATTAAATTTGGATATAGAGTATACTTTATATTGCTATTACAGCTTAGAGGAGGGATTTAATGAGAATAGCAATTATGGGAGCTGGTTCCCTAGGCACCATTATCGGAGCCTATCTTTCAAAAAGGAACGAAACTGTTGAACTTATTGATGTCAACAAAGAACATGTTGACGCTTTAAATCAATCTGGTGCAACAATTACAGGAACCGTTACGGAAACAATTGCAGTCAAAGCAATTACGCCGGAACAAATGGAAGGAACTTATGATTTAGTCCTTTTATTAACGAAGCAACTATATAATGGGGAAGTTCTATCTAATCTTCAACCTTATTTAAGTGAGGATAGTACCATTCTTTCCTTACAGAACGGTGTTCCGGAAGAGTCGCTTGCTTCTATTTTAGGCAAGGATAAAGTGGTCGGTGGATCCGTTGAGTTTGGAGCAACATGGGTTAAACCTGGTGTATCCGAATTAACAACGGCTGTTGATGCATTCAAAGCAAACGCTTTTCAAATCGGTGAATTAGATGGAACCACTACGGAGCGCATTAACAAAATAAAAGAAGTCCTTGATTTAGTAGGTAATACAACTATCTCTACTAATCTTGTAGGAACGAAGTGGGCAAAACTCTTAGTAAATGTTGCTATGAGTGGGTTATCTACGGCTTTAGGTTGTACATATGGAGACGTTCTTAATAATGAAGATGCTGTAACAAGCGCAGTAATGTTAGCAGATGAAACACTTAAAGTTGGGATCGCATCAGGTGTTGAATTTGAAGAACTTGCTGGATTTAATTTAGCTATCTTTAAACTAGAGGAAAACAAGATCAATCTAGCCCAAGCAATCGAATTTGCAAAAAAAGCATTTGGACCACAAGCCCTACTCAAAGCAAGTATGTTACAGGACCTCGAAAAGAAGCGAAAAACCGAGATAGACTATATTAATGGGGTCGTCTCATCCAAAGGAAAAGAAACCGGTATTGACACGCCATTTAACGATCTACTAGTACGTTTAGTGAAGAAAGCTGAAACCGAAAAGGTTATTCCAAACTTTGAAGAAAACCTTTCCTATTTCAAAGAGTTGCTGTAAAAAGATATAACTCTACAAGCAGAACACTAGTCTATGCTAGTGTTCTATTTTTTTCTCTTGGTTAAGGAATCATATATTTATATTTTTCATTACTATTCCGATATAAAAAATGGAATTTTACAGACTGAAGGAGTGAATGTTCATGACGATTGATGAATTACAACTGAAAACATTACAAAGAAAAAATAGAATTATTTTAATCATGTTGATCATAACAGTAGTTTTAGGTGTAGTAGTAGAAATAGGCATGAATAAACCGCTTGAACTCATTCTAGCGATCGCAATTGGTGGGCTTATTTTATGTGGTACAATTGCCTATTTGCTCAAAACAAATAAATTCACGGAACAAATCGGGTATATTGCGATCATCGGATTAGCTGCTATATTAGGGAGTATTATTTTTATCAGCCCATCTGAAAATAACCTTTCTCTTCTCTATTTCCTACTCATTAGTTCCGCCTTTTATATGAACCTAACGATTTTTATTATCGGAACTGCTTTAGCGGTTAGTTTATTACTTTTCGCCTTTTCTATAAATGGAGCTATTTATTCTTCGGATCTCACCACCTATCTATTCTTATTTTCTCTATCTGTTCTCGTTCTTGTCTTCCAAACGAAAGTTATGGGCAGATTGGAGAAAGATCTTGGTAGTATGAAGGCTGAGGCTGAAGAACAGTTACACAAAGAAACGCAGCAACGGATTGTTATTGAAGATAATTCACGGGTTATTGCAGACAACATGGAACAAGTAAAGTCACAGTCCGAATTGGAAAAACAAACAATCGAAGAAGTAAATATTTCGATACAAGAAATTGTTGCTGGAACCCAATCACAAGGAAATTCGATCAATGATATTATGACTGCAATGGAAAGTACTGCAAAGCAAGTTGTCTCCATGAATAAACGGGTACAAGAAACGAATCGTTTTACGAGTAACATAACTGGACGAATTGACGAGGGTAGTTCCCAGTCAGCAGTGTTAAATAATAATATGCAGGACTTCAAGGAATTCATTGAAATCTTGAAGAAAGATATGAATCAATTAAGTAAAAACATTGAGTCCTCGTTAACAGCAATTGAGGCCATACAAGGAATTTCCGATCAAACAAACCTCCTTGCTCTAAATGCCTCTATCGAAGCAGCTAGAGCCGGAGAAGCAGGTAGAGGCTTTTCCGTTGTTGCGGATGAAATTCGCAAACTAGCAGAAGGGTCCAAACAAACTACAGAGCAAATTTCTACCATGTTAAATCAAGTACACGAAAACAATCAGGAAACGCAAAAACAAATGAATGTTGTATCAAGTAGAATGGATGAAAATATTGAAGAAACCGTACGGAATAGATCTATTTTCCAATCGATCCAAGACTCCATTAATCAACTTCAACAAGAAATTCAAAGTTTCACATCCGTAACGGGAAATATTGATCAAGATACTCGAAACATTGAAGCATCCGTAAACGAATTTGCTTCTGTATTAGAACAAACCTCCGCTTCTCTGGAAGAGATTTCCGCAAGTATTCAGTTGCAAACAGAAAATAAGGAACAACTCACGCATCTAGTGCAAGAAACAAATAATGCTACCAAAAATCTTTCTGATCTTTTTAATAGAGAGAAGTAGGAGTGAAAGTGACAGGGCAGTATTTCTAAGAGTTAGAAACCGGACGGAAATGTCCGGTTTTTTTCTGTAGTTAGAATTAGGACGTTTCTTTAACAATATAAAGAGATTATTATGGAGATATTCGGCAATGAGGATATGAAAATACAATGAAGGGATTTCTACGCATGCATAATTAACATGAAAAAGGGCGCTTCCGACAAAGTAAGAATACTCTGTACGGAAACGCCTTCTAGCTATAAATATAAATTAAATGTGACTTTGTTATGATTTTTTCGAGTTTTGGGTGGTGTATAAGTCTCTTAAATCCTCTTGTAACAAGGACTATAAGATAAAACTTACATCATGCCGCCCATTCCACCCATGCCGCCCATGTCAGGCATTCCGCCGCCAGCAGCGCCGCCTTCTTCTGGTTTGTCAGCGACTACTGCTTCGGTAGTTAGGAACATTGCTGCTACAGATGCTGCGTTTTGTAGTGCAGAACGAGTTACTTTAGTAGGATCCACGATACCTTCCTCTACCATGTTTACCCATTCGCCAGTTGCTGCATTGTAGCCAATTCCAACTTTTTCGCCTTTAAGACGTTCTACGATGATAGAACCTTCTAGTCCAGCGTTATGAGCGATTTGACGAACTGGCTCTTCCATAGCACGACGTACGATGTTAGCACCAGTAGCTTCGTCTCCTTCAAGGCTTAACTCACTTACTTTATTGTAGATATTTACAAGTGCAGTACCACCACCGGCAACAATACCTTCTTCAACTGCTGCGCGTGTAGAGTTTAAAGCATCTTCAATGCGTAGTTTGCGCTCTTTTAATTCTGTTTCAGTTGCAGCACCAACTTTGATTACTGCTACACCGCCAGCTAATTTAGCTAGACGTTCTTGTAATTTTTCTTTATCGAACTCAGAAGTAGACTCTTCAGCTTGTGCACGGATTTGTGCTACGCGGGAAGAGATTGCTTCAGGGTTACCTGAACCTTCTACCACTGTAGTATTTTCTTTTGTTACAACAACTTTAGAAGCGCGACCTAATTGTTCAATTGTAGCACTCTTAAGGTCTAGGCCTAGATCTTCTGTGATCACTTCTGCGCCAGTAAGTGTTGCGATGTCTTCAAGCATTGCTTTACGACGGTCACCGAATCCTGGAGCTTTAACCGCTACAGCATTGAATGTTCCACGTAGTTTGTTTACTACTAATGTAGCAAGTGCTTCGCCTTCAACATCTTCAGCAATCAATAGAAGTGGCTTACCTTGTTGAACAACTTGCTCAAGTACTGGTAATACTTCTTGGATGTTGCCGATTTTCTTATCTGTGATTAAGATATATGGATCTTCAAGAACTGCTTCCATTTTATCTTGGTCTGTAACCATGTATGGAGAAGCATATCCGCGATCAAATTGCATACCTTCTACTACTTCAAGCTCTGTGTTGAATCCTTTAGATTCTTCAATTGTGATAACACCATCGTTACCAACGCGCTCCATAGCTTCTGCAATTAGGTTTCCTACTTCTTCGTTTCCAGAAGAAATAGCAGCAACCTGTGCAATGGATTCTTTGCTTTCGATTGGATTAGAGATAGCTTTTAGTTCGTTAACAGCTACTTCTACTGCTTTTTCAATACCGCGACGAACGCCTACTGGGTTAGCACCAGATGCTACGTTTTTAAGTCCTTCACGAATCATTGCTTGTGCAAGAACTGTTGCAGTAGTTGTACCGTCACCAGCAACGTCATTTGTTTTAGAAGCTACTTCAGATACAAGCTGTGCACCCATGTTTTCGAAGTGATCTTCTAATTCAATTTCTTTTGCAATCGTTACACCATCATTTGTGATGAGTGGAGAACCAAATTTTTTATCTAGAACGACGTTACGCCCTTTTGGTCCTAAAGTAACTTTTACAGCATCTGCTAATGTATCAACACCACGAAGCATTGCACGACGTGCGTCTTCACTAAATTTAATTTCTTTAGCCATTGATAAAGCCCTCCTTGATTATTATCTATTTTCAATACATATGAATTATGTGAATGTACTTATTCGGCCTGACTAGCTAACTACAGCTAAAATGTCGTTTTCGCGAAGAATTAAGTATTCTGTGCCTTCATATTTAACTTCTGTACCGGCAAATTTTGAGAAAATAATGCGATCGCCTTCTGCTACTTCTAGCGCGACTTTTTCTCCATTTTCTGTTACGCGACCAGAACCTACAGCAACAACCTTACCTTCTTGTGGTTTTTCTTTTGCAGAATCTGGAAGTACGATACCGCTTGCAGTTTTTTCTTCCTGTTCAACAAGCTCGATGACAACACGATCTCCTAGTGGTTTAATCATGTAGAAAGCCTCCTTAATTCTAGATATGTTTTTTAGTGTTAGCACTCTACATAACCGAGTGCTAATTCCAATTAATATGATAAATAAATTGTTAAAAAAATGCAAGCATTGCACTCACGAATTTAATATTTTTTGTTTATGTTGGGAGAAGTGCTTCTGTTATAACCTCGTACTAATTTATGATAGAATACTTAATGAATGCAAATAATATTCTACTAGTCCATTAAATACGCACATATATTATAAATAACACTACATGTTCGCTAAAGGAGTCGTTGTATTTTGCCAAAACGTTATTGGTGGGTCATTATCTCTTACATCATTATGCAGTTCTCAGGGATCCTGATGGCCCCACTTTTGCTTGTTACATTTGAAATTACGAGGTATCAGGCAGTCACCTACTGGGCAATCACTAGCTTTATACTAGGTTTAATCGTTGTACTGCTACTTTTAAGAAAAGACATGCAAATGACACGAAGCCACGAAGCGTCCCGTGTTGGAGTTGCGGTGGCCTGGTCAATAATTGGTGTGTTCATGGCCTACTTCTCCCAAGGAATTGCAGCAATGCTGGAAATGCAAATCTTTGGAATCGACCCAGGATCCGAGAACACGCAAAATATTATGAATATCGCTCGGGCTACTCCTTTATTTCTCCTAGTCCCAGCAATTATCGCACCAGTACTCGAAGAAATAATCTTTCGAAAGATTATTTTTGGACAACTTTACATGAGAACAAACTTTTTTATCGCAGCATTAATTTCCGCCTTCATTTTCGGTGTCATCCACGGAGAACCACAGCATATTCTGGTGTACGGTTCAATGGGTCTTGTGTTTGCTTTTCTTTATGTAAAGACGAAGCGCATATTAGTTCCTATCTTTGTACATGCAGCAATGAACTCAATTGTTGTCCTGCTGCAATACAATCTGACACCAGAAGATATCGAGAGAATGCAAAAGCAATTACAGGACTTGCAAGCGATTATCTTTGGATTCTAGGTGAAAGATTACCACGTTGGAGGTTTACCCATGAAAATTTCACCAAAAACAATGGCCGCCATTTACTTTGTAATGGGAGTGTTTTTTATCTACATTGCCATTCTTAGCGCACAGGACACGATCTGGAATATCACCACAATGGTTCTGGCGCTGTTTGCCACCCTTGAATTTGGTGTAAGTATACGATTAATTAGTTTACATTTTCGTATTAAAAAGAATAAAAAGGAGTAGCATGTAGAATGCTGCTCCTTTTGTATGGTTGCGATTTATTTTACGTCCTTTAGTTTATCTAACCAATCCTCTTTATTCTCAATCATTTTTTCCATCGTCGTGTAACGAACGACATAAAGGTGGTCATCTTTGCTAAAGGCACGCGCTACTTCTTCCTGATCATACTGTGTGCTATCGTCCGTTACACTAAACTCGTAGATAACCTCCTGATCCGTTTCTTCCAGCCGATTAAATTCCAGTTCTCCGTCTATCATACTCGTTAAATTCGTTTCCATCGCTTCAACAAATGTGGTAATACCGCCATTCGCCGCTGCATCTGGGAAAACGTGAACCGTTAATAGCTCTGTATAATTCTCAAACGTTTCACCATTAATAAGAAATTCTGCAATTCCTTCTCCTTGGGCTTCATTATAATTACCAAGCACCCATTTATCGCTATTAAAAGGCATTTCTAATGAAGTGATCAAATCAGCATACTGCCCTTCCATCGCAACATCTTCAGCTGCTCCTTCTTCTATCTCTTCACCGTTTTCATCGAGTGGAGTGGTTTCTTTTACTTCTGAGCCATATATCTTCCATATCCCGTCCTCAGGTTTCAATGTATGAATACCCTTCGTAAGGTTATTCTGGTATTCTGGTCCATCTACTTTCATGGAAGTCTGTGTATAAGCGACTCGTGCTTCTTCTTCCGATTTCTCTTCAACAGCTAGATCAGATAACTTCATATCCAATGTGTAAGCAGATACTTGGTCTAATAAGTCTTTGGTACTGTTGTAGGCAGGTGATTCGCTATGTATGGTTTCCATATGGGCATCTATGTCTTGATCCATCATAGACTGAATATTCACCTCTAGCACCTCAAACAATTCATCATCTTCCGGAACAGCCTCTTCCTCTGGCTCTTCCGCCGCTTCTGTTTCTTCTTCTTTTTCTTTCTCATCACTGGGTTCTTCACTGCTCGTTGACTCAGAGCACGCACTAAGGAATAAAGCGATAATAAGTACTGTTATGAGAACTATAAATTTTTTCATATTTACCTTACCTCCTAAAGTTTAGTTATCCTGCAACAGCAAACCAGTCATAATCATACCTCATTACTAAGTGAATAGACAGATGTCTTATTCCCTAAATAATTTTCAGACAAAACAGTTATTTTTGACTATTTTTAAATGTAGTTTGTTTAATAAGGACTGTGGGTGTGGTGGAGTTTATTCTGGATTGGAAGCGGGGTTTGGTTGATTGGGAGGCTTCTATGATTGATTGCGGCGATCCTGTGATTGATTGGATCGCTCTTCTAGTTGATTGCAACGATCATGTGATTGATTGGATCGCTCTTCTAGTTGATTGCGACGCTCATGTGATTGATTGGGTCGCTCTTCTGATTGATTGCAACGCTCATGTCATCGATTGGATCGCTCTTCTGATTGATTGCAACGATCATGTCATCGATTGGATCGCTCTTCTGATTGATTGCGACGATCATGTGATTGATTGAATCGCTCTTCTAGTTGATTGCGACGCTCCTGTCATCGATTGGATCGCTCTTCTGATTGATTGCAACGATCATGTCATCGATTGGATCGCTCTTCCGGTTGATTAAAACAGACCTGATCTTCTCTTTTTTTATTCATCTGCCAAACTCCTTCTAAACAAAATAAAAGCCCTTCAAAAACGAAGGGCTTTGCCAACACGACTTTATTCTTCTATTTCTTCTATCTCTTCTGATACAAGTGGATAATGTTTTAAGAAATACACTAATGCTTGCAGTTCTACTGCGAGATCAATGTGGTGCACACGAATATGGCTGGGTACCGATATTCTGGCTGGGGTGAAGTTGAGTATACCCGTGATGCCATGCTCAACAAGCCGATCTGTGATCCCGTCTGCTTCACTCGCTGGAATGGTCAAAATGGCAACCTTGATCCCATTAAGCTTTTCTTCCATATCCTTAATGTGATAAATAGGAACCCCGCCAATAGTAGAGCCAACCTTTTTTTCATCTGCATCAAATGCCATTTGGATCTTTATGTTATTGTTTTTCATAAAGTTATAATGTAAGAATGCGGTACCAAGATTACCAACACCAATTAAGGCCACATCGGTTAACTCATCTTGGTCCAGGGTTTTCCTGAAGAAACCAAGCAAATATTCAACATTGTATCCATACCCCTTCTTACCGAGCGCGCCAAAGTAGGAGAAGTCTCTGCGTATCGTGGCGGAATCTACTTTTACAGCTTCACTTAATTCCTTGGAAGAGACACGTTTTTTACCTTGGTGATTTAAATTATTAAGAAAGCGGTAATATAATGGCAATCGTTTAGCAGTCGCTTGTGGTATTTTATTTTGATCCATCGTTATTCCTTCTTTCGGTACAGTAATTATGTATTAAAATTATCTTTCACAGAGCAGCGCGTTGCCCACTCTGCTGAAAATACTATGTAATCTGGTAAAATTGGTCTATTTTTCATTTCTCTCTCCCTCTATTTTAGCAGAAACTTAATAATAAGTCGTGATTCTTTTCACAATTCATTATGAAATTTTTTACAGCATCTTGTATTTTACTGATGTGTCTAGGTAAGGTAAACTAAGAGAGATGAGGTGACACGTATGATACTTATGCAGGTTAATGGCATTTCAAAAGCTTTTGGAGCGGATGAAATACTATCAAATATAAAATTAGAAGTAAAAGAGAACGACAGAATCGCGCTAGTAGGTAGAAATGGTGCTGGTAAATCCACGCTTTTAAAGATCATGGCCGGAGAATTAACATATGATAGCGGGGAACTTTTCAAACCAAAGGATTTGACCATTGGTTATCTTTCACAGCATACTGCTCTCGACTCCAACCTAACTATATGGGATGAGATGCTAGGTGTGTTTTCTGAACTAGTAAGCAAGGAAGAAGAAATTCGCAAGCTTGAAAACCAAATGGCGGATACAGCAAGTTTATCTGAAACCGCTTATCAAAAATTACTACATGATTATGATCAATTACAGCAGGTATATCAACAAAGTGGTGGATATACCTATGAAGCGGATATTAAAGCAGTTCTGACAGGGCTACATTTTCAAGATTATGATTATAGCACACCAATTACAGAGCTGAGTGGTGGCCAAAAAACACGCCTTGCCTTAGGGAAGCTATTGCTCACCAAACCACAACTACTTATTCTAGATGAGCCGACAAACCATTTAGATATTGATACACTTGGTTGGCTTGAAAACTATTTAGTCAGCTACCCAGGAGCAGTTGTAATTGTTTCCCATGATAGATACTTCTTGGACAAAACAGTATCGATTGTTTACGAAATCTCTCGACACAGAACAAAGAAGTACCATGGAAGCTATAGTAAATTCCTTGATCAAAAGGCCTTGGATTATGAGAAGGATTTAAAGGAATTTGAGAAACAACAGTCTGAAATCAAAAAGCTTGAAGACTTCGTGCAGCGAAATATTGTAAGAGCTTCTACTACGAAACGAGCACAAAGCAGAAGAAAGCAACTGGAGAAGATAGAAAGATTGGACAGGCCTCAAGGCGATGAATCCTCCGCTTCGTTTTCTTTCCAAATTAACCGACGCAGTGGGAATGATGTATTAAAAATAGATCAGCTTGCTTTTGGTTATGGTGATGCAACCGAAAACATTTTTGAAGACGTTAAACTTCATGTGAATAGGGGCGAAAGAATTGCCTTGGTAGGACCAAACGGGGTCGGTAAAACGACGTTACTAAAGGCCATCATGGGCAAACTCACACCTAACAGTGGCAACATTCAAATCGGAACAAATGTGCAAATTGGTTATTATGATCAGGAACAGGCCAATCTTACTTCTTCCAAGACTGTACTATTAGAATTGTGGGATGAATATCCGACCGAAAATGAAAAGGATATCCGCACGATTCTTGGAAATTTCCTATTTTCTGGGGATGATGTATTGAAGCCTGTAAGTGCTCTTAGTGGTGGAGAAAAGGCACGCCTTGCCCTAGCTAAGCTTATGATGCAGAAAGCTAATTTGCTCATCCTAGATGAACCGACAAACCATCTCGATATAGACAGTAAAGAGGTACTTGAGGCAGCTCTTCTCGATTTTCCGGGCACGATTGTTTTTGTATCGCATGACCGTTATTTTATAAATAAAATTACGGATCAGGTAGCCGAAATGGAGCGGGACGGCATCACCATATATTTGGGCGATTATGACTATTATATTGAGAAAAAAGAAGAAGAAGCCGAGCTCAAAAGACTACAGCAAACAGAAGAAGTAGTTCAAAAAGCCGACCAGCGTAAACGTGACTTCAAAATGGAGAAACAGCTTCAAAGTCAGCGACGAAAGAAAGAACGACGGATTCAAGAATTAGAAACAATAATTGAAGAGTATGAATTGGAGATTGAAAAGCTAGAAGAAAAAATGACAGAGCCTGAAGTATATCAAGACCATGAGAAGGCACTCGCTCTAACAGAAGAAACAAGCAATCTCAAACAAAAAGTAGAAGGTTTTATGGAAGAATGGACAGCTTTACAAGAAGAAGCGTAACAGCTAAATAAAACAAAACCCGCATGCAATCATGCGGGTTTTGTTTTATTTGAAAAGATAATCATTTTGTATGGAATGCTCTACAGCCACTCTGTACACAAGCCCTAATCCGATCATTGTGGATAACACAGAACTACCACCATAACTTATCAACAGGAGCGGGATCCCAGTGATAGGCATTATCCCCAAATTCATTCCAACATTTTGGAAGACGTGGACAAGTAGAATGCTCATAAATCCAAAACAAACATATGAACCAAAAGGAGAATGTTTAAACATACTTAACCCAAGCGTAACTAGTTTATATAGCAACATAAAGTAAAGAAAAATGACCAATGCACTACCAATAAACCCAAAGCTTTCCCCTATGACTGAAAAGATGAAATCCGTTTGAGCCTCTGGTGTGGCAACCTGCAAACTACCAATTCCTTTACCAAATAACTGTCCAGAACCAAGTGCCATATGAGCCCGGTCAAAGTTGAAGGTCGCATCTGGTGATTGCTGATCTGGATTAAACCACGTCATAATTCGGTCAATCTGATATGCATTACTACTTCCGACTATTTCCTTTGCTATATCCGGAAATCTTACGATAAATCCAAGCACAACCCCGATTAAAGAAGATATCCCCAAAATAAGAGAACCGATAATTTTCCAGCTAATACCTGACAAAATGATCAACATTCCACAGACAAATAAATATACCATTGCTGTTCCAAAGTCAGGTTGCAGCATAATCAGCATGACTGGAAGTGCGGTTAAACCAAGGATTTTAAACAACAATAAGAAATCACTTTTGAGATTGCTCGCAGCGTACTTTTCTTTGTGCTTACTAATAACTGCGGCTGTGTATAACACAGTTGTCATTTTAGCAAATTCCCCTGGTTGTAAGGATAAACCAGGCAGGGTAAACCAACTTTTTGCCCCATTTACGGGTTTGGCAATACTTTCAGGACTAACAAGGAGGATCGCAAGTACTAAAAGGCCAGTTAGGTATATGAAAATACTTGCCTTATACAATTGATCCAGATCAAAATACTGTATTGCTGCAATAATACAAATACCAATCGTGAACCAGACTATTTGTTTCAATACAAAGTTTTCATCGTATTGCTCCAATTGCTGTGCATTGTATACTGCAAGCAGACTCACCGAGACAAATAAGATAAACAAAGTAATAAGGTCATTCTGTATATAAAAGGATTGTTTTTTGGACATCTTCCATTCACCAAATTTCCATTTTGCTTAATCAAACGATTGATTTAAATCTTTTTAACATATCCACAGTTTCTATTTCCTCATAAGTGCGAAAACAAAGGTTGTCAACAAATTTATGCACATTATCCACAAACAAGTTATAAGTTATCCACTATTTTTATCCCCAGATAACACCTTTGTAAACCGTTTTCTTCGTAGGTTACCCACAGGCTTGTGTATAACTGTGGATACTTTTTATTCTAAAATAAGAGATGGGTTAGCATTTAAATCCCAAGAAGCCCTTTTCCCTTGTTCATAAGCGATTGTGCCTGCTGCCGCAATCATGGCTGCATTATCGGTACAAAGCTTTAAAGGAGGAATGAGTAGCGGGACTTCCGTATCCGCAAAGGCATCTTTCAACGCATTACGTAAACCACTATTCGCTGCCACACCACCTGCAACGATTACTTGTTTTACTTTATATTCTTTTGCAGCACGCAATGTCTTGGAAACAAGTACGTCTACTACACTTGATTGAAAGCTAGCAGCAATATCTTGACTCTTTAATTCCTCTCCACGCTGGCTTGCATTGTGAACCGTGTTAATCACTGATGACTTCAAGCCACTGAAGCTAAAGTCATAGCTACCTTCTTCAAGCCAAGCTCGAGGGAAATTAATGTTTGCTTCCCCTTCTGCTGCAAGTCGATCTATTTGTGGTCCGCCAGGGTACGGTAAACTTAACATTCTAGCAACCTTATCATAAGCTTCTCCTGCCGCATCGTCCCTCGTTTCACCGATGACTTCATAGCTACCATGTTCTTTCATCAGTACTAGCTCCGTGTGGCCCCCTGAAACGATAAGAGCTAATAGCGGAAATTGGAATTCCGTTTCCAGACGATTTGCATAAATATGACCAGCAATATGGTGAACACCGACGAGTGGCTTTTGTTTTGCAAAAGCTAAAGCCTTTGCCGTGTTTACTCCGATCAGTAAGGCACCAACAAGGCCAGGCCCTTCTGTCACGGCAATTGCATCTATTTCATCCCATGTGAGCTCCGCTTTTGCAAAGGCCTCTTCAAGCACGAGTGTCATTTGTTCCACATGGTGTCTTGAAGCGATTTCTGGAACCACCCCGCCAAAACGTTTATGGCTTTCAATTTGTGATGCTACCACATTGGAGACAATCGTCGTTCCATTTTTCACGATAGCAACTGCTGTTTCATCACAGCTGGTTTCTATTCCTAATATAATCGTATCATTTTTCATAATATATTCACCCACATAACGATGGCGTCTTCCTGATTGTCTGTATAATAATTTTTTCTTATTCCACCAGGTACCAATCCAAATTTGCGATATAATTTTTGTGCGGGAATATTCGATTCACGTACTTCAAGCGAAAGACGTGTCGCCCCTATTAGCTTAATTTGTAAAAGCATATATTGAAATAGCTTTTCCCCAAGTTTGTTACCTCTTAATTCTGGCATAATCGCAATATTCGTTACTTGAGCATCCTCTAAGACAACCCAAGTACCCACATACCCGACAATCCTTCCATTCCATTCTATCACATAATAATAAGCATATTGATTATCAACAATTTCTTGGTAAAAGATATCCGTAGTCCATGGCGTGGTAAAAGATACTCTTTCAACTTCCATGACTTGATCGACGTCAGCTATCTCCATTTTTCGAATCGTTATCTCACTCATTATTCTGCTGTTCCTTCTGTTGCTTTAACCACTTTGCCTCCGCTTCAGCAAGACGAAGATAATTTGGAGTCAGTGCATGAGTAGGCTCTGCCTGTTTCCTTGTTCCAGCTAGCACTAAATGGCTGGCGTCTGCTACATGGAAGGCTAACTCTGGTATCACAGCCTGCTTCCCAAGCTGTGTGTTGATTGCATCCATGTAAATATTGATATCAGGACTTAAAAATAATACGGGTTTATCTTCTTGAGCAAGATTTTCAAGCAAATCCGCCATTAAGAGATTTTCTTCCTTATATACGACTTCAGGCTGTCCATTTTTCCATTCATAGACTGCTGAATAGACTAACCCACGGCGCGCATCAAAGAAGGGACAGATATAACCATTAAAGAATCTGCCTTGATATGCCAAGACTTCCAAGCTAGAAACACCTATTACTGGAATTTCTAATGCCCAAGCCATAGATTTCGCTGTTGCGAGTCCAATGCGTACACCAGTATACGAACCAGGCCCCTTAGCCACAACGATTTGATCAAGCTCATCAGGCGTTATGGAGACATCCCTCATAAGCTGATCTATAGCAGGCATTAAGCGCACGGAATGATTCTTGGCTAAATTCGTTTTCATTTCTCCAATAGGTTTATTATCCTTTACGATGGCGATCCCCAACACTTGATTAGAAGTATCAATTGCAAGTATATTCATTCACGTTACTCCTCATGTTTTCAGTACTCGAAGGTTCTTTAGATGCTAATTACAGATCTCGTAATATCCCTTCGAAGTGCGTACCATATGCTTTAAATTGTATCGTTCTACTTTCCTCACCTGCGTATTGAATTTCAATTTCCAATCTCTCTTCAGGTAAGAATTCATTGATAAATTGCGCCCATTCTACCACACAGATCCCATCACCGTTAAAATATTCATCAAACCCAATATCTTCTTCCGAGTTTTCCAGTCGATATACGTCCATATGATATAGGGGAAGTTCACCCTGATATTCTTTAATAATGGTGAATGTTGGGCTACTTACATGCCGCTTAACACCAAGCCCATTTGCTAGGCCTTTCGTAAACGACGTTTTTCCAGCACCTAATTCGCCTTCTAATGTAACCACATCTCCTGGTTTTAATAGGACGGCTAATTGTGCTGCAACCTGTCTTGTTTCTACTTCTGTATGAACCTTTACTTGGTGTGTTTCCATTGATTCACCTACTTTAGATGTGTATAACCGTTTTTATCTAAACGCGTTTTTCTATTATCTTTTATTACGTAAACAGAAGGCTCTTTTTCCGCTTCTGATACAAAACCTATTTTAGTTAACTGGGTACCTGTATCATTCGCTATTCTTGCAAGAGCATCCCAGTTTTCTTCAGCTACTGTTCCTAAAAGCTCAAAGTCTTCCCCACCAAAGTACTTCCATTCTTGCTGAAAGGATGGAGGAAACTGTTGGAAGTCGTCGCTTACAGGAATGTTCTCATCATATAACGTAATCGTAACATCGGAGGCTTCGGCAATTTCATTTGCCTCATTTCCTATTCCGTCACTTACATCATTTAACGTGATCCGGTCAATTCCTGCTAAAGAAACAGCAAAAGTTGATCGGGGGGATGGCATTTGGTGCCTTTTTACAAAGTAAGATGAATTGATATAAGAACTGGTTTTATCCGTTAAAATATGCAATCCAGCTCGTGCATCTCCTAGTGTTCCTGTTACAAAAACATGGTCTCCTGGTTGAGCTGTGTGACGAAATCGAGCCATGCCCTTCTCTACTAAGCCAATAACAGTAATAGAAATAGACAGCTCTGAACCAGATACTGTATCCCCACCAATAAGGTCCATATGATCATATCTTGCTAATTCTTTCATTCCGGAAAAGATTTCTTCTACTTCTTTTAAAGTCCATGTTTTAGGAATTACTACAGAAACAAGATAAAATGCTGGCATTGCTCCCATTGCAGCTAAATCACTAATATTTGCAGCAAGTGCTCTATAACCTGTTTGAAATGGAGACATAGTCTCTCTACTGAAGTGTATTCCTTCTACAAAAGTATCGACTGCCGTTACGATATCCTTTTCACTTCTAAATACAGCAGCATCGTCGCCAATTCCTTTTACTAAGGATGGTTGTTTATAACTAATCTGTTTAATTGAATTTATAAAAGAGAATTCATCCAACTTTTATCACCATTTCCCAACTAATATACAATCCTAATGATAGCAAAAAAAGAGGGAATTGAAAAAGAATAGTTAGTATTTTTATTTGAATCTCTATCTAGCGTTAACAATATATTTATTTATTATTTAAACATTAAAAAACACATGATGCTCTTAATGAGTTCATGTGTACGAAGTTTTATAAGTATGGCGGTCCGGACGGGACTCGAACCCGCGACCTCCTGCGTGACAGGCAGGCATTCTAACCAACTGAACTACCGGACCAAAATGTTTATATTTGTTTCACTTTAATAATAAATTTGGTTGCGGGGGCAGGATTTGAACCTACGACCTTTGGGTTATGAGCCCAACGAGCTACCAGACTGCTCCACCCCGCGATGTGAGTAAAATATTCAATTTTAATGGTTACCCTCTATTGAATAGTAGAAATATATCTTAGGGCCTGGCGGCGTCCTACTCTTGCAGGGGCAAAGCCCCAACTACCATCGGCGCTGGAGAACTTAACTTCTGTGTTCGGCATGAGAACAGGTGTGACCTCTCCGCTATTGCTACCAGACCTTCTTAAAAACAAGGACAAGATATATTATACGCATTTTTTATAGAAAATGCAAGGGAATTTTACTTATACCCTAAAAACTAAATAAGAGTAAACAACGAATCAAGAAAAATATTAGTTAAGTCCTCGATCTATTAGTATCCGTCAGCTCCACGTGTCACCACGCTTCCACCTCGGACCTATCAACCTCATCGTCTCTGAGGGATCTTACTCACTCGAAGTGATGGGAAGTCTCATCTTG
>NZ_JBQQCJ010000003.1:0-561503 GCF_052246275.1 Oceanobacillus sp. M65 | reverse complement strand
GATGAGGTTGATAGGTCCGAGGTGGAAGCGTGGTGACACGTGGAGCTGACGGATACTAATAGATCGAGGACTTAACTAACATTTTTCTTGATTCGTTGTTTACTCTTATTTAGTTTTTAGGGTATAAATATCTACATAAATTTGATTTTATACTTGATTTTTTCTCAAAAACAATTATAATAATGGTTGTCACTATTTTAAAGACATGTTTTATGGTCTGGTAGCAATAGCGGAGAGGTCACACCTGTTCTCATGCCGAACACAGAAGTTAAGTTCTCCAGCGCCGATGGTAGTTGGGGCTTTGCCCCTGCAAGAGTAGGACGCCGCCAGGCATATTCCATTCCACAGTAGCTCAGTGGTAGAGCTATCGGCTGTTAACCGATCGGTCGTAGGTTCGAATCCTACCTGTGGAGCCATTGGAGAGCTGTCCGAGTGGCCGAAGGAGCACGATTGGAAATCGTGTAGGCCGTTACCGCGGCCTCGAGGGTTCGAATCCCTCGCTCTCCGCCACTATTATAATAAATTATCTGGCCCGTTGGTCAAGCGGTTAAGACACCGCCCTTTCACGGCGGTAACACGGGTTCGAATCCCGTACGGGTCACCAACTTTTAACTTATGCTGGAGGATTAGCTCAGCTGGGAGAGCACCTGCCTTACAAGCAGGGGGTCGCAGGTTCGAGCCCTGCATCCTCCACCATAAACAATTTCAATCATATCGCGGGATGGAGCAGTCTGGTAGCTCGTTGGGCTCATAACCCAAAGGTCGCAGGTTCAAATCCTGCTCCCGCAACCAAATTACTTAATTAAATAGTGGTCCGGTAGTTCAGTTGGTTAGAATGCCTGCCTGTCACGCAGGAGGTCGCGGGTTCGAGTCCCGTCCGGACCGCCACTTTATCTAGTAAGTCTTAAAAACTAAATGGCTCGGTAGCTCAGTCGGTAGAGCAAGGGACTGAAAATCCCTGTGTCGGCGGTTCGATTCCGTCCCGAGCCACCATTTTTTTATTTAAACATTTATATATGGAGGGGTAGCGAAGTGGCTAAACGCGGCGGACTGTAAATCCGCTCCCTCAGGGTTCGGCAGTTCGAATCTGCCCCCCTCCACCATTTAATTCAATAAGTTTAGTAGGGGTATAGTTTAATGGTAAAACGAAGGTCTCCAAAACCTTTGATGTGGGTTCGATTCCTACTACCCCTGCCATTTCTATGTATGGCGGTCGTGGCGAAGTGGTTAACGCACCGGATTGTGGCTCCGGCACTCGTGGGTTCGATCCCCATCGATCGCCCCATTTTAATTTAATGGGCTATAGCCAAGCGGTAAGGCATCGGGTTTTGATCCCGTGTATCCCAGGTTCGAATCCTGGTAGCCCAGCCAATATGCGGAAGTAGTTCAGTGGTAGAACATCACCTTGCCAAGGTGGGGGTCGCGGGTTCGAATCCCGTCTTCCGCTCCATTACTTTTATGGCGGTATAGCCAAGTGGTAAGGCAGAGGTCTGCAAAACCTTTATCACCGGTTCAAATCCGGTTACCGCCTCCATTTATACACATGCCGGTGTGGCGGAATTGGCAGACGCGCGGGACTCAAAATCCCGTTCCTTCACGGGAGTGTCGGTTCGACCCCGACCACCGGTACTATATTAGACTTTCAACATTTGTGTTGGAGGTCTTTTTTATTGTCTTTTTATAGGGTAAATACGAAAATATATAAATGATTGTTTTAAATGTTTTTTTCAGCATGATATAATGTAAGTAAATGGATTTGAGAGGAAAATACAATGAACAAAGGCCTCATAAAGAAAATCACCTTATCAATGATAGGTATATTAATATTTTGTATAGGTTCATATACTTTTGTGAAATTTAATTATATTGAGGGATCAAATCAAGTGCTTTCGGGACCGGAAAAAGCCGGGTGGGAAAGGTTTGAGTATCTATCAAATTTAGACGATGTTAATAAAGAAATAATTCAGATGACTTCTCAAAAAATAGAATCTGATCAGCTAAAAGAGTTAATAAAAGGAGGTAAAGGAAGCTTTACACCAGCTTACCTTAACACTTTGGGATTCGACTTAGCTCCGTATTACAGAACTTTAACTGTTGAAAATATAGAGTACGTGGAAGAATACGTTAAGAAATTAGGACTAGATAGAGATAAAGAAGATTATTATCTAAGTTTCCTAGAGGAATGGAAAGTAGGAGACTACAGTAGAGTAGTGGAAGTACATAAGAAGCTGTTTCAAGAATACGCCTCTTTTACTAACGGAAGGGAATTTAAAGAAATAGACGATTATCGTTTGGCCACAGCAGAGGAAGAGAATGCCTTCTTAGACTATTATAGTCTTAACAATAAAGAAGAATAATAGAAAAGGCGAACTATACATTATAGTTCACCTTTTTTATTATAAAATTTATATTTTATATAAAAAGAGTGAGCTCGTAAATTATAAAAAAGCTCACTCTATTTTCTATTTGTATTGAGAATCAAGACCATAATGTATAAGTTATCTTTTTTCCTCTTCTTCCGTTGCTAAACGAAAATCATATATATCAAGATACTTACTTGCTAATTCGCCTTCTGGTGTTGAGTATTCAAGTAATAGATTCACTAATTTTTTTATCTAAATCTAATTCTAAAGCAACTAACATAAGTTACTCTAAGTTATCTGAAGTTAACGTTAACGCTGCGTAATCTGTAATTGGTTCAGGGGATAAGGGGAAGTGAAAGGAAGTGAAGGAGTATCTGCGGCCATTAATTCTTTCATCTTATAGAACTTGAACTTTTGGGTAGTCATCTGGATGATCTCTCTGTTAACATCCTCCATTGTTTCTAACTTGGTAAAGTGCGTCATTAATTGTTAGGAAGATTAATGCATGTAAACTATC
Organism: Oceanobacillus sp. M65; assembly: GCF_052246275.1. Classification (NCBI taxonomy): domain Bacteria; kingdom Bacillati; phylum Bacillota; class Bacilli; order Caryophanales; family Bacillaceae; genus Oceanobacillus; species Oceanobacillus sp. M65. The sequence goes on along the minus strand of NZ_JBQQCJ010000003.1, from coordinate 558,623 downwards.
AAAAAAAAATAATACGTTTAATTGAGAATTGTTATCAATTGTTGTATAGTAGACAGTGAGGGTTTATATAATGGAGTGAGGAGAATATATAATGCAAATATACTGGACTAAAATAAATAAGATTATTGAAGAAACACCGGAGGTTAAAACGTATCTGCTTGACTGTCCGGAAAACTTCACATGGGAAGAAGGCTCTCACACCCACTTTGCTTTTGAAGGATTTAATGCCGGGGATAAACCGAACCGAAGCCTGATTCGCCATATGTCAATTTCTACTTTACCAAACGAAAAATCCATTGGTATTACCACACGCATTAGAGAGCAATGCTCCGAGTTTAAAACAATTTTAAGAAATCTTGAAGTCGGCAATGAGGTTGCCATATTTAAAACACATTCGAATGTACCACTTAAAAGAGAAAACAAAAATGTTTACTTGCTGTCATCAGGCGTTGGCCTGGCAACTTTCAGACCGCTTGTGCTTGAGTATGTAGAACGTGCTGACAACGTCAACCAAATACATTCCTTGAACATTGATTCATCAAAAGATTTCTTATTCACTAATGTTTTTAAATCCGCACCTGAGAAGAAGTTCACATCACAGTTTGTCGATAATCGTCAAGACTACTATTTGGAAGTGGAAAAACTTGCTGCCGATAAGGATGGACTCTTCTACGTTGTTGGTAGTGATGAGTTTCTTATGGATAACATTAAAGTACTACATGAGCAGGGGATTAAGCCGGAACAGATTATGCTCGACAAGCATGAACAACAACTGCCTGGCTTTTTATCATTTGATGTCTCACTTTAAGCAATACGAGATATACTTGGTAGGTATTAAATAGAGGTTAAAATAAGAGCGCTCTACCTTGATTAAGGGGGCGCTTTTAATCTTCCCTACAGATGAAGAGAACGTAAGGGGAAAGTATAAAACGGGTCGTCATGATATACATGCTAAAATGGAATAGCCATCTATAGCTTATTTACAATAAGAACTTTCAGGTGGAATTGATGTCATTGGTGATTACCCAGGTAAAAGATATATAAATAAAAAATAATTGATAAAATTTTCTTACTTTTCATATTGACAGCGCTTACATAATAATTTATGCTTAACTAACATTAAGAAAGTCTTAATTAGATGATAAACTAACCAACTGCAAAACAAGCCACATGCCTACTAACTCCCACCTATGAATTAATATTTCATCCTACCTAATTGATTTAATTAAAAACCAAGCATCATAGCCAATTACGAACGAAACAGTATTCGAAACCACATTATGATACGTTCTAATAACTGTTAATTGTAGATTATAGAATGTTCAAAAGGAAGTAGTGCGCCTTTAACATTTTGAAAATTGTAACGATTAATTAGTAAAGGCAATGGAAAAAGAAAGAACATCACATTAAGGATTCAATCTGTTTTTAATTCACTGATACGACATCTACTATATAATTCCAGTAATTACCCATTTTCTTACAAACTTAATAAAATCATTGGAAAAACAAAGCTGAATTTAATACATGAATGGAAGGTGATAGCTTGCGGAGAACAGGAGATCTTAAGTTAATACAGGAATTAAACCGTTCTATTATCTTGGACATGATTCGAAAAGATGGACCTTTATCTAGGAGTGAGATCGCTAAAAGAAGTAATTTAAGTCCAACCACAGTTACTACGGCAGTAAATGATTTAATTCAGGATAGATTAGTGAGCGAGAGAGGAACGGGGGTGTCTAATGGGGGAAGGAAACCAATTTTACTTCAATTCTCTCCGGATAATCATTACATAATTGGAATCTCCATCTCAAACTCTAAGATAACGATTGCAGAGATGAATCTAGAAGCAAGGATTCGTTGCAAGGAGGTTTATTCAACTAGGGGACATACTGGTGAACAGGTAATCTCTTATTTACTGGAGTTAATCGAATACTTTATAAACATAATCAATAAGCCTTTAGATTTATGTGTTGGGGTTTCCGTTATTACCCAAGGGATCGTGGACTCGAAAAATGGTGTGATTCGATATAACCCGAAGTTAAAATTTGAAAATATTCCTCTAAAGGAACTGATCGAGCAAAAATTTAATATAAAGACTTGGCTTGATAATGATACAAATGCCTATATTTTAGCAGAAAAGCATTTTGGATTGTTCAATCATTATGAAAATATGATTTATATCACAATTGGGGAGGGGTTAGGTGCTGGAATTATTGTAAATGGCACAATTAACAGAGGTCATAATGGCGGTGCAGGAGAGTTTGGTCATACCAATATAAGCAATGAGGGAATAAAGTGTGATTGCGGCAATATAGGGTGCATCGAAAATTATGTGTGCTGGCCAGCGGTTTACTCTAGAATATTGTCCTCTATCGCTAGGGGGAAGCAAACCATCATGACCGAGCTAGTTCATGGAGATATTAGCCAACTTACTGAACTAAATTTTGTTGATGCATTAAATAAAGGAGATGAACTAGCTATTAATGTGTTAGAAGAAATGTCTACCTATTTAGCTATAGGTCTAGTCAATCTAGTTCATTTGTTCAATCCACAAATTATTATCTTTGGTGGTGAGATTACTACAAATAACCCACTCCTATTACAAAAGGTCAATCAGTTTGTTAAAGAGCGTGCCCTTACTATTTTATATGAAGATCTCCAAATTCAACCGTCGTCTTTAGGAAAAGAATTCGAAATGATTGGGGCAGCCTCTGTTCTTTTACAAGATAAATTTCAATTTAAGTTAACGCACCCAGAGGAGGTCGTTAAAGGTTAGGATTTTGTAAATTATAAATTAGGAGGTTATTGAATGTTAAAAGGTATTAACCAGTGGTGCTATCCAGAAGGGACACCGCTCGAAAAAGTATTTGAGTTTAGCCGTGATGCAGGGTTTGATGCTGTGGAATTGAATCTTAATTCTGCTGGAGGTGTTGGACTGACGGTAGACACAACAGCTAGTGAAGCAGAAACAATACTCCAACTAGCTTCAGCTTATAATTTGCAATTACGCAGTATTTCTACAAGTTTACTATGGCAAACGCCACTCTCCTCACCAAGTGAAGGCGTACGCGAACAGGGCAGGCAAGTCATTGAGAAACAAATTGAATTAGCTGCTGTTATGGGCATGGACACGGTATTAGTCGTGCCAGGCGCGGTTACGAATGATACTTCATATGAGGATTGCTATAACCGTAGTCAGGAAGCACTAAAGAAGGTTATTCCACTTGCAGAGGAGAAAGGTGTGCATATTGGTATTGAAAATGTATGGAACAAATTTCTCCTATCTCCATTAGAGATGGCTAAGTATATTGATGAGTTAAATTCGGATTATGTTGGTGTTTACTTTGATGTAGGAAACGTCTTACAGTTTGGATTCCCTGAGCAGTGGATACGAACATTAGCTAATCGAATTCGGAAAATCCATTTGAAAGATTTTAGTACAGATGTTGGTAATATAAAAGGTTTCTTACCTTTATTAGCGGGAGATGTTAATTGGCAAGAGGTTTATAAGGCATTAGAGGAAATTGGCTATGATGATACACTAACTGCTGAACTTAGCGCTTTTGCAATCGGTCCAAGAACACTTGCTGAAGATACGGCAAGGCATATGGATATCATAATGAATACAGGTAGTAAAGTTAAGCAATAAAAAAAGGAGTTGAGTAGATGGAGAAGGTTAAGATTGGATTTGTCGGCGTGGGTGGGATTGCAGCTATACACTTAAAGAATATAAATCAAATGGAAAAAGCGGAGATTGTTGCAGTCTGTGACATTGTGCAAGAGAATGCGATTCGGGTGGGAAACGAATACGAGGCGAATTCATATACGGATATAGATGAAATGTTAGACACGGTAGATATGGATGCTCTTTTCATTTGTGTACCTCCTTTTGCCCATGCTGATATCGAAGAAAAAGCCGTTCAGCGAGGAATTCATCTAATGGTAGAAAAACCAATTGGGTTGGATATGGATACCGTCAGAGAAAAATATGAAGTTATTAATGAATCTAATGTAATCTGTGCAACTGGTTATTGTCTAAGGTATCTTGATACGGTTGCAAAAGCGAAAGAATATCTAGAGAATAAAAAGATTGCTATGGTCCGTGGTCACTATCTGAGTTCCTTTGTACAAACGCCGTGGTATCGAGAAATGGAGAAATCAGGAGGACAATTAGTAGAGCAAGCAACCCATACCTTGGATTTAATCCGCTACTTAGCTGGAGATATTGAAAAAGTGTATGCAAACATGAGTCTTCAAGTATTAGAAGATATTCCGAACATCGACATTCCTGATGTGACTTCCGTTAACCTAACCTTTAAATCAGGGGCGGTGGGGCATCTTGATTGCTCCTTTACACAGCCAGATCACCGAATGGGTCTAGAAATACTAGGTAAAGACTTCCGTGTTGTACTTGATGGTGTAAATGTAACGATTGTTGATAGAGAGGCAACTGTTACCTATAAATCTAAAGTCGATTTCTATGAAGAGCAGGATAAAGCATTTATAGAAGCGATACGTACTAAGAATCCTGATCTACTACTGTCTTCCTATAAAAATGGACTGGAAACGCTTGCTGTTTCGCTTGCAGCTAATCAATCTCAGGAAAAGGCTCAACCAATCGAAATGAATACAGAGATAGCTTTACCCTGATGGATTAATTTAAAAATAATTATCTGAATTGAGGTGACACAATGTTAAGAATAGCAGTTATAGGGTTAGGGAAAATGGGCCAAAGGCATTTAGAAGCATGGTCGTGCCTTGATAAGTGTGAAGTTGTTGGGCTAGTAGGTCGTGATACTAACAAGCTTCATACCTTGGGATCTGATTTTAACGCAAAAGTTTTTACAAGCTTAAAAGACTTATTTAATCAGGTAGAAGTGGATGTAGTAGATATATGCCTACCAACTTATCTTCACTATCCCTATGTCAAGCAGGTAGCAGAGGCAGGTAAACACGTTATCTGTGAAAAGCCTTTAGGAATGAATGGAGAAGAGTCGAGAGCTATCTTGGATATTTGTGAACAGCAAAACGTTCAATTATATGTAGGGCAAACGTTGCGCTTTGATGCCGAATATGTACATGCGCATAATCAGGTGAAGCATGGGGTGATAGGGAATCCTGGTGTGGTTCGCCTATCTAGAGGTACCGCATATCCATATGGAAAGGATTCCTGGTATGAAGATGATAGTAAGAGTGGTGGAATCCTGCTAGATTTAGGAATCCATGATTTTGACTGGTTAATCTGGACGTTTGGCGATGTAGAGCGAGTTATGGCTCAGCATGTGAAACGAGAGCTTGAGGATGGAAGAAAACTTTCTTATGCGCTGGTAACGTTAAAAATGAAACACGGAACCATTGCTCATGTGGAGCTATCATGGGCAAAAACAAGATTGGAAACCTCCTTTGAGATCGCTGGGAAAAATGGATTAATCGTAAGTAATAGTATGGAAAATCAGCCGATAAGGTTTACAAATTGGGAGACATCAACAAAGCCTACGTATTTATCCAACAATATAGTGGAGGATTCTCCTATTCTAAGGCAATTGGAACACTTTAAAGGATGTATTTTAGAGGGGAACATACCTATTGTAACTGCTGAAGAAGCAATACAGGCAGTTGAAGTTGCAGAGGCTACTATTCAATCAGCAGCTACAGGACAACCGGTTAACCTCGTGGAAAGGAAGGTGACACGATGAAAATAGGCATAATAAGCTTTGCTCATATGCATGCACAAGCCTATGCACACTACCTATCTGAACATCCAGACGTGGAGTTAACGGCCATTTGGGACGAGGATGTTTCCAGAGGCTCCGACATGGCAGAAAAGTATACATGTCAGTATTACTCTGACCTCCACGTCTTTCTTCAAACAGACATAGAAGCAGTAGTTATTTGTTCCGAAAATGTTAAACACAAGGAGCATATTTTTGCAGCGGCGCATGAGAAGAAACATATTTTATGTGAAAAACCAATTGCAACAGAGATAGAAGATGCTAAAGATATAATTGCTGTGTGCAAAGAAGAAGGTGTTCGCTTACAGGTTGCCTATCCGGTTCGCTTTTCACCTGTTATTCAAAAAGTAAAACATATGATTCAATCAAATGAATTAGGAGAAGTCTTGGCCATAAACGGAACAAATCATGGTCAAATGCCAGGAGGATGGTTTATTGATAAGGAGCTATCAGGTGGCGGGGCGGCGATAGATCATATCGTGCATCTTATGGATATTATTCGCTGGATGTTAAAAGATGAAGTAAGCACTATCTACGCGGAGTTAGATACTAGGTTTCATGAGGTAGATGTTGAGGATTACGGAATTGTTACCTTAAAACTAGAATCTGGTGTTATTGTTTCAATCGATCCGAGTTGGTCACGACCAAATACCTTTCCTACTTGGGGAGATGTAACACTTGAAATAATAGGGACAAAAGGGAATTTATCAATAGATGTATTTAAACAGCATGCTCTATTGTATGATGACACGAACAAAAAGGTCCAGCAATTACCATGGTCCTCAGATATGGATCAAGGCCTCATCCATGACTTTATTTCGTGTTTAAAAGAAGGGTCTTCACCTTCTATAACAGGTGAAGATGGTTTGAGAACGCTGGAGGTTGTACAGGCTGCTTATCAATCTGCTGACACCAACCAAGTTGTGACGCTAAATAGAGTAAGTTTATGAGGGGATAATTACTAGTTTTTGAAAATCATAGTAATAGGAGTGAGATCATGCCGTTAAAAACTGAAGTTCCTATTAGACAGAAAAAAGCGCATCCGAAAAAGAAGTTTTTTAATTCACGAGATTTGGCAGGATACTTGTTTACAGCTCCTCTCTTAATTGGAATTATGGGGTTCGCCATCTATCCAATGGTTGCTGCATTAATTATGAGTTTTAAAAAGTCAGCAAGCTCTTCTGCGGGGGAATGGGTTGGATTAAGCAATTATCAATATGTAGCATCAGATAAGATGTTTTGGGAATCAATTTATAACACTTTTTATATGGGAATAATAGCGGTGGTCTTAGGCATATCCCTATCTTTTATCCTAGCGAGTTTAATTCATAATGTTACCGGATTAAGGTGGAGGAATTTTTTTAAAGCGGTCTATTTTCTACCAAATGTTGTTTCATTAGTAGCTACGAGTATTTTATTTACTTTTCTATTTAACCCAGGAAGCGAAGGATTATTAAACTACGTGATTGGTTTAGTTGGTATTGAGCCGGTTGGCTGGTTTACAGATCCAAGCTACTCTAGATTTAGTATCGTTTTAATGACTTTATGGGGGATGTTAGGCTATAACACAATCATTTTTATTGCAGCGCTTACAAGTGTACCAAGGGATTTATATGAAGCTGCTGAGATTGATGGAGCAAATTGGTTTAAAAAATGGCTTTACATTACAATTCCTTATCTTCGTCCCATTATCATTTTCATGGTCATTATAGGTACAATTAATGCGATGAAACGTTTTACGGATGTATGGTTGATTGGTGGTACAGCAGGGAATCCAGCAGGGTCGCTGATGACAGCTGTCTTATACATTTATAGAAATGCATTTCTATCTTCTCAGATGGGTATAGCAACCGCTGCTTCGTATATTTTGTTCATGTTTATTTTAACGTTAACCATTATTTTGCTCGTTACGAATAGAAAGAGCAATTTTGATTAAGAGGGAGGAATACGATGAAGCCGACACCACTAAATCCTGTTCTGAGTCAAGGTAAAGAAAAAAATGTAAAAACGAGATCGATGAAAAAGACTAATAGGATGGGAAATATCCTTTTAATAATCGTTCTTCTTCTAGGATCTCTTATTATGATTGTTCCATTTCTATGGATGGTTTTAACGAGTTTTGACTGGCAAGCAAGATTAAACATTCCGTTTCCACCGAGGTTTTGGCCGGAAGAGTTCTCGCTTAGAACCTATACATTGGCATTTACGAACATTCCGATGCTCAAATATATAGTTAACTCATTAATTATTTCTTTAGGGGTCATTATTATAAGTTTAACTTCCGCGCTATTCTCAGGCTATGCCATCTCAAAATTAAAATTTAAGGGTTCTTCTATTGTTTTGGTACTTGCACTTAGTACCATGATGATTCCGTTTGAAATGACCATGATTCCTCAATATCTACTTTTTGACAAAATAAACCTATTAGATACGTATTGGGCTTTTTACTTACCTGCACTTAACTTCGCCTTTGGAACCTTTCTAGCAAAATCGTTTATTGATCAACTACCAAATACGTTAAGGGAAGCAGGAATTATCGATGGTGCAAATGAATTTCTTGTATTTTTAAAAATTTACTTACCACTTTGTATTCCGATTCTGGCTACAATGGTTATCTTACAGTTTTTAGCCGTTTGGAATGATTTACTATGGCCGCTATTGGCATTACAAACCCCGGATAAATATACAATACAGCTTGGATTAGCCATGTTTTCGTATAACAAAGATCTACCGCTACCCTCCGTTATCATGGCAGCAACAACGGTGAGTTTACTACCAGTTATTGTTACCTACTTATTCTTACAACGCTATATAGTGGAAAGTATCGCGTTGTCAGGAATGAAACAGTGACCCCAACCTTTCAGAATTAAAGGGGGTGAAAAGAAGGTCTAGTCGTTATAGATAACGGGGATTTTAGTAGAAATGCAGGACGAAAATTAAATAAGGGGAGTGAATTTAATGAGAAAGAAGCTTGTTCTGTTTTTGGTGATTTTGTCTATGTTTGCACTAATGGCATGTTCTGCTGAGTCAGGTAGTACCGATGATGAAAAAAGTGATATTGAAGTTGTTTCCGAAATGGAAGGAGATGTTAGGGTTGCTTTAGCCGGTTTTCAACTAGAGGATGGAATTGACCCAATAACAGGTGTAGAAAATAAAGGGCTAGAAACCTTCATAGAAGAAGAATTTCAACCAAGATATCCTAATATAAAAGTAAGCCTAACGCAAGTACCGTGGGAGAATGCTCAAGCTAAACAAACAGCAATGCTGCAGTCAGGCGATGCTGATGTGCTATATACAGGAGGAGCCTTTGCAACGCAATGGTATCAACAAGGATTGTTAAAGGAATTAGATGAATTAATTGAAGGAGATGCTGACTTTGACTCTAGTATTTATCTAGAAGGAGTCTGGGAAAACTCCTATAGTACTAAATCTCCTGATAAATCAGCTCACTTTGGTATACCGGCTATTTTGGGTCGTCGTGTAACGGTCTATGATAAAGAACTATTTGACCAATGGGGGGTAGAATACCTTTCTGAAAATCCAACCCCAGAAGAAATACTAGAAAAAGCAAAGCAAATGACAGGGAAAAATCCTGAGACCGGTGAACAGAATTATGGAGTATGGTGGGATGGAAAATCTCTAAACCTTTCTACTTTCGTAGCATTAACGCACGCTTTTGGAGTAACTGGTGGAGAAGGTACACTAGATGATCCAAAGAATATTGAATGGAATTTAAATTCACCGGAAATGGTTGAGACATTTGAATGGCTGGTGGAGGCTTCTCAATATCCACCATCAGACTTCTTAAATACGCTAGGAAATGAGAATTTTGGATTGGAAAGTAATAATATCGCCATTTATTTAGATGGAACGGGCGCAAGTACAATGGGTGAAATTAAATCTACTGGAGATAGCAGTCTGCTTGAGCGATTTGTACCTGTTTTAAACCTAGGTCCAAATGGCGAAGGTTGGGTAGCAACAGATCCATTTGTTATGGCAAAAGATGCACAAGATGTAGAAGCTTCATGGGAGGTATTAAAGTTTTTAACAGGTTATGAAGCACAAAAGCATAACTATGAAAACTTTACCTATACACCAACACTAGCTGATGCAGATTTCGTTACGGATGATGATATTTATATGAAAAAAGCAGCTGAGATTGCTGAAGTTACATCTGCAACTTTAATGGATGAAGCCAATCCATTCTTTGGAAGTGAAATGGCGCCTGCTGTCAATGGATTTATCAGTAAAGCACATAACGGCAATGCTCCTGATATTCAATCGTACTTGGATGATCTCCAAAAACGAGCCGAAAAATGGTCAGCTAATCAATAATTTCATGTGGCTTAGGCTAAGGAAGGTCTCGTTCTAAGCCTAAGCCGATATCCTTGAGGAGGAGTAAGCAATGAAACTTGGTATAAGTTCTTATAGTTTGTATTCCGCAATGAAGGCGGGCGAAATGTCGATCTTGGATGTGATGGAATGGGTAGCGGAACAAGGTGGGGAGCATATTGAGATTGTTCCGAATCTTGGTTTCACACTAGAGGATGGCGGATTAGTTTCGGAGATTAGAGAAAAAGCGAGAGAGGTTGGTTTAGATATATCGAATTATGCTATTGGTGCCAATTTCATTACGGAAAGCGAAGAGAAATTCCAAGCTGAAATCGAGCGTGTCAAAAACGAAGTTGATATTGCAAATCAACTTGGCGTAAAACTGATGCGTCATGATGTTGCTTGGAGACCAATCAGGGAAACCTCAATCCAACAGTTTGAGTCAGATCTACCAAAGCTTGTTAGAGCCTGTCGTGAAATTGCTGATTATGCAGCACAATATGGGATTACCACTAGTATTGAAAATCACGGGTATTATGTTCAGGCGAGTGATCGGGTGCAATCTTTAATTAATCATGTTGATCGACCGAATTTTAAAACAACGTTAGATGTAGGGAACTTTATGTGTGCAGATGAAGATTCTGTATCTGCGGTAAAGAAAAATATCTCTTATTCCTCGATGGTACATATTAAGGACTTTTACCTTCGATCAACTCATCCAGGAGAAGGATGGATGGAGACGATTTCAGGTAATTACTTGAGAGGTGCCATTATTGGACATGGTGATATTAATATGAGGGAAGTAATAGGAGTTGTGAAGAACTCAGGCTATGATGGCTATTTATCTGTGGAATTTGAAGGAATGGAAGAATGTAAGCACGCTTGTAAAATAAGCTTGGACAATGTACGTCGTATTTGGAATGAAATTTAAAAAGGAGAGGATAAAGCATGACATTAAAAGTGGGCGTAATTGGAGCTGGGTCGATTTCTGAAAGTCACTTACAATCCTATGCTAGTAGTAAAGAGGCAGAAATTTATGCTATTTGTGATTTAAATGAACAAAGAGCACAGGACAAAGCAAAGAAATATCACGCTTCACAGGTTTATTACGATTATAACGAACTGTTAGCTGATGAAAATATCGAAGCGGTAAGCATTTGTACATGGAATAACACGCATGCAGAGATAGCGATTGCTGCTCTACATGCAGGTAAACACGTGCTTGTTGAAAAGCCATTGTGTAAAACTGTTGAGGAGGCTTTACTCGTAGAACAAGCTGTGAAACAGAGTGGTAAAGTGTTGCAGGTTGGCTTTGTACGTCGTTATGCTACCAATACTGCAATTATAAAAAACTTTATTGACTCGAATGAATTGGGTGAGATCTATTACGCAAAAGCGTCTTGCTTGCGTAGGTTAGGCAATCCAGGTGGATGGTTTGCAGATAAGGAACGCTCTGGTGGAGGACCACTTATTGACTTAGGGGTTCACATTATAGACGTTTGCTGGTACTTAATGGGGCGGCCAAAGGTGAAGTCAGTTAGCGGAAACACGTATTCTAAGTTAGGAAATCGTTCCAACGTCCAGAACCTATCCTTTTATAAGGCGGCTGATTATGACCCGAGCAAGAATACGGTAGAAGATTTAGCAAATGCAGTTATCCGCTTTGAAAATGGCGCATCACTACTAGTCGATGTAAGCTTCACGCTCCATGCAAAGGAAGACAAAGTCGCTGTTAATCTCTACGGAGAAAAAGGGGGAGCAGAGCTAGAACCAGAGCTTAACTTAATAACAGAAAAGCATAATACAATTTTAAATGCCGTACCACAAACTGACAGCGCTACCTTTGATTTCACACAAGCATTTCAAAATGAGATTGACCATTTTATTGCTAGTGTAAAAGGGGATAAACAGACGTTAAGCCCAGTAGAAGACGGTGTCGAGATAATGAAGATTCTGTGCGGAATTTATGAATCTAGTGAAAAGGGAACAGAAATTAGCTTTGAGGAGGTAAAAATATAGATAATGTTAAATGCAAAAGATCATGAGAAATTCATGGTCTTTTGCACTAGATATTATGGTGGAAGGAAAATAAGTATATGAGTTATGGTATTCTAAAATTATTTTATTTTTGTTTTTCCCTAGGGACAGGTGCCTTTCAGTTTCTAAACTTATTTTATGTTGATCATGGCCTTACTCCTAGCCAAATCGGTGTTTTATTCGCGGTTGGTCCGTTGGTCATGATTATTGCTCAACCATTATGGGGCATGCTAACAGACTATTGGAATTCTACGAAAATCACCTTAATGATTTTAATTTTATGTTCTGCTGCAACAGCTCTATTTTTCCCATTCACTTTCTCGTTTACACATCTACTAATACTTAATATTATTTACTTTTTCTTTCATAGTGCCATCCCTCCAATTGCTGATGTGACAGCGATGTCTTTACTCACAGACAGGAATGACTTTGGCAAAATTAGGTTGTGGGGTTCTATTGGTTATGCGGTTGGGGTCCTTACCATTGGGAAAATGTTAGACTTTTTTGGTTTACAGCTAATGTTTTTCCTGCATAGTAGTTTAATTGTATTTGCGTTACTACTTGCTTTAAAATTACCGGCTAATAAGAGTGGAAAAAAACATTTCAAATTTAAAGAAGCAATGGGATTATTTAAAAACCGTCCGTTTATCATGCTACTATTATTTAGTTTCTTCTTACATCTTACTGTACACGCCAACAATTCTTTCTATTCTATATACTTACAAAACTTAGGAGCAACCATAACGATTATTGGCTTTGCCTTATTAATAAAATCCATCTTAGAAGTACCCTTTTTTGCAGTGTCAAAGAGATTAATGATCCGTTATTCCTATCCTATTCTCTTATCAGGGGTCGCGCTTATGTATGCTTTACGCTGGTTAGTTTTGGGAGTTAGTGACAACCTTCAAGTGTTAATCTGGTCTCAAATACTATTAAGCTTTTCTTATAGTGTTCAATACTTTGTTGCGGTAGCCTATGTAGATGTCATAACCCCAAAAAAATATCGGGCAACTGGGCAGACCATTTACTGGGCAATTGCACTCGGCTTAGGTGGATTAATTGGAAATATCCTAGCAGGTTGGATTGTAGATTATGTCAACATAGCATACATGTATCAGCTAGCAACTGGAGTATCGCTATTATGTATCGCTTTTCTCTGGTTGAAACCTAAGCAAGGAAAAGAACAGCAGATTGGAAAAACGGAAGCCATACAAAAATAATAAAACTGGAGGGTGAAAAATGGAAGGCTGGGTGGAGAAGCTTTTATCACTATGTAAGCAGTTTGCAAACCTATTCTATTTAAACTTGTTATGGATAATTTTCACTTGTTTAGGTCTCCTCATTTTAGGCATTTTCCCTGCCACTATCGCGATGTTTTCAGTAGTAAGAAAATGGTTGATTGGTGAAAAAGAAATTCCTATATTTAAATCCTTTTGGCAAACATATAAAACAGCGTTTGTTAAATCAAATATTTTAGGCTTGTTTTTTTCTTCAATAGGATTACTGATTTATTTTGATTTTCACTTCTTTCAATCTCAAGAAGGAATCGTATACTTCATCTGGTATGCCTGTTTTATTATGTTGAGCTTACTGTTTCTAACCATGTTACTATATTTCTTTCCTGTCTTTGTTCACTATGAACTTAAGCTTTTTCAATATATAAAACAAACGTTACTAATGGCGATATTCCAGCCCTTAAATTCGGTCTTAATGCTAATAGGTTCCCTTGTCACGTTTACACTTTCCTATTATTTACGCTTGTTCCCTTTTCTCAGTATCATCATTCTCGTTTACTTTATAATGTGGATGGGGCTTCGAACCTTTAGAAAAGTCGAGCAGTACAAAGTCGCCCTTGCTGTCAGTAGCGACGATTGAAGGTAATGAAACTAATAACAGTATGTAATAGGGGGGATTTTGGTAACGGTACTGATTTTTTCGACAATCCCCAAGGAAGAAAATAGTAATCTACTATTAATTTGTAGTGGATTTGTTACATAGGTATGAGCGGTGGTCCCTCCATTGGGGTGGAACTTTCACCACACAAATCTTCTAAGGTAAAGGTAGAGCGACATTTTTAGTTGTTCTACCTTTTTGGCTTGTAAGGTAAGGTGTTTTATGTTAGTTCAGGGAAATGAATAGAACGAAGAAATTCAGAACATAACGATGATGTTCAGTCAGCTATTGTGGCGGAATTGGCAGATGTGCGGGACTCGACATCCCCTAAATTATATGGTTTATCAAAAGGAATACAGGTGCCGATAAATTATAAAGTTAGTATGTAATATGATGAATGGCCCTCTGGTTCTAACCACTCCACCCACTCTAAAAACATGCAATCTGTATAAAAGTTAATCAATTTTCACCTTAAATAATTGGAGTATTTGCTTGGTTTATTGGGATTTTTAGCCCAAAACTTGTAAAATTGACTTGTTACTCCCATTCTAAAAAAGATTGAAAGTGTACCGTCCAGATGGTATGTTAAATAGCATAAATAAAAATAAAGAGGAGATCTTCAATGGGCAAAATTTCTAGAAAAGTGGATATTCTTCATGCTGCCTCGAAAGTTGTAAGTGAAAAAGGTATCTTTAATTTAACACTCGATGCCACTGCGAAGGAAGCTGGAATAAGCAAAGGTGGCCTTCTCTATCACTACCCGTCGAAAGAAGCACTTGTGCAAGGGATGGTAGAACATCTAGCGAATAACTATAGAGAGAAAATAAGTAATAATGCGGAATCAGATCCAGTAGATAAAGGTAAATGGGTTCGTGCATATGTTGATGTAACGTTTAATCAAGCTTACCAAAACAAGGATATGCATTATGGTTTACTTGCAGCGAAAGCAGTCAGTTCTAATTCATTGGATCCTATTCGTGAACTCTATTCAGATTGGCAATATAAAATTGAGGACGATGGTATAGATCCCATTAAAGCTACTATCATAAGACTGGCTACTGATGGGATTTGGTTATCCGAACTCTTCGATATTTATCATATTGAAAAAGACAAGAAAAAAGCTGTCTACGAAAAGCTAAGAGAATGGGCAAACGAATAAAATTGGTAGAATAAATGTTGAACAAAACACCACTTTATAGAGGTGTTTTTGTTTTTTACAAGTTTATCGAAAAATAAACAATCCCTTCTACTGACTAGTTTAATGGTTGCTTTAAATTAAAAAGAGCAAATGAAACACCTTTCTAATTTTAGAGAGGGTTGAAAACAAACCGTCTGGATGGTATAGTTTATAACTGTGATAAACAAACCGTCCGGATGGTACACATTGTAACACTAATCGATTAATACTAAAAAAGTTTAATTGAGCAGTAAAGAAGAGGAGGAAGTAGATTGAAAAAAGCATTACTAACAGCTGCTGTTACGGGTGCAGGGGATACAACTTCAAAAAGCCCTCATGTACCTGTAACACCAAAAGAGATTGCTGAAGCAGCAATAGAATCAGCAAAAGCGGGAGCAACTGTGGCTCATGTTCACGCTCGTAATCCAGAAACAGGGGGAATAAGCCATAACGTTGATCATTATCGTGAAATAGTTGATCGGATTCGCGAATCTGAAACAGACGTTATTATTAATATTACTTCTGGGGGAGGCGGAGATTTCATACCCAGTTTAAATACACCAGCAGCTGGTGGAAATGGAACCGATATGCAAACCCCAGCGGAACGTCATCAGCCTGTAGGTGAGTTGCTTCCAGAAATGTGCACCCTTGACTGTGGTTCAGTAAATTTCGGCAATATGATTTATATGAGCCCAACTGATTGGTTAAGAGAACAAGCGGCACTTATTCAACAAAGTGGTGTCAAACCTGAATTAGAGTGCTTTGACACCGGGCACCTTCGTTTTGCCCAGCAACTAGTGAATGAAGGATTAATCGACGGTGATCCAATGTACCAATTCTGTATGGGAATTCCTTGGGGAATGGATGCAGATGAAGAGACAATGATGTACATGAAAAATCGTATACCTGAAAATGCACACTGGTCAGCATTTGGTATTGGACGGATGCAGTTGACAATTCTTGAACAAACCGCACAGTTAGGTGGAAATGTACGCGTTGGTTTAGAGGACAATTTATATTTATCAAAAGGTGTGCTTGCTCGAAATGATCAACTTGTTGAGAAAGCAGTAAACATGTTAAACAGCAATGATATCGAAGTCATGACACCTCAAGAAGCTAGAATACAATTCGGATTGAGAAACCCATACGGAGGCGAAAACATATGAGTCAGTCAACAACAGTAGCAGTCATTGGTACAGGCGTAATTGGAAATGGGTGGATCGGCCGATTTTTAGCTCAAGGGCTAGATGTCATTGCTTTTGATCCAGCAGCAGGAGCAGAAGAACGTACTCGACAAGTCATTCAGCAAGTTTGGCCGTCTTTGGAAAAGCTTGGGTTGGCAGAAGGGGCTTCACAAAAACGATTGACATTCGTTCCGACAATTGAAGAAGCGGTTCAAAATGCTACAGTTATCCAAGAAAATGTACCCGAACGTGAAGATATTAAGAAAAGTGTTTTAACTAGTATTGATCAACATGCTAAGCCTGATGCCATCATTGGGTCTAGTACTTCAGGAATTATGGCAACAACATTACAACAAGGTTTGCAGTATCCAGGGCGGGTAATTGTTGCTCATCCTTTCAATCCGGTTTATCTTTTGCCTCTTGTTGAGCTAGTTGGGGGAGAAGAAACGGACGCTACGTTAATGGAAAGAGCAAAAGCTTTCTATCAATCTATTGAAATGAAACCACTCGTAATTAACAAAGAAATTGAAGGGCACGTAGCTGATCGTTTAATGGAAGCATTATGGCGTGAAGCGCTACACCTTGTAAATGACGGAATTGCTACTACAGAAGAAATTGATGCAGCAATTATTTATGGTGCAGGGCTTCGTTGGGCTCAAATGGGACCATTCTTAACTTTCCATCTAGCAGGCGGAGATCAAGGCATGCGACATATGCTAGAACAGTTTGGTCCAGCACTTAAAAAACCATGGACAAAACTAGAAGCACCTGAACTAACGGATGATCTAAAAGAAAAAGTTATCGGAGGCTGTGAAAGCCATGCAGGTGATGTACCCATCTCTGAATTAGAAGATAAACGAAACGAGTTTCTAGTGAAACTATTAGACTTAGTCGAGGATTATTGGCCTCAATCCAAAATTTAATAAATGGTTAAAAAGGTAGGCGAAAGTACTGGTTGTAACTTTGAAAAGCAGCAATTTGGAATGTTCCCTTCCTTTGTCCATCTTTTTGAACAAACGAATTAAAAGTCTGGGAGGATTTTAAACCATGGCAGAGCAACAACCCTTTCATTATCAAACTGTAATGCATCAAGATTGGGTAGACTATAACGGCCATATGAATGATGCAGCATATGCGAAAGTATTTAGTTTAGCTGTTGATGCATTTATGGCTAATATTGGACTAGATGAAGCGTCACGTAATTATTTTAGTTATACGATTTTTACCTTAGAAACACATTTGTGTTATTTGCAAGAAGCACACCAAAATGAGCAACTGAACGTGACTATACAGCTTTTAGACGTCGACACCAAACGTCTACACGTGATTTTCACAATGAAAAATGAAATGAACGAAGCAATCGCAACAAGTGAACAAATGTTAATGGGGATCAATACGGATCAAGAAAGACCTGCTCCTTTTCCTGCTCCTGTAGCAAAAAATATAGAAGTAATGTGGGACAAGGATAAGCAACTAAAAGCACCGAAGCAAGTGG
This sequence comes from Oceanobacillus sp. M65, assembly GCF_052246275.1. Taxonomy (NCBI): domain Bacteria; kingdom Bacillati; phylum Bacillota; class Bacilli; order Caryophanales; family Bacillaceae; genus Oceanobacillus; species Oceanobacillus sp. M65. The sequence goes on along the minus strand of NZ_JBQQCJ010000003.1, from coordinate 540,773 downwards.
GTAGAACGATAGGTATTAAGCGAAAAAGTTAAGGAGGTGCTTTTCCAAAAAGTATCTCTAAAAGAATAGGAGAATGCAGATGAATAAGATTGAAGTGAATCATTTGACGAAAATCTTTGGCTCTCATCCACAGCAAGGCCTAAAACGTTTGAAAAATGGAGAACAAAAAAGTGGAATTCTTAAAAAAACTGGAATGACAGTTGGTGTTAACCAAGCATCGTTCGCAGTAAAACCTGGGGAAATTTTCGTTATTATGGGCCTTTCTGGAAGTGGTAAATCAACATTAATAAGATTAGTCAATCGGTTGATTGAACCTACAGATGGGGAAGTTTTAATCGATGGAGAAGAAATTACCAAGATGGATAAACATACTCTAATTGAAACGAGACGTAAAAAACTAGGTATGGTCTTTCAAAAATTTGGGTTACTACCACATAAAACAATTATGAACAATGTCGCTTATGGCCTAGAAATCCAAGGAATTGAAAGAGAAAAACGGGAAAAAATAGCACTAGAAACAATTGAAGATGTTGGGCTAAAGGGATATGAAAATAGCTATCCAAGTGAATTAAGTGGAGGAATGCAGCAACGCGTTGGCATAGCTCGTGCACTTGCAAATGATACGGATATTCTATTGATGGATGAGGCGTTTAGTGCGCTAGATCCCATTATTCGTAAAGAAATGCAAGACGAACTCTTAAAGATCCAGAACAAATTGGGGAAAACTGTGTTATTTATTACCCATGATTTGGATGAGGCTCTAAAGCTTGGTGATCGGATTGCAATAATGAAGGACGGAAAAATTGTCCAAATAGGAACATCAGAAGAGATTTTAGAAAATCCAGCAGATGATTATGTCTCCAACTTTGTAAAAGATGTAGACCGTTCCAAAGTCCTTGAAGCGTCCCATGTAATGAAAAAACCAGAAGTATTGTTATCGTACAAGGACGGCCCTCGTTTAGCTGTAAGAAAAATGGAAGAAGCAAGTGTTTCTAGTATCTTTGTTACAGATAAAGAAAAGAATTTTAAGGGTCTCTTAACCATCGATGATGCAGTTAAAGCTTATCAAAACAATATCTCTATGGAAGAAATGCTTATAACAGAGGACGTTTATACTACTTCTCCAGATACGCCATTAAATGATTTAATCGGCATTGCTGCTAATGTAAAGTATCCGATTGTCATTGTTGAAGATGGAAAGCTACTGGGTATTGTGTCACGCGTTTCCATATTGTCAGGCTTAGTGCTAGGGAAAGAGAAAGACGAGGTGGAATCTATATGAACTATATCGACTTACCTCTAGAAGAATGGACAAACAATTTTGTTAATGGTTGGTTACTGCCAGTCATGAGTGGTTTCTTTGATAGTATTAGTACTGCACTTAGTTCCTTTATTGACGGTGTTACGAATCTCATCATTTCTATCCCTCCTGAAATTATCGCAGTCGTCCTCATATTATTAGCTTGGAAACTTGCTGGAAGAGGTATCGCATTATTTACGTTAATAGGTTGTCTATATATCGGTTCTGTTGATTTATGGGCTGAAACAATGCAAACTGTTGCCATTGTAATCGTCTCGACAATTATATCCGTTATTTTTGGAGTTCCTGTTGGCATAGCAAGTGCAAAAAGTAGCCTCATAGATAAAATTGTCCGTCCAATATTGGACTTTATGCAAACACTACCTATTTTCGTTTATTTAATTCCATCGATTCTATTATTTGGGCTTGGTGGTGTCCCAGCTGTAATAGCAACATTTGTATTTGCGGCTCCACCAGCTGTTCGTATGACTCGGTTAGGGATTTTACAAGTGCCTGAAGAAGTAGTTGAAGCATCAAAAGCATTTGGTACAACATCAAAACAATTACTATTTAAAGTTCAATTACCACTTGCTATACCAACTATTATGGCTGGTATAAACCAAACAATTATGTTGGCATTATCTATGGCAGTGGTGGCCTCCATGATTGGGGCTCCAGGACTTGGTTCGGTAGTATTGTCCGGGATTTCGACAGTTAACGTAGGACTGGGATTAACTGGCGGTTTAGCCATCGTTGTAATTGCCATTATACTTGACCGCATTACACAAGGATTAGGGAATAAATTATAAACTAAATCTAATAGTTCGGCGTATCAAGAAAATAGAAAACTAAAAGGAGAGTTATTATGAAAAAGGTATTACTAGGTATGATTAGTGCATTATTCGTAATGTTTGTCGTTGGTTGTTCCCAACAAAACGAAGATAGTGAAAATCAGACAGGTGCTGAAGAACAGCAAACAATCACTTTAGGTGTAACGCCATGGACAAGCACTGTACCTCCTACAGAAATAGCTCAAATTTTATTGGAAGATATGGGTTATAACGTAGAACAAACACAAGCAGATGCTGGAAGCACATATATTGGACTATCACGTGGTGATATCGATGTATTCATGGATGGGTGGTTCCCAGTCCATGACGTATATATCGAAAAGTACGGTGACTCTATTGAAGAAACAGCGGTTAGTTATACAGATGCTGATGCTGGTTTAGTCGTTCCGAGTTATATGGAGGATGTGAATTCAGTTGAGGACCTAGTAGGTATGGAAGATCAGTTTAATAATGAATTGTATGGAATTGAAGAAGGAGCAAGTGTAACTGGCATCATTGATGACTTGATTGAAGGATATGGACTGGATATGGAGCAAGTCAATTCATCTGAAGGCGGTATGCTTGCACAAGCTATGCGTAAATTGGAAAATGAAGAACCAGTTGTTTTCTATGGCTGGCGTCCACACACAATGTTTAATAAGTTAGACATTAAAGTAATTGAAGACGACAAAGGTTTCTTTGAAACAGCTACTGTTAAAGTGATTACGAACAAAGAACTACAAGAAACAGCGCCTGACGCATATGAATTCCTAAGTAATTGGAGTATCCCACTTGATGATGTGGAAGAAATGATTGTTAAAATTGAGGAAGAAGACGTACCTGCCAGAGAAGTAGCGCAAGAGTGGATTGACAATAATCAAGATAAAGTAAATGAAATGTTAGGCAAATAATGGAGCGTCTGTGTTGACTGAGTCAGCACAGACCTTGTTTGTTTCTACTCTCTTAGTCAAGTGTATGGTAAATTTCATCTTATTCGAAAGGAAGGTAAATATGTCAGACATAAATCAAGTAATCGTCGACCGAGAAGTTCCTTGTAAGTTAAGAGATGGAGTGATACTCTATGCAAATATTTATCGTCCACAAGCAAATGGAAACTATCCAGTACTTTTAACTCGCTTACCTTACAATAAAAATCTTCCTAGCTTTTCACATCGTTGGATTGATCCCATCCGTACCGCAATGGAAGGTTACATCGTTATAATTCAAGACGTGCGTGGTCGTTTTGCCTCAGAAGGAGAATTTGAACCCTTCGTTCAAGAGGTGAAAGATGGCTATGACACCGTTGAGTGGGCAGCGAGCTTACCCTATTCCAATGGTAAAGTAGGTATGTTTGGCCTGTCTTATTATGCATTCACCCAATTGTATGCAATGGTAGAACAACCCCCTGCTCTAAAAGCAATTTTCCCCGCAATGACAGGAAACATTTTTAAGGATGCCTTTGAGGAAAACGGCATACTCTCTTTAGCTGCAGCAGAAACATGGATGCTCGATTCGTTAGCGCCTGATTATTTAAAACGAAAGCTAAGTCCAAAAGATTTTGCAAAAGCGATGGAGGAGTTAGCCAACGACCTAAATCAGATTGAAAAATGGCATACATTTACTCCGATTAAAGAATTACCAGCAGTCATGAAGCATCCCGCGCTACAAGATATTTACCAGAAATATATTCATCAAGAATATAATATTAAAGCCATTGAGCATAGGGATGTAAAGAGGTATTCTGATTTAATGGATATCCCAGCCTATCATCTTGCTGGTTGGTATGATAATTTCTTAAATCAAACGCTATTGAATTATGAACAGATGCAAGCATATAGTCAAAATCAAAAGTTAATCATTGGTCCATGGGGACACGGCATGACTGGTACCGACTTAGGGGAACGTTCTTTTGGTGTAAATAGTTCAGGTGACTCTATTGATGGTAAAGATGACCTCACAACTTTGCATCTTAATTGGTTTAACCAGTGGTTGAAAGAAGAGAATGAGGTTCGAAAAGAGGATGAAGACCCTGTTAAAATTTTTGTGATGGGGATAAATCAATGGCGCTCGGAAAAGTCATGGCCCTTGCAGCGTGCTACATACACCAATTTCTATTTTCATAGTGATGGACAAGCAAATCTCCAGTCTGGCATCCTAAATACTACCCTTCCTGGCAATGAGCAAAAGGATCAGTTTATTCATGATCCAACGAGCCCAGTACCAACTAATGGTGGTGGAACGCTATTTTATAACGGTAGAAACGCTGGACCACGTGATCAACGAAAAATAGAAGAACGAGATGATGTAGTCGTCTACACGTCTGAAGAATTAGAACAGGAAGTAGAAGTAACTGGCACAGCAAAAGTTATTCTATGGGCGTCTACAGATGCTCCAGATACTGATTTCACAGCAAAGTTAATCGATGTTTTCCCTGATGGAACTGCTTATAATTTAGCAGATGGTATTATCCGGGCCACATATCGAAGTGGGAAAAGGGAGCAAGAAAGTTTGAATGGTGAAATTATCCGTTATGAAATAGATTTATGTGCAACAAGCAATGTATTCTTACCAGGACACTCTATTCGAATTGAGATATCTTCCAGTGATTTTCCGCGCTATGATGTGAATCCTAACACCGGAAAATCAACATTAGAATCAGAACAAATGAAAAAGGCAACCCAAAGTCTATTTCATCAAAAAGAATATCCATCACATGTCATCCTGCCAATAGTGTAGCGAAGATTTAATATTCGATGCAACTAAAAAAGCCCTTTGCTAAGAAGGGCTTTAAAATTTATTAAAGTGGTAGTTGCTCGTTACTACTTAATCAGCAAGAGATATTCCTCAATATTATTCGCCAGCTTAGTAGAATCCAGTTCCTTCAATAAATGAATTGCTTTCTCCATTTTTATAATACCTTCTTCTTTATTACCAGTCCGGATCTCATAAGCGCCTTTTAACTGCAATAAATGGACTCTATCCACTAAGTTGCTTTCTGGAATGGCGACCTCCTCCAGATACGACATAAACTCATTAAATTCCTTTTGATATGTAAATGCTTCATGAAATCGATTCACAGATCCAAGTAAATAAATAATCGTATTAAAAAGCACAGCTGTGATCGCATCGTGGATCTTCAGGTAGCCTTTAAAACGAGTACTTTTTTCATAAGCAGTTCTGGATAGCGTTATGACCATATCTGGCTCGAGTAATAATAGTGTTCCATTATAAAGCATTAATTCATAATACCCCCATACTTCCACGCGAAATAAGTAATCAGCAAGAAGGCGAATATTATTTTTCTGCACTTCTTCACTAATATACTGGTTCCCTACAATACTTTCATATACCTCGATCAATAGGGCGTTAAAATAGTAGGTTTCCACACCATATTGTTTGCCCTTCTTTAGTTGTTCGCTTTTTAATTGCCTTAGTTGGTTTAAATCTCTATTCAAATAGGCATTGCTTGCTGATTTAAAAAAATGTTCTAGTTTGTCGGGCTGAAAATCATGATGAATGTAAAGAAACTCATCAAAGTTCATCATGAGCTTTTCTAATATTTTTGTCATGAGGCCGAGGGTTATATCAGAATCTCCCCGTTCAAACTTGGATAGAAAAGAAACAGAACAGACGCCATCTGCTAATCTTTTTAAAGTTATCCCTTTTTGTTTTCGAATCATTCTAATTGTTTTTCCGTATTCTACTACTATTTCAATTCCCCTCCCAGAGAAGAAAATTCCACTATATGATAATTTTGCAAACCAGTCGTTTTAATCAATATACAATAAAATCAGAACATTTAATATAGGGGGGAATAGAAATGGAAAAATTATTACTTAAAAATGGAACGATTATTGATGTGGCGAATGAAGTCTCTTTTATCGGGTCAATTGAAGTAGAAGGGGATAAAATCAAAAGGATCATAAGACACGATGAAGCATTACCTAGGGGAATAGAGACAATTGATGCCAAAGGTAAATATATTATGCCAGGCTTAATAGATATGCATTGCCATATTAATGAGGGATTCGCTGCTCATTTCGTTGCGTCAGGTGTAACGACAGTGCGCAATACGGCAGGTAATGTCATGTTGCTTAACAACTTAATTCAAAAGCCTACAGATGCACCGACACCAAGAGTGTACGCATCAGATCGAATGATTGATGGAACACCTGGACAATGGGGACCAACTAGCTATGGTAATTTCGTAACAGACGATCCTGAGGAAGCTAGAAAAGAAGTTCGAAGGCAAGTAGAGGTAGGAGCTAAATTTGTAAAACTATATGGATGGATCAAAAGAGATGTCATGGAAGCAGCTGCCGATGAGGCCGAGAAGTACAACATGGAAGTTGCTTGTGACTTAATCAATTCCAAGGATTTAACGGCTTTAGATGCAGCGAAAGCGGGTGTTACTTGGCTTGAACATACATCTGGATTTGCACAAGAAATGTACAAAGGTTGGAACCCAATGGTAGATCAAAACGCGTGGAGTCATATTAATTGGGAAGAACCAGATCAAGTAAAAATCGAGGAGCTTTGTGCGAAAATCCTTAAACACAACGTAAAACTATGCCCGACCATGGTTCTTTTTGATCAAGCTATGCGTTATCCAGCTATCTGGTCGCCTAAAAATAAAGTGATTAAATCTATTGAAAATAGAAAGCATCCTGTAGAATACTGGAAAAGCCATGAAGAACTTGATGCGGTTATAAAAGAGAGTAATGCTGTCGTAAACAACTTAACGAAAGCTATTGCCAAAACTTATTATGATATGGGCGGAACAGTAGTTGCTGGTACTGATACACCAGCCTTACTATATACGTACCCAGGAATGGCTTTGCATCGGGAACTAGAAATTTTTGTGGAAATCGGCTTTACCGAAGTAGAGGCTATACAAGCAGCCACAGTCAATGCAGCTAAGTCTATTAATCTAGATGATATTGGCACAATCCAAGAAGGGAAAATCGCAGACCTCGTCATCTTAAACAAGAACCCATTAGATAATATTAAACATACAAAAGAGATCGACCTCGTCATGAAAGGTGGAAAAGCATATACCCAAGATGAAATATTGAGCAGTGTGCCAAGTGAGGAAGATGTTAATAGATCTCTACAAGCATTTATGGAGGAATGGGAAGCGGAACATGTGAAGTGAATTTTATTGAAATGAAGGGGCAGGCCCCAGTAAATGAACTTACATGGAGAATGTCCCTCCTCTTTTCGCTGTGAGCTTATCTTTCCTGTAGTAACTAAGGGGAAAGGTTAAACGGTCTAAAAGTAAACGGACGCTAACACCCTGATTCGTTCAACTAACAATCAGTGGGGGAAGAATGAAAACCCCCACTGATTGCAGTTTCACTTTATATTCATCTAATCTGTCCATTCCCGTTCATCATATATTTAATCGTTGTTAAAGCAGGTAATCCCATTGGGCCACGTGCGTGCAGCTTTTGTGTGGAAATTCCTATTTCAGCACCAAAGCCAAGTGCGCCTCCATCGGTAAAACGAGTGGAAGCATTGTGGTACAATGCAGCTGCATCGACTAGTTTCATGAATGTCTCAGCAGTTTGAACATTTTCCGTAATAATTCCTTCTGAGTGCTTGGTTCCATAGGTATCAATGTGGTCAATAGCATTATCCAGATGGTTTACCGTTTTGACAGCAATGTCTGTGCTTAAATATTCATTCGCCCAGTCATCTTCTCCTGCCAGAACAGAGCCAGGAAAAACCTGTACAGCAGCCTCGTCACCATGAACGTTGATGTTATTTTCGTTAAAAGCCTGGATTAAAGCATCCTTATTTGTTTCCAGCCAATCTTCATGAATGATGGCAGTTTCGACAGCGTTACAAACAGCGGGACGATCTGTTTTCGCATTGACAAGAATGGCTAAAGCTTTTTCCACATCCGCTTCTGCGTCAATGTAAAGATGACAATTTCCCACACCCGTTTCCAAAACAGGAACGGTTGCATTGTTGACGACCGCTTGAATCAACGAGCCACCACCACGAGGTATAAGTACATCGATGTGCTGCTTCATCGTGAATAACTGCTGTGTTGCTTCCCGATCGGTACTATCAATGAATTGTACGGCTTCTTTTGGTATTTTTGTTTTTTCCAATCCACGATGCATCACTTCGACGATCTGCTTATTGGATGTAATCGCAGATGAACCACCCTTCAGCACAATTGCGTTTCCGGATTTTAACGCTAATCCAGTCGCATCAACCGTTACATTGGGACGCGCTTCATAAATCATACCGATGACCCCGAGAGGGACGGTTACCTTTTGAACATTTAACTGATTGTCCAGTGTCCAATCGGAATCCATTATACCAGTTGGGTCTTCAAGCTTCGCTACGTCACGTAATCCTTGGGCGAACTCTTCGACACGATCTTTGGTAAGCGTCAATCGATCCATGTATGCCGCGTCGTAGCCTTTGTTGCTTCCTTTTTCCAAATCTGCTTTATTGGCAGTTAAGATACTTTCATATTCTGTGTCTAGTACATCGGCCAAAGTAAGCAGTGCTGCGTTTTTTTCTTCGGTTTTCAGTAAAGATAAAGTCTTAGCTGCTTTCTTGGCTTTAATGGCTTGTTCTTTGACGTTCACTTTATTTATGACTGTCATTATATTCCTCCTAAAATGTTTATACAGTTGTGAGCACGGATGTATCCAGGTGACAAACGAGCTGTTCACTTTCAATGGCTGCTTTTTCGTATTTTTCCAAATCGACGTCAACCTTATTTATTAATTGATCCAGTGCTTTGGAAGAGTAATTCACCACACCAAGGCCAATTTCCTCGCCAGTTGCATCAAATATCTTTACAACAGCGCCTTTTTTAAACCGACCGTTGACGCTGTAGACAGCTGAAGGTTCCAAGCTGGTATGGTTCTCAAGAATTGCTTCTTTGGCGGATGGTTTAATGGTAACTTCGCCTTCTGGTCCCGAGTTAAACGCAATCCACTGCTTTTTTTGATTGAGTTCTTCCATGTCTTCTTGTGGTTCAAAGTATGTGCCGACTGCATTATTATAAACAGCATCATAGACGATGCCGTTGGTGCTTGATTTTCCTAAAAAGGAAGAAATACCGGATGCCATCGCTATCTTAACGGCCTCGATTTTTGACTTCATTCCACCTGTGCCGACGGAGCTACCAGGTTCACCAGCCGCTGCTTCGATCTCAGGGGTGATTTCATTTACTTTAGTAAGAAGCTTTGCGTCTTCATTTTTACGTGGATCACTATCATACAGTCCGTCAATATCAGAAAGGATGATTAATTGATCCGCATCAACTAGACCAGCTACTTTTGCTGAGAGTGTATCATTGTCACCGAACTTTAGGAAATCCATCGTAATCGTGTCATTTTCATTTACGATTGGAACGATGCCCCGTTCCAGTAAAACATTTATCGTGTTTCTTGCATTGTTATAACGGTTCTCATCAGAGAAATCACTGCGGGTGATTAAAATTTGTGAAGCCACATAGCCGTGGGAAATAAAGAGATCCGAATACGTTTCGATTAATACCCCTTGTCCAATGGATGCGGCAGCTTGTCTTTCTGATAAAGAATCCGGGCGGGTAAGACAGCCTAGCTTACGATATCCAGCTGCTACTGCTCCAGAAGAAACAAGCAATACTTCGTGGCCATCATCCTTTAAACGAACAACTTCTTCGACTAATTTTTCCAGTTTTCTACGGCTTACTTCTCCGTTCATACTTGTCAATGAACTACTTCCAATTTTGATTACGATACGTTTCGTATTTATACCAGGTGTCACTCCACCACTCCTATTATTTTTCATTTCATTTTGTTAACTGCGTTTTAGTACTGGGTTTATGTAACTGGCAGTACACCACCTCAAAAATTCAAGCATGGGTGGGGGTTATGCCAGAAAATGTCTGATTCGTTAAACTAACATTAAGTAGGGGAAAGAAACTACACCACTTAATGTTTATTTTTGCAGGGCTAATTTTTTCTCTGGTTTTTTGCTTAATGCTTTTGAGCGGGAGGCTGCACTTTTAATTGCTTCGATAATGGCCATTCCACCACCATGCTCATTTAAAGCATCCAGTCCGGCCGCTGTTGTTCCATTAGGGGATGTAATATTTTCTCTCAGTTCTTTCGGGGTTTCTTCTTGTTCCATGATCATTTTTGCTGCACCATAAAGGGTCTGGGCACCGATTTCGCGTACCAATTCGCGATCAAGTCCTGCCTGATGACCAACTTCTTCTACATGTTCCATTAAGTTATAAAAGTAAGCGGGCCCACTACCAGCGATTCCTGTATAAATGTCCATCTTATCTTCATCAAGGATATATGCTTCGCCAATACATTTCATTAGTTCCTTAACTAACAGCACCTGATCCATATCCACATATTTACCGGAGGAAACAGCAGTTGCTGATTCCTGAATCATGCTGGATGTATTCGGCATGACACGGATAACTTGCTGACGATCGTTTAAGTTTTCTTCCATATAGGTAGTAGAGATACCAGCCAATACAGAAATAAGTAGCTGATCTGCAGTGATCTTTTGGCGTAGTTCCTCCATGACACCATCTATATCTTTTGGTTTCATTGCTAAAATAAAAATATCAATCGTTGTATAGTCCAACTGGTCTTTTGTAACTGCTTTTATGTCATACTTGTCCTTTAATTCGTTCAAACGCTCTTGGTTGTTGCGGTTTGTAACGACGATTTGCTCTGTTGATAATTTTCCTGATTGTATAAATCCTGAGATAATTGCTTCTGCCATGTTACCTGCACCTAAAAATGCGATTCGTTTATTATTCAAATTCAATACGCTCCTATTTACGATTTCTTAACCGTTAATTAGCGTAACACGTACGTTTTATACTTCAAGGGTTTGGACACAAGTCGGGTGTATATAGCCGAAATAGTCAGGGTAAGCGCTAACATTTGGAGGTATATTGTTCACATGCGCTTAGAAATGCCCAAATACCCTATCATCGCTGTATATGGAAGTTGAAATTCTGAGGATTGGAGGATTTGATCAAGGTAAGTTGGAAAAGGATAGTTGTAAATGATTCCAACAGCTTTTTTTAATGGTGTGTTACAGCTGCTATTGCAGTTATGATAAAAAATGGATGGTAAGTAGTTCATCTGATCCATCTGTATTTTTTAAAGGAGAGACTATTTGTCTATGATAATTGTTGGTCTTGTTATGTGAGGATACTTCCAAATTTCGTGCATTTGGAAGTATTAAAGGGTATTTATCAGATATTTTTAAAAATAGCCTGTTAAATAAAGGAGAGGTAAGTAAATGATGGCTTAAAGCTGAGAATGCATTTAAACGAAAATTCAAAAAGTTAGAACAATGTGAGAAGATTGAATATATGGAAAAGGGGGAGACATTAATTGAAAAATAAACTAATACTATTATTTACTGCAATAATTTTTATTGGATTGATTGCGGCTTGCGGAACAGATGAAGCCAGCGGTGATGGAGACGGAGAGACGTATACTGTCGCAACAGATTCCAATTTCCAGCCATTTGAGTATAAAAATCCTGATACAGGTGAAATGGAAGGCTTTGACATTGAGTTAATCGAAGCTATCGCTGAAGAATCCGGCTTTAATGTTGAATTTGAAACAATGGAATTTGATGGATTGCTAGCTTCCATGAGAACTTCCAAAAATGATATTGGTATCGCTGGTATCTCTATTACGGAAGAACGCAAAGAATTCATCGATTTCTCGGATAAATACTATGATTCCGGTTTAATTCTTGCAGTACCTGTTGATTCAGATATTGAATCCATTGATGATGTGAATGGTTTAACAGTTGGGGCACGTCAAGGTTCCACCAGTAATGACTACTTAAAAGATAATACAGATGCTGAGGTTGAAGCATACCCTGAGATTGTTACTGCCTACATGGATTTGGAAAGAGGACGTCTTGATGCAGTTTTATATGATCTGCCAAACGTCCAATACTATATCAGTGAAAATGCTTCTGATAAATTAAAAACAGTGGGAGACGTTATGGAAGGTCAACCATATGGTATAGCATTACCTAAAGGATCAGATCTAGTTGATCCAGTAAATGAAGGTTTAGCAGCAATTAAGGAAAATGGAACATATGCAGAGATTTATGAGAAGTGGTTTGGTACACAGCCACCTGAAACCGAATAGCAACGAAGCAGAATACAAATGAGGCGTAACAAGTAGTTACTTGTTACGCCATTTTATTAAGGAGAGAGATAATAGAATGATCTATACGATTATGGATACAGCATATATTAAAAGTTTGCCTTTCTTAATAGATGGTTTGAAAATAACACTAAGTATTACAGTTATAGGTCTATTTTTAGGAATGATTATAGGATCATTAGCAGGTTTGGGAAAACTCTCTAAAAACAAATTCATCCGAGGGTTCTGGTCGGTGTACGTAGAAGTTGTACGTGGTACACCAATTCTAGCGCAAGCTTTATTTCTTTACTACGGTGTTTCCGAAGATTTAATTGGCTTAAATATAAGTTCTTTTACTGCAGGTGTTATTGCAATTGCAGTTAACGCCGGGGCATATATTGCAGAAATTGTTCGTGGAGCCGTTTATTCCATTGATAAAGGTCAGCATGAAGCAGGACGATCTATGGGATTAACCGAAAAGCAGACCATGCGATACATTATTTGGCCACAGGCATTTAAACGAATGATTCCACCTCTTGGAAACCAATTTATTATTAGCTTAAAAGACACGTCCGTGTTTTCTGTAATTGTTGTACACGATGTGGTGTTTATGGCAAAAGAGTATTACAACACGACGTTCGAAATATTTGAAACATTAGTCATGGTTTGTTTACTTTACTTATGTATCACTATTCCAACCGCACTGTATTTGAACAGATTAGAAAGGAAGTTGGATGTATAAATGATTACAGTAAAAGACTTGCACAAATCGTTTGGTGATTTAGAGGTATTAAAAGGAATTGATGCAACAGTTGATGAGAGTGAAGTGGTATGCGTGATTGGGCCATCTGGATCTGGTAAAAGTACGTTTCTCAGATGCCTCAATCTACTGGAAGAAATAACCGCAGGTGAAGTTACGATCAATGGTGACAAGTTAACTGATCCATCAGTCAATATTAATGATGTTCGTTCCCAGGTTGGAATGGTGTTCCAGCACTTTAATCTGTTCCCACATAAAACAGTTTTAGATAATATTACACTCGGCCCAATTAAGGTAAAAGGTCTTTCTGTAAATGAAGCCAAAGATGTTGGCCTTAAACTACTTGAAAAAGTAGGATTATCTGATAAAGCGGATGATTATCCGGACAGTCTTTCCGGTGGGCAGAAACAACGCGTGGCTATTGCAAGGTCGCTTGCGATGAATCCGAAAGTTATGCTGTTTGATGAGCCTACCTCTGCTCTTGACCCTGAATTAGTAGGGGATGTTCTCGAAGTAATGAAGGATTTAGCTGAAGAAGGCATGACAATGGTCGTTGTCACTCATGAAATGGGCTTTGCTAAGGAAGTTGGAGACCGTGTGTTATTCATGGATGAAGGAATTATTATGGAAGAGGGAGAGCCAACACAGATTTTTGATAATCCTCAAAATCCTAGAACCCAATCTTTTTTAAGTAAGATCTTGTAAGGCAAAACCCATGATGGTGAATCTGTGTCACAGTACTTTATCCCATCTCACAAGCGGCTCAATTCATCTGTGATAATGAGCTTTCTTATGCTCCAATTAAAGAACCGTATCGCTATTTCCATAAGAAAAAACGCCTGTATAAATACAGGCGTTTTCTACGTATATTTGTGGCGAAGAATTATGTGTTCACATTCACATGTATAGCATTCCTCGTCTTACACAAATCAGCTCATCGCGTAATCATTATAACACGGATGGTATATTGAAGCTACTAGTAATAAACGGCAATAATTTTATTGTTGTCATTTGCATAGTAAGATAGATATTGTACAATCCCTTGGTAAAGACTATAGCTTCCGTTTCGATCATGCATCAGCTAGAATAAATTTAGTGAATAATGTATGATTGGCTTTAATTACTTTAGATCAAAAAAAGTTAATGGTGTTGAAAATCTATACTATAAGTGTAAGGTTGTGACCTTATGTTTTTTTCAATAAATATCAATTACATAATATTGGAGGTAACTAAATGAAAATTAATCGTAACAGTCATGTACCCATGTATAAGCAAATTGCTAACGACCTACAAAGAAAAATTCAAGATCGTCTCTATGAAATTGGCGAACAGTTACCGACTGAGCCTCTTCTGATGGAAGAATACCAGGTTAGCAGAATTACTGTACGCAAAGCTATAAATGTATTAACTGAAGAAAGGTTCATAACCATCCAACGGGGGAAGGGGATGTTTGTAAATGCCCCTACTATTGAAACGGATGTAATGAACGATGTAATGAATATTGAAAACTTTAAAGGGTTTTACGAAACATTATTAGATCAGGGAATTGATGTACGAGTTAAATTTCTAAGCTTTGCTGAACAAATACCGCCAAAGCATATTGCAGAGATAGTGAATAGCGACACAGATACCAAGCTACAAACGATTGAGCGCATTTTTTATATTAAAGATTTACCTATTGCATATCACATTGTATATTTATCCCCGACTGTAGGGAAGGTGGAACAAGAAATAGTAAATAAAATGAAAGACCAGCCTTTAAGCAGACTCATTCAGGATGAATTTGAATTGGAAGAAATAAGATGTTCCCTGGAAGTAAAGAAAACACCAAAGAATATAGCAGAACTATTAAATATCCCACCAGGCTTTCCGCTTTTGACTTTGTCCCGAACTTTTATAGAAGATTCTGCGCCATATATTGTATCGCTTATGTACCTTTCCTCTGATTCTTATCAATTCACCATAAAAAGTAAATCAGGTGGTAATACTAAATAACTTTATTTTATAAGCGATATCTCCCAAAAGGTATAATATTCAGAAGAGATTAATTGTTTTTTAAATTAGAAATGTATTGACAAATAATCTTGACTATATAATAATCATTTATAATACGTCATATGACGTATTATAAATAGACACTTATTTTCAACGAAGGGGTTGAAAGAAAGTATGCCAGATCTCTATAACTTGAAGAACGATTTAAATCGTTTCATTTATGACGAGTTGTTACCTTATGAGGAAGAGCATGAAATTGATCCTGAACAACGTATTCCTATGCAACATATCAAGTGGGTTAGGAAGAGGGCGAAAGAGTTAGGCTTCTACGGGATTAATCTACCTAAAGAATTGAACGGACAAGAACTCAATCTTAAAGGTGTATGCATGTTAAAGGAGGAGTTGGCAAGGTCAGGTGCTGTACTGTGGGGACATGTATTAGGCGAGTTAGGCGGACCGTTAAGAATCGGCAAAATGTTAGAGGTGTTTACATCAGAACAAATCGAAAAGTATGCTATGCCAGTTATTAATGCAGATGCCGGGTGTTGCTTCGCATTGTCAGAACCAGGTGCAGGATCGGATGCTCGTGCAATTCAAACAACCGCGGTAAAAGATGGGGATGAATACATTTTAAGTGGAAAGAAACATTTTATCAGTGCTTCACCTTATGCTGATTGGGCAATCGTCATTGCTAAAGAAAAAGTAATAGAAAGTAATGATGATCAGATTACCGCATTTATTGTGGAGAAAAAGACAGAAGATAAATCCGGCTTTGAATTAGGAAAAATGCAAGTACCTATATCAGGTGAACAAAGTACTGCTGAACTTCTCTTCAATGAATGTCGTGTTCCCAGCTCAAATATTTTAGGAGAACCTGGAAAAGGGCTCTTATTAGGGATTAGCAGAATAAATGAAAATCGCGCCTCATGGGGTGCTACGTATCTCGGTGTTTCTCAAAGGCTTCTGGATTTATCGATTAATCATGCAAAAGAAAGATCGCAATTTGGCCGTGCGATTGGGCAATTTCAGGCAATCCAACACATGCTGGCGGATATGGCCACTGAAATTTATGCAGCACGTTGTATGCTCTATGATGTCATTAACAAAATTGATAGAAATGAGGATGTAAAAGCTGAGGCCTCGATGGTTAAAGTATTTGCTTCAGAAACTTCTAATCGTGTTGCCGACAAAGCACTTCAGATTTTTGGTGGAAAGGGATTAATGAAAGGACACCCAGTAGAGCGGTTGTATAGAAGTGTTCGCATGTTCAGGATATTAACTGGTACATCGGAGATTCAAAGAAATACAATTGCTAAGAAATTATTAATGGATTAATCATTAATAAAGAAGTGGATCGATAAGAAACAATTAACTAATTTAAATGTTTTTTAATAGGGGTGATTTGCTTAATGGACAATTCAACAAACCAACAACTAATGGTTGATGGGCTCGGTAGATTTGATCATCAACCTGCGATTACTTGCCTGGAGTCAAATGAGACAATAACGTATAAGGAATTACAAGACAAAGTGGAGCGGATAGCTGGTTATCTATATGAGATTGGAACAAAGATTGGTACCAATATTGCTATGTTAATTCCGAACAGTATTGAAAGCGTTTTATTCGGCCTTGCGATAAATCGATGTGGTGCCACGATAGTTCCTTTGAACAGCAATTTAGGTGTACGCGAAGTAGATTTTATTCTTCACGATGCAGAACCGGAAATCGTTATTATGGCCACAGAGAAACATATTGATCCTGTATTAAGCTATCTAAATAAAGTGGATGGGAAAACAGTGATCGGCCTTCCAGGATTTATTGCTACATATTATCCTGACGAATTCCGCCTATTCGATTGGAATGAAACACCCGGTATCTCTCTTGAATTTCCCGTCGCTTCAGAAGACGACTTGGCTAGGATATCCTATACTGGTGGAACAACTGGCACACCTAAAGGGGTTATGCATTCACAAAGAAACGTAGTGGCGGAGATGAGGGGAGCCTGTATGGAATATCCTTATGACGATCAGGATAAAGTGTTATTTTGTACCCCAGTTGTACATGCCGCAGGTGTATTACTAAACCGTTCCTTATTGGGAGGTTGTCACGTCCATCTTGCCAGGTCTTTTGATCCTGCAAGGTTCTTACAAACAGTTGAAGAAGAACGTATTACAAGTACGTTTGTAGTTCCGACTATCATTTATCGTTTAATTGATGAAGCGAAAAACAAAAACTATAATGTAAGTTCTTTACGAAATATAAATTATGGCTCTTCTCCTATTTCAACTGAACGTTTAAAGGAAGCTTTCGAAATATTTGGTCCAATTCTGCGGCAACAATACGGTATGACGGAATGCAGCATCCTAATTACGCGACTAACAAAAAGTGATCATTTATGGGCTTTTAACCATAACCCTAATGTACTAAGAAGCTGTGGTAAACCTTGTTTAACAACCCAAGTTCGCCTCGTTGATCATGAGGGGAATAATAAGGAGCCTGTCCAACGTGGGGAGATTGCTGTGAAAGCACCTTATATATCCACTGGCTACTATAAAAGGGATGATCTTACTAAAGAAGCCTTTCGGGATGGCTGGTTCTATACCGGGGATATCGGGGAACTAGACGAAGATGGATTTCTTCATATTGTGGAGCGAAAGAAAGATATGATTATTTCAGGGGGGCTAAATGTATATTCTGTTGAGGTAGAAAGATTGATTAATCAGCATCCCGCTGTATCTATGAGTGCATGTATTGGCATCCCTGATTCAAACTGGGGAGAAGCTGTCTGCGTGTTTGCAGTTCTGCGTGAAGGGATGACATGTTCAAAAGAGGAACTAATTCAATTTTGCAAGGAACAGACCTCTTCCTATATGGTACCAAAGGAAATCTACTTTGAAACATCCTTACCTCTTACAACAGTAGGGAAGATTGATAAGAAAAAATTAAAAAAGCCATTCTGGGAAGGGATTGCAAGGAAGGTACACTAATTTTTCATGCTTCCGACCTAGTGAGATGATTAGAAAAGTTACGATGTTAGACCTTAATATTATTGTAAACGCTTACTTTAAAAAGGGATTCATATTGGATTTTTACATTATAAAGTCGATTGGTGGGACGATGTGATGGAAATAAACAAATTAAAACCGAATCATAATGCGGGCCAGTTATTTGAACATGCAAAACGATTCACTAAACGGGTGGAAAAGGTGACAGATGGTGTATATTCCGCGATAGGCTATGGCCTAGCAAATTCTATCTTGTTGGTTACAAATGCAGGAAATGTCATAGTTGACACAACAGAAAGTACAGAAGCAGCGAAAGAAATAAGAGCAGAGTTCAGTTCCATTTCCCCTCAGCCAACCGCTGCGATCATTTATACGCACGGACATACGGATCACATTCGTGGAGCCTCCGTTTTTATGGACGAAAATACAAAGGTATATGCTCATGCAAAAACGAAGGAGTTTATTAATCAGCAATTTAATCAACTAGATCCGATCCTGACAAGAAGAGGAGCGCGACAGTTCGGTGTCAGAGTTCCAAAAGAATTGATTCCTGCCAGTGGCTTGGGACCATTTCTTAAAGTGGATCGAAGTAACCCACCACTAATAATACCTACTGAGGATTTTGCAGACTCCTTGCAATTGAACATTGGCGACTTAAAGTTAAAGTTGGTTTCAGCTCCAGGAGAAACGGATGACCAAATTTTTATTTGGATACCGGAGAAGAAAGTATTACTTAGCGCTGACAATTATTATCCTTGTTTTCCTAACTTATATACGATCAGGGGGACCACAGCTCGTCCTGTCTACCAATGGGTTAAATCATTAGATAAGATGCGGGATTTACCGGCGGAATACTTAGTACCGAGCCATGCTGAGCCTGTGTATGGATCGCAAAAAATTGATGAGCTACTTACCATGTATCGTGATGCTATTCAATATATTCACGATTCTGTTGTCAGAGGAATGAATCAGGGGAAAACACCTGACGAATTAGTTGAAGAAATCACCCTTCCAGCTCACCTTCAGGATTATAAGGAATTACGTGAACTATATGGGGATGTTTCGCAATCAGTCAGAGCCATCTTTGAAGGATACGTTGGTTGGTTCGACGGAAACGCAACGAATTTAGCTCCTCTTCATTACAAAGCAAGGGCGAAGAAATTGATCGATTTAGCGGGTGGCTATGAAAACATGCTAATGGAAGCTAGAGGAGCATTAGTTGAGGAGGAATATCAGTGGGCAGCAGAACTGTCTGACCTGCTTCTTGCTGATACTCCAGGTGCAAGCGATGTTTTATTTGTTAAATCCGAAGCGTTATTTCAGTTAGGATTAGCTTCCCAGAACTCAAATAATCGCTCTTATTATTTGTCACAGGCGTTGGAGATTAAGGGGGATATTACCTTTCAGTCCCCTACAAAAAAGACTCAATTTACCAATGCCAATTCTATGCCCATAGAACAATTCTTTTTGAAGATGGCAGTATTGCTTGATCCGAAGAAGAGTGAAAATGAAGTCATACATGTATGTGCCAACATGATGGAATCAAATGTAACCTATCAGATCCATGTACGGAGAGGAGTCGCAGAAGTGCGAGAAGGAGAGCTGGTATCCCCAGATCTCCGTATTGAAACGACGGAGGAAATGTGGAAAAAGGTTATTTTAGGAATACATGGTATAGACGAACTACTAGAGAATGGCCTAATGAAAGTCGAAGGGGATCGGGATGTATTGGTTAAGTTTATAAATCTATTTCAATAAAAACAGCTACTTTTGGTGTACCTAAGGATTGGTTTTAGGTTCTTGCAAAGGCTACTAAGAAAGGTGGGGAAGTGAGCACAGTGGCACATTTTATATCACCTAAAAATATCTATCATGGAGCTGGATCATTAAAACATTTAAATGAAATTATAAAAGACTTACAAGTAAAGAGCGTGTTTCTTCTTGTTGATCCAATGATAAAAGAACTCGGAGTGATCGATTCTATACTCGTACAATTGGATAAATATCATATTAAGGTTGAGATTTCTACTGACGTAGTGCCAGAACCAACACTGTATATAGGTGACCAAATAGTAGATAAAGTAAGAAAAACAGAGGTTGAGTTAGTTATCGGAGTAGGAGGGGGGAGTGCGTTAGATTTAGCAAAAGTAGCAGCTGTTCTTGGGAAAAATGAGGGGAAAGTAGAAGATTACTTAAACTTAAAGAAGAAAAAGAGATTTACTAATAAAGGTTTACCTAAAGTGTTGATCCCCACTACTTCTGGTACGGGGTCAGAAGTAACGGATATCGCAGTGTTTTCATTGGAAAATACAAAAGACGTGATTACACACGAAAATTTATTAGCTGATTATGCCATTGTGGATCCAGAACTAACGTATACGTTGCCACCCAAGATAACAGCAGCAAGTGGAATCGATGCACTAACACATGCAATAGAAGCATATACCTCCGTTCACTCCACCGCTTTAACAGACACATTGGCATTGGATGCAATGGGGCGGATTTATAAGCATATCCGAAACGCGGTATGGAATAGCCATGATAAGGAAGCAAGAGAACAAATGGCTTTAGGTAGCTTAATAGCGGGTTTAAGCTTTTATAATGCTGGGGTAGCAGGCGTGCACGGCTTAGCGTACCCATTAGGCGGTTTATTCAAAATACCGCACGGTGAATCGAATGCAGTTCTATTACCATATGTATATGGTCATATTTGGTCGTCTTGTTTAGCGAAGATGACAAACATAGCGAAAGCCTTTAATCTGCCAATCGATGGAAAAAGTGACCAAGAAATTGCGATGGATGTCGTACAACGTTTACAAGATTTGGTGAGGGAAGTTGGGTTGCCTACTAGCTTAAAAGAATATGATATTCACTTGGACGATATTATGATCCTAGCAGAAAATGGAATGAAGCAGACTAGATTACTGAATCGAAGTCCAAAACCTTTAGACATTAAGGATATTCAGGAAATATATACGAGCGCTTATAAAGGACAATTAGTAAACGACGATGGGAAAGAGTGAACATGTATAGAACAATGATAGAACCACGTGTTTCTGAAACCGATGGACTCGGCCATATTAATAATACGGTTGCCCCTGTTTGGTTGGAAGCAGGTAGAAACAAGTTATTTAAGTTGTTTAATGCCAATCACAGTTTTAAAGATTGGAAAATGATTATAGTGAATATGAACATAGATTATGTCCGTGCCATATATTTTGGGAAAAACGTAGAAGTCCGTACATGGGTGAAAAAGATCGGAACTACTAGCCTACAATTATATGAGGAAATTTGGCAAAACGAAACATGCTGTGTAAAAGGCACAACAACCTACGTACACTATAACCGGGAAAAACAACTTTCCGAACCTCTTCCAGAAGAAGTAAGAAAAGAGTTGAAAAAGCATTGTTACAGATAATGAGTCTCTCACGAAGTTGAAGCATCTAAGCTTTCCATCTAGAACAAGTTATTGCGAAAAAAAATCCTTGGTTTACTGCATGTTGCATTTGAGGACTAAAAAAAGGTGAGGTGGAATGAAATGATGAATAAATGGAGAGCGAAATTATTTTGTTTAGGTCTGTTTGTAATTGTGCTGACGCTAGTATTAGGAGGGTGTAATACATCAAGTTCTACGAGTGAAGCGAATTCTAAAGAAGGGGAGGAAGGACTTCCAGAAAACTACCCTGAAAAGCCTATTGATGCCATTGTTGGTTTTACGCCAGGTGGAGGACAGGATCTAATTATGAGAACAGCCGGCGAAACGCTTAATAATGAAAACATTATGGAACAGCCATTTGTTGTGGTAAATAAACCAGGAGCAGGCGGACTTGTAGCAGCAAAAGAAGCTGCAAATAAAAAAGATGACCCTTATGTATTACAAGTTATGCCTGAATATGGACCTGGTTGGATACCAGAATCTGGAGTAGAATTTTCGGACTTCAAACCAATTGCTTCATTGGGAACTAGTGAAATATTTATTGTGGTAAAAGCAGATTCCCCATACAAAACGATAACTGATCTGGTAGAAGCATTAAAAACAAATCAAGATATTACGGTTGCTACACTTGGCCCTATTGAAGGTGGAGAGGTATTCCGGTGGGAGGAGCTAAAGGATGTAGTAGGAATTGAAAAACTAAATTATGTACCACAAGGTGGGGCTGCTGAAGGACTAACAGCGGTGTTAGGCGATCAAGTAGACACTACGTTTGGGGTAGCGGCCGTGATAAAGGACTATGTTAAAGCAGGTGAAATTAGACCTCTCTCAGTGCTTTCAGATGAACGTTCAGAGGATTTCCCAGATGTTCCTACTTTAAAAGAATCTGGAATTGACTACGAATATACGAGATTCACTGGAATTTGGACAGGTGGGGATGTTCCGGACGCTGTAGTTAGCTATTGGGAGGAAAAGCTGAAAGAGATGTCAGAGACAAACACGTGGAAGGATTTCTTGAAGAAGCGTGGCCTAGTTCCTTACTTCAAAGGTACGGAAGAATATACAGAATTAATTCAAGAAGCAGGATCGAGATATGAAACGTACCTTAATAGTCTTAATAAATAAATGGTAATCACAAAAGGGAGTGATCGGTACTTCGCTCCCTTAAAGCACGTACTTGGGAGGAGGTATTATATGTTGCTGGAACGTTATTTTGTTACCTTTCTAATTTTACTCTCCAGTTTTTATCTCTTTTTTTCTTTCGGCTTACCATTATATGCAACAAGCGGGGTGATTGGAGCAGGCTTTTTCCCTCGTATTATTTCAACGATCTTATTTATATTGGTTTGCTATTGTTTCATAACAATGTTAAGAAAAAAACCAGAAAAGCAGGATGAAGAAGTACCACAAGCGTTAGTAAAGCAAATGAGTGGAGGTCAGGAAGGTTTCCATAAAGATATCATAATCAAGCAATGTATCTTAATCATTTCCTTAATTGTATGTATTGCATTAACAAATGTATTCGGTATGCTTCCGGTTATCGGACTTTTTATGTTTTTAATGCTAACAGCAGTACAAAAAGTCCCATGGGCTAAATCGCTAACTTTTTCAGTTGCGATTTTAATTATCATGTATGTCATTTTTGACTGGTGGTTAGGACTTACATTGCCTAAAGGAATGTTTGAATAAGCGTTTTACCTAACAATGTTGGAGGTGAGAATGTTGCTAACAGAACTACTAAATGGTTTCACAACGGTTATGTCAAACCCAACTGCGATGTTATGGTGCTTAGCAGGAGTATCCATGGGAACATTGATCGGAGTCTTACCGGGGCTCGGGCCAATTACAGGAATTGCACTTCTTCTTCCATTAACCTTTCAGATGGAACAATTAAGTGCCTTAATTTTATTAATGAGTATTTATCTGGGAACCATGTATGGAGGTCGAATCAGTTCTATATTAATAAATGTTCCAGGCGATGGCGGGGCCATTGTAACTACTTTTGAGGGATATCCAATGGCAAGAAAAGGCAAGGCAGGCTACGCATTGACTTTAAGTGCTGTCAGTTCGTTTATTGGGGGACTTGTTGGATTTCTAGGTATGATCTTTCTGACAAGTATATTAGCCGAACTTGCCTTGATCTTTGGTCCTGCTGAGTATTTCTCCCTCATTTTATTTACCTTAATTGCAGCTTGTGGATTAACAAATAAAAAGCCATTAAAACCAATTATAGCTACGTTATTAGGTTTATTAATTGCTACAATTGGAACAGATCCGATAACAGGTACTCAGCGCTTAACGTTTGGAATAGTAGAACTTTGGGATGGGATCAATATAGCAGTCGTAGGGATAGGGCTTTTTGGTATTTCCGAGACACTTATTAGACTAGAAGAAAAGGTTTCAAACAAAAAGGGGGAGAAATTAACATTTTCTTCTTTATTCCCGAAAGTTAGTGAGGTTTTTAGTAACTTCTGGGCTATGGTTAGGGGATCTGTTATAGGGTTTGTTATTGGTGTACTACCTGGTACAGGAGCGCTCTTAGCAACATTCATGTCTTATAATATTGAAAAGAAATTATCCAAAACCCCTGAAAAGTTTGGCACTGGGGTGTCACAAGGGTTAAGTGGACCAGAAGCGGCTAATAACGCATCTGTAGGTGGTGCTCTCATTCCTACTTTTGCCTTGGGCATTCCTGGATCTGCGGCAACAGCTGTTTTGTTAGGAGGATTAATGATGGTCGGATTGCAGCCAGGACCATTATTGTTCGAAAACTCCTCAGATATTGTATGGGCCTCATTTGCCGGCTTTTTTATTGCTAACATTTTGTTGCTAATTTTGAATACAGCCTTTGTTCCTGCTTTTGCTATCATTATCCAAAAAGCGGAAGCATATTTAATCCCCTTTATTGCAGCTTTTTGTTTCATTGGTGTTTATATGATTAACCAGCGTGTTTTTGATATAGGCATTATGCTTGTATTTGGGATTTTAGGTTACTTCATGAGAAAAACGAACTTCCCATTAGCCCCATTCTTTTTTGCATTTATTTTAGGACCTATGCTGGAAGAAAATCTACGCGGTGCAATCTTAACATCTACAGGAGATTTCACTATATTTTTCACTAAACCAATATCGTTATCCTTTATTGTCATTACCTTCTTGGTTCTAATCATGCCGTATAGAGCGAAAATGAAAAGGAAAAAAGATATTAAATAATGTAAGTAACGCTATACATAGTAGTCTCACTAGAAGGGGGGCTATTATATATTTACTAGCTCAAGGCTAAGTTATTCAATAAAGATTTGATAGAGGTTGGGACAAAAGTTCTCTAAACAATTTAAAACCCGAACTATCATGCAACTCCTTGTATAAAGGTTTGCCTAGTTCGGGTTTTCTTGTTTTAGCGTAGGCAGAATGCGGAGACTCCAACGGGAATAGCGCGAGTCCGAAGACCCCACAGTGGTGCCTTTTCCACGAGGAGGCTGAGGCCGTGCCCGTGGAAAGCGAAGTGTTCTGCCAAGCGACGCTAGAAAGTATTATTCGTGTTTAAACAGCAATAATATAACTTTGTCCCAGCCTCACTCATTTTTATATTTGGAATATTATGTTAGTATTTACTTAAAAGATATTGAAGTAACGGAGCAGTTTTCTTCAAATCGAAATTATTTATTTAGATAGGGGAGGGAGAGTTATGTCTAAGTTTCTTGATACTTTCAAAAATATGTTTTTAGATTTGTTTTCTATGGGGAAGGGATTTGCTTATGGGTTTGTAATGGTTGGATTATTTATCATCGCTTGTGGGGCTATCATATATGGCTCAATATCTCTAATGAATTTAATCTTTTAACGATGTCAGAATTGTAACGTAGACTAACGGTTTTTTATCAAGGAAGGATTAAATAAGAGAGGGAGTCTGATGTGCAAAAGTGTGAGAGATGTTTTACGATTTTTAAATGGAAACAAATTTTCAAAGCCCATATGAAAAAGCAACCTATCACATGCAAAGAATGCGACACAGAACATGTTTTAGAAACTTCTTCAAAAACCGTATTGTTGAAAATAGAACTTCCAATAATTATCTTCATTTACATTTTAATTAATAAGTTATTATATACGTCAATTGGTAATTTTTAATATTAATAGGCATCCCATCGCTTTTATTTCCTTTCTTTGCACGATTCAAATCCAAGTATCGTACAAATTATAAATCAGATTACTAAAAAAATGCCTTAATAGTTATTGAAGACAGCAGTAGAGGTTAAGATTTTTTGAGTTAACCCACTTATCCACAGCCAAATATCCCCCCTAAACCCCCTCTAAAATTTAAACCCGACTATTCTGATCAAATTTATTGACTTAAAAAAGAATCATAGCTAAAATAACACTACCCGACTGACTGATCAATCAAGAGGAGGTGGATTATATTACTACACAAGATCAAGGTTCTGAAAGAAGAGAGCAAATCTTAGAGGTTGCCTTAAAACAGTTTTCTGATTATGGCTATCATAAGACAAAAGTATCGGATATCGTGAAAGCTGCTGGTGTCGCACAAGGTACTTTCTATTGGTACTTTAAAAGTAAAGAGGCTATCGCTTTAGAAATCATACATAATAAGGAAACCGATTTGATTGCCGTCGTTTCACAAGGATATAGGGAGTCGAAAGTAACGGTCCAGGAAGTGGTACAAGCATCAGAAAAATTATTTGAGGACTTCTTTGCTTTTTCTCAAGAAAATAAATACTTCATGCGGCTTCTTTTAAAAGGGATGGAAACAGAGGAATCTGTCCAATCTGCCATCCTTGAAACAAGGATAAAGTTTGAGGTCGCTTTTCAAAAAAATATTGAAAGAGCAGCTGAACTCGGTATTCTGCCACAAAAGGATCCAATGGTACAGTCTGCACTTTTGGTAAGTCTTTTAGAAGGAATGTTGGAGAGATGGTTATTTAACCCACAACAAGGTTATTCTAAATTACAAAGTCAAAGTGCAAAACAACTAGCCAAAGATGTCGTTCAATTTGAATTTTTTGGGTTACTAGGAATTTAATATTAAAAAGGGTGGTTCATTATGATGAAGAAAAAATCGTTTTTACTAGGAATATTGCTTGCAGTGTTTGCTATTATGCTAACGGCTTGTGGGTCAGATGCAGATAAACAAGAGGGTGAAGAGTCAGAGGGGTCAAATAAGGAAGGATCATCATTACTAGATCAAATTAAAGAAGAAGGCCAATTAAAAGTAGGTTTGATGGGTACCTATAAACCTTATAACTTTATTAACGAAGACCAGGAAATGGACGGATTCGATGCGGATATCGCAAAAGAGGTTGCCAATCGTTTAGGGGTAGACGTTGAATTTGTTGCACAAGAATTTTCAGGGATGATTGCAGGGTTACAATCTGAAAAATTTGATGTGGTTATTAGTCAAATGACCATTACAGATGAAAGAAAAGAACAAATGGACTTCTCAGATCCTTATATCACTAATCAAGTTAAAGTTATTGTGAAAGAAGATAATGATTCCATTACGTCAGTGGAAGATTTCAAGGGGAAAAACATCGGAGTTGGCTTAGGGACAAATGATGAAACCTACTTAAGAACAGAACTTATGCCTGAGGTTGGAGACTTTACTATTATGACCTATGATGATGTGGTTACAACACTAAAGGATCTTGATACAGGGCGTATTGATGCGACAATAAATAATATTTACGCTATAACTCCAGTTGTAGAGCAAAATGGTTTTAAAATTAAAGCCGTCGGTGAGCCAATTAAATCAGACCAAGCTGGAATTGCGACGCGTAAAGGAAATGAAGAGCTTATAGCGGAATTAAATAGTATTTTAGCGGAGATGAAAGAAGATGGAACGTATAATGAAATCTTTGTAAAATGGTTTGGGGAAGAGCCTCAAGCGTAAAAGAAAGGAATTTTAAAAATGGATATTGTCATTGATCATTTGCCATTTTTGTTCCAAGGAGCATACTATACACTTCTGATCACAGTTATTTCCATGTTATTTGGCTCCATAATAGCTGCGATCGTTGCGGTTGCAAGGCTTAAAGGGGCTCCTCCAATTAGGTGGATTGCTAGAGCGTATGTATCCATTATTCGGGGGACCCCGACCTTGGTTCAGATTATTATTGTTTATTATGGCCTTGTGGATTTTGGAATTAGGCTGCAGCCATTACCGGCAGCAATTATTGCCCTTAGTATAAGCATTGGGGCTTACCTTTCAGAAACCTTACGTGGTGCACTGCAATCTATTCCAAAAGGACAGATGGAAGCTGCCTATGCGTCTGGCCTAACGCCTGTACAAACGATGCGACGTATTATCTTTCCACAAGCAATACGAATCGCAATTCCACCGGCGGGTAATACGTTCATTGGCATGTTAAAAGAAACATCTCTCGTTTCTGTCATTACCGTTACGGAATTGTTGCGATCTGCACAACTCTTAATTGCGCAGTACTATGTTTACATGCCGTTTTATCTATCGATTGCACTCATGTATTGGATCATGAGTACAGGCTTTTCTTTCTTACTAGAAAGATGGGAAAAGAAGCTATCTATTTATGTATAAGTTGGGGTTGTTTATATGATAACAATAAAACATTTATCGAAGCGTTTTGAAAAACTAGAAGTACTGAAGGACATTAATTTAGAAGTGGAAAACGGCGAAGTTATCACGATTCTAGGGCCAAGTGGTTCAGGGAAAAGTACACTTTTAAGATGTTTGAACGGATTAGAAGACATGACAAGTGGTGAGATTGAAGTAGCTGGAACTACCGTGAACACGGAAGATAGTAAGAAAAAGCAATTAAATGCATACCGTCAGATCCGTTTGCATAGTGGGATGGTTTTTCAGCAGTTTAACCTATATCCACATAAAACCGTATTGGGGAATGTGATTGAAGCCTTGCTAACGGTTAGGAAATGGTCAAAGGAAAAAGCCACTAAAAAGGGTGAAGCCTTACTAGAAAGAGTTGGTTTGTCTGAAAAAAGAGATGTATATCCATCGCGGTTATCTGGGGGCCAACAGCAGCGGGTGGCAATTGCGCGTGCTTTGGCTGTTGAACCAGAAGTGATGTTGTTTGACGAGCCCACATCAGCGTTAGACCCTGAATTGGTTGGCGAGGTGTTAGCAGTTATAAAGGAACTTGCTAAAGAAGGAATGACGATGGTGATTGTCACGCATGAAATGGAATTTGCGCGTGAGGTGGCTGATCGTGTCATTTTTATGGATGAAGGAGTGGTTGTGGAACAAAGTACTCCGGATTCATTTTTCAACCAACCTAAAACAGAGAGAGCGAGAAAGTTTTTAAATAAAATGTAGCCCAGTTATTTAATCCAAGAAGGGAATGTCAGCAATGAAGATACAAACAAAATGGAATGGTCAACGAGCTTTCACAGCAGTAGGCGATTCTGGATATGAACTCAACATGGACGCTACAGAATTATATGGTGGCGAAGGAAAAGGTGTAACGCCTACTGAAATGTTGCTTGCATCTGTTGCAGGCTGCATTGGAATTGATGTAACCATGATACTAAAACCGCATCTTGATGCAATTACAAATATCGAGATCGAGACAGATGGAACGCGAAAAGAAGACTTACCTAAAGGATTTACTGCCATCGCTGTCACCTTTACGGTTGATGGTGAAATTGATGCCAAGAAAGTATGGAGAGCTATTAATTTAGGGAAGCAGAAGTATTGTGCTGTTTCAGACTCATTAAAAGCTGACATTTCATTCCGTCTCATGTTGAATGGAGAAGAAGCGGAGAATATCTATTGAAAATGGGGTGGGTCTTGGACCACTCGATTCTATAGTCCTATTCCTTATTTGATATTTCAAAAGGAATGGAATATCCTGTTGGAAACAGACATTCTCAGGGAAGCTTAAATTCATATTAAAAGAAACTTTTATGTGTAACAAACACCTCTTCAAATACTTTGAAGAGGTGTTTGTATTTTTAATCATATTGGTAAATGGAGCTTTTACAGCTTTCAGCCATACAAACCTTTTCCGTTTGCTTTCTATCGCTCGAGTAAAGGAGTCGGGGCTATTGAATGTTGTAATTAAAATAATGTTTTCTTAAATGGTTTTAAATAGGGTGTGTTATCGAGAAAATTTTATGAGCATGACATTCTAAACTAGGAGAAGATGAGGAGGGCATTCATCAACCATGACTATATACTCTATTTACTTTTCTTTATTTAAATTATAATACATACATAAAAAATCATATGCTGTATTCATCGAAGTACTTCAGATTGTTTGAACCTTTCCACTTTTATAACGTATGTATTAAATGATAAATAATTGAGGTGCATTAGATGTTATCAGATGAGGAATTGATGATTGAGCTAAATAACAAAAATTTAGAAGTTTATGATGAGTTGTATCATCGATGGGCTCAAACCCTTTATCGATTTATATATCTTTATATCCAGGAAAAAGGAATGACCGAAGATATTCTGCAAGAAGCTTTCATTCGTGTGTATACAAAAAGGCATCAGTTTGATAGTGAAAAAGCGTTGTTTAAAACTTGGTTACATCGAATTGCATATCGACTCTGTATTGATTATTATCGAAAGCATTCCAAATACACTAGTGTGAATTTAGAACAAAGCCAACACTTATTAGAAAGTCCAGGTGCTGAAAAGAAAGCAGTCAACAATATATTTGTTGAACACTTATTATGCACATTACCTAAAGAAGAACAGGCAATTGTTATATTGACCTTTTATCAAGATTTTTCTACTAAAGAAATAGCCCACATTCTAAAAAAACCAGAAGGGACTATTAAATCTAAGAGACATTACATATTTAAAAAGTTAAATAAACAATTTATAGAAGGAGCAGATTACTATGCGTAATTCTTATCAAGAACAAGATATTTTCATGAAAAAAATTTATAAAGAAATGCCAGAATTAATAACCGAAATGAGTAAAGTAAACGTCCCACTCCCTGAAGAATTATTGATACCCCCACCATTACCACTTTCTAAGTTTAGTCTCTTTGTTAACTGGTTAATTTCACCTAGTAAACAATTACCTGATTTTCTTACGGCTAAATCAACAATTATGACAGGATTTCCAACTGTAGTACTTTTTAGTATGTTTTTATTACAACTAATCTTGTTTAACTAGGAGAGTGAACCACATGGATTCAATTTCAATAATTCCATTAATTAGTTTAGTTCTTTCAATTATAGTTGGATCGATTGGAACATTTATGATGCTATCTTTAAATAAAAAGATATTATCGTCAATTGGTTTGAAGAAACTACCAAAAGATCCACATGAGCGTTATACGTTACTTGTAAAGCATTGTAAGTTTTTAGGACGTTGGACAAAATTTGATAAATTTAACCTGTACATCCTTTTATTTGGCATCCTTTTTATTATTGCAGCGGGAGGGATCACCATTTTTAATATGGAAACAGGCGGGACACTATTTTTAAACAGATTACAACTCGGGTTAATTATTAATTCCTTTGCTTGGATATTTTTATCTTCCTTTTTAATGATCGGACGGTTTATTCAAGTAATGAACCTCTATAAGTACACATGAAAATTCAAAATTAAAAACTTCAGTACTAGTTATGTGATTAAACTAATTGGTACTGAAGTTTTTTACGTTTTATTTTACTGATACTTTATCGCCATTCAATAATAGTGCGCCAAGATATGCCTCTTCAATAGGTGTTACCCCTAATCGATTATTCATCATGTGAATATAATGAAATGCTAAATGCTCCTTGGTAACAACTATCTTTTCTGATTTTGTCATACTACTAAAGGCATTTCCTAGTCCCATCTCATAATCATTTACCAATTGTATCATACTAGTTTTTTGGGAAATAGCTTCTAGTTTTCTGCCTAATACATCTAGTCTTTTCTTTGCTGCCTCGATTAAATTATTTTTGAATCTATCATCCTCATTATAGGTTGACCCACTCCAGTAGGAAAGAATTCTTTCCCATAATTCGTGTTCCTCTATCTTTGATAGTTTCGCTTGTTTTGCAGTTATTTTCATTAGTAATAAAGATAAATCGAATCGATCTTTATCCGTGAAATTTGAACTGTTTGTAAAATTAATTACTAATTCACTGGATAATTCAAAACACTGCTCTGCAATTTTTACACCTTGAATTCCACCATATTTTTCATACTCAGGCTCATATTCTTCTTGGTCAAATGATGCTTCAAATTCTTTTTCTTGTGGAGGCAACCGAAGCAACCGTGACAATGGTAAGGGAGGCTTTGAAATAAGTGCTGCTAACTTCTTTTCAATTACTTCATCCATTACCTCTTCTAAGCATTCCATATCTTTTTCATCTATTAAAAATCTTAATCGGATGTGCGGACCTTGCATATCAACATAACGAATGAAGAACCACTGATGAATAACGAAATTACTTTTCACCTTTTCAACAGTTGGAATAACAATGCCTTCAATGGAATGTTCCAAATAATTAAAGGTGGGAACATAAATACTATAAAATACCCAATTCTTCATTTTCTTCACTCCTTATATTTATATTATCTCGTGACCATTTTAAGAGTGACATATATTCAGTTGTATAAAATTGACCTTCATCATCTTTCAACCAATGTGTAGCTTTATTTGGGAGTGCTTCTGTAAAAGAAATTGCTAGTACCTGCCCCTCTAATAAGGTTTGTACGGCCGCTTCTATAGAATGATAATTATTAAAATTGAAGTACAGAGGTTTTCTTTTTTTAGTATCTATGGAAAATTTGGCCTGATCATTTGCTAAGAATCCTTCTTCAGGCAGATTATACTCTTTTTGGAATTCCTTTATCCTCAAGAAATATGCATAGGAATTTTCATGTTGTTCTTTTATCGGGAATAAATATCTTGGAATGACCCATTTTGCTCGCTTAAGCACAATACGTCCACTTTCCAGCCGCTCATGAAATTCTACTTTTTCTGGTGGAGCAGTCTTTGTTGAAAAAGGGGATGTACCATTTATATCAAATGCATTTATCCATGGCATACTAATTGTTAAAATATAGGAAATGATGCCATAATGCATATGTTGCGGTACTGTTCCAAGGTAAATTGGAGCAATTGGTTTCCTTTCTTTATTCATCAGTGTAAGGGTATTATTATCGTCACAATGAACGAGAATTAGATCCTCTAATAAATAATCATCATACTCTTCTGTTGTAGATGTTTCTCCACCTATCCTTAGGGATCTTTTAGTTATGCCTCGATCGGATTGCAGATTGTTAAACTCCGAAATAACTGGTAAATTTACTACCTCAGAGTTTGGGTACATGGACTGAATCCAATCCCCCATTCGCTTTTTTAAGTCACCCTTTTCATCTGAAAACATAGATTCAAATCGTAATAATAATCCTCCCTGACCCGAACTTCCTTGATTAAGCACTAGTTTATAATTACCATTGATAATATCCTCGTAACCATTCTCCGCTGCTATTTGGTAGAATATTGTTGCATTAGGCGGGGATGCACTGTCACTTATAGGGGCAAATATCCTTTCTTGAACAAGGGCGTTTGCTAATTGTTTATCCTTCCTTAATGCTTTTTTCATTAATCTCACACGGTCTTTTCGACTCTCAAAGCTATATAAAAATTCCTTAATATCTGTACAAACACCTCCGCGGCCAAATAACTGAATGAAATGATCACATAATAGCTCATATACATGTGTAACAAACATATACTTTCTCATGTGTTCTGCTAAATATTCCAGATCTTGTTTTACATACTTCCCCAAAGGTGGATGTTTTCTTTCAGAGCGTGCATTTTCATATATTAAGCTATTGTTTAATACCTTACTAGAGTAGGAGCTGCTCACCATGTCAAACATACGCTTGGTTTGTAGATAAATAAACTTCTGATAGGATATTCTCTTTCGTGAGTCACTTCCTTCCATCAGGAGGATACAATCTTCAATCCACTTTGCAATTCTTGCAATCCTCCTTGTTTTAAAAGTTTGCTTATTTTTTAGAAATTCACCTAATACAAACAATGGTTGTTCGGTCTTTCTTGAAAAAGGCAGAACAGGTTTAATAAGTTGCATATCAATCAACTTGGAAAAAGGTATTGGGGTAGACGCAACTATTTCATCATACGTACTTTTTTCGACATTTTGTAAAAACAGTAATTGATCCTCGTTTAAATTTTTAGTTATCAGGTTATCATTTCTCCAGGCAAAACCATTGGCTATAGAAAAATCACTGACAACATACTGAATATTTGTAGGAGTTACGAATCTAATTGAGGTA
The DNA here is from genome assembly GCF_052246275.1 of Oceanobacillus sp. M65. Classification (NCBI taxonomy): domain Bacteria; kingdom Bacillati; phylum Bacillota; class Bacilli; order Caryophanales; family Bacillaceae; genus Oceanobacillus; species Oceanobacillus sp. M65. The sequence continues at coordinate 507,024 of NZ_JBQQCJ010000003.1, read as the reverse complement.
TTTTTCTCATAAGTAAAATAGGGTTGAAATTCTGCTTTTTTAACCATTTCAAATACAAGCTCTGAACAAAGGGCTTTCGTTACGCTGCAGAAATTATATCGATAGTTCTTATCCTCTTTTATATGGTTTTCTTGTGGAGTAAAGGAAGTCATACCAATTTTGGTAAATGTACTAAAAGGGCTCGTCTTGGCAGTTATGCGATTTAAATAGGATATACTAGTACGCGCAAACTGTTTATGGGGATGCCATAATTTCTTTTTGTTTTTGTTGAAAGTAGTTAAATAACTAGGGTTAGCAATAGCCATTCCCTTTTTCCATTCGCTGTTATCCATTTCAGATGCTAAATTAGTATTTGCGATTACTAATTCTGTATCAAATATTTTCTTTGTGTCAATCATCAGTTTTTCTATCTCGTGTATTTTTTGATGCCAAGTTAATAATAAATGTAAGTCTTTCTTTAAAATACGTGATCTTATTTCGTGAGTATATTCCGGCGATATATTCAAAGGTCTTCCATTAAATATATTTCTTTTTACTTTTAATGTGAAATTCGATAGATGTCTTTCTTCCTCTGTAAACGTAGATACTAATTGATATAGTGCTTCATCCAAAGTCACTTTTACACTTTCTATATCCTTTTTGATATCTAATATTTTTTCGATGTTACTGACGGTTTTAGTTAAATCTAATTTATTTAATTTCTCAATATTTCCTCCTGCAACACGTAACATTATGAATGGTGCCACTGTTTCATTGGTCAAATTATCACCTCATTAATGTAATTCGTTTTTTACTAGAATAAGGATCCCTGAGACTAGTATTAAAAAATAGGAAAGCGAAACGAAGGAATAAGTAAAATAAACAAATTTCTTTTTTTTATTTAGAGCTATATAATTAGGGGCTGAACGAAACGTTATTACTGAGAAGAGGTAATATAATGCTCTCCTTCTTAATGATAATTCTCCTACTAATGCTTCCACAGCATGGTAACCATCCGTAGGTAACAATAAATTTAAGTTATTAAAGACAAAAAGCAACTGAACGAGTGCAACAATTTGTGCAAATTGACTGACGCCATCATAAGGGATAACAGTTGCAGTTAGGGCCCACATCCCACCAATTACGAAATCTGAATAGGGACCAGCTATAGCAATATGAATACGACTTTTTTTACTTTTTAACCGGTACGTATCTGTTCTGTCTACATATGCAACAGGTAGAAAATAATAGAGCAATGCTACTCCGGCCTCCCGAATGGAGATTCCATAGCCTTTTGTAACAACAGAATGGGCTAGTTCGTGAATGATCAAATTACTAATTACGATTGGGATGAGTAATAACCAATTTACTTTTGAAAAATCTGTTGAAAAACCAAATATGAAAAAGAGTATATAAGCGGTTATTGCACCTGAAATTAACAAGTACCAAAAGTAACTGCGAAATTTTCTTGGTAAAAGTCGATATATGGCTAACAGACGATTATTAATAAGGTCCAAGGATTTAACTAGTGGAAAGCTTAACATTGGTTTCTTGGATATTTTGTTTACTACTTTCTTTATACCTTTTTCATGTAAAGGCTCTAGATTAAGGACTCCTGATTTACGTAATGTTGTTAAGAAATCATGGATATTTTCAAATATATCCCTATCAATGTCGTATTCTGACTGGAGAATGTTGGCGATATCTTTTGCAGTATTTGTTCCATCCATAAGCTTTAATACTTCTAAACTAAATGTAGAAATACGTATATATTTTTTATTTAGTTGATGATAGAGCATTGGTTCATTATTTGCTCCCCTTATTAATTCTACATGTTCATTTAGATATACAGGTTTACTAATAAATTCGTATTCATCCTGTGACATATTTATTTGTTCCAATTACCCACCTACTTTCTTTTTATGTAAAGAGTAAGACAAGCCCTATACTCCAGGAGAAACTTGTCTTACTGTTAGTATGTGAGGTCTAGTAGCTACTTAGTGTTGTAAACGTTGAGTATGTCGATGCTGGACATGATGCAGAAGTCAATGTTGCTGCTGTACTACCACCAACTGCAGTAGTGTTTACCGACAAGTCTATTTGGTCTGGTAATTCATCTGCAAAAAGTTCTAAGGTGTTTTTGGTAGTCGTTTCATTAGCCATTATGTTCCTCCTACTAAAATTATTCTAATACTAACCAACAGTACTTACAGTTCCGATACATGCAACAGATGTTCCTGGACAAGAAGCAGTACTTCCGGATGAAGCGCACATAAATGATGCCATAGGTACGGCGGACAAGTTAATTTGGTCTGATAGTTCTTCTGCAAATAGTTCTAGTTGGTTGTTTTTTGTATCTGCCATATACATGTCTCTCCTTTTTAACTTTTATTGTCCATATGAAGAAATAGATCCTGCTGTTGATGCACTACTTCCAATACAAGCGACAGATCCGAATGTCGCAGCAGTTGTAAAACCTGCTAAAGATGACATTGAGTTAATATCATTCATTTCTTCAGCGATAAGTTGCAATGACTGTTCCTTTTTTTCTTCCACAATTTTCACCCCAATTTCTAGTATTATAGTTTTAGCCAAAAGATGAAGCAGTACCTGCAGTTCCTACCGAACTGCCTGGACAAGATGCGCTACCAAAAGTTGTTGCTGAAAACCAAGTTCCCATTGGCATAGCGGACAGGTCCAATTGATCATTCATTTCTTCTGCAAACAATTCCAAATCCTTTTTGTTCTCCAGTGTCTTCACCCCCTTTCAATACATTAAACTTTGACTAAACGTTGCTGCCGAATGAAAATGCACATAATTGAACCTTCTTATACCCATCAATATTGGTAAATTTCTTTAGAGGTTTTGGGAGTGTTCCAGCAAAAATGCTTCCGGAATAACCTAATGTTAAAGCTGAGAGCCATGCATTCTGTACTGCAACACCTCCTCTAGTCAATAAATGACGGTAACCATGTTCACCAAATTGTTTAAGTGCGTTTTCCAATGTTCCATGAACAATAATGACTGCTGGGGAATTCGTGAATTCCTTCTGTAGATACCAAGCATCTTTATCTTCATCTTCAGGTATTTCATAAACAGGTAAGAGTGTATCGGACACAACGTCATAGTCATAGATAGCAGGACTATGAACGTCAGTTACATTACGTATAATGATTGAGATATCGATATTTACTCCAAGTTGATTGGGTGTTGACCAATTTTCTAGGTCCAACTGTTTCACTGTACCCAGGATTGTTAATAGATGACTTAGCTCAATGGGTTTCAAATTATAAAATCTTGTTGCGGTCCTTTCTTCTAATGCGGACTGGAGTAGCTTTCTCTTATTTGGATAAGAGATATTAAGATTCAATTTTTGAGTATTTTCTTTGACATCATGATCCTGAACTAATATTTGATGGTTTTCTTCAATCATTGCTTGAATGTGTTGAAATTGTTCAAGAGAAGGCATTAATTAACAGCTCCTTTACCATAAATACCAGCTAGACCTACAACAGGCTCCTTATAATGATTAATTCCCAAGAAGTCTACTAGTCTTTCTTCATTCCATTGATCGTACATCCTCATCTTCAGATCCAACCCTTTTGAAACGGCTTGCATTTGAGAAAGGGCAACTCCTGCATCGAGATGTATGATTTTATATGCAAAACCATTGTATTTTCCTGCTGTCCGCTCTAAATTCCCTGTTATGACAATTAAGGCATCAGGTATTTCCTCTTCTTGGTTACCAATAACTTCATTAATAGTTTTTTCAAGTTGACCATTGTTATTTACCTTGCCTATTTTTGCTAAGGTTTGATCCATTTCTTGATAGAAAAGTAGTTCAGGTTCAAGGCCTTTTACGTTTGTCGGAATCACATAAAATTGTGGTGATCCAAGATTTCCGCCGGTCGGTGCCCATCTTTTAATAATTCCTTGCGATTCCTTAATCCCTCCAGTCATTGTTAACAAAGTGCTTAAGGAATCAAAATCAAGTGACCGACTGCTAGTGCTTTTTTCAAAGGCATTGGAAAAGAAATCCCCTGACAACTCCGTATTTAAGGGTAGATTTATCAAATCAGCACTTGGGTATACTTTCCCTTCAGTTGATAGTTGTAAGTTTTTTGGGTTATAGTGCATTTGGTGACTTTTAGGTGTGATTAAATGTCTTGAAGGAAAAGCAATTGCATTTTCAAATTTGTAGGCTATATATTCTGATTCAATGAGGTAGTTCAGTTTTTTACTTGTGCTCGTCCAATCATCAAAATTGAATACTAGATATTCAACACCAGTTACAGATGGGGCTAATTTAGTAATAAAATAAACTATTTCAATGGCGGCATAGCTTTCCCACATTTCAACAAGTTCTTGAGGCGCTTGGCCTTTTAATTGTCTTTCTTTATTTTCTAACTCGTTGCGATATGCATCATATGAAGGGGTTTCAATATTTTCAAAGTAAGGTCCAATTACACCTTGGTTTCTTTCAACTCGTGTTAACATCCATGGAACCTGATTTGAGATACATAATTGATCAATTTCTTCTAATCTTTCATGTTTTAAGTCATTTACACAAAACACAATGACTAACGTAAGATCTTGGACGTAGATGTAATCATCTAAACTTTGGAAGACAACATTACTTGCTCCCATGTGTTTTATTTCATGAAGTAGAATGTCTCCATGGTCAGAGTCAGATAGAATTAATAGATTGGCATTTTTCAATCGTTCCAGGCCTTGGGCTGCACTTTTATTTACCCTAGTAGAATCATTATTACGATTAAAGTACTCTAATACTTCAGGTCGAAAAAAATCTAAGTCGATCAGGTCATCACCCTGTGCGTCATCAAGAAGGCCCCGCATGAATAATACAGCTAAAATGGAAGTGATATCCTTTGGTGAATACTCAGGAAATTTTGTAATAATGTTTTCCACTGTATTGGTGCCATCTAAATGGGGGAGGAGCATTGGCAAAAATTTTGATACAGCATTTCCACTTAATATTTGCAGATTTTCACTACCTTGAAACAACAACTTATTATTGAAGGGGATCTGTTCTATTCCATTTAGGAATCTTGGTCTCTTAGGGAACTTGAGGTTCGGGTCTGCAATGGCATGACCTACATTATTTGTTGACATAAATGATGAAGTTACCATTATTTTGAGTTCACCTCTACTTTCTGAGTTCTACTGTCCAATACAGGCTTAATACTTTTTGCAAGCAAATCGATACTTGCCATCTTTGGATCTCTCTCAAATCCGCATCTTGGACATCCATGAACACTTATTACTTTGGAACTTAAGGATGTACGAGATAACATATTTAATTGATAGACTTTCCCAGCCATTGAGAAATCCTTTTGATCAAACTTTTGAATCAAATTCCAAGCATATGATGCAACAAATCCTGCAAATCCTGGTAAATATCCTTTTGGTGCAGACATAGGGTTAGATGAGTAATAATCATATAGTGCTTTCACATGTGAGGGGTTAGATGAGTGCTGTAGATATCTAGATTCAAAGCAGTGGTAGCAACCTTCTTCATCTGGTATGACAAACGGGCCAATTCTTACATAAGGATGTTCTTGAATGATTGGTAACCAAGGTTCCTTCCATTTTGAAAAAATGATATCCAAATGCTTGGACAGACGAGACAATGGCTTGTCACTGGCAAATATGTGGATCTTTGCAGAAGGAAAGCGATCAGTCGGAAGAAAATACTGGTATCCCTCTAATTCTGTTACCACAACTTTCTCATCTCTTTGACTTATTCTTTCTGCCACTTCTTTCCCGAAAGAGCCAACTGTAATAATATGAATAGGTTTCATAGATTTAGTATCTCCTTTCTATGCAAATGGCTGTGGCCATTTATTTATTTGCTCTTCACTTTTTACTTCATATCCCATTGCTCTTGGACCTTCATATAATCTTGGATGAGCTAGAAAACGACAACGATAACTGAATGAAAGTGGTTGGAGGCCTGGAATAATCACACGTACTACCTTCATATCTGCCTTCATTGCTTCATCTGTGGTGAGATCAACTGCATACGCTTCAAATCCTTTTTCTTCAAGTCTATTTAGTAGAAAGTTAAGATCACTACCCGGACTGTCTTGCTCAAGGTTTTCTAACTGAGAAAGGTTTACTTGGTTTTCTGAGTTGACTAAGAAATCATATGCATGTAACCTTTCTTGTTTGGCCATATACGATGCACCATGAAACACACCATGGAAATCATCAATATTATGTGGAATCTCATTTCGGTTCATCATTGCAATGCGAGATGAGGCTGCTTCTCTCATTACTTTATTTATTGCATTCTTTGGATTAAGATCGGTTGCACACATGATTAAGGCGCCAAGCTTATCATTATGTGGTGTTAATTGCAGGGAATATACGGTAGGGATACCAACGTCTGTTGTACCATCGAAGATATATTGTTTTATGTTATGTGTTGTATGGGTATTATCTAGGAAATTCTGCATATGTTGATCGACTTCATCAAAAATAATATGTGGTAAGGGAAGTTGCTGGTACCAAGTGAGTGATATGGCGTCCCTCTCAATAACCTCATTGATTCCGTTAACTAAGGCCTGCTCATAACTAGTATGGGTTGCACACCCTGTAGAAATGGGTAACCAAAACTTCTCTCCTGGGCTCATTGCGGGTAAATGTAAATAGGACATAATCGCTGGAATCCAAGTTTCCTTTTGAGTATGAAGCGAGATACCCTTTACCCATCGTAATGGAGCATCAAGTTGAGGCTTCCTAACTGGCACTCTTGGATGTGCTAATTCCTCTTCGGAACACATTGGAACTTTAGTTAAATCTAACGCTTTATTTCCTAATTCATTTGCCGTGGCCCAAATGAATTGTTTTTCGTCATAAATACAACTTGAGTAACGTTCTAATGCTTCAGCAATTGCCTTAATTCTGCTTTCTTCTTCTCGTAAATCTCCTCCGGCTCCATCTAAGTCACCAGCAATCGATTTTCCCAGTGTCACACGAGCAATGTGTTCATGCGCATACGAAATATCACCTAAAGATGCTACTTTGATTGGAAAATCCGGTTCTCCTGGATAAGGATCTAACCCATGAATTTGTTTCACTAATCCAAACGGTTCTACTAATCTCTCAATTAAATGTGAAATTTTAATTGCACCTCCTAATTTTTTCTAACCTCTCTTAATTTAGATTAGCACAAATATAATAAATAGAGTCTTAAAGCCTGTTAAGATATGTAGTACAAAAGATTCATTTTCTAAATATTTCGCTTTTTATTAAACCAAATACTGATTTTTCGCGTAGGTAATGAAAAGAAAGGAGGTAGGTTAATTATGCAACTGTTGAAAAGTGAATACTTATCTATTGGAGAGAATTGGGTATTAGAGGCCGAAAGGGAGATGCTTATTAACAAAGGTGAAGTAATCCCCTTATCAAGAATTCAATTTAAAATACTGTATTATCTCGCAATAAATAGTGAAGTACCTGTTTCTTGTAAGGATATCGTAAATTACGCATGGGGAAATAAAGACTATGCATCTAAGAATACCCTATACGTATATATTTATCGTTTAAGGGGCTTTATAGAAGAGGATGCAAGAAGACCTAGATACCTATTGAGTATAAGAAATTATGGTTATATTTTATATAAATAATAGTTTGTTTATGAGGAGGTAATAAAAGTGTCATTTGAAAAACAGTTTGTTACTGTAGAAAAATTATATAAATCCTACGATTCTACCTCTGTCATCAAAAATGTTTCTTTTAATCTTGAAAAAGGGGAGGTTTTTGGTTTACTTGGTTCTAACGGTGCTGGTAAGACTACCATATTAGAAACCATTATTGGACTACGCAAGATTACTAAGGGAGATATCCATGTTATGGGATTCGATGTTAACCACAACGTCGAGAAAATTCACCCTTATATTGGCGTTCAACCACAAGATGTCAACCTTTTTTCTTATTTAAAGGTAGGGGAAACACTAGAATTGTTTTCTAATATGTACGAGCGATCCAAATCAGCAAATGAAGTATTAGAGAAAATAGATTTATTAGATGTGATTAATAAACCAACTCGTAAATTATCAGGTGGACAAAAAAAGCGGCTATCTATAGGAATTGCTATGATTGCTGATCCAAAAATATTATTTTTAGATGAACCCACTGCCTCCTTGGACCCTCATTCACGTCGTAAAATATGGGAAATTATCACTTCATTCAAAAAAGAAGGTAAAAGCATTTTTTTAACAACACATTCTATGGAAGAAGCATACTCTCAATGTGATCGTATTGCAGTCCTACATCAAGGACAATTTGTTGCTTTAGATACTCCAGATAATTTAATCCAACAACACAGCCCCCAACAAAGACTTTTCGTCAGATATTCTAACAAACCAGATTATAATCAACTAACAAATAATATAGAAGGAATAACGCATTTATCTATCAAAGAATTATCGACTGGCTATGAATTAGAAATTAAAGCTCCTAAAATCACAAGAAGTTTATTCACTTCACTATTAAAATTAACATCGGACGATTGGCAGAATATCCGTTTTGAACAAGGTACACTAGAAGATGTATTTATCAAATTAACTGGTAAAAGATTAAGTGGAGGTGAATTAATTGAAAAAGAAGAAACAACTTCTCTTGCTAATTAACATGAATATGAAAGAACTTATTCGAAATCCAATGACATTTTTTATGGTGTTAGCTTTTCCGTTCTTGTTCGTAATTATGTTTGGAGTCATTTCTAGTACAACTGGAACAGATATGCTTGAATTTATTATACCCGGTATAATAGTGATGGCATTTTTTACACTTGCAATTAATGGGACATCAATTCCTATTATTCAAATGAGAGAAAAAGGCACATTAAGATTAATAGGTCTTACCGAGGTAAATAAAATTACCTTTGTCGTTTCACAAATAACGGCCCGTTTCTTGTTGGCGACGATCCAATTACTAATCTTATTGGGGGTTGCCTATGTGAAAGATATGTTGCTGCTAGAAAATATAATACCAATCATAATCGTTTCCGTGATAGGTTTAACTATGCTTTTTGCTTTAGGTTATTTGACCGCTTGTTTGAATTTATCAGTTGAAGCGGTTAGTGGTATATCTGGTGGGATATTAGCACCGTTACTCATTTTTTGTGGATTATTTATGCCATTAACACTACTACCTTCATGGATTGAAACACTTTCAAAATTCATACCCTTAACCTATTTTGGTGAGCTGCTTAGATTTTACTTGAATGGAGAAGAACCATCTTTAGGAATATTAACCTCCTACTTAGTTTTAATTCTTGTAACACTTCTTTTAGTATTTCTATCGTCTCGATTATTTCGTTGGGAAAAAACAAGCTAGATATCTCTAATAAACCGCTGAATTAACTATGTTGATTGAGTTCTTACCAAAGTAAACGAGTAAAAAAGCAGCCGTACCATTTAAGCGTCGGTATGGCTGCTATATAATGTTTAGTCGTTTTAAAGCTGACAAGTATGTTGAGAAAGGTACTAGAGATCTAAATGCCATACCTTTAAAAAAATGTAGTTTATCCAGGGAAGTAAGATGATGCAGTTCCTACTGAAGTAATTGTGGATGTTACTGTTAGCGCTGTGGCAGCACAAGCGATGGAACTAACTGTCGCTCCTGATATGGAGGCATATGAATTAATATCAGTCATTTCTTCCGCTTGTAATTCTAGATTCTTATAATTTATTTTTTTATCTTTATCCACGGGTTTCACCTCCTTAAAAAAGGTCTACAAGTTGGATAGAAAATGAATTACTGCACTCAATTTCTATATAGTTGTATATTAACATAATTACTAACTTCCAAATCTTAAGCTTGGTTAAGATAACTGAAATTAGAGAAAAAGCAAGTTCTGGTCCAGTTTATTTATTTGTAGGAATACTTGTTTCGATATTAATTGATAAGTTAGTCGGGAATGTTGATAGAAATTCAAAATGGAAACTGTACTTTATTCAGTTAGGTTTGTACTCTTTGGCTGGTATACTAGTCGGATTTATATACCTTATAATATTTTCCAATAGTATATATCTAGTGGAAGTCATTTACTTCTCATTATTCGGATTTGCTGCATCTAATTTATATTTTCACCTATTGTTGTTGGTTCGGAAATTCAGAAGGAGATAATAAGGTCAAAAGTGGTAGTATCCGCTATAAAATTGACCAAACAGTCGGACTGGGACATAGTTTATCTGCGTCTAATTGATTTAGAAAAGGGGTGGTTTGCCATGTACGGTTCAGCGAACAAATCTTGGCCACAGCGATTAACGATTATTGCATATGAGTGTGTTTTCCTTGTCCTTGTCTACTGGTTTCTCTTTTTAGCCGGTAATGAAGTCTTGTATTTGCCCGAAGGTGATTTTCAGAGAAGAGTGCTGCTGTTCGGTTTTTGTCTGGTCGTCTTTTTAAGGATGAGTTTTATGGTAGTTTATTTGTTGAAACGAGGGATTACATGGCGAGAAACAGTAAGTGTTTCTTTTGCCTTCGCTCTCTATTATATTGGTTTTTCCCTGTTAGGAGAAACTAATGAACAACCCTTGGATTGGATAGACGGAATTGCTGTATTTATATTTCTTGCCGGTTCAGTAATTAATACATTGTCTGAGGTGTTAAGAAATCACTGGAAAAGGGATAGCCAGAATAAAGGAAAACTCTATACCGGGGGATTATTCAGGTATGCCATCCATATCAATTATTTCGGAGATTTCGTGTGGGTATGCGGTTTTGCATTGCTGACAAGAAATGCATGGGCAGGACTGATACCCATCTTTCTATTCTTCATGTTTGTTTTCTTTAATATTCCGGAGCATGATCGATACTTAAGGGGGAAATACGGCAAGGATTTTGAAAAGTATGAGAAGACGACGAAGAAGTCATTTCGTATATATATTAAGAAGGCGTAATGAGACAAAGGACAGTATATGTACCTCTCTTTTTTTCAATTCTTCTTATAAGTTCACATATGTAATATGGGTATAAACCTGAAGCCTGAATAAAGTTAAAAAAATTCCAGTTATCATTAACGATTTCTGGAATCTTTTTTTTGCAATATTATCCTTTTGTTTTCTTGAGTAGTCCTCCCACAAGAAGTGCACCTACACAAATCCCAATGATAGTGTTAACTCTCTTGTTAAAAACTTGATTCGCTACTAGATTTAGATTTTGCGGGCGCTCTGCAAGTCGTCTCATAAAGTATCCATACCAATCACTTCCAAAAGGGACATATGTGCAAAAATTATACCCTTCTTTTGCTAGTTGAAGCTGCATTTCTTTTCTAAACCCATAGAGCATTTGAAATTCAAACTTATCCAATGCAATGTTATTTTCTTTTACAAATTGTTTCACATGGTTAATAACATGATGGTCATGGGTTGCTATAGAAGTAAATCTTCCATGAAGTAAATGATATTCTAATAAACGAAGGTAGTTTTGGTCAATCTCTTTCTTATTCTGGAATGCAACTTTTTCAGATTCTTTATAAGCACCTTTCACAATCCTTAAACGAGATTCTTTAAAATTTTTAATATCTTCTTCTGCGCGGAAGAGATAAGCTTGGATGACGGTACCAATATTATTATATTTTTGTTTCAATGTTTTAATTAAATCAAAAGTTTGTTGCAAGTGGGCATGATCTTCCATATCTACGTTAATAAAAATATTGTGCTTGTTTGCTGCTTCCACGATTTCAGTTAGGTTTGTTAAGCAAAAATCATAATCAATATCTAGTCCAATTTGTGTAGGCTTTAAAGAAATATGAGCTTTCGCATCATGTTCGTAAATTGCTTCAATTACCTTTAAAATTTGAGTTTTAGCCTCGATTGCTTCCTCTTTTTCATAAACAAACTCTCCCAGATTATCTATGGTACAAGATATTCCTAATGCATTTAAATCTAATACACTCTTAATCATTTCCTTAACAGTAGTACCTGCGACAACTGATCTAGCCCCTAGTTTTAATCCCCAACGTTTTGCACTGGTGTTTAGCAATTTGTTCTGAGATAAATGAATAAAAAAATCTCTCGTTACCCCCCACTTTAATACCTCCTAATAATAGAAAAATAGTATGCACTCAACTGTTACATAATTATAAATTAAACTGAATATTTTTTAAATAAAAAGGTTGACTTTAGCAACAAAAATTATTAGAATTAATTTTAAATTATAAAGAGAGGGAATTTACTGAAAATATGAAAAAGCACATTGGAGAAATTAAAAAATTTAATAGGTTTTATATTCGAATGATGGGTCTTTTTAATTTATATACAGATGAAAGCTCGTATTCAGCAACAGAAGCATTGATATTATTTGAAATACATTCATTTCCGGATTGTACAGCCTCCCATCTATCTGAGTATTTTTTATTTGATAAAGGATATATCAGTAGAATTATTAAAAAGTTTGAGGAGAATCAAGTTATTAGTAGGGTGCCTTCTAAGGAAGATCGTCGCAAGCAGTATCTTGAAATTACGCAAACAGGAAAGGAAGATTTAGATGAGTTAATGTCAAAAGCTAATTTAAATGTTGAAAACATGGTCAAAGACATCAGTGAAGTAGAATTGAGTGAACTAATTTCATCTATGAATAAAATAGAAAAAATACTTACACAAAACTAATAGAAAAGGGTGGTTATTTTGAAAAGATTTTTAATAATGTTTTTTGCTATGAGCATGCTTTTCATTTTTGCGGGGTGTACAGAAGGAACAAGTGGACAGGATGAACCTTCGAGTGATGGGAACAATGACCAAAAAGCAAAGGATAGTCTTGTTATTGGGTTTGAAGCAGATGCTGGAACATTAATTGCAAACTCAGATGTAAACTATACTACAGATACACAAATCCGTAATATCTATGATTCTCTAATTGAGCGAGATGGACAAACGGGTGAATACATCCCAAGTTTAGCAACGGATTGGGAAAATGTTGATGAGTTAACATGGCGACTTACGCTTAAAGAAGGTGTGAAATTCCATAACGGTGCAGATTTTAATGCAGAGTCAGTAAAATTTAGTATTGATTATATCTTAGATGAGGCTAACCAGTCATTCTATCGTTCAAGATGGGCAAACGTGGAAGAGGTCAAGGTTCTTTCTCCAACGGAAGTAGAGATAAAGACTTCTGTTCCATTTCCTAGTTTAGTTCAGCGTATAACAGAGGATTTACTTATTATGGAACCCGGATATGTAGAGGAAGTTGGTACTGATGTTGCAGCGAAGGAACCAGTTGGAACTGGTGCTTATAAATTTGTTGAATGGTCTAGGGACAACTTCTTGAAATTAGAAGCTAATGAAGATTACTGGCAAGGTGAGCCAGCAATTAAAGAAGTGGAATTTCGTTATATTCCAGAATTCAGTTCTAGAATGTCTGCATTCTTAGGTGGAGAAATTGATTTCTTTAAAAATATTCCAGTTGACTCTGTAGCTGAAATAAAAAACACAGATAACGCTAAAATTGGAGAAGTATCATCTGCGCGTATTAATTACTTAGCTTTGAATACTTTCCATGATGGTCCATTACAAGACGTGAATGTAAGAAAGGCATTAAATTATGCAGTAAATGTTGATGAATTATTGGAATCGATTTTAAATGGCTATGGTACGAAAATGACTGGTCCATTAGCGGTTATCAATAGTAGTTATGTAGAAACAGATGACTATGGCTACGATCCTGATAAAGCGGTTGAGCTTTTAGAAGAGGCTGGATATGACCCAGAAGAGTTAACATTAACACTTGATACACCAAATGGACGTTACCCAATGGATTCACAAGTAGCACAAGGCATTGCTTCTCAATTACAAAAAATTGGGGTTCAAGTAGATGTAAAAGTAAATGAATGGGGAAACCATTTAGAAAAAATACAAAATCGTGAAATGGGAGATATGTATATCCTTGGTTGGGGACCTGCATTTGATCCACAATCAACAATTGAAAACTTATTCACAGAAGGTGCTCCATACAGTAGTTTTTATGATGAAAAAATTGAAGCTAAAATCCAAGAAACAAATGCAATCTTTAATGAAGAAGATCGATTTGAAGGATACGCTGAATTGCAGCATGATTTAGTAGAACAGGCGGCTTGGGTTCCACTTTGGCAACAAGCCGACTTATATGCAATTAAAGAAGACTTAAATTTCGAACCTAGAGTTGATGAAAAAATGCAAGTGTTTGAAATGTCTTGGAAATAAAAAGTAAGAGGAGAGGGCATACCTCTCCTCTTACAATGGAACTTTTTCACAGAGAGAGGGCTGCTCTATGTTGGATTTTATAATTAAAAGGTTCTTCCAAGTAATAGTGGTAGTTTTGTTGGCACTAACGGTTGTTTTCTTCTTAATTAGAATATCAGGTGATCCAACGACTTTATTTCTACCCCCAGATGCGCCTAAGGACCAGATAGAAGAATATAAGGAACTACTGGGTTATAACCGACCACTTATTGTGCAGTACGGGGACTTCATGTTTCATGCTGTTCAAGGAGATTTTGGAGAATCACTGCGAAGTCAAGAAGATGCTTTGGGAATTGTACTAAGTAGAATACCAGCAACTTTCCAACTGGCTATATCTGCGTTATTAATCGCATTAATTATCGCAATTCCATTAGGTGTCTTATCTGCCTATAAAAGAAATACTGTTTTCGATAAAGTTGGTGTAGCACTTACTGTAGTGGGACAGGCGATCCCTAGTTTCTGGTTGGGATTAATCCTAATCTATTTCTTTGCTGCCCAATTAAAAATACTACCTTCGGGAGGTGGAGGCACAGCGATCCATTTGATTCTTCCAACATTAACATTAGCTGCATACAGTGTTGCTAGATTCACACGATTTACAAGATCTGCAATGCTAGATGTTCTACGAAAAGATTATATTCGAACGAGTAAAGCTTCCGGTGTTCCAACATTTCGATTAATTATGAGATACGCTTTACGAAATTCGTTAATTCCAATCATTACATTAGTTGCTTTAGATTTAGGTGTGTTACTGGGTGGAGCTGTTATTACAGAGGTAGTCTTCTCTTGGCCAGGTGTAGGTAGATTATTAATGCAATCTCTTATGAACAGAGATTTTCCAATAGTTCTTGCTGGGGTATTTATTATTGCCTTAATCTACGCATTGGTTAACTTCATTGCAGATGTACTATACGCATATGTAAACCCGCAAATACGAGTGAAGTAGGTGAAAAACATGTCATCAAGCCTTCCACAGAACGAACAAGCTCTCGAAAATCATGTGAAACCAAAAAGGAAATCGGCTATTGCTACCTTTTTTTCCAATTTATCAAGAAGCTGGACTGGGTTAATTGGCTTTATCATTATAATGACTTTGATTGTAATAAGTTTGATCGGGCAATGGATTACACCTTTTGATCCCTATTTTGCAGAGTTTAGTAAAAAACTACTTCCGCCAATGACAGAAGGCCATTTATTAGGGACCGATCAACTTGGAAGAGACATTTTCTCCCGGATTATCTTGGGGGCTAGGGTATCCGTCATTATTGGTTTAGCAACAGCTCTAATTGCAGGGTTAATTGGTACCATAATTGGAATTATTGCAGGTTTTTTTCGTGGATGGATTGATATCATTTTAATGCGAA
Source organism: Oceanobacillus sp. M65 (assembly GCF_052246275.1). Lineage (NCBI taxonomy): Bacteria > Bacillati > Bacillota > Bacilli > Caryophanales > Bacillaceae > Oceanobacillus > Oceanobacillus sp. M65. The sequence continues at coordinate 491,428 of NZ_JBQQCJ010000003.1, read as the reverse complement.
TTGTTGACGTGACCTTAAGTTTCCCATTTATTCTATTAGTGCTTGTGATCAATGCAATTATTGGAGCAGGTTTGAGAAATATTATTATTTCATTAGCAGTTGGTGGCTGGGTGATTTTCGCTCGTGTCATTCGAAGTGAAGTTCTTGCATTACGGGAAAAAGAGTTTATTACCGCATGTATTGCGACTGGCGTTAGTCGGTTTGAAATTCTTATTAAACATATTGTACCTAATCTGTTTACTCCAATTATTATTCTTGCATCATTACAAATTGGTACCTATATTATTGCAGAAGCTTCGATTAGTTTCCTAGGCTTTGGAGTAGAACCGTCCACACCTGCTTGGGGAAACATGCTTAATGAAGGAAAGGATTATATATTTAGTTCTTGGTGGCTAATCACTTTCCCAGGATTAGCGATTGTAATTACGGCACTTGGAGTTAATTTATTTGGGGACTGGTTACGCGATACATTAGATCCTGAATTAAAAGGAGAATGATGGGAGGGGATTTATATGTCCGATACGATCCTTAAAGTAAAAGATTTAAAAATACAGTTTAAGACTGGTAAGAAAACAGTTCAACCAATCCGTGGTGTTGACTTTTCCATAAAAAAAGGGGAAACATTGGGCGTTGTTGGTGAATCCGGAAGTGGAAAAAGTGTTACTTCTTTGGCTGTAATGGGACTGTTGCCAGAAAAAACAAGTGAAATTATCTCTGGTGAGATCGTATTTGATGGAAAGGATTTAACGAATCTAAAAGAAAAGCATTTCCGCAAACTTAGAGGTAATGATATTTCAATGATTTTTCAAGAACCGATGACATCACTAAATCCCGTATTTACAATTGGGGAACAACTAAGCGAGCCATTAAAACAGCATAAAAAGATGTCTAAGAAAGAGATAGAAACTGCAATAATTGATGTTTTAAACCAAGTTGGGATTCCACGTGCAAAGCAAATTATTCACGAGTATCCACATCAGCTTTCAGGTGGAATGAGACAACGTGTCATGATTTCTTTGGCTCTTTTAGGCCAACCCAAATTAATGATAGCTGATGAACCAACGACAGCTTTGGATGTAACCATTCAAGCCCAAATATTAAAACTGATGAAAGATATTAAAAAGCAACATGACATGAGTCTTTTACTTATTACCCATGATCTAGGCGTGGTTGCAGAAATGTGTGATCGTGTCGTTGTTATGTATGCTGGTGAAATAGTAGAAGTAGCAGAAGTAAAAGAGTTATTCGATAACCCTTTGCATCCTTATACAAGAGGATTAATTGAATCGTTACCATCTAAAAACACACGTAAAAATCGATTGTATTCCATTAAAGGGCAAGTACCGAAACCAAACGAAATTACGAAGGGATGTATTTTTGCGAATCGATGTCCTTTTGCTTTTTCAAAATGCTTTGAGGAGACACCACCTGTCCAACATTTAGGGAATCATATGAGCAAGTGTTGGCTACAAGATTCTAACAAGGATGAGGTGTCTTAAATGGAAACAAAAACATTGTTAGAAATCAAAAATCTAAAAAAATACTTTGAAATATCCCAAGGCATGTTCAAAGAAAAAATTAATGTGCGTGCAGTAGATGATATTAGTTTTTCTGTAAGAGAAGGTGAAACGTTTGCGCTTGTTGGTGAATCGGGTTGTGGAAAGTCAACAACAGGAAGAACAATCCTCCGCTTGACCGATCCTACAGATGGCCAAATAGTCTTTAAGGGTAAAAATATCGAAAAACTACCATATAATCAAATGCGAGCATTACGAAATAGGATGCAAATGGTGTTTCAAGATCCTTATGCTTCATTAAATCCTAAGAAAACCATCCGTCAAATTTTAATGGAGCCATTACGAGTTCATAATAAGTTTCCGAAAGAAGAGCGACTTGAGAAGATAAATAACATGTTAAAGATAGTTGGTTTGTCGGAAGAGCATTTAGACCGGTACCCTCATGAGTTTTCAGGTGGTCAGAGACAACGTATTGGAATTGCTCGTGCTGTCATTTTGCAACCCGATTTTATTATTGCCGATGAGCCCGTTTCAGCCCTAGATGTATCTGTTCAATCTCAAGTAATAAACCTTATGCTAGATTTGCAGGAAGAGTTTGGTTTGACTTACCTATTTATATCACACGATTTAAGCGTAATTGAACACATGACAGATCGGGTTGCCGTAATGTATCTTGGTAAAATTGTTGAGGTTGCTGATACGGAAGAGTTATTTGCAAATCCAAAGCATCCCTATACTCAAGCGTTAATCTCTGCTGTTCCAATTTCCCATCCAGATGAAGAGAAGGAACGGATCATCTTAACTGGTGATGTACCAAGTCCAGCTAACCCACCTTCTGGATGCTCATTTCATACAAGATGTCCATTTGCGATGGATATTTGTCGTGAGGTTGAACCAGTGTCTAAAGAGTTTTCGAATGGCCATAAGGCAAATTGTCATTTATATACAGATTCAGAAAATAAGGAGGAGAAAGAATATGCTATTAACCATTCCTAAAAGCGAGTTCAAGGAAAGACAGCAGAAATTTTTCAACAAACTATTTGAAGAGAATTGTGATGGGGCGATTATATTTGCTGTAACCGACATTTTTTATTTAACAGGTTTCCATTTTCATTCAACGGAACGCCCGATGGGAGTATTAGTAGATCCCGATCATAAGGTGCATCTATTTGTTCCTGCATTGGAGCATAACCATGCAGAGGAATATGCGGTAATTGATCATGTGCATTCTTATCCTGAGTATCCTGGCATTAAACATCCGATGGAATATTTAAAAGAGGTACTACAGAAATTTGGGTTTGAAGGAAAGACAATTGGTTATGATTCATTAGGATATGGTTCTCCTATGGGATATAGTGGACCTTCAGTTGATGAGTTTCTCGAGGTTAAAGAGTTTGTATCTTTAAAAGGAGTTATTGAGAAATTACGTTTTGTTAAGTCAGAGAATGAAATCGAACTAATTAAAGAATCTTGTCGGTGGGGGAATTTAGCACACCGTCTTCTTCAAAAATATACGAAAGCCGGTTTAAGTGAAATTGAGATTACGAGTAAAGCTTCCACAGAGGCTACAATGGCGATGATTGAAACGTTAGGGCCAAATTATAAGCCGCATGGCCGAACAGCTTATGCGATATTCCGCGGACAGATTGGACCTGAATCTGCATTTCCACACGCTGTAACACAAAACGTGATTATGTCTAAGGGTGATACGCTCGTCACAGGGGCTGCTGCAGATGTGTTTGGCTATCATAGTGAATTAGAAAGAACCATGTTTGTGGAAGAAGTCTCTAAGGATCAAGAAAAATACTTTAATCAGATGTATGAAGCACAGGATGTTGCCTTTTCTGCCATTAAACCTGGGGCTACATATTCTTCCGTAGAAGAAAAAGTGCAACAGTACTTTAAAGAAGAAGGTATTACACATTTAACCCAACATCATACTGGGCATAATATTGGTTTACTTGGTCATGAAGCACCTTTCTTTGATCTAGGTGATCATACCGTAATGGAACCAGGTATGGTGGTAACTGTTGAACCTGGTATTTATGTGAAGGGACTTGGTGGTTTTAGGCATTCTGATACTGTGTTAATTACTGAAGATGGTATTGAAATGCTAACGTATTACCCAAGAGATCTTAACTCCCTTATTTGTTAAATGAAGATAAAGTACTTGGTAAATGGTAAATAGCTATTTGCCAAGTACTTATTTCTTGAGAGCAGTTTTATAAGCTATTTACATAAACTTTTGAATATAAGAAAGGGATGTATATAATGAAACTATTTATTTCAGCTGATATTGAAGGAATTGCTGGTGTTGCTACCATTCAACAGCTTGTAACAAGTGGAGAGTATCAACGATTTCGAAAATTAATGACTGAAGAAGTAAATGCGGCTATAAGAGGAGCTTTTAATGGCGGAGCAACAGAAGTAGTCGTAGCAGATGGGCATGGAAATATGTCTAATATAATAATAGAAGATTTAGACCCAAGGGCGCGATTGGTGTCTGGGAACAATCGAGTAATGGCCCAGTTAGAAGGATTGGACGATTCGTTTGATGGCATTATTTTTGTTGGACATCATGGAAGAGAGAGTGATTCCAATGCAGTTATTTCCCATACGTTAGCGGGAGTTTGTGTAAAAGAATTTAATGTAAATGGCAAAATTGTTGGAGAAACAGAACTCAATGCAATGGTTGCCGGGAAGTTTCAAATTCCTTCTATTTTTATTAGTGGGGATGATATTTATGTAAAAGAAGTAAAAGAAACCTTACCCCTAGTACAGTCTGTTGTAACCAAATATGCTAGAAACAGATTAGCTGCTGAATTAATACATCCTGATGTCGTGCAACTAGAGGTTGAAAAATATGTACAGGTCGCAGTGGAAGACATAGAACACTACCAGCCTTTCGTTTTGGAAGGACCTATTACGTTTGAAATCGAATTTAAAGGCCCGCAACAGGCGCAAATGACGTCAACATTACCAACTGTGCAAATGCTCACGCCAACTCGTATTAGTTTCACATGTGATGACATGGTCACAGCATACAAACATATGTGGGGCTGTGTCATAATTGCCATGGCCTCAACAAACGGAGTTCTTGGTGCTGTAAACAATTAATAGAGGAGGGAAAGTGATGAGTTTAGACCAGATAAGGGAATTTATGGAGAAAAATAAAGAGGAATATTTGGAGACGTTATTTACTTTATTACGCCAGAAAAGTATTAGTGCACAGAATATTGGGATGAAAGAAACAAGTGCCATGCTACTTAAGATGTTAGCAGATATCGGAATGGATAGTAGATTAATTGAGACGGATGGACATCCTGTCGTTTACGGTGAAATGATGAAGGGAGATAATGATTTTACGTTACTCATATACGGACATTATGATGTTCAGCCTGCAGACCCGATTGAGGAGTGGAATTCACCACCCTTTGAACCAACGATAAGAGACGGGAAGATATATTGCCGTGGGGTTGGGGACAATAAAGGACAGCTCATGGCGCAAATTCTCGCACTTAAAAGCTACCAAGAAGTTATAGGGGATCTTCCGATAAATATCAAATTTGTATTTGAAGGAGAAGAAGAAAGTGGGAGCCCGAATATAGCTAAATTTGTCTCTGAGCATCGCGATTTATTAAAAGCAGATTTAGTGTATACATCAGATGGACCAATGCATGAAAGTGGGGCGCCTTTTGTTTTACTCGGAGTTAGAGGAATGCTCTATGTAGAACTAAATGCAAAAGGCTCAGATTGGGATAATCATTCTGGTAACAAAGGAAATATTGCTCCAAATCCAGCATGGCAGCTTGTTGATCTTCTAGGTACCATGAAGGATAATGATGGTAATATATTAATAGAAGGGTTTTATGATGACGTGCAAAAACCCACTGTAAACGAGGAAGAATTGATATCCACATTACCTTATGATGCTAAACAAGTCGCTAATCAAATTGGATATAAAGGTTTTGATATGACACGGGAGGAATATTACCGAAAACTAACCCTTGAACCGACTTTAAATATCGCAGGTTTTCATAGTGGTTATGGTGGGGAAGGTGCAAAAACAATTATCCCTTCTACTGCTATGGTCAAAATGGATATGCGATTAGTAATTGATCAAGACCCAGATGATATTTTAGAAAAATTTATTAAACATGTTCATAAACATGCACCTGGAGTAGAAGTGGTAAGTCATGGTTCAATGAAGCCATCTCGTACGTCTGCAGATCTGGAGGTTGTAAAGGTTATTAAGGAAGCAGTCAAGGAAGCCTACCATGAAGAGCCAGTCCTACAGCCTAGCCTAGGTGGTAGTTTACCAGATTATGTCTGGACCCAAATACTAGGTGTACCTTCTGTTATCGTTCCATATGCAAATTCTGATGAAGCAAACCATTCACCAAATGAAAATCTAAATGTAGATAATTTCTTCAAAGGGATAATCTGTACTTGTTCTGTGATTCGTTCTTTAGGGAAGTAAATGGATATGGAAATGGGCTCACGAGGGAAATGTGAATTCTGTCGCAGAATCTTGTATGAGATTGTCTTCTAGTTATCATTATTCTGTTTTAGCTCCGTTAGTTTCCTGAGGTAAAACACCGACTGCCGCAATTCGATTATTAATTGGTAACATTGGGCTGTACAGTATAACAATTTTAAAAAACGGTTCCTGATTGTTGTAAGGAACCGTTTTTTTCTATGTGTAATTAGACTTACATTGTAAGCTGCATTATCCAGACGTTATTCCAAATAAATCGTGACTTTAAAGGTATTGTGGATCAATCGTATATGACAGCTTTGCCTTGTTCTCGTAATTTTTTTAAGGATGTAAGCATATGATTTATTTCTTCGTCAGAATGTCTTTTCCATGAACCTAATTCAGCTACTATTTTCAAAGGCGATTTAGATCTATAAGAACGTGTTGGATTTCCCGGGAATCTTTTATCCGTTACGTTTGGGTCGTTTTCAAATTCACCTAAAGGTTCTACTACGTAAATTCTTTCTTTTGACTTGGATGTCGCTAATTCAGCACCCCATTTAGCCGCATCTAATGTAGCAGTGAAATATATATAGTTTGATTTTTTGTCTTGATAATTTGATAAGTATTGCGGTTCCAAAAGATCTCCAATATTTAGTTCTGCTTTAGTACCATGAAAGAAAGGTCCACTATCTAAGACATCTTTTTTGTCATTCATACTGATACACCTCTTATTTTGGATTTATATATAACAGTATAGAACAGGGAAGATGGAAAATGTAGTCTATTAACACCTTATTATTCGTAGTATAATGGAAGTAGAGAGAAGGAAGTCGGATGGAAATTATCAATACTTCAGTCAGTTTGCTATGTATGAGTCTGCTAAAGAAGTAATAACATATGAGCAGGTAGGAGTATAGGGCTCTGACAATGATCAAGAAAAGGATGAAGATAACGAATTACCAAATATATTAACCAATACGTATGATCTTTTTATGATTGCCAGTGTATTGCTTGTTGTAGGTGGAGTTATGTTTTATTTTCAGAGATAGGAGCATTTATCCTAACTTTTTCTCATCACTTTGCAATAAGATAACTCTCATGAGGGTTTTTTATCGGAAATTAGGATTAAAGTTTGCATGAGGCGATGATAAAACAGCGTTTTTCTGGTTGGAAGAAGGAAAAAGTTGGTTAGGATTGTGGGAAGGTAGTGAGTATCAAACTCCTTATCATCCATCATAAAGGCACATAGCTTTTCGAGTTTCTTATGAAAATTTAAAAAGTCTCTAGAGTGGCTTGATTCCTTAGACATGGAGGCTGTTCCTTTTGGTAACAGAACTACTACGGAACCATTTATAAGGCCAAACCAAGGAAACGCGTCTGTTTATTTTCTTGACCCAGACGGTAATAGTTTAGAACTGATGTGTTACATTGAAGTCCCTGATAATTTAAAACATATTAATAAGAAATTATCATTTGATGAGTGGGAGAAGTTACTAGCCAATCGTTGAATTAGATAAGAAAATAGTAGATGGAAATAGAGGACGGTGAGGGTTTTAACTTTAGTTTTTTCAACAAACGGGTGCTTTAGTTGAACAAGAACTATAATCTTAAAACGGGTTTTTTGTTGCACCGTACAACGATACTGGTAATAATATAAACATCTACACATTTTGGGTGGTCGTCTTTCTTAGTTGACTTAAACTACGAAACAAATAATTTCTTTTGTGAAAGAATGTACTAAAAGCAACTAAGTTTTATTTATAGCAGGTTGTGGGATAAATCAAATTGATTTACTATCTTCGCACTCTATCCACCGTGAGTTTTAATTTATCCACTAAAAAATCATCAACATACCATTTAAAATTTACCTTGACTTTTGAGGGAATTAGGCGTATTGTTTGAGTAATCAAAAAAATGAATACCTAATATTCTTATCAAGAGAGGTAGAGGGACTGGCCCTGTGAAACCTCAGCAACAGATTTTTTAATACTGTGCTAATTCCAGAAGCGTAAAGCTTGAAGATAAGAAGAGTATTTAGCAAACGGCCGAAGCCTCTTCTTATTTAAAGAAGGGGTTTTTTATTTTGGGTATTAAGCAACGCTCAGCAAGTAAATTACGAGGGAGGAAAAATGATGAAACGTAGTTTAGAAGAACGTTTGAAACAAGGAACAGTAATTGTAGGGGAAGGTTATTTGTTTGAGTTAGAACGAAGGGGATATTTGCAAGCAGGCTCCTTTGTTCCAGAGGTGGCACTAGATAATCCTGAAGCACTAAAACAAGCATACAGGGATTATATGAATGCCGGTTCTGATGTTGTTTTAGCTTTTACTTACAATGCTCACCGGGAAAAAATGCGGATTATTGGTAAAGAAGATTTATTAGAGCCTTTAAACAGAAATGCCATTCGCTTAGCAAAAGAGGTTGCAAAAGAGCATCCAAAAGAAGAAGCGTTAGTAGCTGGAAATATTTCAAACACCAATATCTTTAATCCAGATGTTCCCGAATCAAAGGCTAAGGTTAGAAGTATATTTGCGGAAATGGTGAAATGGTGCAAAGAAGAAGGGGTAGACTTCATAAATGGTGAAACATTCTATTACCATGAAGAGGCGTTAATAGCATTGGAGGAAATCACCAAACAAGGTTTACCAGCAGTCATTACATTTGGATTAATGGGCGAGAATATTTTAAGAGATGGTTACACCGTAGAAGAGTCCTGTAAAATACTTTCGGAAAAAGGTGCATTGGTCGTTGGAATGAATTGTTTCCGAGGCCCTGAAACAATGCAGCCATATCTTGCTGATATACGAAACAATGTGGAAGGATATGTAGCGGGCTTACCTATCCCATATCGTACAACAGAAGAAAACCCAACATTCTTTAACTTGCCTGATGGAGGATGCAGTTGTCACTTACCTACAGAAACAACCTTTCCGACTGCCCTAGATCCACTTTACCATAACCGTTACGAGTTAGCGGCTTGGGCAAAAGAGGCAAAAGATTTAGGCATTAATTATATTGGTCTGTGCTGCGGTGCCTCACCTGCGATGCTCCGTGCAGTAGCAGAAGCTGTAGACGTTGAAACAGTAAATTCAAAATACTCTCCTGATATGGAGAAGCATTTCTTGTTCGGGAAAGACAAAACACTTCAAGAGCACAATTTAAACTACCGATTAAAGGCCTGATAGATTAAAAATGATTCAATTGTGTTAATTAATTGTTTTTAACGGTAATTTGAAACAGAATACTGTTGAAAAATTACGGAGACGATTACGTTTATTAAGTGATCGTCTCTTCTTCGTATTTGACTCTTACTTAGATGTTAAAGCAGACACTCAATTCCACATTGCATCTGTAAGAAAGTCTTATATCGGCTTTTATGCTGCGTACGCTGTACATAATGGCTACTTTTCCATTGATGATCCGATTACTCGTTTTGTAGAAGACTCCTATTTACCCGCATATGAAGGAGTAACCATTCGTCACTTATTAACCCACACACATGGACTTATAATAGCTGATGGTAAACTAGTAAGTGAATATAAACCTGGAGAATCGTGGGCATATAGAGGTCCCAGTATTGAGTTGTTGACAACGATTATCAAAAAAACAACGGGACAGTCTGTTGCTGATATTGTAAAAGAGCATGTCATTGAGCCGGTCGTCTTTGAGGTAGAAGACCCTACTATTTTAGACTTTGCTTTTGCATCTGAACCCATTGTCCTAATTACTATAGAATCCGTATACAGCTTTAAATACCCTATGATAATATAATATTACGAAAATTATAAACAAAGCTTTAAAAAGGCTAGATAGAGTCAGGGGGTTACTTTATGCAGGAAAAAGTAGAAATCAAAGAGGTAGAATCATTTTCCGATAAACAAGAAGCAACAAAATGGAAGTTTATTGGTCCTGGACTTATAGTAGCAGCCACTGGAGTAGGAGCCGGTGATTTAGCGACAGCATTGGTATCTGGAGCGGAATATGGTCTCGCCTTTTTATGGGCTATTGTATTAGGGGTTATCGTGAAATTTGCTATTGGGGAAGGTGTGGGGCGTTACACACTAGCAAGTGGGAATACAATCCTCGAGGGTTGGCGAGGCATTGGGAAATGGACTACAGGGTACTTCGGCATTTATTCGGTTATTTGGGGATTTGTTTATGGAGCTGCCGGAACAGCATCTTGTGCATTAGCTGCATATGCTCTCTTTCCACAAATTAGCTTAACATGGTGGGCAATTATTAATGGTGTCATTTGTTATGCGTTAGTTCTTACTGGAAAGTATGGATTCTTTGAGAAGGTCATTACAGCACTCGTTGCGGTCATGTTTATCACTGTTATTGGCTCCATGATTTTCGTATTACCTGATCTACTTCCATACTTAGATACAATAGTACCAGTCATGAATGATGACACTATCATCTATTCACTAGGATTAATTGGCGGTGTTGGTGGATCAATTACCATGGCAAGTTATGGTTATTGGCTAAAAGAAAAAAATTGGTCGGAGAAACGCCATATCAAAATTATGCGCTGGGATTCCTTAAGTGCGTATATTATAACAAGTATCTTTGCTCTGGGAATTATGGTTCTTGGAACAGCAATTATTTTTGGCACGGGAGATATCATTAGTGGAGAAGAGGCACTTGTCGTTTTTTCAAGTAGGCTAGGGGAAGTGCTAAGTCCAACCGCACAATATTTCTTCCTAATTGGCTTTTGGGCTGCTTCCTTTACGTCGATTTTAGGGGTGTGGAATGGTGTATCTTATTTGTTTGCTGATTTCATCCGAACTACTCGACATACAGGAGTGAAACAAGATGATATTAGCAAAACAAAGTCTTATAAGTTTTATCTTTTCTGGTTAACCTTCCCACCAATCGTATTGCACTTATTTGGTAAACCTGTGGCGTTAATCATCCTTTATGGATTTCTAGGTGCACTATTTATGCCGTTTTTAGCTATAACACTTATCTATCTCTTAAATTCTAGACAAATTGACAAACCGTTTAGAAGTGGCAGACTTTCGAATATTGTCCTTTCGCTTAGTGCATTATTATTTACCGTCCTAACATGTATCAAACTGTACGACATAATTGGCGGACTCTTTTAGGACATAACAAACAATCGAGAGGAATAGTAAAGGATTGGAGACTTCAATGCCTCCAATCCTTTTACTTTAAAAAAGTATCTTAATGAACAAGAAAGCCGTGCTCTTCATACTTTACAGTAAGTGTGAAAAAGAGGGCGAGTATGAATACTAGACAAGGTGCAACCACACTCCGTTTCTTTGAACAAGAAGGAATAACCTCTAGGGTTGGAACGGATTATGTAGATTTGCTGCAAAGTGACAATACAACGATTAGAGTGTTAACAAAATGGATTACAAATATTAAATGGGTAGACCCACATTGTGGAAAGTGCCTAGACAATGTAGACCTTGAGAAAACATGCGATGACAAAAAACACAAACGACGTTGCTCGGATTGTCATCGGCAACATCAAATTTGCCATTGTCGACTCAAGAAAGACCCCATCATCCCATATTGCGATGGGCGAATTTATCTACGCTTAGCAGGATTAACCAACGACCTCCCTTACAAACTATTTCGCCACAAAGATGTAAAGTAGTTCTAGAACTATCAGGAGAATCTAATTGAGCAAATATAGTAAATAAAAAGACCGGAATATGATTAACTAGCAGCTCTTGTTCAAGTTGTTGAGTAGTAGCATCTTCTTGCTTCTCGTACTGAATAGATAGAACCCTTGTAGTAGGGATAATTGAAATGTTTTCGCCCTCCATATGCATTCTCTGATCTCCATGAATTCTTTGGGTGGCAAAGAAGTATTGGCTGATGGGAATTTCTTTTGTGGGAGCCTTTCTGGGCAGTTTTTTGGCAAACAAAAGTCCTCCTTCACTCCAGCAGGAACGACTTCCGGACAGTTAAAGGCTTTTTTTCCATGGAGGAATTCGGATTCTAAGCATTCTATATCATCCCAAACTTTATGATCCTTCATATCTATAGTAGTAGGATGTACCTTATTATAAGTTGGAATTGTCACCACCCCCCTTTACTTCTGTGCATAAATCTAGTATATGGGTATTTGTTGATTTTGTTGTTGGGCAGAAGTCTAAATTGACTCATGTTAAGATTTTATTGCTGGGAATAGACCAAGCCTCTAAAAACATAGCAATTATAAAGTGACACTTCATTTGGTGGGGGGTTCGTTCTTTACACTGATTGTTAGTTGAACGAATCGGTTTGTTAGAGTCCGATTACTCCCACATAAACTACACTGTTTCATTTCATGTTAAGTGGGATTCTTCCGGACGGTTATTCCGGGATAAATGGGAAGTTTGGGGGAGAAAACCAGTGATAATGGGGAATTTAGGATTATTATTATATGGAAACCTCGTTCTGATCGTAATACTTTATTTATACCTTAATAAAATCCGGAAACTTATTGGCTTTCAACTAGGGATAAATATCTCCATGTTGGTAGGGGGATTTGGTGCCATTGCCACAGGTGTCCTACTCATTTATCAATTTCCCTTAAAATTTGTCATCGTTACCATGATTACCGTAGTGATAGGGATGCTCATAGGGGCCATTTTTGGTGCATTATTTGACTACCAAACGCTTTTAACAGGGTATATAAATGGTTTAATGATGGGAATGATGGCACCGATGGTGGGAGCAGCGGCCAATAACAGTATTCTTTTTCTAGTGTTTATTGAAGTCGTTTTCCTGATTTCTCTTCTACTCGTTTTCCTTTCCGCTAAAAATACATAAGAGAGGAGACGCGTAGTTGAATATAACCCAATTCCTTGTCATCCTGTTTAGTTTGAATGGTGTGATTGGCCTTTCCTTTTATGTCGTGATGTATAAGAAAAGGAAATTGTTTACGGACAGATTCGGGATGGTAATGGCGATGGTTGGTAGTGGCATTCTCTCCTTAAATCTTGCTATGATGCTTTTTTTTATGTTTCCTTTCAATCTCGGTACGTTAGCTATAATTTCTACAATAATTGGGGGCAGTATTGGAATTCTATATGGAGCACTCACCCGATTTCAGTCATTATTAGCGGGTTTCTCACAAGGGACCCTTGGGGCGATTATGGGGACCATGTTTGGGGCTGTAGTGGAGAATCCGGCATTATGTGGCTTACCGGCTGCCTATTTTATTGATGTGGAGCAGCACATGATGCTGTTTAGTTTATTTGGCACAGGCTTGGTTATTACCACATTTGGTTTGTTATTTTATTCCTTACGAATATGAATACTAGGGGCACTGAAAGGAGGGGAACGGAATCGACACCCACCAGGATAAGGAGCATGCGAAAAGGAAAATCCACTTAAACGAATATACAGAGAACCTACTTGAACAAAGAAAACAGGAAGCTAGAAAGAAAGATTCGATTAATGAACTGAGTCAACGGAGAGGGGAGGGACTTACCTCATTCGCGTTCACAGTTCCTTAAAAGACCATCTCCTCGAGTTGAGAAATAAGAACAAAAATGAAATATGATCATTGTCACGTAGCTATTAGTCCCACCAAAACTGGCAGTATGTCCCCACCAGTAAGAGTCATTTGGGAGGTAATGAAATATGAAGAAGACAGGTAAACTTCTCCTCCTTTTTTTCGTTATAGCTGGATTTTTCCTCGTTTATTGGTTATGGCCAAATAATGATGGCTTGCCTATCCTTGATCAAGTAAACGCTTTTGAATTAGATGACGTGCACGGAGATATATTTGAATCAACGAATGGGAAAGTTAAATTGGTAGCTTTTTTCTTTACGGATTGCCCAGATATTTGTCCATTAACGATGGTGGATTTTCGAGAATTACAAACGATGTTAAAAGAAGAGGAGCTATTTGGACGCGAAGTGGAGCTTATCAGTATTACGCTAGATCCAGATAATGACCTTCCTGACGTAATCACCGACTATGCAACAGGGTTTCAGGCAGATACGAAAGGGTGGAAGTGGTTAAGAGGAACTCCGGAAAAAACAAAGCAAATTGCGAATGATTTTCAAATGCAATATGAGATAGAGGATGATACGGTGCTATATCATTCCACCACCATGTATTTACTTGATGAAAATAACAAGATACGAGCGCTTTATGATATGGCAATCTTTGATAAACCTGTAAAGAAAGATGACATAATAGAGGATATCGTCTTATTGACGAATAATTAAGTGGTATTTCATTGGTTAGAACTGATATAGGGTCTCTAATTATTTCTCTTAACAATTAAGAAGGAAAATCGCCTACTATGTTTAATTAGTATTTATAACAAACTTTTGGAGGACGCTATTATGTACGAACACAAATTTATCAAAGTTGATCTATCCAGCTTTAAACTAGAACCCAAAGAAGACTATCATACAATTATCCACGAGCACGAAAAGGAAGGATGGGAGTTAGTCCAAATTTTCGCTCCAGGTACAAAAGGTTATGGCATAGCTTCCTTCTTTGAAATCATATTAAAACGCAAGAAGGACTAAAACATGATTTAAGTATGGTTTTTACAATTTGCTGTAGAGAAAGCTGTTTTTTGTCATGACTAGCAGAACCTTAATAGATGTGCAAACCTCCATCATCATTAATTCTTTCAAAAGAGTTTTTTCTTGGTAATACATGTTATTTACTAAATAGCTCACAATATATGAAAAGGATATATTGATTGGAGAATTTTTGTTATGAATACAGGTATCTCAAATTTAACTTCAGCAGAAATGGGAAAACTTTGGGCGACATATACTGGGAATACAATGGCAAAATGTGTGCTTCGTTTTTATTTGAAGAATGTAGAAGATAAGGAAGTTAAAAAGGTATTAGAATATGCATTCAGCTTAGCTGAAATGTTTGTAAAGAAAATAGAAGGCCTCTTTAAAAAAGAGGGTTTTCCTGTACCAGTAGGTTTTTCTGAAGAAGACGTAAACTTAAAGGCACCGAGACTTTTTAGTGATGAATTCTACCTGTATTATTTACAGTATACCGGAAAAGCCGGGATGAGCATTTATACTGCTGCGATTGCTATTGTAACTAGAAAGGATATAAAAGATTTTTTTGTTGAAAGTCTTAGTGACACGGTTAAATTGATGGGTAAAACAAATGATATTTTGCAATCAAAAGGGAAGCTAATGAATGCACCTAAAGTACCGAACCCGAAAGAGGCTGAGTTTCTTCATGACCAAAGCTTTCTAAATGGTTATATAGGAGATATAAGGCCACTTCATGGGCTAGAAGTTGCACATTTATTTGACAACA
This sequence comes from Oceanobacillus sp. M65, assembly GCF_052246275.1. Classification (NCBI taxonomy): domain Bacteria; kingdom Bacillati; phylum Bacillota; class Bacilli; order Caryophanales; family Bacillaceae; genus Oceanobacillus; species Oceanobacillus sp. M65. Next base: position 476,157 of record NZ_JBQQCJ010000003.1, on the reverse strand, counting down.
TTAACAATGACATCACAAGTAAAGCACTTATTATTGGATTTAGCCAAGGCGCGCAAGATAAAAGAGTGAAAAAATATTTGGATCGCGGAAAAACTATTAATAAAAAACATGTTGAATTACTATCAAAGAAACTTCATGATGATAACTTACCTTCACCTACTTACCTAGACCACATGGTGACTGCCTCTACCGTACCTCCATTTTCTGATAAGCTAATGGTCGCTCATAAAATTGACATGTTTTCGATGAAGATAAGAGAGTATGCTAATGGTTTATCATTAAACGGAAGAAAAGATATTGGAGTACTATATGCAAAATGTTTAATGGACGTTTCGTTATATGTAGAAGATGGAGCGAATCTTATGATCGACAATAGTTGGATGGAACAACCACCAATTATGGTAAATAGAAAGAAACTGAACTCAAAAGAATAAACTTGCGGAACTAAATGGTGTATTACTTAAGGCCTTTAATATACAGAAAATGTATGTTAAAGGTCTTGAGGTTATGGCTTTTATGCAAGTGAATCTAGCAGCAATACCTAAAAAAACACAGTAATATGTATTAATATAAAGGCATATAATAATGTAAAGAGGCTGGGACATAAGAATATTAAACAAGAAAAATCCTGATGTTCAAACGGAGTATTGCAGAAAAAGTTCGAATACATCAGATAGCCACTAATTTTTCGAATATGAATCACACTTTAGCGAAGGAAAAATGCGGAGACTCTAGTGGGAACAGCACGAGTCCGAAGACCCCGCAAGATAGAGAAGGATCAAAGGCTAAGATCGCCACGTCCTGTGGCAACGCCTTCGTGACCAACATCCTGTTGGCCCGAGACTAAGGCCGTGCCCACTGAAAGCGGAGTATTTTCCGAAGCGGTAATTAAGCAGTTTGTTTATTATTGTTCGGGTTTTAAAAAGGCTGGGACGTTATGTCCCAGCCACATTTGTTCAATAAGCTATTCGTTTTGGTAGCAGGTCTCATATTCGTCTTTCATTAACAAACTTTTGCAAGCCAAACCATTATCATGATAAATTTCTTTGCCGATTTCTAATTCGATACTTCTATTTGAATTTGAATAATTAGGGTTGTCATTTAGTATGTTAAGTGTATCTTCATCAAGCCATTCTATAGAAATATTGCTTTTTGCATCACTATAATAAACAGTTTTCATTTTATTTTTCTCATTGTTGTTTGTAATTTCCACCATTAGATTAACACCGCCTGCTGCACCACCATATAAATCATAATATGCATTAGCCGTGTATGCTCCAGTGGGTGATGTTACAGGTCCAGGACCTTTTTGAGTGGATTCTCTATCTATATCACTAAATGTAAAAAAGTACGTTTCATATAAATAAATTGAAGAAACCGAAACAATCCCAGACAACGTTGCAATCAATAATCTTTTTGGGAAAGGTTTCTTTTTAGTTAAAGAAACGATTATTCTTGTACATAAAATTAAAAGCAATATGACAGTAATAAAAGATAGTAAGAGCCCAAATAAAAATAAAATCATGATCCCCCCATTTTAAGTTCAATAATTCCAATATACGATAAATCTTATCCAACACTCAATAGCTTAATAAACACTACTAATATATTCATTTAGTATAGGAACATCAGGTGGATTAATATTTTGAGGAAGTGCGTCTAACTTAAAAAAATTTAATGCTTGAACTTCATTCTCCCCGCGACTTAATTCACCTTCAAACTCACTGCATATATAGACAGATACAACATTATATACCTCATCACAATGAGGGTACTTATAGTAGAATTCTTCTCCTGAGTACACATGGAATAACTTTAATCTTTTTGCAACCAATCCTGTCTCTTCGAATAGTTCCCTCTTGGCAACTTGTTCTAAAGTTTCACCTAACTCTATTGAGCCACCTGCTAATCCCCAGCACTTATTATCATTTCGAAGTTGTAAAAGTATTTCTTTTTCATTGTTGAGTAATATGACACACGCCCCAACCATTATAAGAGGACGATTTCCCACTAGCTTTCTTAATTCCATTATATAGCCCATAGATTATCTCCTTTTTAATTATATATTAACTTTAATTATCATACTGTCAAAACGTACATTTATTAAAAGCTATATATACATAAAGGAAAGATACGGTGAGTTTATGGTGTTTAATTCCCCGAGTCTTTATATTTTTTGCAAATGGTGAGACTAATCATTTTAAATATGACAGATACATGTCTTATTTAGAGTGATATAGTAATCACTAACGAGAGGGGAATGAAAATGGAATGTTCATGGCCGGGTAATAATCAGCTTATGAGAATGTATCACAACGAAGAATGGTGTGTACCGACCACTAATGACCAATATATTTTTGAAATGCTAACATTAGAGGGGGCACAGGCGGGTTTGTCTTGGAGTATTGTATTATCTAAACGAGAGGCTTATCAAAAAGCTTTTCATAATTTTGATATTAGTTTTTGTTCGAATTTAACGGATAATGATTTGACGAACATAAAGGAACAATATAATGTCATTAAACACCTTGCTAAGCTTCAATCCGTGAGAAGTAATGCGCAAGCGGTCATAAAAATAACAAAAGAGTTTGGTAGCTTTTCCAATTTTTTATGGCGCTATGTTGATTTTGAACCAATAATCAATGACTGGCATTCAGAGGGTCAAATACCTGCTCAAACAGACCTATCGAACCAGATTAGTAAGGATTTGAAAAAAAGGGGATTCAAATTTGTTGGCCCAGTAACAATGTATTCCTTTATGCAAGCAATTGGTATGGTGGATGACCACGTGACAAGCTGTGTGTACCACACGTCAAACAAAGAAAGGAAGATAAAAGAAAATGGATTTTAACAACACAGTTAATCGTTCGTTACAAATTAGAAAAGCTTATCATCAACTCGAGAAAAAATATCATGGCTCTGAATGGACAGTAGAAGAAGATGCACTTGCGTTTCTAACTGATGCGGCACTCGTTGGGAGATTAACAATGGCAAACCAAGAAAGATGGCCAGCAGGAGCTGATTCAGAAACGGACTTAGAACATAAAATCGCGGAGTCATTCTGGTGGCTAATGGTTTTAGCAGAACGAATGGACATTGACAGTGGGCAAGCATTGGAGAATTTTTTAAAGAAAAAAGAAGAACAATTCTTGTAAAGTGAAGTAGGAGGATTTCACATGACCATTAGTAGGCATTTTGAAATCATCTATCTCTTATTGGATAGAAAAGTGGTTACTGCGAAGGAATTGTCCGAGCACTTTGAGGTTTCCCCAAGAACGATCTATAGAGATGTGGATGTGTTAAGTGGGGCAGGAATCCCTATTTATGCTAATAAGGGGAGAGGAGGAGGGATTTCTCTTTTAGAGGGATACTCCTTCAATGCTTCCATGTTAACAAGTGATGAACAAGAAGACATATTAGTCGGACTACAAACATTAGCTGTTACTGAATTTCCAAATACAGATCTCATTCTAAAAAAAGCAGCTCGGCTGTTTAAAAAACAAACAACAAACTGGATTGATGTTGATTTTTCTCCATGGGGAAGTGGAGAAAAGAAGAAACAGTTATTTATCCTATTAAGAGATGCAATTTCCCAACAATTTGTCGTTCACTTTCGCTATTTTAACTCACTTGGTGAGCAAAGTGTACGAGAAGTAGAGCCGATTCAATTATTATTCAAAAAAAATGCTTGGTATCTTTCTGGATATTGTTTAGGCCGGGAGGATTTTCGTATCTTTAAAATTAGTCGCATGGATCAAGTGGGTGTTTCAGATCAAACATTTACCGTGAGATCAACAGAAGATGCGATAAAAGATGCCGAAAAACAAATAGGGGAAACCTCTATACCGATAAAGATTAGAATTTCTTCTCAAGGTGCGTACCGGGTCTATGATGAGTTTGAAGAACATATGATTACGAAAAATAAAGATGGCTCGTACACCGTTGTAGCAAATTTCCCAGTAGGCACATGGCTAGATAGTTACCTTTTGTCCTTTGGTACACTAATTGAAGATATTGAACCTGTTTATTTACGCGAACGGTTATTGAAAATAATGGATAAGCTGAAGCATAACCTAGAAAATCCGACCAAAAATAAGCCAAGTTAAAGTTTTGGACGTCTTTTATCTGCGGGTCATTCTGAAATAAATCTTCACCCGAACGACATCTAAATGGCGCATTACATAGAAAGCAGCCCAGTTCTACAAAAAGGAATTAGGCTGTTTTATTTCATATTCCTTAGAATATTGATAGGAGTGACAAATGGAAATGTTGGCTTTTAGCTTCTCTCAATGTTTTTCCGCTTACTTTGATCCTATTGGATTAGTGAGAAGTATGGTTTAACGCTTCTTGGTTCACTCTTTCCATAAATTCATGAACAACTTTTTGGCTTCCTTTTTTGTTTGCAAGCTTCATCATGGCCCTGCCGACGAAGTTGACGCCTTTGTTATGGCCGGAGTATATGAACTTTGTGTTATTTTCGTCCACTTTTTCCAGGGTAAAACTAAAGTTAACTTCAAACGCTTTCCCAATTACAAATCGAACTGTTTTTAGTTTCTTGTCTGGTGTATCTTCGTAGGCTAAGGTTTCCACGATGTACGTTTCAACGCGTTTCCCTTCACGGTAGCTCTGTTGATGCTTCGCTCCTACTTCTGTTTCTGACTTTTCCACTATAGTATGTTCTTCGACTTTCGGCATGATTTTTTTAATGTTTTTATCCGAAAATAAGCTCCAAACAGTTTCAATATCTCTTTCAATTATCGTTTCTTCTTTCCATTCAGTCATCGTTTTCATCTTCCCTTCCAGATTTTAAAAAGTCATCAATCTCTTCGGTTTGTTTGCGTAGGTCTTCTATTTTATGCTGTATGTTTTCTCTTTTTTGAATTAGCAGATCTTCTAGGTGATAGAACGATTCGTCCTCCATAACAGAAATCATCTCTTGAATGGTAAATCCGAATCTCCTTAATTTCCCTAAAAGAATTGCTAAGAAGTAGCTACCATCATCGTAATATCGGTAATTATTATGTGGATCAATATAAGCGGGCTCTAATAGTTTCACTTCGGCGTAGTAGCGAAGTGTTTCTTTAGTCAAACCGGTTATTTCGGCAAATTCACTTATTTTATACATGATGCCTGTCCTTTCATTACGAGTTTAAACTATGTGGTGCACAACAGAGTCAATGTTTGTTTTATAGATAATTTCTATTTGCAGAAAAATACGGGAGAACGTTAATAAGAGTCTCTATTAATTGAATCAGATAGAGGTATAAATGTATATGATATTCCAGCCAAAAAGAACAGAAAACAGTCCTAACAACTTAAGAAAGTATTATAAGTAGTTAGGAAGGAGAAAAGGTATAGAGTGTTGAATTAATAAGTATAACAAATAAGATAAAGTGTTTTAGACGTCTTGTAGCACACTCACTAAATTCGGAAGAGAATAATAAAACGTTTCATAATAAGGAGGATATTATGGGTAGATTAGTTCATTTCGAGATTCATGTAGATGACATGGAACGGGCAAAAAAGTTTTATGGTGAAGTATTTGGTTGGACATTTGAGGACTGGAGCGAATATGCTGGCATGCCTTATGCTGGTGCTGTAACTGGTGATGACAATGAGCTTGGAATTAATGGCGCGTTAATGCAACGACAAGGGCCACCTCCAGAAACGAACCAAGCGTTGAATGGATTTGCTTGTACAATGAACGTAGAGAATTATGACTCAACGGAATCAAAGATTTTAGAGCGTGGAGGGCGGGTAGCATTGCCCAAATATGCACTCCCAGGCATGGCGTGGCAAGGGTATTATACCGATACAGAAGGAAACACATTTGGTATTCATCAACCGGATGAGAATGCGAAATAAGTGAGCTAATAGTTTTAATGATCAACTAGATAACTAATTAAAAGAATAAAAGCATGGCTGGTTTTATAATTTAAAAACCAGCCATGCTTTTTGTGCAATCTATATTGAAATTAGATTATAGTCCGGATATATTCTATTACCCGCAAGCAGCGGCCAACACCTTTTGAATATCATAAATGCTGTCATCTTTCTTGAAATTCTTTGCCACAAGTGGTTCGATATTTCCAGATATCCATATCTTCAGTTCGGCATCCATATCAAAAGTCCCCGCTGTCTCAATACTAAAATGCGAGATACTTTTATACAGAATGGAGTGGAATTCAGTTTTTTTGCCAGTTATCCCTTGCTTATCTACTAAAATAAGACGCTTATCCGTAAAAATAAATAAGTCCCTTAATACCTTAAATGCTACGTTTACTTCTTCGCCGTCTATAAATAGTTTGCTAAATTCCCTCTTTATTTCACCTTTGTCCACATTCGAAGCGTTACCCAATAACCCATCAAGAAATCCCATGAAATAACCTCCAATATTTTTATTAATACATGACTAAATTCCGCATGATAACTACACTAATACATATGTTGAAACCATACTCTCAGTATAACAATACGTCTATATTTCTGCATTTATTCCCTATGAAAAGGCAAGAAGAAAATAATTAAATAAATCTCAATTATAATCTCCAAATGATAACGGTTTCATTACATAAAATTGACTATAATGTGAAATATAATATGGTGTTTCGGATATCTCTTGCAATGTTTGGCAATATATATTAGTGTATGCTTTATTAGAATAACTATTATTAAAATGCACCTATAGGAGGAATTTACACAATGTCTTTAATCGGATCAGAAGTAAAACCATTTAATGCAAAAGCTTATTTCAACGGTGACTTTGTAGATGTAACAGAAGAAAACTTCAAAGGTCAATGGAGCGTAGTATGTTTCTACCCAGCAGACTTCTCATTTGTTTGCCCAACTGAACTTGAAGATTTACAAAATGAATATGCAACGCTAAAAGACCTAGGAGTAGAAGTATACTCTGTATCAACGGATACGCATTTCGTTCATAAAGGTTGGCATGACACTTCCGAAAAAATCGGTAAAATTACGTATACAATGATCGGTGACCCATCCCAAACGATTTCTCGTAATTTCGAAGTGCTAAACGAAGAATCAGGTCTTGCAGATCGTGGTACGTTTATTATCGATCCAGACGGTGTTATTCAAACAGTAGAAATTAATGCAGACGGCATTGGCCGTGATGCTAGTGTGCTTGTTGATAAAATCAAAGCAGCACAATATGTTCGTAAAAATCCTGGTGAAGTTTGCCCTGCTAAATGGGAAGAAGGCTCTGAAACACTTACACCAAGCCTAGACCTAGTAGGTAAAATTTAAGGAGTGCGATAAGCATGCTTGAATCAAACATTAAAGCACAACTAGACCAATACCTGCAATTACTTGAAAGTGATATTGTACTGAAAGTAGATACAGGCGACGATAGTGTATCAAAAGAAATGCAGGAGCTTGTTGATGAAATTGCTTCTATGTCATCGAAGATCACTATCGAAAAAGCAAGCTTGAAAAGAACACCTAGCTTTAGTGTGAACCGTGTTGGCGAAGACACTGGGGTAACCTTTGCTGGCGTTCCACTTGGACATGAGTTCACATCACTAGTGCTCGCTTTACTACAAGTTAGTGGAAGAGCTCCCAAGGTAGATCAAAGTGTTATAGACCAAGCGAAAAAGGTTAAAGGTGAGTTCCACTTTGAAACCTATGTAAGTCTTACGTGTCATAACTGCCCAGACGTCGTACAAGCACTAAATATGATGAGTGTGCTTAATCCTAGTATTACTCACACCATGATTGATGGAGCTGCCTTCAAAGAAGAAGTAGACAGCAAAAACATCATGGCTGTCCCAACTGTAACCTTAAATGGGGAAGAGTTTGGTAGTGGTCGTATGACAGCTGAAGAGATGCTTGCCAAATTAGGTAGCGGACCAGATGCAGCCGAACTATCTGAAAAAGATCCATACGACGTGCTTGTTGTTGGTGGAGGCCCTGCTGGAGCTAGTGCTGCCATCTATGCTGCACGTAAAGGCATCCGCACTGGGATTGTAGCAGAACGTTTTGGTGGACAAGTACTAGACACAATGAGCATTGAGAACTTCATTAGTGTAAAAAGTACCGAAGGACCGAAGCTTGTTGCAAGCTTAGAAGAACATGTTAAAGATTACGGAATAGATGTTTTGAACTTACAACGTGTACGTCACGTAGAGAAGAAAGATATGTTTGAAATAGAGCTAGATAATGGCGCTATTCTAAAAAGCAGAACGGTAATTGCTTCTACTGGTGCAAGCTGGCGTAAGCTTGGTGTACCTGGAGAAGAGGAGTTCGCTAACAAAGGTGTAGCATACTGTGCACATTGTGATGGCCCATTATTTGAAGGAAAAGACGTTGCTGTCGTCGGTGGAGGAAACTCTGGCGTCGAGGCTGCGATTGACCTAGCAGGTATCGTAAACCATGTAACTGTTCTTGAGTTCTCTGATACCTTAAAGGCTGATGAAGTACTTCAAAATAGTCTAGCTAAACTCCCTAACGTAACGGTTGTTAAAAATGCTCAAACAACGGAAATCACTGGTTCTGACAATGTGAATGGCATCAAGTATCTTGATCGTGAAACAAATGAAGAGAAACAAATCAATTTACAAGGTGTGTTTGTCCAAATTGGCCTGGTACCAAATACAAGTTGGCTTGATAATACGGTTGAAAAGAACCGCATCGGCGAAGTCGTAGTGGACAAGCATGGTGCTACAACAGTATCAGGTTTGTTTGCAGCAGGTGACTGTACAGATAGTGTCTATAACCAAATTATTATCTCGATGGGGTCTGGAGCGACAGCTGCACTAGGAGCTTTTGATTATCTAATCAGAAACCCGATTGAAGCAGGTGCCGTTGAAGATGAACTTGTTAACCAAGAGTAAATAATTTAATACACCATAATGAATGACCTTAGATGAGGACGTAGTCTTTATCTAGGGTCTTCTTTTAGTGGTTTAACCCGTGAAACTTTTGTAAAAGACTTTCCGTAATAAATAAGGGAGGGGGAATTTATAATGATAGATCGATTAAATGAAGAACTTATACAGGTGAAAGCAGATCTAAGAAAAAAGAATAAATGGAAGAATCAAGTGACGGATTATGAAAGGGAACGTACTGAAATTGATAGTATTATATCCAACTTAAAGAAGCAACTTGTTGAAGAGGAAAAGGATGTTGAAAAGTTAGAAGGGTTTAGTATTTCTGGAGTATTCCTAGCACTAAAAGGAAGTAAAGAGGAAAAGATAGAAAAAGAGAAGCAAGAAATAATTGCTGTCCAGTTGGAATTGCAGGAAGCAGAGAAAACGAAAAGGGAATTAGAGAAAGCACTAACAGAACTAAGATATGAACTGGAAAAACTAGGGAATGTAGAGGCAAGGTATCAACAACTATTTGCTGAAAAAGAGCAATACATCAAACAAAGTAACAATTCCTCAGCTGCTATGTTAGTTCAGCTAACGGAGCAAGAAGGCGATACAAAAGCATACATGGTTGAACTCAATGAAGCCATTAAGGCAGGTTCTTATGTAGTGGAAGATTTGGATAGTGCGCATGCCTCATTAGATAGTGCGGCAAATTGGGGTACCTTTGATATGTTTGGCGGAGGGGCTATTTCAGGAATCGCAAAACATGGTCACATAGACGACGCTACAGCAGCGATCCACAAGGCGCAAACAAGCATGCGACGTTTCCAAAAAGAATTGCTAGATGTAGAGGAAGAATTAGACGTCCAAATTGATATCTCAGGTATGCTTAAATTTGCCGACTTTTTCTTGGACGGAATCTTTGTCGACTTTATGGTTCAAAACAGAATAAATGAAGCCAGAGATCAAGTGAACAATAAACAGGCTGAAGTCGAAAGGATCATAAGAGATCTAGAAAGAGAAGTAGATGCAAACAGGAAAAAACTTGAAGAGATTAAGCTAGGTAGACAGAATGTAATTGAAAATGCGTAGTAAACAACCCTTTTAACGTTTTTAGTGTGCTTGTCGATAGCAATCCATACTTTTCCAAGGTTGTGCGACCAAATCGAGTTCACTTAGCAGGCACTTTTCAGTTATACTAGTAATAATGTAGTTGAAATAGATTTAACTGTTAAAAGGGGATGCAATCGTTTTGAAAAACAAGTTTTTGGATTTACTTGCACAACGTTATGAAAGTGAAGAAAAAGTCGTAACCGAAATTATCAACCTTGAAGCCATCCTCGACTTGCCTAAGGGAACAGAGCATTTTGTTAGTGATTTGCACGGGGAATATCAAGCATTTCAACATGTGCTACGAAATGGCTCGGGCAAAGTGAAAGAGAAAATAAGAGACCGTTTTTCCAATGAATTATCTGAAGAAGAGATCACAGAATTTGCGACATTGGTTTATTATCCAGAAGAAAAACTACAATTGATTAAGAGCCATTTTGCAAATAAAAAAGAGATAAATGAATGGTACATAAAAAAGATTGAACATTTGATTCAGCTCGTTTCCTATGCTTCTTCTAAGTATACAAGGTCGAAATTGCGTAAAGCATTACCAAAGCAATTTGTATATATTATTGAAGAACTTCTATATAAAACAGACGATTACACCAATAAGAAACCCTATTATAAAAAAATCGTGGAGCAAGTTATTTCACTCGATCAAGCGGATGAATTAATTATAGGCCTTGCCTATACAACACAGCGACTGGTAGTTGACCATCTTCATGTGGTGGGGGACATTTACGACCGTGGTCCGGAACCGGATAAAATTATGGATACGCTCATTAATTACCATTCTGTTGATGTGCAATGGGGAAACCACGATGTGCTCTGGTTAGGTGCGTTTGCAGGTTCGAAGGTTTGTCTAGCGAATATTATCCGTATCTGCGCTCGTTATGACAACTTGGATATAATAGAAGACGTTTATGGAATTAACCTTCGACCACTGCTTAATTTGGCGGAGAAGTACTATGAGGATAATTCAGCATTTAGACCGAAAAGACATTCCAATAAAAAAATATCGGATCAAGAACAATCACAAATCACGAAAATTCATCAAGCAATTGCGATGATTCAATTTAAGCTGGAGAGTCCAATCATCAAAAGACGCCCTAACTTCAATATGGAGAAACGGCTAGTTTTGGAGAAGGTTAATTACGAGAAAAACGAGATCACATTGCGCGGGGAAACGTATCCATTAGATAACACCTGTTTTGCAACAGTGAACCCAGAACAACCGGATCAATTACTAGAGGAAGAACAGCAAGTAATCGATAAATTATTATTCTCTGTCAGGCATTCCGAAAAATTGGGCAGACATATGCGCTTCCTGATGAAAAAGGGAAGCCTTTACCTCAAGTATAATGGAAACCTGTTAATACATGGCTGTATTCCGATAGATGAGCAAGGAAATATGGAAGAGATGAAGATTGAGAACAAATCTTATGCAGGCCGTGAACTGCTTGATATATTTGAACATTATTTACGCTATTCTTTTGCCCACCCTGAAGAGACAGATGACCTTGCGACAGATATGGTCTGGTATTTGTGGACAGGTGAGCATTCTTCCTTATTTGGAAAAAGAGAAATGACGACCTTTGAGCGGTATTTTATTACAGATAAGAAAACACATAAAGAAGTGAAAAATCCGTATTATTACATGCGTGAAAATGAGGATATCTGCCACAAGATTTTAAAGGAATTTGAACTCGACCCGATGCATGGTCATATTATCAACGGCCACACACCAGTCAAAGAAATCGAAGGGGAGAACCCAATTAAAGCAAATGGAAAAATCGTTGTGATCGATGGAGGATTCTCCAAAGCTTACCAACCGACAACAGGAATCGCCGGCTACACATTATTATACAACTCCTATGGCATGCAGCTTGTCGCCCATAAACATTTCAATTCCAAGCAAGAAGTATTGCACAATGGAAATGATGTTTTATCCGTGAAGAGGTTAGTGGATAAGGAATTGAAGCGGAAAAAAGTGCGTGAGACCAATGTTGGAGAGAGCTTGTTACAGGAGATTTCTATGTTGAAGGGTCTTTTGAAATATCGGTATATGAAGTAATGGATCTAGTAGGGCATAATTGACAGTATATATAAATAAAATTATACTAATAATAAGAAAAAGGTATCGAGTAGCTCGAACTACCCGATACCACAACTACATCCGCATAAAGAGCGGTTGACCAATTGTTTGACGATCTAAAAAGAAGTAACCACTACCATGGTCTGGGGGCGGTTACTTCTTTTTGTTTAGAAAGATGACGAATGTGGCGATAAGTGTTATTTCTGCTTTTATATGCTTTTTCAATGTTTTAGGAGATCAAAAATAGTAGAGGGGAAAATAGAGGAACTTTTAATATCTAGTGTTATCTGTTTATGCAGATTTGCTAGTATTCAAGGAAATGTTTCTCATTAATCCTCAACCTCAATTAGAAAGATTCTGTCAGTAAAGCCTCCTCTTTTGTCAGCTTTTTCTTTCCGTACTTTTTCTATTTCATCAAAGGACGCCCCATGCACACCAGCAAGTGCATGCATTAACTCTAAAACATCTGCAAGTTCTTCTAGAGCATCGGTATCTGTAGTCGTTTCTATATACTCGGTTATCTCCTCGTTTAGCTTTGCTTTCAGCTCTTCTATGTAACGATCATTTGATAAGATTTCTGTTTTGAAGTCTTTTCCTGTGTCTTTGATGATCTCTGGAATTTTGTCTCGGACTAGTTTGTTATAGGTTGGCAAGATATTTCCTCCTTGTAGTGTCTATTATATATTAATTCAAATAATCCTACTGTTAAAAATTATACTAACTAAAAGTTACACACTCCATTTCCCTCATCATGGTATTTCCCGGGATTGTTATGTAAAATTGAACATGAATGAAATATGGAGCTAGGAGACGTATATATGAAAAAAATAATGGTTGTGGAAGATGATATGAAAATTGCAGAGTACTTATCTTCTTATATAAAAAAATATGAATATGATGTGAGGGTTGCCATCAACTTTACAGATATCATGGGAACATTTCGAGAAGTGCAGCCTGATCTTTTGTTACTGGATATCAATCTTCCTAGCTATGATGGGTATTATTGGTGCAGGCAAATCCGCAAAGAATCCATTTGCCCGGTCATCTTTATTTCGGCACGGACAGGGGAGATGGACCAAGTCATGGCAATTGAAAATGGCGGAGATGACTTTATTACAAAGCCGTTCCATCCTGATATCGTGATGGCCAAAATTAGAAGTCAGCTCAGGCGCGCTTACGGTGAATATGCGGTTAAGAATGAGGAAAGAGTGTTGACCCAAGCGGGATTAAGTCTATATCCTGAACGGTTAGAATTACGTTATAAAAATGAAGTAGCGCAATTAACTAAAAAAGAAACAGATATTACAGAAAGTCTACTTGATCGTTATCCTCGGATTGCTGGTAGACAGGATCTGTTAGCAAAACTATGGGATGACGAAGCCTTTGTAGATGAAAATACGCTGAATGTGAATATTACGCGTGTTCGAAAAAAGTTTCAAGAGATCGGAATAGAAGACGCGGTGGAAACCGTTAGAGGAGCAGGATATCGCTTACGCGTTACATGGGGAGAGGAGAATGCATGAAGCTATTTCTTCGCGAAAACTTACTACTTATCGTTACGCAGCTCAGCCAATGTGTCATGATTTCCGTATTATTTTGGCTAGACGGCTATCGAGGGAAGGGCGTCATTATCTATGCAATTCTCCTTTCAATTGTGTTATTAACGGCCTTTCTTATTTACCGTTATATTAGTAGAAAAAACTTTTACCAAAGGTTACAAGATCCAATGGCGAAGCTGGATGAGTCCCTTGAAATTACGGAACAAACTCCAATTTCAGAAGCCTTGGATCAATTATTACTCGCGCAATTTAGGTTATACCAAGAAGAACTTCAACAGGCAGAAGAATCACAGAATGAGCACCTTCTGTTCATGGATCGCTGGGTACACCAAATGAAGACCCCGCTTTCAGTTATTGAATTAACGGCACGCACACTGGATGAGCCGGAATCCTCAAGTATTCGGGAAGAAACAGAGCGAATGCGAAACGGTCTGAACACGGTTCTTTATATGGCCAGACTTCGTACGATTACAGAGGACTTCCAGGTGAAGCCAGTTACCCTATCCAAGCTAATTCGTGAAGTGAATCAAGAAAATAAACTATTTTATATTCGTCATGAGGTGTTTCCACAACTAAGAGAGGAGAAACCTGGCATAACCGTAGAATCTGATGAGAAGTGGCTTTTCTTTTTGTTAACCCAGCTCATACATAATGCGGTGAAATATTCAATAGGCAAAGCAAAACACATTGTTTTAAGCATTTTCGAGCACGAAGGAAATGCAGTTCTCGAAGTAAAAGACTTTGGAATTGGTATCCCTGATGTGGATCAGAAGCGAGTTTTTAATAAGTTTTATACAGGAGAAAATGGCCGAAATTACCGAGAATCAACAGGAATGGGACTTTACTTAGTAAAAGAGGTTGCGGAGAGGTTGGAGCATCATATTGAAATGGAATCAACAGTTGGGGAAGGGACCACCATCCGAATCATTTTCTCTGAAACACAAAACCTTACATCGGTGTAATACTCGTGAAAGCATAATCGATAGTTTAAAGTACAACACGTAGACTATACTTTTGTTAGAAGCTCGAAAAAGGAGAATGATTATGCTGAGACTTTCAAAAGTAAGTAAGATATATGAAGGAAAAGTTGCTTATCGTGCCCTAACGGATATCAACTTAGAAATTGAAAAGGGTGAATTTGTCTCTATTATGGGGCCATCTGGGAGCGGGAAAACGACCCTTCTTAATATTATTTCTACAAACGATATGCCAACTACGGGAGAAGTAGAAATAGAAGGGGAAAACCCACACAAGCTAAAGAAAAATGCCCTGGCAAAATTCCGCCGTAATGAGTTGGGTTTTATTTTTCAGGATTTTAACCTGCTGCATACATTAACGGTGGAAGAAAATATTGTGTTGCCACTTACATTAGATGGTACCCGGGTTAAAGAAATGAAAGAGAAGGCTCGTGACATTGCGGAGAGTCTTGGTATTTCAGCAATCATGAAGAAGCGCACGTATGAAATATCTGGTGGTCAGGCGCAAAGAGTAGCCATTGCTAGAGCCATGATTCATAAGCCTAAATTACTGTTAGCCGATGAACCTACTGGGAACCTAGATTCAAAAGCATCTAAAGATGTCATGAACATGCTTGAAGAGATTAATGAGAAGGAAAAGACAAGTCTGTTAATGGTAACACATGACCCACAGGCAGCTAGCTATTCAGATCGGGTTATTTTTATCCGGGATGGGAAGCTCCATTCTGAAATCCATCGTGGGGAGAATAGACAAGCATTTTTCCAGAAGATCATTGACATGCTTTCCTTGATGGGAGGGGACGGCAATGACTTTTCGTCAGTTCGCGTTTAATAACGTCTTACGAAATAAACGGCTGTATATTGCCTACTTCCTTAGTAGCATGTTCACAGTGATGGTCTTCTTCACCTTTGCTATCTTTGCATTTCATCCAGCGTTTTCCAATGGTTCCGTTAATCAAAATGCGCTATTAGGAATGGCAGCTGCAGGTGGAATTATTTATGTGTTTTCTTTCTTTTTCGTCTTGTATTCAATGAGTTCCTTTCTACAGTCGAGGAAAAAAGAGTTTGGTCTTTTAATCATGTTAGGGGCGACCAATAAGCAAATACGTCTCATGGTGTTCTTAGAAAACATCTTAATAGGATTTTTTGCAACAGTAGGTGGGATACTGGCAGGGCTATTATTCGCTAAAGCTATCCTCCTCGTTGCTGAAAATGTCTTAATCATAAGTGAGTCACTTCCGTTCTATTTTCCAACACTTGCTGTCGTCGTAACGTTTGGAAGCTTTATGCTGTTGTTTTTCTTCATATCTGTTTTTGTATCGTTTATTCTTCGTACAAATAAATTAACAGACTTAGTGAAGGGGGATAAGCAGTCCAAAGGGGAACCGAAAGCATCGGTATTCTTATCTGTTGTTGCAGCATTTCTCCTCCTGATTGGATATGGCACGGCAGTATTAGTAGAGGGGATATATGTTGTATATGCAATGATCCCAGTTATTCTCGTAGTCACACTTGGTACGTATCTTCTTTTCACGCAACTGAGCGTGTTTTTCATCCGCCGGGTAAAAAACAATACTTCTATTTTTTGGCGGAAAACCAATATGCTGTTATTCTCGGATTTATCGTTTCGCATGAAGGATAATGCTAGAACGTTTTTCATGGTAGCCATTATTTCTACAGTTGCGTTTAGTGCAATTGGTACATTATATGGTTTTCAATCCTACCTAACTAAAGGGGTAAAGGAGATGAATCCATTTACCGTCACGTATAGTCCGTGGCTGGAAGATAGTGAGGAAATTATTGAGAATGATATTAATAAAATAGATGAGATATTGAAAGAAGAAAATGTTGAGACCAAAATGGAAGACATGGAATTGACTTATTTTGAAATGCCTGAACAGGATCGGCAAGTACTCATAACCAAGGCCTCTGACTATAATCGTTTTGCGGCGTTATTAGACGAAGAAGCACTAAGTCCAGAAAAAAATGAAGCGATTGTAGTGGAACAGAGTGATGCCATGCTGACACAGGGAACCAAAGCCAGTGAAATCTTAATGGCATCCAACGTTGCATTAGAAAGCGGGGAAGAAATTAAACCAAGTCATGTAATCAAATCTGCTGTATTAGGTGAACTAAACGGTTATTATGTGGTGAATGACGAGATCTACAATCAGCTTGGCACAGTTGTAAGAAGTGATCATAGCGCTGCTTGGAAGGCAGAGGACGGCCAAACGGAGCAGGTAATCGAAGCGGGTAAAAAGCTAAGTGAACAACTAGAATATAAAGCATTTTCAGTGGATTATAGCCTTTATGAAATCAATAAAGCGTTTGGGCCAATCTTATTTATCGGCTTATTTATTGGGATTGTGTTCTTCGTTTCTGCCGGAAGCTTTCTGTACTTCCGTTTATTTACGGATCTGGATGAAGAGAAGCGCAAGTTCCGATCCATTGCCAAAATTGGTTTAACAGAAACGGAGTTAAAAAAGGTAGTAAACAGACAAATTGCTCTCCTATTTTTCTCGCCGATTTTAGTGGCATTAGTTCATGGCATTGTGGCACTTACTGCTTTATCTCATTTGTTTGATTACAATCTTACAGTTGAATCTTCGCTCGTGCTAGGAAGTTTCGCTGTTATACAGATTGTATACTTCTTAATTGTACGCTTCTTCTATGTGAAGCAAGTAAAGAGAATGGTGTTTTAGGCCAACAGTGGAGTTTGATATATATCTTTATAATGGGAGCGTTAATCAAAAGAGGATTAACGCTCTTTTTGTTGAATTTAATTAAGTAGAGGAAAGAAATACGTGAGATAAGTTTGTGTGTATGACGAAAGTACGAATATTGGAAGAGGGGGGAATTGAAATATGCATCGTATTGGTCTTTCTGGAAGTGTCATAATGTCAGATCCTGAAAAGCTCCCTTTATTATTTAGTAAGAAAGATATAAGTCATATAGAAATTGGTGAGTTTCCAAACGAGGAGTCATTTAACGATTTTTTAGAATTGGTTAGGAAGAAAAATGTAACCTTTGGTCTACACTCTCCTTTGTATAGAAATCAAAGTAAAAATGATTTATTGCAAAAAATACAGTGCGAACCAGAGCAGGCTTGGCAACAGCTTGAAGTGGAAGTTAACTATATGTCCCAGTTAGGGGCTGAGTATATTCTAGTGCACTTTCCTTATTTTAAAGAAGAACAAGATATCGATACTTCAGCAATCATTGAAGACGGGATTAAACGGTTAGTTTTACTACAAGAAAAATATTCTACACCCATTGTTTGCGAGCCAAAACTCGGTCTTAATAAATCTACATTTGGAATTAGAGCGCTTGATAATTTTCCGATTGAAGTTTGGGACAAATATGGAATAAAACTTTGTATAGATATCGGGGATTATTTATTGGCAACTGGCGACAAAGTAATGGATTATATTGAAAAGTGGAAGAGCCATATTAAAGTAGTCCATTTACATAATGTAGAGTTTCATAACAATAAATATATTTGGGTACCTGTTCACCCTTCACATGAAAAAGACAATACCCATTTTAATGTAGAGAATTTAATTAATAAGCTCTTAAGTAGTTCAAACGTGTTTTTTGTTTTTGAACATACTCCACATTCAAATCCCACAGAAGCATTCGTGAACGAGGGAATTAGTTGGGTAAAAGAAATAATAGAAAGCTAAATTCCTCTTTATTTTTAATTAGGTTTTCTTACGTTTGTCTTTAAGTGAAGGGGATTATCGGAAAATGAAACATTAACAATCCAAGTCAAATAGTAGTACGGAACTTTGTATTTAAGAAGGCAGAGGTGAGTCCATTTCGTGATATGAATTGGAAAGAAAAAATGGCGTCAATTGTTGGAATATCAATCTTTATTATTTTTTTGGTTGGTTTTGTAGTGGGGGTTTACTTTTTTGGAATCGCGGGTGTCTTCAATCTACTTGGTGTGGAGTACGATACGGTTTGGTCACTGTTATTATTTGTTATCAGTTTCTATTTTCTTGGGATTATTGTTGAAATTTTTTCTAAAGCTATTTTCAAGCTGACAACGCTATACATAAAAGGGAAATCTAAAGTAATGGTTATTCGAGTTTGTATTGAATTCACATCCAATTGGTTAGTCCTTTATACAGTGGATGAGTTCATGAGTAGCATTACACTTTCAATTAAAACAGAGATTATCGTTGCAGTGTTGATTGCATTATTAGAAATTGTTTTTGAAGATGCCGTGGATGAGGAATGAGTTGCTAATTCACGGCATTAGAGTCACTATTATTAGGTCTAATATAATTTGACATAATCCATATCTAGATATAAAATGAATTTGATTGACTGATCAATTAAATTAAGAGTGTCTTGGGAGGAAATAAAATGAATAGTAGAGATTATATAGAAACAGATGAACGAAAAAAACAAATTATTAATTCCGCCATAAGTGTGCTGACAGAAATAGGATACGTAAAAACAACGCTATCGAAAATAGCTCAAAATATAAATATTAGCACGGGTCTTATTTCGTACCATTTTTCTGGAAAAGAAGATCTTATGCAAAACACGTTAAGATATCTTGTGTTAGAAGAACGGGCTTTTATCCAAGAAAGAGTTGAAAAAGAAAAATCAAACATGAATAAATTAATTACGTATATCAAAGCGAGCTTAACTTATCAGGCGACATATCGTGACAATAATATTGCATTACTAGAAATTGTTTTTAATGCTCGAACCCCTGAAAATATTCCATATTATCTAGTGGATATTGACGAAAAAGACGCATTAGATGATCTGTTAGATGAAATACTACGCAACGGTGTATTGGCTAAAGAATTTGTTGATATCGACCCAAAAGTTATTGCAGTTATCGTTCGAGGAGCTATATCTGGATCAATATTAAAAACTAATGATGAATTAAATTTTGAAGCATATACGGAAAAGGTAATTAAGAGTGTCAAAAGGCTGGTCATATAATTATGAAAAAATCAAACAGAGAGGTTCCAAGTGGAGTACCGTATCACCGTGTCATGGTAAGCAATAAACCACAAGTCTTACGTGGTTTAATAGCTTTTATCCTTCTTATCGGTGGAATGTTTATCTTCATTTTAGGTTTCTCGCTAATCGGCGGTGAGATTGACAGTCGTGTGTTTGGACGTACTAGTCCTGTAAAAGGTGGTACAGATTATACGCCTATTTATATGGCAAGTAATTTTCTTGCAGTTGGTCTGCTCATTCCTTGGAGCATGATATTACAACGATGGCTTTACGGTATGAAAGGTAATATATTGCATTCAGTTCTTTCTTCATTTCGTGCAGAACTTTTTGGGCGTGCAATATTAGTTACACTCCCTATTATGACTGTATGTATTGTAATACTAAACTATTTCGCTCCCTACACTGTAACGGAATGGACTACGACTGACTTATTACTAATCCTTGCTTTAAGTATATTACTGGTACCACTTCAAAGTGCCGGAGAAGAGTACGGGTTTCGTGGACTTGTTTTTCAAATTTCCTCCAGTTGGTTCAAAAACCCTAAAGCATCTCTTGTTGTTGGAATAACTGTTTCTAGTTTATTGTTTGCATCTATTCATCTATCACCTGACCTTTGGTTCAACCTACATTACATTATGCTTGGTATTTCTTTCGGAATAATGACGTGGCGAACTGGTGGGTTAGAGTATGCAGTAGTAATTCATGCACTTAATAATACTCTTACTTATATCCTCGCTACAGTGTTACGAACTGATTTGTTAGCTGATGTAGACCGAACAGATGGAATGGAAGGGACTTGGATTATATTCATCCCCTCGGCTGCTAGTATTCTGATAAGTATATTTATATGGTATAAAACACGCCATACCGGTCCCGTATTAACTTCTAATTAGAATCATAAGTAAGGAGAGGATGTATGTATATGTTACGTTCTAATAGAAGACGTAGACAGTTAAATAAAGTTAAGGGAGGAAACGGTGAGAAGTTAAAAGATTATAAGAAATGGCATATATTTACTCGAACTGTATTTTATATAAAAATTAAGAATGACAAAGATGAGTTAGTTGATTATGCTGTAAATTATCCATATTTCGTTGAAGAACCAAGAGCTGAATTATACCGTGCTGGAAAACAAGTTGCTTACTCAAAACTTCCGGCTACTTTCTCTATAGATGATGGTGTAATTGAAGTTTCTTCAGGCTCCTATGGAATTAAGAGAATACACTATGTTGATAATGAAGGAAAAGAATACCCTATGCACCCGGATAATAATTCAGTTAGAGGATTACGCTTAAGGCTAGAGAAAAAACACCCTACACTGAGTAAGTTAGTAGGGTGTACTTCAATCTGCCTTTTATTATTAACTGCAATTCTAGGTCTTCCTCAGATACTTGAAGGTATTACTCAAATTCCTTGGGTTTCAGATAACTTTGGAACATTTGTATCTCCAATTAATTTTAATTATATTGAAAATATCTTAATCGCGGGAATTGGAGCATTGGCTGGTGCAGAACGTGCACTTCTACTCCGCAACAAAAGATTGCTGGCTTTACTATAATCAAACTGTATACAATTTGCCTTTAGCGATAATTATTTAAGTCACTTTGAGTATTAGTCGCTATTCTTATTAAAAGTGTTAAAGTCCGCTTTATACTCTATTATCTCATGCTACTTGAGATAAACATGGAAGCATCTTGATTCATAAAAATCCGTGTTCCATGATGAAATGTCTTGATTTGAGTTGATTTAAAGCCAACTTCTGTTAAGCAATTTTTCAGTTCTTCGTGAGTAAAACCGTTGTGTACTTTGGGATGATTGATTTTATCGTTTTTGTCAAAATCAACAATGATTAACTTGCCACCACTATTTAAAACTTTGAACAGCTGTTGTAAGATTTTCTTCGTATCCGGGATATGAAGAAGGACAAGAGATGTTAGAATGATGTCTGCCTTAAGTGCAGGAGTTTCTTGAGTGAAATTTGAGTAAACTGCTTTTGCATTGTTAATACCCCTTTCGTTAATTTTCGCTTGCGCAACGTCAGTCATTTGTTTAGATGAGTCTACTAGTATGATAGAATCCGCTAAGTCGGTTAATTCTAAACTAACGAGACCAGTACCACTCCCATAGTCAAGGAGGGATTTTGATTTACTGTTTCGTAATTCTGATTTCACCTCTTTCACAATTACATTTGCTAATTCTATTCTATCTTCTGAATCATATCTCTTTGCTAGCTGTTCAAAAACATTTTGTTCCACATTATACTCCTCCTATTCGTTCTTGATTAAAGTCTATCTCATAAGCTAAAAATCTTCTTCTGTTAAATCCATATTTACAGCAGCTGCTGTTCGACTACCATCGGCTGCAGCAAAGATTAATTGAGATGGATTCACATAGGAGGCATCCCCGGCAATATATAAATCTTTTATAGAAGTACGACCAAAATCATCGGTTACCAATGTGCCTGATTGCTCCTTTTCACAGCCTAGGTTTTCAACGAGTTGTATATTAGGCGCCATTTCTGACATAACAAAGCCAGCCCTTCGCTTTATTTCTGTTCCATCTTTGAAGCGAACCTTTTCAAGCTGGCCATTTTTCCCGAGAAAAGAGGAAACAGCTTGTTCCATTATCTTAATTCCTTTTGTTTCCAATTTCCCCTTTTGTTCATCATCCAGTAGAGAATGACCATTTGTACAAACAACTAAGTCCTTACTCCAATTGTAGATTGTTTTTACATAATGGAATACGTGAGGTGATTCAGATACGATAACTAACGGCTGATCACGCTGCTCCCAGCCATCGCAATAGGGGCATACGAATAAACTTTTACCGTAAAAGGAATAGAACCCTTCAATCTTAGGAAAGATTTCGCTTACCCCTGTAGCCATGATGACTTTTCTTGCTTGATAAACAAGACCAGAAGAATCTCGAACCTCAAATCCAGCATCCACTTTTTCAACAGAAGACACCTCTGCTTGTAAATGATCAATGGTAGGGTATCGTAATAATTCATTTGCCGCTATTGTACGAAATTCAGTTGGTGTTACACCGTCTCTTGTAATAAAACCATGTGAAGCATGTGTTACTGCATTCCTCGGATTATTATTATCGATTAAGGCAATATGTCGTCGGGCTCTTCCAAGCACTAGTGCTGCATTTAGCCCTGCTGGACCACCGCCAATAATAATACAATCATACATTTTAAATTCCTCTCCTTTTAAAAAGATATTAAAGACTCTTTATATCTATAATTTGTGTGAAAAACATCCTTTACTACATAAAACACCACCACCCAGGAAGATATTAAAGACTCTTAATATCTGTAATACGCTTGAAAAATATGTTTACCATAACACAAAAGAAGTTATGATAAACGCTGTTCCTTTTTAACCAAATCAATCAATTTTGTTTTCCTAAGATGCTCATTCATCCTTTCCTCTGCATTTTTAATTTCAGCTTGGATTAGGCAGCCGTCACTGTGGTGAAAGTCACATTCAAATAAGGAAGCTGTTCCCTCTATTGCATGAATAATGTCTAAGAAATTAATCTCATCTCTATTGCGGGACAATTTATATCCTCCCTGGGCACCTGAGATCGAATCAATCAAGCGTGCTTTGACAAGTTTTGTTAATATCTTGGAAAGGTATGTGGGAGAAACATCTTGAGATTCAGCTAATTGCTGAACACCAATCGGTTTATCCGTTTCTGCTTTAACTAGGAATAGCATTGTATGCAAAGCGTAGTTTGTAGCCTTTGAAAATTTCATAATAAAATTGTACTCCTTTAATCGTAGACTTACAATGTCTATGATATCTTTGAATTTATTGTAAGTCAAATGGATGATCTTAAAAAGCCAATTTTATTACGTGGAATAAATTAATAGCAAAAGTAAATTTTTAAAACTAGAAGTGGTGGTGAATTCAAAATTTGCCATTTACTGTATATCTAATAATGGTATAATATAAGTGATTCTTTAGAACTAAATACGTTTACATAGCACAAGTGTTTGAAAACATAATTTCTACAACAGGAGGATTTTAATGGGAGTCAGATTTCGTAAGAGTTTTAAAGTCGCGCCAGGGGTCAAGTTCAACGTAGGTAAAAAAGGGGTTAGTACGAGTATTGGAGGAAAAGGGCTAAGAGTTAATAGTAGTTCACGTGGCGTATCGGTGGGTACGAGTATACCTGGCACAGGCATCTCGTATAGCAAAAACCTTAGTAGCAGAAATAAACGTCCTCAAAGAACAAATTACGAGCGGTTACAACAGCAACAGGCTAAGGAAGAAAAAATTATCGAAGCAAAACAGGAAGTTGCTAGATATGAGGCACATGTTGAGATGTTAACTAGCTTCCATAAAGAGGTTAATGATCAACTTAATTGGCAAGAAATTGCTACATCCAATCCTCCTTTTAATCGAGTTGAAGAAGGACCTAATGTTATGGTCGTCAAAGAAAAAGTGCAATCTTATAAACCTACATTGAGAGATAGATTGTTTAATAGGGTCGAGGCAAGAAAGAGAATTCTGGTAGAAGAGGTTGACATGGCAAAAACCTCCGATAACGAATTATATATTGAGTGGCAAAATAGCGTGAAGCGATCAAAGGAAATTTTAGATGGAGAGAGAGAGGCCTGGGAGCAAATTACAAATGAAGTTAACCCATTTGAGGATATTAAAGCTTTAGGAAGCACCGTGGATTTTGCTTTCTCTCCAAATGAACCAAACGTTATGGTGAATTTGAATATTGAGAACCAAGAAGTAGTCCCGACAAAAGTGTTTTCATTAACAAAGACAGGAAAACTTTCTCAAAGAAACATGGCAAAAGGGAAGTATTTTCAACTTTATCAAGACTATGTTTGTAGTTGCGCAATAAGAGTTGCACGTGAGTTTTTTGCTATACTTCCTATTAATACAACTACTATACATGTGTACGGTGAAGTCAGTTCAGACGAAGGCAGCGAACAAGGTTGTATTCTATCTGTTAAAATTACTAGACATGAAATTGAAGGCGTAGACTTTGATAACATTGATTGCTCAGATACCATAGAGACCTTTACACACAATATGAAGTTTTTAAAGACAAAAGGTTTAAAATTAGTTGAGGAGGTTAGATAGATGGCTACTCTCCTTGGAATCGTTTTAGTTATATTAGGTATAGTTTTTTTGTTTAATTTCCCTCTTGTTACCATTGGGATTGTAATCATTATCTATGGTTTGTATGAATTTGGAGAAAATGCCAAGTTAAAAGCAAAATCCAAAGTGCCTTTAGTAATTTTGTTGTTTGGTGTTTTACTAGCTATTATTGGATTTGTACCTGGAGAGGATAGCAAAGCAGATAATCACAACGATATTAAGTCAGAATCAGTAGAATCAGATAATGAAAAAACTACAGCCTCTAAAAGTCAGGAAGAGAATGAGGAAAAAGAAGAAGCAGAAGCAGAAGAAAAGGCTAAAGCAGAAAAAACAGAAGAAGCTGAAAAAAAGGCTAAAGCAGAAGAAGCAGAAAAAAAAGCTGAAGCGGAAGCGACAAAAAAAGAAGCGGAGAAAAAAGCAAAAGCAAAAGCAGCAAAAGAAGAGGAAGAAAAGTATGGCGTCTTAACAACTGTTACAAGAGTAGTAGACGGAGATACATTAGAAGTTTCAATGAACGGTAAAACAGAAGATGTTCGCCTATTATTAATTGATACCCCAGAAACTGTCCATCCTAGTGAGCCAGTTGAGCCTTTTGGTCCTGAGGCATCACAATTTGTTAAAGATACTTTAGAAGGAAAAGAAGTAAGAGTGAAAGTAGGCACAGAAGAAAGAGATAAGTATAATAGGGTGTTGGCATATGTGTTTATCAATGGAGAAACAATCCAAGAGAAACTCCTTAGTGAAGGGTTAGCTAAAACTGCATATTTATATAATGATTTAACTATGCTGGATGAGTTTCATGCTGCACAACAAACTGCAATTGATTCAGGTATAGGTGTATGGTCAATCCCTAATTATGCACATGTCGATGATGATGACGGTTTCCATTACCAAGAACCAGAACCAGAGCCGGAGCCAGAACTAGAGCCAGAACCAGAACCAGAGCCAGAACCAGAACCTAACACTGGAATAGACACTTCTGGAGCGGATCGCGACTGTGGAGATTTCTCAACACAAGCTGAGGCTCAAGCCTTTATGGAGGCATCAGGACCATCAGACCCACATCGGCTAGATGGGAATGACAATGACGGTTTAGCTTGTGAGTCACTACCATAGAATTATGTCATAACCAAGGCTTGTTAAATTAATTATTAAAAAAAGCTGTGCCTTTCTATAGAGAGGCGCAGCTTTTTAAAAATTACTATAGTGCAATGAAACGTTTAATGATTATGTAAAAAGTCGGCAATGAAGAAATAAGTCACAATACAAATGACGATCCCCATAAAGATAACGGTGAGGACTAATAAAAAGTTACCAAGTATTTTTATTCCTTTTTGATCTTTAAAATCTGATAGCTTTAAAAGCGATTCTTTTACTTTTTCGACCATTAGGAGCTGCCCCTTTTTGGAAAAAATCTATTACTATTGTAGCATATAATATGTATATTCTGTCGATTTCGCATGAAATTTGGTCTGTGTAATGAATAATATACCGAAATAAAATACATTGGAATTATGAATGTGTAGAAGATAATTAGAGAGATTAGTAGTATCTTCAACGCTTGTTACTTTCAGGGTCATCCTTAAAAATATTATAAAAGCAGATGATGAAATATTAAATGGCTGAGGTCTAATCAGAATGTAATTTGCCCCTGCCTAGAAAGAGAGTCTTTCAAAAGTGAGTGATAAGATAAACAAAGAACTGGAAGAGGATTTAAAAAATGCTTTAAACGGACTAAATGACAGACATATAGATTTGCCAGTAAAGGAACATAAGAAACTTTGGAGCGAAATAAAGGTGCCTTTTTCGCTAAAAGAGGGACTTAGCAGATACACCAAAGATGAACTAAATAACATAAGAAAATACTTGCAACTAAAAGGAGTAAGTAATTTAAGAAAAGGAGAGATTATTTCCTTATACCAAGAAAAGATTCCAGAATTGCTGGAAACGGTTTGTCTGCGTTTTGATGAAGAGCGGTTTGGACTACTAGTTAAGATCGCACGCAAAGGCGGCTCTATTCCTGCTCCAGATCTAGAAATAGAACAAATTCTTTACCTGCGAGCAACTGGTTTCGTATACTCAGGGATATTTCAAGGGGAAAAGATATTATCATTACCAGAGGAGCTGGTGGCACCAGTATTGAAGCTTAATGATAGTCTGCAAGTAAGGGCTATCGTTAAAAGGAATACCGAATGGATTAAGCTGACAAGGGGCCTTTTATATTATTATGGAACATAGAGTCTGACATAGCTAGAAGAAATGATAGAAAGCTATACGAAAAATGAAGTAGATCTTAGAAATTATTTAGAAATCATTTATGAAGCTAATGTGTACCAAGAGGAAATGTATAGTGATCGGGAAGGGTTCTCTCATTGGAGAGTGATTGATCCAAAAAAGGTGAAACGCGAACATAAAAAAAGAGATGATTTTTCCTTCTTCTCGTTTACAAAAGAACAATTACTCCGTGCTGGGGAACCGGATTATATAGAAAGAAATAACAGCTATATGCAATTAGTTCAGTACCTAACTCGGAATTATGAAATGGATAAAGAGGAAGCTGATGAGATTGTAGAAGAGTGTGTTTATGAAACGCAAATTGGCGATGAGCTAGGTGAGGTTATAACTTTTTTGGGTAAGGTAATAGAATTTGAAACTATGGAGAGCGTCCAACAGCTAACAGATAATGTTGTAAACCTAATGAATAACACGAAAAAGTGGACGCTTAAAGGTTATTCTTCAATAGAAATAAGAGAACAAAGTGAATCAGGACTACATCCGTTGACGAAACCTAAAAAGAATCAACTTAATATTACTTCCAATAAAAAAGTTGGCAGAAATGAACCATGCCCATGTGGAAGTGGAAAAAAGTATAAGAAATGCTGTGGGAGGTAGAGGGTACTTCCCATCAGCATAAAGAGCGGTTGACCATAGATAGTTATTTAAAAAGAAGTAATCGCACTGGTCGAAGGGGCGGTTACTTCTTTTTGTTTAGAACTATTTAAATTGCTTTCACCAATAAACACACACTTATTTTGTGTTAATGTCCTTTATGCTTCTATCCCCGCAACTCCAAACCCACCAGGGCCAGAATGGGTGGATATCATTGCGCCGGCCTGCATCCAAGTTATATTTTTGAAGCCATGTTCGGTTGCAATTTCTTCCATTCTATTTTTAATATCTTCTGCAAGACCGATAGAGTAAATTAAATATAATTGCTCTCTGTTAATATCGTATTGATTGAAGTATTCTCGGATAAATTTTTCTGCAACACTGCTCATTTTTCCACGATATTTTTTATTGGACACAAGGTGGCCATCAATTAGTTCTATTCTGGGCTTTAATTTTAGCAAGGCACCTCCGAGATAAGCCACATTACTTACGCGTCCGCCGGCTCGTAAAAAGTCTAAGCTGCCAGGTACGAAAGCAAGCTTGGATTTCGGTATGATGGCTTCAATTTTTTCTACAAATGATGTTGGCTCTATCCCGGGCTCTTGTTCTAACAGCTTGGCGGCATACATAACGATGGCAGTTAGCCCACCTGTGACATTTAAAGCGTCAATGAGGATGAGATTATCAATTTCTTCTGAAGCTATCACTGCATGTTGGAAAGAGGAAGAGGCTTTGGATGTATAGCCGATATGGACAATCATACAATCAGGATGGTCTTTATTTATCTTTGAAAAGAATTCTTCGTATTCATGTGCATTTGTGGATGTCGTGGAAGGTATTTTTTTGGTACGATCATAATAATCATATATGTCTTGTACAGGTAAAGAACCATCTAGATAGTCCTTCCCATCCATGATGACGTGCATTGGGACAACTTGAATATTGTGGGCTGCAGCTAAATTTGCTGGTAAATCGGCTCCGCTTTCTGTCGATAAGATAATTTTTCTCATTAAATATCCTCCAAAGTCATCATTTTTTCTTCATTATTCTAACTATACAAGAAAAAAGGGCTAGAATACATTGATATTGTAATTAAAGGAGATTATTCTTTAATCTATCCCGTTGCAACCCCACTTAATACATGAAGTGCAACAGTGTTGTTTAAATGGGAGTAAATGGACACTAACACCCCGATTCGTTCAGCTACCAATCAGTGGGGGAAGAACGAAAACACCCATTGATTGAAGTTTTACTTTATGAAAAGCGCTAGTAGTCTTGTTACATATAATTATTTAAAAATAAGGGAGGCGCCCTATGCCATATTGTAGTTTAACTAAAGCATCAATCTATTATGAGGTAATTGGAGATGGTATTCCCATAATCATGATACATGGGTTTGGTGTTGATCACCGACTTATGAAAGGATGTATGGAACCAATTTTTCGGGAGAGGTCTGGATTTAAAAGGATCTATTTTGATCTACCTGGTATGGGGAAGACAAAGGAATACCATCAAGTAGAAAATGCAGATGACATATTGGAGACTGTCTTAGATTTTATCCAAGTGGTCATTCCTGACCAGCCGTACCTGCTTATGGGAGAATCGTATGGTGGATACCTAGCCCGTGGCATTGTAGATGCCCAGCGAGAGCACGTACTTGGGCTATGCTTGCTTTGTCCCGTCATTATTCCTGAAAAAGGAGAAAGGACTTTACCCGCTCATACTATTCTATATGAGGATGATGGATTACTATCGCAATTGACTCCACGCGAAAAAGAAGCCTTTCGCTCAGAGAACGTTGTGTTGAATAAAAAGAATTGGGTTCGTTACAGGGATGAAGTTTACGCTGGAATCATTTGTGCTGATAACGACTTTCTTGCAAAAATTGAAAAGCATTATGGATTGTCCACAGTGCTAGAAGAAGATAGTTTTGATAAGCCAAGTACGTTTATTTTAGGAAAAAAAGATGCAGTGGTCGGATATAAAGATGCTTTTCAAATTCTAGATCGCTACCAGAAGGCATCTTATAATGTACTGGAACAAGCAGGACATTATGTACAGATTGAACAAGCAGATCTATTCCAGAAATTAGTAATTGAATGGCTTGATAGATCAGTGTTGGATTGACAGAAGCAAAGGGTGTGAGCGTTGTTATTACTGATTTCAATGAAGAAGGCGGACTAGCTGCTGAAAAAGATTTAAAACAAACATATTCAGACAATGTGTATTTTGTAAAAAGTAGATTCTGGAAATGAAGAGTCTGATGAAAGCATGATGGCTAAACCGGTAGAGAACATATCTATTAAGAATACCTAACCTTTTTCGTTTTGCTGAATTGTTTCTTTGGTTTGAAGTTCTATGCATTACTATAAATCATTTATTATTGCTAATTGTCTTTTCCTTTCCTTCATGGAAGCGTCTAAGGAGTTATTGGTTAAAAGGTTTACTACCTTTATTGCATAATCACTGCTAACCATAGCATGTCCTCTCATATGTCCAGTTGCAACAGCTTGAGCAAATGAACGTGCGGAATACTTGCTAACGTTAGATTTAGCCTCTTTAGCTAATTCATTTACTGTAAACCCAACTTTTCGTAAGTCATAAGCTCTTATAGTTCCGTTCAATCTCTTTTCTAAAGCTTCTCTTCCTAAAATTATTCGTGGGTCATCTTTTAAATGAGTATCGAGATAATCCAAGTAGGGATTTGCTACCTTTAAAGCCCATTGGCCGAGTAATTTTTGCGGTAAATTTTCAAGTTCTTCTTCGATTTTATTCCTTAGTTCATTATGATCTATTATCTTTATTTTAGGGCTACTATAAGTGAATTTTGTCTGTTCTTTTGCTTTCTTCTCGTGTTTATTCCATGCAAAATCATCTGTATTCATTAAATTTACCCCTTTCGTTTTAAGCTAGGAACGAATTTGTTGCTTCCGTATATCTACAATTTCCAAGTGCATATTCTAAACTTGGCTTAAATAAATTTTAGCATAAAAATAAAATGTTCCGTGGTTTTAGTCAGTCTAAACAAGTATTTAAAGGAGTTCAGTTTTTTCATAGTACGGTCAAACAGCATAATTGATTTACAGAAAGGGAATGGGGCACAATAGAGGTAACATAACTTATAATTTTGAAAGGGTGTTGGCATTGAAAACATTAGTAGTTGGGGCAAATGGCCAAATTGGTAAGCATCTTGTCACGTTTATTCAAGATAATGATCAACTTCAAGCAAAAGCAATGATCCGTAAGAAGGAGCAAGCAACTTATTTTGTAGAACGAAATGCAGAAACAGCAATAGTTGACTTGGAAGAAGATATTGATTCGATTGCAAAGGCTGCTGAGGGCGTAGATGCGGTTGTATTTACTGCCGGATCTGGACCGAAAACAGGGAAAGACAAAACCATTATGGTTGATTTGGATGGCGCAGTTAAAACAATTGAAGCTGCCAAGAAGGCCGGCGTGAAGCGATTTATCATGATTAGTTCCTTTGATACAAGACGGGAAGCTATTCAGGAAGCACCTTCCTCCTTTGCTCCATATGTGGCAGCCAAACATTATGCAGATGAATGGTTGCGCGCAACCGATTTGGATTACACGATTATCCATCCTGGTGGACTTACGAATGAAGAAGGAACTGGCCAAATTGAAGCAGGTATGGATGTAGCTCGTGGGCAAATCTCCAGAGAAGATGTTGCGAAAGTCATTGAAGCATGTCTAGAAGATAAGAATACGATCGGAAAAGAGTTCCAAATTGTGAATGGAGAGACAGCTATTAAGAAAGCTGTGGAAGATCTTTAAGGTAGTAATAACTCCAGACTGAGGCAAAAAGGGAGTTATCCTAATAGTATATGGTAATGCATATAGAATATTAGAATTCAAGTAATATTACCTTGTCGGTGATCTATAACTGCATAAAAAACTCATCTTGACACTTCTTAATGTGTATGATTTAATCAAATTAAGCGTTTACAATTTTAATAGGATTGTTACTGTTCGGCAGGCAAAACCTAAATTTGTGGAAAGGTAATCTCTATGGTTACCTATGACCAAATTTAGGTTTTTCTTTTTTAAAAGGTTTAAAGCCGTTTTATGTATAAAAAAATAGTTAGTGTAAGCTAAAATATGTTTTAAGAGGTAGTGTTTATATGGATATAAAGAAGATCTTAAATAATAACGTGGTAGTTACAGAAAATGAAAACAATCAAGAGATGGTTGTAATGGGAAAAGGATTGGCTTTTCAGAAGAAGGTTGGCCAATCGATGGATGAGTTGAAAATAGAGAAAAAGTTTATCCTCCAAAACACACGTACTTCCGAGAAGTTAGACCAATTATTAAAATACACCTCAGAAAATTATTTGGAAATAGCTTCACACATATTGGATTATGCACAGGCAGAGCTTTCCTATAAATTGGATGAGTATTTGTATGTTGCGTTAACCGACCACATTAGTTTTGCTATCAGTCGACATGAACAAGGGATTGAAATAAAAAACCCGCTTTCTTATGAAATTAGGAAATATTACAAAAAAGAATACCAGATTGGATTGAAAGCATTAGATATTATTGGGGAGCATACAGGACTCCGCATGGATGAAGATGAAGCAGCGTCCATTGCCTTACATTTAGTGAATAGTGGAATTTCTGGTGAGAACTTAGAGGTTGCCGTTCAAGTGACCGACATGGTGAATAATATTTTGAATATCGTCAAGTACCATTATCAAATGGAATTAGATGAAGATTCTATTAATTATGAAAGATTTCTAACCCATCTACGTTATTTTTCTATTCGTTTTGTTCGAAAAGAAAAATTAGAAGATACTGTTGATGATTTTCTTTATGAGCAAGTACAACGTAAATATCAAAAAGCATTTGCTTGTACAGAAAAAATTAATATTTATTTAGATCAAAACTTTAATTGGTCTTTGTCGCAGGATGAGAAAATCTACATTACTGTGCATATTCACCGAGTAACATTTAGGTTGCGAAAGACAAATAGTGATTGACATATGAAAACGTTTTATTTTTTTTGTTGACATTACAAAAATAGCATGATAAGTTTAAATTGTTAATTAATTAACGCTAATCGAATAAACGTTTAGGAATGTTACCTAGTTTGGGCATAACCTGAATCAATTGGATTCACACAGTTTCTATGTGTGACTTCCAGATTGATTCAGGTTTTTTATTTGAAAAAAAGGGGAGAAGGTGGCCGATTATGAAATACAATCAATTGGCAAAAGACATTATAAAAAATGTCGGAGGAAGAGAAAACGTTAACAGTGTGGTTCATTGTATCACGCGACTTCGCTTTAAATTAAAGGATGAAAGCAAAGCAAATACCGAGACATTAAAAAATATGGATGGTGTTGTAACCGTGATGAAAAGCGGAGGTCAATACCAGGTAGTTATTGGAAATCATGTATCAGATGTGTACAAAGCAGTTGTAGAAGAAGGGGCTTTTCAATTTGAAAAGCCAGTTGATGCTGAAGATGGAAAAAAGGGTAGTCTGCTGGATAGATTTATCGATATGATTTCTGGCATTTTTACCCCGATACTTGGCGTATTAGCAGCATCGGGTATGATAAAGGGATTCAACGCTTTGTTTGTTGCAATTGGGTGGCTTGATAATGAAGGTGGAACATACCAAATTTTAAATGCAATAGGGGATGGACTGTTTTATTTCCTACCGATCCTTCTAGGATATACCGCAATGAAGAAATTTGGTGGAACTCCTTTCTTAGGTATGGTTATTGCAATGGCCTTGGTATACCCAGCTTTAGAAGGAATACCTAATGCAGGAGAGCCGTTATACACCTTATTTGCAGGGACAATGTTTGAATCACCTATTTACATCGAATTTTTTGGAATTCCAGTTATTTTAATGACGTACTCCATGTCTGTTATACCAATCATTGTAGCAACATTTTTTGCAGTAAAACTGGAAAGGTTTTTAGCGAAAGTAATTCCTTCTGTTGTAAAAATGTTTTTAGTTCCAATGTTTACCTTACTTATTATTATTCCAATAACATTTATCGTAATCGGTCCTATCGCAACGTGGGCAAGTCAATTACTTGGACAAACAACTACCTCGATCTATGATCTAAGCCCTGTTATTGCAGGAGCATTTCTTGGTGGCTTTTGGTTAGTGTTTGTTATGTTTGGTCTTCATTGGGGGCTTGTTCCAGTTGCACTCAACAACTTTACAAGTCAGGGTTGGGACCCAATACTTGCCTTAATATTTGTTCATTCATTTGCGTTGGCAGGTTCTATTTTAGCAGTATGGATAAAAACTAAAAATCAAAAAACAAAAACACTTAGCGCACCAGCATTTATATCATCTATCTTTGGGGTTACTGAGCCAGGTATGTATGGTATTGCAATACCACTTAAAAAACCATTTATTTTCACAATTATATCATCAGCAATTGGTGGAGCAATGCTAGGATTCTTTGGTACAAAAGGACATGAAATGGGTGGTCTTGGTATATTCCAAATACCTAGTTTCATTTCTCCTGATGGTATTGATATGTCGCTAATTGGCGCTATAATCGCTGCGGTAATTGGTATGGGTTTAGCTTTTCTATTAACTTATATCTTCGGGGGGATTAATAAAAGTGAAACAGAAGTAAATTCACCAAAAGAAGGTACAGTAGGCAAAAATGTGAAAAATGAAGTGATTGTTAGTCCTCTAAATGGCGAAGTAAAAAACTTAGCTAGTATTGAAGATACAGCTTTTGCGTCAGGTGCACTAGGTAAAGGTATTGCAATTGACCCTTCTGAAGGTAAAGTGTTTTCACCAGTATCAGGTACCGTTTCGGCATTATTTCCAACACACCATGCGATTGGAATAACATCAGATGAAGGAGCTGAACTTTTGATACACGTTGGTTTGGATACCGTTCAATTAGAAGGTAAACACTTTACAGCCCACATTGCACAAGGGGAGCGTGTGGAAAGAGGTCAAGTACTAACTGAATTTGATATAAAGGCAATTAAAGAAGATGGCTTTGTCTTGACTACACCAATAGTCGTGACAAATCATGACCAATTTGAAATCACAATAACAAGTGAACAAGAAGTAAAGTCTCAAGATTTATTGATCGAATTGCAAGCAAAGTAAGAAGAATTTCCTAAAGGGAAAAGACTTTAGTAAACATGAATAAGGGGAGAATTTAATTGAAGAAGAATAGGTTCTTTGTTCCACTAGTAATGATAGTATTATTTTCATTTTTAGTTATCGGGTGTTCCGAAGAGACAAAAGGTGAATCAGATGGCGAGGAGACCTCAAAAGAATCTAAAAGTGAGGTTAGGGCTGATGAAAAAGAAAATAATCTAGTTGATAGTGGAGTGCCAGTAAGTGAACGTGATCGCCCAATGAGAGTGTTACTAATCAATGATGATGGTTTTGATTCAATTGGAATACAACTTTTACATGAAAGATTAAAAGAAAATGGATATGATGTATGGACTGTTGCTCCTATAAATAATCAAAGTGGTACAGGAACATCTATTAAATGGGATGAAGAAGAACATGAACTAATTGAGCATGGTAATCAACAATACGCTTTTGAAGGTACCCCTACGGATAGTTTTAAAGTTGCTGTGAATGTAATAATGGACGAAAAACCTGATCTAGTGATCTCAGGTGTTAATGATGGACCGAATTACGGAGAGATACAATTTAACTCGGGTACTGTTGGGGGAGCGGCTCGTGCTGTTAGACATGGTTACCCTGCAATTGCTGCAAGTCTTAATTTCTTTGGTGGGGAGGAGTTAGATAAATATATGGACCCTGCTGTCGATTATGTAGTTAATATGGTGGATGTATTAAATGAAGAATGGCAATCAGGAAATATGATAATGCCATTAGGAACAGGTTTATCTATAAATTATCCGGCAGAAGAATCTAGTGAAATTAAAGGTGTAAAATTCATAGAAAATGAAGAGGTATATTCTGATTTTCAAAATTATAAATATGATGAAGAGAAAAAAGGAATATATAATTTTAATGATATGGGATATTTAACATCACTTATAGAAGATGAAGAGATAGAAACTGATTTAACGATTGCTAATAGAGGTTTTGTTACAGTGACAGTTATTGATGGTAACTGGAATGCAGAAGAACAGAAAGTAGATT
Source organism: Oceanobacillus sp. M65 (assembly GCF_052246275.1). NCBI lineage: Bacteria > Bacillati > Bacillota > Bacilli > Caryophanales > Bacillaceae > Oceanobacillus > Oceanobacillus sp. M65. Next base: position 440,444 of record NZ_JBQQCJ010000003.1, on the reverse strand, counting down.
ATATGAAATCTGTATTAAGTGAACTAGAGGCATATTAATAATTATTAATAATTTTATTGTGGGGGGAATATATCATGACAAAAGGTTTTCCAAAAGGATTTTTATGGGGCGGAGCTACTGCAGCCAACCAACTTGAAGGTGGATATGGTGAAGGTGGAAAGGGTCTTAATTTAGCTGACGTCTTACCTGGTGGTAAAGCGAGGCTTGAATTACTTGGACAAACTGGGTTTGATTTTGAAATTGATAAATCTAAATATAGTTATCCGAACCATGAGGGGATCGACTTTTATCATCGCTATAAAGAAGACATCGCCTTATTTGCAGAGATGGGCTTTAAAACATACCGTATGAGTATTGCATGGAGCCGTATTTTTCCTAAAGGAGATGAATTGGAGCCAAATGAGGAAGGCTTAGCCTTTTATGACCGAGTATTTGATGAACTTCATAAGCATGGAATTGAACCATTAGTAACTATCGCACATTATGAAACACCATTACACTTGATAAAAGAATATGGTGGGTGGAGAAATCGGAAACTAGTTGAGTTTTTTGATCGCTATGTTGAAACTATCTTCACACGGTATAAAGATAAGGTTAAATATTGGTTAACGTTCAATGAAATTAATGGTGCAACACATATGCCATTGCTAGGACTTGGGTTTTCACCTGAAAGTGAAGAAACTCGTTTACAAGATAGTTTCCAAGGCTTACATCATCAATTTGTCGCAAGTGCACGAGCGGTTAAGCTAGGACATAAATTGATTTCAGGATCCCAAATTGGTTGTATGTTAATCTATGCGCCTGTTTATTCCTACGATTCAAAACCTGAGAATGTCATGCATGCTCAAGAGGAAAGTAATATATTTAATTATCTTTGTGGAGATGTACAAGTAAGAGGGGAATATCCTTACTTCGCAAAGCGTTATTTTAAAGAAAATAATGTCGAGTTAAACATTCAAGAAGGAGATCTTGAAACCATTAAAGAAGGTACTGTAGACTTCATCTCTTTTAGTTATTATATGTCACGGACAGATAAATTAGAAAAAACGCCAGAAGAAATGGGCCATGGAAACTTAATCGGAGGAGTCAAAAATCCATTCCTACAAGCAAGTGATTGGGGTTGGGAGATAGATCCTGTTGGTTTAAGGATTTCTTTAAATGAGTTATATGGCCGTTATCAAAAACCACTTATGGTAGTAGAAAATGGTCTAGGAGCTTATGATGAAGTGGAAGAGGATGGCTCGGTTAAAGATGATTACCGTATTGATTATCTTCGCTCCCATATTGAGCAAATGGCAGAAGCAGTGGAAGATGGCGTGGATTTAATTGGTTATACAAGCTGGGGTTGTATTGATTTAGTAAGTGCTTCCTCAGGCCAGTATTCAAAACGTTATGGGTTTATTTATGTAGATAAACACGATGACGGTAGCGGTACTATGGAGCGATCACGTAAAAAGTCCTTTTTCTGGTATAAAGATGTTATCTCTTCGAATGGGGAAAATTTATAAGGAAAAAAATTAATTACAGTGGGGGATCTTGTCCCTCACTGATCTACATTACATAGAGAGGTGAATTGTTATGGATAAAGTAATAAAGACTTTCCCAGAAGGATTTTTATGGGGTGGTGCAATTGCTGCCAACCAAACTGAAGGTGCTTACTTAGAAGACGGGAAGGGTTTAACGACGGTAGATCTGCTGCCAACGGGAGAAAAACGTTATTCTATTATGACAGGAAACCTACCATCCTACTCCCCATTAGAAGGCGAATATTACCCCTCACATAAAGCAATTGATTTTTACCATCACTATAAAGAGGATATTTCCCTTTTTGCAGAAATGGGTTTTAAATCACTACGTTTATCCATCTCGTGGGCTCGTATTTTTCCAAATGGCGATGACGCGGAGCCAAATGAAGCAGGGCTGAAATTCTACGATAATGTATTTGATGAACTAAAGAAACATGGAATCGAGCCAATTGTTACACTTGCTCACTTTGATGTACCAGTTCATTTGGTAGAGGCTTACGGTAGCTGGAAGAGCCGAAAACTAGTAGGTTATTTTGAAAAATATGCTAGGACAGTATTTACGCGATACAAAGATAAAGTAAAGTATTGGTTGACCTTTAATGAAATCAATATGCTTTTACATTTACCATATGTTGGAGCAGGACTTGTATTCCAAAAAGGTGAAAATGAGCAACAGGTTAAATATCAGGCAGCGCATCATCAGCTAGTCGCCAGTGCTATAGCAGTGAAAGCGGGCCATGAGATAAATCCAGATGCGCAAATAGGTTGTATGTTAGCTGCTGGTATGACGTATGCTTATTCAAGTAATCCAGATGATGTCCTAGACGCGATGGAAAAGGATCGTGAGTCTTTTTTCTTTATCGATGTACAATCTCGTGGAGAGTATCCTGGTTATGCGAAACGGTTCTTCCGGGAAAAGGGAATTACCATACAAGCAGAAGATGGTGATGAAGCACTACTAAAAAATCATACCGTAGATTATATCGGATTTAGTTATTACGCTAGTCGGTTAACAAGCACCGACCCAACAGTTCAAGAGAATTCGACAAGTGGGAATGTATTTGGATCTATTTCTAATCCATATTTGCAGAAATCAGAATGGGGCTGGACAATTGATCCAAAAGGCTTCCGAATTACAGCAAATCAATTATACGATCGTTATCAAAAACCTCTATTTGTTGTAGAAAATGGTATTGGAGCTATGGATGAGCCAAATGCGGCTGGCGAAATTAACGATGATTATAGGATTGACTACTTGCGTGCTCATATCAAACAGATGAGTGAAGCTATTCAGGATGGTGTTGAGCTGATCGGTTACACAAGCTGGGGACCAATTGATATCGTAAGTGCTTCAACTGGTGAGATGAAAAAGCGTTATGGATATATTTATGTAGATAGGGACAATAAAGGTGAAGGCACATTAGATAGAAGTAAAAAGAAGAGTTTTGAATGGTATAAACAAGTCATCCAATCAAATGGCGCAGATCTCGCCTAGAAATTATATGAAAGGAAACACCCTGTAGGAAATATGAAAACATTTCTTACAGGGGATTTTTAATTATCTATTAAAGTGCATTTCCATGTTTTTTAGATGGTTTCAATGCTTAAATAATAATATCGCAAAATTTACCTGTTGATTCATGGAGATATTTTTGGATATCCGTTCATACTAAAGAGGAATCCAATAAAAAGGTGGGAATCTATATGCACATGGAATGGTTTGATAGGGTATGTGTGGAATTGCAGGATAATCTTAATTCGATATGTGAACAGTACGATGAGAATGGAAGAATGTCCATTGAGCGCGGTGCCAAGCATCCTCGTTTAGACTTTTTCACATACAGTGGGGAAGAGGACATTGATTACTTCTGTACATTATTCTTCGATCCATATAATGAAGAGTTCTATATTCAAACGATAGACCCGGAATATGGATTGACTAGTAAAGTAGTGCTTGAAGATATAGACGATATCATGGATGCTGTTCATGAGAGCTTCCACGAGTACATTGAAGCGGATTTTATTGAAACAGACGACTCAGGTTATATTATGGACGATGAAGAAGAAACGGATGAAATATACTTTGAGGAAATTGATGTGGAATGGGAAACTCCTGAGGTTACGGCGTACTATGACGAGGATGAGGTAGAGATTTCCTACCAGTTTGGAGTTGTAGGAGAAACTGGAGATGGAGTACTTAAGCGAACAAACCGTATCTGGACAGAAGACGACGATTTAATTAAAGATGAATCTCATTTTATTTTTAGCAAGGATGAAGCTAGCACCATTATCGCTATGATCGCCAGCCATATGGACTCCCTCGCACCATTAGATGAAGGAGAAGTTTAAGATTAGATTGTAAGCTTAGGGAGGACCCTTGTGTTGGCTCCTCCCTTTCATATGAGTTCTGGAACGCACGCTATTGGGAAGTAGAGTAGCGTCTGCATGAGAGAAAGTCGCGTCACATGAGGTCGGAGTCGCGCCAGAAAGAGAGAAAGTCGCGTCACCTCAGGGAGGAGTCGCGTCGCACCCAGGCGAAGCTGCGCCACTTTAAAAGGTTCACGTGGCAGTTTCATATTCCCTTTTATCAGACATAAGTCCAATCATCCAGCCATACTGTAAAACCTTTCCGTTACGTGGTAAACTAGTAATTTAACCCGACTATTAGGAGGAATGGCGATGGATATGAACAATAATGATATCCTTGTTCGTTTAAGATATGCACTTGATATAAAAGATGAGGACATGGTTAAGATCTTTCAATTAGGAGATGTGGAAGTTACAAAAGAAGACGTACAGGAATTGCTCAACAGGTTAAACGATAGCTTAAGTGATGATGAAAATGAGTATGAGCTTCCATGTGATAATACAATGCTGGAGTCTTTTTTTAATGGTCTTATTGTACATAAAAGAGGAAAACAAGAACCTAAACCTGGCCAGCCTGAACGTCCGCCTATGATGATAAAAAACAGTGGCAGTGTTAATAATGTTATGCTAAAAAAATTAAAGATAGCGTTGCAGCTAACAACTGAGGATATGTTAGCAATTTGGGAAGAAGTAGGGGTTAACGTCTCTAAAGGAGAGTTAAGTGCATTGCTTCGAAAGGAAGGCCACAGCAATTACAGAAGATGTGGCGATAGGTATGCAAGGAACTTTTTAAAAGGACTGGGCATGCGATATAGGGGATAAGCTTATAGGTGGAATCATTCTATAAGCTTATCGCAAATATGGGCTTGTCCAAAGGCGGCCCTTTTTTAATACGGAAAAATGGAAAACTGCCTTAATTCTCGTACTACCTTCGAAATAGGTAGCCCGACAATTGTTGCGTAGTCACCATTAATTCTTTTGACAAACGCTGCTCCAAGGCTCTGTATCCCGTAAGCGCCAGCTTTATCGTAGGGATCAGGCGTTGATACATACCAGTTTATTTCTTCCTCTGACAATGACCAAAATTCTACCTCTGATCGTTCTACAAAAACAAGCTCCTGTTTTGAAGAACGTATCTGTACACCAGTATAGACCTCATGCATTTCTCCACTTAAGTCCGAAATCATTTGAATAGCAGCTTCTTTGTTCTTTGGCTTCTCAAAGATTTGTTGCTTATAGGAAACGACTGTATCTGCTGTTAAGATCACTTCTTTTTCATCTAATAAAGGGATAGCTTGGCTTTTTCGCATTGCTAGTTGTTCTACCTTCTCGATTGGATTATTTGTTGTAATTTGTGATTCATCAATATCTGGTGTACGAACAGAGAAGGGGAGGTTTACTTGTTTTAGCAACTCCTGTCTTCTAGGGGAAGAAGAACCGAGAATAAGTTTGTCAGTTGACATGTTAATACCTCCTACTACGTTTTCGTTTTAGAATATGCAAGAGAGCAGGGATTAACCCTGCTCCTCAGCATTATATGCCTTCCATATCAATGTGCCGTTTTGCCCACCGAAGCCAAATGAGTTGCTTAGTACTGTTTTAATCTGCTGTTTACGACTTTGGTTTGGTACGACATCCATTGGGGCGAGCTCATCCCGATTTTTGCAATGGAGGGTGGGGGGAATAATTCCTGTTTCCATTGCTTTTATGCTAGCGATGCTTTCGATTGCGCCAGTAGCTCCAAGCAGATGGCCAACCGCACCTTTTATCGAACTTACAGGGATAGCATCCAATTGTTTCCCAAATAAACTTTGCAATGCCTTCGTTTCAGCAATGTCTCCGGCTTTAGTTGATGTAGCATGAGCATTAACATATTCAATGTCAGTGGGACCCAAATTAGCTGAACGCAGTGCACGTTTCATCGCGAGCGCGGCACCTGTGCCATCAGGATGTGGTGCTGTATCGTGGTAGGCATCATTTGACGAGCCATACCCGCCTAAAATGGCATGAATATGGGCACCGCGTGCTTTTGCCTTTTCTAGTGGTTCAAGCACAAATAACGCTGATCCTTCCCCCATTAACATTCCCGTTCTATCTTGATCAAAAGGACGTGACCAGGTCGTTTTGTCTTCTGGGCCTTCTGTTGCGAGCGCCCCCATATCACGTAAACCTGATAGGAAAACAGGTGACCAGAGGCAATCAGCTCCGCCAGCGAGTACGAAATCCACATCATCACGCCAAAACCAGAAAGTAGACTCACCAATCGCATGCGCTGATGCTGCACAGGCTGTTACATGAGTACTTGAAGGACCGCGTAAACCATAGTGCTTTGCAATAGTGGCTGCAGCAGCATTTGGAATGCATTTGGAAATGAGCCGAGGGCCGACACGCGAGGCCTTTCCTGTAGCTAACTTTCCAGATCCTTCCTCTAATGACTGAATGCCCCCAAAGGCTGATCCAATAGAAGTGCCGATCCGTTCTGGATCAATACTGGGAGCAATTGTTTCGCCATCCTCTCCTAGAATACCAGCATTAGACAAAGCCTCTGTTGCTGCAATAAGTGCAAGTTGGGTAAAACGATCCGTATTCTTAACTAGCTTCTTTGGTAGATATTCGGCAGGATTGAAATCTTGAACCCGCGCACCAACGGGAGCCCACTGGTGCAGTTGTTCATCTTCAACCTCTTTAACAGCAGATTTATTCGCAATTAAATTGTCCCAAAACGTAGACAGTCCAACACCGTAAGGGCTCACCGTTCCCATTCCCGTTACAGCTATTCGCATCGATTCATTCATGGTTATGCTCCTCTCTATTAAAATAATTACGCTTCTTGAAATAGCGCATATACTTCTGGTGCAAAACGATCTATCCGGGCGGGCTTCCAATCACGTGTGACCCACATATGGACAGTGGAACCTTGTGCGAGCAACTCTCCAGTTGGTGTATCGGCTATCTCTCCTTGAGAATCATTGTTTGCGATAAGCCTTGCCTCATAATCAAACTGCAGGCGTACTTTTGAAAAATTACTTACTTTCGTATAGATGACAAGAAGATCATCATATCGAGCAGATTTTTGATAGTTTATATTCAGATCCATTACAGGCAATAAAAGTCCCATGTCCTCCATTTTGCTGTACGGAATACCTGCATGTCGCATCCATTCGGTTCGACCTATTTCAAACAAGTTTACATAGTTACCGTGATGGACAACGCCCATTTGATCCGTATCTTTATAATGAACACGTATTACTTCCTTATGCCAAGCCTTCATTTACATGCATCTCCCTATTTTTGAACTCTAGAAATTATTTATTTCTTGTCGCCAATCTTTCTTCGGCAATTTCCTTTAAACGGAATTTTTGCACCTTTCCAGTACTCGTTAATGGCCATTCTGATGATTCTATAAACCAGATATGGCGAGGCACCTTGAACCGAGCGAGATAATCAGTGCACCAGCTCAAAATATCTTTTCGCTTACAATCTTCACCGGCTTTTAATTCAATGAACGCGGCACCAGCTTCTGTTGTTAAAGAATCCGGTACACCGATAACAGCAACCTGGTCGACCATTGGATGCTTGGAAATGGCCTCTTCCACTTCACGAGGGGAAACTAATTCCCCCGATACTTTGTAAATATCCTTCGTTCGTCCAATTAGCTCAATATAACCATTTTCATCTAGTCGACCTACGTCACCTGTTAGTAACCAACCATCTTTATCGATAACTTTTGCGGTTTCTTCCGGCTTTTTATAGTAACCGTGGCTAACGGTCGTGCCACGTACTGCAAGTTCTCCAACACTTCCATGGGGTAGAGTTTCTCTCGTTTCGATATCTACCGTTTTGTACTCTACATTGCTGCCATTAAATTCTGGAAGACCACTCACACCACCAAGCTTTGGTCGGCCAACTCTTGTTGTGAGTGTTTCAAGGGAAATACCAAGCTCTGTCGTTACACCAGAAGAGGCCACTTCGGACTGCCCATAGCCAGTAATGATTTCTGTCAGACCAAGTAATTCGATTGCCTTTTTCCATACTGGGATAGGAGCAGGTGCCGCACCACACCACATCGCAAAAAGACTGGACAGATCATAATCTGTGAGCTTTGGATGATTCAAAAATGGAACAAGCATGGTTGGAACAAGTAGAAAGTCATTTGCTTGATATTTTTCTATCATTTCCATAGCAGACAGTGGCGAAAAGGAACGCGGTGCGACCAATAAGCCACCGACAAAGGACATAGCAAAGATCCCTTCTATCAAGTTGTAGCAATGATAAAATGGAAGTGGCGCAAACGTTACACGCCCATCCTCAATTGCCCTGCTCATACACGTGCTGTAGGAAGACCTGAGCAGCATGTCATCTGTAAGCATTACTCCTTTAGGTGTACCAGTAGATCCAGAAGTATATATGATTGCACCTACTTCATCAGGGTAACGGGACGCATTCCATCTTTCTTGCCATTTCTCATCTGTAATTAATTCAGCTTTCTTACAAAATTTCTCCCATGGAAGAAAGCGCTCGTCCAATAACTCATTATGATTCGGTAAACAAATGATTTCTTGAAGCAGAGTCTCTTCTTTAAAATACTCTTCATTTAGTAAAGCAGTTATAGAGTCAGCAAGGGGATTATTTTTTGTCGCTTGATGCATGATTAAATAGCGTGCATCAGATTGTGTAAGTATGTATTTTAATTCGTTTTTGCTTAACATGGTATTTATTGGGATAAACACAGCGCCTACCATTGAACATGCAATCATGAGAGCAGGATATACGACGTCATTTTCCATTAGAATCGCAACATGGTCCCGACGCCTTACACCAAGATTGATCAACGCTTTAGCATAGTTCTTGGCGAGTTTCCATGTTTCTTTATAGGTAATCGAATCGTTATCTGTTTGAATATACATTCTTTCAGGATATGTAGAACTGGCTTGATAAAAGTGTGTGGAAATCGTATTACGTGGCCAATTGTTAAATTTAGCATCAAGTGCTGCTCGTCTTGCAGAGATATCCTCAGTAACGGTAGATTCAGGTGCATTGTCCTTTGTTGGCATAAACTGTTCCTCCTTGATATGTAAAAATATTTCGAACCTAGTATTCATTATAGAACTTTCAAATATAACCTTCAAAACTTTTGAGGGAAAAAGGAAAATATTTGGATGCTCTATTAGCACACAAAGCTCAAATAGTATTTTGTTAGGTGACGGTTTCATGTAAGATGAGGATATATAATTATTTGAATTGTCAGCTAGTAATTGCTGTTGTGAATGTAGATAGGTGGATGGAGGGAGAAATTTGAAAAATGGTGTTTATCGTGAAGTATGGGACTTAGACTCCATATTTCCGGGCGGGAGTGAGTCACCACAATTAGTTGAACATCTACGAAATACAGAAAGAAAGATAAAAGATTTTAACAGTAAAGTTGGTAGTTTTGTAAGTTCGAAATGTATTGCTGAACCAGTAGAGGTAACAGAGTTAATTAGATTGATTAGTGAAATTGAAATGAACGTATCACAAGCCAAATCTTTTGTCGTATGCCTACTGGCACAAAATCCAAAAGATCAAAAAGCTTCTACACTGGAGGATAAGTAGGTTATCTTAATGCTAGTTTTGAAACAAGTGTCAAAAGAACACAGCAACTCCTTCAACAAATAGAAGAGAAGTTATGGAATGAAATGTTGGATACAGAGATATTAAGTAATTATAAATATATATTAAATGAATGGCGACAAAAAGGTAGGTTACAACTATCTGAAAGAGAGGAGCGGCTAATATCTGATTTAATGATAGATGGTTATCACGCTTGGTATTCGTTTTACAAAACGCTGATGAGTAGCATAAAAGTTAAAGTATCAATTAATGGAAAGGAAAATACATTATCAGTTGGTCAGGCTATAAATTTAAGGGCAGACCCAAATGCGGAAGTACGCAAAGCTTCTCATGAGGCATTAGAAAATGTTTGGAAAGAAAAAGAGGGATTGTTTGCACAGATTCTAAATCACATTGCTGGTTTCCGATTACAAGTGTATAAAACCAATGGAGTCGAAAATATTTTAGAAGAGCCCTTGTTAAATAACAGAATTAAAGCAGAGACGCTAGATATAATGTGGGGAGCAGTGGATAAACATAAAAATGCATTTACTGAATATCTAAATGGGAAGGCTGAGATTTTAGGGGAAGCGAAACTCAATTCCTATCATTTCTGGGCTCCCATTACAAATAGTGATCAGCATATTGACTACGATAAGGCTGTGAAATTTGTGACAAGTCATCTAAGCCAATTTGGTCCAGAATTAGCAAGCTTTATTTCTAATGCATTTGAAAAGGGGTGGGTGGAATCTGAAAATCGTCCAAATAAATCAGCAGTCCCATTCTGTATAGGTTTCCCACAAACAGGTGAATCCAGAGTTTACATGACTTATTCAGGAACGATAAAGGACTTGCTAACTCTTACACATGAACTTGGACATGCCTTTCATAATCATGCCATGAAGGATGTTGATAGTATTAACAAGCAATATCCTATGAGTCTCGCAGAAACAGCTTCTACTTTTTTGGAGATGATCGTATTAGATGCGGCAATAGATCAGGCAACTACAAAAAAAGATAAACTACTCTTATTAGATGAAAAATTAAAGAGAAGTGTAATGAACTTTATGAATATAAATGCAAGGTTCCTATTTGAAAAGAAATTTTATGAGGAAAGAAAGCAGGGGTTTGTTTCAACAACTCGTTTGAATACATTAATGAAAGAGTCTATGGATATAGGATATAATGGTTCACTTGGTCATATCCCTGTTCACTCATGGGTTTGGACGCCACATTTCTATATTACCAAATCTCCATTTTATAACTTTCCATACACATTTGGATACCTACTTTCCTTGAGTATTTATGCAAAGGCAAAAGAAAAAGGAAGAGGATTCGAAAAAGATTATCTTGCATTCCTTCGTGATTCCGGAAGTATGTCAACGGAAGAACTAGTGATGAAACACCTCGGAGAAGATATTACTTCCGAGTCATTTTGGGAAAAAGGGATGGAGCTGTGTATGAATGATGTGAAGGAATTTATCGCGGTGCAAGCGTCCGTAAGAACCCCACTTCAAAATATGAAGTGAAACAGTGAAGTTAAGTGGGAGTGACAGACGCTAACGCTCCGATTCGTTCAACTAACAAATCAGTTGGGAAGAACGAAAACCCCACTGATTGAAGTTTCACTTTATAAAATTAGCTGATAGTATCATAGTGGCTGAAGAACCGTTCTCTTTTGCAACACACAATTAATATTGTACAGAGATTTTTCAACTTTCATTTAAAAATATTTATCTATATAACCTAAATGGAAAATGATAGAATGGATGAACGAAGAATATATATTCGTAGTCCAATTTAGGAGTGGAATGAAGTTGAACAAAAAAGACATCGCAAATATTCGAAAGCAGTTTAAAATAAATAACGATTTGTTGAAAATAAACGATATCTTTAACGTATATATCATGAAAGAATCGAGTGAAATCTATCATCATCAGAGTGTGCCCTTCGACTTACTTGAAGAGGAACAAAAAGATTTATTTATGACCAATTTTAAAAAAGTGCTAACAGGACAGCTTGATGAGAAATTATTTGAATTGAAATTTCAACGTGATGTAGAGGATAGTAGCCAGCTTATCTTGCATCAAGGAATATTGAGTAATGATACGGAAGAATGGAAAGATCAAATGTTGCGTCTTGTGGAAAAAATGTTAAAGGATAAGCAATATGAAATGGATATTGTGGTTACTTTTATACAAGGTGAATATATGAAACCGATGAAACGAAGCAATGAAGATGCAGAAGAAAGCTCCCGTGATGCAGTTTACTCCAATAAGTTTATTTTATGTAGTATGAATAAAACACAGGATCCCAAAAAAGAGCTGTTGTTTGACTATGTAGAAAAGGAATTTAAATATAACATCGTGGTGGACCCTGTTATTAATCTTAAGGCGCCGATTTCCGGCTTTTTATTTCCAACCTTTACAGAGAACGTAGCGGATGTAAACCATGTTCTTTACTCTGCTGGAAAAGCATATGAACTGAATTACCATTTTATTGAGGAAGTTTTGAATGCGGAAGAAACGATGACAGCAGAAGATGATAAGGTAGTATTCGAGGAGATTGTCAAAAAGGTTAGCGGAGATCAAATTAATACGTCCACGCTTTCTAATGTGTATGATGAAATTCATCGGGTAATTGAAGAGCATGAAGAAGATGATATACCAAGGTTGGATTATAAAGATGTGGAAAGTGTTCTGAAAAGCAGTGGGATAGAGGACGTTGATACAGAAAAGGTTGAAACTGCGTTTAAGACAGTGATTGACGATGAAAAATATGAGTTAAAAGCAAGTAGTATCATTCCAAAATACAATAAAAAATCCATTAAGATTAAGACGAAAGTGGCAGACATAAAAGTAAGCCCAGAAGACTTACGATTTGTGAAGCAAATTCATTTTGATGGAAAACTAAGTCTTATGATCGAATTGGAAGAGAACACAATGATTGAGGGCTTTGAAATGATCCCTGAAGCATTAGTCCAAAAAGCAAAAGTAGAGGAAGAATAATTTCTAAAGAAATCACTATCCATTTATAGTGAAAATATATGAGAACATAAAAAGAAAGAACCTTAGCCAAGGTTCTTTCTTTTTATACTATTTTTTCACCTAACTTCCGTAAGCAAAACATACCTAGGAAATATAAAAAAAGGCGCCTATTACGTAGTACTCACGTAACAGACGCCATTCGTTTAGTTTTTTAAGAAATCAGGCTCTTCAAAGCTTGGGTTTGGATACTTGTAGAATCCTTCTCCCGTTGCGGTACCAAGTTTACCTTTGTCGATATACTCCGTTTTGAGCAAGTTTGCCAGCTTTTTAAACTCTTCATTACCGGTCGCTTCGGCTTTTGCATTTACGATATTATAAGAAGTCGTAATTCCGACTACGTCTAGGATGGCGAAAGGTCCTTTTGGAGCACCAGTAGCAATCATCCACGTTTTATCAATTGTTTCAACATCTGCTACTTCCTTAGAAAGGAGTAGCTCTGCAGCATCTAATAATGGAACTAATAGAGAGTTAAGAATGTAACCTGGTTGCTCCTTGTGTAATGGTAGTGCAACCATTCCAATTGCTTTTGCAAACTGACTTACTTCGTCAAACACATCGTTATCAGTACCAGGATGCTTCATAATTTCAGCTGTGTTGTTTATCCATATTTCATTGGCAAAGTGCAAGGCAAGAAACTTTTCTGGACGACCAGTTGCCTCTGCAAATTGGCTTGGTAATAAGGTGGATGAGTTTGTAGCAAAAACAGTTCTGTGAGGAGCTACTTTTCCTAGCTCATTATAAAATTCTGTTTTAATTTTTACGACCTCTGGAATCGCTTCGATAACAAGGTCTGCATCTGAAACTGTCTTCGCTAGATCAGACTGAAACGCGATACGATTGTACGCATTATTAACAGCTTGTTCTGAAGCACCGAGATCCTCTTGATAGCGTTCTTTTAGTTTTTCAATTCTCTCTTTCGCCTTCTCTAGGGCTTCATCGTTAATGTCATATACCGTAACATCGAATCCCTTAAATGCAGTTTGATAGGCGATTTGACTACCTAACACACCACTTCCTGCGATTGTGATAGTTGAAAAGTTCATGTAAATTCCTTCTTTCCTATTCTGTACAATTAATAGTATGACATAAAATGTAAAAAAACATGAAGGATTTTGCTTATCATCCTTTGAAAACTATCTACACATTTATAGGAAAAATGATAAACTAAATTGGAGTTTTGATTTTTAAAAAAACTGAAGACGATTTTTAATATTTTAGCAAGAGAGAAGGGGTTTTATGATAAAGACGATCCGCTGGAGTGTGTTTTTCTTTGGTTTAATTCTATTTAGTATAGGCATCAGTATAGCGATAAACATGCAACATTTGGGAATTCATCCTTGGGACGTATTAAATGTAGCACTATATGAAAAACTAGGGTTATCAATTGGGTCTTGGGCAATTATTATTTCTGTAATCCTAATTATTGTCTCATGGATTCTGGATAAAAGTTATATAAGACTAGGTACGTTTTTAAATGGCATCCTCGTTGGTGTGTTTGTGGATTTTTTCTTATTTCTAGATTTCTTACCACATGCGAGTGAAAGCTGGCTAGATGTAATCGTCATTATTTCAGGAATTATTTTAATGGGAATTGGTGGGGGAATCTACAACTCAGCTGGAGTTGGATCAGGTCCAAGGGACGGATTCATGCTCTCCATTTCTGATAAGCTCGGTGCTTCTGTAGGAAAAGTGCGTATTATAACAGAATGTCTTGTATTACTCATTGGTCTGTTGCTTGGTGGGCCTGTTTTTCTTTTTACTTTTATCTTCACCTTTATTCAAAGTCCTATCTTTCAGTTTACGTATAAGCTACTTGGTGGACATTTAAATAAAATGGAAGCTTCAATAGAAGAGAAAGGCCTCCATAAAACGGGAGCATAACTTCAGAAAGGGATGGAATTTACATGAGTATCATAGAAAAGGTACGTAAAGGAAATACATCTTCGGGTATTGCTGCCCTAGGAAATGCCTTTTTAGCCGGGATAAAGGGAATAGCTGCAGCATTTAGTGGAAATGGTTCCATGTTTGCATCCTCTATGCATTCCCTTGCCGATGCTGTAAATCAGGGGTTTGTATTTTTTGGTAGTGTATTGGCTGAGTTTCCTCCATCCAAACGATTCCCGTCAGGTTTTGGAAGAGTCATTAATATCTTTTGTATGGTCGCTGTGATTGTCGTAACCGTGATGGCTTATGAGACAATATTAAAAGGATGGCATTTATTTCAGGATCCTGAGGAATCAGATGGCTTACTGTTAAACTTTATTGTATTACTTGCCTCCTTAATCATTGATGGATTAATCCTTTTTAAAGCGATGCGGGAAATAAGAAGTGAAAGTAAAACGGATGAATCAAGTAATGTAATAACCGTAGCTTTTAAAAATGTCAAGAAGGCGTCGCCTGCTACACGACTTGTCTTTTATGAGGATCTTGTTGCAACATCAGGTGCACTCCTAGCAATGGTTGGTATAGTGCTTTCGCAGTTTTTTGGTATTTTGCAAGCAGATGGTTTAATTTCCATGTTAATTGGGTGTTTAATGTTGTTTGTCGCTTTTCGAGTGGGTTATGACAATATGATCGGTTTAATCGGAGTTTCAGCACCAGCAGAGGTTCAAGACAAGCTCACAACTATACTTTTAGACCATGAAGACGTAGTGGATATTCATCGAATTCGAATTGTACAGGAAGGCCGTCTATACCATGTTGAGGGAACAGTTGAACTAAAAAAAGGGCTTAGCCTGGCAAAAGCAGATGATATTAAGTTTGAGTTGTCCGATACGCTTTTACGCCAATCCGAAGTAGCAGATGTACTACTAGGAATTATAGAGGACGATGGGGAGAAGAGTTGGGAAGAAAAAGGCAAACAGCGTAATATTCCTAAAACGGATGAGTAAGAAATCAAGATTTAAACGTTTATAATCACATTTCTAGTACTAATAAGGGAAAGATAACGGGCTTTTCCTTAAGGGAGAAAGTTATTTTCAAGGGGTTTATAGTAGTGGAAATGGGATTATACCAACCTGATTTATAGCTTTTTTCGTGATAAGATAGGGTGAATTCACGAAGGGGGTTTCCAGGTGTTGAATAACGGTAGAAGTTTAGATGAATTACATGATACGCAGCAGTCTACAAAGGAATTACTGTTTATCTTGGATGATTTGTTCTTATTTTCCATTGAAAAGTATGACCAGTTATTGCGGGAAGAAATTGAAAAATTACTAAAGCAAATGAATGTTCCTGAAGTGTTGTTTGATAAAGCTTTTCCCCAAATCATTTGGTGGCTATTATTTTGCTACCCGCAAGCTCCCCATGGTATGACCATCTACCAGGATTATTTGGAAGTACATAATGAAAAATGGACTAAGGCAGACAAGGTTGTGCAGGCACACTTGAATAGTTGGCTAAGTATCACGCCAGGGTTTTATCGTGTAGTCAAGATAGATAGAAAGTATAACCGGTTATTCCACGTTCAAGACGTATTTTTAAAAGAGGAGAAAAAGGTATTTATTTTTAATGAAATATTCCAAACTCCTAAAATGGGTGAGATCATAAGCGGCATCCTGTTACCTGTTGGAAACAATGTTTATACCACGCAAGGCAGGCTCTTTCATCTTCCCGTAACAATCGTACCAGAGTTAATGGGAAGGTTTCGGCAGTTTCTAGAAAGGCATAATTCCAATCCAGATTATGTTGTTCCAGCTTCGTCGTATCCCGTTCTGCTCCGTATCACTATGCAAACGATGGAAAAGAAGCTATGATAAGAAATGCTTGTGTGACAGAACATCGTAAGCCCCAAGTAGAAAGCCTTGCCTCGAGGCATATCAGAATTAAATTCATCCCGATATTAAGAGTTCAACATGGCAAAACATTTATGATAACTGGGAGTCAGCCGGATTGTGCTCGTAATCCCCAACCATCGTTCCCCCAAGTGCTCTTTCCAAATCATAATCCTCGATAACATCCTGAAGCCATAGCCAACATAAGAACATGGCAATTATCGTAACTAAAATAATAACAAATACTGCAATTCTTCCTTTCATTTCTTCACCTTCTTTCACTCATTTCACATGTAAGTATACCTTGATTTTAAACGTAAATAAAGCCACCATTTTTATAGAGAATGGGCCTACTACTAAAATTAAGAGAAAATAGAAGAAAAACAATAAAAATAGACGTAAGCACCTTTTGATTACGCTTTCTTCGTGTTTTGTGAAATGTGAGTAATTATGGTATGATTTCTTAGTTATCTACGGAACATGCCATAAGTTGGCTTGAATATATATGAAAAGAGGTTGAATAGTTGAAAGTAGAACAATTGAAGAATGAATGGTTTGGCAATGTCAAAGGGGATGTCCTGGCAGGTTTGGTAGTTGCACTGGCTTTAATCCCAGAAGCAATAGCCTTTTCAATTATAGCGGGTGTTGATCCAATGATTGGATTATATGCATCTTTTTGTATTGCAGTTGTAATTGCTTTTGTCGGAGGGAGACCGGGTATGATCTCTGCGGCAACAGGAGCAATGGCGTTACTCATGGTAAATCTCGTTGCGGATCATGGGTTGCAGTATTTGTTTGCAGCAACGATTCTTACAGGTATCATCCAAATCATTTTTGGCGTTTTTAAGCTAGCAAGAGCTATGAAGTTTGTACCACGTTCGGTGATGGTAGGCTTTGTTAACTCACTAGCCATTCTAATATTTACAGCACAGATTCCGCATTTCCAAGGGGAAAGCTGGATTATGTATGCACTTGTTGGACTTACCTTGGCCATTATTTATCTATTGCCTAGGGTTACAAAGGCGGTTCCATCTGCTTTGGTAGCAATTATTGTCGTCACAGCAATCGTGATTTTTGGTAAAATAGATATTGGAACAGTCGGAGATATGGGTGCATTGAAACAGCAATTGCCTATCTTCTTGATTCCTTCTATTCCGTTTACTTTTGAAACGTTGATGATTATTTTTCCATACTCCTTGGCTCTGGCTATTGTAGGATTACTAGAATCCTTATTAACTGCTAATATCGTAGATGATATGACAGATACAGAGAGTAATAAGAACAAAGAAAGTCGCGGACAAGGGATTGCCAATATTGTTGCAGGCTTCTTCGGTGGAATGGCTGGTTGTGCCATGATTGGTCAGTCTGTCATCAATGTGAAGTCTGGTGGTAGAGGCCGTTTATCTGCATTGGTTGCTGGATCGTTCTTAATGTTTCTGATTATTGTACTAGGCGGACTTGTTGTTCAAATCCCAATGGCTGCCCTAGCTGGTGTTATGTTTATGGTATCTATTGGTACATTTGATTGGTCCTCGATACGTAACTTACACAAACTACCAAGAACAGATGCAGTTGTCATGCTAACAACCGTTGCTGTCGTGCTTTACACACATGATTTATCTAAAGGTGTACTTGCTGGTGTACTATTAAGTGCAATTTTCTTTGCTGCTAAAATATCCAAAGTGAAAGTTACGGATGAGTTAATGATGCGAGAACAAAAAAGAGTTTATCGTATTGAAGGTCAGTTGTTTTTTGCTTCAGTAAGTGATTTTACGGCGAAGTTTGTTTTCGCCGATACTGTTAAGGAAGTGGAAATTGATCTAAGTCGTGCGCATTTATGGGATGATTCAGCAGTAGGAGCGCTTGATAAGATTCAAGCCAAGTTTGAACAACACCACATTAACGTGGAGTTCACGGGTTTAAATGAAGCAAGTAAAAATTTAGTTCAACGTATTGGTGGTTTATCGAAGGCGTCAGGACATTAAAATAAGTGCTTTTATCAGAATCTGTAGAGGGTGGTTATGGTGTTTAAAAGAATACTATTGGCTGTAGATGGATCAGAGCATTCCATTCGCTCAGCAAATTATGCTATAGAGCTTGCTGAGAAGTTTAATGGAGTCATTAATGTTGTGTACGTTGTGGATGGCAATAAAGCGAAGTCAGATGTGCTACATGCAACGGACAAATTCGCCCTAGAAAAAATGCGTAATGATAAACTAAAGGCTGTTAAAGAATTATTGAATAAAACCGATATTCAATACGAGATTAAGATTTTGCATGGAGAAGCAGGCCCTACTTTAGTCAACTATGCCAACAATAATGAAATAGATGGTGTAGTGCTAGGGAGTAGGGGGCTGAACAACCTGCAGACCTTTATCCTCGGAAGCGTGAGCCACAAAGTGGCAAAACGCGTAGAATGTCCCGTATTAATTGTGAAATAGAATAGTAGATAACAAAAGATATAGAAAAAGGCTGCCGAATTGGCAGCCTTTTTTGTATTCCATGGGGAGAGATGTTGGAAGTGAACCGAGAGCGGGGCAGAGTGAATCGAGATGGAGGCAAAGTGAATCGAGAGCACCGCAAAGTGAAACCAGGGCACCGCAAAGTGAAGCCAGGGCACCGAAAAGTGAAACCAGAGCCTCACAAAGTGAAACCAGGGCACCACAAAGTGAAACCAGAGCACCGCAAAGTGAAACCAGAGTACCACAAAGTGAAACCAGAGTACCACAAAGTGAAGCCAGACCACTGCAAAGTGAAGCCGACGTTTTATGATGGAGCTTCCTAGAGAAGAGACGCATCAGCCAAGAAAAGAGACGCAGCCACACAGGGGAGAGTCGCATCAACCAAGAAATGAGACGCATCATCCCGCAGAAGAGACGCCACAGCCACGTGAAGAGACGCAGCCTCACACGGGAGAGACGCAGCACCCACAAAAGTGACGCAGCAACAACAAAAAAGGCGCCTCCAAAAAAGGAGACGCTTCACACCCACACCATCTAATCTAAAGCTTTGTAACAGTCTCGGCTACAGGATAATTTGCGGGATCAATTTCTGATTCAATTCCCTGGGCCATCTTCGCAAGCTCTGCCCCTATGTATGGTCCCATTGTAAGACCAGAGGCACCTAGTCCATTTGCAGCAAAGAGTCCAGAAACGCCAGGTACCATGCCAACTACTGGTAGAAATCCAGGTGTGACAGGGCGAAAGCCTACTCTTGTTTCAAGAACGGTCGCGTGTTCCAGTTGTGGAGACACTTGTAATGCTTTACTGAGCACTTCGTATAGACCACCTGCTGTTACGCTTGGATTAAAGCCTGTGTCGTCTTCATGTGTTGCTCCAATCACGAGGCGTTGATCCTCGAAAGCAAGCATGTACTGATTGGTTGGCGGCATGACAACAGGCCATTTTGCTGTATCATACCCAGCAACTTGTAGATGCATGAGTTGGGCTCGTTGTGGTTTAACATCAAAAGAGATTCCCAATGGTTTAAATAATTCTCCCATCCAGGCTCCTGTTGTAGCGATCACTGTATCGGCCTCATACAACTCATCATCCACACGTACACCGGTTACATTACCATTCTCAGCAACAAGGCTAGCATCACCCTTGACTATTTGTGCTCCAAGCTTTTTTGCACCACTGATTAAGGCATCGCGTAGTTTTCGGCCGTCAACGCGAGCAGCTCCGCTTACATGAACAGCGCCATATCCTTCACCGATCAAAGGGAAGGCTTGTTTTGTTTCTTCCTCGTTTAATATCGTTATATTGCCAATTTCAGGTGCATCTTCTCTTCTTTTTAATGCTCTTTCCTTCATGGCATTAAGTTTCTTTTCATCTGAATGCAGGCTAATTGCACCGACTCTCTCATAGCCGGTGTCGACCTCTCCAAGCTCTCGCAACTTGTTAATTATTTCCGGGTAGATTTTTGCTCCACCTTTAGCGAGCTGGTACCAGGCCTTATTTCTTCTCTGGGAAAGCCAAGGACAGACGATTCCTGCAGCAGCATCTGTTGCCTGTCCTGTATCCTTTCGGTCAATTAGCGTAACAGCTTTCCCACTACTAGCAAGATGAAAAGCGGTGGAGGCACCTAGTATACCGCCACCAATTACAATATAACCTTCTTTTTTCTTATAATTTGTCGACAACTTGCTTCATTGCCTTTATTTTACCAAGATGCTCATTCTCATGCTGCAGAATCATTTCATAAACATCTCCATAGGTTTTAAAATTTCCGAACGGTAGGGTATAAGGTAGATCCTGCTTGAAAAAGTCATCTGTCAGATCTTTAATACGTGAGCGTTGTTGTTCGAGCTCTGTAACGAGTTCAGATATACTAGGTGGAGTATCTTGCCAATCAGCTGGTTTCGTTCCTGTGCCAAACAAGTCATTAAATGACTTTGGTAGATTCTCGGAATGGTTTGGAAAGCCAAACAGTAGTGACTCTGGCGTTACCAACACATGCCCGATATGCCAACGGATTGTGTTATTAAAGTATTCAGGCTGTACATCAGCCTTTTTCTCGTCGATATTTTTAATAAAGCCTAATAAAGCAGAACGAGTAAGATCAAATTGCTCTGACATTTATATTCCTCCTAATAGAACATTTGGTATTAACTATAAAAATAAAAGGTTCGAATGTAAAATATATTGATTTTATGAAGGGATTTTTGATCAGGTAAAGAATTAAATAGAGAAGGGGGAAAGACATTGAGAGCAATCATCATAAGTAGAATTATATTTGTTACAGGAATTATTGTCCTTTTAGCAGGATTTTACAAGGCTTGGAATATGGCTAGATTGAATCAATTTTCCGATTATAACCCGGAAGGAACAGCAACAATAGATTGGGACACGTTTTTTATGCTTGCTGGAACTTCCTTGATGTACGGTTTTATATTAATCGGTATAGCTGAGATTATCCGTTTATTGGATGGTATCTTGAAGAAAGAGACAGTTACCCAAACACCTTCTCTTACTAAACCAACCGAGCTACAATCCGTTGTTTTCAGTCAAGAAGAAATCGACACGGCTTGGAATCTTACAAGAGAAGATGAAGAAAAGATCTATGAATTATATTCTGATAAAGCAATATTAGAAATAAGACTTGCAAATTTGGAAGGCTACTGTATCGTCAAGGTACAAGATACAAGCAGGCCACTAAACCCGGAAATTAAAGTAGTCGACGTTGGTGGGTTTAGTGCGAAGGATGTGCAAGATACAGAAAAGAGAAATAAGATTCTCGAATGGTATTATCAACAGTAAAGAAGGATGAGCAGATTTGGAAACTAGTAAGAAAAAACGAAAAATCGGATGGTTTGGGTGGAGTTTGGTAACAATTTTCTCCGTGGCACTCATAGCTTCATTGTTACTCTTTTTTAACGTATTCAACATTAATAGTGTTTTTTCAATTGAGGACTTGGAGAATGCACAGAATGAGAAGGCGACAGAGGGGCAGGAAGTCGATGCGGACACTGCAAAAGAGATTGAAGAGATTCAGGAGACAGTAGGAGCGCAACACGTTGAGATAGGTGATTTTATAGCGAAGACCCATGATTTTTATAATGATAAAACAGGCTATGGGAATATTAACAATCTTAATTGGAAAGAACAAACGGATAAAGCAAAAGAAATCATTGGAACTATTGAGAAGGAGATCGAAACGGTTCAAAGTGATGCATTAAAAACAGATCTTAAAGCAATTGTGGAGATTGCAAAGGCTACTATAAGTGATGAGAAAGTGGAACAAGTTAGACATTTACATCGATATTTCCATGATTTGGATATAGCATTGAATCATTATAATGGCTCTGATAAAATTTGGAGGGTAACCGAAACATTAAAATAGTAAATCGCTATTCATCTACATAGTAGGTATGATAATCTTATAGTGGATATTGTGAAAGAAGGAGAATGAATATGGAAAAAACATTGATTTTTGGACATAAAAATCCAGATACAGACACCATTTGTTCAGCACTTGCCTACGCTGATCTTAAAAAAAAGCTTGGCGTGAATGCAGAAGCTGCCAGACTTGGAACAGTTAGCAAGGAAACGCAATTTGCACTCGACTATTTTGGTGTACAAGCACCTGAATTAATTGAAACAGTAGGATCTGACATAAAAGAAGTGATTCTTGTGGATCACAATGAATTCCAACAAAGTGTTGATAATATTAGAGATATACGCATTGCAGAGGTTATTGACCATCATCGCATCGCGAATTTTGAAACAAAAGAGCCTCTATCTTTTCGCGCTGAACCAGTTGGATGTACAGCAACTATCTTAAATAAGATATATAAAGAAAAAGGTGTCGCGGTATCTAAAGAAATAGCTGGACTTCTTGTTTCCGCTATCGTTTCCGACTCCCTTTTATTAAAATCTCCTACATGTACAAAAGAAGACGTTGATGCAGCATATGAATTGGCAGAACTAGCTGGTGTAAAATTAGAAACTTACGGTCTTGAAATGCTACAGGCAGGAGCAGACTTGAGCGATAAATCTGTAACAGATTTACTGACAATGGATGCGAAAGAATTTTCTATGGGTGAAGCTAAGGTGGAAATTGCACAAGTAAACGCTGTTGACACGAACGCAATTTATAAATTCCAAGATGATATTGATACAGAGATTGCCCAAATTATTAAGGATAAAGAGTTAGATCTATTTCTGTTCGTTGTGACGGATATTCTTAACAACGACTCCGAAGTGTTAGCACTTGGTAGTGGAAAAGCGAAAGTGGAGCAGGCATTTGACGTTTCCCTTGATGCTAATAACCGCGCCTTGCTTAAAGGCGTTGTGTCACGTAAGAAACAAATCGTAACAGCATTAACAGATGCCTTTACTAAATAATAAATTGTAGAGCAGACATGCTTTAAATAGCCTCGTTTCTGGCAGTTGAAGTAAAATATCTGCGCTATTTACATGTTAAAAAAGCTAATCACGAGTTAAAATCGTGATTAGCTTTTTTTATTTCTCAGAAAATCTCTTCGTCGACTTTGAATTGGGCCAAGGCTTCAATATCAATGGCGTGGCCGATTCCCAGATCTGTAGGAACGGTGATTAATCCGTTATGGGCAACAACCTTTGGCAGGATAATGTCTTTTTTCCAGTAGTTGTCTGAGCCAGCGTTATCTCCAGGAAAACGGAAGCCTTCCAAAGAAGAAAGGGCAATATTTTGCGCTCTTCCCACACCTGCTTCAAGCATACCGCCACACCAAACGGCAATGCCTTTTTCCACACAATAATCATGAATTTGCTTTGCTACGGTTAAGCCACCGACTCGGCCTGGTTTTATATTAATGACCCGACAGCTTCCAAGCTCAATCGCTTTTTTCGCATTTTCAAGAGAATGAATGCTTTCATCAAGACAAATGGGGGTATCAATTTCTGCTTGTAACTTTGCATGATCTACAATATCATCATGTGCTAGAGGCTGTTCCATCATCAACAATTGAAAGGCATCCAACTCCTTTAACCTTGCTGTATCCTCTAATGTATAAGCAGAATTTGCATCAACCATGATAGGCAGGTCCGGATAGTGGTGCCGTACTTCTTTAAGGACATCTATGTCTTTACCTGGTTTAATTTTCAGTTTCACTCGTTTATATCCATTTTCTTGGCTTAATGCAATTTTATGTAATAGTTCCGCTATGGAAGACTGCATGCCAATAGCAATGCCTGCTTCAATTTTTGATTTCGTTCCGCCAAGGGCTTCGGCAAGTGATTGGCCTTCACGTTTGGCATATAAATCCCAGACTGCCCCCTCTAAGGCAGATTTCGCCATGTTATTCCGTTTTATCGTTGTGAAAAGCTTCGAAACATCATCAGGGTGCTTGATCGAATTATTTAATAAGATAGGAATTAAAAAGTCTCTCATCATGTGTCCGGTTGTGGTGAGGGTTTCCTCTGTATACCAAGGAGCTGTAAATGCAACAGATTCTCCAAAGCCTCGGTTTCCTTGTCCATCATCAATCTCTGTGATGTAAAAGTCTTTGTTTTCCACAGTCCCAAAACTTGTTGTAAAGGGTTGTTTAAGTTCCATGCTTAGATGGTGTAATGTGATTTGCTGTATTGGAATCGTCATTTATATCCCTCCTCGTTTAAGTTTACACCTTCCCTTCCTATTGAAAAAGTTTAACCTCTATAAGGTAAGGGGAAAATTATTGTACGTGAATAGTAACTAGGAGGGGAAAGCGTGACAGAGAAATTTGATGTGATTGTAATCGGGACAGGACCCGCTGGATCTTCAGTGGCAACTTCTTGTGCACAAGAAGGGCTGCGTACTGCTGTTATAGATGAACGTGCTTATGGAGGTACATGCCCATTGAGGGGATGTAACCCGAAAAAAGTGTTAGCGAGTGCTGCCACCATGATTGATGAAACAGAACGGATGCAAGGAAAGGGGATTGCAAAGCCTGCTAAGATTAATTGGCAGGACCTAATGGAGTTCAAGCGTTCCTTTACAGAGCCGGTTCCCGAAGCGAAGGAGAAAAGCTTTGAAAAGGCAGGAATTGAAACCTTCCATGGACAAGCGCAATTTTTAGATGAAAAAACGCTAAAAGTTAAGGAGAAGGTCTTAGAAGGGGGGGAAATTGTTATTGCAACAGGAGCTCGACCTGCTCCATTACCAGTTGACGGAGCGGACCACCTTACGTATAGTGAAGACTTTCTTGAACTTGATCAGCTACCAAAACGTGTTATCTTTGTGGGGGGTGGATACATTTCCTTTGAGTTCGCCCATATTGCTGCAAGAGCAGGAAGTGATGTTCATATTGTGCAACGTGGAGAACAGCCATTAAAGTCATTTGACTCCGATATGGTAGACCTGTTGCAAAAAAAATCGAAAGAAATAGGTATTTCCATTCATTTAAATAGTTCAGTAAATGCAATTGAAAAAAATGATAAAGAATATATAGTAAAGGCAAGTAAAGGCGATGAAGAAGTTTCATTCCGTGGAGATTTAGTCGTACATGGGGGCGGTCGCGTTCCACAAATAAACGATCTCAAGCTAGATCAGGCGGGTGTTAATCATAGCAAGACTGGGATAACTGTCAACACGTATTTACAAAGTGTCAGCAATGAACACGTTTATGCTGTTGGCGATGTAGCAGATACAAAAGGTTCCCCTTTAACACCAGTAGGAGAAATGGAGGGGAAAATTGTTTCGGAAAACATTGTTTCAGATGCAAAACAAGAAGCAAACTATAATGGGATCCCGTCAGTTGTTTTTTCTGAGCCAAAATTGGCCAAAGCAGGTCTCACAGAAAAAGAGGCAAGAGAAGCTAATTATGATGTAAAAGTAAACCATCAAGACATTTCGGACTGGTTTACGTACAGTCATACAAACGATGCTCCGGCTGCTGTCAAAATTATTATTGATAAAAAAACAGATTTAATTCTTGGTGCACATTTAATAGGTGGAAAATCTGATGAATTGATAAATTATTTTGCAATGGCTATTCAAATGAGCATCCCTGTTGATAAACTGAAAAATGTTGTCTATGCTTTTCCAACTGCTGTCTCAGATATTCCATCCATGCTATAACAAATGCATAATTTGCACCCCTTTCTCAAAAGCTAATTACTAGCTGGAAGGAGGAAATCACATGGGTGGAAAACCAAAAGGACCAAAACAGCAGGAAAAGCCAAAATTGCCACAAAGCCCGCAACAACCATATGGGGAGCCATTAAGTGGTTCAAAACAGGTTAAGAATAAAAATCATTCGCGACAAAATCGCAATGTTCATCATGATATGTAAAAATAAAGCGTGGGATAAAAGGATCGCGTCTAGAAATAACCCGAACTATAATGCAAACCCTTGAAAAAGGTTTGCTTAGTTCGGGTTTTGTATGAATGAAATCTAATGTAACGGAGAGTTCTGCCGAAGCCATGCTGAAAAGTTAGTTATTTCCCAGTCTCTTTAAGAAAACACATTGATGGTCATCTGTTCACATAACAACGAAGTTCTGCTATCATTTTGTCATACATAGTTAGGGAAGGAGTCAAACATATGTGGAAAGATTTTAAGGAATTTGCCTTTAAAGGAAATGTTATGGATTTAGCCATTGCTGTTGTAATTGGTGCAGCCTTCAGTGGCATCGTCACATCGTTAGTAACCAATATCATTACGCCGCTTGTAGGAATACTTATGAATGGTGTGGATCTTTCGGGACTGAAATATACATTTGGTGATGCGGAGATATTATACGGGACATTTATTCAATCCATTCTAGACTTTTTTGTTGTCGCGTTTTCTATTTTTCTTTTTATTCGTCTTGCAATGAAATTGAAGCGAAAGAAAGAAGAGGAAGTAGTGGAGGAAGAAGTACCAAAGGTCAGTGTACAGGAAGAGTTGTTGATCGAAATCAGGGACTTGTTGCGTGAGCAGAACGAAAAAAGGGATTGAATTACTGATCCAATGGCAAAATAGCTCTTAAAAATAATAAATCACGACATATATGTAAATGAAAAGGTTGTACTTCGAAGTGAAGTACAACCTTTTTGCTTAACTATATTTTTTCTTAGCTATAATTGTTTGTATGATGAGGAATGCTCCTCCTACAGACCAGTATAGTGGCAAGGCTGCAAGTGAATTAAATGAAAAAATACCAATCATGATCGGTGACAAATATCCCATGATGGCCATTTGCTTTTTCATTTCTGGTGCCATGTTAATTTGTGAAACCTTTGCCTGCAAGAAATAAATAGCTACGGCAATAGCGGTTAGCAACAGATCCGTTTGTCCAAGGTTAAACCATAAAAACGAATGTGTCGCAATTTCTGGTGTCTGCCTGATCGCATAATAAAAGCCGAGTAAAACGGGCATCTGTATTAGTAGCGGCAGACAACCTGCAAGCGATGCAAGTGGATTAATACCGTGTTTTTGGTAAAGTTGCATCATTTCCTGTTGCATCTTTTTCTGAGAATCTACATCTTTTTTATCACTGTATTTCTTTTTCAATTCATCCATTTCAGGCTTAACGACGTCCATATGCTTTTTCATTTCAGCACTTTTTTTCATTTGCTTTAGCATAAATGGCATAATTAGAAGGCGAACAAGAAGCGTAATAAGAATGATTGAGAGACCATAATTATCTCCTAATAAGTTCGCTGTCCCTTTAATAATGGAAGAGAAAGTCTCTACTAAATAATGTTGAAACCATCCTGTTGATTCTCCGTTGCCATTCCCTTGGCAACCTGCCAAAAAGATTAAAAGAATGACCCCGATAAAGCTGTATTTTTTAATAGGTGTAAATACCGATTGTTTTTCCATTGTTGTCCTCCTCGTTTATTGTTCTGTCTGTATAACGAGAAGGAAGGAGCGTCTGTATCATCATCTGCGTCCCGGTACATCATTTTATGGGAGCGCCAGTTTCGCTTATCAATCGTTTCGCCGATCGTAATGAGAACCGATAAAGAATGGATCATGCTGGCATGCATATTACGTGTATAGCATTCATTTGTCTTTTTAATTGTGCCAAATTGAACATCAGCGGCTTTGTAGGAAAAATAGACAGACAGCAGAATGCTAAAGACATAAGCATACACTGGTGAAAAGTCATTTGCTAGCTCCGACATAAATTCAATAAACAATGGTATTCACCCCCTTTATATTGTTTGGATAGATGTTTATACGTTTTGTAAGCAAATAAGTTTCATATCTTTGCTATACTTTCATTATAATACATCTATTAATTAAAAGGATAGGGGTTAATTCGTGGAAATTAGACAATATAATCAAAGTGATGAAAAAGGCTGGGTTCGCTGTCGTGCTCTCTCCTTTCTTGAGACTGCGTATTTTGATAATGTCCTAAGAGAAAAAGAGCATTATGAGAATCCGTCTATCGAGTTAGTTGCAGTGAGTGAAGGGAAGATTGTCGGAATTCTTGATGCAGAATATGATACAACAGAGAACCGGGTTTGTACTGGGAAGAAAGAAAAAGGGGCAATGATCTGGCATATTGCCGTACATCCGGACTTTCAGCGAAAAACGATTGGCGAAAAGCTATTAAAGGAACTAGAAAAAATAGCAGCTCAAAAACAAGTAATGTATTTGGAGGCATGGACAAGAGATGACCAATGGGTGAGGGCGTGGTATGAAAAAAATCATTTCAAGTTAGTCTCCTCCTATCTCCATATATTCATGGAAGGAAACGAACTGCCAAAGATAGAAGGTAATAAGAGTGAGATGCAGTTAGTGCAGGGGTGGGCCCATTATACTGGGGAAAATAAAGAAGCAGTAAAAGAAAAATTTAAGCGTGTTCATGAGTGTGTCTGTTATACAAAAGTGTTGTGATTATTGGTAGTTTGGTAACGGGAAGCAGGAAACGTGAATACTAGTAGTGACACAATGTCCATATAATTGCCGTATTGCTAACACATTGTACTCCTTAAAAATTAAACTCTTCATAAAACCGAGGGAACTTTTAACCTCGGTTTTCGTATGTAAACGTATAAAAAATTCTCCTATTACATTATTCCAGAAATCATACAAATTTGAGTCCTAGGAAACCTCCGCCTCCAGGCTGGATTTTTTTCGTACTAGAGATTGTCGTATCTTATTCTGTTTTTATTTACCATGGAAATATACCAAATTGAAATGAGGAAAGGGATGAGTGAATGGACGCCATAGTTCAAATAAGCAATGTAAAAAAGACGTATAAGAAGCGAAAGACAAAAGAGCTCGTACAGGCTGTAAATGACATTTCGTTTTCGGTGAGGAAAGGGGAGATTCTAGGATTACTTGGCCCAAATGGTGCTGGGAAAACCTCGACGATTAAAATGATTTGTGGGCTACTAAAGCCTGATGAGGGGACAATCTTTATTAATGGGATAAATAACCATGAAAAGCATTTGAAAGCACTACAGCATATAAGTTCTGTGCTGGAAGGAAACCGTAATCTGTATTGGCGTTTGACTGTTAGAGAGAATTTAGATTACTTTGCAGGTAACAGAGGGGTTTCCAGAAAGGAAGCAGCAACACAAATTGAAGATTTATTAGTTAAATTCAATCTAAAAAACAAAGAACATGAACTTGTTAATCGTCTATCTAGAGGGATGCAACAAAAACTGGCTATAGCTGTAGCGATGCTCGCAGATAGTGATGTCATTCTTCTCGATGAACCTACACTTGGTCTTGATGTCGAGACAGGATATGAAGTAAGAGAGCTGTTACGTGGCATTGTAAAAGACTATAACCGAACAATTATCATCAGTTCACATGACATGGATGTAATCCAAGATCTTTGTGAGCGGACTGTCATTATCAATAACGGCACCATTGTTACCGATGATCGAGTCGAGAACCTCTTACGCTTATTCGAAGTTAGATCGTACAAGGTTACTCTAGGTGCACGCTTAACCGACCAACAACATACGAAATTACTCCAGTTTTTCCCAACCCTTACATACATCCCAGACACCCACCAATCGACTTTGGAAATTGACTTGCAGCGAAATGAAGAAATATATGACTTATTTGAAGTGTTAAAGGCTGAAAGCACACCAGTAAAATCAATTGATCGCAAAACCATCAACTTTGAACAAATCTTTATGAAAATCGTAAAAGGGGAGGCGACAGATCATGCGCTGGCTTAATCTATTCAAAGCTAATTTAAGAAAAGAATATTTGGAGTTGAGAAGATACCTGCCAAACACGTTGGCCATGATTATTACCTTTTATGTTATTTTCCTTGGAATGTTTGCCGGGATTCAGCTTATCGGTGACCCGAGCTCTCAGGATGTGAATACGCAGTATGTAATCGTCAACTACATTTTCTGGTTTTTAGCTATGATGGTTGTCAACAACATTGGCTGGGAAATCACGAATGAAGCCATGCGTGGGACACTAGAGCAGCTGTGTATGTCACCAATGGGAATGTGGAGAATTATGGTCACAAGACTGTTCTCCTCTACCATTGTAAATATTTTTATGATTGTTGCATTGCTGTATTTATCCATGCTGACAACAGGGCAATCACTGAACATTGATCTTGTGGCGCTCATACCTATCCTTAGTTTGTCATTGGTCAGTATGTTTGGGCTTGGTTTTATTATTGCCGGGATGTCTATTATTTTAAAACAGGTTCAGGCATTTTTACAGATTCTCCAGTTTATATTAGCGGGTCTTACCTTTGTCCCCCTATCTACAGCACCTTTTCTAGCGTATTTTCCATTTGTTAAAGGGGTGGATATGGTGCGGGAGGTTATGATAAACGGCGCCACAATAACACAGTTAGGTGCAGGCGATTTTATTATTTTAACGGTTAACGGAGTCGTCTATTTTATAGTTGGTCTCCTGGTTTTCCTTTATTGCGAGAATGTAGCGATGAAAAAAGGCTTGCTGGCACATTATTAAACAATTAATGTTATGAAAATCACCTTTTAGAATACCGTTTGGGTAAATTATTTTCCTCACTAGGTCGATGTCTTATACAATATCAGGCCAACTGTCATAGGTTATTAATGAACCTATCACAGGAAAGGGGATTTTAAATGAGACATCATGGGCATCAATGTGGATGTGGCTGCCAGAGACCAAAGCAAGTAGTTCATCCAACGAAATATAACTGTGTTAACCAATATTCAGAGAGTGTTGTGGAGCATATTCATCCATCACACACAACGGTTATGAACCATCATTTAGTTAAGAACAAGCATGTGTTTCCACACTCCACATCTGTACAAAACACGTCAAACAGTGTAAATCAGTACGGTGGATCTTTAAACGTTCCATCACCAAACCAAGTAGCGGGAGCAATGAGCCCTGGAATGGGGCCAAATAATCAAGTAGCAGGAGCAATGTATCCAGGCATGGGACCAAATGGTCAAGTAGCCGGTGCAATGAGTCCAGGCATGGGCCACAATGGTCAAGTAGCAGGAGCAATGAACCCAGGATATGGTAAGCATTGTGGTGGACCAAAACAGTGGCAAAAACCAAATAAATGGTGTTAACTTAGTAATAGAGGCTGACGGTAATCATGTCAGCCTTTTTCTATAAGGAAAACTCATGCCATATGATAGTTAGGTTTATTGTTTGGAGGATACATATGAAGATTTTAGCTGTTTCAGGTTATAAACCTGCCGAGATAAATATATTTAAAGAGAACGACCCCCGAATTAATATTGTAAAAGCTGCAATTCAAAAAAGGCTTATCCAATTTATTGAAGAAGGATTGGAATGGGTTATCATATCTGGTCAAATGGGGGTAGAGCTTTGGACGGCTGATATTATATTTTCTTTGCAGGAGGAGTATGATATCAAGCTAGGTGTATTTCCGCCGTTCGAAAACCAAGAGAGTCGCTGGCCGGATCCCCTTAAAGAAAAGTATGAGGAGCTTAAGATGCTTGCAGACTTTTTTAAGCCTATTTACAAAGGTGATTATAAAGGAGCCTACCAGTTTAAGGCTAAAAACTTGTGGCTTGTAGATAAAAGTGACGCAAGCCTAATCTTAATGGATGAGGAATTCCCTGGGAGCAACCGTTTCTTGTTTAGTGCCGCGAAGGAAGCTGGAGAAGCTTATCCCGTCTACACTATAACCCCTGCTGACTTGGACGATATTGTAGAAGAAATACGAATGGCAGACCCTGATTACTGGCAATGATTCTTTGATGGAGGGATATTGCATTGGCCGAGAGCGCGGTATTATCGCCTGAGAGAACGAGCATATTGGCCGAGCGAGCGTGATTATCGGCTGAGAGAACGAGCGCACCGGCCGAGCGAGCATGATTATCGGCTGAGAGAAAGAGCACATCGGCCAAGCAAGCGTGATTATCGGCTGAGAGAAAGAGCACATCGGCCGAGCAAGCGGAATTATCGGCTGAGAAATTCAGCACATCATCTGCCTATTAAGCAGGGATCTTCACCTTTATAGCGAATATAATGGTGAAGCTTTTATTAGAGGGGGCTGGTGGATTTGGATAAAAAGAAAGAGCCGTTTGAAATAGAAGAAAGACTGGAGTATAAGGATCATTTATCAGAGATAATTAAAAAGGCTGAACGGGAAGGGCATTTTGAAGACCTCCCAGGAAAAGGAAAACCATTGCAACTCGGGCAAGACTATCTTAATCCCGAGGAAAAGCAACTTTATAAAACAATGAAAGATAATAATGTATTACCAAGATGGGTGGAGCTTGCAAATAAGATAGATCAACTAAAAGAGGAGCTATCCCAAATAGAAGGAAAAGAGCGGGCCAGAAAAATTAAGCAGATAAATAAGCTAGTGAAAGAATACAATTTTGCTTGCCCGCCGTCTTTGCAACGAAACCGCATAACAGATAAATAAATGAGAACAGAGGCAAAATCAATTTAACGATTTTGTCTTTTTTCATATTCAACTACCATTACGTATTCTCGAAAAATAATAATTAAGGTACTTCCCTAAAAAGATTAATGTTATAATGTTTGAAAATATTGGAATATGGGTGGGATTGGATGGAAACGGTCATACGATTAATGGAGGAAGAAGATATTCCATTGGTACAGAATGTAGCAAGGACGAGCTGGAAAGCAACATACAAAGGGATCATACCAGAAACGGTTCAGCGAAATTTTATTAATATGGCATATCGTGATGAGATGATGCAAAGAAGGATGAAAGCCTCATTTTTGTATGTTGCGGAAATAAGCAATGAGATTGTGGGATTTGCTAACTTTTCTCGAGTCAAAGAGAAGGGAGAAGTGGAACTAAGTGCAATCTATCTCCTCCCAAAAGTTCAGGGAAAAGGCATAGGCAGCGCATTGCTTGCAAAAGGGATCCATGAGCTAAAGGGTGCAACTGAATTATTTATAAATGTAGAAGAAAACAATGAGCTCGGAAAAAGCTTTTATATCGCAAAAGGTTTTCAGGTCCACAGCACATTTGACGAGGAACTAGACGGCCATATTTTGAAGACTGTGCGAATGGTCAAAGAGATACACAGGATTTAATCGAAACCAATTATTCGTTCAATCGTATAAATACATGTTCAAGAAATATGACAATTATATAAGTAGGAATTAAATTTTCGCAATCATGCCTATTTTCGGTAAGCATAGATTAAAAATGATTTGAGAACATGGAGGGATACTTTGGCCTTAACACAGTTTATCTATATTGCTACAGGATTTGTCTCTGCTTTTATAGCAGTTTTTATAATCCTTGCCTTTTTAAACGGAAAATGGAAAGAGCGACCACATCGCTTATCTTGGGCTGCTTTTGTAACGCTATTACTTTATTGGATAACAGTTTTGACCCAGGTATACGATCTATTCCCCTTCGATGTAGGAAACTTTTTATTTGATTTATTGTGGCTCAGCTCAGCTATATTATGTCTGTTGGCTGCATGGAAGGAAAGTAAAAATAACCAGGCAGTCGCGTGGTTTTTGGCGGGTGTTTCGGTAATCAGTCTTCTCTTTGGTTTTATTCTTGTAGGCATATCCGGTATGGAATAGGAGGGACACAAAGTGGGCTGGATAGCAGTAATGGTATTAGTTTTAGTATCCATTACAGTGGATGTATTATGGTTCGATATTGAACGGAAACGATGGAGCTGGTTGAATAATAGCACAAAGCTCCAACTAGCTATATTCCTGGGAGCATTCAGCGTAGTTAGTGGGGTTATCTATTACGTAATGAGTTAGGAGCGAGGAATGTTCAAGAAAAACAAAAGCCAGAAGGATAACTTAGGCGTTATAGGAAAAATAGCCGTTGGATTCATGCTTGCATTGCTTATTCTCTCTAGTGTTACTTTTTTCTTGGTTCTTTACTTCTTCGGTTTTGCTGGCATATTTATAATCGTAGGGATTGAATACTACTCATTCAAATTACTAATTGTGTTTAGTCTATGGTTCCTCGGCGTCGGCATTATTTTTGAGTTGGTCTTTAAAGGCGTCTTCTTCTTGGTTATCGCTAATATTAATCGCTACAAAATTTATCTCTATATTCTGGTTGATGTTATCGCAGGATGGCTAGCACTTTTTACAGTCGATGAGCTTATAACAGGTATTACTATCTCAGCACCGCAAGAGATGATCATTGCCATTATTTTGTCACTTACTGAATTTGCTTTTAAAGATAAGGAGGAAGGAAAAGACTAATGAAATTGTTTCGTTTTGATAAAGAGGTGGGCACACACATCAGCCGCTATGAATCTGACTTTTGGCTATCCCGTATCCTCCGAACAGAAAATGCGAATCTACAAATTTCCTGTATGCATTTAGATGTAGATGGTGTCATTGGGTTGCATCCTGCTACGGTAGATCAGCTACTCCTCATTATGGAAGGAGAAGGAATGGTTACCGGTAGTGAACAGAAGGAAGTGAAAGTTGTGAAAGGCGAGGCTGTATTCTGGGAGGCTGGCGAATGGCATGAAACAAAATCTGAAAAAGGAATGACTGCCATTACAATAGAAGGAAAAGGAATTGATCCTGGGACGTTTATGAAGGAAAGGAATTAAGAGTAATGGAGGATGAATTTGTGCGTATTAGAATCGCGAA
Organism: Oceanobacillus sp. M65; assembly: GCF_052246275.1. Taxonomy (NCBI): domain Bacteria; kingdom Bacillati; phylum Bacillota; class Bacilli; order Caryophanales; family Bacillaceae; genus Oceanobacillus; species Oceanobacillus sp. M65. The sequence goes on along the minus strand of NZ_JBQQCJ010000003.1, from coordinate 405,667 downwards.
GCCCGGTGACGCAGCAGGGATTGCCAAAGTGCATGTTGATGCATGGCGAACTACTTATGATGGAATTCTCCCTCAGGAATTTTTAAACCTTCTTGATTATGGAAATCGAACGAACCTCTGGCTTGAAAATTTAAAAGCAGACACCATTTTTGTAGCAGTTAACACGAAAGAAGAGATAATCGGCTTTGCTACAGGTGGACATAAAAAGTCGCAAGGATATAACGACTTTCAAGGTGAATTGTATGCTATCTATATTCTAAAAGAATTTCAAGGCATGGCCATAGGAAGAAAACTACTGAATAGGATAGTGGAATACTTAAAAACGCTTCAGATAAATTCGATTTTAGTACTTGTGCTTAAAGAGAATCCTGCTATCCAGTTTTATCATGCTATGGGTGCGCAAAAGATTGATAGTCTTACCATAAGGATTGCGGATACGAAGGTAGAGGAAGAAGTATATGGTTGGAACAATTTGGAACTTTTATAAAAGCGAGGGATAAGATGAACTTTAATACATTTGATGCTACGCAAGTTCGAATTGCCCGTCCTACTGATCATTTTAAACAGGTAATTGAGTTTTATGAGCACGGAATAGGGCTGAAGAGACTTACGGAGTTTACCGGGCATGAAGGATACACTGGAGTGATATTGGGCTTGCCAGGGGCTGCCTACCATTTGGAATTCACGACACATACTAGTGGAAGTCCATGTCCTGCTCCCACGAAGGACAACCTACTAGTATTCTATATTCCAGAAAAAACAGCGATTAATAGGATTACAAAACGACTTAAAGATATGGGATACAGCGAAGTAGCGCCTGAAAATGGTTACTGGAAAGAGAAGGGAATAACCATAGAAGATCCAGATGGTTGGAGAGTCGTGTTGATGAACACGAAAGGGATATAGAAAATATATCCATGAATAATTACCATATATCCTATTAGCAGCAACAGCTTTCATTCTAGCACATCTCATTGGAATAGATCTTACTGTATTTGGGTTATGGGTGACGGAATACGTTGTACCATGGGCAATCCTTATTATGCTCTTTTTAATAACAAATTAACTCGTAAGGATAAAGGAGAATAATTAATGAAAACAATTGGCTTAATTGGGGGAATGAGCTGGGAATCCTCAGCTGAATACTACCGGATCATAAATGAAGAAATAAATAAACGACTTGGTGGGCTTCGTTCTGCCAAAATCGTGCTGAATAGTGTTGACTTTGAAGAGATTGAGCATTGTCAAACGACTGGGGAATGGGAGAGAGCAGGCGAGATTTTAGCTGATTGTGCGTCTTCTCTTGAACGGGCCGGCGCTGATTTTATTTTAATATGTACGAACACCATGCATAAAGTGGTGAAACAAATTGAATTTCGTGTTAAGATCCCGGTCCTTCACATTGCGGATGCTACTACCTTAGCTATTCGAAATGCCAAGATCAAAAAGGTAGGCTTATTAGGTACCTCTTATACGATGGAACAGGATTTTTACAAACAAAGAGTTGAAGAAAATGGGATAGAGGTAATCATTCCTGAAAAGGCAGCACGTGAAGAGGTCAATACGATTATTTTCAATGAATTATGTCATGGAAAGATAGAGTCTAGCTCAAGAGAATATTTTAAATCGGTTATTGCGGATCTAATAGAGCAAGGAGCGGAAGGCATTGTATTAGGCTGCACAGAAATCGGTCTTTTGATAAAAACAGAGGATGCTCCAGTCCCTGTGTTTGATACAACACACATTCATGCAATAAAAGCTGTGGATAAGGCTTTAGAGGTAGGTGTAGGACGTGGATAACACTATTTGGCGAGTAGGGACAACGTACATACCTGTTCATCATGTAGAAGGATCTGCTAAATGGTATAAAAGCAATCTTGGTGCAGATATCATGTATCAGGATGAGAAAAAAGCAATTATTAATTTTGCTAACCAAAGCTTTTTCCTTGTAAAGGCTTCAGAAAAGGCAACGGCCAATTTTGAGGATAGTGATGGAAACGTTCATTTCTCTTTGACATTTGAAGTGGATGGACTGGTTGCTTTAGAAAACTTGCATCAGCAGTTTAATGAAAGTGGCATAAAAATTGGTCCTATTGAGGACCGGGGACATGCGGGAAGAAATTTCATCTTCTATGATCCAAGCGGAAACAAGTTTGATATTTGGAGCGAACTAAGCCCAGATTTTAAAGAGAAATATGGTATCAACAATGAGTATCTATAAACCGATGGAAACGTGGGAGGGTGCTGCAGGAGTATGTCTAAACGAAAACAACGAATTGTTTATGGTCTTGCAAGGCAAGGTAGATGAAAAGAAAACCTGGTCTGTTCCTACAGGTAATAAAGAGGATGGCGAGACTTTCGTTTCTTGTTGCTTAAGAGAGGTTTGGGAAGAAACAGGTTACTTGGTTGAAATAGTTGAAGAATTGATGGTAAAACAGGCGGAAATAGAGGAAATCCCAATCCAGGTGGAAGTACACTACTATGCTGTGAGAATCATTGGTGGAATTCCAACTATTCATTATCCATGAAATTGCTTGGAAATCCAAAAAAGAGTTAGAAACGTTAGACCTTTCCTTCCCCGAAGATCGAGGATTTTTCCTTAGGACGTTAAGCAGTTAAGTGAATTAATGGCCAAAGTGAATTTAAACAAGGGGGCTAAAAGTGTACGGCGAGTTTGATTACGTAGAGTTCTTGGTGAAAATTCTTCTGTTGACTGTAATTGTAATAGTGCTACAAGTGTTGTTAAGGAATTATCTAAATAAGGTGTTACATATAAAAAAGAAATTTTTCTCCTATGACCATGTGAATAAAATACATCAAAAATTTGATTGGCTTATTAGGATTGCTTCGGTTTTTATTATTTTCTACTTCATTTACCAAGATGATTTAAAAGAAACCATTTATGCGATATTGAGCCTAGCGGTAATACAAGAATCGGTAAAAGCTTTTATGGAATGGAAGTATATAAAAAGTAGAAAGTTTCATTATATAACCCTTATTGAACTTGGAGGTTTTATCCTATTTGCAATCCTATTATTACTAACAAATGGGTTTGGATTATTTAATATCTAATAAAGAATACAGGTGAGTTATGGTGTATAAAGCAGATAAGCTTTTGGTGCGAACTATTGAGAGAAAAGATGAGCTGAAGCTTGTAAAATGGTTATCTAACCCAGAAGTGCTGGCGTTTTATGAAGGTAGGGATAAGCTATATGATCTCCATATGGTGAGAGAGGATTTTTACCAGAATGAACCTGAAGTAAGCAAGTGTATCGTCATATATGAGGATGTAGCTATTGGTTACATTCAATTTTACGAAATTACTGAGAGAACGAGCAACCTTACAGGATATGAAGAAGTTACATATGGGATGGACCAGTTTATAGGGGAGCCTAGTTACTGGGGGAAGGGAATTGGAACCATGCTTGTTCAGTCGATGCTTGATTATCTGCAACAGGAAAAGCAGGTAGATGTCGTCGTCCTGGACCCCCACGTCACAAATTATCGAGCGATCCGCTGCTATGAAAAATGCGGATTTAAAAAGATAAAACAATTGCCCGCTCATGAGTATCACGAAGGGGAGTATCGAGATTGCTGGTTGATGGAATATCGAACAAGGAGTAGGAGAGGGAATTCATGAATGGTAAGGATATTTTAACGCAGTTTGGTTTTAGTACAAGTGAAGAACCAAAGAGTATCTATGCTTTTTCTCCGGTGTATCGAGTATCCCCTGAAGGGCAAGCTGACATCATTATTAAGAAAACACAGCGTCCTTTAGAAAAAGCGGGGAGGGTAATGGACTACTTACGCTTTCTTAAGAAAAATGGTGTAGGTGTTGTGACACCGGTTGATTTAACAACGCATAATCCACAGCAGATAGAAGATGAGGTTTATGTAGCTTATCCGTTTATAGTAGGTGATGAATATAATGGGAAAGAGGAAGAAATCTATGAGGCTGGCAAACTTCTTGGAAAAATACATGCACTCTCACCGAAAGAGAATGACTACCAATTAAGTGTCTATGATGTCTACGATTTTAATTTGGATGAAGTAGATGAAAGTATGAAGCAAATTAGCGAACATGTTGGTCAACATGATGTGGACATAAGTCTTCCATTACTCGAAACGAAGCTTAGTCAAGCTGTTGCACAGCAGGAGAGACTAAAAGATATTGCTTTACCAAAAGTCATGACCCCACATGACTATAAAGCAAATAACTTAGTTTATACACCATCTCCTTACTTAATCGATCCAGATAATGCCACATGGATACCGAGAATTTATGATTTAGCATTAGTGCTGTTTCTATTTCACAATGAAATGGATAGTGCTCCTGATAAACTATTTACGCCTAATCAGTGGACTCATTTTATGAAAGGGTATGCAGAGTTTACCGAATTAACTGAAATGGAAAAAACCTATTGGAATGCCGCACTTGAACATGTGTTTCTTGATGAAGTGATGTGGTTGATGGCAGAGGTTCCGGAGGATTGGGACAGGCCCGAACAGCGATCACTATTTGAAAGCTTAGCCCAAACCTTGAATGATCTATCGGCATATACACTATAAGGAATTGCTAGTTAATGAAATTGGTATGCTGTTATTGTCACTGTGTTGCTCATTATCTCTATCATAGGGAAAATCTAGTATGCTTATTATGCTACTAAAATATTAAGTAGAATTGTTTAGGAGTATGGAGTAGGAGTCGAAGGAAGACAACTAGGCATATTGCCAGGGAACCATTTCTCCTAAAAAAATTCACTGGGTATTTACCTTCTATTTAATCTCTTTTAAAATCTCTCCGTTATGCTTGTACTGAGTTAAATTTGAGAGGAGAGATGGCATGTTTAAAAAGGTTGGGGTTGTCGCATTGAGTGCTGGTCTTATTTTTTCCGGGATGGGCTCTGTTCCTACGGTAGAAGCGGGTAAGCCGGAATGGGCAGGAAAAGGAAAGCCTGATTGGGTGGAAGCACGGAACGGAAAACAAGATGTAGAAAATGTAATTTATATGATTCCTGATGGTTTTAATGCTGACTATGCGAAGAATTATCGCCTTTATAAGGGTGAGGATGCTGCATGGGATAAGCATTTAAAAGGCATGTACACCACATATTCTGCTAATTCAAGTATTACAGATTCAGCTGCAGCTGGTACAGCAATGGCTACCGGGGTAAAAACGAACAATGGAATGATTGGCCTTAACCCTGAAGGAGAAGAATTGGAAACCATTTTGGAAGCTTCTAAAGAACAAGAGATGGCAACAGGGTTAGTATCCACTTCTGCCATTACACATGCGACTCCAGCAGCATTTGCTTCACATGTAGAAAGCCGTAACAATGAAACAGAAATCGCCAGACAACTGATTGCAAATGAAGTGGATGTCATGCTTGGCGGTGGAATGAATAATTTTCTACCTGAAACGATGGGCGGTAATCAGGAAGATATGAATGTGTTGGAAGCAGCAAAGGAAAGAGGGTATAAGGTAATTGAGACCCGTCAGGAATTAATGAATCAAAATGATATTGCTTTAAAACAGGATGATAAATTACTAGGTTTATTTGCAGGTGGCGCGTTACCAGACGAATTGGCTCGTGATAAGAAAGTACAACCAAGTTTAGCTGAAATGACAGAAACAGCTGTTGAAATCCTCGAGCAGGGTGAAGATGGATTCTTTCTTATGGTGGAAGGCAGTCAGATTGACTGGGCAGGCCATGCTAATGATGCTGGATGGGCAATGAGCGAAGTAGAAGCATTTGAGGCAGCGGTAAAAGCTGCATTAGCATTTGCTGAGGAAGATGGAGAAACACTGGTCGTAATTGGTGGTGACCATGAAACAGGTGGAATGACCACTGGGATAGATGGTTCGCCATCTAACGCTTCTCCAGAAATTTTAAAAAAGGTGAAAGCAACTGGTACCCATATGGCCTCTGAACTGAACGAAGGACGTACGAATAGTCAAGAGGTGCTTGAAACGTATACCGATTTGGAATGGAGTGCAAGCGAAATCCAACAAATACAAGAGGCGGAGGATCCAGTCGTTACAATAAACGAACTTATTAGTAACAAAGCAAATATTGGTTGGACAAGCAGTAATCACACATCTGTAGATATTCCACTGTATGTATATGGGCCAGCATCAGAGGATTTCACAGGGTTTCATGACAATACAGATCTACCTAAATTCATAGCAGAATCCCTTGGTATAAGCCTGGATAATTAAGGCGGAATCTATTAGATAAGCGTTCTGGAAGGAAAGTGCTTGGGGTTTAAATCTCCCCAAGCACTTTTACCTGTTAACATCTATTAATTCAAATCGTTCACAAACTAACAGCATGTCCTCTTTGAAATCCAATCCCATTTGTTGCAATTCATTAGTAAAGAATTTCACATGAGCATCCTTCCAGTACTGGTACGTTCTGTCGCCTTCCCCTTCAGCAATAGCAAATTCCTCTGGAACCTCATTCATTGGCATAATATCAACCTTTACTGTTTTGATAATTGCCATTGGCTCGTCATTTGAATTCAATATGACACTATAATCCTCCACAGCTGGCAAAGGCTCGTTCTCCATTTCATAGAAGATTAATCCAGAGCAAGTTGCTGTTTTTACGCCATCTATAACTAGTTGTGCTAAATAATCTGGATCTGCTCCAAATTGCCAAGATTCATAGGACTCTGGTTTTACTTGGTTTTTCGATTCCCAAAAATTATTCCAATATGATTGTGCAGCTGTATTCATTTTTCTTCCTCCTAAAAAGGTGCTTGTTACGTATTCTGTAAGAATTTACATTTGTAATTAAGCATACAATACTTAATTTTATAAAAAAAGGAAATTATGAATAGAATAGCGAATAATAATTAAAAGACAGTAGTTAGGAGTATATACATATGACCTTATATGGAGAAATGACAAAAGCAGACTGGATGAAAGCTTTACATATTAAAGATGAAAATATTCCCACAGCCTTTATTTTGCATGGGGAATGGGAGCATGCATGGAACATTGAAATTTGGAAAGAGTTGTTGGCAGAAGAACAATGGATCCCTACATGGAATGCCATTACAGGAAACTACAATCAAACTAGAATTGGATTTGCAAATGTGTTTGGAGGGCCTCAAGCTGCCATGATAGCGCATCGTTTTGCTATGCTTGGTACAGAAATAATGATCCAAACAGGCTATTTTGGAGGGCTTTCAAAGCAAGCGTCCTATGGAAACATCTTTATTGTAACAGGTGCTTATATGGAGGATGGAGTTTCTAGGTGGTATTTATCCGAACAAGATATGGTATATGCCGATCCCATGCTGGTTAATGAAGCGATTGCCTATTGCGAAGAAATGAACTATAGCTATGTAACTGGCAATATATATACCACAAGTGCTATGTTAATGGAGACAAAAGAGCTAGTGGAGGATTGGTCAAATCGAGGGTTTATTGGGGTGGACATGGAGACAGCTACGACTTTTGCGGTTGCCAGTAAATACAATCGGCGTGCTGTTGGTTTACTTAATCTTTCTGACCATTTGATACAAGGGGATACCTTGTATTCGCGTATAGCCGATTATGAGCAAATTGAAGAGAGAACCGACCAGAGAATTAGAGAAATAGCATTATATCTTAGTAGTTTAGGAAAGTAGGAAGAAAATGATAACACGGAAAGTTACATTCCTTATTATAGTCAGTTTATTTGCGTTACTAACAGCCTGTAACTCGGAATCCCAACAAGGTGATGCACTGATTAAGGAAGGGGAGCTTACCGAGTACGAACGCAGTCTAACTGATTTAGTTAGTGAAACCTTCTTTATTTATGATGTAGAATTTTTAAATGAGAATGCAAAAGAGGTACGATTAAAAGTGGATTATTATCAAGAAGGAGAACTTGTAGACACAATTGTGGACTTTGGTACATCGATAGAAGAAAAAAAATCACGGTTCGTGCTTCTAAACACGCCGTATAAGGATAAAGAAAAATGGAATGCTGCAGTTATTACAGAAAATGGAATGACCAGTTTGGAAACGGATCCTATGGATAGCTTGTCAAATATGGATATGACTGTTAGTTCTGTAGGAATGGATGAAACCGAATTGAAAATAGGAGAAAAAACCATTATTGCTTCCATAGTAAAAAGCAATCAGGAGAATATTTCGATACCGACTGATATTGCTTCAGAGGAGGATTTGATAGAAGTCACTGCATATGAGCATGCCTTTCTTGTATCTGCAACTCTAATGGACTGTCATATTGGAGACGAAGGATGTACCGAATAAGGAGTGAGCACTAATGCGAGTAATACTGGAGTTGTTAAGGATTATCTTTATTTTTATACTGCTTGGAGGATTTACATGGGAAGTATTAAATTCTATTTACAGTGCTTATGAGGGAATTGAGACCTATAAGTGGATAGGTGCAATAGGTATCTATTTAACGCTTTTTGTATTGTATCGTAACATATTTCAATTTTCGGGTTGGTACCAAGGGAAGGGGCGGAAAAAGCTCCCACGTAATATGACGTTTGTTATATTATGTGCGTCAATACTATGTATACTATTACCATTCCCAATGGAGTGGTTAGGTGGTTAAAAAACTCCCCTTTTGGCCATATGGCTAGCTCAGGGGAGTTTTGTTCTGTCTTAAGATTCTGTAGCGACAGTAGGTTTATTTAATATCCCTTCTGTTTCCTTTTCTGGACCTTTTGGTTCTGGATTGTTAGTCGAAGTTTGCACCCGTTTAATGAAGAATGCCAATACAAACGCCAAAATTGCAATAAAAGTTGATACCAGGAAGCTGAAATTAATTCCACTTAGCATAGACTGATTTAATATATCAGCTTGTACTTCTGCAGCAGCTTGTTGAGAGGCTAAAGTACTTGGATCGACCGCTGCACTTAACTCTGTTGCTTTTGTCTCCGTGCGATTATTCATCACTGTAATTAATAAGGCTGAGCCAATCGCACCAGAAACCTGTTGCAAGGTATTATTCATCGCAGTTCCATGTGGGTTATCCTTCATCGGCAACTGGTTTAATCCATTTGTCATAATCGGCATCATAACCATGGACATACCGAACATGCGAATAGTATAGATTAACATGATGGTTCCGTAACTGGTATCCAAACTAAGTCTGCTGAAAGAATAGGTTGTTGCAATGGTAATTGATAATCCTATCAGTGCTAATAAGCGTGCTCCATATTTATCAAATAATCTACCTGTAATCGGCGACATAATTCCCATTAAAATAGCACCAGGAAGCATGAGTAAACCTGAATCCATCGGAGAGATGCCTCGGATGGTTTGAATGTATATTGGCATTAGAATCATGCCGGAAAACATTGCGATCGCCAATACAATAGAAATAGTAGAAGATAAGGCAAACATAGGGTATTTGAAAATCCGAAATTCGAGCATAGGATCATCCATGTTTAATTGGCGGATAATTAGACCGATTACGGAAATAGCGCCGATAGCTATGGTGCCATAAACCAAAGGATCATTCCAGCCATTTTCTCCCGCTGTACTGAAACCGTAAAGTAATCCACCAAAACCTAGACTTGATAGAATAATAGACAGGATATCAAGTTTGATATTCCGCTGTGGTGTAATGTTTTTTAGTTTGAAAATACTGTATAAAAGCGTAAAGATAGCAAAAGGTAGAACGATATCAAATAAAGTTCTCCAGCTATAATGCTCGATGACCCATCCGGACAAAGTTGGACCAATAGCAGGCGCTACGATCATAACTAGGCCAAACGTTCCCATTGCAGCTCCTCGTTTTTCCACGGGAAACGCTGTAAGCATCACATTCATTAATAATGGCATCATTACAGCAGAGCCAGAAGCCTGGATCATTCGGGCAGCAAGTAATACACCGAAAGATGGTGCGAGACTTGCAGTCAATGTTCCAATTGTAAAAAGCGTCATAGCTGTGATAAATAAACTTTTATTCGTAAACCGCTGAATAAAAAAGGCACTTGCTGGAATTAGTATTCCGTTAATCAGCATGTAACCAGTAGACAACCATTGAACGGCAGTCGCTTTCACTTCGAATTCTTCCATAATAGAAGGTAGTGCAACATTCAGCAATGTCTCATTTAATATAGACACAAAAGCACCAATGAACAATATAGCAATCATTCCATAAGGTGGTTTTTCATGTAGTTTGTTTATTTCCAATCATGATTCCTTCTTTCCTCTTAGATAATATTTATATATTTTATACCGGTAGTTCAAATAAATCAATAAGAAAAAAAGTTTTTTACAAAAATACTACAATGTAAGTGGTTAAAGTGGATGTTATAAGTTGTACTCTGATTATAAAAAGATGTAGATAGCTTGCGTAATTCGGCAATATTTTTTTGGTTGAAGCATTCTAGTTGGTTTAGGTTTATTCGAAAGAAGGAATTATAAAGGATATAATACTTAATAATGGAGGCTGTATATGAAAGGTTTAATTCGCAAGCTTGTTAAGTACGGACCAATTATTTATCCGATGGTAAGAAAATATATGAATAAACGAAAAGGCAAGTCATACAAAAGATAATAGATGAAGTGGGATAGCTGGCGAAAAGCCAGCTTCTTTTTTTGCACGTTAGGAGAGTATAAAATTTCAGCAAGGAAGTAAAGCCGACGCAGTGAAAATTTTGAAGGTCCAAGTATAAGAAAAACTTTCACATTGGCTAAAGGACGAGCAAATGCGAGTTTTTCTAACAGGAAGGAAATTGTAGGGGGCGTATTGAATGGAGTATAAATAGAGGATGGAAGGTGAAAAAGCTTGGAAAAAATTTTGGAGCAATTAAACATCGGCACAATTTTAGATTTCCAAAGAATAACAGGTGGAAGGGACAGTGTTGTCTATAAAGTTAAAACCATGAATGAAAAGCGTTATGCTGTTCGCATACTTCCACAAGAAAGAGTAGATCAGTTCAGACAGGAGGAGCACTTAATTAATATTGCGCACGAGAACGGTATCCCTGTACCATTCGTACATCAGGTAATGGAAGTGAAGAAATATGCTGTCATGGTGATGGAATGGGGGAGAGGGAGGACAGTATTACAAGAACTATTGGACAACCCGAATAATGCTACAGAGCTTGGAATGGATTTTGGAAGAATGCAGCGTCGGTTGCACGATGTTATGCCATCTGAAATGGGGAAATCAGAGTGGCTTGCGCCAAAATCCGAAAGAGAAAAGAAACTCTACGAAAAAGCACGTTCTGCCAACGAGACAAAGATCTGTTTTTTACACATGGACTACCATCCATTAAATGTACTTGCGGAAAATAGTAAAATAACAGGGGTGCTTGATTGGATGAATGCCTCATCTGGCGATTATAGATATGATCTTGCTCGAACGTATTCTATTTTAAGTGTAGAGGAAGCGAGACAATATCTCGGTATAGATCATGCTTTAGTAAAAAGATTTAGAGAAGCTTGGTTAGATGGATATTACAGTATTAGTAAAGGAAGGGAAGAGTTAGACTTGTACATACATTGGGCAAACGATAGACTAGTCAGGGAAATGACGGTTAATTAACTATGTGAGCGTTGAGTTTAAAGTTATACAGTATAGGAGGAATTTTGGATGAAGTTAGGAAAAATAAATCATTTGCTTTTTTCTGTATCAAACCTAGAAAGATCGATCTCATTTTACGAAAAAGTTTTTGATGCTACATTACTTGTGAAGGGAAGAAGTACAGCGTATTTTGATTTAGATGGATTATGGTTGGCATTAAATGTAGAAGAGGATATACCTCGTAATGAAATTCAGCAATCATACACACATATAGCTTTTACAATAGAGGATGAGGAATACGAAGTTCTTTATAATCGTCTGAGGGAGTTAAAGGTGAATATTCTATCAGGTAGACAAAGAGACGAACGTGATAAGAAATCTATTTATTTTGCAGACCCTGATGGACATAAATTTGAGTTTCATACAGGCACTTTGGAAGACCGGATGGATTATTACAGAGAGGAGAAATCGCATATGGAGTTCTTTTAAAAAATGAAGTGCGGGACTTCTTACAAAATAATCCATTGAAGTCCTGCGCTTTTATCCCACGTAAGGAAGGTGTGGTTAATCTTAGTTATGGTTAAGATTCAGCGAAGTTTATGACGAGTTCCCAGGAATAAGAAAAGCTTGCACATTCGCTAACAAGCGAATGCGAGTTTTCTAATTTTAACTTTTGTTGTTGAATAAGTAATCCATGATCGCTTCAAATGCTTGCACATTATCTGTAATTAAAAACACAGGTAAAAGCATCATAACGAAAGCAACAGTCAGGTTAGCTACGAAGAATTTAGTAATTCCTCTTACAATCTTTCTCATTATTCTTTGCTCCCTTCTATTGTGAAATCATTATACTCCCATGTTTTATGAAATACAATGATGAAAATCCAGATTCATAGTGTTCTAGGGGGAAAATAAGCATAAAGTAGTATAAAATAAAAACCACTTCTTTTTATAAGAAGTGGTAAATAATTATAGGCCCAGGTTTTCTATTTGATTCATCAGTCCGGTAATATTCTCGATTGTTTGATAAACGTGGGAACCTTGAAGTTGTTCAATTGCAACCTCGCCATTTTTCAAGAGCTCGTTTGTAGCAGTTAGCAACGTTTCACTTTTATTTTTCAGTTCTTGATGAATGTCTTCGGCAAACCCGGGGGCTTCTATACGTATAAAATCTTCAATGGTTGTTTGGAGTGTTTGCACCCGGTTAGCAAGTTCTTCTCCTTCAAGTGAAGTGGATTCTTCTACAAAGCTACTTAAATTGTTTATATAATCCGTCGCTTCTGACACGTAATTAATTGAATCATTGGTCTCTTCTAGAAAAGAACAACCAGAAAGTAGGATGATACATACTGCCAATATGGGTATAACCACAAGTCTTTTCATGTTTTTTCTCCTTTCGCCTGTAGAGGCAAGAACTGTAGTACGCTCCATTACTTCATACTAGCTAACCTTAATACGTTGATTGTATAAGAAATGTTTCAGTTAAAATAACCTTAAGTCGATTAAAATGAACAATCTAATCGAGTTTGTATCCAGGCATTTATAAATAAGGTAAAAGCGTTAAACTATAATCGGAAATTATGTCTTTCATTCATTATTTTACTTAGAGTGGGAACACTATTTTTAAGGTTTTAACTCCAACATAAGATGAGGATGGATACAGATGAGAAAAAGATTATTTGCTCTAATTACAGTTGCTGTTATGGTAACGCTAACTTGGTTAGCTGCTCCAGCTTCTGCTTCGTATCACGACAGTGAAGCGTGGAATATGGAGGTAAAGAAGGATCATCACGATAAGGAAAGCCTAGAAAAATACAAGCCGCTAATATTAATTGAAGCGAAAGAGCTTGGTATAGAAACAGAGGGGAAAGAGCTTAAGGAGCTTGCAAAAGAGGTCTTTGAGAAGAGAATCTCAACCATGGCTGAAGAGATGGGTATAAGTATAGAAGGAAAAGGAATAAAAGAGCTTAAAAATGAAATACACCACCAAAAGGTTATGGATAAAGCTAAAGAATTAAATATTGAGACGGACGGAAAAGAAGCAAAGGAACTTGCAAAAGAAGTATATAAAGAAATGCTGCTGAAAAAAGCAGAAAAACTAGGGATTGAGACAGAAGGGAAAGAAATAAAAGAGCTGAAGAAAGCCGTTTTTTCTCAATCGGTCAAAAATGAAGCAACAGAATTAGGAATTCAAACGGAGAATAAGGACACGCATGAACTCAAGAACGAAATAAGAGAACAAAAAATTTATGATACAGCAACAGAACTTAATTTAGATGTCAAAGATAAAAGCGCAGAGCAGCTGCTTCAGGAGATTATTTCCGATCGTGCTGCAGAGGCTAAGGAACGCAAGCTTTTTCCATTTGGAGATAAGCCAGACATGTACCACCATTAAAACTGCAAAGCACCTTGTATAGAACAAGGTGCTTTGCAAGTTATTTGTTATTATACGTACCCAGAAGGTGCAGGGAATACAAAACAAGCACCTAAAGAGTTCTTAGATGTTGGTTACGATGATGGAGACTAATACAAAAAAGGCCCCAATTCTTACAAATGCTAAACGTTTCTTCATTTTTATTGCTCCAATCTTTGTTGTTTTATAGGATAAATCGCACTATTCATAGCCGACTTCACATTTTATGCTAGTATAAAATGTATATAACCAAAATTTCACATTCGTAAACATAATGTTTTTTTCTTCTCCCTAGGCTGTGTTAACATGTGTCACGTTGCAATTCTCGTTTGCTGTAAACGATTTGCGCGTTTACAGCAGTATAAAAGAGGATAGAAGCCTTTTAGGAGATATAATATAGAAAGAAGGAATAACTTTATGGTAAACGACCAAGGAACAAATCAGCCGCCTGGGGAATCTTTTAATAAGGTACCTTTGTTGATTGTGCTGATATCGGGAGCTTTTGTAGCTATTTTAAATCAAACATTACTTGCTACGGCGCTTCCGCACATTATGGAAGATTTAGATCTAAATGCAAACACAGCACAGTGGCTGCAATCTATTTTTATGCTTGTAAACGGTATTATGATCCCTATTACAGCATTTTTAATTGAACGTTTTACGACAAGAGGATTATTTCTTACAGCGATGGGAGTATTTGCATTAGGCACAGTCATTTGTGCTATTGCTCCAAATTTCGGTTTTTTGATGGTAGGAAGAGTTGCACAAGCTGCTGGCGCAGGGATTATTATGCCATTAATGCAGACCATATTGTTCTTGATCTTTCCGCTTGAAAAACGTGGAGCTGCTATGGGTATGTTTGGCCTAATTATTGCATTTGCTCCTGCTATTGGCCCAACACTATCAGGATGGCTTGTAGAACACTTCCCTTGGAGAAGCCTGTTTTATGTTATCTTACCAATTGTGATAATTGATATTATCGTTGCATATTTTATTCTTAAGAACATTACAAAACAGACTTTCCCTAAATTAGATGTATTGTCCATCATCCTCTCAACACTTGGATTTGGTGGATTGTTATTTGGGTTTAGTACTGCAGGTAATAGCGGCTGGGGAAGTGTCCAGGTTATAGTATCGATGATTGTCGGGGCAGTGGCCTTAGTTTGGTTTATTCGTAGACAGTTAAAGCTAGAGAAGCCTATTCTAGAATTCCGCATCTTCAAATATAAAATTTTCACTCTCACAACAATTCTGGGCATGGTTGTATTTGTGGCCATGATCGGTGGAGCGGTAATTTTACCATTACTCATGCAGACTATGCTAGGGTTTACAGCTTTTGAATCTGGTCTTATGCTATTACCAGGTGCGCTTCTAATGGGAATCATGAACCCCATAACTGGTCGTATTTTTGATAAATTTGGTGCAAGATGGCTCGCAATTATTGGTCTAACCATCCTTGTTATTACGACCTTTATGTTTACAAACTTGGATGCACAGACTACTTTCTTGTATCTGTCTGTTGTCAATGTGTTTAGGATGATTGGGGTTGCCATGGTAATGATGCCTGTAACAACTGCTGGTTTAAATCAGCTTCCTTCTAACTTGATTCCGCATGGCACTGCGATGAACAATACAATGAGACAGGTATCTGGTGCGGTTGGGACTGCATTACTTGTTACAGTGATGACCACGACAGCAATGCCTGAGCAAGGTGTTGATGGCATGATTCATGGAGTAAATGTATCCTTTGTCGTGGCAGGGATAACAGCGATTATCGGACTCGTTTTATCCTTTTTCCTTAAAGGATCTCGACCTGAAGGAGAAGGGAAGAAAATTAAAATAGGAAGCTAACGTGTTACATTTTTTACTAGGCTAGTAAGAAGGGCATATGTAGGTGAAGAGGATTTATACTGTATGCCTCGTGGTACGTATGTGTCCAAGGAAGGTGTAACAAAAAAACTACTTGCGGAGAGAGTGTGAGGTCATTTTTGCCGGTTGAAATGGGCATTTATTTGACCGCGAAGCACTTCTTCCCGCAAGTCTTTTTTTCTTTTTTCCCGCATCATGTCTTTTTTAATTTCACTTGTTTGGACGCCTTCCTCGCGTTTGTCGGCAATTTTCATGAGGAGTTCTATATCAGCAAAGGAATATTTTCTTGTTCCTCGCTTTGTTCTATCAGGGAAAATCAGCCCCCGCTCTTCGTAATAGCGTATTTTACGCTCAGATAATCCCGTTAATTCATTTACAATCCCGATGGTGATTACCTTTTTGTCTTTATAAGAAGCCAAGATATCAACCTCCCCTGTTTCATAGTATACATGATTCAATTGGTTTTTCTACTGCTTTTAAGTTAAGTGTGTTAGGAAAGCTTACATAAGATAATAATATACAGCCATAGCGTAAAATGTACGAGAAACTACCTTAAATAGGTAGCACCTCGTACGTTTATCGCTGGTAATACTTATACATTTTTTCTAGTTCGCTTAGTGTGTGTGCTGAGGGAGCTTTTTTCTTATTTTTAAATGCATCTATTTCTACTAGTTTTTGGATGTAATACTGCTTCACTTCTTCAACAGCCTCACGTAGCTGATTTTTCATGAGCATTGTTTGACACCTCCATGACTAGAATGATTCGTCCTACATGACTGTTAAACTCATAATAGCGACTACTCAGATTCAAGTTAATTAAGTAGGATATACCAAGATTAGGCGATATCTCTAAAAATGTCATTTAACGTGTAAGAATATCTAACAAAAAATTCAAAAAACAGGTAATTAGATGTCAGCTTTCCTCTTCATTAGGAATTTAGTCTTACTTTTAAATGGGGTACGCAATCATTGTATGATATGAAGTAACAGTTTGAATGTGCGCTAAGGTAGGAATTTGCCAATGTTATCTAGAAATAGATAGGGAGAATAATTTTAGGAGGTTTAATTGATGGCAACAATAGATGATTTCATGAGATTAGATGTAAGGATTGGAACAGTTGTAAAAGCAGAAGCTTTCACGGAAGCGCGAAAGCCGGCGATTAAATTGGAAGTAGACTTTGGTGAGCTTGGCATAAAACAATCCTCCGCACAAATAACAAGACGTTATGACCCGCAAGAACTTGTAGGTCGACAGGTAACTGCAGTGGTTAATTTTCCACCAATGCGGGTTGCCGGTTATAAATCTGAGGTTCTAGTTTTGGGAGGAGTACAAGAGGATGGGGATGTCGTCTTACTGCGCCCTGATGAAACGCTCCCAAATGGCACGAAGGTTTCCTAATGAGAAAAGGCAAGGAACGGATTGTACAGGATGTTATTGTTTCATGGAGTGGGGGAAAGGACAGCGCGATTGCTTTACATTCATTACAGCAGTCGTCTGATTTTCGAGTGGTAGGCTTGTTGTCCACTTATTCTGAAAAAAGTGGCAGACTTCCAATACATGAAGTGTTAAAGGAAATGCTTTATGCCCAAGCTTCTTCCTTAAACCTCCCACTCTATGGAATAGAGATGCCTGACAGTGTGACAAATAAAGCGTATGAGAGCATTATGGGAGAGCAGTTTGAAAAGTTCATTAGTGAGGGGATAAGGGCAATTGCCTATGCTGATCTATTTCTTGAAGATATAAAGGCATATCGAGAGCGGCTTCTTAAGCAGCACGGGATGAAGGGAGTATTTCCCTTGTGGGAGGAAGATACAGCAAGTGTTTCAGGGCAATTTATTGAAGATGGGTTTAAGGCTATCGTAACAACTGTTGATACAGAAGTATTGCCAGCGAATACGGCGGGCCGAATGTTCAATTATCAGTTTCTAGAAGACCTACCATTACATGTAGATCCTTGTGGGGAGAATGGAGAGTTTCATACATTCGTCTGTGATGGTCCCAACTTCCAACACGGCTTACCAATTACAAAAGGGGCACATTTCCAAACGTTTGAAGGAAAATTTGCGCATGCAGAAATTATATTGAAATCGTGACTTGAAATAGAAAGGTTTTTCGAATGCGTTTAGGTTGGTCTTTTTTATACTGTGGCTATAATGCTCAATCTTTTTGTAACATAGTTGTAACCTTTTCCTTGTGATTCCGACTAAGTAGAAAAGCATACTTATTGGAATGGGGGGATTAGGAGTGAAGAAGGCGATTTGGTTTTTGCTAGGGGTAATGGTGTTTTTAACAGCGTGTAGTAATGAGCAAGAAAATATTGGGGAATCAAGTGAAGATTTTGCAATGGATTCTGTAGAGGAATCGATGGATGAAGCAGAAAAACAGGGTACCGAATTTTCTGAGACAGAAAACAATGAGGCAACGGAATCGGGTGGACAAGAGGCAGCGGAAGTTGAAACGAAAGAAGTAGAGGTAGAAGAAAGGAAAATCATTTATACAGCTAATTTAAGGCTAGAAGTAAAAGAATATCAACAAGCTGTAGATGAAATAGAGTCCCAAGTGGCTGACTTTAATGGGTATATTGTAGATTCCTCCACTTATGGTTCGTCGGAAGAAAGTTCGACTAGTGGCCATATTACAGCACGCATTCCACAAGAACGATTTCGGGAGTTTATTCAGCTTGTGGAGGAAGGAGCTGGCAAGCTGCTTGAAAGCAATGTCTCAGGTCAGGATGTAACAGAAGAATACGTTGATTTAGAATCACGCTTAAAATCGAAGCGAGTTGTAGAAGAACGACTTTTATCCTTTATGGAAAAAGCAGAAAAAACAGAGGACTTACTCACCATCTCGAGTGATTTAGCGAAAGTTCAAGAAGAAATTGAACAGGTTACAGGCAGGATGAATTATTTACGAAACAAAGCTGACCTTGCTACGGTACAAATTGACATAGAAGAAAATAACGTTAACATTACGGGCATGAGTGAAGATGATCTAAACACATGGGAAAGAACCAAACAGCAATTTTTAAAAAGCATTAATACCATTTTAGCGGTGCTATCTGGATTGTTTGTCTTTATAGCAGGGAATCTGCCAATCCTTATTCCGCTAGGGGTTATTGCACTGGTAGTTTGGTTAGTAGTAAAAAGAAAGAGGAGCACAATTAAAAAAGAGGATAAAGATAACTTGGTTTAGTATGCTTTGCCAAAATTCGAGTAAGGGGCTTCTTTTTGTAGCCGGTTATGTATTCCTCCTCAGAATTAAAGAAAAAAACTGCCACTTTCGTTTTCAAAGTAGTAGTTTTTTTCTTTATGTAAGGTTCTGTTAAAGTTTAATGTTGATATTATATAAAAAAATAGAACTTCCAAATATATGGAGGTTCTATTTCGTAATATAGTCTTTTTATTCAACTAAAGCCCCCCGTTAGAATAAGAATATTACTTCACATACTTTGTTGATTTCACATATTAATTTACAGGTATGTTCCCGACAGCCGCATACTGAAAAAACTGCTGATAAGCAGGGCAAAATTTTTCTTTGAGAAACTGCCCTTTTTCGTTTTAATCTTCCTTAAAGAATTGTTCCCTTCCGGAAGAAATCCATTGTTCTAAATTTTCGTCTGATTGTTTCACGAGTCTGTTTACTAGTACATCATGCCAAATATAGTCCTCTAATAAGTGAATGTGAATCGGATCATCAGTATAAAAGGCAATTTCTCTTTCGTTTGAGGATGGTCCATAAATCATTTCTTTTGAATCAATGGAGAGAATAAACCAATGATCACTGTTCGCTGATTCTGTATAAGGTGTAATACGATGTTTTTCTAATGTTGCGCACGGAGAATCCACATGGAACGTAATACCTTGTATTTTTACATGATTATTTACTTTTTTTAGCTCGTTTTCCAATGTTTCGTACATATCTGACCAAAATGAAATGACAATTCTCTTTTCTGCTTTTTTAATTAATTCCTTACAATAATTTAGAATTGCAGTTTGATTTTTAATCGTAAAAACTTTATTATCTTCACTTTTTTGTTGTTTAAGCTCTAGCTCTCTAAGCCCGCTATCGATAGTACGATATGTCTCTTCCCATTCCGCTTGTGACTTTTGCAGAAAAATTTCAACTGGTAATGGTGAATAAATCATCGATTTTTCAAATTCCTCTTTTAATACAATTCCCTTTTCAACAAGACTTTCTAATGTGTCATAAATACGTGCGCGCGGGATACCCGAAATTTTACTCACTTTATAAGCAGTTGATGTTCCATTTTGTACGAGAGTTGTATAGCTCTTTGATTCATATTCATTAAAACCTAGCTTTTTTAAATGATGAATTATCTCCATATTGAGTCCTCCAAAAGATTCATTACTTTTAGCTTAACGAATATATTTACATTTTACAAACATTTAGGTACTATTTTAGTAGTAACTAATTTTAAAGGGGCGGATTTATGTTTAGATTAGCAACATCATCAGATTTACTTAAAATTTCGCTTATTGTGAAGCAAATTGTAGTTGAAATGTCATCATCTAATAATCGGCAATGGGATGAAACGTATCCTTTACCAGAAGATTTTCTTCAAGATATTAATACCAAATCATTATATGTTTTAGAGGAAGATGCACAATTGAAGGGGGTTATTTCCATTAATGAAGATTTCCCTCCAGAATATAAGGATCTGAACTGGAAATCTGAAGTCTTTCTTGTTATTCATCGGTTAGCCGTAAATCCTGCGAATCGTAAAGAAGGTGTAGGGATGATGCTAATGCAATTTGCTGAACAAGTTGCAAAAGAACGAGGAATCAAGTTTCTTATATCCGATACGTCTGAATTGAATACTGGAATGAACCGATTATTTAGCAAACTTCAGTATAAGAAAGTTGGCCAAATCCAATTAGGTGAAAAGGAATTTAGATTTAATGGTTATGAAAAGGAGATTGATTAACATGAAAAGCTTATTTGAAGTTGGCAATTTAAAATCAAATGGTCACTATGCTTTGGCGACAATTCATCAAGGAACCTGTGTATGTATCAGGACAATTTGCTATTGATCCTGATACAGGTGAAAAGAAATTTGGAACGATTGAAGAAGAAACATTACAAGCGTTGAAAAATGTCGAGTCCATATTAACTGCAGCTGGAAGCAAAAAAGAAAAAATACTGCGTATGTCCTTGTACATCCCTGACGTAGAACTGTGGAATCAAGTAAATGATGTCTATGAGCAATTCTTTGGTTCACATAAGCCTGCAAGGACGGTTGTATTAACGAACGATTTACATTTTGGTTTTAAAATTGAAATTGAAGCAATTGCTTATATTAAATAAGGGAGACGATGAAAATGACCCATTATATTTGTTCAGTATGTAAGGGAACTAATCCGATTCAAGCAACTCGTTGGAAGTGTGAATGTGGCGGCCTACTGAATCTAGTGAAATCAAAAGCAAACTCACAAAACAAATGGACTAGTCACCCATCGATTTGGCGATATGCCTCTTCAGTGGATGCTGGAGAAGATCTAAGAGCCTGGCCATCCGTTACCCTCGGTGAAGGGCAAACGCCTTTACTTGTTTTAGATGAAGCAGAGCCAAATACATTTGTTAAAGTAGAATTTATGATGCCAACACTTTCATTTAAAGATCGTGGCGCTGCAGTAGTAGTAACTCTGGCGAAACAACTAGGTGTGAAAAAAATGATTGCAGACAGCAGTGGAAATGCAGGGACAGCATTTGCTGCTTATAGTGCAAGAGCTGGAATTGAATGTGATGTCTATGTGAGTACAGAAACTTCACCCAAAAAATTAGCACAAATTAAAGCGCATGGAGCAAAGGTTAAAGCCATTAAAGGGACAAGAGAAGATGTGGCAGAAGCAGCTCAATTAGCTGTTGAAGAAGAACAAGTTTTTTATGCCAGTCATGTCTATAATCCATACTTTTATGAAGGAACAAAAACATATGCTTTTGAAATCTTTGAGCAGTTAAAGAAAGCACCTGATACAGTGATGGTTCCAGTCGGAAACGGAACATTAGTATTAGGTGTATATTATGGTTTTAAAGAGCTTTTAGAGGCAAAAAAAATTGACCGTATGCCAAAAATAGTAGCAATTCAAGCTGAAAAGTGCGCACCACTTGCCAAGGCATTTGAAAATCAAGAGATGACAGCAATGCCAGTTATGAATGAAGGAACTTTAGCGGAGGGGATTGCTATTGCAGCACCTGCAAGATCAAAGCAAATATTAGAAGCAATTCGAAAATCTGAAGGTAAGATTATTACAGTTGGCGAAGAAGAAATAATAGAAGCTCGTAAAATACTTGCAAGTAAAGGATTCTATGTAGAAATTACTTCTGCCATTAATTATGCAGGATACTTAGAGTATTCGAAATCTAAAGATGAAGTAATTATAATCCCTCTTTGTGGAGCAGGAATTAAGTCGAATTAAGAGCTGAAGGGAGCTATGAGATTCCCAACACTTGTGGGTAGGACGTGAATACACGCTTTTCATAGAAGAGTAATACCTGATTGATTAGTTGATACACCATAGAAATTAAGTCCTTATTGGAAGTATTAAAAAATGTTCTTATTGAAAGGGAGATATTAACTATGGATCAAAATCATAATGAATGGATTACGAAAATTTCCCCATTAGTTAAAAAATGGCGCCGTGAGTTACATAAAAATGCGGAGGTAGGCTTTTGCGAATATGTAACAACACACTACATCTATGAAAATTTGAAAAACCTTGATTTTGAACTTTTTATTGGTGAAGAGGTACTGCAGCGCGAAGCGAGACTTGATGTACCACCAAAAGAAGAGCTTGTGAAACATGAGAAACGAGCACTTGCGCAAGGTGTACCGGAATCTCTTCTTGAGAGAATGAGTGGTGGCTTTACGGGAATTGTCGCCAGATTGGACACAGGTAAACCAGGAAAGCATTTCGCCCTTCGTTTTGATATTGATGCACTGCCAATTGAAGAGTCTACCGATGTAGCGCATCTCCCCGTTCTGGAAAACTTCCGCTCCCAAAACGACGGGATGATGCATGCATGTGGGCATGATGGGCATACAGCAATAGGACTTGGTATTGCCCATTTATTACATGAGCATCAGCGATTTTTAACTGGATCTTATACACTTTTATTTCAACCGGCTGAAGAAGGGTGTCGTGGAGCAAATGCGATAGTACAGAAAGGATGGCTCGAAAATGTGGACTATTTCTTGAGTGGCCATATCGGTATCCACGATTTACCGGTTGGAACAATTGGATCATTGGTCACAGATATTTTGGCAACAACTAAGATTGACGTAGACCTGATTGGTAAGACTGCTCATGCAGGCATACGTCCGCACGAAGGGAAAAATGCCCTTTTAGCCGGTGTGGCGCTTGTACAAGCATTACATAGTATTGCGCCGCATGGGGATGGTATGACTCGTTTAAATGTAGGCAAATTTTCTGCGGGGACAGGTCGAAATATCGTACCGGGGAACGCTTCTTTACAATTAGAAACACGAGGAGCGAGCACAAAAGAAAACAATTATATGAAGAAAGAAGTATTTGAAAAAATTGATGGAGTTGCCAAAATGTATGGCGTAGAAGCGATATATTCCATTGTAGGAGAAGGAATTTCTGCAACATCAGATCCATCTTGGCATAATACGATTATAGACGCTTCTCAATCAAGTGATTTTGTTACAAATGCAATGAAAGAAATACCATTCAATGCTTCTGAGGACGTGACATTTATGATGAAGCGTGTACAAGAATCAGGTGGTAAATCTGTTTTCATGATCTATGGCACGCCACTTGTTGAAGGGCATCATCATTGTGAGTTTGACTTTAATGAAAATACGCTTTCCGTTGCTTTAAGTGCGCTGATTGAAGTCATTTGGCAACTAAACGAAAAAGCGAATTTGTAAGAATGAGTGAGCTACGATTGAAACATTAAACCTAAAGTCCACTGTTGGGACTATGCTAAAATGTGTAGTAATAAATGCCGAAAACAAAAAGGTGATACTTAAAGAAGATCATTACCATCTATATGATAATCCTTACAAACAAAATAAAAACCATCATAGAAAATGGTGGTTTTTATTTTGTAAAACTTCTACTATCACTTCTTCAACTAAACTGCTCCGTTAGTTGAAGAAGACGCAAATTTAGTTAATCTAATTGTATCATAATTTTCCGAATTTTGTATTAGTTCTCCCCGAATAATTAAGTCGTTCATAGTTACTTCATTTCTTTGATGTTGAATGCTTTCTAACAACTGAAACCAAGCAAGGTAATTGTTCGGATACTTAGTGACAACATCGTTAAATCGTTGAATCCACGCCTTAAGTCTATGATGGTAATTGTTAATGTTTTGAATGTGGTATAGCCCTTTTGTTCGAACCTATCCATCTAATTTGAATTGGTAAATATCCATACCTTTTCGGCAGCATAGGTCTTAAAGACACGCCAAGAATCACTACATAATATATTCTCACTTGATAGTTTATGACCGATAGCTTTATCCAATTGCTCTTTTGTAATCTTCCCATTCCTAATACTTGCGAAACAGTCATCTTGTCACGGTCCCTTGCAACTAATACACATACTTGTTCATTGCTGATACCACGTTTATTGGCAGAACCACCACGCTTACGTGATTTTCTATCTTTAATCTTTCATTGCCCTTTTTCAGAGTATAGGAAATAGGTCTCGTCCATTTCAACGATACCTTCGAAGTTTGGGATTTCTATCTGCTTTAATGATGCTAAGAGCTTATGTCTCCAGTAGAACAAAGTGACGTGAGTAACATTACAAACTAATTCAGCAGATTTCCGCAAAGAATAGCCCTCTATCATACACTCGATAAATTTTATCCATTAGTGGAGACGACGACTTCGATATAGGGCTGTATTTGTAAGGTCAGTAAATGTCTTTTTACACGCCTTACAGCGATAGCGTTGATTTTTCACTTCTTCTCCGTCAACGATAGTCGAATATTTTCCAAAACGGACGATATGCTCTGACTCACAATCTGGACAACGATAACCATTCTTATTTTTACGCTCAGATATTTCTTGAAGAACAGTTCCTGTCGAAGATGATGCAGTAAGTGTATCAATTAAATACTTTCGTAATTGATGTTTCTCTGCTGGATTTAGTTTTTAGATGGCTTTTAGTATATCGGTTGCTCTCACGGTCATCACCAACTTCTATAATGTTACAGCTATTATAGAACGTATGACCTGTTCGGTCGATTATCAACAACTACCTTTAACAGAGCCTTATGTAAAAATAAAAATCCTTTAAGCGATAAAGTGAAACTTCAATCAATGGGATTATATTTATTACTTCCAGGCAATTTTTTTATTACATTCCAGGCTTCAATTCACTTTTCACGTCCTTTACCTTGATTTTTCGGATCAGCAAAAAAGTCCCGAATAAATAGATTGTATTCAAATTGAGGTGCAATTTCTTTTTTGTACAAAGGGTTTTTCTTCCGTTCTTCTTCCTCGTACCAAGCGTTTATTACATCGCGATATGTTTTACCGACATTGTTTTTAAAAAAGTTTTGTATATAGGTAGAAAAATGGAATTTTGGGATTACTGTCTTAAAAAATGCTCTTACATCCTGACTACAACGATGGTCTGCTGAAATTACTGTATCGGGGCTTAAATTTACTTGAAGTATTTTCTTTTTAACAGCTTTTGTTTTCTTAATGGGTTTACTTATCTCTCCTGTTTGAAGAAATAATTCAATTCTATTGGAGATTTCTAATTTGGAGCCGGAAGAACTTATTCCGTTTTCTCTACAGAAAGACTGTAATTCTTCCTTTAACCAATAGTATGCTTGAAAGTTTACTATACTAAGATCTTTAGTGAGGTTGGGTCTCACCACAAACACCTCCACATTCGTTTTCTATGATTATAGAACAATTGTTCCTGTTTGGCAAAGCAAGATAATAGCCTTCCAATGGTTGCCCTTACAGTATTCTTGGAGAGACTTTTTGTGTTAGGATTATAATCACTACTAAATGTTGATGCAGACTACAAGAAAGTATATAAAGGGATGGAAGAAAACAAAGGTGATATTTACCAATATAGAAAGGGTGCAACAAAATGGCAGAATTGAAATTTGAAATAGTGGAAACAATTGCCGTCTTATCCGAATCGCCAAAGGGTTGGACGAAGGAACTAAATCTAATTAGTTGGAACGGAAGAGACCCTAAATATGACATAAGAGATTGGTCTCCAGACAAAGAAAAGATGGGGAAAGGCGTGACACTAACAGAGGAAGAACTTACTTCTTTAAAGAAGGCTTTAGAAATAAGGTAATATTATAATTAGATTTTTAATAGGGAGTGGTAGGATGATTTCTAATAAGCCAGCGGGTTTCTGGATAAGATTTCTAGCTGATTTTATTGATGGTATGCTTATACTTTTACTTGCAACAGTAATTGCTTTTCTGATAGGTGACGATACATTCTGGAGTTCTTGGAGTAGCACTGACGAGACAACTTCACAGTCTATAGCTAATTTTTTATATGGTATTATTTTTATCATTATTTTTACTGGGAGCAAATTTATGGGCTCCCCCGGGAAGTTAACGTGTAAAATAAAAGTAGTGAATGTTGATGGCACGCAGATAAGTATGCTAAAGTCCATTGGAAGATACCTGTGTTATTTCATTTCTGCTTTACCACTAGGGATTGGATTTATGATAGCAGGGTGGAATGAAGAGAAGAAAGCACTACATGATATGATTTGCAAGACACGTGTTGTATACCGAAATGAGTAAAGTCTCCTTGTGGGGGCTTTTTTCATTTCGGATGGATTATGGTACACTGAGGAATAGTAACAATTATTCGATTATTAAGTTTATGTTTATAGGAGTGATGGGAAAATGGGGTTTTTGGAAGCGCTTAAGGAGATAATTCCTACTGAAAGAGTTTCAACAAACGAAACAATTTTGCAACAACACAGTTCGGATGAGTCGTATCATACGCCTCATTTACCTGATGTAGTTCTTTATCCAGAGAATACAGAGGAAGTGAGCCAAATTGTTAAATTGGCGGACGAATGGGAAGTTCCTGTTGTTTCTTATGGCCTTGGGACTAGTTTAGAAGGTAGTATGATTCCGCATAATGGTGGAATTATGATTGATTTTACAGTGATGAATAAAATAATTGAAGTGCGACCAGAGGACTTCCTTGTGAAAATACAGCCTGGCGTGACAAGAACACAATTGGAAAAAGAGTTGCGTAAGTATGGGCTGTTTTTCCCTGTAGATCCTGGGGCGGATGCAACGCTCGGAGGCATGGCAGCAACCAATGCAAGTGGCACAACTTCTGTGAAGTATGGGATTATGCGTGATAATGTACGTGACTTAGAAGTCGTCCTCCCTAATGGGAACGTTATTCATACAGGGAATTTGGCTGCAAAATCATCTTCTGGCTATCATTTGAATGGGTTATTTGTTGGTTCAGAGGGCACATTAGGCTGCTTTACCGAGCTGACATTAAAAGTACATGGGATACCTGAACATAACATGGCGGGTAGAGCGGCATTTGATACAATCGATCATGCAGTGGAAGCAGTGATTAATGTCCTGCAAGCTGGTATCCCTGTAGCGAGAGTCGAATTGGTAGATGAACAATCAATGCGGCAAATCAATGCATTTAGTGATACGGACTACAAAGAAGTACCAACCTTGTTTTTTGAGTTTCATGGAAATGAAGCCGGTTTAGAACAGGATGTTGTTTTTACGAAGGAAATTATAGAAGATTGTAATTGTAGAGAGTTTGCATTTGAGTCAGACACAGCAGGCAGAAATCGACTTTGGGAAGCAAGGCATAATGCAGCCTATGCATATCTTCACGGTAACCCTGGGAAAAAGCAGATGGTTACAGATGTTTGTTTACCTATATCCGAATTGGCAGGCGCGATAAAGGATGCTAGAGAAGCAGTTGATTCATCAGGTTTATTAGGTGGAATTGTCGGACATGTAGGTGATGGAAACTATCACATTCTTCTAATGGTAGATACAGAGAATCCAGAAGATATAAAAAAGGCGAATGTAGTAAATGAACGTATTGTTCAATATGCACTTACAAGAGGTGGAACGTGTACCGGGGAGCATGGCGTAGGAATCGGCAAACAAAAATATCAGCGTCAAGAGCATGGTGGAGCACTTGATGTAATGCAGGCAATCAAAGCCACAATCGATCCGAAGGGGCTCTTTAATCCGGGGAAGGTTGTTGACATTAAGTCATAGTTTTTATGGAAGTTGGTATTGAGACTTGCACAACTTTTAGTCTGTGGGTGAATCAACCAAGTCATAGAGCGTTTCAATCTAACTTGTGCCGCAATCAACGAAAGACGCTACCTATGCATTAACCGAAATAGCGCTATAATAAAAAGGCTGATACAGAAACTAATCTGTACCAGCCTTTTAAAGTTATTATTTTACTGCACTTGTTTCGTTTACTTTTTCGACCCAGCCGAAAGGATCGTGTTCACGGCCATATTGAATACCTGTTAACGTTTCATAAAGTGATTTTGCAACTTTGCCTGTTTTCCCTCCGTTTATAAAGAGATCTTTATCATCCCAGCTAAGCTGGCCAATTGGTGAGATTACTGCTGCTGTTCCTGTGCCAAAGGCTTCCTCTAATGTACCGTTCACATATGCTTCATGTAGTTCATCAAGAGAAATTTTCTTCTCAATTACTGGGATATCCCAATGTTTCAATAATTGAATTACAGAATTTCGAGTAACACCTTCAAGGATACTTCCGTTCAATTCAGGGGTAATGACTTCTCCATTCACCTTGAAGAATACATTCATGCTTCCAACTTCTTCAATATACTTTTTCTCCACACCATCAAGCCAAAGCACCTGTGTGAATCCCTTTTGTGCACAAAGTTCCTGTGCTTTCAGGCTAGCTGCATAATTACCACCGGTCTTCGCCTCACCTGTGCCTCCTTTAACAGCGCGCACATATTGGTTTTCCACAGCGATTTTAACAGGGTTTATGCCTTCTTTGTAATACGCGCCAACTGGTGAAAGAATAACAATTAGTTTGTATTGATGAGAGGGAGCTACCCCGATAAACGGTTCTGTTGAAATGATAAATGGTCTGATGTAAAGAGATGTTCCATCTGATGTTGGAATCCATTCTCGTTCAAGAAACACGAGTTGCTTTATAGCATCTAACACAAATGCTTCATCAACTGGTGGGATGCAGAGACGGTCATTGGAACGGTTTAGCCGTTGTAAATTCTTGTCAGGCCGAAAAAGCTGAATATCTCCCTCTGGTGTATAGTAGGCTTTTAAGCCTTCAAATACAGATTGCCCATAATGAAAGGTCATTGCTGAAGGATCAATTGTTAATGGCTCATATGGCACAATACGTGGATCATGCCAACCAACTGGTTCTGAATAATCCATGATAAACATGTGATCTGTGAAGAGTCTTCCAAACTCTAATTGATCTGTTTTCGGCTTATTTTTCTTTGTTTTGCTATGATGTACTTCGACTGTCCATTCTTCCATGTCACTATCCCCTTGTGGTGAAAATTTTAATTTCAATAATAAGCCATATTCAGGATAAACGCAACCCTAAATTGTCAGTTTTTTCTGGCTTATGTTTTTGTTGTATAATTTAAGTAGTCTATGTAGAGAGAAAAGGAGTGATTGGGTGTTAAAAGCGATACTGTTTGATTTGGATGATACATTGATTTGGGATGAAAAAAGTGTCAAGGTGGCTTTTGAGACAACCTGCCAGCTGGCTGAAGAGCAGTATGGCATCCAGGCAGACGATTTTGAGGGAAAAGTCCGTGAGATTGC
The DNA here is from genome assembly GCF_052246275.1 of Oceanobacillus sp. M65. Lineage (NCBI taxonomy): Bacteria > Bacillati > Bacillota > Bacilli > Caryophanales > Bacillaceae > Oceanobacillus > Oceanobacillus sp. M65. The sequence goes on along the minus strand of NZ_JBQQCJ010000003.1, from coordinate 376,044 downwards.
AAGAAGGCAATACGCAACCTATGATACATATTCCTTCACTCAAATGATTGGTATTAATCCATTTGAAGGGTTATGGGCCCAATTTCAAGATCAAGGGGAAGAGTTTGCCAAATTAAGAGAGTTGGCACCAGGTTATCAGCAGAAGGTTTGGACAAAAGCGTTGGAAGCGTTTGGGGTGAAAGATACTGCGTTTGGCTCAAAGCTTGCAGAGGCTTTCCCTGAGGCTCGTATAGCGAATGCTTTTGTGTTTGAGCAAACCTTTGAAGTTCTAGACAAGCTTAATCCTCATTATTCCTTGTTGTTATTGACGAATGGTTCTCCTGACCTTCAACATACAAAGCTTTCTCTTACACCAGAGCTAAAACGGTATTTTGACCATATTGTCGTTTCAGGTGCTTTTGGAAAAGGGAAACCAGATCAAGCTATTTTTGAACATGCATTGGATTTATTGTCAGTGAGTCGAGAAGAAGTAGTAATGGTAGGAGATAATTTAAAAACAGATATTCTAGGTGCATCTAGAGCGGGCATTCAATCTATTTGGATTAATCATCATAGCAAGAAGCCAGCAGACGTACAACCCTCATTCGAAATCACGGATTTAGGGGAACTAGCTCCTTTAATTAAACAACTTGAAGGAAAAAAAGAGGCTTAGTAAAAAATAAGGAAGAATACGGGACAAAAGTATCTGAAGAGGTCTGAACATAAAAAAAGGTTTATTCAAAAGACGGATGATAGCTAGAATAAGCGTAAGAAATATACGGAGACTCCTATGGGAGGAAGGCCTAGGCGAGACCCCGGAAGCGGAGCATCCGGAGGCTCACCAGCCACCCATGGAAAGCGGAGTATATTTCTGAAGCGGTTTTTCAAAGGCCAATCTTTCGGATTTATCTTTTGCGTCTGTTTTAGTGTCTATTTATAGGTCAATAGCTGTCGCTTGGTAAATTTCTTCTAATTGTTTTAATGCTTCCAACTCTTTTGTTTCAAGATGCTTGTCGACTGTTAGCATCATGACTGCATCTCCACCAACATCAGCACGGTCAACCTGCATCGTAGCGATATTAATATTATATTGGGCAAGCAAGGAGCCCATCTTTCCGATTACGCCAGGAATGTCACGATGGTGGATAACCAGGATGTGGCCTTTTGGTGTAACATCTACACTATAGTCATCTACCATCACAATACGGGGGCCAAGCCCATTTAAAAGCGTACCGGCAACCCGGCGCTTTTCAGATTTTGTAACGATTTCTACGGTTAGCAAATTCGTAAATCCTTTTGTCGTCGATGTTTTATTTTCATGTATTCGAATCCCGCGTTTTTCTGCTAAATATAATGCGTTAACGTCATTAACATGTTCTCCAAGATGTCTCGTCAGAAGTCCTTTTATGGTATTTCGGGTAATGGGAGCCGTTTCAACGGCAGCCAATTCACCAGAATAATAGATATTCACTTCTTCGATAACTTCTCGTGCTAGATGTATGAGAAAGGTACCTAGATTTTCTGCTAGGTTGAAATATGGTTCTATTTGATTTAGCACTTCTTTTGGGACAGATGGCAGGTTAACCGGATTTTGCACAATACCCCCTGTTAGAAAGCGAATGACATCCTGGCAAACATCCACGGCAACATTCTCTTGTGCTTCTACAGTACTTGCTCCAAGATGTGGGGTAGCAAAAACTTCTGAGAGTTCCAATAGTTTATTGTCATGAAAAGGCTCTTCTTCAAATACATCAAGTGCAGCACCGGCTACTTTTCCACTTACGATAGCTTCATAAAGTGCAGATTCATCAATAATTCCACCTCGTGCACAATTGATGATTTGAACCCCTGGCTTCATTTGTTCAAATGCCTCCTCGTTTAATAAGTGCTTTGTTTCTTTTAGGAGGGGGGTATGCAAGGTAATAAAGTCAGCTTCTTTTAATACATCCTGTACGGTTCCGTACCCTATTCCGAGGTGATCTGCTTTTTCTTTTGTTAGAAAAGGATCATAAGCCATTATATTCATACGCTGGCCCTTTGCCCGATAGGCTACCTCCGCACCAATTCTACCTAAGCCAATAATCCCTAGTGTTTTGTTTTTTAGTTCAACCCCAACATATTTTTTTCGGTCCCATTGCTGGTGTTTAAGCGAGTAGTATGCTTGAGGGATTTTTCGCGAAAGAGCCATCAGCATTGCCATCGTGTGCTCTGCTGCTGAATTTGTGTTGCCATTCGGTGCGTTGACAACAATGATTCCTCGTTCTGTTGCTGCATTTAAATCAATGTTATCCACACCAACTCCAGCACGGCCAATAATCTTAAGGTTTTCTGCTGCTTCTATCAGCTTGCGGGTCACCTGCGTTTGGCTCCTTACCAATAATGCATCTACCTTGCTGATTTTCTTCAAAAGTGCTTCTGGTGTCAGGTCTGTTGCTAGCTCATAGTGTATACCATCCTGCTGGTTAAGCACTTGTATCCCTTCTTCACTGAGGGGGTCTGAGATTAATACATTAAACGCCATGTTAGCACCTCCAGGTTTCTCTAGGCTAAATATGTTTTTTGAGCTGCTGCTATTCCTCTTCCAAGCTCAACTGTTTTCCCAATTCGAATAAGTGCCATTTCGATTAGACTAATCGTTTGCAGGACATCTGCAGGGGAACAATAGCCCATATGGCCGATGCGGAATATTTTCCCTTTGAGTTGATGCTGTCCACCTGCAATGCTTACCTTAAATTCTTCGTTTAATATCTTTCTAAATTCTTCTGCTTTAAAATCAGTCGGCTTCACTGCTGTTACAGTTGGGGATGCTGCCTCATCAGTGGTGAGCAACTCAATATGATGGGCCTTAAATGCCGATCGAGTCATTTGCATCATTAGCCTATGTCTTCCAAAAACATTTTCTAATCCCTCCGTCTCTAATAGCCGCAAAACCTGTTCGAGGCCAAATAAAAGGGACAGTGCTGGTGTAAAAGGAGTCGTGTCGTTTTTTATACTGTCACGGTATCGCTTGAGATCAAGGTAAAAGCGAGGTGTATTATTTTCTTCTATGCGATTCCATGCACGTTCACTTGCTGCTACAAAGGCTAATCCGGCTGGAAGCATAAAAGCTTTTTGGGACCCTGTTACTAAAATGTCGATTCCCCAATTATCCATCTCCACAGGTACAGCACCAACGCAGGATACGCCATCTACAATAATTAGCGCATCTGAATGATGTCGTACCACTGTAGCAATCTCTTTAACCGGATTGAGAACACCTGTAGAAGTCTCACAATAGGTAGAAAATACTCCTTTCAAATCAGGATGTGCCTGTAAGTATGTTTCAACATCTTTTGGGTTAATTGCTTCTCCCCATTTTGTATCAAGGCGGTGTACATGTATGCCATATGCCTGACAAATCTTAGTGAAGCGATCACCAAACGATCCAGAAACGAGAACTAACACTTCATCACCGGGTTCTACGGAATTGACTACAGCCATTTCTAGTGCTGCAGTACCGCTTCCAGTAAGAATGAGTACATCTTCTTTTGTACCAAAGATGGGGTTAAGGCGGGGTTTCAGCTGTTTGATTAGCGATTTTGCCTCTTGATCACGGTGGCCGATCATTGGTTTCCCCATTGCAAGCTGTACACTTGGTGGAATGGGACTTGGCCCAGGTATCCTTAAAAATTGCTGGTCTGCTAGCATTTCCTATCTCTCCCTTGCAATCCTGAAATCCGAACAATAGGTTGGTTTTCTTATTATATCTTTCGTAAATATTTTTCAGCATAGCAGAACTATGATGATTGTCAATAAATTTAAGCAATTTAAAAAATATTTTACTTTATTTATTTAAAGTGATGGATCTAATAAGAAAAAAGTAAGTTCGTAAATTGAGGTCATTTTACGTTAATAATTAAAATAATGAAGTAATTTTCTAAAAACACCTTGCTTTTTAAAAGATTTGGATATAGAATAATTTTTAAAATTCTTTTTGAAGGAGGTTCAGTGATGGTCACATTTGTAGCATCAATCTTGTTACTACTAGTAGGTTATTTCATATACGGGAAGGTGGTAGAACGAATTTTTGGCATCAACGATAGACAACGTACACCAGCCTATTCCAAACAGGACGGCTTGGATTATATGCCAATGAGCTGGTGGAAGGCAATCCTTATTCAACTTCTGAACATCGCTGGAACCGGTCCTATTTTCGGTGCAATTCTTGGAGCGCTTTATGGTCCTGTTGCCTTTATCTGGATTGTAGTTGGATCTATTTTTGCAGGAGCAGTTCATGATTACTTTTCAGGTATGCTGTCACTACGTCATGGAGGTGCACAGTTTCCAAATATAGTTGGAAAATACTTAGGAAAATATGCGAAATCATTTATAACCGTCTTATCTATTTTATTAATGATTTTGGTTGCGGCAGCCTTTACAGCAGCGCCAGCACAGCTGATTTCACAGTTGACACCACTTAGTTTTATGGCATGCCTCGTTATTGTATTTGCTTATTTCTTATTAGCAACGGTGCTACCGGTAAATAAAATAATTGGTAAGATTTATCCTATTTTTGGCGGGATATTAATCTTTATGGCGGTCTCGATTGGGATTGGTATCTTCTTTTTTGATAACCCAGTTCCGAATCTAACTTTGCAAAATATGCATCCTGGTGAGTTGCCAATCTGGCCTCTGTTAATGGTAACTATATCATGCGGAGCGATTTCTGGGTTTCATAGTACCCAGAGTCCAATTCTCGCCAGGACTCTTAAGAAAGAGAGTGAAGGGAGAAAAGTTTTCTATGGTGCCATGATTAGTGAAGGTGTCATTGCACTTGTCTGGGCTGCAGCAGGAATGGCCTTTTTCAATGGAACCACAGGCTTACAGGAAGCATTGAATGCAGGTGGCCCATCAGCAGTCGTAAATGAAATTAGCATCTCTACACTTGGAGCATTTGGAGGGATTCTGGCTGTGCTGGGGGTAATTATTTTACCTATCACAACTGGAGATACAGCACTTCGCTCTTCCAGAATGATGCTGGGCGAATTAATAAATCAAATTACTAAGAAAGAAATGACAGGAAAGAAAACGGTGGCCTTACTTGTTATTCCTGTCGCTATTCCAGCATTTTTACTATCAACCATTGATTATAGTTTCCTATGGCGCTATGTTGGCTGGTCAAATCAGGTCGTGGCAACGTTTATGCTTTGGACTGGAGCTATGTACTTGCTGAAAAATGATAAGTTCCATTGGATTTGTAGTGTTCCTGCACTATTTATGACAGGGGTTGTCAGCACATATATTTTCTACGCCCCGGAAGGATTCCAAATGGATTACGTTGTTTCTATGATTATTGGGGGAGCTATATGGACAGTTGTCCTTATCTGGTTTATTAGGAAACTTTTGAAGCAAAAGACAAGGAAAGACATGCGTACAGCTTATGCTAGCTAAGGTTGTGAGGAAAAAATCTAAACAGATTTGGTTGTTGATATCGAATATAAAAACCGTGGATCTTATTAGGTCCATGGTTTTTGTTACGTAAAGGAGATTTTTTAAATTAATGTTTCGTAAAATTTTCTAAAACTTGGCTAGAGTGATAAAATTAGCTTGTTATTGGAAACATAAAAAGGGTGGAACAGCTTAGAAAGGGAAGGGCAACATATGAAAAAAACCTTACAAATAGCTGGAGCTTATATCGGCGTGATTGTGGGTGCCGGATTTGCTTCAGGGCAAGAAGTATTACAGTTTTTCACTGCTTTCGGTTGGTATGGACTTGCTGGAACAGTTATTTCAACAATTCTATTTGCATTTTTGGGGATGCATGTACTCCAACTAGGACAGCACATGCAAACAACCTCCCATAAGGTCGTCATTTATAAAATATGCGGCAAATACATAGGGTTTTTTGTGGATATCATCTTAACCTTTTTCTTATTTGGCGTAGCGGTTATTATGATTGCTGGAAGCGGATCGATTTTTGAGCAGCAGTTTGGCATTTCTGCTAGTTTGGGCAATTTCATACTAACATTACTAGTAATTGCCACATTATGCTTAAATGTTAAAAAGATTATTTCAGTTATCAGCTTAATAACACCTTATTTATTTTTATTGATGTTTGTAATTGTTGGCTTTTCACTATTCAATAGTGACTTAAGCATACACCAAATGAGCGCCATTGCTGATTCACAAACGGCAGCTGCGTCTAACTGGTTTGTTAGTGCAGCATTATATGTTTCCTTTAATATCGTGCTGGCTTTTTCCATGCTTATTGTGATGGGCTCCTCCGAAAAGGAAGTAGGGAGCATATCAAGAGGTGGACTTTTGGGCGGAGTAGGGCTCGGTATCTTACTATTCATCATTAATATTGGATTGTTTTTCAACATAGATCGAGTATTAACAGTAGATATGCCAACACTTTTGCTTGCAACGGAAATCTCGCCAATTGTTGGCGTGTTGATGTCCATTGCATTACTAGGAATGATTTTTAATACGGCCGTCGGCATGTTGTATACCTTTACAACTAGATTTGTTAAGCCGGACAAGCCATCATTTAAAAAGATTGTTGTTATTATTAGTCTTCTTGCATTTGCCTCAAGCTTTGTCGGGTTTACCAAACTTGTAAATACGCTTTACCCGTTCACAGGCTATCTCGGATTCGCTCTCGTAATTGCGATTATCGTTTCTTGGATAAGCTGGAAGAGAAGAGGTCTGTCTCGGTCAGAGAGTTAAAAAACACATAAGTAAAAAGATGAATCGTTAATCTAAGCGATTCATCTTTTTTGTATAAAGAATTTTTAGTCAATTTTCTATTCATCGTTCGAGCAAGATGCTAGAATGGAACTAAGTTGAGGAGGGATTTAGTTGAAAAGAATGCAATTAGGGACAAGTGAGCTAGAGGTATCAAACATTTCGCTAGGATGTATGAGATTAAGTGGACTTACGGATGATAAAGCAAAGAATGTTGTACATCATGCTATGGATCTGGGTATAAATTTCTATGACCATGCAGACATATACGGTGGGGGAGCCTCAGAAGAGATCTTTGCGAAGGCAGTTGACATGAATCCGTCTACTCGTGAAAAAATGATCTTGCAATCAAAATGCGGTATTAGAAATGGATTCTTCGATTTTTCAACATCCCATATTCTTTCGTCAGTAGATAGTATTTTACAGCGACTTCAGACAGACTATCTTGATGTATTGTTACTTCATCGTCCGGACGCATTAATGGAACCAGAAGAAGTTGCGGAGGCATTTTCATCACTGGAAAAAAGCGGGAAGGTACGGAATTTTGGTGTAAGTAATCACAATCCAATGCAAATTGAGCTCTTAAAAAAATATGTAGAGCAGGACTTAATCGTAAATCAGTTACAATTCAGCGTGATGCATACAGGCATGATTGATGCTGGTTTACAGGTGAATACGAAGCATCCTAATGGCGTTGACCGGGATGGTAGTGTACTAGACTATAGTAGGTTAAACAATATGACGATTCAAGCATGGTCGCCATTTCAATATGGGTTCTTTGAAGGAGTATTTATCGATAATGATAAATTTCCAGAACTAAACAGCGTATTGGGGAACATTGCTGAAAAATATAATGTAACGAAAACGACTATAGCAGTTGCCTGGATCCTACGACATCCAGCAAAGATTCAAACAGTGGTTGGCACAATGAATACGGAGCGACTGTCTACTATAGCAGATGCATCTGAACTTGTTCTGAGTAGGGAAGAGTGGTATGAAATTTATCGTGCAGCTGGAAATGAACTGCCATAACAGTTTCTAATATAGTTTTGCTCCCTAATTAAAAGAGGATAGGTTAGCTAATTTCCGGTTTGGAAATTAGCTAATCATCATCTGGAGAGAGTTTTGATGACGTATAGAACGTTATTTGGATGTGATGGGCACTTTGCAAGTGTAGCTTCGGCATTTTGCTCGCCAACGTAGGTGTGATGAGCGTTTTGAGGGAGGATCTTCGTTCTTTTGCACATCATAAGCGGAATGACGGACGTTTTGCGAGTGTAGCTTCACTGTTTTGTGCGTCATAAGTGTGATGACGATCATTTTGAAAGTGTAGCTTCGGCATTTTGCCCGTCATAGGCGAAATGTCGGGTATTACTTTGATGAAGTTGCCTGGTAGTATCAAGGATTCTATGTAAGCATGTTTGACTCCTATTTCTTTGAGATGGTTACTTATGTTTGCGCACAAAAGACTCTTAGTCTAGATAGTGGGTTTAGTTAGGAGGTCATTATGAAAAGACTTGTGGTATTTATTGGTATTTTGCTATTTGTTGCATTTAGTTATATGGCTCTTACTGATAAGTTTCCGTCTGGCTATCATGCAGATAATCCCACCGCCAAAGAGGTCTTAAGTAATAACCCCAATGCTGATATTTTTCAACTAGACAACCTGGTATATTCTAATGCTTCAGATAGGGAGTGGATTGAAGCCAAGGAATACACAAAAGGAGAAATGATTGGAGAAGTCAAAAAAAGGACTACAAAAACTTGGTTGTATCAAAACTTTTACGCCTCCCAACTTCCTGTGGGGACTAAAATCTATTCAGGTGATGAAGAAGGGTACCAAAAAGGTGATGCCCCAGGATTGGTATTAGTAGAATATAATAATGAGTTACTCGTGTATCAAGCTTTAATTGAAGGGTAATACTGCTTTGCTATTATAAAAATCGTAAATAGAATTAATATAGAAAATTAAATGGTTTGGGTGGTCGTTGTGAACAAGACAATACCAAAAAGAATACATATTGTCGGCTCGGTTGGAAGTGGTAAAACAACATTAGCAAGAGAAATATCTTCAAAGCTAGGTATCCCCTATTACGAGTTAGATAATGTAGTTTGGATAAGGAATAAGTCTGGAGATTTAAGAAGAACGGATCAAGAAAGAGAGGCATGCTTGAACAGTATCATTCAGTCAGAAAGCTGGATAACAGAAGGAGTACACACTGCAGATTGGGCAAGCCCTTGCTTTCATCGTGCAGATTTAATTGTTTTCTTAGATACAAAGTATTCCATCAGAGTTTATAGAATAGGAAAGAGATTCTTTAAACAAAAGCTTCGAATAGAGGAGTCGAATTACAAACCAACACGGGAAATATTTATAAAAATGTTTAAATGGAACCGGGACTTTGAGAAGAAAGGAAAAGTTAACTTTTTCAATAAGTACGGCATACTTAAAGATAAAATGGTCATTATTAATAAAGCAAAATTAGCAGAGAAGTATGTGAATAATTTGCGAAGTAAAACTATCCAATAGAATTGAAGATTTGTACGCTTATTTATAATGGTAGGAGGAGTGACCACAATGCAGATATACCCTGATTGTGATGCTATTACTAGAACAGTAGTGGTCGGCGGGTTAACGAAATCTCAACTTACGCATAGGTTGCAACAACACTCTGTTTTAATAAATAAGTTTGGGGAGACATTACTACGAGATGAAAGATTTACTACTTCAGAAACAGAGTACAGTCTAAAGACCGTTGAATTAAGCGTTAAGGATCTCGGCTTTTCTAATGGTGCAACGATGCCACAGATCTTCAGACAAGCGAGCGAACTTGGTCTGAATTTGTGTCCACTTGAACTGGGGCCATATTTAAGGCTGACATATTTTGATCAGCCAGAAAGTGATAAAGGGAGAGATTCTCAAGAAGGGCATGCGCCTTCTGGGTCTATTACAATAGCTTCAGAAATAGTTAGTGCGGATGATGAATTTCCAAAAGGATTTTATCTAAGAAATATGAAGGGAGAACTATGGTTGCGGGGATACATTGCAGATGATCTGCATGTGTGGAATCCAAAAGACCGATTTATATTTGGAGAAACCATAATTAAACGGTAAAAGATTGGCTACTTTACTAATAGCTGCTGAAATTTTTAAAATAGGCAAAGTGCTGTTCTTTTTCACAAACCCATTTAATTAGTTAATCAAATGTTGGAACTCATATTTCATACTTATTCATTAAACTTTGTAAGTTATTAGTTATATAGAGGAGAAAAATTAATGTCACAGTCACTAATTTTTGATATGGATGGAACGCTTTTTCAAACAGATAAAATTTTAGAGTTATCACTTGATGATACTTTTGCTTACTTAAGGTCAAAAAGTGAGTGGAATGCTGATACTCCTATTGATAAGTATCGGGAAATAATGGGCGTACCCTTGCCGAAAGTGTGGGAAGCCTTGTTACCAGATCATTCCCGAAAGGTAAGAGAAGAAGTGGACTCTTATTTTTTAGAAAGATTAGTAGAAAACATAAGAAATGGTAATGGTTCACTATATCCTAATGTTAAAGAAGTATTTCGTCATTTGATAGAAAATGATTGTTCCATTTACATAGCAAGTAATGGTTTGGTTGAATATTTACAAGCAATTGTGAAGCATTATAATTTAGATCATTGGGTTACGGAAACTTTCAGTATACAACAAATTGATTCGTTAAATAAATCGGATTTAGTACAAAGTATTATAAAAAAATACGATATAACTAAAGGAGCAGTCATTGGAGACCGACTATCAGATATAAATGCTGCTAAAGACAATGGCTTAGTATCAATTGGATGTAATTTTGATTTTGCACAAGAAGGGGAGCTTTCACAAGCTGATTTCGTGATAGATGATTTAATTGAACTACAAACTCTATTTCCTAATATAAGCGGGTAATAAAAATATGATAAGGGGGGTATTTTTTTATGCTGCAAAGGTGTGATAAATGCAATGCACCATTCAGTTGGAGTGAAATTTTGAAATCCCTATGGTGGAATTATAAACCTATTCATTGTAAAAAATGCGGTTCGATACATAGGATAAAAATCTCTGGTAGATTAACTTTTGTTCTATTAACTATTTTGCCAATGTTTTTTGTTGGTTATTTTCTTGCGCCTTTACATAATATTATTTTGACATTTGGAGGAGCGTTTGTTGTTTTGTTAACTGGTTCTTTCATTGCTCCTTTTCTTGTTACTTATAGAGAGTACTAATAAATTGTACTAATAAATATATACGTAGAAAAACTCGCATTCGCTCACCCTTTATGGAATGTGTACGTTTTTCTAAAACTTGATACCTCAAAATTTCACTGCGTCGACTATACTCTCTAGTTGAAATTTTTACTTTCTCAATGTGAAATAAAAGACGTCTCCTTTTAACTTTAGCGATTTTCGTCTAAAATGGATAGTATACGTATTCCATAGGAGCGATGTTGTGTATAAGAATTCAGAGAAATTTTTGGCAACGTTTAATCGAGTAGAGAAAGAGATAAAAGCATTAATGGTTTATCGTAAGGATATGAGTTTTTCACGATCAGTGCGTATCCTTAGTAATTCAAATACTATCATTAGAAGATATAGCGAGGACTTACTGGAGTATGCGGAACTGCGAAATGCTATTGTACATAACAAGGTCGATATGACCCATGCAATCGCAGAGCCACATGATTCCGTTGTTGAAAGAATAGAGTTAATAGAAAAAGCATTGTCAGAGCCTCTGAAAGTAATGCCAGCTTATTCACGCGCTGTACATACCTTCCAGGAGAATGACCCACTTGAAAAACTGCTGACTATCATTCGTGAGAAAGGCATATCGAAATTCCCCATATACAACGAAAGAGCCTTTAAGGGCCTTCTAACTCAAAAGGGGATTACACGATGGCTTGCAGAAAACCTTGAGATCAGTCATTCGACTATAAAAGAAACAAGACTTCGTGATGTGTTAACGTATCAAACGGTTGATAACTATCAGTTTATTAGCCAGGACACCACGCAAAATGATGCGTCGGAATATTTTAGAGGTAACATTGGAGAAGGAAGTCGATTGGAAGCATTACTCATTACAAAAAGTGGGGATTCCGAAGAAAAACTCCTTGGTATCATCACACCTTGGGATATCGTCCACGCACAGGAAGAGGAAAAGTAAGGAGGGGAAGCGAAATGAAATTCGTATCCATTGATTTTGAAACGGCTAATGAAAAGCGCCACAGCCCATGCGCAGTTGGGATTGTAGTAGCAAATGAAAAAGAAATCCTGGAAGAGTACTATAGCTTAATAAATCCAATTACTGCTTTTAGTCCATTCAATGTGCGAGTTCACGGTATTACCGAAAGAGACGTAGAAGATGCGCCGACTTTTCCGGAAATATGGCCTGTTTTAGATAAGTATCTATCAAACAATATCGTGCTGGCGCATAACGCTAGTTTTGATATGAGTGTAATTAGACAGACGCTCGATTACTTTAAATTAACGTATCCGGAGATGGACTACTTGTGTACGGCAAATATCTCCAGGAAGGTCTGGCCTGATCTAATGAATCATAAACTAAACACGGTTGCTGCTCATCATTCCATCACATTTGAGCACCACCATGCGTTAGAAGATGCACGAGTTGCAGCGAAGATATTCATGCAAGCATTAAGGGAATATGGAACAGATACTGTAGATTCGTTTTTGGAAAGCTGCCAAATGAGCAAAGGCAGAATTTATGAGCGTGGATATTATCCACCTAAAGCAAAACGCACTCAGCGTAGTAAACGCATTTATTTTTAGCCGAAAACTACAAAGGGGCCCTAATAATGAAGCCTTCAGAGCTAATGAAAAAACTATTGCTTTTAGGTATCATTATTAGTCCAATCTCGATTCTAATTCATATTTTTATTTATCTAAACAACGATTATCCCCTCTTTTCACAGGGAAATGTAAGTATTTTAGCTTGGATTGTTATGATGCTGATATACATTCTGGCATATATTTTAATTAGAAAATATGAGAAGCCATAACATAATATTTCAATGTAGTCTTTTCTCCCTCTACTCCCATTCAGCTAGAGGGAGTTTTTATTTGTCTAAATAAAACTCTCAACGCCCGTGAGAATATACCTAAGCTTGCTTTCTGGATTAGTTTGAATTAAACTAATAGAAAGAATTTTCAGTATTGAATACAAGAGAGTGGGGGATGGGTTTGGAAACAAAGGGGCAGGAACAGGAACAGGAACAGGTAAACCTACTATTGAAAAGGGCAAGAAGAAATACGTTAGGAGATCTGTTGGAAAGAACAAAGGAACGCAATTCCGATAAAAATGCAATCGCTTACAAAGGGGAGTGGATTACGTATTCAGAGCTTGATAATATGGTAAATCAAACTGCTAATGCCTTTGTTAATGCAGGGATGAAAAAAGGTAACCATATTGTGATCATGTCAAAAAACAGTCAGGATTTTGTGACAGCTATGTTTGCGCTGGCGAGAATTGGCGCGGTTATGATTCCTGTTAATTACATGCTTTCACGGGACGATGTTTCCTATATTTTGCATCATGCGGAAGTGACGGGGCTCATTGCTTCAGAAGAGTATGCTGCATTACTTGATCAGGCAGCTCAAGAATTGACTATTCAGTTTCGGTATCTTATGGATGTACCTACAAGTCAGGAAGGGCTTCAATCCGACTGGACAACTCTTTCTTCTGCGAGGAAGGACGAATTAACTGTGCCGGTTATGGCCGATCTTGATGACGATGATCTTGCCCATGTCCTTTATACGAGTGGAACAGAATCCCGACCTAAAGGGGTTATGTTGACACATAAGAGCATTATCAGTGAATATGTCAGTAGTATTATTGATGGGAAAATGGAAGAAAAAGATATTGCGATTCACGCATTGCCACTTTATCACAGTGCCCAGCTGCATGTTTTTCTTGGACCGAGTATTTATATTGGATCAAGCGGAATCATTCTGAGCCAAGCTGATCCAGAAAGCCTTTTGCGTACAATTGAGGAAGAGGGAGCAACACAGTTGTTTTGTCCACCTACAGTATGGATTGCGCTACTAAGACATCCAGAATTTGATAACTATGATTTATCAACATTGGAAAAATGTTACTATGGTGCTGCTATTATGCCAAAAGAAATTTTAAAAGAGCTTGCAGAAAGGCTACCTAATGCAAGGTTTTGGAACTTTTACGGGCAGACAGAGGTTGCACCTCTTGCAACCGCACTTCAACCAGAGGATCAGCTTCGAAAGCTTGGCTCAGCAGGGAAACCAACCTTAAATGTCCAGACAAAGATTGTGGGAGAGAACGGGGTGGAAGTAGCCAGAGGAGAGATCGGTGAAATTGTCCATCGCACTTCACATGCAATGAAGGGTTATTTACATGATCCGGAAAAAACAGCTGAAGCTTTTCAGGATGGATGGTTCCATAGCGGGGATCTAGGGACGATGGATGAAGAAGGATATATTACGATTATTGATCGTAAAAAGGATATGATTAATACAGGTGGAGTCAATGTCTCCAGTAGAGAAGTAGAGGAAAGCCTTTATCAAATGGAAGGTGTCTCAGAGGTTGCGGTAATCAGCATTCCTGATCCTTATTGGATAGAGGCTGTAACAGCAATTATTGTCCCGAAGAAAGGGGCTTCTCTATCAGAAGAGGAGGTTGTGGCATTTTGCCGTGAACGTTTGTCTACTTTTAAAGTGCCAAAACAGGTGGAGTTTACAGATGTTCTACCGAAAAACCCGAGTGGTAAAGTATTGAAAAGGGCGTTAAGAGATCAATATGGAAACATAAACTAACTTGTTCAATCAAGGAGCATCGTTTAAGACGGATGCTCCTTTTAATGTGCAAAAAGTTTTCTGTATACGATGGATCAACTTTAAAAAGAATAGACAAGTGTGAAAATGAAAAAGCTAGTGATAGGAGGTGTTGGGATGAGTGAGAAAAAGGACAGCTGGAGCAAACGGCGTGTAACCACAAGTGTTAATCCTCAAGGTCAGCCAGAGGACACCGTAGACCATCAGCCAAAGTCTCAATTAGAACAACGTGCTAAAAAGAAAAATTCAAAGATATAAGAGGTGTGCATTATCGATCATACATTGGATTACCTCAGAGAGTCACTAGCCAATTATCAAGAAAATGAGATGTGTCAGCAGATTATAAACAAGCTACAAGCAAAGACTTATGCAGGTGAAGGAGAGTTTGTTAAAGACCTTGAGGATGAAGAAATGACCTATCTGCATGATGTGTTAGAGAATGAACTCGATTATGCTAAAAATGTTCAATACGATCAGCGTGTCAAAGAATTGACTGAGGTCTTTGAACTGCTTTTTTAGTTGGGAAGGTCAAATTACTTGGTCGTATTGCAATTGTTTCCCGTTAATGGTGAGGGAAATTAGTATAATTTTACCATTGATAAAACAGCGTAAAAAGTATACTATATTAATACAAGCTGCAATGTACGTATTTAATTAAGTTTTAACCTCTAATGATATAATAGGGAGTTTTACATCGGAACAGTAATGTCGTGCCGCCATAGCGTAGCGGAAGACAGGATGGTTTCTGCAAACACCCACTTGGTGAAGTGGTGGTTTAAAACTTTTTATAATCAATACGGCAATTGTGGCCTGTAACTAATACAATTAACCAGGATCAGTTCCTTTTGGGACTGGTCCTTTTTGTACGTTTGGATATAGCCGAGAAACAAATTTGAAGCCTAACTATAAGAAAAACGTACCCATTCAGACGAGCGAAGGCGAGTTATTCTAACGTTTTCTAAGCGTGATAAGCATAACTTTTCCGATCCGATTATAAATAGGTATTATCTTACCCATCATTACAAGCATTATAGTAGTAATAGGAGGGGATAACGATGTCGTATTATTTTAAAGAGATTGATCATGTTCAGCTAGCAGCGCCTGTCGGATCCGAACAGCAGGCAAGGGATTTTTACGGGAAGTTATTGGGCTTTGAAGAGGTGGAGAAACCGAAAGCATTAAAGCAAAATGGAGGAGTATGGTTTCAAGCTGGTAACGTACATATCCACATTGGAGCAGAGGATGCCTTTTTACCGGCAAAAAAAGCACATCCAGCTATTCACGTTGGGGATTTGTCGGCATTAAAACAACATCTTGGAATGTATGGAATTAGCTATAAAGAGGATGAACGATTACCTGGTGCTGCGCGTTTTTTTGTGGAAGATCCATACGGTAATCGGATAGAGTTTCTGGAATGGTTGGAATAATGAAATTTAAAAGCGAAATGTTTTGAATGTTTTTTTATTTCATGATAGGGTTGAAACTGAGCTTTGACATGCTATACTAGTACCATTCTAATTTAATAGTATTCATATAATAGTGGGGATATGGCCCACGAGTTTCTACCGGTTTACCGTAAATTTACCGACTATGAGTGTAATAAATGAAAGGATTATACCTTTAACATGGTGTGGTTTTTTCGTTATCTTTCAAATGGCAAAAGCTTGAAGGGTGCGCTACTCATAGTCTGAGTGCGTCGCATCCTTCAAGCTTTTTTATTTATATATTAGGGAAAGGAAGAGGCACCGTGAAGAGTCTAGAGAGCAAGATATTGAATGAAGGTAAGGTTTTATCAGAAACGGTTTTAAAAGTGGATTCCTTTCTAAACCATCAAATTGATCCAGAGTTAATGAGACTAATTGGCGAGGAGTTTGCAGCGCGTTTTGCAGATGCTGGTGTCACAAAAATATTGACATTGGAATCGTCAGGAATTGCTCCTTCTGTTATGGCGGGTCTTACGATGAATGTTCCCGTTGTGTTTGCGAGAAAGCGAAAGTCACTTACTTTAATAAATGATTTGTATTCAGCAGAGGTACATTCTTTTACTAAAAAAGAAACAAATGAGATTTCCATTTCCAGTGAATATATTAATCAAAATGATGTCGTTTTGGTAATTGATGACTTTTTGGCAAATGGACAGGCGGTTCTTGGTTTAATGGATATTCTCAAGCAGGCAGGAGCATCACTTGCAGGTGTTGGAATTGTTATTGAAAAAGGATTTCAGGATGGCGGTAAAATGATCCGTGAAAAAGGCATCCAAGTCGAGTCATTAGCTATCATTGATTCCTTAGCAGAGGGAAACGTTACATTTCGTAAAGAGGGGGCATTAAAATGAAGACGGCAGCACTTGGAATCCAGCATGTCCTAGCAATGTATGCAGGAGCAATTTTAGTACCACTTATCGTTGGAGAATCACTAGGTTTAACCTCAGCGCAATTAACTTATCTAGTAGCAATTGATATTTTTATGTGTGGAGTAGCAACAATCCTGCAACTTCTTAACAATCGCTTTTTCGGCATTGGTTTGCCAGTAGTTCTCGGTTGTACATTTACAGCTGTTGGTCCAATGATTGCCATTGGAGGGGAATTTGGAATATCAGCTATTTACGGAGCAATCCTCGTTTCTGGACTTGTCGTTATTCTTATCAGTGGATTCTTTGGTAAATTAGTTCGTTTCTTCCCGCCAGTGGTAACAGGTTCTGTTGTAACCATTATTGGGGTAACACTTATTCCTGTAGCGATTAACAATATGGGTGGCGGAGAAGGAGCAAGTGACTTCGGTTCTCTTGCTAATATAGGATTGGCTTTTGGTACATTAACTTTTATTGTTTTGATGTATCGATTCTCTAGTGGCTTTCTACGCTCTATCTCTATTCTTGTTGGAATTGTAATTGGTACAGTGGTTGCATCATTTATGGGAAAAGTCAGCTTTGATGCTGTCACAGAGGCCTCATTCTTCCATATCGTTCAACCATTCTACTTTGGGACACCAACATTTGAATGGTCAGCTATTTTAACAATGATACTTGTAGCGATCGTTTCATTAGTGGAGTCAACTGGTGTTTATTTTGCGCTAGGCGATATTACAGAACGAAAATTAAAAGAAAAAGATTTAACGAAGGGGTATCGCGCGGAAGGCCTTGCCATAGTACTTGGAGGATTATTTAATGCATTCCCGTACACCGCATTTTCACAAAACGTAGGTCTTATTCAGATGACCGGTGTTAAATCAATCAGAGTTATCATGACGGCTGGTATTATGTTAGTAGGACTTGGACTTGTTCCAAAGATTGCTGCTTTAACTACCATTATCCCAACTGCCGTATTAGGTGGAGCCATGATTGCAATGTTCGGTATGGTCATTGCACAAGGAATTAAAATGCTAGGTAGTGTTCTAACTAGTTCACCGGAAAATTCTATGATTATTGCGTGTTCAGTTGGAATGGGGCTTGGTGTTACAGTAGTTCCTGAATTATTTGCACAACTTCCAAACAGCCTACAAATCCTAACAAGTAATGGTATTGTTGCTGGAAGTGTCACAGCTATCGTATTGAACATTATCTTTAACATGCTTCCTTCAAAAAAGACTTCTGCAAACTCTGCACAATTAGTTGAAGAAAGTGCATAAAAAAGAGGGTAGGAAGTACAGATAACGTACTTCCTACCCTTTTTTCTTTATCCCGGAGCAACCGTCCGTAAGTCTCCCACTTCAAAACATGTAGTGAAACAGTAATGACTAAAGTGGGAGGTAACGGACGCTAACAACCCGATTCGTTCAACTAACAATCAATGAGGGAAAAAAGAAACCCCACTGATTAACGTTTCACTTTATACCAAAGTTTAGTAAAATCAATCCAGCCTAAAGCGTTAAAGTGAATACCTTTTACATAGCTCGGATAAAACGCGGATTGAATGATACGGTACAAGTGAATATGCCCATTGTGATGCAAGCTATTATCTTCCACTTTCCTACATAAAGAAAGGGTATCGAGCTCGTTTTCGCCCAACATTTCCAGTATTTCCTTATCAGCCTCTGATAAATGGCGAGTTAAAAAATTATGATCTCCTATAAATGCAACTAAATAAGTATATAAATCACTTTCATAGCTTAATTGTTCACCTAAGAGCAAGTCTGTTTCTTCCTCGAGGGGCAAGGAATGTAAGTGTTCATACGTATGAAATGTAAGAGATACATTTATCCCTTCTTTTAGCAATTCCTCTTTAATCCATTCCCCGTCAGCCTCGTTCCCCGCTCCAGTATAACTTGCTAAAACGAGCGGCTCTCCTTTGTAATCACTTTTAGCAAGTGCCTGCCTACCTTTCCTCTTTGATCGGGTTAGGTCACCGTGTTCAAATTGTTCAAGTAGATGAGAAGCCTTTTTATGACGAGTACCACCTAATTCTCTAATCATCTTTTCAGGGGATAACAAATGGACGATCGCCTTTCTTAGTAATGGGTCATTAGCAAGAAGACCTTTTTTTCTATTAAAGGTAAGAAGTTTGCTTCCGCGGTCTAATGCAGTGTATTTCTCGAGATCGTGTAGCTCACGTCCTTTATATGGATAATGGTAAAAGTTCATTTCGTAGCTATTTGGTACGCTATCAATAACAGTGGCATTATCATAAAGTTTTGGGAAGAAGTAGATCTTAATTTCTTCAAGGAAAGGTCGTCTTAAAAAATAGTCGTTAAAAACATGTAACGTTAATTTCTCGTCGGTATTTTCACTTATCTTATACGGCCCTGTACCAAGAGGGAATTTTTTTCTACTAGATTTATCGTTCGGCAGGATACTCCCGCCTAATGAGGCAGCCATATGTAAAAAGAAAGGACATGGCTTCTTAAACTGAAATTCAACGATATATGGTTGGATGGCTGATACCTTATGTAAGTCTTGCACCATCCACCCGTATGCTGAGATGGGTTGTTTGTGACGCCAGAAACTATAGCATACATCATCAGATGTCATCTTCTTCCCATGATGAAAACGGACCCCTTTCTGCAGATAAAATATCCATTTCGTGCTGTCGTGATTATGTTCCCAAAAATGAGCCAGATGAGGAAGGAAATCACCCGTATCTTGGTTGAATTGAACAAGTTGACTGAATACATGGCGCATAACATGGTTTTCAGAACGACGACATACAAATGCTGGATCAAGAATTGGTAGTGGCCGATAGGAAGGAAAGTGAAGTCTTGAGTGCATATTTGATGATTGGTCTTTGTACTCACTAAGGTAGGAATGGAAGATCCAATCAATAAACTCCCGTTGTAGTGAATCCTTCACCTGATATTTATTCAATAATGTAATGGCTTGGTCAATGGAATGAGGCGTGATTGTTTCTTTTGCTCGTTCTACCACAAGTAACTCAAAATTTTTTAATAGTTTAAGGGTGGAATAATTCCCTCTACCTATCCCAGATTTCCACTTAATCCATTTCTGCTCCTGTAAGTTCTGAATAATTATTTTGGCATTTCGATGTGAACAGGATAGTAAATTAGCTATTTCATTTACCGTTATAGAAACTTCTTCTTCTGTTTCATTTAAACTGCGGTTAATCACTTCATAATGCTCCAATAATTTCAACTAAGCCAACCTCCGATAAAAGGGGAAATTTAATCAGATCAAGTATACACTTTTTTTCCTCCTTTCTAAAGTTACAATAAATGCAGGGGGTGATAGGGATCAAAATTGTTGTTGCGACATGGAATAAAGTAAAACTGGAACAAATTCAAATGGTTTTAAAGGAAGTCCCATTAGAAATCACTTCATTATCAAAAGATATGGAGGATGTGGAGGAAACAGCCATTACCTTTAAAGGAAATGCACGACTAAAAATAGAAACGGTAAAGAGATATTACCCAAACGACATTATAGTAGGAGAAGATTCTGGTCTAACAATTGATGCATTAGAAGGATTTCCCGGAGTGAAAACAGCACGTTTTTCTCACGGAAGTGATGCGGATCGCGCTCAACTACTAATGGATAGGCTAAAAGGGGTTCCATTAAGTAAGCGGACTGCTCAATTTATCAGTGTGGTAGCTTTAGCATTCCCAGATGGAAAAGTCTTGCACAGTCAAGGGACTATGGATGGTTGGATTGCAAAGGATATCCCGAGTAGATTAAAAGGGTACGGTGATATTTTTTTATTAAGTAATGACAAGGTGTTAACAGAGCAATTGGAGCATACCATCTCACCTTATGACCATAGACAGATTGCTTTGTTCCAGGCAAAGCAGCTTATTATAGACTGGTTGGAAAGGAAGACAACATGAATGCAGATAAAAAGAAAGTAATTGCAATTGCTCTAATTACAGCTGTCGCTTTATTAGGAGATGCTATGCTGTTTATTGTTTTACCTGTTTATTGGCAAGATTTTGGGTTAACTTCAATCTGGCAAATTGGCCTTTTACTATCGATTAATAGGTTTATTCGATTGCCGGTCAATCCATTAGTCGGTATGTTCTATCAGCGATTCCAACTTCGTACAGGTGTATGGATAGCATTAATCATTGCCATCATCACAACTGCTGGCTATGGGTTATTTAAAGAATTTTGGCTGCTCTTACTTATGCGTATCTTGTGGGGAGTTGCCTGGTCCTTGTTAAGGCTTGGTGGTTTCCTAACAGTCATTGAAGTAACGACGGATGAAAATAGGGGGAACTATGTAGGCTTATATAATGGGCTGTGGGGCATTGGTGGTTTAATTGGTATGCTTGCAGGTGGACTGTTAGTTGATCAGACATCTATTTTGTTTGTTACAATCTTATTTTCTATCACAGGATTACTAGCTCTGCCAGCGGTATTTTACTTTGTTCCTATTTCAAGAAAGGAGGAAAAAGATGCCGGAGACAGAAACAAGGAAAGAAAAAAGTGGCTTAATTCTTATGTTGGTCTAATTCTTCTGACAGGAACGGTTATGGGCTTTATTGTCTTTGGCCTGTTTTCTTCTACATTAAGTATCTTAATTGAAGAAACGTATGACAACAATTGGGATATTGCAGAAATAACAATTGGTGCAGCGACTTTAGCCGGTATTATTCAAGCAATACGCTGGGGTTGGGATCCATTTTTGGCTCCAAGGATTGGGAAAATAATGGATAGTATAAAAACGGCTCCTAAAATTTTATTGGTACCATTGTTTATGGGAGGCGTCATGTTTTATGTTTTCGTAAACGTACACGTAATGGCAGGACTAATAATTAGTCTATTATTTTTTCAATTTCTCTCCACTATTTTCGTTACCACAACGGATACTTTAGCAGCAAGTGCAGCTTCCCAGACGGATCAAGTTAAAGTGATGACTGCGCATACGATAGTCGTGGATGTTGGGGCAGCCATGGGGCCATTATTAGCATTTACGGTGATTGATCTATATGGTATTAAACTGATTTATTATGTATCTGGCTTATTACTAATAACTTTAGGAGTTACCTGGATGGTGTATATCAGAAGGTCTCACCGCGGAACTTTAGGCTAGGAGTATATGGCACCTCGGATAATACTTCGGCGATTCCTTTAAGTGGCTGCAATGCTTCTGTGCACGTAGGAATGCTGCTTTTCATGGGGATATTAACATACTAATCTAGAAAATTGACTATCTATAATAACTTCCATATAATTCACTAATACGCAGAGAATAATTCACGTTGGCGTTTTAGGAGATGATTGATTGAGAAATGAAGAAATAAAAGATGTACACAAAATTAACAAGCTTCCAATCGTTGCTGTCTTAATAGGTGGCGCGTTTTTGGCGATATTAAACCAGACTTTGTTGGCAACCGTTATTCCACATATAATGGAAGATTTAAATCTTACCGAAAATACGGCACAATGGGTAACGACCATCTTTATGCTAGTAAATGGGATTATGATCCCGATTACAGCTTTTTTGATTGAAACATTTACTACAAGGAAGTTATTCCTTACTGCGATGATCACCTTCGTAGTCGGAACATTAATATGTGCCATTTCACCAAACTTTGCCATATTAATGGTGGGAAGAGTAATTCAGGCTGCTGGAGCCGGTATTATGATGCCACTTATGATGACTATCTTTTTATTGATTTTCCCTATTGAAAAAAGAGGGTCAGCAATGGGAACGGTAGGGCTTGTGATTGCTTTTGCACCAGCGCTCGGTCCGGTGATCTCTGGTTGGCTCGTTGAGCATTATCCATGGAGAGCTTTATTTTATATTATTTTGCCACTTGCTATTATAGATGTCATTATTGCTTACTATGTGATGCGAAATATCACAAAGCGTACCTATCCTAAAGTTGATATTAGTTCGATCATTCTATCGACACTAGGTTTCGGTGGCTTACTTTATGGATTCAGTAGTGCGGGAGATTATGGATGGTCCAATGTTTTCGTTATCTCCGCAATAGCTATAGGAGCGATATCGTTAACCACTTTTATCTTAAGACAATTCAAGTTGGCTCAACCAATCTTGGAGTTCCGTGTTTTTCAGGATAAAATTTTCACTATAACAACGGTTATTGGTATGATAGCGTTTATTGGGTTAATCGGAGCTGAAACCATTTTGCCTATCTACATGCAAAATATGGCTGGTTTTTCCGCTTTAGATTCAGGAATGATGATCTTACCAGGAGCAGTGATCATGGGTATCATGTCACCAATTAATGGGAGGATTTTTGATAAGTATGGGGCGAGGTACTTGGTTATTATTGGCCTGACTTTATTAACAGTAACTTCTTTCCTTTATACAAGATTAACGCCAGATACAACACTAACTTATATTACCATTGTCTTTGCTTTTAGAATGTTTGGTGTCTCCATGATTATGATGCCGGCTACTACTGCTGGGCTCAATCGCTTGCCAAATCGCTTAATACCACATGGTTCTGCTATGACCAATACAATGCGCCAGGTGGCAGCTTCTATTGGTACAGCAATATTGGTTACAGTTATGACAGCATCTACTGGTGATGCTTCTTCAGCTAGCGAGATGGTGAATGGAGTTAATACTGCATTCTATGTAACGACCGTAATATCCATTATTGCACTTGTCATTGCATTTTTTATTAAAGGAACCACGCCTACTGAAGATCGTGAACGAGTGAAACAACAGCAACCAAACAAAGCATAAAGGACCCTCCCCTGTGGAGACCCTTTATGCTTTTTCTATTGAATAGTATTATTGTGCTTTTTTAATGATCGGATGCTTTTTACGGTTTCCAATTACGGTAACGAGGCTATGAAGTATCATGCCGATAATGACTAGGAAGATCCCGACAAAAGACATTATACTTGGCAATGCTGCATGAAGTAGTAGCATTTCACCAAATAGCGCAAACACCACTTCACCTGATTGCGTTGCCTCCACCCCAGCCAGTTTCTCATTATCATTTCGAACAAGCTCAGTGGCATAGAAGAATAACGCTGTAGCAATAACCCCAGAAAAGATAGCGACAATAAATGTTTGGGTTATTTGTGTCACTTCTGGAAGTCCGTGTGATAGGAAACCATAAATAGATACAAGAATCCAAAAAGGCATGGACATGATGGTCATACCTAGAATTCGCTGAATAGTGTTAAGTTCTCCATTTACATGCTGCATCATTTTACGGTTTCCCAAGGGATATGCAATCGCTGATATCAGAAGAGGGAGAACACATAGAAGAACACTTGTTAGTGGGACAACGCTTGCATGTTCTAATTGCATGAGCAAAACACCGCTCAGTATAATGAAGGAAATAAGCACAGATTGAACTGGTATCCTTTGTTTTGTATTCTTATTAAGTATCGGTACAAGGAAAGAGCCGGCAACAATCGTTAGTTGGAATGTAGCTGCTACAAGCCAGCCTGGTCCATAAATGGTCGCAAAGGTTAGTGGAGCATAAAACAATCCAAAACCTACAAAACTCCATAAAAGCCAGGGACCCGGTTTTTTAATGATATGCTGTATGACGGGTTTTACATTACGTTGGTAACCTACGATAATAAGTAAGAGTGGTAGCATGAACATAAATCGTAATGAAGCGCTCCATGCCCAGCTTCCGCCATCAAGCTCCATCGATCGGTTTAAAATAAACGTTACAGAAAAGAATAATGCAGATAGAATACCAATAATAATTGCTTTCATACTCATCACCTCTTCATTATCATAACAAATAGGTGCAAAAATAACATAATATTATGAAAGTAAAATGGAAATAGATAAAGCAGGATTATGGAAAAATATGACGAATTAATAATATAGGTACAGGCATAATTTTGAGGTGGATAGTAAAATGGTAGAAAAAATAAACGTGAAACATGCATTGATTCATGAAGACAGTGTTTTGGGCCTTGTTAAGGGCCAGGTTTCAGAACAAGTCAAGGATGTTCGCTTTTTATCGAGAGGACTAAATGATACATATAAAATAACGGGAAAAGAATCCTGCTATGCGTATCGAATTTATCGCCACGGCTGGAGAAATGAAGCTGCAATTAAATTTGAGTTGGATGCCATTTTATACTTGAAGAATAAGGGGTATGAGGCAGTAGGGCCTGTGCAGGAAACAGGTGGTCTTTGTGTAAAGAAAATAGTAGCCCCCGAAGGAGACCGCTACGGTGTGTTATTTTCTCCCGGAGCAACCGTCCGTAAAACTCCCACTTCAAAACATGAAGTGTAACCGTGATGTTTAAGTGGGAGTAAACGGACGCTAACACCCCGATTCGTTCAACTAACAATCAGTGGGGGAAGAGCGAAAACCCCCACTGATTGAAGTTTTACTTTATTTTGCGGAGGGAGAAAGACCTGCTATTAATCCGGAAAATACATATTTTATTGGAAAATCTCTAGGTAGACTTCATCGATTGTCTAATGGATTCACTAGTGAACATAAACGTGGTTATTCAATTGATTTAACACACTTACTAGATGAGCCAGCTAGCTTTATTCGACCGATTCTAAAGCAGTATTTAGGAGAGACGGCAGTCGAAGTGTTGAATGAGGCAGTAATGTATGTAAAAGAAAAATTGGAAACAGCCAATTTAGAAACAGGTTTCTGTCATGGTGATTTCCATAACCATAATATGCATTTAAATAAAGGAAAACTTCAAGTCTTTGATTTTGATAGTTGTGCGATTGGCTACCGTGCATATGATGTGGCGGTAGCCTGGTGGAATCTCCTTCATAATTACAAGCAAGAGGAAAAGGAATGCTGGAATACCTTTTTGCAAGGCTATGAGCAAGAGTATTCGCTAGGTGAAGAGAATATGAAGGCTTTGCCATTGTTCATTACAACAAGAAGGATTTGGTTACTTGGTACAATGCTGCAAAACAGAGATGTCTGGGGCACCAACTGGATTGACGAGACTGCTTTAGAACTATTTATCTTGCAGTTAAAGACGGATAGAATGGGCATGTCGAAGGACTGGGAATCATAAAATAGATGGCATCGGAAACAAAGCTTTTAAAGGTTAAAGGAGTGAATGTGAATGGAGACACTTCCCAGTAGCTTTTTGATTATCTATGGTATTTTTATTATGACTGCACTTATAACCGCTATTATTAGTAATGCAAGGGACAGGCTTATCCCATTTGCTTATATGACCATTATTTTATCAATCGGCGCACCGTTATTTTCTTTCTTGTATACGGTTGGTCGAGCAGCGAATCGTAATGAGTTGGAGCATCTTTTTCATCAAATTGGTCAAGGTCGTTTTACTGCTATTATCCTCCTCTTATGCTATGTTTATTTATTTTTTTGGCTCGGTTTATTTGTATGGCATTATTTTGGAAAAGCGATCAAAAAATATAGCTTACTACTTTGGCATAAGCTGAAAGAATCGCCGTTATGGTCGAAACTAAGTAAGCAGCGTGGTGAATAAGGGAGACAAAGCGTTTAAATTTAATAGGGAAAAGAAAGCTGAGTGTAAGGGGGAAGATAATGCGGAGACTGGTGTTCATACCAATATTCCTTTCTTTGTTTATTGTTGCTGGGTGTATTGATGATAATGAAAATCTAAAAGACTATTACTTATCATTAGTGGGGGAAGGCCAGCACTGGAGAGTTAAGGGATATGAAATAGAAATATCAGAAGACTCGTTTATCGTAGGAAACGGATTTCTTGATATGAAAGACGTAGATAGCTTTATGACGAATTCGTTTGATATCGAGGTTCGAGCGGTTATTGGAGATGTAGACCAAGTTATTCAAAAGATAGATCGGACCGGTAAAATCATAAATATTGCCGTTGAAAACACTGGTAAAATAACAGGAGATAGTTATGTAGACCAGGAGGGAAACCCAATAACACTAGAGGATATCAAAAAGGTCTACCTTGTGCTGAAATGGCATGATTTAGAAAAGAAGAAAGATTTGCGTGAACGGATTGATCTTTATCATGCAGATGAAAACAATATTTCCTAGTTAAATAGATTAATACCGAGTCATCCCTGTATAAAAAGTTGTTAACCACCATTAAAATTAGGTTTATAGTCGAAGGTTATAATGGACTATTATAATTTCTAACTTTTTGCAGAAGGGGTTTACCTGTTTTATGAAATGGAAGACAATACTTACTTTTATCGTACTTTATGAAATGCTATTGTTTGGTGTGCCTTTCTTAGACATGTACTTAAGCACAATTACAGCATATCTT
The DNA here is from genome assembly GCF_052246275.1 of Oceanobacillus sp. M65. Lineage (NCBI taxonomy): Bacteria > Bacillati > Bacillota > Bacilli > Caryophanales > Bacillaceae > Oceanobacillus > Oceanobacillus sp. M65. Next base: position 348,881 of record NZ_JBQQCJ010000003.1, on the reverse strand, counting down.
GTGGGGGGACTTGTTACAATTGGAGTCATTTACTTCCTAGAAAAAATGTCCTTCTTTAATAAAAGAGCTCCCCTAATAGTAGGCATTATTATTCTTGTAGCGGTCGTAGTTGTAGGTTTATTTGTATAGTTACATAAAAATTTCAGGGTGCAACCGTCCGTAAGACTCCCACTTCAAAACATGAAGTTTTAAGTGGGAGTAAACAGACGTTAACACCCCGATTCGATCAACTAACAATCAGTGGGGAAGAAGGAAAAACCCCACTGATTGTTAGTTTCATCTTATATTAATAACGATCTTTCCCCTTGCATGATGGGTTTCACTGAGTTTATGGGCTTCTTTTACCCCTTCTTCTGTAAGAGGGAAGGTTTGACCTACCTTGGAAACGACTTCTCCTGATTCAAGCAGTTGGGCAATTTCTTCAAGTTGTTCTCCATTCTCTCTTAACCATATAGATTCCGCTTTAATATTTTTTTCTTTCGCAAGTTTTTCATTTGGTTGTTGCACAATTGATACGAGTTTTCCACCTTCTTTAAGAACCTGAAAGCTTTTTTCCTGTACTTCTCCACCAATTGTGTCCACAACAATATCAAAATCCTCTAGTACTTCGGTGAAATCGGTGTCTTTGTAATTAATAAATTGATCTGCACCAAGCTCTTTTACAAAGGATTCATTTTTACCACTAGCTGTAGTAGCTACATATGCCCCAAAATGTTTGGCAAATTGAATGGCATAGCTACCGACTCCGCCTGATCCTGCATGTATAAGCACTTTATCTCCCTTTTTTATTCCACCAAAGTCTACCAAACACTGCCATGCAGTTAATCCAGCCAAAGGAACAGCAGCAGCCTCTTCGAACGGAATATTGTCTGGGATTTTGGCAAGAAGGTCTTCTTCCACAGCAGTAAATTCAGCGTACGTTCCATTTCTTGTTGTTGCTGGTCGAGCAAATACTCGATCACCTTCTTTAAAATTGCTCACGTTTTTGCCTGTTTTTGCTACAACTCCAGCTGCATCCCATCCGAGTATAATAGGGAATTCAAAGGGAAGCCCCTCTTTTAATGCCCCTTCTCTTAATTTCCAATCGATGGGGTTAATGGAAGTGGCATGTAATTCCATTAAGACTTGATTATCTTCTAGTGCGGGGATAGGAAGGGTCTCTTCCTTTAGTTTATCCGCTGATCCGTATTCATTAATAACAATTGCTTTCATCTAGCACCCTTCTTTCTTTATAATAGTGTTACAATCAATATTTCCCGAAAAACAATCATTTTAGGCATGGAGGTTGGACATATGCAGGAAAAATTATCATCATTCACGCCGGTTTTGCCTGAGAAACCGAGAGTACTTATCCTTGGTTCAATGCCTGGCGGGAAGTCTCTTGAGAAACAAGAATATTATGGGAATCCAAGAAATCACTTCTGGAACATTCTTTTCGTTTTATTCCATCAAACTCCATTACAAGATTATGAAGCAAAATTGGACTTTGTAAAAGAAAAAGGTATTGCCCTTTGGGACACGATAGGGAAATGTTATCGAAGAGGAAGTTTAGATGCAAATATTATGGACGAGGAACCAAACAATATTATTGAACTAACAGAGCAATTTCCCTCTATTAAACTTATTGCCTGTAATGGTGGAAAAGCATATGACACGTTTAAGCGTAATTTCCCGATGGAACAATTAACTGGCGTTGATGTCATAAAGCTTCCCTCAACCAGTCCTATTCCAGGTCGATATACAAAGACCTTTGAAGGAAAAGTAGAGGAATGGAGAAGAATTGTAGAGTATCTTTAAGGAAAGCTTGTTTACACTTTGAGGTAATGAGGGAATAGAGATGTTAAATATGTGTTACAGCTTTATTTTCAAGTAGCAGCCGGAGGCTTGTTATGATAGGATTTAATTAAGCATAGCGGAAGAGTTTGTCACATTCGTCCAAAAAAAATCAGATGAATAATTTTTAAGAAGAGGCAATACTATTTAAATGGCGATTTTATTTGATCTCATTTAGTTGAACCCTCAGAAAGCGATCCGCAAGCGGCAACTTGCGGATCGGACAGCTATCCTCTGGGGGGTGAGGCGACTTCTTAAACGAAAAAGTAATGTTCCCGTCCGTCGGCAGGGTAGCTTACTTTTTTTCTCGGCTGTTAACGATTAACAATACGAGTGTGGCAAACAAAAACATCAACTCAAGAGTTGTGTCAATTGGAATCAATTTGTTCAACCCCTTTCACCAGATTTTTGTCGCCAAGTAAAAGAAGTACTTCTACAGCTTTGACCGAAGCTCACCCTGCATAGACTGTCCCCTATAGTATACAACAAATAAACCGAAAATAGCCTGAAATTTACAGAAAATGGTACAATATTCACAGGATTCTTTATATTGGGTAAAATTACCCTTTATAATGTAGTTGGGATTTAGCGATTTAGCGGCTGTTCCTAGTCCTTTTTTCGCGGGACTCTATTGGGTTTTGTGGATGTGAAAAAGATAAATTTTTTTGTTACATATTTTCTGCCCCCACATAGTCAATTAATGATGAAATGGGAGCGCATTGAAGAGGTGTTTTTAGAAAATAACTTATATTTAAAAAATACACTTGCTTTTGTGGGAGTTTCTGCTTATAATAACTTTAATCTTAATTTAACTAATTAAAACGTTGACGGGGAAAAGTAAGATTTAGTTATTTTTCACAGAGAGCTTCAGTCGCTGAAAAGAAGCATAAATACGAATCTGAACAATGGCCTCACGAGTTTCGTGCTGAACGTATGTCTTATGCTAGTAGGTTCCGACGAGATTTGGTACTCGTTATCAATACCACAGTATATACAGGGGGATGTTACCTGTCGTACTTGATGAGACTGTCTGTGTGAGCAGACGGTGAAGTAAGGTGGTACCACGTTAAACCAACCACGTCCTTATCGTTTATTCGGTAATGGCGTGGTTTTTTTATATTAGTAAACATAAATGGAGGGTGTACACAATGAGTAAATTAGTATTACAAACAGACTTTGGAATTAGTGATGGGGCAGTAAGTGCGATGTATGGAGTAGCCATTTCGGTTAACCCGGCTTTAAGAATATTTGACCTTACCCATGACATCCCGGAATACAACATATGGGAGGCTTCTTACAGATTATACCAAACGGTTACCTACTGGCCTGAAGAGACAGTCTTCGTATCAGTGGTTGACCCGGGTGTAGGGACAGATCGCTTAAGCATTGTTGTGAAGACAGCAGATAATCAATATATCGTAACGCCTGATAATGGGACACTGACACATATTAAGCATCATATTGGCATTAAGGAAGCTAGAATTATTGATGAGAAGATAAATCGTTTGCCACGATCAGGAGAGTCTTATACCTTCCATGGCCGGGATGTCTATGCATACACGGGGGCAAGGCTTGCTTCGAATATTATTACCTACGAGCAGGTGGGACCAATTATAAATGTGGAGGACATTGTGGAGTTACCAAAACCAGATGCACGAATAGAAAAGGAAGTAATTATCGGAAATATCGATATACTTGATATCCGTTTCGGAAATCTGTGGACCAATATTAATCGGGGATTATTTAAAGAGGCAACCATTCAATATGGCGATTCCTTAGAAGTTACGATCACCAACAATCAACAACAAGTATATAAAAACATTATGACATTTGGCCGTTCTTTTGCTGACAGTAGACTTGGTGAGCCACTAATCTATGTGAATTCATTGGATAAGTTGGGAGTGGCACTTAACCAAGGCTCCTTTGCTAAGGCATATCACATTAAAACAGGGGCCGATTGGAAAATAAGTATTCGCAAAACTTCGAGTATCCATTATAATTAAAAAATAAATAAAAAGGGGAAACGACAAATGAATAAAGGGTTATCAGTTAAAACAATTGTAGCGATCGGGATTGGAGCAGCAATCTATGTTATTTTAGGAAGGTTTGCCTCCATACCCATTGCACCAAATACGTATGTGGAAACAACCTATCCATTTCTCGCATTGATGGCCGTTATCTTTGGTCCGATAGCAGGAGCGCTTATCGGATTTATCGGGCACGCTTTAAAGGATGCCATTTCATATGGCTCTGTTTGGTGGAGCTGGGTATTGGTTTCATTGTTTGTTGGATTTTTTATTGGACTTATTGCCAAACGAATCAATATCGAAGCAGGTGTGTTTGCTTCAAAACAAATTCTTTTATTTAATGTGATACAGGCTTCTGTCCAAGCAGTCGGTTGGATTTTAGTAGCTCCTATCCTTGATATTCTGATCTATGCAGAGCCTGCCAATAAAGTATTTACTCAAGGTGTTATCGCAGCAATATCGAATATTGCAATGGTTGGAATCCTGGGTACATTGTTACTTGTTGTCTATGCAAAAACACGCAGTCAAGGCAACAGTCTTTCTAAGGAATAAGGCGTCTAACACATTGGACGTCGCAGAAATTAAAGATAGCCCTAGGAGTAAATAATGAAAAAGCCAATTGTTTCATTTAAAGATTTTACATTTAAATACCGAAGTCAAACAGAGCCGTCACTAACAAATATTAATTTAACCATATACGAAGGTGAGAAAGTATTAATTGTTGGCCCATCTGGTTCTGGGAAAAGTACGTTAGCACATTGTATAAATGGTCTTGTTCCTTTCGCTTATAAAGGAGATATAGCAGGAAGCCTTACGATTAATGGCATGGAAACAAAAGAGCTAGACCTGTTTACGTTATCCAAAGTGGTTGGGACCGTTATGCAAGACCCAGATGGACAGTTTATTGGACTAACCGTTGGTGAGGATATTGCCTTTGCACTAGAAAACGACGCTGTAGCAAACGAGCAAATGAAAGAGAGGGTGGAGCAAGTAGCACAGCTAGTAAATATGGAAAATTATTTAGAGTCCTCACTCCACCAACTATCTGGAGGGCAAAAACAGCGGGTTTCGCTTGGTGGTGTCATGGTTGATGATGTGGATGTACTCTTATTTGATGAGCCACTTGCAAATCTTGATCCAGCAACAGGGAAGTATTCCATTGCGCTCATTGACCAAATCCACAAGGAAAGTAATAAAACGATTATCATGATTGAACACCGTCTCGAGGATGTATTATATCGTGATGTGGATCGTATCATTGTTGTAAATGATGGGGAAATCGTGTCAGATTCCACCCCTGATGAATTACTATCATCAACAGTATTGTTGGAGAATAATATTCGAGAACCACTATACATTAGGGCAATGAAATATGCTGGTTGTACGATTACAGAAGCAATGAAACCAGCACATTCTGATACCATAGAAATAAATAAAGGAAAGTTACAGGATTGGTATGAGGATCGCCCTCATAAAGAACTGAATGAAAGCAGTTCTCCCATCCTTGAAGTTGATAATGTAACCTTTGCTTACGATACTGGAAAGACCGCTATCCAAGATATGTCCTTTACCATTCATCAAGGGGAAATGGTCAGCATAGTTGGCCAAAATGGAGCAGGAAAATCAACGGTATCAAAGTTAATCGTCGGTTTTGAAAAGGTACAGCGTGGCAGAATTCTTTATAAGGGGGAAGATATTACGTCAGATAGTATCCACCAACGCTCTGAGCGAATTGGAATGGTTATGCAAAATCCGAACCAGATGATTTCCAAGCATTTAATCTATGATGAGGTTGCGTTAGGACTGGTTAAACGGGGAATAGCAGATAATCTTATCAAGGAGCGAGTAGAAAAAATACTACGTATTTGCGGACTTTACCCTTTCCGAAACTGGCCGATAAGCGCACTTAGCTTTGGACAAAAAAAGCGGGTTACCATAGCATCTATTCTAGTGTTAGAGCCAGAGGTACTCATCCTTGATGAACCAACCGCAGGGCAAGATTTCCGCCATTATACAGAGATAATGGAATTTCTAGAGGATCTCAATCGACGGGGCATAACAATTATCATGATTACCCATGACATGCACCTTATGCTTGAATACACACCCCGTGCCATTGCAATTGTCCAAGGAAAGAAGATAGCAGATGACACAGCAGTAAATGTCTTAACGAATCAAGCAGTTATTCATGCTACTAACTTGAAGGTCACCTCCTTATTCGAACTGGCTGTCCGGGCCGATATTGCAGATCCAAGAGAGTTTGTAGCCCGTTTTATTGCCTATGATAGAGAGGTGAGAACATGGCAGTAGAAATGCTCGCCTACATAAAGAAGCAGTCACCAGTCCACGAACTTTCTGGTGCAACAAAGTTGATTATTTTTCTTTGCTGGTCGACAGCTGCCATGCTCACCTATGATACGTGGATCCTTTTGGCTTTACTTGTCATTAGCTTTGTTATCTTTAGATTATCTAAAATAAAAATAAGTGAGATCCGTTTCGTTTTAATGTTTATTTTGTTTTTTCTATTATTGAATAATATTGCAATATACCTTTTTTCTCCTCAAGAGGGAGTCAAAATTTATGGAACGAGCCATGTCCTTTGGGAAATAGCAGGCAGGTATAATGTTACATTAGAGCAGTTGTTTTATCACTTTAATATCACGTTAAAATATTTTGTTGTTATACCTGCAGCCCTATTATTTATTGTTACAACTCACCCAAGTGAGTTTGCCTCTTCTCTTAATCGTATTGGCGTACCTTATAAAATCGCTTATTCGGTATCCTTGACTTTACGTTATATCCCGGATATCCAACGTGAATTCAGAACCATTGCCCAAGCACAACAGGCTAGAGGAGCAGACCTGTCTAAAAATGAAAAACTGACAAAAAGAATAAAAAATGCAGCAGTAATTGTGATGCCATTAATATTCTCCAGTTTAGAAAGAATCGAAGTAATTAGTAATGCGATGGAGCTCCGGGGATTTGGGAAAAAGAAAAAGCGTACGTGGTACAATGCCACAGCTTTTCGACGGGCAGATTATATTACAATCGTTACGGGTGTGGTTTTACTGATTCTGTCATTGGTCATAACGTTTTATGATGGCAGTCGCTTCTATAACCCGTTTTACTAAAGGTGAATGCATGTATTTCGCATTCGCCTTTTACCATTAGAAGGGTGTTACATAGTATCTAGCATTAGTTAAAAGACTTTTTAAGATTACGATGTTTCACGCACTTCATATTTTCAATGTCTGATATTTTTGATATGTTTAATGAAAAGAAACGGAGGTTTTCGTACTGAGCTGGAAGGATACGTTTTACGATAAATTAATGGATTCTTATAATGATACGCTGAATTATGATGGTATCTCAGGAAAAAGAATGGCAGCAAGATTTGCAGCGCTGTCCGAAATTGGCCTCACCGCAGATAAAGGTTCAAACCGCCCTGGTTATTCTCAGGAAGAGAAGCAAGCAAAGGATATGGTTGCAGTTTGGATGTCGGAGGCTGGTCTTGCCGTCCATCGTGACGAGGCTGGTAATGTGTTCGGTCGACTTGCTGGTAAACAAGATCATTTACCCGCCATTTTAAGTGGCTCTCATGTAGACAGTGTGCCAAACGGCGGTCACTTTGATGGGCCCTTAGGGGTTCTTGCTGCACTAGAAGTAGCAGAAGCCTGGAAGGAAACGGGATACCAGCCGGAAAAGCCATATGAAGTTGTCATCTTTAGTGACGAAGAAGGGGCTCGTTTCAATGGTGGCTTTAACGGTAGTGAAGGCCTAATGGGTTTTGGCAATTTGGAAGCTAAGAAAAAGTTAAAGGATAGTGACGGGAAGAACTTTTCAGAGGTACTGCAAGATGTAGGCCTATCTGCAGGAGACTATCCTAAAGCGAAACGGGCTGAAGAAACGATTGAAATGTTCGTGGAAGTCCATATTGAACAAGGAAAGCGCTTGGAAAAAGAAAACCTGCCCTGTGGCATTGTAACAGGGATTGCTGGTCCTTGTTGGCTTGAAGTGACATTTACTGGGGAAGCAGGACATGCAGGAAATACACCAATGCATGACAGAAAGGATGCACTAGTAGCAGCCTCTGCGTTTATTACAAAGGTAGCCAGCTTACCAGCCACTGTTAGTGATAGTGCGGTCGCGACAGTTGGAAAACTCCACGTGGAACCAAATGGTGTGAACGTAATCCCAGGAAAAGTAACTCTATATGTGGATATTCGAGATATTCACAAAGAGACTCGAAATAAACTAATTGAGGTGGTAAGGCAAACTGGTGAGGAGATTGCCTCCGCTCACAACACACAGATTACATACCATGAAACAATGCGTGTATCGCCAGTACCAATTAATGAGAAAACGCAGGACCTTTTGGAAGAAGCGATCCGATCCAAGGATGTAACTCCATTTCGGTTACCAAGTGGGGCAGGGCATGATGCAATGGTTGTGGGGGAAAAAATACCTGTTGCAATGCTATTCACGAAAAGTATTCATGGGGTGAGCCACCATCCTGATGAATGGTCTGAGTTAAGTGACTGTATTCAAACGGTTCACGTTCTTAAATCATTTTTAGAAAAGATCCAACAACGGGGAATGTAAACGTGAGGATATTTTGGCTTCGATTTAGTGTTCTTAGCATACTATGGATATGTATGATTACATTGGGAAGTAACCTTCTTTCAGTAAGTATCCTGTTTTTTGCTGCTTCACTTGCGGTATATTTTTTCCTGACGATGGGAAAATTCCCTATCACTCTAAACATTTTCCTTTTTGGGATTGGGATGGTGCATTTCTTGGTAGCTGGACAAGATGATGTATTTTGGACAATGGCTCTCTTCTACTTTTATTCTTTAGACGGGATTTATCGTATTCTTAAGCCAAGATCCTGGATTGTATTAACTGTTGGTTTACTTCTTTCGTTACTTTCTCTTACTTTACACGATCAATTGACTGTAAAAGGAATCTTGGTCCTTCTTGTTCTATATATTTTGGCAGCAAGGATTTCCATGATCGTTACACAAAGAGAGGAAATGCGTCAGCTATATGACCAACTACGTGGGGAATATCGCAGTGTTAAAAGGCTGAATTTAGCAGCAGAGCGGGATGCAAGATTAGAAGAGCGCACCAAAATAGCGCGAGATATTCATGATTCGGTGGGGCACCGGCTTACAGCATTAATTATGAAACTGGAAATGCTCTCCATCCAGCGAAAAACAGAGGATTATACAGAGTTAAAGCGGATGGCGACAGAGAGCCTTGAGGAAACAAGGCAAGCGGTCCGAGCCCTGAATATTGAGGAGAACGAAGGAATTGCCACTGTTGTACATCTAATTCGTAAACTTGAAGCAGAAAGTCATATTATGGTGCAATTCACCGTGAAACAAGGTGTTCTCTCTGCTTCACTTTCTAATGATAAGAGCGTTGCATTATACAGGGTTATTCAAGAAGCGCTGACGAATGCCATGCGTCATGCTCAAACAAGGGAAGTGCGTGTAACACTTGGTAAATCAGCTACAGGAGCTATTGCATTTGAAATCGAAAATTCATTACATAAAGCAACTTCTTTTAAAGAAGGCTTTGGCATATCGATGATGAGAAAGCGTGTTGGTGAGCTAGGTGGAAGCTTGGAAGTGATACAGACGAACAACAAATTTGTGGTTTCGGGGATGATTCCCAGTGAGGGTTAGGGGGATGAGAATGCAGGTTTTACTTGTAGAAGATCAAGTCATAGTAAGACAAGGTCTTAAGGTTATTTTGGAGCAGGATGAGAAGATAACAGTAGCTCATGAAGCGGCAAATGGACAGGAAGCCATTCACATATTGGAAAAGCATCTTATTGACTTTGTGATGATGGATGTACGGATGCCTGTGATGAATGGGATAGAAGCCACAAGCGTAATTAAACAAAAGTGGCCCCATGTTAAGATACTCATTTTAACTACCTTTAACGATGATGCATATGCAGTGGAAGCACTAAGGCAAGGTGCAAATGGCTTTTTACTTAAGACCTCAGAGTCAGCAAAATTAATTGCTGCAGTACATAGCTGTATGAACGGTGGTCTAACGTTACACGAAGAAGTGGCAGCAAAAGTGATGCCGAAATTATTAGAGCGTTCAACCGAGACGCCACGATCTGAAGTCTCTCTATCTGATAGAGAAATGGCCATCACAAAGCTCGTGGGTGAGGGGAAAACGAATAAAGAAATTGCCTCTGCACTATTCTTGTCTGTTGGAACGGTTAAGAATCATCTAACCCATATTTTGCAGAAAACAGGGCAGCGTGACCGCACACAGCTTGCCATTTATGCTATAAAGCATGACATATCTGATTAACATCTAAAAGCTCTCCATCGGGTGAGCTTTTTTTGCACGCTAGTAAATTTTTCATAGGTAGAATTTTTAAGATTACGACAATAAAAGGCATATTAAAGAAGTGACTTAAGTCATAATGAGAAGAAGCATTACATGACTGCAGACAGTATGCTTCAGCTATGTTTTATCTTAAGATTAAATGGAAGGAGGCGAGAAAACAACATGTTGGAATTAGATGGTCTTTCAAAAAAATTTAAACAGTTTTATGCAGTAAAGAGTTTAAATATGTTTGTTGAACGCGGAGAAATCATTGGTTTACTAGGTCCAAATGGTGCTGGTAAATCTACAGCTATTTCGATGATTTCCTCCTTAGCAGAACCCACTGCTGGGGATGTCCGTTATAATAATAAAAGTATTTTAAAAAAACCAGGTGAATTCCGTAAAATCGTAGGAATGGTTCCCCAGGAGATTGCCTTATATACGGACCTTACAGCAGAAGAGAATTTGCAGTTTTTCGGTAGAATGTATCGACTCAAAGGCTCCATTTTAAAAAAGAGAATACAGGAAATTCTTGATTTGGTTGGGTTGGCAGATAGAAAGAAGGATGTGGTACAGACTTTTTCTGGTGGAATGAAGCGCCGACTTAATATTGGCGTTGCATTATTACATGACCCAGAGCTGCTTATTATGGATGAACCGACAGTGGGAATAGATCCGCAATCACGAAATTATATTCTGGAAACCGTAAAGCGACTAAATAAAGAAAGGGCTATGACGGTAATTTACACAAGTCATTACATGGAAGAGGTAGAGTTTCTATGTGATCGTATTTATATTATGGACCAAGGAAACCTTATTGCATCTGGTACTAATGAAGAGATTAAACGTATTTTATCTTCAGAAAAAACCATTTCCATAAAGAGTGATCAACTCAACGAGCAACTTATTTCCATGTTGCAAGAGCACCCGCTTGTTAATCGTGTTTTGAGCACAGATAAAGAGATCACGCTTATGGTAGCAAAAGAAGTGAGCATGTTTGGTGACTTAACGAAACTTGCTGAGACTGCAGGCATCGAATTAACGTCTGTTCATAATAAAACGCCTACTCTGGAGGATGTATTCTTACACCTCACAGGTCGTGCTTTAAGGGATTAGGGGTGTAGGAATGATAGGACAAATTATAAAAAAGCAAGCCTTGGTACTCATTCGCAATCCCGTGCAATTATTATTACTCGTCGGATTACCAATCATCCTCATTTTAATACTAGGCGTGGCACTAAGTAGTTTTATGAACGGAGAAAGCCCGAATATTCAAGTAAAGCTAGGAATTGTAGAGCAAGAACAAGAGGACGTTCAGTTAGAAAGGTTTAGTGAGGATAAGAAGGGAGAACTTCCGCCGGCTGTATTAAACCAACTAGATAATATGCTACCGATACAACGGTTGAAAGAAGATGTTTTTGGTAGTGATGAAGCTACAAAGTATATTATGTTAGAGGAAATATCACCATCGGATAAGGAAAAGGTGTTGGATGACAACACCTATACTGCCCTAATAGAGGTCCCTGATAATTTCACATATGAAATATTGGAGTACTCCTTGTTAGGTGAGGAAAACCAGCCTTCTCTACAGCTGTTTACCAATACGGAACATCAGCTTGGTGTAAGCATTGTAGATGGTATTCTCACGCAATATCAGGAACAGCTTACATTGCAAACATTTTTACAAGAGGAAGACATTAATCCAGAAAACCTTGAAGAAAATCTACAAAATGTTACAGCAGATGTCATGACATTGAATCAACAGTCCCCAGTTAGCTCAAAAGATTATTATACCGTTGGGATGGCTGTAATGAACGTCTTGTTTATTGCCTCCGCAATTGGATCGATTGCATTTCTCGAGAAAAATATTTTTGTTTTTGACCGAATTATATTGGCAAATGTCTCAAGGTGGGTTTACTTTGTCGGTATTCTTCTATCTGGTATGATATTTGCATTTTTACACTTGCTTATCATCTTTGGATTTTCCTGGATTGTCTTTGGTGTCACATGGCCTGACTTGCTTGGGTTTATCTTTGTTACAACGGCGTATGCTTTAGCGGTTGGTGGGATTGCTGTATTACTAACAGCCTTGAGCTATCGCCTCCACTCTGAGGTAATTACTAACTTTTTCTCCAATATTCTTGTATCCTTGATGGCTTTACTAGGTGGAAGTTTCTTCCCACTTGGAGATTCATCTACATTTATTGCAACATTAGGAAATTTAACACCAAATGGTGCGGGAATGTCGGCCTATATTACGTTGTTGCGTGGCAATGAATTAAGTGATGTTACCGATCACGTAGCATTTCTGCTATTGTTCGGGTTTGTTTCCATTGTTATTGCAGCTTGGAGTTTTCCAAAGAGGGGGGCTGCATTATGATTGGTATACTTCTCACAAAAATACGCATGTTTATACGCAACCCTTGGACATTTATTATCTTTACTGTTATGTCGATTGGCTTTGCTCTCATCATAGGCGGTAATGGCGCTGCTACAACCATCTCTGTACCAATTTATGCTGAGGATAATTCAGTTAAAGGTTCAACACTTGAGAAAGTACTAAAAGAGGATGAAGCATTTCGATTTAATTGGTTGAAAGAAGAAGAGGAGATGCTTGAGCAAATTGAGTATGGGAAAGCGGAAGTTGGCGTAATTCTTCGTGATACTTCCTATCAACTCATAGTTGGAGTGGACTCCCCAAATGCTACCATGATTGAGCAAGCCATCCAGCGAGCTTATCGGGCACATAACCTTGAAACGGCACTATTAGAGGTTTCCGCTACGAATGCCGAGGAAGAACGTGTGTCGGTTCTTGAAGCGTTTGATAAATCGATGAATATACCTGCCTTTGAAATGGAGACAACAAGTTTCCGTAGCGAGGATGCCGTTATTTATGATAATACTTTTCAAACATTGTTTGGCTTTACTCTATTTTTTGTGATCTATACGATTGCCTATAAGCTACAACCAATTCTAGTAGAAAAGCGTGATGGGATTTGGGATCGTATGATCTTATCCCCAGTAAGAAAATGGGAAGTTTATGTGGCCAACTTGGTTTATAGTTTTATAGAAGGCTATGTTCAGATTGTAATTATCTTCTGTATTTTCCGATTTTGGATAGGTGTTGATTTCCATGGGAAATTCTTAGAAGCGTTGCTGTTGATAACACCTTATATATTTTCCATAGTGGCACTATCTATATTGTTTACCGCGATAGTGAAGAATGTCCAACAGTTTACTGCGATTATCCCCATTATCGCAGTAAGTATGGCGATGATTGGTGGGGCGTACTGGCCGCTCGAAATTGTGGAATCTAAGATTCTAATTACAATTTCTAAGATTAACCCATTAACATATGGAATGGAAATATTGAACGGTGTGGTACTATATGGGTATACCCTTGAGGACTTATTATTCCCTATCAGTATTTTAGTGTTAATGGGAGTAGTGATGACAGGGCTTGGCATCCATCTGATGGAGAGAAGACATGTTTAAAGAGCTGGTTACCGACCAGCTCTTTTTTTAACGTCCCATCGTGAAGAGTAGAATTCACATGAGAAACTTGCTATAATCTTCCTTATAGCTTAATTTTACATTAAAATGAATCACCATTCATTTGGAAAAGAAGGAATACAAAAATGAAAAACATCTTTAGAATATTTTCAAAAGACGTAAAGAACACGGGAACAAACTGGGTAGCGTTAATACTGATAGGTGGACTAATTATATTACCATCACTTTATGCGTGGTTTAATATTAAAGCTTCCTGGGACCCATATGGGCAGACAGATCAAATTCCAATAGGTGTAGTCAACGAGGATACAGGTGCAACAGTAAGAGATGAAGATATTGATGTTGGGCAGGAGCTTGTTGATAACTTGAAGGAAAATCGATCAATGGATTGGCACTTCGAGGATAGAGATGAGGCAATGGATAACTTAGAAAACGGAGATTATTTTGCTGTTATTGTCATCCCGGAAAACTTCTCCAGTAAACTAAGTACAGTTGTTAACGACAAGCCGGAGAAAGCGGAGATGGAATATTACGTTAACGAGAAAATCAATGCCATTGCCCCAAAAATCACGGATAAAGGTGCTTCCGCCATTACTGATGAGATTAGTAGTAATTTCATATCTACAGTAAATGGTGTCATTTTTGACATGTTTAATAATATTGGAATCGAGCTAGAACAGGATTTACCAGATATCGAACGATTCGAGAATTATATATTCAATTTGGAAGAAAATCTACCTGAGATTAAACAGCTTGTCGATCAATCATTATCAGATGCTAGTAGCGCAGAGGAAATGATTAACCAAGCCCAGGCGCTTGTCCCTGAGGCGGAGCAAGTTACCAACGATGGGCTGAATACCATCGATAATACGACTGCATTTTTAAATAAAGCTGAGGACCGGCTTAATGAAGTCGCACCACAGATTCAAGCAGACTTAGAACGTGTTCAGCAGGTAGCGGATGAAACGAACACATTTCTTAAGGAGGTTCAATCTGCTGGAATCGATTTCGGAAGTGGTACTGATTTGACTAATCAATTGGATGAACAAGTAACACAGCAAATTGAGGCTATTTCATCTATTGAAGAGATGTTAAGACAAGTACAGCAACAACAAAATGAGAATGTGGAAGAAGGCGAAAATGCAGATACCCCTGATCAAGGGGCAGGAGAAGGTAACCAGGGACAGGGAAGTCAACAAATTGAGCAGGCACTACAAGAGTTGGCGACTATCCGTGCAGGTCTTGAGACAGCTCAGGAGCGTAGTAATGATGTCCGTACCTTTATTCAGGATAAGCAATCAGAAGTAGAAGCGGTATTTAATGATCTGCAAGGCTTGGTTGAAAATACCTCCGCAAATATTGATGCGTTTGTAACAGAGTACAATGAAAACATCGAACCAACAGTTTTAGCTGAAGTGGACAGTGCGAAAACAACGCTTGCTGAAGCACGTGGTATCTTGGTGGATATTCAGACTGCTATTCCTGAGGTGGAAAGAATTCTTGGAAGTACAGAGGCTGATCTTGGCGAAGGAAAAGACATGCTAGAGAAGGTCCAGAATGAGTTTCCATATGTAAACGATAAGGTGAATGAACTAGCGGATCGTATACGGGAAATACAAGGGGAAACCGATATTGGTGAGATGATTGAACTGCTACAAAATGATCCAGAGGCCGAACAAGGATTTTTTGCCGAACCAGTTCAGCTTAATGAAAATAAACTTTTCCCTATAGAAAATTATGGTTCAGGAATGACTCCTTTCTATACGGTGCTTGCGATCTGGGTAGGTGGCTTACTACTTATTTCGTTACTTTCTACAGATACAACAAATATGGAGAGCTATTCATCGAGACAGGTTTATTTTGGTAAATTATTCACCTTTATAACGATTGGCCTTTTGCAATCGACCATTGTGTCATTGGGGGATATTTTCCTATTGGATGTTTCCATGGCAAGTCCTGGTTGGTTTGTACTATTTGGATTACTGATCAGCCTCGTGTTTATGATTATTATTTACACACTCGTATCTGTCTTTGGAGATATTGGAAAGGCGATGGTCATAGTATTGCTGGTTCTGCAAATTGCTGGTTCGGGCGGTACGTATCCTGTAGTCCTTTTACCAGAATTCTTCCAAGTTATCCATCCATTCTTGCCGTTTAGCTATGCAATTGATCTTATGCGGGAAGCTGTAGGCGGAATTGTTTGGGACCGAGTCCTACATGATATTTTGTTCCTCGGCATTTTCGGAATCGCAGCCATTATACTAGGAGCATTTTTAAAACAGCCAATTAATAGACAATCTAAAAAGATTAAACAAAAATCAAAAGAATCAGGACTGTTTCACTAAATTGGAATATATAAAGGGGTGTGCGCCACTTTCTGGGTTGGTTGCGTCAGATCAGTGGTGTGATGCGTCACTTACGAGGTTGGTTGCGTCAGATCAGTGGTGTGATGCGCCACTTACGAGGTTGGTTGCGTCAGATCAGTGATGAGATGCGTCACTTTCGAGGATTGCTGCGTCAGTACGGTGGTGTGATGCGCCCCTTTCAAGGATAGCTGCCTCGGATCATGTGGTCCTGCTACCCTAACTGGTTTCGCGGCACTTTTTACTATATAAATATTAAAAAGGGAGAGGATACTTTTGAAAATAAATGATGAAGCAAGAGCAACACTGTTGGATGAGGTTACGGGGCTAGGGGATGAGGAATTAAATAAACGCCCAAGCACTGGTGGCTGGTCAATCGCACAGGTTATGGAACACTTATACTTAATGGAACGCGCTGTCGTTTATAATATTCAACATGCTCTTGAAAATGGCTCGATTAAGGAAGTTAGTTCTAAACCTATTGAACTCACAGTAAACAGGTCCAGAAAAGTAGAGGCTCCGGAATTTGTGCAACCAAGTGAATCTTCTATGAAGCTTAAAGATTTGCAACAGAAATTGCAGACGTCCCATGAGGCATTGCGGGGGATTTATACTACTGTTGATGAAAAACGATTAGTAGAAAAAACGGCCGTGCACCCAGTATTCGGTGAAATGAACTTGTTCCAATGGATCCCCTTTGTCGGATACCATGAGCAAAGGCATATTGACCAAATTAAAGAGATAAAAGAAACGCTTTAACTAAATAAATAGTTGAAAGAGGACGGAACATAACAAAAAGTTTTAGTCAAAAGACGGATGATAGCTAGAATAAGCGTAAGAAATATACGGAGACTCCGATGGGAGGAAGGCCTAGGCGAGACCCCGGAATGCGGAGCATCCGGAGGCTCACCAGCCGCCCATGGAAAGCGAAGTATATTTCTGAAGCGGTTCTTCAGACACCATTCTTTCGGACTTATCTTTTGTGAAATTAATTTTGTCCCGCCCTCTTTTCTTGTACTTTAGAAAGCTCTTCTGTAAACATGTACCAGTTGAGACAGGGTTCATTCTACGCTATTTTCTAGTATAATAGAATAATAGGAGTAGAGCAGAGAGGGGAAGACATCGTGAAGAAAAAACGTATTATTGGTATAGGTATTGGAATTCTTTCTATCCTGCTAGTAATAGATATTATAGCAAGCTATTATTTTTATAATTTAGCCATTGAGCGAAATGTAAAAGACTTCTTGCAGGGGAATGCAGACCTTGAAGTTTCAGCTGAGGCAATGGATGTATTTATAGAGGGTGATTGGCGAGAATGGGTCGATAACCAAGACTTCGAACATTGGGAAATGACTTCCTACGATGGGTTGGAGTTAAAAGGATACTATCTCCCAGCAAAGGAACCTACAAACAAGACAGTTGTATTAGCTCATGGTTACTTAGGGAACGCGAGAGATATGGGACTATACGGCCAATATTATTACGAAGAATTGGGCTACAATATTTTCACAGCTGATATGAGAGGACATGGTAACAGTGGGGGAGATTATATTGGATTCGGCTGGCATGATCGGTTGGATTATCTAGATTGGATGGATAAGATAATAGAAAAAACAGGTGATGATACAGAAATTGTAATGCATGGCGTTTCGATGGGCGCTGCTACGGTGTTAATGGCAAGTGGAGAAAAGGATCTTCAACCAAATGTAAAAGCTGTTGTAGCAGATAGTCCATATACAAGTGTTTACGATATGTTTGACTATCAGTTGGAACGAATGTTTCATCTACCTGCTTTCCCTATACTACCTAGTACTAGTGTAGTGACGAAAATGAAGGCTGGTTATTCTTTATCAGAAGCATCCGCCCTCGATCAAGTGAAAAAAGCTGAAGTACCTATACTTTATATTCATGGGAATGCCGACACCTTTGTACCAACTAAAATGACGGAAGAGCTATTGGAAAATACAAAGAGTGAGGCAGAGATGATTACCTTTGACGGGGCAGGACATGGAGAGGCATTTGTCACCCAAGAAGATCGGTATGTATCGAAGCTCAATGAGTTTTTGGAAAAGCATATTAAGGAATAAAGAAAAGGAAGCCTTCACTTCAAGTGGGGGCTTTTTTTATTCATTAAATATACAACAAAATACAATTATTTTGCATAAATCTGCATAAATATAAGAAATAATTAATAAATATACTTGAAATATTGTTAGAAGATATTTATACTAATGAATAATTAAAAAATTCAGCTGCGCGTGAAAGGGTGATGATTTGAAAAATGCGGCAATTGTTGGCGGAACCGGTTATGGAGCTTTAGAACTCATCAGGCTACTACATACGCATACAGAAATAAAGCTAGTGAAAGTTATTTCCCATTCACAGGATGGCATGGCAATTTCTTCTGTTTACCCACATTTGAAGAGCATGGAGGATATTGCCCTGGAAATATTAGAAATTCCTGCGCTTCTCCAAGGTATAGACATTATATTTTTTGCTACTCCTGCGGGCATTGCAAAAAATATTATACCTGAATTAGCAGATAGCGGGATGCAATGTATCGATTTGTCTGGGGATTTGCGACTATCCTCACGGGAGCAATACAAAGCATGGTACAAAGCAGAAGCAGCGAATGAAGGTTTATTGGATACAGCGGTATACGGACTTTCTGAGATTAATCGAAGCCAGATAAAGGAGGCGACGATCCTATCTAATCCGGGTTGTTTTCCAACAGCAGCATTACTTGGATTAATTCCTGCTTTACAGCATGAACACATACATACAGAAGGAATTATTATTGATGGAAAAACAGGCGTTTCTGGAGCGGGAAAGACACCTTCTGTACGGACACATTTTCCAGAGACCAATGACAATCTTACACCATATAAAATTGGCGAGCATCAGCATATTCCCGAGATTGACCAATATCTTAGCGAACACTCCAACGTGGCTGTACATGCTACCCTGACTACACATTTGGTTCCGATGACGAGAGGTATTGTTTGTACGATATACGGCAGGCTTACCGATCAGCAAGCCACTGAAAGATTAATAGAAGAATATCAACATTTTTATGAGAAAGACCGGTTCGTCAGGGTGCTCAATGAAAGGGAATTTCCAAGCACAAAAGGCGTATATGGAAGCAATTTTTGTGATATTGGATTACATGTAGACACTAGAACGAACCAGCTGATTATCATTTCAGCTATTGATAATTTAATGAAGGGAGCAGCAGGGCAGGCGATTCAAAATGTAAATATCATGAATGGATGGGATGAGCGTAAAGGTTTAAATCACATCCCCATGTATCCATAGAAAGGGTGAAAGCATGGTAACGATACAGAGTGAGGCAATTAAAGTGTTGAAAGAGGGACATGTAACAACTCCGAAAGGCTTTACGGCAGGTGGGCTACATTGTGGCATTCGCAAAAAAAGACGTGACTTTGGTTGGATTCACTCTGTTACACCTGCTGTGGCAGCAGGTGTATATACAATGAATGTATTCCAGGCAGCACCATTAAAGATAACGAGGCAAGCAATCAATGAAACGAGTCACTTACAAGCTATTATTGTGAATTCTGGTATTGCGAATGCTTGTACAGGTAAACAAGGTGACTTGGATGCAGAGGAGATGCAGAAAAAAGCTGCAGCAAAGCTAAACATTCCAGCAAACCATGTGGCAATTGCATCGACTGGACTTATTGGCAGCCCACTCCCAATGGAAAAAATAAACAAAGCGATCCACGGAATAACTATTGATAAAGAAGCAAATCCACAGCATTTTGAAGATGCCATCTTAACCACGGATACAGTAACAAAGCATGTTGCAGTACAACTGGAGGTTGATGGGAAAACAATTACCATTGGTGGGGCTGCAAAAGGATCTGGAATGATTCACCCGAATATGGCTACCATGCTTGGTTTTATTACAACCGATGCAGCGATAGAAGCCGAAAGTCTCCAGCTGGCACTAAAACAAACAACGGATACGACATTTAATATGATCACGGTCGATGGTGATTGCAGTACGAATGACATGGTTCTGGTCATGGCAAATGGACAACAGGAAAATCATCCACTTAACCAATCACATCCCCAATGGTCTCTATTCGTCGATGCTCTAAAAATGGTGAGTGAAGAGCTCGCCAAAATGATTGCTCGGGATGGGGAAGGTGCTAGTAAATTAATAGAGGTGAAGGTAACGGGTGCTCCGACGCAGGATGCTGCATCTCACGTTGCAAAAGCTGTGATTTCTTCTAACCTTGTTAAGACTGCTGTTTATGGCGCAGACCCAAATTGGGGAAGGATTATTTGTGCAGTTGGCTATAGTGAGCAGCCAGTGAATCCAGATAAGGTCTGTATTGAGATCGGAGAAATACCTGTAGTGAAAGAAGGCATACCAGTAGCGTTTGATGAACTGGACGGAAAGCAGTACCTACAACAAGACAATATAACATTACATGTGAATTTGCAGGACGGACGATATAATGCGACCGCATGGGGCTGTGACTTAACGTACGATTACGTCAAAATTAATGCTTCCTATCGAACGTGAGGTGTCGAGATGCAATTACTTGTTCTGAAACTTGGTGGTAGCATATTGGAAAAACTTCCAACTCAATTTTATCGAACAGTTGGTGATCTTCTTCATAAAAAACAGTGCCTTCCCATTATCGTACATGGCGGAGGGCCAGCCATTAATCAAATGTTAGAGAGCTTGCAAATACCAAATGAAAAAGTTGATGGATTACGGGTTACCTCGCAAAGTGTTTTGGAAATAGCCGAAATGGTAATGTGTGGTCAGATTAACAAACAAATTGTATCAGAATTTCAGCTAGCAGGAGTCAACGCGTGTGGTTTATGTGGTGTGGATGGCAATTTATTGCAGACTGTACCTGCTGATAGAACAGGTAAATTAGGCTATGTCGGAGAGGTTGAAAAAGTGAATACAACATTTCTTACTACTTTTCTCGAAGCAGGTATCCTGCCTATCATTTCTCCAATCGGCACAGATAGTTATGGCCAACATTACAACATTAACGGAGATACTGCCGCCACGGCAATCGCTCAGGCACTTGGAGCGGACCTCATTTTTGTTAGTGATATCGATGGGGTCATGGAAGAGATCAATGGACAAAAAACATTACTTTCAACACTGGATGAACAAGAAATTTACGACAAAATAGCGTGTGGCAATATTTATGGTGGGATGATTCCCAAAGTGAAGGCCGCTTTAAAAGGATTAGCAAATGGTATAAAAAGAACAGCAATTGTTAATGGGTTGAAACCAGAAGACTTAGGAGCATTTATTCATGGAGAAACGAGAGGAACTAGCATTCTATTAAGGAAGGAGAAATACGATGAGCCAGTCCATACCAGTAAATGATCTGCCTGCTATAATGAGTGTCTATAACCGCTTTCCAATCAAGCTTGCAAAGGGAAAAGGAAGCTATGTCTGGGATACCGAAGGGAAAAGATACCTTGATTTTACTTCTGGGATTGCGACGTGCAATCTCGGACATGTGCCTGATTTTGTTCATAAGAAACTTTCTGAGCAGCTCTCCTCGTTATGGCATTGCTCTAATTTATTTACCATACCTCAGCAGGAGGAGCTAGCAAAGCGATTAACCAACAACTCTTCTTGTGATCAGGTGTTTTTTTGTAACAGTGGTGCTGAGGCAAATGAGGCAGCGATTAAACTAGCGAAGAAATACGCAAAGGATCAAGGGAAGCCGGAAAGAACCGAAATAGTCACGTTCCATCATTCCTTTCACGGTCGGACTGGCACCACGATGGCTGCTACTGCACAGGAAAAGATTCATCATGGATTTGAACCAATAGCTACTGGATTTCGCTATTTACCGCTAAATTCCCAAGACGCATTATCACAAATTGATAACGGAAAAACCACAGCCGTGTTAGTTGAACTTATTCAAGGGGAAGGTGGCGTCCGTCCTGTTGAACAGAAATGGATTAAAGAACTTCAGGAACAATGCCGTCAATCTGATATTCTATTGATGGTCGATGAAATCCAAACAGGGATAGGAAGAACAGGAACACTATTTGCCTATGAACAATTTGGTATAACGCCAGATGTAATCACACTAGCGAAAGGACTTGGTTCCGGTTTCCCGGTTGGTGCCATGCTGGCACGACAGCAGGTAGCCGCTTCTTTTCAACCAGGCACTCATGGCAGTACGTTTGGTGGAAATCCGCTAGCAATGACTGCAGGGACAGCGACATTAGACGTTATGCTTGAGGAAGGATTTCGCGAAGATGTGTTAGAGAAAAGTAGCTGGTTATTAAAGGCTTTACTTAATTTAAAAGAAAGATTCGGCAATATAATAGATGTTCGAGGACGAGGCTTTTTAATCGGTGTAGAAGTAAGCGGCAATGCAGGAGATTTGGTTTCTATCTTCAGGGGAATAGGGATCCTTGTTTTGACAGCTGGACAGCATGTATTACGAATCCTTCCACCACTAACCGTCACTTGGGAAGAACTTGAAGAATTCATCCATACCTTTAACAGAATTTTCGTAGAGGGAGAGAATAACACAAAATGACAAAAGGCTATCTTATGCTTCAGACAGGGGAAGTATTCTCTGGTGACTGGATTGGTGCCAAGCAAGATACCACTGGAGAACTTGTTTTTAACACCAGTATGACTGGATATCAGGAGATGATGACAGACCCATCCTATACCGGCCAAATATTAACCTTTTGCTATCCGATGATTGGTAATTACGGTATTAATCTGCATGATCTGGAAAGTAGTGACATTGCGGTATCTGCTGTGATTATGAGTGATGTCTGTGAAGATCCGAGTCATTATCAATCTGTCGCCACAATGTCGGAAAAACTGGCACAGGCTGGGGTGTCTGGATTGACGAATATTGATACGCGGGCGTTAGTTGCAATTATCCGTAAACATCAAACGGTTCGCGCAAGAATTGTGTCGCAACAATCCTCCACTACCTCGATGTCTTCCTGGAAGCAGGAAAGTACAATTGAACTTGTAAGAACCGTGACAGTCCCGGAATATGAAGTGGTCGGAATGGGGGACATTCACATTGTTCTTCTAGACTTCGGCTATAAAAAATCAATTGTAGATGAATTGCTAGCAGCCCAATGCAAGGTAACAATTGTCCCTTTTACTACATCAGTTGAAGAGATCGCCCTTCTGTCTCCTGATGGAATATTAATTAGTAATGGCCCTGGGGATCCCATAGAATTGGAGGCTTATTTTTCGCCAGTTAAACAATTATCGGAAAGGTACCCAACCCTAGGTATTTGTTTAGGGCACCAACTACTAGCACTGGCCTATGGTGGCAAAACGAAAAAAATGCCTTATGGACATAGGGGCGGCAACCATCCTGTCAAAGAGCTGATAACAGGAAAAGTAACCATTACTTCACAAAACCATGGCTACGAAGTCGTTGAAGAATCGATTGATAGGGAGGCCTTTGAACTTACTTTCCGTAATGTCAACGACAATTCGGTGGAAGGAATCCAACATCGTAGACTTCCTATTCAGTCTGTTCAGTTCCATCCAGAAGCCCATCCAGGGCCAAGTGATGCAGCATATATTTTTCAGGATTTTTTACAACAGGTTAAAACAAGGAGGGAACAGGCATGCCAAAGTGTACACAGCTAAAGAAAGTTCTCGTTATCGGTTCTGGCCCGATTGTGATTGGGCAGGCAGCTGAATTTGATTATGCAGGAACACAGGCTTGCCTTGCTTTAAAAGAAGAAGGAATAGAAGTCATACTCGTTAACAACAATCCAGCAACGATTATGACAGATAAATCCATTGCTGATCAGGTGTATATGGAACCCTTAACTATAGAGATACTTGAAAAAATCATTGCTAAGGAAAGACCTGATGGGATAATTGGAACACTAGGAGGGCAAACGGGTTTAAATTTAACTGTACAATTATATGAAAAAGGAATCCTTGAACAGTATGGCGTAGAGGTGCTTGGTACGCCAGTCACAGCCATACAAAATGGGGAGGATCGCCAATTATTTCGAAATCTTATGTTAGATATAAAGGAGCCAATCCCTGAGTCAAAGATTATTGAAAATCTTGAACAAGGGCTTTCTTTCATCCGAACAATCGGTTTTCCTGTAATTCTCCGTCCAGCCTATACGCTTGGTGGGGAAGGAGGGGGATTTGCACATAACAAAGCTGAATTTGCTGAGTTACTTGTAAAGGCACTATCGCTTAGTCCGATTAACCAGGTACTGGTTGAGAAAAGCATCAAGGGATGGAAGGAAGTTGAATATGAGGTAATGCGTGATGCAAATGATACGTGTATCATTGTGTGCAACATGGAGAATATGGACCCAGTTGGGGTTCATACTGGTGACTCTATTGTTGTCGCGCCCTCCCAAACTTTAACAGACGTGCAATACCAACTATTACGGACAGCTTCTTTAAAAGTAATCCGTGAGCTTGGCGTCATAGGAGGGTGTAATATTCAGTTTGCCCTCCATCCAGAATCCAATGACTATCGGATCATCGAAGTGAACCCACGGGTTAGCCGTTCTTCTGCCTTAGCCTCAAAGGCATCAGGGTATCCAATTGCGCGGATTGCAGCCAAATGTGCCGTTGGTTTTTATCTCGATGAAATCTTGAACCCAATCACCGGAAATACATATGCTTCGTTTGAGCCGGCTTTGGATTATATTGTAGTAAAACTACCACGCTTTCCGTTTGATAAATTTACCGAAGCAGATCGAACCTTAGGTACCCAAATGAAGGCAACTGGGGAAGTAATGGCAATTGATCGGACATTTGAAGGTGCATTGAATAAAGCAATCCGTTCGCTAGAGCTGGGAGTATACAGCCTGCATTGGCCAGGGATGGAGAAGAAGGCGAAAGCAGAACTAGCTAATCTACTTCACGTACCGAATGACCTCCGGCTTTTCGCCATTGGGGAAGCACTTCATCGTAAGATCGACATAGCTGAAATCATGCGGCTGACGGAAATGGACTACTGGTTTATTCGAAAACTACGACGCATCATTGACATGGAGGAGACAATGGCTTCCTACCAATGGCCTGACATCCCCCCTGAAGTGTTAAAACAGGCTAAACGCTTCAATTGTAGCGATGAACGTATTGCTGAACTGACAGGTGCATCCCCTAAGAAACTTAGAAAAAGATATAAGGAAATTTCACTCCAGCCAGCGTACAAGCTGGTTGACACATGCGCAGGGGAATTTGATGCCGTTACACCATATTATTACTCTACATGGCATGGTTACGATGAAGTGAAATCACTAGATTCGAAGAAAAAGATCCTTGTATTAGGCTCTGGTCCCATCCGTATTGGGCAAGGCGTTGAATTTGATTACTGTGCTGTTCAAGCAACTATTACTTTGAAGAAAATGGGCTACGACGCAATTGTCATGAATAACAACCCTGAAACCGTAAGCACAGACTATTCCCTTGCAGATCGTCTCTATTTTGAACCACTGGCATTAGAAGATGTGCTGGCCGTTATTCAAAAAGAGAACATTGATGGTGTGCTTGTACAATTTGGTGGTCAAACAGCAATTAATCTAGTACATGATTTAGTGGAGGAAGGTGTACCGATACTAGGTACAACTGCGAAAGCAATTGATAAGATGGAAGATAGAGATGCATTCTATCAAGTGTTGGATGAGTTAGAGATTCCTCATATCGCAGGGGAGGTCGTTTCTCATTCTGAAGCATTAAAGCAAAGTGCTAAAAAAATTGGCTTCCCTATTTTGATTCGTCCATCCTATGTAATTGGCGGTCAATCAATGTTTATAAGCTATAATGAATCCGAGCTTCTTCACTATGTAGAGCGCATCGAAGCAGATACGAACGGACAATGCTGGCCATTATTGCTTGATTCGTATTTAGCTGGAATAGAGTGTGAAGCGGATGTGGTCAGTGACGGCCTGGATGTTATCATACCAGGTATTTACGAGCATGTGGAAAAAGCTGGCGTCCATTCAGGGGATAGTATGATGATCTTTCCTTCTGTAAGCTTAACGCCAAGCATAAAGGATAAAATGACAAAGATAATCCAAGGCATTTGCAGAAAGGTACCGATAGTGGGCGTAATGAATATTCAATTCATTGTTTTCCAGGATGAAGTATTTGTCATCGAGGTAAATCCAAGGTCCTCTAGAACCATTCCAATTATTAGCAAAGTAACAGATATGCCAATTATGGAATGGGGAGTGCAGGTGCAAATGGGCAGGCCTTTGGCTACGTTATCTAGTGAGTTAAATGTCATGAAAGAGCCGGCTCATTATACGGTAAAAGCACCTATCTTTTCAGCAGGGAAATTAAAAGGGGTGGACCATGTGCTAGGACCAGAAATGAAATCCACGGGCGAAATTATTGGAATGGGAGAAAGTCTAGAAACAGCTATAAATAAGGTCCGTCCTGATCTAACTAGTGAACACTTAAAAATCTTTGTTTCTATTACAGATAGATATAAAAAAGACGCCGTTTCGCTTATTGAGCAGCTTGTGGGTAAGAATGTAAGTTTGTCAGCCACAGCAGGCACCGCAAAATACCTTGCAGCTACTGGCTTTAATGTAGTGGAGGTATCGAATGATCAAAGCGCTATAGAAGCACACTGGAAGAAGCAACAACCAGATGTATTACTCAACATACCAACAAAAGGAAGAGAACGACGCAGAACAGGATTTTATTTAAGAGAGCTAGCAACTCGATATGGGATTACCTGTTTTACGAGCCTTGATACTGCTCAGGCAATTCTTCTGGCGGAAAAACCTAGTCAGATTGAGGTTTGTTCATTAAATGAGTATATGGAGAAGCAAATGGTTTAGTCTCTAGATTATTTATTTATTTATTTATTTATTAAGAAGTGAAGTTTCGGAGCTGTCTCAAATGCTGAGACAGCTCTTTTTAGATTTATATTTTTGCGTTTACTTGCTTTATCCAAAACGCAGTTCAGAAGTTTAGTCCATTCCGTGTTTCGCTTGCTGTGTTTACGGTAAATAACTCAGTAAAACTACTTTAGGAGGCTTTTCATTTGAGAGATATTAATCAAATTCCAAGCGAAGCACGTTCATTATGGCAAGAGGATAGACGGATTGCTACCTATCCACCTTTAGATAAAGATTTAATGGTAGACGTAGTAATAGTCGGTGGTGGGATTACTGGTCTTGTTTCTGCATATCTCTTGGCAAGGGAAGGTAAAAAGATTGCATTACTAGAAGCTGGCAGCCTGCTAGAAGGTACTACTGGTTATACAACCGCGAAAATTTCCTCGCAACATGGGCCCATTTACCAGGAGATAATGAAAATACACGGCAAAGAAAAAGCCAAACTGTACTATGAGGCAAATAAGGAGGCGTTAAAATATATTCGCAAACTCCAGGAAGAGGAGAATATTGCCTGTGATTTAACTACAGAAGACGCCTACCTTTATACGACAAATGATAAGAACCTAGAGATATTAGAAAAAGAAGAACAAGCATACAACGCCTTGGGGATAAATGGGGGTGAGGCAACAGCGGAAGTGGACCTTCCTCATACGGTAAAGAAGGCTCTCGTGCTGCGTAACCAAGCACAATTTGACCCTGTGAAATTTCTTCAAGGATTGCTCCCCTCCATTAAAAATAATGGTGGTTGGATTTTCGAACATACAAGAGCTGTAAGTGTAAAAGGAAGTTATGAACCAACAGTAAAGACTGAAAATGGTCATAAAATAAAGTGCAAGGATGTACTAGTAAGTTCCCATTTTCCTTTTAATGATGAGCAAGGTGCCTATTTTTCGCGTTTGCATGCACAGCGCTCCTATGCTATTGCTGTGAAACCAGTCAAAACCCCTCCAAAGGGAATGTACCTTGCTGTCGATTCACCTTCAAGGTCATTAAGACAAGCTACTGATCCTAATGGAGAACCATTGCTGTTAATTGGTGGACAGGGGCACACTGCTGGGAAAAATGATGATTCTACATTTGCTAATTATGAAGCTTTAAAGAATTATGGAGAAGAAGAATTTGGGATCGCATCCATTCCATATCGCTGGTCTGCCCAAGATTTAGTATCACTCGATCATGTTCCATACATCGGGCAAATGGTAACTGGCAAAAAGCATGTGTGGGTAGCAACAGGTTTTGCCAAATGGGGCATGAGTAACGGTGTAGTGGCGGCTTTATTATTGAAAGACCTTATTCTTGAAAAAGAAAACCGCTATGCTGCTTTGTTCGATCCAACCAGAACTGAGTTAAAAAAAGGAGCTAGCTCTTTTATAAAAGAGAATACAGATGTAGCAAAAGAATTAGTTAAAGGAAAAGCACATCGGGAGGATAAAACGGTCGATGAACTGGAGCGTGATGAAGGCTCTATAGTGGTTCATAATGGTAAAAAGGCAGGCGCTTATCGCGATATAGCTGGGAATATTCATGTAATCAAACCAACGTGTACTCATATGGGCTGTGATGTAGAGTGGAATGACGCAGAACGCTCATGGGATTGTCCATGTCATGGCTCACGCTTTTCACATACAGGCTCTGTAATAGAAGGGCCTGCGGTGAAATCCTTAAAGAAAATGGAAGAATAGAATGAGAGGATAAAATATAGCGGCTAGGAGTTGATGCGCCCCCTAGCAGCTATATTTTGTACCAAATAACATTTGCTTATAAGTTTCGCTTGTTCTACTAGCCAAGCCACTCCCACGCTTCTTCCACTTCATTAGATTTAAATTGCTTTGCTTTTATGCCTGGAAGATAATGACCGAGATTAGCAGCAGTACCAATCCACTTTTCATCACTAACAATAGCGAACTTTTGAAATTGGCTCCAATGTTTCGCGTCGAATTGCACCCCGTCTATTATACCTTTCCATGTCATTCCATCGATATCATGTACAATAGCCAAAACATTAAATTTATCCCCGTTAAAGCTTTGGGCAACTCTTTCATCTAGTAATGCCGCATCTTCCTTCGTTGCCCTTCCAGTAAATTCTACCGCAATACTTGAGGTGCTTTTACTTGGCAAAAAGGTAATCATAAAAATCCTCCTCTACTTAGTATCTTGTTGCAAGCTTCCCGAGTTCTATGGAAATTAAACGAATTTGCAAAGTGGAAAATCATATATATGAAAGAATATTCAAAACAAATGGTATATAATGTTAATATAATTGTATAAAAGCCAACTATGACAAAGGGGGAACAAAGTGACAATTACATACCATATTAACGATTCAACTTTAGACGCCAATATTTTAGATGGACTGCAAGCATTACATAAAACCATTTTTGGTGAGTCAGACAACCTTAGTTGCAAAATGACAGGTAAGCCATCGTTAGTGATCGTAACAGCGATGGATGGCGAAAGGATTATTGGGTATAAAATTGGATACGCGTTAGATAATAGTACATTTTATAGCTGGTTAGGAGGAGTGGATCCGCTATACCGAAACCATGGTATAGCCTCCGCTTTAATGAAAAAACAGCATGACTATTTAAAAGAAAGAGGATATAAAGTAGTTCAAACAAAGACCATGAATAAGTGGCGCAATATGTTAGTTCTCAATATTAAAAGTGGATTTGATGTAGTAGCTACATGTACGGATGAAAAAGGATTACATAAAATTATTTTGGAGAAGCGTTTACTTTAATAGCGCATTCTTTTATTTTTAGGTTTATAAATAAAAGCGAGGGTGTAGCAGTTGGAAAGCAATATTGAAATATATGAAAAAGAATCTCAGAAATTTAATCTCTATATCCATTTAATTTCACGTATTAAAGAAATAGAGGAAGCATTACCTTATGGTGCTGAGGTTGCCTCTAAGTGGAGAGGTGTTTTTGCACAATCACTTACAAATAAAACATACCCAGTAATGCATCCAATTGGAAAAGAGACGTTTCCCCTTTATATTAAGTTCCCAACTGGGATCTTTGAATTTAACTTAGATATTGATGGTGCGACTTTATTAATAAAAGAGGAAGGGTTTTTACCAGAAACAATTTCTCCAGAGAAAATAATTAAGGCTGTGGACCAAGGTAATATAAACAAAGACCCTAAATTAATAAAACCAAATCATAAAAACCCTGTTATCATACTTCAAAGTTAATATTTAACTGATAATAAAATGTACTGTATTAACGGGAACCATAGGATATTTGAAGCGTACCGAAACAACGATAATCAAATAGAGGTTTTCCTATTTAAAGATTTAGACTTTGTTCCATTTATTTATGATGCTCTAAGTAAAGCAATCTATTTAATAGAAATAGATTTTATGAATATAGTAAAACGTTAATTTAAGTATAAGGGTAATTTTTATATTGGAGATGAAATCAATGATAAAGGTATTACAAAAAGCGATTGAATTAAGAGAAACAGAAAATCATAAAGAATCGAACCAGATATTAATTGAATTGGTCAAGGACTATCCAAAAAACGCGTCCATAAACTATCAATGTGCTTGGAGTTTTGATTTGTTGGGAGAAGAAGCTAAAGCAGTCCCCTTTTATGAAAAAGCGATTGAGCTTGGATTGGAAGAGAATGAACTACAAGAGGCCATATTGGGGTTAGGTAGTACTTACAGGACACTAGGAGAATATGAAAAGTCAAAATTAACCTTACAAAAAGGACTTGAAGCTTTCCCGCATAATAAAGCAATTCAAACATTTTATTCAATGACCTTATATAATTTAAAGGAACATAGTAAAGCTATGAAATTGTTATTAAGATGCTTAGTTGAGACAACATCAGATGAGAAAATAATAAGCTATAAAAGAGCCATTCATTTCTATTCCGATAAATTAGATGAAACTTGGTAGAGGTTCTATGCTGTTGCAGCAATCCTAAGAATAGACATCGGTAGTTTGAATTCAATGCAGAGCCGTAAGTTTATCGTGCATTAATAAGTTCTCTCTAAATAGGCCATTAAAGTCTATGGTGAATAATATTTATTTGCATTTAGGAGGGGTTTTATGGAACTAACTTATTCGCGGTTACCAAAAACTAAACAGAAAAATCGAGTTCATTACAAAGCCGACTAAACAAAAGGAGTAGGGAATAAAGGTAGCACATTTCAGAGACTCAGCAGGCTCACTGATTTATATAGAGACTGATTTGAACAGGAGGTATTAATGTGTTAAACGTGAAAGCATTAGAAGAGGAAGACTATGAATTGATCAAAGAAGCAGAGAAAGTCATTGAAAAGAATTATATATATGGACGCCATCACATTGGTTCGGCAGTTCGAGCTAAGTCAGGAAAGGTGTACGCTGCAGTACATTTAGAAGCAAATGTGGGAAGAATAGCTGTATGTGGGGAAGCGATTGCTATGGGGAAGTCCATATCAGAAGGGGACCATGAATTTAAAACAATAGTAGCAGTAGCTCATCCTCATCCACACGAGGATATTGAAAAATGCTGGGTTGTGGCACCTTGTGGGATGTGTCGCGAGTTAATCAGCGATTATGGTAGTAATACTGACGTCATCATCTCGTATAATGATACGTTAGTGAAGTGTAATGTAATGGAGTTATTACCAGAAAAATATTAGGCAATTAAACTAAAAGAATGGTTAACAAGACTGGGGGGCTATAATATGCCTTATAACTGGGTAACCTGTTCACCACCAGAGGTGAGAGGTTTCGTTTTTAATCTTCTAGGTGAAATAAAAGAGGTTATAAAGGAAGACTTTAATGGTTGCTATCTACACGGTTCCTTAGCGATGGGGGGATTTAATCCGAAAAGTAGCGATATTGATATTCTGGTTGTATCTAATAAATCTCTAACTTTAAAGACAAAAAGGGACTTAGCAAAGCTGTTACTTGCAAGTTCAAGTAACCCTTTTCCGTTAGAATTAAGTGTTTTAACTATAAAACAATTAAGAGATTGGAAGCATCCCTGTCCATTTGATTTTCATTATAGTGAGTGGTGGAGAGCTGGTTATGAAAAGGACTTAGCAAAAGGCACCTCCCATTATTTAAACGACGAGATTAAGACAGATCCCGATTTAGCTGCACATATAACGATATTGAACCACAGAGGAATCTGCATAGAAGGGAACCCTATAATGGAAGTCTTTCCCTCTGTTCCTCGGTCTGATTATCTATCATCCATAATGGGAGATTTTCAAGATTGTTTAGAAGGCATTGAAGAGGACCCTATCTATTGTACGTTAAACCTTCTTAGAGTGCTTTGGTATATTAACGATGACGTCATCTCATCAAAACAGGAAGCTGGTAACTGGGGGATATCAGCACTACCTTTGGATGTACGGTATACCATTCAAAAAGTGTTGAAGTGTTACGATTCTACTAAAAGTAAGTGTGATTTTGAGAAAAAGGAACTTTTAAGAATTAGAGACTTTATTGAGAGTACGGTTCAAGAGATAATCTAGCTTGAATATAAATTCATCATCAAATATTGGTATGACAAAGGTGGAGGGGTGAGGGGTGAAAAATAGAATTATATGTGATAAGTACATATTTACGGGGATTATACTTTTACTCATAGTTTTAGTCGGTTGTGAGGAAGAGGAAGTTATTGTTACTAAATTCAAGCATCCAAAGATGGATCAAACTTTCGAGATTGTAAACGCTTATAAACTGTATGATGAGTTTATAGAGGAGGCATTAAAAGAGAATCAGCAAGAAAATATAGAAGCATTGTATGAAACAAAGGTTATGGATCCTATTTATGATCAATGTATTGCTGATGGAGAGCATAAGCAGGTGATGGATTTAGTATGGGACCAATCTTTATCAAATCTTAGAGACACTCAAAAACTTATTGAGGGTATTGATTCAGAGAGCATAAATGGGGCTATTAAAGAGGCATTAATAAAATCTTCTAATTTGTTACCTTCTGATATAGAGAATACCGTGTGTGTGTTTCCAACCTTAGGTGAGGAGTCCCCTGTTGGCTTCAATGTTGGGGCAGGAAAGATTTTACTTTTCCATAGCAGTTATTTAGATGAAGAGGATTATAAAATAACTACAGCGCACGAATATCATCATAGTGTATGGACAGAGAAATTCTATGATCAGAATGATTATTCTACAGTGTTAGAGAACTTGGTTTTTGAAGGGAAAGCAGTAGTCTTCGAAGAACTCGTCTATCCTGAAATGTATTCATATTCGACTCCCGTGTATTCCACTTATGATAAAAATCATTGGAAATTAATCGAAGCTGACTTAAATCGGGGGGACTCTGAGCGAAGTTTAGAAATCCTTTATGGAGAAGGGGAGCTACCTCCATACTATGGGTATAGTGAAGGCTATAAAATTGTAATGAACTATCTTGAACAGTATCCGGATTTAGAGCCAGATGAGTGGTTGGGGATAAATGGTAAGGAAATTTTTGAAGAGGGAGAATATCGTTCCAACTATGAATAGCTTAATAGGAAAAATGTTAACTATTAAGATTTGTTGAGTTGGACTCTTAGGAAGTGGTAACGAAATGACTAAAATCTGGAGGATTGACTTACAGTAGGAGGGAAAATGAAGATAATTAAAGTGATTTTTAAAGTGAGTTTCGTTATTTATTTAATAGCATTGACAATGTTGCTGTTTCTTAGAAATAGAGGCTATATGTGGGCAGATCTTTCGTTAATAGAATATATAAAGAGCTCTTCAAATGTCGTCCCTTTTAAGACGATTAACACATATTTCCAAGCAATATTTGATGGTAGCATGAATTTGGATATACCGATAAAAAATCTTGGTGGCAATATATTCATGTTTTTGCCAATGGGCATTTATATGCCATTTTACATCACAAAGCTAACGCGTGTAAGCACATTTACTACTTTTATGATTGTACTGTTGTTCTTAATAGAAACCTTACAACTACTAACACGAACGGGCAGTTTTGATATTGATGATTTCATCCTCAATATGCTAGGTGCTTTGCTAGGTTATGGAATTTGGAAAACACTACCTCTTCAGAAAATTGTTAGACAGTAATAAGTATTTATTTTTTTGTAAAGAATACACAACAAAACAGGCATACGTTAGATAGCATGCCTGTTTTATGTTTCAGTTCATTCTTATAAATACAGCTCAAACCAGCGACAGATATGATTTAGTCTTTCTTGACGCATTGCTGGTTTTCCGCTTCTACTAAGCTCATGGTTAGCACCAGGGAAACGAACGAATTCAACCTCTTTACGCAAATGTTTCAAAGCAATGAAAAGTTGTTCGCCTTGTTCAACAGGACAACGGAAATCTAATTCCCCATGCAGAATTAACAATGGAGTTTCCACGTTTTCTGCATATTTTAAAGGAGAAATCTCCCAAAGCTTCTCTGGGTCATCCAATAGGTTAAGACCATGTTCCCACTTTGTAAAGAAGAAGCCAATATCACTTACACCGTAAAAGCTTAGCCAGTTGGAGATGGAACGTTGCGTAACAGCTGCTTTAAAGCGATTTGTATGACCAACAATCCAGTTTGTCATGAAACCACCATAACTTCCACCAGTTACACCAAGTCGATCTTCGTCAATATAGCTATAATTGTCTAATACATAGTCTACAGCTGTCATAAGATCTGTATAATCTCCACCACCATAGTCAGAGCGACAAGCATCCACAAATTCCTGGCCATATCCGTGGCTTCCTCTTGGGTTTGTGTAAAGCACGACATATCCTCTTGCTGCTAAGAGCTGCATTTCAAAGAAGAAGGTTTGGCCATACATTGCATGTGGACCACCATGGATTTCCAACACAAAAGGATATTTTTTACCTTCTGTAAAGCCATAAGGTTTTAATAGCCATCCTTGTATTCCCTTCCCATCATCTGCTTTAATAGAAATCGTTTCGGGCTCTGCAATGGCTACTTCCTCAAGAAAAGCGCGATTGCTTTTTGTTAACTGTGTAAGTGTACCGTCTTTTTCCAAGTAATAAAAATCACATGGATTTGTAGCAGAGCTAATACCTAAAACAAAGGCTTCCTTATTCTGATCATAGGAGAAACCAAATACATGGTTATCCTTTTCATAGAGGGTGGTCAGTTCTTTATCCAAGGAAACTTCGTAAAGTCCAGTAGAACCTTGATCTGTTGCGATGAAGAACAAGCTTTTCTCATCTTTTGCCCAGACAGGTCCTGCTTCTGATTGCCCTAGACGTGTATCACCGATCATCAGGTCACCAAGCTGTATGTCCCAACTTTGACTAAGGCATGTACGCTCACCTGTCTCAGGATCAAATACGTAGATTTCTGTTAGCGTTGCTCCAGCATATTCAAACCCATGGCCAAAACTAACGATTTTATCACCACTTGGTGAGAAAGAGGCACTATGGTATCCACCTTCTCCATCCGTTAGCTTTTTACGTTCTTTTGATTGTAGGTCAAGTAAAAATAAGTCATTTGATAACTCATAATCTGCATCAGCATTTAGATTAGCTGCAAATAAAAGCTGTTTACCATCTGGTGAAATATCCTGGAAACTATGATCAGCACCATCCCGTGTTAGTTGAGTAAATGTGTTGTTTTCCACATCTAATACGATAAGCTGAACTCGTTTGTTATCATGAAACCCACTGGAATCTGACTTATATTTCAGACTATTCACGATAAGTGGTTGCTTTTTCTTTGCTTCTTGTTCCTTTTGTCGTTCTTCCTTAGATTGTTCTTTTTGGTTATGTAGATCGTCATCCTTATCGAGTGAGGCATGGAAAAAGATATACTTGCCATCTTTAGACCATGTTGGGCTTGATGCACCATTTTTAAACGTAGTTAGCTGTCTTGCTTCCCCGCCTTCTGTTGGCAACATCCATAACTGAGATAATCCACTTCTAGTAGATTGAAAGACGGCACTCTTTCCATCAGGTGAATAACGAAGGTTGCTATTTTTGATATCTCCAAAGGTCCATTGTACAGGGGGCTCGCCCTGAATGGATTGTACAATCAAATGAGAGTTGTAATCATCATTATCATTTGCTGTTGTGGAAACATAGCTATAGAAGTTTCCGTCAGGTGAAATCTGAGGATCACTGTAAACTTCTAATCTAGTTAAATCTTCTGTTTTTAATGCACGTTTTGTGCTTGTCATAAAATATCCTCCCTATATATATCGAAATTTCTGTATTTTTATATTTTAAACTATTTCGAGTGCCGAATCAAATGTTTATGTTAGGCTGTTTTCTGCAATTCCCTTAAATAGGCCTCTAGTTGACTAGGTGAAGTAAAGACATGTATTGCTGTGTCTTCTAATTTTGAAAGACGCTCATAGACAAGTGGGGCTTTCTTTTTATTATACGTACGTACCCAGTTGAAAAACTCCCAATCAAGCCTTTCTTTACAGTCTTTCCCCATATCAGGACGAGTCTTATTATGATATTGTAAGCGTCTCTTCACGATCCCATAAAGGCAGCGAAGTGTCTTGTAATGCAAAAAGATAACCGTGTCTGCCTGTTGTAAGCGGAATTCCATTGTCGCATTATAGTTTCCATCTATAATCCAATCATCAGTCTCCTGTATCTCCATCGTTTTTTCAATTAGTTCCTCACGTCCGATCGGGTCCCAATTAGGTTTCCAAAAAATTGCGTCTAGATGGTAAACAGGAATATCTAGTATTTCGCCAAGCTTTCTCGCTAATGTAGATTTGCCAGCACCCCCACTTCCAATGATTGCAACTTTCCTCATAACATAACTCCCTTCCTAAATATATGGACAAGCAAGAAGAATTATTATAACATAATTTTCTAAAAATACATTCCTTTTATTTCACAGTACAGGGTTTAAGATTAATCATTCGATCTCGTGTTATAGTAAAGGATAATTTAAAAAGGAAGGAGAAGTTGTGATGAAGAAAGAAGAGATTCTCCACAAACTCACACATCATACCGCTGGAATCCTCGGAGCAGAAGACCTCTATAAATATGCCATCCTTCTTCCGTTAGTGGAAAAAGAAGATGGGATCCACCTTTTATTTGAAGTACGGGCAGCTAGCTTAAGAAGGCAACCTGGAGAAATCTGCTTTCCTGGCGGGAAAATAGACCCTAGTGATGCAAGTGCCCAAGATGCAGCTCTTAGAGAAACCGAAGAAGAATTAGGGATAGAAAAGGAACGGGTTTCTGATGTTCTTCCATTAGATTACCTTGTTTCATCCTTTGGAATGATTGTCTATCCATACACAGGAATAATAGACAGTACTTTGGATGTGATTCCTAATCCCAGCGAAGTGGATGAAGTATTTAGCGTGCCATTGCAATTTTTTTTGGATAACCCGCCACAAATTCATTATGTGAATGTTGCAATGGAGCCAGAGGAGTCATTTCCTTTTGAGCTCATCCCTGGTGGAAAAGACTATGAATGGGGAACAAGTAAATTTGCAGAACACTTCTATGTCTTTGGGGATAAAGTTATTTGGGGCTTAACGGCAAGAATTATTCATCACTTTGTAGAAAGATTGGAGAAGACTTGAGAGTGAAAGAGTAAGACGGTCATTTCCACTTCACTCTACTATCTTTTGTTATAATTGATAGGGAATAATTTTACTAGAAAGAAGTGTAGAACATGAAGAAATTGCTTACTATTTTGCTGTTAACAGGATTAATATTAATGGGGGCTTGTACTAAGGCTGAGGGTGAACAAGGTGTAAAAGATGACGCTTCGTCAAATAAAGATGTTGAGTCTAAAGAAGACAATGTGGTTTCAAAATCCTCCAACAACAAACAAGAAAATGTAGGAAAAACAAATGCCACTGACTCAGAAGACTCTTCAATAAATGAGTCCACTGATACTACTAAAACAGATAGTGGTTCAGCTTCTGAAGATACTGAGGTTGGGCAAAATGAAGAAGCTACTAAAAATGAGTCTCTTGGCACGGACTTGAATGTAGAAATGTACTTAAATGAGCATTATGCCATTGAAAATACCCACTATAGCTTAGATACCTGGGAAAATGAAGAAACAGGAAGAACAGAGTATATTGTTCGTATCATGCCTAATACTGAACAATTTGGGGAAGAGATAGAAGAGGTTTTTGAGAATGGTAATCCTTATATGGATGATGAGCGAACGGAAAATATGTTTAAAGTAGCGGAGGAATTATTAGTAGATTTACCACAGTTAGATGATAAGGTTCATATTGAGTCGGTTCTTTGGAGTACTGCTGAGGACGACGAGTTTCCCATTCTATTAATCCAGGATAGGGCGCAAAGTACAATAAACTAATAATAGATAGTGAATAGACTCACTCCAAAAGGAGGAATCAAGTTGATTCGGTGTGTCGGCATAACAGATGAAAATACAATCGAAAAAGATATAACTATACGAGATGTCACCCAAAATAAATATAAATGGTTCTGGGTAGATTTTGACAAACCGACAGATGAAGAGATAAACCATCTATCCAATACATTTGAATTTCACCCATTAGCGATTGAAGATTGTATTCAAAAACTCCAAAGACCAAAACTGGATTACTACGAGGATCACACATTTTATGTCGCCCATTCTGTACGAGAACAAGAAAGAGAAATTATAAGGGACGAGTTAAATTTTTTTGTGAACGAGAATTTTATCGTAACGTTTCATCGTGCTGAGGCTAAAGAGATTACCCATGTTTGGGAGAAGCTTCACGCTGGTAGGAATACGGATGTGTGGGACACTTTCTATGTGTTTTATCAAATATTAGACAAAATTGTAGACAACTATTTTCCACTCATTTATAAACTGGAAGATGAATTGGATTTAATCGAAAATAATACACAAGACAGATCAATGAATGATTTAATGAGTGAATTATTTGATATACGAAACATGTTATTGAATTTAAGGCATTCTGTTAATCCGATGCGAGATTTGTTATACAGGATGTTAAATTCCCATCATTTAGTTGAAATTAAAAACAGGAGGGAATACTTTTCTGATATCTATGATCATCTTTTGAAATTAGCGGAAATGGTCATGTCTAATCGGGAAGTAACTGCTGATATAAGAGATAGTTACCTTTCCCTTAACTCACATCAAACGAACAATGTTATGAAAGTCTTGACGATTATTACATCCATATTTGCTCCATTAACATTGATAGCGGGAATATACGGAATGAATTTTGAAAATATGCCTGAATTAACTTGGAAGTATGGCTACTTTTTTTCTATTATATTAATGATCGTCATTGCGTTTACTATGTTTCTTTGGTTTAAAAGAAAAGGTTGGTTTAAGTAACGCACCAGTAGTGAAGGGTTAGTTGAGCCAGAGCAATCTGCAAGTTTTTTAGTTTGGAATTTAGAAGCTATAAGTAAAATGCCGAGCGTTTACTCAAAGCCTTGTCGGTGGCTCGAGTTTAAATACGCTCGGCATTTTTAGATTTCTTAAGATTAATTACTTACTTTATCAGGTTCAACTATATTGGCATCTGCAATGTAAGCTTGTTGAAGCTGCTTTGTTATCTTACCTGGCTTGCCATCAGCAATCTGCTTATCGTCCACAGAAATAACGGGCATAACTTCCGATGTACTGCTAGATAACAGTATTTCATCAGCTGTCGCGATATCGTCCACAGTAAAGCTTTCTTCAATGAATGGTATCCCCAAATCATTAGCAAACTTTTCAACACGCATACGGACACATCCGTGCAAGATATTATTTGTAGCTGGATGGGTGTAAATTTTTCCGTCTTTTACTAAGTATACATTGGAAGAGCTACACTCTGTTACCAATCCATTTTTATGTAGGATTGCTTCGTAGCAGCCATTTTCCTTTGCTTCCTGTTTTGCAAGTACATTAGGTAGGAGGTTCAAGCTTTTTATATAGCAGTTCTCCCAACGAACATCCCGCTGGGTAATCGTTGCAACGCCAGCGTCCATCTTTTCTGTGTTGCGTGGTAGATCCTGAACATATGCATATACATTTGCCGGAATTCCCTCAGGAAAAACATGATCTCTCGGAGCCGACCCCCGTGTAACCTGTAAGTAAACCTTGCCGTCTTTATTCATCTTATTTCTTTCCAATAGTTGTAATAGTAATTGAGTCATTTCTTCCTTTGTAGCGGCAAGATTAATTTTCACCGCAGCTGCCGAACGAAATAATCGATCCACATGCTCTTTAAGTAAATAGTATTCTCCATTATAAATGCGAATCACTTCATAAATGCCATCGCCAAATTGAAGCCCGCGTTCTTCATAAGGATATTTCAAGTTATCTCGGTGAGTGAAGCTTGATTGTGTCATAATAATTGGATAAACAGCCATGCGATTTCCCCTCCCTAAATCTTATGCCTATTCTATAACTTCTCCGAATAGATGTAAATTGGAATCTCAAAAAAAATATTATGGAAATGTAGTCATAAGAAAAAGGGTAAAACAGCTTTGAAGAGTTGCTTTAACTGCGTTGTTATTAGGGGGTTTCTAGTATTCTGTCGAAAAAAGTAAAATTTTCTCTTGCATTCTCTTAAAAGCCTTGCTATAATCAATAATGCATTCAAAAAAACAACGTAATTGTTGATTTGAGAATAAAATAATCTAACAATCTCATGCGGGTGTAGTTTAGTGACGAGCGAAGCTTCCGCCGAGTAACCAACGAGTTGCCTCGAAGCACAAGCAACTATGAGTAAGCTAGAAGATGCAGAGGCAGTCTGACTTATAGAACGTGTACTATTATAAAATATTAATCTTATATTCCATGCGGGTGTAGTTTAGTGGTAAAACCTCAGCCTTCCAAGCTGATGATGAGGGTTCGATTCCCTTCACCCGCTCCATACATATGTCTTAACGCAGTGTTTCGTAATCTAACTTACGGGGTGTTGCGTTTTTCATTTGTCTAAAACTTATCCCCTCACTTGAATCAGGGGTTTCCCCATAGTATCCTTAAGGCAACTATTGAGAAATTGA
The DNA here is from genome assembly GCF_052246275.1 of Oceanobacillus sp. M65. Taxonomy (NCBI): domain Bacteria; kingdom Bacillati; phylum Bacillota; class Bacilli; order Caryophanales; family Bacillaceae; genus Oceanobacillus; species Oceanobacillus sp. M65. The sequence goes on along the minus strand of NZ_JBQQCJ010000003.1, from coordinate 307,970 downwards.
GGGATTGATATATGAAGGATTTAATTCAACAATTAAAACGGATTGATAATAAAGGGTATAAAGCATACAAAGATTTACAAGGGAAATATAGTTTTCCTGACTTTGACCTGTTTCTTGATTATGTACAAGGAGACCCATTTGCATCTCCTTCTCGGCTGCGAATTATGATTCCAAAGCAGAAGCGGGGAATTAATCAAGAATGGCTGCAAACAGCTCCTAGAAAAATAGCAGCAGAGGATGCGATTGCACGTAGTGTCGGAAAAGCGGTAGGTAAGAATGAGATTTCAATTAAAGGCTCAGGGAAAAGCGGTAATATTTTCTTTGACCGACCTGGTCAGGAAGTGTTGGAGAGAAGTGCTGTACAACTTACTTCAGATACAATCACCATCTGCCTTTCGGTCGGACTTCCTGCAAATGGCAGAAGGATTAATGGGAGAGAGGCAGAAAAGTTATTTACGAAGGCTATTCCTGAGCTTGTTAGAAATTCGGTTTTTACTATTACCGATCAAGTGATTACCGAAGCTATAGAACTTGCGGACCAGCAGGAAGCAATTCGTGAACAAATGCGACAGCATAATTGGATTGCTTTCCTAGCAAATGGCTCTATTTTGCCAAGAGAGAGTGGTATTAGCAATCGACCTATGAAGCAAGCAGTTCCTTTTCAAAGCCCCGCACAATCAGAGGTGGAGATTTCTATCCCACATAGTGAAGAACCAATCCGCGGGATGGCAATAGAAAAAGGTATCACATTAATTGTGGGTGGCGGCTATCACGGTAAGAGCACAATGCTTCAAGCAATTGAGCGTGGTGTATATTATCATTCAAAGGGTGATGGAAGAGAATATGTCCTGACAGATCCGGATGCGGTGAAAATTAGAGCAGAGGATGGTAGGAAAGTGACAGGGGTTAATATTTCCCCATTCATTAATAATTTGCCACATAAACAGCAAACAACGTTCTTTTCCACAGAAAATGCGAGTGGAAGTACCTCTCAAGCTGCAAACGTGATGGAGGCACTGGAAGTTGGTGCTACGACATTACTAATCGATGAAGATACGAGTGCCACTAATTTTATGATTCGGGATCACCGCATGCAAAAGTTAGTTAAAAAAGATCAAGAACCTATTACGCCATTTATTGATAAAATTAAGCAAATGGATGAACAACTAGGCGTATCTACTATATTGGTTATGGGTGGATCAGGTGATTACTTTGCAGTAGCCGACAAGGTGATTATGCTGGAAACATACCGGCCTGAAGATGTAACAGAAAAAGCGAAGCAAATAATGAATGATTCGCCGCTTGAGCGAGATTTGGATGTTACGGAGAACTTTGGCAATGTCACGGAACGCTATTTCATGCCTCAATCATTACAGACCCAAAAGGGGAAACGTGCAAAGGTACAAGCAAAAGGACTCTCCACTATATTGATGGGATATAATGACATACAATTTGCTGACACGGAACAGTTGGTGGATCAATCCCAAACGAGACTGATCGCAGATATTATTTTGCATCTTGACCAAAGAAATGTATTGGGCAATAAGTCGTTGAAGGATGTTGTGCAATATATTGATGACCAGTTGAATCAAAAAGGGATCGCGGCATTCAGTCCATTTAAAAATCAGCATCCAGGTGATATTGCGAGACCGAGAAAGTATGAAATAGCAGCAGTGATCAACCGATTACGCACAGCGGCTGTGAAACACAATTAGAAAGGAGGCGGAGCCAATGGATACAGCGCAGCTTAAAAAAGATATTATTGCTTACAGTAAGAAAATAGGGATTGATAAAATTGGCTTTGCCTCTGCCGATGTGTTTGGAGAATTAAAAGAAAGATTGCGCAGACAGCAGGAATTATCCTACCAATCAGGCTTTGAAAAAGGAACCGTTGAGGAACGAACAGAACCTGAAAGGTTATTGCCTGAAGCAAAATCAATCATTTCGATAGCACTTGCATATCCTTCTCGTATGAAAGGTGCTCCAAAGAGTACGAAGGAAGAGAGGCGTGGCCTTTTTGCCAGAGCTTCTTGGGGAACGGATTATCATGTTGTCATGCGTGACCGCTTAGAAAAGCTGGCAGCGTTTATTAAAGAACAGGTTCCAGATGTGGCTAACCGGTTAATGGTTGATACAGGGGAACTTTCAGATCGCGCTGTAGCAGAACGTGCCGGCATTGGCTTCAGTGGAAAAAACACTTCAATTATTACACCTGAATTTGGTTCATATGTTTATTTGGGTGAAATGATAACCAATATTCCATTTGTACCCGATGATCCAGTTGATGACAGTTGTGGGGAGTGTACCAAGTGTATTGATGCTTGCCCGACTGGTGCCATCGTACAGGGCGGCCAATTAAACGCACAGCGTTGTATTGCATTTTTAACACAAACAAAGGATTTTCTGCCTGATGAGTTCCGTACTAAAATTGGTAATCGAGTATATGGTTGTGATACATGTCAAGTTGTCTGTCCTAAAAATCAAAAGATAGACTTTCATATACATCCTGAATTTGAGCCAGAACATGACGTATCAAAACCAGTGTTAAAACCGATGCTACGTATCTCCAATCGAGAATTCAAAGAAACCTTTGGTCATATTTCTGGTTCTTGGCGTGGTAAAAAGCCTATACAACGTAACGCATTGATAGCACTAGGACATTACAAGGATAAAACAGCTGTGGACGACATCATTAAAGTCATGCGCACTGATCCTAGACCTGTGATCAGAGGAACGGCTGCATGGTCTCTAGGTAAAATCGGAACAGAAGAAGCATATATGGCAATACGAGAAGCAATGGAAACAGAGCAGGATGAACAAGTGCAAGTTGAGATGGAAAAAGGCATGGCATTTCAAGAGGTGTATCAAGCCAAGACATAATTGTTCATTATTATGGTTTTTGACAAGTCCCCTCCCCATATAGTAATGGTGGAGGGGATTTTTCATGGAAAAATTAAAAGCATATTGGCTGGACTTTTTACAGGAAGAACGTGGGGAAGAAAGTTGGTGGGATAAGAAGAAAGCGTGCTGTGAAAAACGAGGTGCAAAGATCGTTCGTGTGGAAGGGAAGGGGCATTTATTCCGAAAGTTTCGGTACGATAGCGAAACAATGTATGAGTACAGACTTCACTTTTCTTATCTTACGAAGCAGAAAGATAAGCTATATTTGGAAGAGGAGGTAATTCCATATACCTTTAAAATGGAAAAGGGCTCGATTGTAGAGCATAAGAGGGGTAGCACACCAAAGGTAAAGTCACCTTTATCAATTGCTCCGAACGCGAATCGTGCGTCAAACCAAGAACGAATGCGTTTTACCTATGATCGACTGGCGGCGGTTCAATACGCTGAGCGTTGGTGGAATAGTTATAATCCCAACTTTCGTAAATTTGAAGTGGATTGCACAAATTATATATCACAGTGCCTGTTAGCTGGTGGAGCTCCCATGCGAGGAGCACCAGTCAGAGAACGAGGCTGGTGGTATAACCAGGATAGCTGGAGTTTTAGTTGGGCCGTGGCTCATTCAATGAGATGGTATTTAAGTGGATCGACGGATGGCCTGCAGGGAAAAGAAGTTAGCTCTGCAGAAGAATTGGAGCCTGGAGATATTATTTGTTACGACTTTCAGGGGAATGGCAGATGGGACCATAATACAATTGTGGTGACAAAAGACGCAGCAGGAATGCCGCTTGTTAACGCACATACAGATAACAGTCGAAACCGGTACTGGTCTTACGAAGATTCCACAGCCTGGACGCCCAATATTCAGTATAAATTTTTTCGCATTGGTTCGCAGTAATGCTATAATAAATAGGCTACTTCCATACGAGGAGCAGTTGATTATCGAACAAGGAGATTAGATCAGTGAGTATACATGTCGTTTTATTTCAGCCAGAGATTCCTGCAAACACTGGAAACATAGCGAGAACTTGCCTGGCAACAGGAGCAACATTGCATCTTATACACCCACTAGGCTTTAGTACAGAGGATAAAATGTTACGAAGAGCGGGGCTGGACTATTGGAAAGATGTGGATGTTCAAGAACATGCTAGCATAGAGGAACTATATGAAAAGCATCCTAAAGGTTCCTACTACTATATAGAAAACTTTGGTACAAAGCATTACACAGATTATGATTACAGCAATGATAAAGATGATTTATTTTTTGTTTTTGGAAGAGAAACGAATGGCATTCCACATGAATTGCTTGAAGGCAAAGAAGATAGATGTCTACGCATTCATATGAATGACAAGGTTCGTTCATTAAACTTATCCAATACTGCAGCTATCATCGTTTATGAGGCTTTGCGTCAACAAGGATTTCCACACCTCACATAAAAAACCGCCATATTGGCGGTTTTTTATTGATCTTTTTTAGGTACGGCTGGTTTTGATTCATATCCAGATGTGAACATTGATGTCATAAATGTTAAGATAACGCCAATTAAAAGTGCAAGCTTCATTGTTATGCCTCCTTATGTAGGTAAAAAAGAGCGTCTTTATGATTATGTCCCTATTATAACGAATTATGTTTATAATGTGAACTAATGCAAGCAATTTGCTTTCATATTTTTAGAAAAGACATAACTTTTCTAGCTTTGAATAGACGGAAGATTTTAATAATAGTAAAGGTTGGAACATTATATTGTTTCAGTATATAAAATAGGGTATATTAGTTGATGAAAGTCATTTAACAGTTCTATAATAGAGTGAGTGTTAGAAAACCGTTTACATTACGAGTAATGTTAACTTCTAATGGGGGTATAAAAACGTGGCACAGACGGAAGAATCTAATCAAAGATTCTGGGCAGAATTTCATGGTCCAAATATGGGGTATGTAGAAGAACAATATGATCTGTATAAAACAGATCCAGATGCAGTCGATCATTCCATAAAGGAAATGTTCGATCAGTATGGAAAGCCAAATTGGATATCAAACGATGCAGGAGCAACAGACCTGCCAACAGGTTCTCAAGCTTCCATGCACGATGTGAAAAAACTAACCTCAGCTATGAAACTTGTTGAGGCTATTCGCCGTTTCGGTCATCTAGAAGCGGATATTTATCCAGTAGGTTTACACAAAAATCGTAATTCAAATTTAGTACAGCCTGACACTTATGGATTAAGTGAAGATGATCTAAAACAAATGCCAGCTAGCTGGTTATGGGAAAAGGCACCGAATCACGTTGAAAACGGCCTTGATGTCCTTCGTGAACTTAAAAAATACTATTCTGGTACGATCACATTTGAATATGATCATATTAATAACGAAGCTGAGCGCGCGTGGTTACTTGATCTAATTGAGACAGGTAAGGCACGACTTGATCTTTCTGATGAAGACAAAAAGCAGTTGCTTGGACGCTTAGTGGATGTTGAAGGATTTGAAGGGTTCCTACAAAAAACGTTTGTTGGGCAAAAGCGCTTCTCTATCGAAGGATTGGAAGCAATGGTGCCAATGCTTGATCAGATTGTAAAATATGCAACCGAAGATAAAGTTGAAAATATTATGATGGGAATGGCTCACAGGGGTCGACTTTCTGTGTTGGCTCACGTGCTAGGCAAACCGTTTGATAAAATTTTCTCTGAGTTCCATCATTCACCAGACAAAGAATTAGTTCCTTCTGAAGGCTCCATGGGAATTAACTATGGCTGGACAGGTGATGTTAAATACCATTTTGGTGCAAAGAAAGAAGTAAAAAAGGGTGAAGAAACAGCAACCCGTATTACGCTTGCACATAACCCGTCACATCTTGAATTTGTTAATCCAGTAGTAGAAGGCTTTGCACGTGCTGCACAGGATGATCGCACTAAAGCCGGATATCCGGAGAGAGATTTAAATAAAGCGATTCCAGTATTAATTCATGGGGATGCTGCATTTATTGGGGAAGGCGTAGTTGCGGAAACCTTGAACCTTAGTGGGCTTCCTGGTTATGCCACAGGTGGTAGCTTGCATATCATCGCTAATAACTTAGTTGGGTATACAACAAATCAGGATGATGGACGTTCAACACGTTATGCAAGTGACTTAGCTAAAGGGTTTGAAATACCGATCATTCATGTGAATGCAGATGACCCAATAGCATGTGTTTCAGCAATTAAAATTGCATACGAATATCGAAAGAAATTCAATAAGGACTTTCTCATTGATTTGGTCGGCTACCGCAGATACGGTCATAATGAAATGGATGAACCGAGAACCACCCAACCAGGGCTGTATCAGGACATTGACCAACACCCAACAGCTGCGAATGTGTTTGCAGAGGTGTTAAAGGAGAAAGGTGTAATAAAAGAAAAGACCTTTACGAGTATGCTAGAGAATGTAGAAGCGCATCTCAAAGAAATCTACGACGGTATGAAAGAAAATAAAACCGGTAAGGCAGAAGTAAAATGCATGCCAAAAGCGTTGGAGAATACTTTAGAAACATTTGAAACTGCGGTAGAGCTTGAAGTTCTACAAAGTTTGAATAAAGGGTTATTGAAACGTCCAGAAGGTTTTAATGGATTTAAGAAGCTCGAAAAAATTCTAGACCGTCGTGGTAAGGCTATGGAAGAAGGCGGTAAAGCAGATTGGGGAACAGGTGAAGCTCTGACTTACGCCTCGATACTTCGTGACGGAATCCCAATAAGGTTAACTGGACAGGATTCCGAACGTGGAACATTCGCGCATAGGCATGTTGTTCTCCATGATGTAGAGACAGATGAGAAGTATAGTCCAATGCATGGAATTGAGGTTGCTAATGCGTCATTTGACATTCGTAATAGCCCATTGTCAGAAGCTGGTGTACTCGGTTTTGAGTATGGTTATAGTGTTCAATCACCGAATACGCTGGTAATCTGGGAAGCTCAGTTCGGAGATTTTGCTAATGCTGCGCAAGTTATTTTTGATCAATTTATTTCTGCTGCACGAGCAAAATGGGGAGAAAAATCGAATATGGTAATGTTATTGCCACATGGTTATGAAGGTCAGGGGCCAGAACATTCCAGTGCAAGGCTTGAACGTTTCTTGCAAATGGCAGGAGAGAATAACTGGATTGTGGCAAATGTTACATCGTCGGCGCAATTTTTCCATTTGCTTCGTAGACAGGCGGCAATGCGCGGTCGTGAAGAAGCAAGACCTTTAATACTCATGACGCCAAAAAGTTTGCTACGTAATCAGCGTGTTTCTTCTGAGCCGAAGGAATTTACAGATGGTAAGTTTGAGCCATTACGACAGCAACCTAATCTTACGCTTAGTAAGAAAAAGGTGAAGCGACTATTAATCGGATCAGGGAAGATAATGGTAGATATAGAAGAGGCAATGGACAATACAGAGGAATCCTTTGATTGGCTAAATGTTCTTCGTTTAGAGCAAATCTATCCATTCCCTAAAGAAGAATTGGAAAAGAAACTAGCAGAATTACCGAATCTTGAAGAAATCGTATGGGTCCAGGAAGAACCAATGAACATGGGTGCCTGGGATTATGTTGATGACTACCTAAGAGATTTATTGAAAAAAGGGCAAGAATTACGCTATATTGGTCGGCCACATCGGGCTGCTCCTGCAGTAGGGGTACCAAACGTCCACAAAGCAGAACAAAAACAACTTGTACAAAAAGCAATCAACCCGTCTAAAGGAGGAGATTCCAATGAAAGAAATTAAAATACCAGAGCTTGCTGAATCAATTACAGAAGGTACAATCGCTGAATGGTTAGTAAAAAAAGGTGACAAGATTGAAAAAGGCGACCCTGTAGTTGAACTAGAAACAGATAAAGTAAATGTGGAAGTAAATGCAGATTATGCAGGTGTCATAACGGAAATCCTTAGAGAAGAAGGCGATAATGTAGAAGTTGGGGATGTTATTGCCAAAGTGGATGAGAACGGCGAAGCTGGCGGGGATCAAGACGAGGAAGAACCAAAAGCGGAAGAAGCTTCAAAAGAGGAAAAGAAGGAATCCCCTAATATAGAAAGTGACTCGAAAAAGGAAAGTGATTCAAAAAAAGAAGCACCTTCTAAGAGCGAGGAAAAGGATTCATCGTCCACTAAGAGCAGAAACGGCGAAGTTATCGCTTCACCAGCAGCTAGAAAAAGAGCTCGTGAATTGAATATTGATTTAAGTGAGGTCAGCCCTAGAGATCCGCTTGGTCGTGTTCGTCCTGAAGATGTCGAGGCTGCTGCCAAAGGCTCAAGTAAGAAGGAAGAAAAGAAAGAAGCAACTTCACAAAAAACCGAGTTTGATAAACCAGTAGAACGAGTGAAAATGTCACGTCGTCGCCAAACCATTGCAAAGCGTCTAGTTGAAGTACAGCATGAAGCTGCAATGCTAACAACTTTTAATGAAGTAGATCTAACCAATGTTATGAAGCTACGCAGTGATCGAAAAGAGAAATTCATTGAAAAACACGGCGTGAAATTAGGCTTCATGTCCTTCTTTACAAAAGCTGTAGTAGGGGCACTAAAAGAATTCCCATTATTAAACGCTGAGATCCAAGGCAATGAATTAGTCTTAAAGAAATTCTACGATATTGGTATTGCGGTATCAACAGATGACGGACTTGTTGTTCCGGTTGTACGTGATGCAGACCGTCTTGATTTTGCTGGAGTAGAAAAAGAAATTGGTAATCTTGGTAAAAAAGCACGCGACAAAAAACTTGCAATGGAAGACTTGCAAGGTGGTTCCTTCACGATAACAAATGGAGGAACATTTGGTTCCATGCTTTCTACACCAATTCTTAATGCACCACAGGTGGGAATTCTTGGTATGCATAACATTCAAAAGCGAGCTATGGTCATGCCTGATGATTCGATCGAAGTTCGACCAATGATGTACTTGGCTCTATCCTACGATCACAGAATTGTGGACGGTAAAGAAGCTGTTCAATTCCTGGTACGTGTGAAAGAATTACTAGAAGACCCATATGATCTATTACTAGAAGGTTAATTGTTTAGTAGGAAAACCCGTCAGCTTTAGCTGGCGGGTTTTTTGTGTATAGTAGAAAGATTTAAATAAGGTTTTCTCTATTAGAGAAGAAAAATTGTTAATTCGCTGGCGTTTAGGGAATGATTAAGTAAGATAAGCAAAATTAACAGAAAATATAATCAGTTGATTGACGTCTGACGTCTTGGTACAATATCCATTGTAATAAGAGAAATGAAAACAGTTACATTTAGAAAGGAAGGGTAAAAAACGTGGGAATTATTTTAGGGGTTTTAGCAATAATCGTTGTGCTTGGTTTGGCATTTTTAATGTCTAACGATAAGAAAAATATTAATTATAAAGGTATTGGAATAATGTTGCTCCTGCAACTTTTGACAACCTGGTTTATGTTTAGTACCAATATTGGACAGGCCATTATCAATGGAATTGCAGCAGGATTTAACAAACTAATTGAATTTGGTACAAAGGGAGTTAATTTCGTCGTAGGCGGTTTAATGGTCGAAGAAGGAGGAAGCGTATTCTTCTTTAACGTCCTTTTGCTTATTATCTTCTTTGCGACGATATTATCTGTGCTAACTTATTTGCGAATTCTACCACCTATCATTAAGTATTTTGGCGGGTTAATCTCCAAGATAACAGGTCTTCCCCGTGTTGAATCATTTAATGCCGTAAATAGTATCTTTTTCGGTCAGTCGGAGGCATTAATCGCTATCCGCTCACAATTCCATCACCTGACTGCCAATCGACTTTATATCGTGAGTGCATCAGCTATGGGTTCTGTTTCTGCCTCTATCGTTGGTGCATACTTACAAATGCTTCCACCAGAGTATGTTTTAGTCGCACTTCCTCTTAATATGTTTAGTGCGCTTATGCTTGCATCTATTATTGCGCCTGTAAAAGTGCCGAAGGAAGAGGACAAAGTTGATGTAAAAAATGTGACAAATGATAAAAGCATCTTTGAAGCAATGGGAAATGGTGCACTAGAAGGTGGTAAAATTGCCCTTATCGTTGCAGCAATGCTTATTGCATTCATCGCATCACTTGAATTGGTTAACTGGATTATTAGTTTTTCAGGTTTAACATTACAGGAATTACTTGGTTACGTTCTTTATCCAATCGGGATACTTATGGGAATTTCTCCGGATGAAGTACTCAGAGCAGGTTCCGTAATGGGGACAAAAATTGTTACAAATGAGTTCGTAGCCATGCTTGAATTCCAACCAATGATTGCTGAAATGTCAGAGAAAACAGTCGGAATTGTATCTGTATTCCTAACTAGCTTTGCTAACTTCTCCTCGATCGGAATCATCGCAGGTACTGTAAAAGGAATTGACAGTGAAAAGGCAGTAAGTGTATCAGGGTTTGGATTGAAACTACTCATCGGAGCAACACTCGCATCCATCCTATCCGCAACAGTAGTAGGGCTATTCCTATAAGATGTATTTTGGTAGCGGTATGCAAATTATTTTATGAAGCGCAAAAGCATCCTAAAATAAGACAGGCGTCCATTTAATTTCAAATGGATGCCTTTTTTTACTTTCATTTTGCCCCGGTTTTTAATACCATAGTAGAGACTGTATAAAAGCTTAAGGAGATTTATGAACATAAAGGAGAACAAAGTATGAAAAACAAACGAATCCTATTTACTGGTGGAGGCACTGCAGGGCATGTAATCGTCAACCTAGCCTTGATCCCTTACTATCAGGAAGAAGGGTATGAGATTGATTATATTGGCTCAAATGATGGCATAGAACGCAATCTAATAACGCAGCTTGATGGGGTCAGTTACCATCCGATTTCCACAGGTAAGCTTAGAAGATACATTTCCAAAGAAAACATAAAAGACCCGTTCAAAGTACTGAAAGGTGTTGCCCAGGCAGCGCGCATCATGAAAAAACGAAAACCTTCGATTATTTTTTCAAAAGGTGGTTTTGTTTCCGTACCGGTAGTCTTAGCAGCAAAACTGAGAAGAATCCCAGTCGTTATTCACGAATCTGATTACACACCAGGTCTTGCGAATAAAATTGCGATTCCTTTTGCCCGTAAGGTATTGGCAACTTTTCCAGAGACAATGGAATATTTACCAAAAGAAAAGGCTGAGTATGTTGGTGCAGTCATTCGTGACGAATTATTTGAAGGGAAAAAGGAAGCTGGCCTGGCATTTGCAGGCTTATCATCGGATAAACCCGTTTTACTTATCATGGGGGGAAGCGGTGGTTCGCAGAAAATAAATGAAACCATTAGGACTTCGCTCGATCACTTACTTGAAACCTTCCACATTATTCATATCTGTGGAAAAGATAAGGTAGATCCTGCCTATAAAAGAAATGGGTACGTTCAATTTGACTATGTTAATGAAGAACTGAAAGATGTTTTCGCAGCAACTGATTACGTTCTTTCACGTGCAGGTTCAAATGCTATATTTGAATTCCTCGCATTACGAATTCCGATGTTGCTAATCCCATTATCTAAAGAGGCAAGTAGGGGCGACCAAATTATTAATGCCCAATCCTTTGTTAAAAAGCGCTATGCAAGAGTGTTAGAAGAAGAGAAACTGACAAATGAAACGTTAGTTCATGAACTAAATCAATTAAAAGAATATTCCTCTATTATGACAGATACCATGAAAGAATATAGAAGTGAAAAGGCACGAGATCGCGTAATAGAAATAATCGGTGAAGTGCAAAGAAAATAATGTAATGTCGTATAGTATGAAAGAGCCAACGGAATTCGATATGAAATTCGAATAATCGTTGGCTTTTTTTCTAACAGATTATATTTGAATCGGCCCGACTTATTGAATAGTACCAAAATGGACTAGGTTAACATCGACTTGAAAATCTACAGTTATTTCAGGGAATTTCTCTCTCCACTCTTCCGTAGTCAGCTTGTTATTATTTTTTATTCTGTATAATCTCCCATAACCAATAGGATCTGCATTGAGTTCTTGCACCTTTTTAAATAGTACCTCATATTTTTTCTTAATTGCTTTCCCTAATTCTTCTTCTATAACCTTTGCCACCTTCTTATCTTTGATAACAACCTCCTCAGAGGCTTCATGTAAATCCACATCAATATCTACTTTCGAGCGAAAGCCGAGTTGTTCTGGGTCGGTTAATTTGCTTGTTGTTTCTCCTTTAATTCCAATTCGTACATACATATTTTCGCTGTTCGGATCTATCGGTTCCGTACCTGCTAGATATTTTTCCAATGCAGCTCTGGGGATTTCTAATTCAATTGGAGCATAGTCCACATGCTTTTGTGTCATATTTAGAAGAAGCGCTTCTTCTAAGGAGATCTCACCGACATATTTATCGCCTTGAAATATTCCCAATGCTGAAATTTGAGGATTATCCTCGTCCATTGTTAGAACAGGCAGAAAGGGATCCTGCCCCACATCAAAATAGATATGAGTGAAATCATGCAACGCGATTTCAGGAATGGTATCTTTCTTATACTCCTGTGTTATCAAGCTGTGAAAGAATTGTCCGATGTCCATGTTCGTGTCTGACTGGCCGACATCCAACAGTTCTCTCGCTGTAGTGTCACTAACAGCAAGTAGCATGGTATCTGAAACCCTGGCATCTCGTGTTAAGGTTTTTAGGTAGTTTAGTATTCCCTTTTCCGCAATTTCTTTCCCATATACTTCTAGGCGGATTTGTCCTGGAGTTAAAGCAAAACTGGATTTTTTGTTCGCTTGCTCACGTGCTTCTTTAATCGTGTGCCCTGTACCTGATAGTGTTTTAGAAATCATATCTGTTTGAGCATTGAATTGGAAGATGATCAAGGTGGTTTCCAGTTCATTAGGTTTTTCTTCTGAAATATCGACACCTCGCGTATGGATGATTCCTAGTTTTTCCAGCTGGCTTGAATCAACACAGGAAGTAAGCAAACAAAGAATGATGCTAAGCAAGAAGAATCTTTTAAGTCGCATTCTTTTCACCCCTTTTATGTTGTTTCCATTTTTTCTTTATAAGCACAAGTGGTAGTAACAAAAATGGATATACATACACTAGCCAAAATCCTAATTCATTTATCTTATCAATTATCCATTGGATTTGAAAGTGTTCATCAAGTAACCAACAACCAATAAGTAGGGGAAAAGCAAGTGCATAAATAGAAACTTTTTGAGGGAGTTTGTAAACCCGCTTTATCCCATAGGTTGCCCCCCACAACAGAAGGATAATATTCGGGATGATAACCATCATCCATTCTGCTACTACCACAAAATCGAGGCGTTCTATAAAGGAAAATTGCTGAAATTTGAATAATGATAGAAGTGTCCACTCACGTCTTTCCACTTGCACGCCAGAGAAAAAGCCGAGCGTTATGATAGTTGTGATCATAACGAGAAGGCCAGACCAGATTGCTGCCATATATATAGGGAAATGCATTCCTTTTTTATTCTGAATAAAAGGGTAAATTAAAAACAGGATTTCAATACCAAAAAACGTATAGGACGTGGCTCGAGCGCCTTTTAATAAATCGGGCATGGGGGTTTGAAACATTGGAAGAAAATGATCCCAATCTATTTGAACAGCAGGTTCAATCAATAAAAGCAATAACCAATGGGTAAGAATAAAAAATAAAAAGCAAACCCCAACCATGATACGTAAACCGCCCAATGTACTATATACAGCCAATATAATCATAAGTAATCCCATTACTAGAGGACTGAGGGTTGGAAAGATAAAAATCCTGACAACCTCTATATACGTAATGAGTACGGAAAAAAGGGTAGCGATAAAGTATATAATATAGACACTGCTTATTAGGTTGCCGAGCCATTTACCGAACAGGTCACGATGTATACCAAAGATATCTGCATTGTCATACTGCTTTAAAATGAAGATCATGACAAAAAGGACAACCAAAATATAAGAGGTAGCGATAAGAACAGATATCCACGAGTCTGCTCCAGCCTCTAGATAAATAAACCTTGGTACGCCCATTACCCCCACGCCTAACTGTAAGGAAGTGATAATGAAGAATAGGTAAAATGCGCGAATACTTATATTAGATTTTACTTTCACGTTTATATCCAATCTATCACCTACTCGTCAATATCTTTTTTCTCATGTGCCTTTTTCTTATTAAATCGAACCCTATCTTTAGGTCGGAAAGAAAGAAATCTTTTACCCTGAAATTGTTGGGGAAATCGAATGAGTACTTTGTTGAGATCCACCATACGGAACGGATAAATTGGCGTAAGATAAGGTCTTCCGAGAGAAGTCAATCTTAATAAATGAATGATTAGAAAGCTGATACCAAAGACAATTCCCATAATGCCTAAAATACCGGCTAGTATAATCATAGGGAATCGCAATACCCGAATAGAAGTCCCCATTAAATAACTAGGTGCGGTAAAGGAAGCGAGCGCACTAATCGTAATAAAGATGATCAAAATATTACTTGTAATCCCTGCTTGTACGGCTGCAGTTCCTACGACCACACCACCCACAATACCAATGGTTTGACCCACCTTCGTTGGGAGCCTAGCACCTGCTTCACGTAATAATTCTATTAAGAGTTCAAGAAGCAGTGCCTCAAATATAGGTGGAAAAGGGACATTTGCCCTAGATTGTCCAATTGAGATAAGGAGCTGTGTGGGAATAAGTTCATAATGAAACGTTACAGATGCAACATACATGGGCGTGAGCATAACAGATATAAACATAGAAATAAAGCGCAAAATTCTTAGGAATGATCCGGCATTCCAACGCATATATAAATCCTCAGTAGATTCAAAAAAACTGAAAAATGTTGTGGGTGCTAATATTGCCGCGGGGCTGTTTTCCACAATTACGCCAATACGTCCCTTATTAATTGCATAGGAAGCACGATCCGGTAGCTCTGTTGAATAGAACTGTGGAAATATCGTGAGAGAGGAGTCCTCTACATATTGCATGAGTACATTCGCATCCTCTACCTCATCAACCTCAAGGTCCTGAAGACGCTGTCGCATTGTGTTAACGTCTGTTTCGTTTGCAACGGACTTTAAATAAATAAGCCTTGCTTCCTTTGGTGTCCTTTTTCCTAACATAATCTTTTCAAAAACGAGATCTGGAGAGCGCATTCGCCAACGTAATATATTTAAGTTCGTAACCAAAGATTCAGTGAAAGCAACCTGTGGACCAATAACAACAGACTCTGTTTCGGCTTTGGTTAGAGATCTCTGTTCAATGTTTAGCATTAAATAGGAGACTACTTGTTTTTCTCCTTCAACATAAACAAATACATGCCCATTGATTAGATTCGTCAACAATTCTTCCAACTTGTCCATCTTCTGGCCTGTGTTCAAGGGTACTTCATTCAATATTGTTTCAACGGTCCACTCTTTTTGGGAGTCCAGAAGAGTTTTGAGCAGCATATTTTCTATTCTCTCTGAATTCACTTGGTAGGAAAGATAAAAAACAGCAAGCTTTTGGCCTGAGTGTTCAAAGATGGAAAAGCTCAGATCAGTACTATTTTCAAACTGGTCTTCTAGAGTCTGCTTTAACTTTTCAACCTTAATGGGAAAGAATGAATTGGTGGCTTTTCTATTAGCTTTTTTCATAATTCCTCCCGTAATCGTCCAGTGCTAATAATTTATCCCGGTACATCCGTCCGTAAGACTCCCACTTCAAAACATGAAATGAAGAGAAACCGTTAGTTTTTAGTGGGAGTAAACGGATGTTAATACCCCGATTCGTTCAACTAACAATCAGTGGGGGAAGAATGAAAACCCCCACTGATTGAAGTTGCACTTTATGAAGATAGTATGTGAGGAAAAACTACTATCTATGTGCACTATCTTATAGTTCACTTGAAACAAATGATTAGTAGTCTAAAGACTCATTTTTTAGAAAATTCCAATGAAAACATTGTTTGTTTTTGTCGGTTCTTGTATCATAAAAGCTAAGGAAATAGTGAGGGGTGAGGATTTGAGTGAAATAATCCGTAATTGTCGATTGTGCAAAGAGCCAATGGAAAGCAGTCCATTTATGATGTGCCCTGCCTGTCTTACTGAGAGTGATCGAGTCCAGAGTTTTATTAGAAAGCACCCGCTAGCTTCGATGCAGGAGATATCTTGCTCGACCAAGGTTCCTTCCGTTAAATTAGAAAGAATGCTCCATCTTGGAATTCGTATTAAACGTGAGAGCACCCATTTATAACTCTGTGTTTTTAGGAGATTTCTAAAATGGACGTCCAGTTTAAAAAGAAATTGACCCAAAATTTAAAAAAGGATTGACTTTAAATTTTCCTAATACTATAATTATTGAGAACAAATAAACCAAAGGAGGTCATGATGATGAAAAACATCATTCAAACAACGCAACTTAATCCAACTAAATATGTGACCTCTACCGTATTTTGCGGAAAAGTATTCTAACTTTTTACATACTTCTTTGTAGATATCAAAGGTCACAACTGTCTGTGGCCTTTTTGTTTTTGGGATAGGTATGTTACTGCGTATCCCATCGTAAGCATGTGTCGTCATAGGCGCATGCTTTTTTTGATGTCATTACAAAGATTGGTTAGGAATACGAGTTGAGGAACTTTTGTTGGAAAGAACACATCAGAAAGAAATTAAAGAGAGATTAGAAGGTGATGGAATGTTTCAGGTTTTTAAAAAATTAGACTGGTTTTTTAAACATTATTGGAAACGCTATTTATTTGCAATTTTAGCGCTCATTGTAGCAAGTGCAATAGGTCTTATACCGCCTAAATTAGCTGGGTATACAATTGATCAAATTCAATTCGATTCGATGACAACCCAACTTTTAACCGCATTAATAATTGGATATTTACTTTTAATTATTATACATTATGCCATTTCATTTTTATGGGATTATACGCTATTTAGCGGAGCAGTTATCCTAGAACGCTGGAGTAGAAGCAACTTAATGGATCATTTTACTAAGATGACGCCAACGTTTTTTGGGAAATACCGCACAGGTGACCTTATGGCTAGAAGTACCAATGATTTAAAAGCCATTAGTCTCACAGCGGGATTTGGTGTTTTAACATTAGTGGATTCATCGGTTTTCATGCTGATGCTTGTAACCATGATGGGATTTACAATTAGCTGGAAGCTGACACTTGCCGCATTGCTTCCGCTGCCAATTATGGCAGTGATTATGAATAAATATGGAGCTGTCATCCATGCACGTTTTACCAAAGCGCAGCAAGCGTTTGGAGAAATGAATAATGATGTTCTTGAGTCAATTCGAGGAGTACGGGTAATTCGTGCTTTTGTACAGGAAAAACAGGATTTAAAGCGATTTGAGAACATGACAGATGATGTCTATGTGAAAAACATGGAGGTTGCTAAGATTGATGCGCTTTTTGAGCCAACCATGAAAATTCTTGTAGGGCTTTCTTATACAATTGGACTTGGGTATGGTGCCTTTTTGGTTTTTGATAATCAAATGACGCTTGGTGATCTCGTGACCTTTAACGTATATTTAGGAATGTTAATTTGGCCGATGTTTGCCGTGGGTGAGCTTATTAATATACTACAGCGGGGGAATGCATCGCTTGATAGAGTGAATGAGACAACTGGCTACAAGGCTGATGTGTCAGATCCGGCAACACCAAAAACCGTAGATGCAGTGGAATCACTTGTTTTTGAAGGGGTGACGTTTTCCTATCCAGGAACAGAAACAAAGCAACTGAACAATGTTTCATTAAACGTAAAACGTGGCGATACCATTGGGATTGTCGGAAAAACTGGTGCAGGGAAAACGACGCTTTTCAAATTACTCCTAAGGCAATACCCTGGCATGCAAGGAAACATAAAAGTTGCAGACGTAGATTTAGAGGATCTTTCACTTGCTCAAATTCGTTCTTGGATCGGCTATGTGCCACAAGATCAAATGATGTTTTCTAAATCTATCCGAGAGAATATCCAATTCGGTAAATCGGACGCAACGGATACCGAAATCTTCCGTGTGATGGAATTAGCACACTTCCTTAATGACATGAAACAACTTCCAAATGGTTTAGATACACAGGTTGGAGAAAGTGGTGTAACGCTATCAGGTGGTCAAAAGCAACGAGTAGCATTAGCGCGAGCCTTTATTAAAGATCCGGAAATCCTCATATTGGATGATTCCATGTCCGCGGTCGATGGTAAGACAGAGGCAAATATTATTGAACATTTACGTAGAGAAAGAAAAAATAAAACGACCTTTATAGCTGCACATCGTATGTCTGCTGTAACACATGCCGACCACATTATTGTACTTGATAATGGCGAAATCGTGGAACAAGGGTCCCATGCAGAACTTATGTTAACAGATGGCTGGTATAAGCAGCAGTATGTCCAACAGCAGCTTGCAAAGGCAGGGGTGAACGAATAATGAAACAAAATACAGAGAAACGACTGTTTCAATACGCATTACAATATAAAAAAGGTATTATCATTGGTTTTATCTGCTTAATTATTGCCGTATCGCTTGAACTTGCTGGTCCTTTAATAGCCAAGAGAGTAATTGATGATCATATTCTTGGAGTGGAAGGGACCTGGCAAGAGGTGGAATCGCAAAATGATAAGCAAACAGCGTCTTATAATGGCCAGTTTTACAAACGTGTTGATAGGTTGGAAGGCTCTGACCAGACAATTGGAAATCCCGTAACGATATTTCAAATTGGTACCACTTACTATTTTGTTGCAGAAGAAATTCCACTTGAAGGAAAAAGGACTGTCGATGGGGAAACGATCACGATAACGACAAGCTCTGGAGAAGAGACCTTTACAGGTGAAAAATTATCGCTAACTGAAGTGTATCCGTTTTTTAAACCGGAGCAGGGACCAATCATGTGGCTGCTTGGATTATATGTCGCATTACTATTTATTGCTGGTTTCTTTCAATTTTATCAAACCTTTCTTTTACAGAAATCGTCCAATCAAATTGTTAGAAAGATGCGAAACGATCTATTCGCCCATACTCAGCGGATTCCTGTTAACTATTTTGTTGATCAGCCAGCAGGTAAAATAGTAGCGAGGATCACAAATGATACAGAAGCTATTCGCGACTTGTATGAGCGTGTGCTGTCTATTGTCCTCACAAGCATTATATATATGGCAGGAATATTTGTCGCATTGTTTATTCTCGATGCAAAGCTTGCTCTTATGTGTCTTTTCATTATTCCACTTATATTTGGTTGGATGAAGCTATATAAGCATTTTGGCAGCAAGTATAATAAAGTTATCCGTTCCACGATAAGCGAAATTAATGGGAACATAAGTGAAGCAATTCAAGGAATGCCGATTATTCAGGCGTTTAGTAGAGAAAAGAAGACAAAAGAAGAATTTGAGGTGCTTAATAATAGGCATTTTACCTATCAACGTAAGCTAGTTAAGTTAAGTGCGCTAACCTCTTATAATCTTGTTACCGTGTTTCGCAATTTAGCTTTCGTAGCTTTTATTTGGTATTTTGGTTCCGCTTCATTAGACCCGACAAGTATCATATCCATTGGGATGCTCTATGCGATTGTCGATTATCTAACAAGATTATTTGAGCCAGTGACCGATATCGTGAATCAGCTACCGCTTATCGAACAAGCACGAGTTGCTGGTGGGAGAGTTTTTGAATTGCTAGACCACCCTGGTGAAAATGTGATAGATGATAATATATCACGCTATCAAGGAAATATTTTATTTGATCACGTATCATTTGCTTATAATGAGAAGGATTACGTTTTGAACGATATCTCCTTTTCAGTGAAGGCTGGGCAGACAGCAGCCTTTGTTGGTCATACAGGGTCAGGTAAAAGCTCTATTATGAATTTGCTTTTCCGTTTTTATGATCCACAGAAAGGCTCCATTACGATTGACGGGAAGTCGACACAGGAGTGGTCAAGGCAACAGGTGAGAAGTCATATGGGAATCGTATTACAGGACCCATTCTTATTTACTGGGACTATCCTTTCTAATGTGACGATGAACGATCCTCATATTAGCAGGGAAGCAGCCATAAATGCTTTAAAAGCAGTGGGAGCCGACCGCTTTATTGAAAAGCTGCCGAATCGTTATGATGAAAAAGTCACAGAAGGAGGAGGCACCTTTTCGCTTGGTGAAAGACAACTATTATCATTTGCTAGAGCATTGGCGTTTGATCCAGCCATCTTGATTTTGGATGAAGCAACTGCGAATATTGATACGGAGACAGAAAACGTCATTCAGGAAGCCTTGGAAGTGCTGAAGCAAGGAAGAACAACGCTTGTTATCGCACATAGACTTTCGACTATACAGCAAGCAGATGTTATATTTGTATTAGAGCGCGGTACGATAAAGGAACAGGGGAACCATAATAGTCTCCTACAGCAACAAGGTGCCTACTATCAAATGTATCAAATGCAGCAAGGGATACTTGAAGAAACCGCAGGATAGGAAAACCGCTTAAAACACGGGGTGAGGTATGGATAGAGATAGGGAAGAGCAAGAAAAAGCGGACATTATAGATGAAGATTTATATGAGGAATTTGATGACGAAGAACTTTATGAGCTCGTGGAAGAAGAACGCAGAAAAGCTTTAGAGAGAACGAAGGCCAAAGAAGATGATAAACCAAAACGTCCTTTTCCAAAGTGGGTATTTTGGGTGATTGCGCTAGCTTTAGCCTTCAATGTGTTCGCGTTAATTCCCCAGACCTTTTCTATCCCGGCAATTGATTTTCTCATCACATCTACAAAGCTTTCAACCGATCAGGACATACGAAACTATAAACAAGCGGTGGTCGTTGTAGAAACAGAGAATAGTAAGGGTACTGGCTTTGCAATAAACCAAGAAGGTACGATTTTGACAAACCATCATGTGGTAGAAGGAGAAGATCACGTAACGGTTGCTTTTCCGGATGACGGATTGTTTGAAGCAGAGGTGGTGGAAACTAATCCTGCGATCGACTTAGCGGTATTAAAAGTCGAGGCGGAGGACCTTCCGTCACTTAAGCTAGCAAATGCCCCGATTTTTAAAGAAAATGCGTCTATTACATTTATTGGAAATCCTTTGCGATTTAATGGAATAGCGAATCAAGGATCTATTGTGGGTCACACCAGGCTAAGCGACTGGGAACGTGAAGTGGTGATGATAAAGGCACCTGTTTACCGGGGAAACAGTGGTAGTCCTGTCTTTAACGAAGAAGGCGAAGTGATTGGGGTAATTTTTGCGACATTAGATCATGAGACAGAAGGCAAGGTAGGGCTCTTTATACCTGTTACGTATTATCATGAGATGTAACCTCTTGTTTCATCCATACTGTTTGGGGGTATTTATATTGTAAACGTCTTAAGGAGGCGAAGTTACATGTTATTTTTTACTTCCGAACTAAAAACATACAATATCCATGCAGCAGATGGTGTAATGGGTAAAGTAAAGGATCTTTATTTTGACGATGAAAAATGGGCTATTCGTTATGCAATTGTAGACACGAGGAAATGGCTTCCGGGCCGCCGTGTACTCCTCTCCCCATCTTCGTTTATTACACTTAATGAAAATGATAAGCACTTAGAGGTAGAGTATGATAAGGAGAAGGTACGTAACAGTCCTTCCATCTCTGAAGAAAGTGCAGTTTCAAAAGATGTAGAGGATAGTTTAATTGGATACTACGGCTGGAGCAGATACTGGACAGGAAATATGCTTTGGGGATCTAATGATCGACCATTGGCACAATTTCCTCCTGCTGAAGAACCACAGCCAGAGGTGTTTGATCAGCAATTAGAAGCACAGAGTCACTATAATCTGCGTAGTGAAGACGAGACGATAGAATTTAAAGTGCATGCCGATGATGGTAAAATAGGTACAGTCGCAGATATGGTCTTTGATTCAGAATATTGGAAGCTGCGTTATCTAGTCGTACAAGATAGTGAAACGTATACGAAGGAACAATACTTTGTCTATCATACAAATCAAATTGAGTCTGTTGATTGGTTTGAACGAGATATTTATATTAAGGGAACATTAGCGGAAACAAAAAATGTTACCAAATATAATTCAAAAGACATGATACTCACAAGTTTATAAAGAGGTAAACACACGGGCCTTTCAGCATCGACTGCTGAGGGTCTTTTTTTTATTTTGGAAGCGACTAGGTATATAGGTGTGGGTATATATTCATTGGCGGTCGTGGTGGTAATTATATTTTAAACAAATTGTAATTGTTTTGAGATAGCAACAGTGTATACGGTACGGTAAGATTAATCAGACTGACATTTTAATTCTATTATAAAATAAGCTGGTGACAATAAAAATGACAACTTACCGAACTCAAATAAATGAAATATATAAATATACAGTTTCTGTGCATAAGAAATACTTTATGGTTACACCCAAAAAGAAACAAAAAAAATCGAATTTTGTAATGCCTGGGGGTGTTCTAGGTTGATAAAAGAGCAGTCGTTAAAAGGCAAACCTCTAGAAGAAATGATTTCCTCTGTTCAAAGGGGAGATATGCATACACAAAACTATCTTTTAAAGACGTATCAACCATTCATTGCAAAGTGTGTTTCCGAAGTCTGCAAGCGATATATTGACCCCAAAAGAGATGACGAATTTAGCATTGGCCTTTCAGCATTTAATGAGGCGATGATGTCTTATTCTTCTGATAAAGGAAGTTCTTTTTTATCCTTTGCTAAATTGGTTATAAAACGGAAGGTTATCGATTATATTCGCTATATAAAAAAACGTCCTACACCAATCTCCCTTGATGAGACGTTTGATGCAGAGCAAATGGACAACCCCTTGGAAATCGCGGCGGTGAAAGAAAAATACCAAGAAGAACAGGACACTTGGCATAGAAAAGAAGAGATCGCAGACTATAAAGAAAAACTAGCTGCTTATAAGCTTACATTTGCCGAATTGACAGAAGTCTCGCCTAAACATAGGGATGCACGTGAATCAGCTGTTAAGACAGCCAGGACTTTGTATGAAGATCCTGAACTGCGTGCGTTCGTTTTTAGTAAGAAAAAGCTTCCTATCAAACAACTGGTGCGAAAGGTGGATGTCAGCAAAAAAACGTTGGAGAGGAACCGTAAATTTATACTTGCTGTATTTATCGTACTGACGGAAGATTACTTGTATCTGAAGGACTATCTTAAGGGGGTGGGTCAGTGAAAAAAGGTATTGTCATGGAACACCGGCATACATATACCATCGTAATGGATAGAGATGGTACCTTTCATAAAGCAATGCCAGTGAAACATGTAGACATTGGAAATGAGATTCCTTTTGAAATATATCGAGCAGAAAGAAGAGGCTATATTTTCTTGTTACGTAAGGTTTGGCAAATCCCTGGTCGACTGATTGTATTGGTCTGTGCGCTGCTCTTATTTGTATTGCCAATTTATTTCGCACTGGCAAATAATAAAACGTTAGCCTATTTAAGCATTGATATAAAACGAAGCTTTGAACTCGAAGTAGATAACAAATTCCATGTTCAATCTATACGCTATCTTAACGAAGATGCAGAACAGGTAGGTATGAAATTATCCCAATATAGGGATAGAAAGATGGAAACTGTTATTGAAAAAATTATGGAACAAAGTGAAAAATCGGGTCTTGTTGGGGAGAAGAAAGATATGCTTATAGGCGTTAGTTATCCTAATAAATATCATGGAGAAAATAGGCTTTTGCGTAATTTAAATGCCTTTTCCCGAAAACGAGATGATAGCTGGAGTATTACTGCATTTCACGTGCCGCATTATGTACGAAAATCTGCTGAGAAAGCGGGTAAACCAACAAATGAAAAGTTGGCTGAAATGATTAACCGGGCGGAATCCTCTCAGAACTCTACAAGTGCTTTGAATCTGAATGACGAACAGAAAGCTATTATTCATTCCTTTTATTTCGAAAAAAACCGTCTCTCAGAAGAAAAGTGAAGGGTGAAATAGGGTCCGGTTAGGTAAGTCTTATAAGTAGCCAATAAAAAGGGGCTGCGATTCCGCTAAATAGGAATCGCAGCCTTTTGTTATATTTCCATTATAGGTACTGGTTCGTATTTCATGGCATGGTCTACATAATACAGTAAATTATCGTGGGAAGACATGATTTTACTTTGGTCAAGGGAATAATGATAAGCGTGTAGAAAAAGTTGTATTTTCTTTGAAAGCATATCATCTTTGGTACGTACCATTAAAACAAGCAAATCATCCCATTGGCCCCACAGTGTGAAATACAATGCTTTGTCATAATCAGGAATATCCATTCATACCCCTCCTTAATTGTAAGGGTTATATTTATTGTCCCCGCATTTTATATATATTGTCTGAAACAAAAATGGTGTCGTTGCCATATTAAGGTTCTATATAAAAGCTTAAAAGTTTTGTGGTATTCGTGGGAATAAGTAAGAGAAACTGTTACATACTAACACCAAATGAAAAGGAGGTAGTAAACAGATGAAATGGAAACTAATTA
The DNA here is from genome assembly GCF_052246275.1 of Oceanobacillus sp. M65. Taxonomy (NCBI): domain Bacteria; kingdom Bacillati; phylum Bacillota; class Bacilli; order Caryophanales; family Bacillaceae; genus Oceanobacillus; species Oceanobacillus sp. M65. Next base: position 283,666 of record NZ_JBQQCJ010000003.1, on the reverse strand, counting down.
GTGCAGTTACAGTACTTACCGTGGCGCTTGCTGGTTGTGGGGATTCTAATGGAAACCAAGAAGACGCTACTGGTGATAACAATGTAGAACAAACAAGATTCAATAATACAGGTGAGGGAATGAGTGGGGACCGTAGCTATGAAATGGCGAGGGACTCAGAACGCGATCAGAATCGAAATGCTGGAGATGGCCAACAGGAATATGAGGTTTCAGAAGAAGCCGCTGATAAGATTAAAGGTGAAATAGATGAAATTGATCAAGTTTATGTATTAACGACAGAAAATAATGCTTACGTTGCTGCAGAAGTGAAAAACCAAAATGGTAACGGAAATGGAAACAATACGGATACTAACAACGTTGGAAATAATGGTACTGGCGGAAATGACGACGATAATACCGGCGTAGAGAATACGGATACTTACGATAATAATACCAATGCAGGAAATGGTAATGGTAACGGTGAAGTATCAGACGAAGTAAAAGAAAAGATTTCTGAGATTGTAAAATCCGTGGACAAGGATATTGATAATGTTTACGTATCAACGAATCCAGATTTTAGAGATCTAACCAATGGTTATATTGATGATATGAACAATGGTGAGCCAATTGAAGGATTTTTTGACCAATTTGGTAATATGGTAGAACGTCTCTTCCCGCAAAATAACTAAACATAAAAAGAAGCATCACGTGGTACCGCACCCCAAAAGTTTGAGTAATTTTTGGGGTGTTTTTGTATGGTTAAATGGTGTGCTGCTACGTTTTTTTAGATATTTTTATTTGAACATTGCAATGATTAAATCAATTTATATTGGAGAAAAGATGCTTTTTAAAAACGGTAACATATGATATTGTAATACATATAATTCTTACTATACCAAGTGTAATACTATGGATTAATTATTTTTAAAGGAGTGTAGGGGTTATGGGGCGGGAATTTCTTGACATTTTTACAGATTGGGCAGATACCTATGACGACAGTGTAGCAGGGGATGATCCTCAGTATGCTGCAGTATTTGCCAATTATGATGATATATTAACGGAGGTGGTTAGACACGCCTCTGGGACGGTAGTGGAATTTGGTGTGGGAACAGGAAACCTCGCTGCAAAACTTCTGGAAAAAGGAAGTGAAGTGGTAGGAGTTGAGCCTTCCAATGAAATGCGCAGTATTGCTGCAGCAAAATTACCTGAGCTGACTGTGCAGGAAGGAGACTTTCTAGATTATCCAAGTCTTCCTTCCGATGTGGAAACGATTGTAAGTACGTATGCTTTCCATCATTTATCAGATGAAGAGAAAGATGTTGCAATTAAACAGTTCTCCGCTCTATTGCCGGCAGAAGGTAAGATCATATTTGGTGATACAGTCTTCCAGTCGGAGGCACATAAGCAAAAAGCGATCGATGATGCCAGAAAAAAGGGGTTCGCAGATTTAGCTGAGGACCTTGAGAGAGAATATTATACAACAATTCCTGTAATTCAAACTATTTTCAATACACACAAATTTGATGTAACATTTAAACAAATGAATGATTTTGTTTGGCTGATAAAAGCTGAGCGAATGAAGTAATGGAGGAGAGATCATTATGGCAGAAAAAATGAACGTGGAAAGCTTTAATCTGGATCACACGAAAGTAAAAGCGCCATATGTACGTTTAGTAGGTGTGACAGAGGGTGCAAATGGAGATAAGGTATATAAATATGATATTCGGTTTAAACAGCCGAATAAAGAACATATGGAGATGGCTGGGCTTCATTCAATCGAGCACTTGATGGCAGAAAACATTCGTAATCATATGGACAGTGTTTTGGATATTGGTCCGATGGGATGTCAAACAGGTTTTTATTTATCTGTTATAAATCATGATAACTATGAAGAGATTTTAGATACATTGGAAAAAACGCTACATGACGTAATTGAGGCTAATGAAGTGCCTGCATGTAACGAGGTGCAATGTGGCTGGGCTGCCAATCACAGCCTAGAAGGTGCTAAGGAAATTGCCAAGGAAATGCTTGCACATCGAAATGAATGGCAGGAAGTATTTTAAGGTAGGGCTAAGCCCGACCACAAAAAGGAAGGCGAAGATACATGGCGGTGTATGCTTCTGTACAAGAATTAATTGGAAACACACCTTTATTAGAACTGAAACAATTTGATTTGCCGAAAGATGTAAAACTCTATGCTAAATTGGAATTTATGAATCCTGGCGGTAGTGTAAAAGATCGGCTTGGAGTTTCTTTGATACAGGATGCACTTGAAAAAGGTGTTTTACAGCCTGGCGGTACTATTATTGAACCTACTGCCGGAAACACTGGCATTGGCTTAGCAATGTCTGCCATTACCTATAATCTGCACGCAATTTTCTGTGTTCCAGAACATTTTAGTAAAGAAAAGCAAACCATTATGAAAGCATTAGGGGCACGTATTGTACAAACTCCACAGGAGGAAGGTATGGTAGGTGCGATTAAGAAGGCAGAGGATCTCTGTAAGGAAATTCCCGGCAGTTTTTGTCCGCAGCAATTTTCTAATCCAGCCAATCCTGCAACCTATTATCATACATTAGCACCAGAGATTTGGCGTGAACTTGAAGGGAAAGTCGACATTTTCGTCGCAGGTGCTGGCTCAGCAGGGACCTTTATGGGGAGCAGTCGCTTTTTTAAAGAAAGAAACCCAGCTGTCCATACGGCAATCGTAGAGCCGGAGGGATCTATTATTGCGGGTGGCAAGGCAGGATCACATCGAACTGAGGGAATTGGAATGGAATTCTTTCCAAGTTATTTTAATCGTTCCTTCATTAATAAAGTGTATACGGTAACAGACGGAGATGCCTTTGATATGGTCGGACAGTTGGCCCGTAAAGAAGGACTGCTTGTTGGCAGTTCCTCTGGCTCCGCCATGTTTGGTGCATTACAGGAAGCAAAGAAAGCGCGGCCTGGTACAACTATTGTGACGATCTTTCCAGATGGTAGTGATCGTTATATAAGTAAAAATATCTATGACAACGTGTGAGGAGAATAGAGATGCGACCAAAAACAAAAATGATACATGGTGGGATAACAGGTGATGAGAAAACTGGCGCTGTATCCGTGCCAATTTATCAAGTAAGTACCTATAAACAGGAAAGCGCAGGTAATCACAGTGGGTTTGAATATTCACGTACAGGAAACCCTACTCGACATGCGCTAGAAACAGTCATTGCAGATTTAGAGAATGGAACAGCTGGATTTGCCTTTGGCTCAGGTATGGCGGCAATCACATCTGTTATGATGCTATTTGATGCTGGAGATCATGTTCTTTCAACAGACGATGTGTATGGTGGGTCTTATCGTCTCATGACAAATGTGCTTAACAGATATCAGCTTCAACATTCATTTGTAGATACAAGTAATGTTAAAGCAGTGGAAGAAGCCATTACAGAGAAAACAAAGGCCTTATATGTTGAAACACCGACTAATCCTCTCTTGAAAATAACTGATCTTAAGCAAATGGCCGCTATTGCGAAGAAGCATAATTTGCTTCTCATTGTTGATAATACGTTTGCAACGCCGTATTGGCAGCAGCCATTAGATCTGGGGGCAGATATCGTGCTTCATAGTGCAACAAAGTATATTGGTGGGCACAGTGATGTAGTAGCAGGGCTTGTGGCTGTTAACTCTAAAGAACTTGCTGAGAAAATTCACTTTATCCAAAACTCAGTAGGGGCTGTTTTAGGACCGCAGGATTCTTGGCTATTAATGCGCGGAATAAAAACCCTTGCTCTAAGAATGGAAGCAATTGAAGCAAATACTAAAAAACTGGTTGCGTTTTTAGAGCATCACCCTAAGGTCGAAAAGGTCTTCTATCCTGGCCTTGAAAACCATGAAGGGCATAACGTAGCTGTAGATCAATCTACTGGGTACGGTGGTATGGTCTCATTTGATGTAGGAAGTGAGGCAGTGGCAGATAAACTATTAAGCCGGGTTCAATATTTCACCTTGGCAGAAAGCCTGGGAGCTGTGGAAAGCCTAATTTCGATTCCGGCCAAGATGACGCATGCGTCTATCCCACGTGATAGACGGAATGAGTTGGGGATCACAGATGGCTTAATCCGCTTATCCGTCGGGATTGAAGATGCAGAGGACTTGCTAGAGGATTTAAAACAAGCTTTAGGATAAATATAGAGGCTGGCACGAAGTGTTTAGTGAAAAGAAGATCCGAACTATGATTTTTTCATTCAATCTAGTTTGGATTTTTATTTTTTTTCTTGAAGAAGTAGCATACAGCGTAAGATATACACAACTCCGGCGGGATAATTAGAGAACTATATCACGTCAAGTATTTACTGATAAAATGAGTATGTTTCTGCAACTTTTTTTGCTCGTTTTTAAAAGAACGGGTGAGAGCCAAACATCCTTAATCAGTGTAATGGAAGTTATTTGAGTAAATATGCTAAAATAAGTACCAACATGAAATTTTAGGAGGAGTAATACGATGAGCCAAGAGGTTTTGAAGTATTTACGGGATAATCAGCAACGTTTGCAAGATAAATTATTTGAATTTTTAGCTATCCCGAGTGTGAGTACAGATAGCGCACATAAACAGGACATTCACAAAGCAGCGGATTTCATTACTACATACTTACAGGACATTGGATTTGAAAATATAGAAAAGCAGGAGACGGGTGGACACCCACTTGTTTATGCAGAATATAACGGCGCAGGCTCTGAAGCACCTACCGTACTGTTTTATGGTCACTACGACGTACAGCCTGCTGATCCACTTGAATTATGGGACAGTGATCCGTTTAAACCAGAAATTAGGAATGAGCGAATTTTTGCTAGAGGATCTAGTGATGATAAAGGGCAAGTATTTATGCATTTGGCTGTCTTTGAAGCTTACATGAAAACAGAAGGTAAATTACCATTAAACGTAAAGGTATGTATTGAAGGAGAAGAAGAGATCGGTAGTGAGAACTTATATAAAATCCTTCATGAGAAGAAGGAACAGTTCCAAGCTGACTTTGCCGTAATTTCAGACTCTGGGATGGTAGAAAAAAACCAGCCAACTATACTTTACGGATTAAAAGGGTTTACTGGCATCGTAATTACAGTGAATGGACCAGATCATGACCTACATTCAGGCATGTACGGGGGTGCTGTTCGCAATCCACTGATGGCGCTAAGTCACATTCTTTCCTCCATGAAAAATGAAGAGGAAGTTGTTACGGTCGAAGGTTTCTACGATGGTGTTGAGCCTCTGTCTGATGAAGAAAGGGACTTGATTGACCAAGTTAAGGGAGAAGATTATGTACAAGCTACGGGTGTGCCGGAAACCGTTTCGGAAAAAGGCTATTCAGCCAAGGAACATACAATGGCACGCCCTACTTTTGAAGTAAATGGCATGTATGGGGGCTATCAAGGGGAAGGTACCAAAACGATTATTCCATCCTCTGCCACAGCAAAAATCACGTGCAGACTTGTACCTGGACAAGATCCAGAGCGAGTACAGCAATTACTTGAGAAACACGTCAAAAACGTCGCTCCAGCAGGGGTACAAGTTGAGGTTAAAAAAGAAAAACTGTCTGCAAAAGCGTATAAAGTGGATCCAGATCATACTTTAATTAAAAAAGCGGCAGCCAGCTACACGAAAGCATTTGGCAAAGAAACCGTTTATGTTAGGATGGGTGGCTCTATACCTGTTGTCGAATGGATGGAGGCAATATATCAAATGCCAATTGTTTTGCTAGGCTTTGGAACACCAGATGATAGACTACATTCTCCAAATGAAAGCTTCCCATTAGATAGTTTTCATAAAGGAATGGAAACATTAGCGTACTATTGGAATGAAGTAAACGACAAATAATGAAGCATTGGAGGTTATCTAATGAAGTATGCCATTGTAACAGGTGTATCGAAAGGGCTAGGGTATTCTGTCGCAAAGCTTTTACTTGAACAGGAAATCCATGTCATTGGCATTTCTAGATCGGAAGCGAGCGGACTTAACAAACTTGCTGAGGAAAATAATGTCACCTTTCAACAATTCCAATGTGACTTAGGTGATGTAGAGGCAGTGGAAGAGACTTGCAGTAAAATAAAAAATCAGTGGAGTGAGGGAATTAGCACCCTTTATCTTATTAATAATGCTGCTGTAATTGATCCTGTTGATCAGGCAATGAATACGAAAAGCAATGAATTGGCATATCATGTACAAGTTAACACGATCGCGCCAATGGTGATGACGAATTTATTCTTGAAGGAAGCATCATCTAAAGGGTTCTCCTTTATCGGCGCTACGGTTACCTCTGGAGCAGCAGAACGTCCAATTTCCGGCTGGAGTGCTTACTGCAGTACAAAAGCGAGTATTAATATGTACACCCAAACAGTTGCTATCGAGCAAGATGAGAGGGGAACAGGAAATAAGGTGTTTGCATTCAGTCCTGGGATTATGGATACAGGAATGCAAGAGAAAATTCGCGCTGCTTCACCAGAAGAATTTACCAATGTTGAAACATTTAAATCCTACAAGGAAGATAAAGCGTTAAAGGATACAGATACAGTAGGCGGAGTATTAGTTGATATACTTACAAATGAAGCCAATATAGAAAATGGAAAGATTTATAACGTAAAAGATTTCTTATAATAAAATGCGCCCATTCTTTGCAAATTCCCTCCCAAAAAGCGTCTAGCAGCATAAAGTATATTAATCGGCAAAAGAGGAGGGAAAGCAATGAGTAAAGGTGAAGGCTACGGCAGCGGTTTTGCGCTGTTAGTTGTATTGTTTATTTTATTGATCATTATCGGAACTGCTTATACTGGTGGTGGCTATGGCGGCGGCTACGGCGGCGGTTTCTATTAATAAGTAAAAAATGCAGAGGAGATATACTCCTCTGCATTTTTTTGTTCGGTGCAACCGTCCGTAAGACTCTCACTTCAAAACATTAGGTGAAACAGTGTTTTTAGTGGGAGTAAACGGACGCTAACACTCCGATTCGTTCAACTAACAATCAGTTGGGGAACAATGAAAATCCCCACATGAAGTTTCACTTTATATGGTTTGATGCTGTCCCTGCTTAATTTTATGATGGATGAGGCTATGGATCACGACGATCGCGATAACAACTAGTACAAATAGGATAGCTGCTGTCATATATATGCCGTTTACAAAATCTAAATTCCATATTAACAGTACCAAAATACCAAATATGCCTAGCTGCACCACAATTCCAATTAATCCAATCATCCGTGATTTAAACACTTCCTGCTCATCTGTCCAATTAAGTTTAGGCTGTAAGAAGTCAAGAAACGTTCCGAGTGCACTACTAAACCAGCTAGCCAATAATACGAGTGGCAGCCAAATAAGAAAAAGAGTCCACTCTATTTTTATAATAAAAATGAACAGTATAACGGCTAATCCGATAACGATTAAATTAATAAACCAGGCTGTGGCGATTTTACTTAGCAAGATCTGTTTTGGGTTAAGTGGCAGGAATAAGTTTGCATGCCATGATTTTCCTTCCCTTGATATGCCGGAAATAGATGTAGCGTTTGAGCCGACAATGAGTAAAGAACCTAAAAATAGAATGAGGAGGCCATGCTTTCCTGATAACCCATCCAATAAGCCACCTATATTTCCACTTGATGAATCCATAAATAATATAATAATAAGAAATATTGGAGCAAATAAGCTCGTTATCACACATTGTGTTAGAAAAGTAGGTGTCCGAAATATAATTCGCATCTCTTTTTTGATGTAAGCGAGCCAGATAGGAGTTACGGATGTTTTTCTAGAAAGTTTTGCACCCGAAAAAGTCGATTTATTAGCAGTACCCATTCCAAGTACTCCCTTAATATAAAGCAGCTGTCCGACCCAGATAAAAATAAGCAACGCACAAGCATGAAGAACCACTCCAGCGATTAACGATAAAAAGCCATTCCATAAGCTGGAAGCAGTCATTGCCATAGTTCCAAAATAGGCTGGTGGGTAGAAGGCAGTAATCCAGCGTAATAGCCCGTCCTGTTCCTGGATAAACATTGCCGCGTTTTGCATGATGGCATCTACATCCGTATTTAGACGAATCAAAACATTGATTAAAACGATAAATACCAATGAAGATATCCCAGCAATTACTTTGGAACGGTCTTTGTTTTTTGCGATATTAACAAAACGCATGATAAACATGAGAATTATACCGGCCAAAGTAAACGGGATGATTGGCAACAAAACAAAGGTGATAATTCCCGCAATATAATATAGGATAGGTGCAGCACTTACGCCACCATAAATAAAGAATACAGGCAGAAAGAATAGTGCGGCAGTTCCATATAAATAAATCATTGGTCCAGCTGACTTTGCCAGCAATAGCTGATAAGGTTGCACCGGAAAAGGGATAAAAGAATCAATATCTTCTGCAAAATAGAAAGCATTCAGTATCGTAATAAAGCTTACAAGTAAAAGTATAACGTGTACGGAAAGAAGCAAGATACCGACGATAAGAGACTCTTGTCCTAATGGTTCAAGTACATTATAGAAAGCGGTAAGTGCACTTCTAACAATAGAAATATAAACGAAGGCCATCGGGAGTAGAAACAATAAGGCAACTATCCATAATATCGTTTGGGAATTCTTTTTGCCTACTCTGGAATACTGCATTTTCAACATAATTCTAATTAGCTTCCATGTTTTACTCATTGCTAGTCAGCTCCAGAAAAACCTGTTCTAAGCTTTGATCATCAGATTCATACGTTTCTTTCATGTCTTGTAAAGTGCCATAAAATAATAGTTCCCCATTGTTAATGATCGCGACCTCATCACATAGTTGTTCGACGACTTCCAACCCATGACTTGAGAAAAAGACCGTTTTCCCCTTGTTTGCATGTTCCCGCATCATTTCTTTTAATATGTAGGCAGATTTAGGATCAAGTCCGGTTAATGGTTCATCCAATATCCAAATAGAAGGATCGTGAAGCAGAACGCCTGTCACGATGATTTTTTGCCGCATGCCGTGTGAATAGGACTGAATGTAATCATCCAAAGAATTATAAATAGAGAATTGCTTTGTTATTCGTTCTATGCGTTCCTGTCTTACTTCTTTAGGGACTTGATAAATATCAGCAATAAAATTTAAATACTCTAACCCTTTTAACCTGAGGAACAGATCTGGCCTGTCAGGAACATAGCCAAAAATACTCTTGGCCTCCAGTGTTTTTTTTTCGATATCAAACCCGTCTAATGAGATGGTTCCTTCATCGATAGGGAGTACTCCAGTCATCATTTTGATAGTGGTGGATTTACCAGCACCATTCGGACCGAGAAAGCCAACTATTTTCCCATCTGGTATGGAAAGGTTTAATTGGTTAATGACTTTTCTCTGACCAGAAAAATGCTTGCTTACTTCCTTTATTTCGATCATACTTTCCCCTCATTTCTATTGCTTTTATGAATATCATATTGTATGGTACACTTTATGATGGCAGCTAATAAAAAAACATTTATCCCGGTGCAACCGTCCGTAAGACTCCCGCTTCAAAACTTAAAGTAAAACGGAGATGTTTAAGTAGGAGTAAACGGACGCTAACACCCCGATTCGTTCAACTAACAATCAGTGGGAGAAGAACGAAACCCCACTGATTGAAGTTTCACTTTATGGATAGTTTAACATATTTAATAAAGAAGTTTGTGGAAAGAAGAGAGGAAGATGCGAGTTGATTACAAGAAAAAGTGCGCGTGAAATTGAGAAAATGCGAGCAGCTGGAGATATCTTAGTGCAATGCCATAAAGAGATAGCGAAAATGATAAAGCCTGGAATCAGTACAATGGAAATTGACACGTTTGCTGAGAAATTCATGCGTGATCATGGCGCAGTCCCTGAACAAAAAGGGTACAACGGCTATGCCTATGCTACTTGTGCATCAATTAATGATGAGATTTGTCATGGTTTTCCGCGTGATGAAAAACTTAAAGCCGGTGATATTGTCACCATTGATATGGTAGTAAACCTTGATGGTGGTTTGGCTGATTCAGCATGGACGTACGCCGTTGGGGAAGTAGATGAAAAAGGCAAGCATCTTATGGATGTAACAAAAACTTCATTATATAAAGGAATCGAACAGGCGCAGTTGGGAAGTCGCATTGGGGATATCGGCCATGCAATTCAAACATATGCTGAAGCAGAAGGTTTCTCCGTTGTTCGAGATTTCACTGGACATGGAATTGGACCGACCTTACATGAAGAACCACATATCCCACACTTCGGCCTTCCGAATAAAGGGTTACGTTTGAAAGAGGGCATGGTTATCACCATTGAACCAATGATTAATGAAGGAAGCTGGCACAGCCAAATGGATTCTAATAACTGGACAGCACGAACAGTTGATCAGGGCCGTTCAGCTCAATATGAACATACGATCGTTATTACCAAAGATGGACCTGTGCTACTGACAGATCAGGGGGAAGAAAGAAACGTATAATAACGATTGGTGGGATAACAATGCGTATTGTGTCCATTTGTCCGAGTAATACAGAAATACTTGATTATCTAGGTAGAACGGATTTACTTGTTGGAGTTGATGATTTTTCTGACTGGCCACACGCAGTAAGCGAATTGCCTAAGGTCGGGCCTGATTTATCAATTAACATGGATAAAGTTGCTGCACTAGAGCCAGATCTTGTGCTTGCTTCTTTAAGTGTTCCTGGAATGGAAAAGAATGTGGAGGGGCTGGAGGAATACCAGTTACCATATCTTATCCTTAATCCAAATTCATTACATGATATTGCAGAAGATATTGAAACTGTAGGTCATGCAATTGGCGAGTCTCAGCTTGGAATGGAGAAGAAAGCAGCTTTTCTCGATGAAATAGACCAGCTACGGCATAAAGGAGAAGCAGATGCTGACCGCCCCAAACTTTATTGGGAATGGTGGCCAAATCCTGTGTTTACACCTGGTGCTGTTAATTGGCTAACAGAGATTAGTGAATTAGCAGGTGCCCAGAACATTTATGCTACCGAACAAGTGGCAAGCTTCCAGACGGAGTGGGAGGACGTAAAGACAAGAAATCCAGATCACATTTGTATGGTATGGGTAGGAATTAAAGAAGAAAAAATGAGACCAGAACTAGTTATGCAAAGACCTGGGTGGGACATGATGAGCGCAGTACAAAATAGAAACATCCACGTTTTGGAAGAATCGCTCTATTGTAGACCATCACCCCGATTACTAGAAGGCTTGAGAAAACTAGTTGAAGTTCTATAAAGTGAAACTTCAATCAGTGGGGGTTTTCGCTCTTCCCCCACTGATTGTTAGTTGAACGAATCGGGGTGTTAGCGTCCGTTTACTCCCATGTTTCACTTCATGTTTTGAAGTGGGAGTCTTACGGACGGTTGCACCGGGATAAATCAAACAAGGGCAAAAACGAGGTTATATTCCCATTTTTGCCCTTGTTTTTACTTCACTCTTTTACCTCCGAAAATCATGGTAATGATGGGGCTTGCTAAGCAGAAAAAGGCGAATGGTAAGTAACTTAATACTGGAACGCCAAGTACATCTGCGATAAAGACCCCACAGACACTCCATGGTACTAATGGGTTGATTACAGTTCCTGCATCCTCTAGAGTTCGAGACAATGCTTTCCTTGGCAATCCTACCTTTTCATATAGGCTTTTATACGTTTCCCCAGTCAACATAACGGATAAATATTGCTCCCCGACAAATACATTAACACCAATTGCGGTAGCAGCAGTCGAAATAATAATCGACCTTACCCGTTGGAGCCTTTCCTGCAGCGCTAATAGTATGCTTGGTATAATACCTGTTACAAACAATAAACCACCAAAGCCAAGAGCTAAAATAACAAGAGAAATGGTGAATAACATGCTGTTAATACCACCCTTCGTCAATAGCTCATTTACAGGTTCAAAATTGGTGGAAGCAGTATAGCCACCGAACCAAATCCCCCAGATAGATCCCCATGGGATATGATGGACAAATCCTGCGATAAGGGTAGCGGTTATGCTACTAATCCCTAAGGAGAGAAATGCAGGTATTTTGAAAATAGTACAAAGTACAATGACAACAAGTGGTAACCATGATAACCAATGAATTAAGCCAGTTCCTTGTAGTGCATTTTGATAATCTGTAGCACTTTGTAAGGAGATAGCTTCATTTGGTGAAAGAATGGCAAATAAAATAAATGCAATAATAAACGCAGGGATTGTCGTTAAACTAATATGTTTAATGTGTTCAAATAAATCTACGCCTACAATTGTAGAGGCGAGATTCGTTGTATCAGATAGAGGCGACATTTTATCACCGAAGAATGCTCCGGAAACAATAGCTCCTGCTGTAATGGCCAAAGAAGTATCCATTGCGCTAGCCATCCCGATAAAGGCAACCCCAATGGTAGCGGTTGTTGTTAAAGAGCTTCCTAGAGATACCCCAACTATGGCAGTAACAGCAAATACTATGGCGTAGAACCAAGTTCCACCTATAAATTGAAACCCGGTATTAATAAGTACAGGTATTGTACCGCTTATAATCCAACTGCTTATTAGTACACCAATTAGCAAGAATAAGAAGACTGCACCCATACCAGTACGGGCTCCTTCCACCATTCCCTCCTGAATATCAGTAAAGCTAATTCTCTTAATTAACCCGTATGTGATAAGTAAGAATATCCCAAGCAGAATAGGAATATGAGGCGGGCTTTCCAATTTAATAATAAAGAAGCTAATAAGTGAAATAAGAACTAGGAAAAAAAGTATAGATTCTATTAATGCTGGTTGATGTTTTGGTTTTATTGGAAACATGGTATATCCTCCTTTGTTTTTGTAATGGTTACGAAGACGACAGTCGTACATTCCCTTGTAAATAACAGTACGTCGTTACTTCCTGGCTAAAATATTCCAAACGAACAAAAAAGCCTCGCCCCTGTAATAGGGACGAAGCTTTACTCCGCGTTACCACCCTGATTGCCAACACAAGTGCTAGCCTCTCAACCTGACTATCCGCTCTATATGAATGTGTAATTCAATCTTTTTCTGCCAGGACTCACACCAAGCGTCCCGTCTCTTTTTGCTGCCTAAAAAAGATTTACTTCGCATTCCGGATAAATTATTCTTTTTTCATTTGTAGATTACAATGACTATACATGCTGTAAATATCTTTTGTCAATAAAAAATGAAATCCTTTCTCAAAAGAAAATTATCCGATATAATAATTAGAATTATTATTCATAAAGGAGGCAAGAGATGTGGCAACAGATGCAGTAGACAGTGTAACAACGAATACGAAAAAACAAATGATACATAAGGGGATAGCTGCGGGGTTTCCGATCATGCTTGGATATTTACCAATTGCTATTACATATGGCGTACTTGCAAAACAAGCAGGAATGAGCTTAACAGAACTAACACTAATGAGTGTGATGGTTTTCGCTGGAGCAAGTCAATTTATGGGAGTGAATATGATTGCAGTTGGAGCGGGAGCCTTAGAAATTATGATTGCTACATTTGTCTTAAACTTTCGCCATTTTGTCATGAGTCTATCGTTTATGAATCGAATGCGGGGTATCGGTCTGCGATGGAAACTACCTTTATCTTTAGGGCTGACAGATGAAACATTTGCTGTATCTGCACTCCATCCTGACGAAGCTAAAGAGGAAAAGGGGCCTTGGTTTTATTTAGCACTTATTTTAACAGCTTACTTTTCATGGATTGCCGGTTCCTTCCTTGGTGGGGTACTTGGCGAAGTTATCCCAGATCAGTTGAGCCAGAGCATGGGGATCGCCCTATATGCAATGTTTATTGGCTTGTTGGTTCCTTCTGTTAAAAAGGAATGGAAGGTGGCAATCATCGCTATCTTAGCCATGTTAATAAATGGCCTTTGTGTTGAACTTGGCATGAGCTCAGGCTGGGCAATCGTGCTAGGTACAATTATTGGCGGAATGAGTGGAATCTTTCTAATGAAGGAGGAAGAACGATGATACTTTTTATTTTACTTGGTATGGCAATTGTAACCATGATTCCCCGGATGATTCCTGCATTTATCGTAGATAAGCTTCAGTTTCGAGATTGGGTAAATCGCTGGCTCAACGCTATTCCATATGCTGCCCTCGGGGCATTAATATTTCCAGGTATAATGACAATAAAACCCGATCAGCCACATATTGGACTGATCGGGGGACTGGTGGCAATTGGCTTAGCCTATATTGGATTAAATGTCATTTTAGTTGTTTTTGGCGCGATAGCAACGGTCTTTTTGCTTACTTTTTAATTTTCTTTTAAATCATGCGTAAATATCTTATTAAACTTATTGAAATGGCTCAATGTGAATATGCGCATGCCTAATATTATGCTCATTATAGAGATGCTGTTCAATTCTTACTGTGATGTCATGGCTTTCTTTTACATTTAAATGGGAATCAACAAGAATCGTTATATCGATGAATGGCTGATTTCCTAGTACCCTACCTTTAACATGTTTAACTGATTTAACATCCGGCTCCATTTCTACACTGGACCGGATTTTTTTTATTTGTTCCGTATCAAATCCATCTGTTAGGGAGTGTGTTGCATCTTTAAAGATATCCCAGGCCGTTTTGCAAATTATCAATCCAACCAGTAATCCTGCAAGCGGGTCAAGCCAAAATAGACCAAATTGGGCTCCAATTATCCCTACGAAAGCGCCGATACTGACTAAGGCATCTGAACGGTTGTCTTGAGCCGCAGCATAGAGTGAACTGCTATTTATTTTTTTTGCCAGTTTTACATTGTAAAGATAGACAAGCAACATAATGAATGCTGCACCTAGGGCTGTCCATGCTGTAATCATATCTGGCTTTAGGGAATTACCTTCCAATACATTCTTAATGGTACTGAAAATGACCTGTATCCCTACGAACATCATGACGAACGCGGCAAAAAGTGATGCAATCGTTTCTGCGCGGAAGTGGCCATAGTGATGATTCTCATCAGGTGGTTTACGAGATATCTTTAATCCGATTAATACAGCAACTGATGCGACAACATCTGTTGAATTGTTAAGCCCGTCCGCACGAAGTGCATCTGAGTCCCCTGCATAGCCAATTATGAGCTTAAGTGCTGCTAGAAAAATGTAGGCAAAAATACTAAGCCAGGCCCCTTTTTCTCCGCGCTTTAAGTTATCTGAATGGTTCATGAAAAATCCTCCGTTAATGGTTCTTTCGCTAGTAAATAGTTTAACAAACCGCGTTATGGTGGGTCTAGAGAAACATTGAAGCATGGGGGTATATGTATTGCAAGCAGGGAAGTAAGTTTGCCAAAGCAAAAAATAAAGGTCCTCTAACTACTGTTACCTAAACCAGAAAATTTATGTTTTTTTCAAATAATAGTTGAAATTATTCTAAAAATTTAGGATAATAGAAAAAAGGAACAAGGGGGCTATTCCATGAAAAAGGAAAAGCTAATCTATAAATATAAACGATACGAAGGAAAAGTATCTTCAGCGAGAAAAGAGATACCATTTGAATTTAGGCTAACATCCCGAATGATCCTTGATGAAATTTGTTTTCAATATAACAAACAAATAATAGAAACATCGATTAACCAAGCAATAGCAGATGATAATAAAGAGAAGTTTATGGAGAGCAGTGAAGCGTTTAAACAATTTATTTGGGAATAGAGGTTTTAATTATTTCTCAATGATTGAACGTGGGAGACGCTACTATTAAATAAACTAGCCGGACGAACCTACCAAGTTAAGGGGATTCGTTCGGCTAGTTATGTTTTTTGGTAAACATGGGGTGGTTAGTAACAATAAAATATGACATTAGACAATTGGGTCACTGTATTGATTTTCTAGCTGTCGTTCCAATGGTAATCCTGTGTCATAGGAAATATTAGCAATCCTCTTCGATAATTCCATCGCAGTACGTTCTTCTTGCTGCCAATAATGTAGCACCTCTGAGAGAATTTCTATTCCTTCTTCTAAGCCTTCGTTATACAATGTAATAAAACTTTTGTTGCTTGCTTCTTTTGTAGCAGGATGATACCATGTTGCATTTTGAAGATTTAAATAGTCAATGTTATCCCGTATTGGCCGATGTGAATAGGAAGATATTAGAGAATGAAATAATTTATTTTTCCATCCATAAGGATCAGAGAGCAATTTTAGAGCAAAGCGCATATCCTTATAGGAAGCTTCAATATATCCTGGTTTCTGATCAGAAACCTCTGGGTAATGCTTTTTTATTAAAGTGTCTAGAAGTTCGCTAATTTCCTTTTTAAAATTCCCAACATCGATCTCTTTATAGACAGGCATTTTCCATGTCCTTTGATTAAGATACTTTTCCATCATTGCAGTATCGATTCGTATCTCCAGCTTTTGATGTTTGCTCCCTTCATAACCTGCTCGGTAATGGATATACGGGTGGGTATTTCGATCAAGAATATGATGTGTTACAAAGCCAAATACATAGGCACGCATCTCTTCGCTGTCTCGTTTAGCTTCTGAAATAAGATCCATTAGAAAAGCCCCACAATTTTTCGTATGTAATGCCATACCTACTTCATGGACAGGCTCCTCTTTGACCCATGGCCAGAAGTTATAATAGAAAAAAGGATCAGGGCCCTGTGCACCTAACTTCATATATTCTTTATGTGTTAGAAAAGTTTGAGGCTCCTTGATGGCATCTACAACTTGTTCGCAAAATAGAATATGTGTCCAACTGTTTGGCATACAAAAACTCCCTTTTTACCGATTTAGTTTAGATACTTCCAATAAAGTGAAACTTCAATCAGTGGGTTTTCATTCCCCACTGATTGTTAGTTGAACGAATCGGGGTGTTAGCTTCCGTTTACTCCCCACTTAAATATCACTGTTTCACCGGGATAAATTAGCTTGTTTTATCATTGTCTTTATAATCAGTATAAAAGAAAACGAACGAAAAAGGGAACCTGTTTTAGTATATTTTCGCGTCTCACCTATTTGTTAACGCTTTTTTTCTTCTGAAAATTTGGTACAATGGAGGAAAGATGAATTGATTGATGCATACATAGGGGAGGAAGAATAAACATGGATTATCGTATAGAAAAAGATACTATTGGCGAAATAAATGTACCAGCTGATAAGTTCTGGGGTGCTCAAACACAACGAAGCAAGCAAAACTTTCCTATTGGAAATGAGAAAATGCCAACTGAAATTGTTAAAGCGTTTGCTATATTAAAAATGAGTGCAGCTAAGGCCAACCATGACCTTGGTTTAATGGAAAAGGAAAAAGCTGAGGCAATTGCTTATGCAGCACAAGAAGTAGTAGACGGCAATCTTAATGATCATTTTCCACTTGTAGTTTGGCAGACAGGAAGTGGAACGCAATCAAATATGAACGTCAATGAAGTTATTGCCTTCGTGGGGAACAAATGGTTAAAAGAAAAAAATAGTGACCTTGTCTTGCATCCTAACGATGATGTAAATAAATCACAAAGCTCGAATGATACATATCCTACAGCCATGCATATTGCATCTGTCCTAAAAATGGAGGATACTGTGTTACCAGCTGTAAAACAGCTTAAATCGACACTGAAGGAAAAAATGGAACGATTCCATGATATCGTTAAAATTGGCCGCACACATCTTCAGGATGCAACACCATTAACACTTGGTCAGGAAATTAGTGGATGGCATCGTATGCTTGAGAAATCGGAACGAATGATTGAAGAAAGTACAACCTATTTAAAGGAACTTGCAATAGGTGGAACTGCTGTCGGGACGGGACTGAATGCCCATCCTGAATTTTCTCAACGTGTTTGTGAAAAAATTAATCAATTTACCGGGAAAGATTTTATTTCAGCGCCAAATAAGTTTCATGCGCTAACAAGTCATGATGAAACCGTATATGCACACGGTGCCCTAAAAGCACTTGCGGCTGATATCATGAAGATCGCTAATGATGTACGCTGGCTTGCAAGTGGACCGCGCTGTGGAATTGGTGAGATTACAATTCCTGCAAACGAACCAGGAAGCTCCATTATGCCTGGTAAAGTAAATCCTACACAAAGCGAAGCTGTAACAATGGTTGCTGCACAAGTAATGGGGAATGATGCTACAATAGGATTTGCAGCAAGTCAGGGGAATTTTGAGTTAAATGTATTTAAACCAGTTATTGCCTATAACTTTCTACAATCCTGCCAGCTTTTAGCAGACAGCATTCTTTCTTTTGATGAGAGATGTGCTAGTGGAATTGAAGCAAATGAAGAGGAAATAGCAAAATATCTAAATGATTCACTAATGCTAGTTACGGCACTAAATCCGCATATTGGGTATGAAAATGCTGCTAAAATTGCTAAAAAAGCTTTTGCAGATAATGCCACGTTAAAAGAAACGGCAGTTGCTTCCGGATTGCTGACTGAAGAAGAATTTGATAAGTATGTAAACCCAGCCGATATGACTGGACTAAGATAAGCTAAATAGAGACGATAAACCCTAATGCCGAGGCATTAGGGTTTTTTAAATAGCATTCATAACGTAAGTGGAAACTACCCTACAATTTACCAATTAAAAGAAGTAATAAGTTAGGCAAATCTGCTCACACTATAATTACAGGAGGTGATAAACAATGGCTAACAACAACAATTCAAACCAATTGCTTGTACCTGGTGTACAACAAGCACTAGATCAAATGAAAACTGAGATTGCTCAAGAATTTGGCGTTAACTTAGGTGCAGATACAACTTCACGTGCTAACGGTTCAGTTGGTGGAGAAATCACCAAGCGTCTTGTACAAACTGCTCAACAACAAATGAATGGACAACAATTTTAATATGAATGGTATGAGGGAAAAGCGCTGCTTTTCCCTCTTTAATTTGTACTAAAAACAGGGAGCAGACCTGCTGCACCCTGTCCTACGCGTATTATAATTTAATTCTTGCTTCACTATCGGCATCAAAGAAATGAGCACTGTTCATATCAAATGCCAATTCCATCTCTTGACTGCCTTGTATGTCTGTACGGGAGTCAACTCGGGCAACGAAATCCTGATCAGCTACTTTAGAGTATAAGTAGGATTCTGCACCCATAAGTTCGGCTACATCGATAGTCGCGTTAATTTTGCTTCCGGGAGTTGATGAGATGAAAATAGGTTCATCATGAATATCTTCAGGACGCACACCAAGGATAATATCCTTGCCAATGTATTTTTGGTCACGTAAACCTTTCAACTTTCCTTCAGGTATTTTTATTTTTACATCACCCATTTGAAACTCAGTTTCAGTTAGTTTACCTGAGAAGAAGTTCATAGAAGGTGAGCCAATAAAGCCACCAACGAAAACATTTTCCGGATTGTCATATACATCTTTTGGAGCCCCGACTTGCTGGATAATACCATCTTTCATTACAACAAGTCTTGTCGCCATCGTCATTGCTTCTGTTTGGTCATGCGTTACATATATTGTAGTTGTTTGCAGACGCTGATGCAATTTTTGAATTTCAGCACGCATTTGTACACGTAATTTAGCATCAAGGTTTGATAAAGGCTCATCCATAAGGAAGACTTTAGCATCACGCACAATTGCACGACCAAGTGCCACACGTTGGCGCTGACCACCTGATAGAGCTTTTGGCTTACGATCGAGATATGCTTCTAAGCCTAGAATTTTTGCTGCGTCTTTAACACGCTTTTCAATTTCATCTTTTTTAAATTTACGAAGTTTCAAGCCGAAAGCCATGTTGTCATATACGTTCATATGTGGGTAAAGTGCATAGTTCTGGAATACCATTGCAATATCCCTGTCTTTTGGAGCCACATCATTCATTTTCTTTTCATTAATAAATAGAGAACCATCTGTTATTTCTTCAAGCCCAGCGATCATACGAAGGGTTGTAGACTTACCGCAACCTGATGGTCCAACAAAGACGATAAATTCCTTGTCTTTTATATGTAGATTAAAATCCTCTACTGCTACCACTTTTTTATCGTATGACTTTTGAATGTGTTCTAGTTTTAATTCAGCCATTCTCTTCCCCTCCATTTTTTGAAAACGCTTTATTATCTTTATTATAGAAAAAGTCTGTCCGAATGAAAATGGCAAACATGCACAAAGATCTACTTATCCTTTGTGCATGTTTGCCAGTAATGCAATATAAACAGCCATTGCTTCTCGAAAATCACGAATATCAATGCCGGTTTTTTCTATGAATTTATCCAAACGATACTGCAGGCTGTTGCGGTGCATATATAGCGTTTTAGCAGCAACAGAGACATTTAGATTACACTGAATAAAGGTTTCAATTGTTTGGAGAATGTCTTCATCATCTGAAAATTCTTGTAGAATTGCATTCGAGAGCTCTTTACGAAAGCTTTCGTTTGTTTGATCAACCAATAAAAATGGGATGGATTCAGAGAAGGATAACACAGACTTGTCTGAGTATGTGAAAGCTGTACGTGCACTTGAAAGTATCGAGCTATAATGTTCTCCCGTATTGGTTAATTGTTGTGAATAAGGTCCAGCAAAAAAGTGAATATTGACATACAAATCGCTCATGAGGACATCAATAATCTGTTCATATGAAATGCTTTCATCATCATTCTCAGCTTTCTCTTCAATGATAATTCCTTCCTGCTCGTTCTCCCAAAGTATCGGAACAGGAGAAGAGAAAAATTCATAGAGCGATTCTTTAAATGATTGAGGATCCATTTGATCTTCTCTAATAGAGAAATAAACAAAGCGAAAAGGGCAGGCCGTGACATTGCCAGATGCGTCATCTGTTTCAATTATATTTCTCCATTTTTTTTCGGCCTCTGTAAGCGCAGGAAAACTTGCTTGGTATGGTGTGAGAAATGCCGACAGAAGAGTGAGGTCCCTACCTGACAGCTCCTCCTTCAGTATGCCAATCACTTGATCTTGTTCGAACCGAAACCACCTGTAGTTTTCTTCATTAGCTTCTTTTTTGTTTAAATTTTGGTGAAAAATAATGGATGGAAAAATGTTTTGTAGCTGCTCTAACATATGAAAACCTCTTTCTCATGACCTTGTTATAATTATAGCAATGATAACATGATTAAAAAATAAATTATTGGATTTTTGCCTCATCTTTCTATCGCTATACATGAAACTAATCGTTTGTTATAGTAGGTAGAGTAAGAAAATCGGAGGAGGATTTAATTTGCCTAACATTTATGACAGTGCGTATGACTTAGAAAAAGCGATACGTGAAAGTGAAGAATTTAAGAGCTTAAAACTTGCATATGATGCAGTAATGAATGATGCAACTGCAAAGCAAATGTTCGATAATTTCCGTGATACCCAAATGGCTTTACAAGAAAAACAAATGCAAGGTCAGGAAATTACAGAGGAAGAAGTTGAGAAAGCTCGTCAGGTTGTTGAGCTTGTCCAACAGCATGAAGACATCTCTAAATTAATGGAAGAAGAACAACGATTAAATACGGTAATTAATGATGTAAGTCGCATTATTACGAAGCCATTAGAAGAATTATATGGCGCGCCTGAAGATACGCAACAATAATTTTATATCGATAAAAAGCCCACAATTTTGTGGGCTTTTTTTACGTAAAAATTTTATCAAGTAAGCAATGAAAAACATTAAGGTCGAAGCAATAAAAACGCACATAGAAGCTAAAGTATAGTAAATGTGAGTTTTTCTAATGGGGGAGGCAGGAAGTTCACCTCTGCATGGCGAAGGAGATAGAAAGACTTTTAAAAGGGGATGGAATGATGAAGTATGTAGTAATGGAGGAAAAGGGCGATATTACTCATATCTCCTTAGACCGTGCAGCAAAATACAACGCTTTAAATAAAGAGATGTTGGAGGAGCTTGTGGAAACAGTTAAGCATACTAAGAATAGTAAAGCGAAGGTGGTTGTTTTATCTGGAAAAGGAAGCGCTTTCTGTTCTGGTGGAGATATTCGTATGATGGAAGATTTTTCAGATAAGGTGTATTTTGATGGGGTCATGGGAACCATTAAAGAATTAGTGATGGAGTTATATACGATGCCTAAAATCGTTATTTCTGCTATACATGGAGCTGCTGCTGGCTTAGGACTTAGTATTGCGCTAACGGCTGACTATGTCATCGCAGAGCGAGATGCAAAATTAGGCATGCTATTTCTCGGTATAGGATTGCTGCCAGATGGAGGCGGTCATTTCTTTTTACAGCAACGAATTGGAATTCAAAGAGCGAAACAATTTACTTGGGGGATGCAACAAATTGACGGACAGCAAGCAAAGGAGATAGGTTTAGTTGATATGTTGTCAGATGAGGAAGCGATCGTTACAGCAAAAGGTCTGGCGGAAAAACTACTAAAATCACCGCTTATTGCTATGCTAAAGACAAAAGAGCTATATCATTCACGTGAAAAAGAAAGTCTCGCCTCCTTTTTATCTGATGAACAACAAGCACAGTGGGAACTAAGGCAAACACAAGATCATCAAGAAGGTGTGCGAGCCTTCTTAGAGAAAAGAAAACCTGTTTTTAATGGAAAATAAAGACCAACAGTCTGGAACTGTTGGTCTTATTACAATAATGTGGAAACTTTATCGGTGAAATAGAATTAGCTTTGCTTCTGGTGTGACACATCGGTGGGTGTGTCCCTGGAAGCCGGCTTCCTCTAATCTTGCCTGCCCAACAGTTTTTGCTTCATCGTCAGTTGGAGCGGTAAAGGATTCATCTAACAGTTTCTCACCGGAATCATCAAATACAGTTAAAGCATAAGTACGCATTTTTAAGTCCCTCCCTATGTATTGAACGTCTTTTACTTATATTCTGTATATACCCTAAAAATCCTTTTTTGCACATAGGATAACAAAAGGTATTGAACTCGATAAATGAACGACGTAAGAAAAGAGTATAGGAATAGGGTTATTAGCACGACTATACAATATACCTTTCACTAAGTATATAAAATCAATGTTTCTTTAAAAGAGGGGGAAATGAAAATAGCA
The DNA here is from genome assembly GCF_052246275.1 of Oceanobacillus sp. M65. Lineage (NCBI taxonomy): Bacteria > Bacillati > Bacillota > Bacilli > Caryophanales > Bacillaceae > Oceanobacillus > Oceanobacillus sp. M65. The sequence goes on along the minus strand of NZ_JBQQCJ010000003.1, from coordinate 260,766 downwards.
GTTGCCAAGGTAACCCGTATATGCTATTATATCGATGTACGATATATCGGGTTGCGATGTATTTGTCATTATGATTATTGCAAAAAAACATTGAAACAAAACAGTGGAAAATACGTACTACTTAGTAGAGGGGGAATGAAAGGTGACACTTGTATTAAAAAATGTAACAAAACAGTTTGGCAGTCATAAAGCTGTGGATAACCTTTCTTTAGAAATTCCGGAAAGTGAAATGTTTGGATTTTTAGGGGGAAATGGAGCAGGTAAGACAACAACCTTCCGAATGATCCTTGGTTTGCTTGATCGGACCGATGGTGAAATCTCTTGGAATGGGGAAAGAATTAATTATGGTAAAAGCCATCTTATTGGGTATCTTCCCGAAGAAAGGGGGCTATATCCAAAGCTAACAGTTAAAGAACAGCTTATTTATTTGGGGAAATTACGTGGTATGAATAAAAGCGGTGTTGTGAAAGAACTGGAAAGCTGGTTGGAACGTTTTAAGGTTCCAGAGTACATGAATAAAAAAGTAGAGGAGCTTTCCAAAGGAAACCAACAGAAAATCCAATTTATTTCTGCTATTATTCATAAGCCCAAATTATTAATCTTAGATGAGCCTTTTTCAGGACTGGATCCAGTCAATGTTGAAATGTTAAAAGAGGCTGTAGTTGATTTAAAAGAAAAAGGCACCTCGATTGTGTTCTCATCACATCGAATGGAACATGTGGAAGAACTATGTGAACATCTATGTATTTTACATAAAGGGAAACCAGTTGTTCAAGGTTCTCTAAGGGATATTAAGCGCTCCTTTGGTAGGAAAAACCTCATAATCCGTGGAGATGAGGATTTTGCTTTTCTAAAAGATCATCCTGGTGTTGTCAGCTACAAAAAATACATGGATGGCTGTACAATTCAAATTGAAAACGAAGACGTTTCTCAAACAATCTTCTCTGCTCTTCAAGGAAAAGGCTTTATCCGCAAATTTGAATTAGAAGAGCCATCTCTGAATGATATATTTATTGAGAAGGTTGGTGCTTCTTATGAGTAAATTCTGGATTATTATGTCCCATACCTATATGAGTCGAATCAAAACAAAATCTTTTATTATCAGTACCTTGATTACACTTTTATTCATTGTAGCAGCTACAAACTTTCAAACAATTATTGATGCATTTTCGGACGGCGAGAATGACCAGTTTGCAGTTATTGATGAGTCAGGAGAACTTTATGAACCACTGCAACAGGGAATACAGGCGGCAAATGAAGAAATAGATGTATCTTTATTTGATGGAACAGAGGAAGCTGCGAAAGATGCAGTGCAGGATGAAGAGTATCAAGCATTACTCGTTTTATCTTTAAATGAAAACGGGTTACCTGAAGGGAATTACTATGCAAACAATATTTCTGACTCGGGTAATCAAACCTTTATCCAGCAACAAATGCAGCAAATAAAAGTAGCTTATGCCACACAGCAACAAGGTGTTGATCAGTCGACACTCGCAGAAATTTCAGCACCGGTTACCTTTAATACCGAGGCGCTTGATACGTCGGCAAAAACGGATGAAGAGCTGAGTCAGGCAAGAGGGATAGTTTATGTTATGTTATTTTTACTTTACATGGCTGTCATTACCTATGGAAATATGATCGCTACAGATGTCGCCACAGAAAAATCTTCACGCGTCATGGAAATTCTTGTGTCTAGTGCTCCCCCAGTAACGCATATGTTTGCCAAAATAATTGGTATTGCGCTTCTAGGGTTAACACAGGTCATCCTATTCCTTGGAGTCGGGTACGCGATGATCCAAGCTAACCAGGATAATATGACTGGCGGATTTTTCTCGGTCTTTGGGTTAGGTGATGTGTCCATCTCTGTGTACATTTATGCAATTGTATTTTTTGTTCTAGGCTATTTGCTTTACGCAACATTAGCAGCAATGCTCGGTTCGCTTGTTAGTCGAATAGAAGATGTACACCAATTAATCATGCCAATGATCTTTTTAATCATGATTGCATTCTTTATTGCGATATTTGGTCTAAATGCCCCTGAATCAGAATTAATCAAAATTACGTCGTTTATCCCATTCTTCTCCCCAATGATCATGTTCTTAAGAGTGGGAATGCTCGATATTCCAATATGGGAAGTCGCACTATCTATTGGCATTCTTGTAGGCACGATCGCGTTACTAGCAATCATCGGAGCCCGTGTATACAAAGGCGGCGTTCTGATGTATGGAAAATCAAGTTCATTAAAAGACTTTAAAAAGGCACTGGCCTTATCGAAAAAAGAATAGCAACGTAAGAGCTACCTAGTCACGTTCAAGTTATATGAGAGTGGGTTCGAATTTTAAAGTGAAATTCGAATTCGCTCGTTTTTTTATGTGAAGCATATCTTGTCAGCATCACCGCCCGAGAACGAGAGAACATCCCCGAGAGCTTTATTTCTAAAGGATACTCTCCTCTTGCATGGGTAATAGAACGTGCATTCTGTTTAGGGGTTTGCTAAAATAGAAGAAGAGGTGAAAAGATGAATAGCATTAGGTTTCTTCACGCAGCAGATCTGCACTTAGACAGTCCGTTTATCGGTTTGGCACATGCGCCAAAGTCAGTTCTTGATTCAATTAGAGAAAGCACATTCCTTGCACTTGATAACCTTGTGCAAACAGCTATTGAAAAACAAGTTGATTTTGTGTTAATTACCGGAGATTTATTTGATAATGAAAAACAGAGTTTAAAAGCACAAATTCGCTTAAAGAAGGCTTTCGAGTTACTTGCTTCGCAAAATATTATGGTTTATTTATCTTATGGCAATCATGATTACATAAAAGGAAATATTCATCCGATTACTTATCCAGATAATGTATGTATCTTTCCAGATGAACAGGTGAGATCTTTTGTTCATTATAAGGAAGGTCAGTCGGCTGCAAAAATATATGGATTTAGTTATGAAAATAGGGCAGTTACAGAAGGTAAGGCTAGTGAATACATTATATCGGACACTACAATTCCTTTTCATATCGCGATGTTGCATGGCAGTATACAGTCGAATACAGACCATGACATGTATGCGCCTTTCCAACTAAGTGAACTGGTGGAAAAGGATTTCCATTACTGGGCACTGGGGCACATACATCAGCGACAAGTATTGAAGGAATCTCCTCCTGTTATATACCCTGGTAATATACAAGGGAGGCACCGTAAAGAAACAGGTGAGAAAGGCTGCTATATTGTTGAGTTATCAGCATCCTCGTGCAAAACACAGTTTATCCCACTTCAGGCAATCCAGTATACCAAGCTATCAGTTAATGCTATTGCCTGTTCCGAAATTCATCAGCTGGAACAAGAGATCCAGAAAGCCTGCCGTCAAATAATAAGAGACCATCCACAAATGGTTGATCTTTCTATTGTCGGAGACCAAAAGAAATTAGCAGCATGGGATCAAGAAGGTTTGTTAGAGGAAGTGATTGAAATCTCTAATGCTTCCATGCAATCAGAGTTACATTGGTGTCACATATTCCGTTATCGTCCGGAAGTTGACTATAGTACGATTGACCCTTTCTTATATGAAGGGGACCACTTCATAGGCGAGTTAGTCAGACAAATAGATGAGGCGTCCATCGAGCCTTTATTCAAGGATTTATTTAAACAGAAACAGGCAAGAAAATATGTCGAAACATTTTCAGAGGAAGAAGTGGCAAAAATTAAAAATGAAGCTCAACATATTTTGATAAAAGGTTTAATGGATGAATGAGGTGAGAAGAATGTATATCGAAAAGGCAACCATATATGGATTTGGAACATGGGTGGATAAGACCATTGAATTCCCTAAATTAGGTCCTGTCGTTATATATGGTGAAAATGAATCTGGGAAGTCAACATTACAAGCATTCATCCTATTTATGCTTTTTGGCCTCCCACCAAAGCAGCGAAACTTCTATAAACCGAGAACAAGCGGGAAAATGGGAGGTAGGCTGACGGTGATCGATCCAGATACAGGCAGGATCACGATTGAAAGATTAGATACAATGCGTAATGGGGCAGCACTTTGTTATGCGGAAAACGGGGCCGAATATGATGAAACCTGGTTAAGAAGTAGACTGAAGGGGATGACAGAGCAAACATATCGATCCATTTTTTCCTTCTCAGCAAGCGATCTAGCAAACCTTCCAAAAATGAAAGAAGAAGACCTGGGGGAAGTTCTATTAGGAATTGGGTTGACGGGCTCTACTGCTATCCACTCGCTCGAGACTAGCCTTGAGAGCCAAATTAACAGACTGTATAAACCTTCTGGTAAAAAGCCACTCATTAACGAGCAGCTAAGCAAACTTGAAGCCCGTTCCAATCATTTGCAATCTGAAAAAGCACACGAGGCAACTTATAGGGAGAAAAAGGAGAAGGTCCTAAAACTTTACGATACGATAGAAGAGACGCAACAAAGACTGCAAAAGAATAAAGCTACGTTAACCTTAAATGAACGAAAGCTCCAAGCTCTTCCAGATTTGAAAAACTATGCGTCGGTACTGAAACAATTAGAACAGTTCCCAGAAAAAGTTCCTTTCCCCGAAAATGGAATGGAACGCATGCAACAGGTGAAGGATAAACTGTTGCCAATAAAAAGTGAACACGCTTTGTTACAGGAAAATCAAAAAAAGTATGGTGAGACGCTTTCTTCACTGAATGAAAACTTTAAAGAGGTAGATGGGGAGAAGCTTCAATATGCCTACAAACTAAGAAAACAGGCAGAAGAATACCTTGCAGAAAAAAAAGAGATTATCAATATTCAAAAGCAAAAAGAACAGATTGAAAACCAAGTGGAACAAGAATTGGATCAGTTACATATTGATTTGAATAAGGAACTGCTACATGAAATAAACCTTCCTTTTCATACAGAAAAAACGTGGAGTCAATTGAAAACAGAACAGGATACGTTAGCTATTGAACAGTCAAAGCATGTGGAAGAAAGCCATCAGCTGAAAAAAGATCGAACACGTCTTTTGTCCCAAGCTGAGAGTCTTGAAGAGAACCTCCTTTCAGAGGAACGTGTTAAAGAACTAAAAAGTAAAATTCATGAATTAAATTCTAATAACACAGGAACGTTCTCTGATAGTGAATTAAGGTCAGATCAGAATACATGGGAAAAGTGGAAGCAAAAGAAGAAGAAAACCTACCAGGCTGTGTTTTTTTACATTTTAGGATTAGCCATACTCTTAGGTGTTATTGGCACAATTGTAGAAACTTACACATACTACATGTTTGCAGGTGTTTCTATCATTGTTGGGGTGTTACAGTGGTGGTCAGGGAAGCATGCGCTAACTGAAGTCGAGGCATTTACAAATGCAAAGGAAAATACTTCAGTAACAATGGTAGAAAAAAGAGAAGCTGAACAGCAACTACTAAAGCACGAAAACGTTTCTACAGAAATTGCTACATTAGAGGCACAATTAAAGTCTCTTGATCATACCTTTGCCGGATGGCAAGAAAGAGGGGAACAACTAAAAAATAGACAAACTCTCCTGAATAAAAAAATAGAAAACGAAAGGCAGCAATATTCTTTTCTGTTAGGAATAAATGTAATCTATTGGCCTGATGTCTACCATCATCTAAAACATCTCATTCGACAATCTCGGGAGGAAAATCGTCTTACAGAAACCTTAAATCAACTAGAGAGTAAGCAGCAGAGATTCTCTCAAGAGCTAAAAGTGTTTTTAAGTTCATTCATAAAGGGAACAGTAGATAAAACACAGGAAGACCTGTTAACATTACTCGAGGAGTGGATACAAGGTAACGAAAAGAATGAGAGTCAAAAGTTGCATTATCAGCAACTTTACAAAGAAACAACCGAGCAGCTTCACAGTGCAGAGAAAAAGCTTTCTATATATGAGGCAGCTCATATGGAACTATTGCAGTATGCAGAGGTGGATGGAGAGAATGCATTTTATAAGCGCGCAAATCTCCTAGCTGAGAAAGAACAATTGCAAGAGACTTCATCTAGACTAGAGCAATTGCTTCAACCATTCTTACATGAAGAAAACACACACAATAGTCTTGTTACCTCAGATGAAACAGAAATGGTAGAACATATTAATAGAGAAAAACAGCGTATTACCATGCTAGAAAGTGATTTAGAAAATCAGCGTCAATTGATAGCTGATGTAAAGGCAGAACTCTCACAATTAGAATCTTCTGGAGAGTATTCAGAAGCTCTACATGTTTTTTCTATGGAGAAAGAAGAATTCCAACAATCTGTTCGAAAGTGGGCAGTCATTAAAACAGCGAAAGAGATGCTTGTAGAGACAAAACGAAAATACAGGGATAAATATTTAGCCAGAGTAATGGAAAAAACGAATGAATATTTTCAATTGCTTACAGGGGAAAAATATCAAAACGTTTATGCCCCCGTGGAGGGGAAAGTGTTTCAGGTTGAGACAACTGACCATGTTCGTTTTACAGTTAACGAACTATCACAAGGGACAAAGGACCAACTATATATTTCCCTTCGACTTGCGATTAGTGAGATTATGAGTGAAAAGCATCGCTTACCCTTTATTTTAGATGACGCGTTTGTGCACTTTGATTCCACAAGAACAGAGCGAATGTTTCAGCTTATTAAAGCTCTGTCAAACAAGCAACAAATTTTACTTTTTACGTGTAATGAAGATTTTATAAAATATTTTGAATTAGAAAATATTATCCAACTGAAAAATTCTGTTCGCATAAACTGACAAATAATGATAAACTATTTGCAGATTAATAATTGCAAGTGGAGGGACATCCATTGCCTGAGAAGAATATAACAACTGATTGGGATAAATATGACGAAACGATTGAGAAATTTATTCAGGTGATTGCCAAAAATATGAACCTTTATGGCATCACATCTTCCGTAGGCCGCTTATACGGTGTGCTTTACTTTGCTGATCAACCAATGACCTTGGATGACATGCGCGATGCCCTTGAAATGAGTAAGACAAGTATGTCTACAGGGGTTCGGGCTCTCTCGGATATGAAAATGGTTGAGTCCACGTTTAAAAAAGGTATTCGAAAGGATTTATATAAATCAGAAGAAGATTGGTATAAATCGTTCACTTCCCTTTTCGGGAACCGTTGGAGACAGCACACGGAAACAAATATAGAAGAGGCAGATGAAGCAATTGCTGAACTAGAAGAAATCATTCAAAGCACGGAAGATGCTGAATTGAAAGAGAAGATTCAAGACGATATTGAACGATTGCGTTATGCGCAGAATTATTATGAATGGTTGATGAAGTTTATTCAGGTCATTGAATCTGGGAAAATATTTGATTATATTCCTAAAAATAATAAGTAACAGCTGGAGATTGACATAATGAAGGCTTTTGGCCTGTTTTAAGTCAGTCTTCTTTTTTAATGTAAGATATATAAAAAATGCGCAGATGTTTAGAGGGGAGAAACTAGTTCACTAAGCGCTATTCTTATAATACGGGGGGAAGAGAATGAATAAAGGTATAGGTTATGCAAGTGTAGGGGAAGCGATCGACAGTTTTATGCTTATTAAGGAAGCTTCAAAGGGATTGACTAGTGGAGGAAAACCGTTCCTTACACTGATCCTAAGAGACGCCACAGGAGAGATTGAAGCAAAGTTATGGGACGCTACAAAGGAAGATGAAGCATTATTTATCCCGGAAAAAATTATTAAGGTATCAGGTGAAGTAAATCAGTTCCGAGGGAAACCGCAATTAAAAATTCTCGCGGTGAGGCCGGCGCAGCCGACAGATGACGTACATGTATCAGACTTTGTTGAAAAAGCACCGGTGAGTAAAGATATACTTATGGATAAATTGACCGAGGCCATCTTTGAGATGAAGAATCCTACGTTACAACGAATTACCAGAGCATTTATTAAAAAGTATCAGGAAAATTTACTTTTATATCCAGCTGCAACAAAGAATCATCATGAATATGTGTCTGGCCTGGCCCATCATATTGTCAGCATGTTGGGGATAGCAAGACAAATACATCAATTATATCCAGAAGTAAATAAAGATTTGCTGTATGCAGGCATTATTCTACATGATCTAGGGAAGTTAAGAGAATTGTCAGGAATGGTTACAACATCGTACACCATTGAAGGGAAATTGCTCGGGCATATACCGATAATGGTAGAAGAAATCGGTCTAATGGCAAGAGAATTACAAATTGAGGGAGAAGAAGAGACCCTCATCTTACAACACTTAATTTTGTCCCACCATGGTAAAGCAGAGTGGGGTAGTCCAAAGCCGCCTTTAGTACGGGAGGCAGAGATTTTACACTTAATTGATTTAATGGATGCGAAGATGAATATGCTAAATCGTGCGTTGGATAAAGTGAAACCAGGTGAATTTACCGATCGGTTGTTTGCCATGGATAATCGAGCATTCTACAAGCCCTCATTCGAAGAATAAAGATATCGGTCATTATTTAAACTTCTAGAACATATATATCTGATAGAGAATATGGACAAGGAGGCCGAATAATGATACTAGGAGTACCTTGGTGGGTTTTTATGCTGGTTATTCTAATCTTTTTGAGTGGATATATGGCAATGCGCGCAATGTTGGCAGAGAGAAGGCTGGAACAACAATTTATTGAAAAAGAGGGAAAGGTATATATGGACCGTTTAGAAGCGGAAAGAGTGAATAAACAACAGCAAAAAGAGCACATATCAGATTAAATAGAAATCAAAAGAGGATGCCCATTCGTATGAGCATCCTCTTTTGATATATTGTTTATAGAAACGTTGAATTTAGCCTTGAGCTTCCTCTTGTTCAGGCTCTTCAAAGATATCTTCCAAACCATCAACTTTAATATCTACTTTCGCATCCTTAATCAAACCATTGATTTTTTCTTGTGCTGCGGTTGGATCCATTTTTTGCGTTACAAGTTCACGACGAAGATCATCTTTCACATCTTCAAATTCACCGATGCTTTCTTCTTTTTCGCGCTTGTCATTTACGCGGATAATATGGAATCCGTGCTGTGATGCAACTGGATCACTGATTTTTCCTTTTTCAAGGCTGTATGCAGCATCTTCAAATTCAGCAACCATCTCGCCTGCAGAGAAATACCCGAGATCTCCGCCTTCTTCAGCTGATGCTTCATCAGTAGAATATTCTTTTGCTAAATCAGCAAAATCTTCGCCATTGTCTAACTTTTCCTTTACTTCATTTGCTGTTTCCTCATCAGCGACAAGGATGTGTGATGCATCAATTTCTGTATTTTTACGATCATACAATTCTTGAAGCTCTTCATCAGTTATTTTAATATCTTCTGATACAGCAGCTTCTTGTAACAAGCTAATTTCAATTACGTCGCGGAAAGCATCTTCACTTCCGAATTGTTGTTTAACCGCGTTTTCGTATTGATCGCCTAACTCTTCTTTCATTTTTTCGATTTCGCTGTCTACCTGTTCTTCTGTAACATCATACTTGTCCTGCAAAACTTCAACAGTAACCAACTCACGAAGTACATCTTCGCCATAAGTGTCTTTAAGCTTTTGATAGAAATCTTCTTTTGTAATATCCCCGGCAGCAGTTTCTACGACCACTTCTGAATCTGCTTCGTCAGAGTTACAAGCAGACAGAGTCAAAATACCTGCTGTCAGTGTTGCAGCAATTGCTAATTTTTTCAATTATGAACACTCCTAATCTTTTTCTTGCGTTTTGTTTTTACTATTGATTAATATAACATATTTTATGTAAAAAAAATATAGTTCTATTGTTAGGCTATGCCATGACATTTAACACTCGAAGGTAGGAGCATACGAGTAGGATAAGAACCATAATGTTAATTGTCCGGAATACCTTCCTTTGTTTTAATATTTCCATTTCCATCTTCTTGCAGAATCTATCTGTAAGAGAATTAAATATAAATAAGACAAAAGCTGCGAAAAGTAAATACATGATAAGCATAATCGACCTCCTCGTTCCCAGTTCACAATGTAAAAGTACACACTTTCTTCTAATTATCCTATTCTTAACTTTAACAAAAGATTATCAATCTGAACAGACCAATCCTCTTAGCTGCTAAAGAAATGGGGATATATTACCGTGTTTCCTTTAATAAAGAATTGTTCTTGTCTAACTTATAGACAGGATTATGAATGGAATTGTATCATTTTAATATATTAAAGAACCTTTTGCCAAGAAAAGAATCTATAAAAAAAGACCTGGAATATCCAGATCTTAAAGGTGCTTTTCCTTTATCAGTATGTCAAAGCCGTCTTTCCGACTATCGATGAAACAACTTTTAGGGGCTTTTCCAATATGATTCACATAAAGAAAATCAAGGTATGACATGCCGATATGCACAGATGTAAACATTAAGATGTAAACGGAATAATCAATGAACAAATAGCTCGCAATAATTCCTGGGATGCTAATTAAAATAGTTGGTGCAATTGCTACTATGAGTGAGACTTTTTTTGTCAGATGAAATTTCGTATAATAGTTAAAAACAGGTAATCTTTTATTTTTTAATTTAAATATAATTTTTAATCGCTTATTTAGTATAATCAATGGTAGGATATGCATTAGTGAATGCAATGCAGGTAATAACAATAATGCCAATATAAAAGGTAAAAAACCTGCTTCGTCAACTTTATTTGTACCTTGGGCAATTGTAATAGGCACATAAAGAAATATGAAGGATAACAAGCCGATCAAAAATGACAAAAGATATATTCGATTATTCCCAAGTTCTTTCGTAAGGTTAATGGATTTCCAGCAATTCATTTTTGATCCCTCCAGTATCTTCTTGATGAGACTTTTAATCCTTCATGAATAATAGTACGATTGGAGAGAAAAATCAATAGTTTTTTGTGCATTTTTATAAAAGATTTACAGCGGAGCTTTAACGGTGTTGGAAAAGGGGGTTCGAGAGGTTGGGAAGAACGGAATATAACGACAATGCTGCCTTTCATTTGCAACTGCTTTCTAAAGTGATCGATCTTAATAAATTCCCTATGATAAAGATGGTGTTAGAGAAAAATGTGACAGACTCAGAGTATAACGAATTAATCCAGTTATTGAGCAGGTTAAATGAAAAATATGAAGTACAACAAGAGGAAGGCCTTCTTGACTACAGTTCACTTCTTATTGAATTTGCTGGAATGCTAAGTGAAAAGCTTGATCCCGACGCAACAATTTATGCATTAAAAAAAGAAGGGTATTACCCTTCCTTAATGGCAGCATTTATAAAAATTATTGAAAAAGACAAACGTAAATATAAACGAGGGAGAAGTTATTAATCCCTCGTTTATATTTTTTTATTTCTATTGTTGGTTTTAATCCTGTTTCATTTGCCTGAACAGAAGCTCGACCTGTGTATGGAAGAAAATGATGTCCTGAAGCTTCTGACTTATCTGCTGGAGTTCTGGTGTCTCTCCTTTGCTTAATTCTCTTTCAACAGAATTATTGGTTTCCTCTAGTGCATCCTTTTGGTGAATCGTAGCATCAATCCATTTATTTATATAGGAGTTCATGAACGATTTGAACAACTGGGTGTTTGCTTGATATAAATCTTTGCGTACTCCCTTTTTCCAGACTCTTGTTACGAGGTTTAAGTCTGATAACGTTCTCACATTAGTGCTCATAGATGTTTTGCTTTTTCCAAGCGCCTCGCTCATTTCATCTAATGTAAATGGTTCTTCATATAAATATAGATAGACAAATAATCTCGCCTCTAATGGAGTAAGATCAAACATTTCGAGTGTTTTAGAGAATTCCATCATAATTTCACTTGTTACATTTTCATTTTGAGGTTCTTTCATAAAATCCTCCTAAGTCATGATATATAAAGGGTACACTAAAAAAAGTTTATTTAAAAACAGCACATCTACCAGCATTTTTAAGTAAATGGAAGTTATTTAAAGGTATTGCACTGTTAAATCTGTACAGTTTAAACTGTACGTAAAAAATGTACAAAACTAACGAAATTCAAAGTTTGTATTGTAATAAAAAAACCTATATAGTATTTAGAGTAGACCAACGCGGTACGGCTTCATGGAAATCAACAGATTGGGTTTCTGGCTGGTTTCTAATGCCTGTACACGGACAAACAATAGTTACAAAGTAGTGGTCCAATAATAATAGTTAGATTAAAGGTGAGGTGAATAATTTGCCAGTAATTGAAGCAAAGCAGTTATCAAAAGTATTTGGTAAGAATCCAAAACAAGCATTAAAACTGTTGGATAAAGGTGCTTCCAAAGAGCAAATATTAAAAGAAACCGGAAATACAGTAGGGGTTAACCGCGCTTCCTTTTCCGTAGAAGCCGGTGAGATATTCGTCATTATGGGGTTATCTGGTAGTGGTAAGTCTACCTTGGTTCGTTTAGTTAATCGTTTAATTGAACCAACAGAGGGGAGCCTTTATATCGACGGTGAGAATCTTGCTGGGATGGATAAAAAATCCTTACGGAGAGTACGTCGTGAAAAACTGAGTATGGTATTCCAGAAATTTGCCCTTTTCCCATTTCGTACAATTCTGGAAAATGCGGAATACGGTTTAGAAATTCAAGACGTTCCAAAAGAAGAAAGACAGAAAAAAGCGACAGAGGCATTGGAAATGGTTGGACTTGGTGGTTATATGCACCAAAAGCCAAATCAATTATCCGGTGGTATGCAGCAACGTGTTGGGTTAGCCCGCGCTTTAGCTAACGATCCAGAAGTATTACTTATGGATGAAGCATTTTCAGCGCTAGATCCACTTATTCGTAAAGAAATGCAGGATGAGTTGCTTGATCTGCAAACTACAATGAAGAAAACGATCCTATTTATTACACATGATCTGGATGAAGCTCTCCGTCTAGGCGATCGTATTGCCTTGATGAAAGATGGCTCTATCGTACAAATAGGTACGCCAGAAGAAATCTTAGTTAATCCTGCTAATGACTATGTTGAAAAATTTGTTGAGGATGTTGATCGCTCTAAAGTATTAACGGCGCATAACATTATGAAACGTCCAGAAACAGTTAACATTGATAAACATGGCCCTAGGGTTGCATTGGAGCGCATGCGTGAAGAAGGATTATCAAGCATGTTCGTAACCGATAGCAAACGTAATCTAAAGGGGTATATTACTGCTGATGACGCTTCAGAAGCTCGTAAAAAAGAAGTGGGTAATCTGCAAGAAATCTTGAAAAATAATATACCAAAAATAGATAGAGATACCTCACTAAAAGAAATCTTTGATATCATTCATGATTCTCCAATTCCAGTCGCAGTGGTAGAGGAAGGTAAACTTGTAGGAATCATTGTGCGCGGCGCAGTTATAGCTGCACTTGCTGGGGAAGGCGAGGTGAACATAGAAGATGTTAAATAATATGCTAGATTTCATTCCAGAAATTCCGGTTGCGGATTGGACAGAAACGTTTACTGATATTTTAACAGATACTTTTTCGTTCTTGTTTGAGCCAATTAAAGAACATTTTGGGAACTTTATGGATTTTGTTTCTGAGTCACTTACAGCAGTACCACCAGTTATCATTATTCTTTTAGTTGCAATACTTGCTTTCTTTATTTCAGGCAAAAAGATTGGGCTTGCGGCATTCTCCATTGTTGGTCTGTGGTTCATTTATAACCAGGGCTTATGGGAACACCTTATGAGTACTTTTACACTAGTACTGATTTCAAGTCTATTATCTATCATAATTGGGGTTCCGATTGGGATACTCATGTCAAAAAGTAAAACAGCAGAATCAATTATTACACCAATTTTGGATTTCATGCAGACAATGCCTGCGTTTGTATATTTAATACCAGCTGTTGCCTTCTTTGGAATAGGGATGGTACCAGGGATCTTCGCATCACTAATTTTCGCAACGCCACCAACAGTCAGATTTACTAATCTAGGTATTCGTCAGGTGTCAAGTGAGTTAGTGGAAGCTTCTGAGGCATTTGGTAGCACTGGCTCCCAAAAACTATTTAAAGTGGAACTTCCAATGGCAAAAGCTACAATTATGGCTGGAATTAACCAGACTGTAATGCTTGCACTATCCATGGTTGTTATTGCATCCATGATCGGTGCTCCAGGATTAGGAAGGGAAGTGCTTTCCGCACTACAACGTTCAAACGTTGGTAACGGCTTTGTTGCTGGTGTAGGGATCGTTATCCTTGCAATAATTATTGACCGTGTTACACAGAATTTAAACAAAAAGAAATAAAGTGAAACTTCAATCAGTGGAGGTTTCTTCCACTACTGATTGTTAGTTGAACGAATCGGGATGTTAGCGTCCGTTTACCACCACTTGAACATCACTGTTTCACTTCATGTTTTGATGTGGGAGTCATACGGGCGGTTGCTCCGGGATAAACAACTAAAACTGTTGGTATCTTTTCTTAAGAAAAGTCCATATATATTTCATTAATAAAAAAAGGGGAGATTTTAGTTATGGTTAAATTTAACTGGAAACGTTTAGGCCTTGTAACAGGTCTTTCATTATCATTGGTTGCTGCTGGTTGCGGTTCAGATGATGAGTCATCAGATGGTGGATCAGAAGAAGGTTCTGCATCTGTAGGTGATGGAAAAGAAGTAGAACTAGCATACGTAGAATGGGATTCTGAGGTAGCTTCCACAAATGTTATCGGGAAGGTATTGGAGGACCAAGGCTATGATGTAACATTAACACCACTTGATAATGCTGTAATGTGGGAAGCTGTTGCAAACGGTGAAGCAGATGGAATGGTAGCTGCATGGTTACCGGCAACACATGCAGGACAATTTGAAGAATATGGTGACCAGGTTGTTGAGCTTGGTACAAACCTTGAAGGCGCAAAAATTGGGTTAGTAGTTCCAGAATACATGGATGTAAATTCTATTGCTGACCTTGATCAAGAAGCTGATAAAACAATTACTGGTATTGAACCAGGTGCAGGTGTTGTAGGAGCTGCTGAACAGGCTCTTGAAGATTATGACAATCTCGAGGGCTGGGAAGTTCAAACGTCATCTAGTGGTGCCATGGCTACCGAGCTTGGGAATGCTATTGATAAGGAAGAAGATATTATTGTAACTGGATGGACTCCACACTGGAAATTCCAAGAGTATGATCTAAAATATCTTGAAGATCCAGAAGGTTCATTTGGTGAGGCAGAGACCATTGACACAATGGTACGTGAAGGCTTAGAAGAAGAGCTTCCAAATGCGTACAAGATTCTTGACCAGTTCAACTGGACTACAGATGATATGGAGTCTGTAATGCTTGATATCTATAATGGCGCTTCTCCTGAAGAAGCTGCTGCTACATGGGTAGAAGACAACCAAGACAAAGTAGATGAATGGTTGAATGGTGTAGAATAAACCTAGCGATTAGGTAACAAAAGGGCTGGTACATCATGCATGTGCCAGCCTTTTTGTTTTAAATAATAGTTATCTTAGCATTCAGAAATACAACACAGAAGGGACGGCTTTAATTTTATGTTGAAAAATCCGAAAAAACAATTAACATTGATAATGGGTATTTTACTCGTTTTATTTCTTGCTGCGTGCGGATCGGGAAACGATAGTGAGGAAAACGTGGAAGAGAGTTCTGATAGCTCTATGAACATTGGGGAAGAGATAGACTATACAATTACCGGTATTGAACCAGGTGCTGGAATCTCAGTTACTACAGAAAAAGCTATTGAAGAATATGAGAACTTAGATGGCTGGCAGGTTGAGCAATCTTCAACAGCAGCAATGGTTACAGAGTTGGAGAAAGCGATAAACAATGAAGAACCAATTGTTGTAACTGGATGGAATCCGCATTGGATGTTCACAAAATTTGATAACCTAAAATATCTTGAAGATCCACAAGGGGTTTATGGAGAAGTGGAGCAAATCAAATCGCTCGCGCGAAAAGGCTTAGAAGAGGACAAGCCGAATGCCTATAAACTGATCGATCAGTTTAATTGGACAGTTGAAGATATGGAGGGTATCATGTACGAATCCTCTGACTCTGGAGAAGATATAGCGACGGTTGCTAAGCAATGGGTTGAGGACAATCCGGATAAGGTAGCAGAATGGACAGAAGGCGTTGAAGACGTTGATGGAGTTTCCGTTGAGCTTGTTTCCACACCGTGGGATTCCGAACGCGCATCAGCAAACGTTGTAGCAGAAGTGTTGAGGCGAAAAGGGTTTGAAGTAACGATAACTCCTGTAGACGTGGCCGTTATGTTTGAGGCAGTAGCAAACGGAGATGGAGACGCGACAATGGCAGCTTGGATGCCACAGACTCACGCTGATTTCTATAAGGATTTTAAGGATGACTTTGTAGATCTTGGCGCAAACCTTGATGGGGCTAAAATTGGACTTGTCGTTCCAGAATACATGGAAGATATCAATTCTATTGAAGATCTAAAAGCTAAATAGTATCTCCCACTTTAATGGTTGGGACATATCTTATTTAACTTCAATAAGAACATAAAAAACACGCTTGGTTTATATTCACCAAGCGTGTTTCTTTGTGCTTTATAAGCAGCACTTTTACTATGGATTCTTCGTTTTCATTTTTTCTTCAAGGTCTTTCAAGCTCAATTCAATTTGTTCCAGGTATTGGTGGATATTTTCCTGGTGAGGCTCTACCGTATCTTTCCATTCCTCAACAGATTTCTTCATTTCTTGTGTTAATTCTTTGACTAAAGCTGCACCTTCTTTTGATGTCTCCGTCAATTGTTTTCTCAATTTTAAGCCGTCTTGTTTTAAATTCGCGATCATGTCTTTCAATTCCGTACCTTGGGTTTTCACACGGTTACGAACATCGCTACCAGAAGAAGGGGTGGTAAGTAGGGTTGTAGCAGCACTTACCGTACCACCAACCATTAATCCTAATAATAATGATTTTACATTTGCCATTTTAATACGCTCCTTTCCCAACACTTACTTATAGTTTTCCTCTTTTTACTGTTACATCAAACATTTTACTTATGTATTTCTAAAAAATCCTCTGACAAACGAAGCTGTCAGAGGATTTTCTTACAATGATGTTATGGGCTGTGACCTCTTCAAAATCCCCTCAACGACTGGATAAATTACAATCATGATCAATGTGTTGACAGCGGCAGCAGGGAGTACAACTGTAAGCATTCCTGCTATAAATCCACCTTCCATTGCGCCAAGGAAGAATAGTACAACGCTAAGGAAAATTGCGCCACTAATCATTGTCCCGATTGCGGTCAAAACAGGGGCACTTATTTTATTATTAACCTTGTTCTTAACAAATAAAAATAAAATCAAAAATAGCATTGCTGTAATTGGCTTATCAATCAAGTTGGCGATCTGCCCACCAGGCGCCTGTGTTGTTAAGGCGGAAATAGCACCTGTCGCTAGTGCAAGTAGTACCACATACTTTGGTTGTGGAAATAAGATAATTCCTAGAAACATCATGGATAACAGCATATCCGGCTTAACTCCGAAAAACACTCCCGGTATGACAGTATGTAGCACTGTCCCGATACCCACCAATAGTGACAAAATAACTAAAACTTTCGTATTCATTTTACCTCTCCTCTTCTCTGCTTTCTCAGCTACATGAAATATCATGTTACATTCCTCAACTGTACACTCATTGTCAGCTGCAGAAATGTACTATAATTATACCAAATACATGGGCAAATAAAAAGTACTACTTTTTAATTCACTTGGAAATAATTAATGTTACATTGCATTTCCAATCTCATTGGCTATTTTTGTTAAATCTTCTGATGTGTAATCGTCTGAATGTACAGTCCAATTGGATTTATAGCCATCTCCATCCCCATATCTAGGAAGTATATGAATGTGCAAATGGAAGACAGACTGATCTGCTGGTTTTTCATTGTTATTCAAAAGGTTCATTCCAATGGGATTATAGGCCTTCTTAATTGCATTGGCTATTAATGGAACACGGCCAAATAGTTCACTCGCTACTTCCGGTGAAGTTTCGTAAATATTTTTTGTGTGTTGTTTTGGTATGACAAGGGTGTGGCCTTTGGTAACCTGGCTAATGTCCAAAAAAGCATAAACATGTTCATCCTCATACACCTTGGCAGAAGGAATATCTCCGTTAATTATTTTACAGAAAATACAATCATCATGAGTCATTGCTAATTCACCCCTTCGTTTAATTATCCTTTATTGTATAGAGGATACGAATTTATTGCAAAGAAACAGGCATCACTCATAAAGAGCGATGCCTGCGCTAAGAAGGGCGAAGGGGTATAACGAAAATGCGGGGACTTCGTAAACGGTACAGTTTATGCATGTGCATGAACGATTGGTTACGTAAACTTTTTTGTCAAAATCTCAGAATTTCTCTGAGATATGCTGGCAAAAGTGTTTATTACATTTGGTTACCTTTCGCAAACACCTCATTTGCTAAATTCACAAATTTTACATTAGATTTCGATCACGAACACCTCGGTCAGTGTGGAAACTTCTTCGCTACTCGATCACTAACACCTCATTTGTGGTTTAAGTGAAATGATTGGATTGGAAACCTCCGCCCTTCTAATACTAGTTTGCAACCAGATTAAAAAAATATGCAGGACATGCACGTTTTTTGTCAAAATTCAAGGTACAGTTTACTTTGGCATTCATTCCCGGTAGTGATAAAATAAAGAAGATGAAGAGGAGGAACCGTTGTGGAATCATTGTTACATATCGAAAATTTACATGGGGGATACACCCATAAAAATGTTTTACATGGTATCTCATTTGATGTTTATCCAA
This sequence comes from Oceanobacillus sp. M65, assembly GCF_052246275.1. NCBI lineage: Bacteria > Bacillati > Bacillota > Bacilli > Caryophanales > Bacillaceae > Oceanobacillus > Oceanobacillus sp. M65. The sequence continues at coordinate 242,079 of NZ_JBQQCJ010000003.1, read as the reverse complement.
AGGAAATTGTTGGATTAATCGGCCTTAATGGTGCTGGGAAAAGTACGACTATTAAACACATCATTGGGTTAATGCAGGCTAAAAAAGGGTCTGTCTCGGTTAACGGAAAAACATTCCAAGAGAATCCAGCGTCTTATCGCAACCAACTTGCCTACATACCGGAAATGCCCATATTGTATGATGAGCTTACGTTACACGAGCACCTGAAATTAACGGCGATGGCCTATGATATTTCTGAAGAATTGTTTGAAAAGCGACTGCCACCATTACTAAAAGAATTTCGAATGGAGAAAAGACTAAATTGGTTTCCGGTTCACTTTTCTAAAGGAATGAGGCAAAAAGTGATGATCATGTGCGCCTTTCTGATTGAACCGCCACTCTATATTGTGGACGAGCCTTTCGTCGGGCTGGATCCACTTGGTATTCAATCCTATCTCCAGTTAATGGATGAAATGAAGGAGAATGGGTCTGGGGTATTAATGTCGACCCATATTCTTGCTACAGCTGAGCGTTATTGTGATCGTTTTGTTATTTTGCATGAAGGAGAAATCCGAGCAATGGGAACATTGGAAGAGCTTCGTAATAGTTTCAATATGCCTCATGCAACGTTAGATGATTTGTATGTACAGCTCACGAAAGAAGAAGATAGCCATGTTTGATTCTCACGATTTTTATAAAAAGCGACTTTCTGTTCACATCAAAGAAACAAGTCGTTACTTGAAATACATTTTCAATGGTCATATTGCTGTGGCCATGTTGTTTTTTATTTCGGCACTTGCTTATTACTACCAACAGTGGCTTGTAGGTTTGCCAGAAGATTTTCCCACAGCAGGTATTATGGGGGTGGCCCTTGGGCTGCTTGTAAGTTATAGTCCTGTTCGTACATTACTTAAGGAGCCTGACCTTGTTTTCTTAATAGCCGCGGAAACGAAAATGCATGCATATTTTCGAAATGCGCTTATTTACAGTTTTGTTATCCAATTATATCTTGTTCTCTTGGTAGCAGCAGCGTTTGGACCACTTTATTTTGCATCGTTTCCTGACAGAAGTGGACAAATGTATCTTTTGAGCATTGCAATTTTGCTAGTGTTCAAAGTAGGAAATTTAATTGCTAATTGGTGGATGTTGAAGGTTCGCGAGCCAGGTACAAGAAGGCTTGATCTAGCGGTGAGAACTGTACTAAATGTAGTCGTGTTTTATTTTATTATTAGTGGTAATATGCTGATGGCAGGGATCACCTCTGTAATGTTTGCACTTCTTTTTCTGTATGTTTTGAATGTATCTCGAAGACAGGCTGGCATTGTTTGGGACCTCCTTGTTGAAAAGGATCAGAATCGAATGCAGACCTTCTATCGAATCGCAAATATGTTTGCAGATGTTCCTCATTTGAAAAATCGAGTAAAAAAACGACAATGGCTTGTTTCTCTGGTAAGCAATCTCTCGGTGGATAAAAAGAATACGTTTGATTATCTATATCGAATTACCTTTATACGTAGTGGAGATTACCTCGGTATGTATTTACGCTTGATTGTTATTGGGGGATTATTCATCTATTATATTCCGAACGTATGGATGAAGATTATTTTTGCAGTATTATTTCTTTATTTAAGCTGTTTTCAAATGATGACGATTTATCAGCATCATCGTACGAATATATGGCTCGATATTTACCCGGTTGAGACGAAGCCAAAACAGCAAGCTGTCATGAAATTATTGTATCAGCTATCTATTGGACAAGCGGTGATTTTTTCCCTAGTCTTTTTATTTACCCAAGCCTATATCGGGTTTGCCATTACATTGCTAGGCGGAATACTTTTTAACTTCCTATTTATCAATGGCTATGTAAAAGCCAAGCTCGTATAAATAAAAGCGGAGCACCGTTTAAAATGTCAAAAATCCCGTCCACAGCTATTGCTGGTGACGGGATTTTTGTTTAAGGGCGTTCCTGATACGCCATATAGGCTGTAATTAAGGTTTTTGCTGCGATTGGTAAGGCGCGTTCGTCAATATCAAATTTAGGATGATGATGAGGATATGGATTTCCTTCTAGGTTTGCTCCTGTAAAGAAATAGGCACCAGGTTTGTGTAAGGTGTAGTAAGCAAAATCTTCTCCTCCCATTACAGGTACAACCGTTTCACGAGTATGAATATCGTGTATTACCTTGCTTGATTCCAAGACAAGTTTGGCTTCTTCAGCATGATTGATTAACGGAGGATAGCCTTTTGTATAGTCGAACGTGTAGTCCGCATCATTAGAAATACAGACCCCTTTAATAATTTTCTCCATTTCCGCAATAAGGTTTTCTTGTATTGCTGGATTTAGATAACGGACGGTTCCAGTCAGCGTTGCTTTATCTGCAATTATATTAAAGGCTTTCCCAGCCTCGAATATTCCTACTGTCACGACAGCTGTGTCTAGCGGATCAAGCCTACGGGAAACGATCTGTTGAAGCTGGGTAATGAGCTGAGCTGCAATCACGATGGCATCCTTTGTTTCATGGGGGTAGGCGCCATGGCCACCTAATCCTTGAATTGTAATAGTGAATCGATCGGCACCTGCCATAAAAACGTCCTCAGATGTCTGTAAAACACCAAGAGGGGTTGTAGCCCATAAGTGGGTCCCAAATACTGCATCCACATGATCGAGTGCCCTAGATTCCACAATCGGCTTTGCTCCGCCAGGTGCATATTCTTCTGCATGCTGATGTAAAAATTCAATTGTACCTGGTAGTTCATCCTGGTATTGTTGCATTGCTTTAGCTAAAGCGAGCAAAGAAGCTGTGTGTCCATCATGGCCACATGCATGCATAACACCGTCCACTTTGGATTTATAAGGAACATCTTTTTCGTCTTGTATCGGTAAGGCATCAAAATCTGCTCGTAGTGCAATGGTCTTACCTGGTTTCCCACCTTTTAATGTAGCAATGACCCCATTGCCGCCCACGCCTGACTTGTAAGGAATACCAATCGTTTCGTAGTAATCTGCTATATACTTGGCTGTTTTCGTTTCCTTAAAAGATAATTCTGGATGTTGATGTAAGTATCGTCTGGTTTCTACCATCTCATCATACAATTTGTCTATGGCTGCATGGATGTCTTGTAGCATTTAAATCCCCCTCGATGAATTTAATTTCTAACTATTATAACATTTCAGAGCAAAAGTGGGGACGTAAATCCTAAGTCGGCTTGTTAAGTAAGAATTAATAAAAATCCAAACTAAAACAATTTGGGGAGATAAGGTTAAAGCCCCATCGACCGAATTAATACGGACAATGGGGGCAAGTGATCATCTATATCATCTATACGTTTTAAAACTACCTGCGCAGCTGTTTACTGAGATAAACGCGGATCTTCTAATAAACGTTCAATTTCTTCTTTGTGATGTGTCTCATCAGAAATAAGATCTTCTAATTTTACAACAAGTTCCGTGAACCCAAGATTTTCTGCTTGTTTTTTTCGTTCCTCGTAACGCTCGATTGTGTCAGACTCAGATTGAAGAGCTGCTTTTAATAAATCCTTCACTTCAGTAGGCTGTGGAATCTCAGCTGCCTTTGTTGTTGGGGTGCCCCCAAGTGATTTAATTTTCTCTGATAAATAAAGGGCATGGCCAAGTTCATCATTAATCTCCGCTTCAAAAAATGGTTTTAATGCAGAACGATAAAGTCCTGTAACTACAGAAGCACTGTACGTATATTGAATGGCAGCACCATATTCATTAGCTAAGTCCACGTTTAATCCATCAATTAATTGCTGTAATTCTTTTTCCATTTTAATCCCGCCTTTTATATTTTTTATCCGTTTATATCTTTCCCTCCTCAGTGTTTTTGAAACCACATTTAAGGTATCATAAAGAGAGGAGGGATAAATGAATGCGATCGAAGAAGAATTATCTATTACTTGTATTACTTGTTGCAGTAGTAGTGATGATAGGATTGTGGATAACGAAAATTTTAAATGGAACATTGCCATATATGGACCAGTGGACAAGAGATCCTGTAGAAGGTCTTGCAGTAGATTCCCATTTCTATACTGTTTTCCGTTGGATAACGGAATTAGGATCATCTCATTTCGTAATCCCTCTTGTTGTTATAATGGCAGTTATTCTATATTGGAAGTACCGAACAACTTTACCTGTTTTGATATTCGCTGGTGGCACTTGGGGCGCTCACATAATTAATGTGTTGATTAAACATGTAGTGCAGCGTGAAAGACCAAGCATTCTTGTTGCGGCAAATGCTGAAGGATACAGTTTTCCATCCGGACATGCAATGATATCAATGGTTTGTTATGGCTTACTCGCTTATTTTATCGTCCAGCTTGTAAAGAAGCCTAAAGCGAAAAAGTTAATCCAAGGCGGACTTGCCTTTTTAATCCTCTTAATAGGGACAAGTAGGTATATCATCAATGTTCATTATCTAACAGATGTCATGGCAGGTTTCATACTTGGGTATCTCTGGGTGCTCGTTATGATTTTCCTTTACGAAAAACTTAGACATAGACGGATAAAGATTCAGTCTTAAGACGGAGTTAAGAGCAATCCGAAGACTGTCCCCCTCACTCAATTGTTTTTGTATGATAAGTAAGAGATGAATTGAGGGAGGTAGTTTCAATGGATGTATCAGTCAGTACGCAGGATGCCTTACACGTACCATTAATGAAAAATCGTAACTTTATTTTATTGTTTTTAAGCGCATTTCTATCTTCACCTGGTTATTATGTCTATTTAATTGGGGCGGAATGGTTAATGCTCTCGCTTAGTGAAAACCGTTTTTATTTCGGAATGCTCTTTCTAGCAGCTTCTATCCCTAGGTTGTTGTTGCTATCCTTTGGGGGGGTAGTTGCTGATCGAGTTAATAAGCGACTCATTTTGTTTATATCAGATTTATCACGGGCTGTTTTAATTCTCATCCTGATCCTTATTTTAATAACGGACTCTGTCACGGCATGGCATCTTATCACGCTTGCTGCGTTATTCGGTATATCGGATGCATTCAGCTACCCTGTTATAAACTCATTGACCCCGATGGTTTTGGAAAAGAATCAGCTACAGAGGGGAAATTCTTTGATTCAAATGACCGCGCAAATAAGTCCGATAGCTGGACCGGCTCTAGGTGGAACTTTAATCGCTGTTCTTGGGTTTACAGGCGTATTTACTGTAGCCATGTGCATGTTATTTATTGCTTCTATTATCGTATTGTTTATCCGTTTGAAAAAAGAAGATACAGAGGAAAGAACAATCCAAACACCTTGGGCTGATTTAAAGGAAGGGCTAGTATACGCAAAAAAGAATCAACTGATCGTGTCCATCGTTTCCGTATCATTCTTTCTTAATTTTTTCTTTACAGGGCCGTTTACCATTGGAATACCGATTATCGTAAAGGACATTTTTCATGGAAGTGCAGTCAGTCTGGCAACCGTTCAAATGTCGATGGGTATTGGAGCATTAATGGGAGCTATATTTTTGGCAGTAGTCTCATTTAAAAAACCAGGTATAGCAGTAATTCGCGGATTAATCGGACTTGGTATTATTTATACTTTTATTGGTACGTCTACAATATTAGGGATGACAGCAGCGTTAGTCTTTGTCATGGCGTTTGCCATGCAGATTGTAAACATACCTATTATGACAATGCTTCAGCAGACTACAGAAAAGCGCATGCTTGGCAGAATAATGAGCTTGCTGATGACAGTATCATCAGGATTGGTTCCTGTTTCCTATGCAGTGACGTCTTTATTAATTGCAGTAGGTGTCCAAATACAAGTCATTATAATCGTAAGCGGGCTTGTTATAACAGGAATTGCGCTAAACACCATAAGGAATAAACGCTTGAAGGAATTTGTAGTGGAGGCGTAAGGACAATAGTTTTAAACAAATAATTAGGAAAGGGGGAATCGTATATGAAAAGTTTTATACGTTATTTTCTAGCAGTATTGTTAATTGCTTTAGGCATCATGCTAGTTCTCTCTAACATTGGATTAATTGCATTTGATTTTAACGCTGCCTGGCTATATATATATCCTACATTCTTCGTGGTGATTGGTTGCAAATGGCTATTGGATTATTGGAAAAGAAGGGGAGGGAGCTGGATCTTTGGATCATTGTTCCTTGTGGCTGGTTCCTTACTGCTTCTTGATAGATTTGAATATATCTCGTTTACATTGGGAGACATATTTAAATTGTGGCCACTTCTTATTATTTATGTCGGTTTTCTCTTAATTGGGAGAAAGAAATACTTTGTAACATATAATAGTAAAGACGAAGATTTCTATACAGATAAATCCCAGAAATCCCATAATTCTTCTTTCTTCTCTGTCGGCAGTTATGAGTACACGTCTCCTAACTGGAAACTTGAACCTATGAACTTGAATAACATGGCAGGTGACTTCTACTTTGACTTTTCAAAGGCTTTCATTCCTGAAAAAAGAACACCCGTCTCCATTAGCTCACTGGCAGGTGATGTGACTATTTTAATACCGGAGGATGTACCATTTAAAGTACATGCTTCTGTTAAAGCAGGGGATATTGAGGTGGTTGGGAAAAATGTGGATGGTATAAATCGTTCTCTCGACTATGAAACAGAGGATTACGAGCACGCCGTACAGAAAATTGACTTTCATATTCGTTTAAAGGCCGGTTCAATTAGAATCGACTATGTATAAGGGGGCGCTAAACATGAATAAACGTTTTTCGAGTATACGATATAGTTATATCCGCTCCCATTTATACGGTGTATTTCTTACAACGGTAACTATTTTGTCTATATTGCTCTCAATCTATGTCTTAATTGAACCAGAATGGTTAACGCCGCATAGTATTTTTCTCTTCATTTCTTTATATTTTGTACTAGCCATCATTATTTCTCTATATACTGGTTTTAAATCTAGTGGGGATATGAAAGAACGACTTGACTATTTGTCTGTCCTCATTACACAGTTTGCTAATGGTAACTATCAATCTCGTGTTTATTATAACGAAGGAGATGAACTGGCGCGAATCGGTAATGAAATGAACGAACTTGGTGAGAAGTTGCAAAACCAGGTGAAATCCTTGCAGCGAATGGCTGATGAAAAAGCAGATTATGCAAAATCAGCACATAAAGCTGCTGTAATTGAAGAACGTCAACGGTTAGCCAGGGACCTACATGATGCTGTAAGTCAACAGCTTTTTGCCTTAACAATGATGTCAGAAGCGGCATTAAAGCAACTAGATAAAAATCCTGTAACAGCTAAAAAACAAATGGAGGAAGTCGCGAAATCTGCGCTACAATCTCAGACAGAAATGCGGGCACTTCTGTTGCATTTGCGGCCCGTTCATCTATCGGGAGATTCATTATCTACTGGTGTTAGTAAATTAGTAGAGGAACTGAAGCAAAAGAGTAATACACGCTTTCAACTAGCAATAGAAGAGGATTTAGCACTTACAGAGACGATAGAGGATCACGTGTTTCGGATTATCCAGGAAGCGCTCTCCAATATTTTACGTCATGCGAACGCTACAGAAGTTAGACTAGATATTGCAACGCGTGCTAAAGAATTGTTTATCCATATCCGCGATAATGGAAAAGGATTTGATGTGAATCATAGAGTAGAAAAAAAGGCATCCTATGGGTTGAAAACAATGCAGGAACGTTCCGAGGAGCTTGGTGGGACATTTGTCCTTCGATCTGATCAAGACGAAGGGACTCATATAACCATTCGCATACCATGCTAAAAATGGGAGAAGGAGAGAATAACATGATACGTGTAATTGTAGTGGATGATCATCAAGTAGTACGTAAAGGAATTATTGCTTATTTACAAACTGATGAAGAAATTGATGTAATTGGTGAAGCTTCAAGTGGTAATGATGGCGCTGAATTAATTTTAAAAGAAAAACCAGATGTTGTCCTCATGGATTTAATGATGGAGAATGGTACGGGTGTTGATGCAACCAAGCGCATTTTAAAATCAGATCCCTCGATTAAAATTATTATTCTAACAAGCTATTATGATGATGAACAGGTTTTCCCTGCTGTTGAGGCAGGTGCATTTAGTTATCTGTTGAAAACCTCCTCTGCGACAGATATTCTTGCAGCTATAAAAAAAGCAGCTATGGGAGAAAATGTGATTGAACCGAAAGTTGCTGGAAAAATGTTGTCGAGTTTTCGTACGGAAGAGAAAAAGCTGCATGATGCTTTGACGGAAAGAGAAAGAGAAGTGCTGCTTTGTATTGGGAACGGAATGACGAATCAGGAAATAAGCGAGAAGCTATATATTGGAATAAAGACGGTTAAGACACATGTTAGTAACATTCTCTCCAAATTAGAAGTACAAGATCGAACCCAGGCAGCAGTGTATGTACATAAACAGCAATTAATGAAAGAATAGAAGAATAGTGGACGGAGTAAAGACAGAAGTAAGGACTAAAAAGAATTTGAAAATAAGACAATCCCTTTGTTTTTTTCTCTTCGCATTTGTATAATACCAATGTAACGATTAAATGAGAGGATTTAAAAAATGACTAATCTAACGAAGAAAGCGGAAAATCTGTTATTACTTATTTGGGCGCAGGCTTTTATAGCCCTTGCAGGTAGTTTGTTCTTCTCGGAAGTAATGGGATATGTCCCATGTGAGCTATGCTGGATTCAACGTATCCTTATGTATCCATTAGTGATTATATATGGAGTGGCTGCATTTAAAAAACAAGTATCTATTGCACTTCCAGGGTTGATCTTAAGTGGAATAGGTATGTTTGTATCACTATATCATTACCTTGTCCAAAAGCTACCCGCCTTACAGGATGCAGGGGATGCATGTGGTTTAGTTCCATGTAATGTGGCTTATGTCAATTACTTCGGATTTATTACGATACCGTTCCTTGCCGGGATCGCGTTTATTGTTATCTTTGTATTACATTTGCTATTAATCAAAGAAATAAAGGAGAATAAATAATGCAGAAAAAGATACTCGTTTTTGTAGGAGTAATTGTTCTATTATTTGCAGGTTTATATTTTGTTATAGACTATAAGAATAACCAGACAGTGGAAAATAGCGATAACCCGTACGGAGATAAAAAACTTGAGCAAAGCACAATTGACCAACTTGATGATCCGAACTATGGGAACCAAATTATGCCTGATGAGCTTAGTGAGAAAGTAGAAAGTGGCGAGGCTGTGACCGTTTATTTTTATGACCCACAATGTGTACACTGCCAAAACACCACTCCTTACCTTGTACCATTGGCGGAAGATAATGGTGTGGACATGAAAAAATTGAACCTACGTGAGTTTCAGGATCAGTGGAACGCATATGGTATAGAATCCACGCCAACCCTTATCCATTTTGAGAACGGAGAAGAGCAAGGAAGAATTGTAGGACAAAGACCAGAAGAGGAATTCCAGCAATTTTTTGATCAATATGTAATAGAGTAGAATACCTGCTTAATCTGCGCTGGATAGTATTTTTATATTATAATATCAAGAGAAAAATGGCCGGATGAAGGCTTGAAAACTACCTGAATGTTTTCAAGCCTTCATCTGGTCTTTATGTTTTTAAACCGATCAATAGCCTTTTTTACTCTTTATCAAACATATGGTAAGTGGTAATGAAAGGTTTATCAGCATAATAAGCAGGTGGTTTTGTTGCTTGACCTTTGTGTGATTGCTTAAATTGCTCAGAGTTTTTCCAGTTCTCGAAGTCCTGTTCAGACTGCCACTGTGTAAATACTACATACGTGTTCCCTTTTCGTGGTTTTAAAAAGCGAAATGCTTGAAAACCTGGCATCATGTCCACGTCGTTTCCTCGTTTCTTAAAGCGCGCTTCAAAGGAAGCCTGCCCATCCTCTATCACGGGAATGTTGTTCATTACAACATAGCCATCATCTAAAATGTCACCTTTTTCAATAAGGATGTCGTACTCCCGCCCAGCACTAAAAACACTTTTCTTGTTTCCTTCATAATAAGCTAACCCATTACTATTGCTAGTCATAAAATGAAACGGAATATCCTTATGCTTTTCATCTAGCTTTAAAAGAAAATCAATGGTTCCGTTCGTCATAAACGCTTTCATGGTTTTTCACCCTTTCTTCCATCACTATTATTATATTACCCTATGAATACAAGAATTAGTCAAAAAAATTATTTAAAATAATTATTAAGTGATATGAAGTATTAAACTTTAAGAATGTAGGAATCTGTCGTATAATGGGATATGTGTAGAGGTGAACAAATGAAAAAGGAACGTACTGGTATTAAAAAGAGAACTCCCAAGTATGTTAAAGGAATTCTCTATAGTTTTATTGCTGTCTTAGTCCTGAGTTTGATCGGGTTTGTTCTTATTTTATATGGTGGCGGTTTAGTAGTGGACGAAGAAGCATTTCTTCTTGACTCCACTTCCACCATAGAGATGGAGGATGGGACGATTATCGGGAGACTTTATAACGAAAATCGTGATCTAGTATCGATAGACAAGATTCCGGATCATGTCAAGAATGCATTCGTTGCTATTGAGGATCGACGTTTTTATGACCATGCAGGCGTTGATATCCGGTCTGTAATGCGTGCGCTTGTCCGTGATATTGTAGCCATGGAAAAAGTGGAAGGTGCAAGTACTATCACGCAACAACTAGCAAAGAACTTATTTCTTCATCATGATAAAACATTGATGAGGAAAACGAAAGAAGTAATGGCAGCCATATATATGGAACAGCGCTTCACCAAAGATCAAATATTAGAGCTATATTTAAATGAAATTTACTTTGGCAAAGGGGTCTATGGTGTTGAGACAGCGGCAAAGTTCTTCTTCTCAAAGCCGGTAAATGAATTGACGGTGGAGGAAGGCGCTATGCTTGCAGGGCTTGCCAAAGCACCGAATGGCTATTCGCCAATTGATCATCCTGACAGAGCATTAGAACGACGAAATATTGTATTGCACTCAATGGAAAATGCCGGATTGCTTTCTACTGAAAAGAGACTGCAGGCTGAAAATCGTGATTTAGGGTTACAATTAAATGAGAGAAAAACAGAACCCTCTTCAGACAGTTATGTGGATCTAGTAATGAAGGAAGCAGCGGAAAAACATGGTTTGTCGATTAAGGAGCTAAAACGCGGAGGCTATCGAATAGTCGTAAACATGGACTCGGAGGCTCAGCTTATTGCTTACCAGCAGTTCCAAAATGATGCTTATTTCCCAGGAAATACAGAAGGAACTGAGGGGGCTTTCGTCATGATGGAACAGGACACAGGTAAAATTGTGTCAGCACTTGGTGGAAGATCCTATCAGTTAGGAGAGTTAAATCGAGCTTCGGTCGTGAGACAGCCTGGTTCAACAATAAAACCGATAGCTGTATATGGCCCTGCACTAATGCAAGATAACTATACGCCATATACGCTCATACCTGATCAGGCTTTAGATTACAATGGGTATACTGCCACAAATGCAGATGGACAGTATGACGAATCCGTCTCCATCTATAATGCACTTAAATATTCCAAGAACGCGCCAGCTGTATGGTTGCTTGACCAACTAGGTGTCTCTTATTCAAAGGAATATTTGCAGAAACTAAACCTTTCGATTGAAGATGATGGTTTGGCCATCGCATTAGGTGGGCTTGCAGAAGGCATTACGCCATTAGACCTGATGGATAGCTATAGTGCTTTTTCAAGAAATGGCAAAATGGTGGACTCCCATACAATTGAGCGTATTTATAATTCAGATGATGAACTTTTATTTCAAGCGGAAACTGAAGAGACAAAGGTGTTTACCGAGCAGGTAGCATGGGATATGACCGAGATGCTTTTAGAGACGGTGGAGACAGGCACAGCGACCGCAGGAAGTTTTTCTAAAGAACTTGCAGGGAAAACAGGCACCACACAGCATCCATTTGTTAAAGGACAAGCCAAGGATGCATGGTTCGCAGGATATACACCGGATTATGTGATGGTAGCATGGATGGGCTATGATCAGTCAGATGAGGACCACTACTTAACAGGAGGAAGTGCTTATCCTACAGAGTTAACAAAAGCAATATTGACAGAGATGGATAAGATAGAACCATTAACGGAGGCCTTTACAAAGCCGAAAAATGCAGTAGCTCTTGAAAAGCCAATTGAGTTACCAATTATAGAAAATCTTAAGGCATCGTATACATTTGGCGGATTCTCACTCGTGCAAGCTAAACTCACATGGAAAAGCTCTAATGATGATCGTGTCGTTTATCGAATATATCGAGTAGAAGATGGTATCGATGAGCGGGTTGCAGAGGTAGAAGGCCAATCTGAATATACGATAAGCAATGCCCTGTTTCAATCAAAGCAGTACTATATTACAGCATATGACCCTCTTACAAAGCTCGAGGGAAAGAGGTCCAATATAGTAGAGTTATCCTGGTAATTTAGACAAATTCATGACAATCAAATGGCTTTGCTATACAGCCGGGAAATTAATCGCTATAGTTAATAATGGATTATGAGAGCGGTTTTTATTCTGCTTACAATCGGAATATATGATTTGATTATGGAAGATAATTATTCTTATGGTGGATAAAGGATGGATAACATGGCCAAAACAATGAATGACACGTTAATTAAAGCTTACAAGGGTGAAGAGACGAGCCATACACCAGTTTGGTATATGCGACAGGCAGGGAGATCACAGCCAGAATATCGTGCGCTGAAGGAGAAGTATTCTTTATTTGAAATAACGCACCAGCCGGAGCTTTGTGCATACGTGACACGCTTACCTGTTGAAAACTATGGTGTAGATGCGGCAATTTTGTATAAAGATATCATGTCTCCACTCCCTGCATTAGGAGTGGACGTAGAAATTAAAAGTGGGATTGGTCCAGTAATACACAATCCTATTACAAATTTTCAAGATGTAGAAAAATTAGGAAGTATTAATCCAAAAGCAGATGTTCCGTATGTGTTGGACACGATTCGTTTATTGACAGAAGAGCAACTTGACGTACCTTTAATTGGCTTCAGCGGGGCGCCATTTACGTTGGCTAGCTATATGATAGAAGGTGGGCCATCGAAAAATTATAATAAAACAAAAGCATTTATGTACACCGATTCTGCAGCTTGGTTTGCTTTAATGGATAAGCTTGCTGATATGGTAATTACGTATGTAGAGGCACAAATCGAGGCAGGAGCAAAAGCTATTCAAATCTTTGATTCTTGGGTTGGCGCCTTAAATGCTTCCGATTACCGTGTGTTTATAAAACCGGTAATGACTCGTATCTTTTCTGAATTAAGACAGCATGGTGTACCACTCATAACGTTTGGTGTTGGAGCAAGACATCTTCTGATGGAATGGAATGACTTACCAGTAGATGTGATTGGCCTTGACTGGCGTACTTCTATAACAGAAGCACGTGAGATTGGTGTGACAAAAGTACTTCAGGGGAATTTAGATCCGACCTTACTTTTGACTAAATGGGAAACCATTGAAGACCGAGCAAAAGCATTAATCGATGAAGGAATAGCAGATGGAAACCATGTATTTAATCTTGGACATGGGGTAACTCCAGATATCAAACCGGAAACCTTAAAAAAGCTAACAGAATATATTCATAGATATTCCAAAAGATAGATAAATACATCACTTATTCGTAACAACTTTCCTTAGTGGAAGGGTTAACTTTATAAAGAATTGTCAATTTTAATAGAGAGGTGCTTAACATGGGAAAACAAAAATTAGGTTTACTTGTAATGGCTTATGGAACACCATACAAGGAAGAGGATATTGAACCGTACTACACACATATACGACATGGAAGAAAGCCTGCAGAAGATGCGCTCCAAGATCTTAAGGATCGTTATAAGGCAATTGGGGGTATTTCTCCACTAGCTAAAATAACTGAACAGCAGGCAAAAGCATTAGAAGCCAATTTAAATGAAGCTCAAGATGAGTATGAATTTAAAGCATATATTGGCTTAAAACATATTGCACCGTTTATCGAAGATGCGGTAGATGAAATGGCCAAAGATGGAATTAAAGAAGCAGTATCTATCGTGCTTGCACCACATTACTCCACATTCAGTGTGCAGTCATACAATACCCGTGCCAGTGAAGAAGCATCAAAGCATGGCATCACCATTGAATCAGTAGAAAGCTGGTATAATGCTCCAGGCTTTATCAAACTTTGGTCAGACCGAATTGGCGCTATTTTCTTTGAAATGACACCAGAAGAGCGAGAAAAAGCAGTTTTAGTTGTTTCTGCTCACAGTCTTCCAGAGAAAATTTTGCAAAACGGTGATCCGTACCCGGAACAGCTTCGCGAAACAGCAGAGTTAATTAAGGAAGAAACAGGAATTAAAAATGTAGAACTAGGATGGCAAAGTGAAGGGAATACCCCTGATCCTTGGCTTGGACCAGATGTACAGGATCTAACTCGTGACCTCTACCATAATAAAGGCTATCGCTCCTTTGTTTACGCGCCAGTTGGATTTATTGCAGACCATTTAGAAGTTCTTTATGACAATGATTACGAATGTAAAGTGGTATGTGATGAACTCGGTGCAAACTATTATCGCCCGGAAATGCCTAACGTTAACCCGCAATTTATTACTACGCTCGCGGGTGTTGTTTTGCAAAAAGTGAAGAGTGAAGTGTAATGGGTCGAACTAAATCCATTGTAATTGTAGGTGGCGGGATAACTGGATTATCCGCTGCCTATTATTTGCAGAAGACCATGAAGGAGCAAGGACTTTCTCTAAACATCAAGTTAGTGGAAGCATCTGACCGGCTGGGCGGCAAAATTAAAACAATGAAACGTGATGGATTTACAATTGAGCAAGGACCCGACTCACTATTAGCGAGAAAGGCACCTGCAGCTAAGCTTGTGGAAGAATTAGGATTACATGATCAAGTGATTCGGAATGCAACGGGCCAATCCTATATTCTTTTAAAAAACAAGCTACATAAAATGCCAAAGGGAACCTTTATGGGTGTCCCAAAAGAGCTTGGCCCATTACTTAACTCTCATCTCCTTTCAGGTAAGGGGAAGTTTCGTGCAGTAGGGGAGAGATTTATCCCAAAAGGGAAGCAGGTGGGGGATCAATCCCTAGGAGAATTTTTCCGACGCCGATTTGGGAATGAATTATTAGTGAACCAGATTGAATCCTTGTTATCTGGAATTCATTCTGGTGATATTAATCAAATGAGCCTTAAAGCAACCTACCCAAACTTTTATGAACTCGAGCAGAAGTATGGAAGTGTAATGAAGGGCTTGAAAAAAAGCATGCCAAAGCCGGCTAAAAGCAATCAGACTAAGGCATCTGGTGCGTTTTTTTCGTTTAAGAATGGTTTAGAAACCATGGTACATGTATTACATGATAAGTTAGACGAGGGGACAGTAAAACTAAAGACGGCTGTTGACCATATTGAAAAGAAAGAGCATGGCTATCATATCCTATTAAGTGATGGGGACGTGCTTCAAGCAGATGCTATCATTATGGCAACACCTCATTTTACCGTACCGAAGATGTTCAGCCAATATGATTTCTTTAAGCCTTTCCGGGAAGTACCTTCTGTCTCGACAGCAAATGTTGTGCTTGCCTTCGATCAGTCTGCGATTAAGCGAGATATTGATGGGACAGGCTTCCTAGTTACCCGAAATAGTGATTTTCGGATCACTGCATGTACATGGACACATAAGAAGTGGCCAAGTACAGCACCAGATGGGAAGATACTGCTTCGTTGTTATGTTGGAAAACCAGGTGATGAAGAAATCGTGGACTTATCAGATGATGAAATAACAGACATTGTACTGAAAGATCTAAAGAAAACAATGAAGATTAAAGCAAAACCAGAATTCCGTGTAATTACAAGATGGAAAGATGGACGGCCACAATATACGGTTGGACATTTAGAGCGACTTGCCGAGATACGAAATAAAGCGCAAGAGCATATTCCTGGAGTATATCTGGCAGGATGTTCGTATGATGGTGCTGGCATTCCAGATTGTATTGAACAGGGAGAAAAAGCAGTAGCTGACGTATTGAAATTTTTAACATAATTATTTTGACTTAAAATATATTTTTTGTGCAATTTTTTATAAGGCTCTGTTAATGTTTGATGTTGATTTTTTCGTTAAGATGTTGGGGAACCGTTTTTTTGGTTCCCCAATTCTCAATAAACCAGCCTTTTAGACATTCAATTAAGATGTATATTTTAAATTTGCATACTCATTGTAATGGTTCTATTTTTGAACCCTAATTTTTCATATAGTTTTAATGCTTGATTTCCTGCATATACACTTAAACGAACCTCTGAATATCCGTCTTGTTTAAGATGTTCGATACCAGTTTTCATTATTTGTTTTGAAATTCCATTGCCCCTAAATTCCTCTAACACAAACAATTCATAAATAAATCCGTATATCTTTTCCGTAAATTGGTCTTTACTTGTTCCTATAAGAATCCAACCCATTAAATTATCGCCTTCTGTTGCTATTAAATAATAACTTCCTTTCTGCAATAATCGTTCAATAAGTTGTTTGACTTTTTCATCCGTAGGTTTTGCCTCACCTAATGTACCATCGAATAATGCTTTTGGTGAAAGTGATAAAACCTTTTTATATTCCATATAGTTTGGTTTTCTAATCTCCATAAATAAAGTTCTCCTCTCATGAACACTACCGAATCTATGTCTGGTGTAATTATAGCAAGGACTTGGTTGGGTTTGAATAACAACAAAATTTCTTTATCAGAGCCTTTTATAAAAAATTTGAAAAGATTATATACCAAATATTGCTGAGCTAATTGATAGGTATGCTTTTTTAAGTAAAATGTGAATATAGTGACTCCACGAAAGTTTTAACAATTTGAGCTGTGAAATAAAGCATATTATGATGAGGAGCGCAGTTATGAACTTGTATCGAGCGAAGTACCTTCTATACTTATTGGCCTTAATAGGAATGCTATCACTGGTAGTCTTACCCTTGTTATCTATAAAGGTTGAAAACCCCTTCCTTAGTAAAACAATAGTTGTTCTACCATTTGTATTAGTATTAATGGGGAAATCTCTTTCAATAATAGACAAAAAGAGAAATCGGGAAATGGGTCTGAAAGATTGGACTTTTACTATCGGCCTAACCATTTCAATGGTATTATTCCTGATTTTTTAAGTCGGATTGTATCAAAGTTAAAGATGTTTTGATCGAACTAGGAGCACATAGTAAAAACGCTAGAATATGTGGTATCCTAGCGTTTTTTCTGTATTAACTCGTTTATCCCGGTGCAACCGTCCGTAAGACTCCCACTTCAAAAATGAAGTGAAACAGTGATGATTAAGTGGGAGTAAACGGGCGCTAACACCCCGATTCGTTCAACTAACAATCAGTGGGCGAAGAACGAAAACCCCCACTGGTTCGAGTTTCACTTTATTTATAACTTTCCTCTAACTGATCGACAAGGGATCCGACAAACGAAACAGCTTTTTTAATGGCGTCTGGTTTAGACATATCAACCCCAGCTTGTTTAATAAGATCAAGTGGTTTTAATGTGCCGCCAGCGCGGAGGACATCTAGCCATTTGTCTACAGCAGGCTGCCCTTCAGTTTGGATTTTTTCTGCCATGGCAGTAGAAACCGTTAGTCCCGCAGAATACGTATATGGATATAGTCCCATATAATAATGTGGTTGACGCATCCATGTAAGTCCTGCTCCTTCATCAAATGTTACGGTATGTCCCCAGAATCTCTCAAGTGTCTCTCTTTTCTGCTCTGTTAGCACATTCGCTGTAAGTGGTGTTCCTTCTTCTGCCAAATCATACACTCTACGCTGAAACTCTCCTTCAAGAAGGTGCGTAACAAAGTTATGATAATATGTTCCTAGTAATTGCGTAATGACCCAGCGTTTCATCCGTTTATCATCTGTTTTGTTCATTAAATGATTTGCCAGTAGCAGCTCATTAATCGTAGACGGTGCTTCTACGAAATATGTGGAAGGGCGAGTATTAAGAAGGGATTGATTCTTCCCAGCTAAATAGAAATGTCCAGCGTGTCCAAGCTCATGGGCAAGTACGAAAGCCCCGCGCATTGTATCCGTCCACGTAACTAAAATATACGGGTGCACACCATAAGGACTGGAGCAAAAAGCACCTGTCGCTTTTCCAACATTGTCCGCAAGATCAACCCAACGATCATGAATTCCTTTCTTCATAATCTCCGTATATTCAGGTCCCATGACTTCCAATGCTTCTAGTATGGTAGATGTCGCCTCTTCGTAAGTGGTAACCGGAGTAAACTCAGGGTCAAGTGGTGCTTTGAGGTCACAGTATTGTAGTTCCTCTAATCCTAGTTTATCTTTCATTAGCTTTGCATAGCGTTGCATATGCGGAGCCAACTCATCCTGGATTACGTCCAACTGATTATGATACATTTCCTTGGTAACTTGCTGGGATTGCAGTAGCATATCTGTAACGGAGTCATATGAACGCAATTTAGACATGGTTACCTGTTTGGTTACCTCAGTAGCGTACGTTGCTGCAAACGTATTTTTGTATTGATTAAGTGTGTTGGTAAAAGATTTATATGCAGCTCGGCGTGTTTCCGTATCAGCGGATAACTCGTACCGATCTTCATACAACGCAGCAGACATTGGTTGTTCTACACCGTCCTTATCTGTAATAGAGTCAAATTGCATATCAGATGATTTGGTGCGTCCATAGACCATGTATGGTGCATCATGGACTTCACTTAATGCTGCCAGTGTTTCTTCGATCTCAGGAGCTAGCGTATAAGGCTTTTTTTCTAAGGTATCCTGCAACATTTTTCCATATGTTTTTAAGGCAGGCTGGTCCTGTAAAAATTGTGAGATTGTCTCATTTGATAATGTTAAGAGTTCAGATTGGATAAAGGATAGCTTAGTGCCAATGGAAGCCATGGCAGCTGAAACTTTTGCCGCATCTCGTTGGTTATCAGGATCAGAACCATCCGCACTTGCACGAAGACTAGCGTATGTAGCAACACGAATAACACGTTGTTGATAAGCTTCTAGTGTTTCTAAACAAGAAAGAAGTGTTCCGGCGTTTTCCCCTAATTTCCCTTTATAGGCTGTCACGTTTGTAACGTCTTGCTGTACAGCACCTAGTTCTGTTTCCCAGTTTTTATGTGTTGTAAATAGGTCAGTTAAATCCCATGTTTGTTCTGTAGGTACTTCTGAACGTTTTAAACGATTTGTTGTTCCTGTAGTCATTTTGTATTTTCCCCTTTCTGATATCATGGTGTATGTATGCGATAGATGTTCATTTATTTCGGAGCAACCGTCCGTAAGACTCCGACTTCAAAACATGAAGTGAAACCGTTAAGTTTTTAGAGGGAGTAAACGGACGTTAATACCCCGATTCGTTCAACTAACAATCAGTGGGGGAGAATGAAAACTCCCACAGATTGAAGTTTCACTTTATTTCGTTACTCTAAGTATTATAATATATTGTAGGCATAAATGATAGAATTATCGCTTAATTTAAGGATCTTTTCAGTTTGAAAAACGTATTACTTGTTATTATGGAATAGCAAGGAGGGGAAGGTATTAAAATAGGTTCACTTTATTAAAAAGAGGAAAGAATGAAAGGTACCAGAAAAAAAAGCAGCTATGAAGCCATAGCTGCTTTAGGGTAGATAGATTAGTAAGTGTTATAGTACAGTGAAAAAGAGTGAAATTATTTATCTTGCGGGATGATCACATTCGTCACATAGGTTACCATAACAGTCGGCTTGTTCTACCATGTCAAGCCCACATTGACTGCATTTCTTCTTTGGCAGATTGCGAAAGAACTCCATAACTTTAAACATATGTGAATCCTCCTTTGCTAAGATAATGCTATTGTATTATAACAGTATGAAAATTGTCAATACTGTGTTACAACAAAATGCGAAAAAGGATGTGTCGTTATGAAATTAACTGTAATAGGTTTCTGGGGAGGATATCCTGCCCCTGGTGGTGCAACGTCTTCTTATCTTCTAGAAAAAGACGGGTTTTCTTTATTGATCGATGCAGGAAGTGGCTCATTATCTAAGCTTCAACAGTATATACCAGTGACAGAGTTGAATGCCGTTATTTTATCTCATTATCATGAGGACCATGTGGCAGATATTGGTGTTCTTCAGTACGCAAAGCTAGTAAATTATTATGTGAACGGTGCTGATGGCATTCTTCCAATCTATGGGCATGTGTTGGATAAAGAAGGATTTGCTACCTTGTCACACGAGTACACAGAGGGAAAAGCTTATCAGCCTGATGAATCTGTAGATATTGGGCCATTTCAAATAAGTTTTCTGCAAACCGTTCACCCGGTTCCATGTTTCGGAATGCGGATAACAGACGGTGAGCATACGGTAGTATATACAGCGGACAGCAGTTTTAAAGAAGAGTGGATCCCATTTTCAAAAGGGGCTGACCTGCTGATAACGGATTGTAATTTTTATGCTGAGCAAAATGGAGAGAGTGCTGGACATATGACGAGTAAAGAAGGTGGGGAGATTGCGCAAAATGCTAAAGTGAAAACATTAATGCTAAGCCATCTTCCTCAATATGGAGACACGAAGCAATTAGTAGAAGAAGCAAAAGAGCAATACAGTGGAACTGTATTACTTGCGAAAGAAGGACTAATTTGGCAAGCTTAAACCTTATTTTTGATTTAGCGAGATAGATGCCTTAAACTTAATGGTGGATATATCCTATTGGGAGGTTAATTGGTATGAAGTTTATAGACAATAAAGGAATTACAGATCCAATGGTTAATCTGGCATTGGAAGAATATGTACTACAGAATTTTGGAGAGAAAGATACATATTTGCTATTTTACATTAACAAGCCATCCATTATCATTGGGCGCAATCAGAATACCATCGAAGAAATTAATACAAGCTATGTTGATGAAAATGGTATTAAGGTTGTCCGCAGGCTTTCTGGCGGCGGTGCCGTGTACCATGATGAAGGGAACTTGAACTTCAGCTTTATTACCAAGGATGACGGAAACAGTTTCCAAAATTTTGCGAAGTTCACCCAGCCGATGGTAGAGGCTTTAAATAAGCTTGGGGTCCCAGCTGAGCTACAAGGGAGAAATGACTTGGCAGCTAATGGACGGAAGATATCCGGCAACGCTATGTTCTCAACCAAAGGACGGATGTTTAGCCATGGGACATTAATGTTCGACTCAGAAATCGAGAACGTTGTGTCTGCTTTAAAAGTGAGTAAAGAAAAAATTGAATCAAAAGGAATTAAATCCATTCGGAGCCGTGTCGCTAACATTTCCGAATTTCTTGAAGCGTCTCTAACAATGGACGAGTTTAAAGAAACCATTTTAAAACATGTTTTTGATGTGGAAGATATTGCAGATGTCCCACAATATGAGTTAACAGAGGAAGATTGGAATAACGTAGAACAAATTTCCAAGGAACGTTATCAGAATTGGGAATGGAACTATGGTAAATCACCTTCTTTTAATATTCAAGAGACCCATAAGTTTGATGCAGGCCTCGTTGATGTTCGTCTTGACGTGAAAAAGGGTATTATTGAAAACTGTAAAATCTACGGTGACTTCTTTGGGGTTGGTAGTGTGGAAGTAATTGAGGATAAACTAAAAGGCGTTCGCCATGAAAGAAAATCGATTGAAGAAGCCTTAGCAGGTGTCGATGTGCCGCATTATCTTGGGAAAATTACCAAAGAAGACTTTATTAATTTAATCTATTAAGAGAAAGCTCACCTCGGTGAGCTTTTTATATTTGAAAAAGTGGAAGGAGCAGTCAAAGTGAATCGAGAAGCGGTTAACTGAATCGGGATTGCACCAAACTGAATCGAGAGCTACCTAACCAAATCTAAAAATGCCGTTAATAAACCACTCACTTTTCGATAGATCCTTTTTAATTGTCAACAATTTCAAAATTGCTTGAAAACAAATTAAGCCTACTTTATAATAAAGACAAGCATAAAATATAAAACTATTTTTTTGGCAACATAATGAATGACTATTCATTCATCACCATTAAAGGGAGGTTTATTTGTGAATATCAGTGATCAACTATCGATTACAGCAAAGGAAAACCCGGCAAAGATAGCATATATTTTCGAGGAAGCGGAAACGAGTTACTTAGATTTGGAAGGTGCTGTACAGCGGTTTGCTTCCAGTATGGAGGCTTTAGGTTATAAAAAAGGAGACCATATTGCCCTGATTGTAGGTAATTCACCATATTATGTAATTAGCCTTTATGGTGCCTTAAGACTTGGCCTTGTTGTTATTCCTGTAAATCCCATGTACACTGCCAATGAGTTGTCCTATATCCTACATAATGGAGATGTGAAAGCGATCATCACCATGGATGTAATGCTTGAGAAACTCGCTTCTATTGATCAGGATTTACCTAGTGTAAAACATTATATTTCCTGTGATTCAGGAGCTGGGGTATCAGTACAGGGAAATTTATTACAGCCAAAAATGAAAACGTTTTCTGGTTTAGTGGGAAAAGGCGAAGGAGATTTTGAGAGGCCGGTATTAGATGATCAGGATACGGCGATTATTCTGTACACCTCTGGTACGACAGGGAAGCCCAAAGGTGCTGTGCTCTCTCATGAAAATATTTATTCGAATGCCAAAGACGTAGCAGATTATCTAGGGATTAGTGGAAAAGACCGCATGATTGCAGCGCTCCCAATGTTCCATGTTTTCTGTTTAACTGTTTCGCTAAACGCTCCCTTGATGAATGGAGGCACCATTCTAATTATCCCTAAATTTTCACCGGCGGATGTACTGCGCATAGCCAATGAAAGGGAAGCCACTGTTTTTGCTGGTGTACCGACAATGTATAATTATCTTTTACAAGCTGTTAAAGGGCAGAAACCAAAATTCGGAAAGGTTCGTTTATGTATTTCTGGTGGTGCTGCAATGCCGGTATCTTTATTGGAGGCATTTGAAGAAACATTTCAAATCCAATTATCAGAAGGCTATGGTTTATCTGAGGCGTCTCCCGTTACCTGTTTTAACCCAATTGATCGTCCTAGGAAAGCTGGCTCCATTGGAACGAGCATCTGGAATGTGGAAAATAAAGTGGTCGATTTGTTTGGTGAGGAAGTGGAAACAGGTGAGGTGGGTGAACTTATTGTGCGTGGGCCTAATGTCATGAAAGGCTATTATAAAATGCCTGAGGAAACAGAGGTAGCTTTGAAGGATGGCTGGCTTTATACTGGCGATATGGCACGGGTTGATGAAGACGGTTATGTTTATATTGTCGATCGAAAAAAGGATATGATCCTTGTTGGGGGATACAATGTGTATCCAAGGGAGGTAGAAGAAGTCCTTTATACACATCCAAATGTCATAGAAGTTGCGGTAATAGGGGAGCCACACCCCGAGAGTGGAGAATCTGTGACTTGCTTTGTCGTAGTGGATGATGCAGAGATCAGTGAAAAAGATTTAATAGATTTTTCTAAAGGCCATCTTGTTAACTATAAAATCCCAACAAGAATCGAATTTCTTGAAGAACTACCAAAAAACACAACTGGAAAGATACTAAGAAGAAGCCTCAAAAGTAGCGTGAATAGTTAGGCCAGACAAAAGAATTGAGAAGATAATTGTAACGATAACTTAAAAAGTGAATAATGATAAATAGCAGTCTCTGTGGCAAATATAAGCGGCAGAGACTATTATTATGGTGAAAATTTTCTTATAAATTGGTCTTAATGTCTTTATTTATTTGCTATAGTTTGGTAGATTTATTATTAAGCCACTTTCTTTCACTGTATAGTGAAAGGATGATATGTATGTTTTTTAATGAAGACATCTACGCTCCTACACCTGAAATTACCCCCCTCACGATGGCTCTCCTAACCGAGGAGGATGCAGCCGGTAACCTTGTCACCTATGTAATGGAAGAACTGAATGATTATACGGTGTCAGTACCTGCAAGCAAAGTTATGGACCATGCCTGTAAATTCTTTGGCTCCAGTCTAAAAGGAAGACAGGACGGCACCCGCGATATTTGTGGGATTACCCATAAGGCCCCTATCTCCGTAGATCCTCTCAGTGGCATGTACTTCTTTCCTACTACCTCACCATCAAGCAAACAATGTTCCTGGATTGCACATTCTCATATTGATCATATTCTTGACGCCGCAGGGCAGGGAACAGAGATTATGTTCAAAAATGGGAAAAAAGTGAATTTATCTGTTTCCTATGGTTCCATGCTAAACCAAGTTCAGCGCACAGCCCAATTCCGATATTTGCTAGATAATCGAATTAGGTTTTTGCAGAAACAGGTTTCGGAAAAGGCGGCAGAGACTTTTGCATAAGCTCTTGTATAATAGCATGCACTTTTTTGCGAATCGCTGGGTTAAAATAATTCCGTTTTTCCTCCCTGCCCTGGCAAATAAAGAGAAAGGAAGAGAAGGAATTATTTTTGTGTAAGGTCACCACCTCAATTCTCCTTTTATTCATTTGCGTGCGTAGCTCCCGCCGTTCGGCACTTGCTACTGTCGTCATGGTCTCCAAAAGCTCCATATAGGGTTCCTTAATTTTAAACGCACCTCTTTCAATATGCTGTATATCCTGTTGTATCACCACGATTGCCATTGAAAGAAATAGAAATCGTGAGGCTATGTGCCGCTCTTCCTCTGTAAGATAGCGCATGATCTCCCTCCGAATAGAACGTTTGTTCCTCTATTATATGTTAAAATGAAGAAAAAATACAACCAAATTTATTAAAGCAGGAAAGAAAGTGGCTGTTTTCCTTTTTATATCTATGCATTTTGCGTCGTTTCCATTAAAATAAAAGTAGAAATAGGCATATAAATGGAGGTTATGCAACCATTTGTATGGGAATAGTGAAATAGTAGAAGAAATTGTACGGACCAGGTAAACACATTTATTCCACCTAAACTGGGCAGTTAGTTTCCCGCTTCGAGAATTCAAGGAGATCGACTACCAGTAAAGGTTCTTTCGAGTAACATTGGTGGGTGAGGTAGAGAACCCCACCAAATGAAGTTTTACTTTATACATACTGAGGAGATTTCACTAAATGGACGCCATAAACACTGCACTAGCTGATTGGAGAATGATGTTTGAAGAAGACAGGTTGGATGAATATATCATGCACCTGCTAGGAGAATATGAACAGCTTGGGCCACTACCAGGTATTTTATTACCTTTCATAGAAGCATTCCTTCCATTTTTACCACTCGTTGTATTTGTCTTTGCAAATGCTGCTGCCTATGGATTGCTTGAAGGATTCTTATTATCCTGGGCTGGTTCAAGTCTCGGAGCTATTCTTGTTTTTTTGATAATCCGAAAGCTTGGAAAAAGGCCATTATTTGCGAAAATCAGGAAGAATAAACAAGTGAAGAAAGTTACAACATGGTTGGAGAGGCATGGCTTTGGACCTTTATTTTTGCTGACCTGCTTTCCGTTTTCCCCGTCTGCTGTAATAAATGTGGTTGCCGGTCTATCGAAAATTAGTGTTCAACAGTTTGTCCTTGCTGTGCTTTTAGGGAAATCGGTTATGATCTTTTCCCTAGCTTATATCGGTTCAAGTATAACGGAATTTGCTAAAAATCCAATGCGTACTATTATTGTAGGGAGTTGTATTGCCATTTTTTGGATTGTGGGGAAAGTTATCGAAAAACGTCTGGAAAAGAAGGCAATGCTAAAAGAAGCGAAGGAACTTGAAAACGATTAAAACACCGCCAAACAGGGTATGAATATGATAGAAGAAAAACCCTGGAGGCTTAATTACGATGAAAAAATGGAGACTTCGTAAACTAATCCCCGTAATACTAATCTTAGCTGTGTTGGTTATCGGATTACGCTCTTTGCTATTCGCTAGCTATGTAGTGGATGGTGAATCCATGCAACCAACCCTTTATGATGGAAACCTGCTTATGGTAAATAAAGTAATTTATGATTTGACACAGGCCGAACGTTTTGATGTCATTGTATTTCATGCAAATGAGGAAGACGATTACGTGAAAAGGGTAGTCGGCCTACCCGGTGATGAAATTTCCTATGAGAATGATAAACTTTACGTTAACGGTAAATACGTAGAGGAGCCATTTCTCGAAGCCTATGTAAAGGCAAGTGAAACAATACCGTATACGTCAGATTTCACGTTAGACGAAGTTACGGGTGAACAAGAAGTACCGGAAGGAAAGCTTTTCGTTATGGGAGATAACAGGCAGGATAGTCTTGATAGTAGAGCGTTTGGTTTTATCTCACAAGAACAGCTTGTTGGGAAAGTAGATATTAAATATTGGCCATTGAACAAAACAAGTTTAAGTCTTGGTAAATAGCTAGGAGCTTCCATCTTTGGTAAAATAGAGGGTGGAAGCTTTTTAAATTGTCCTTTAGCTAAATTGGACGGATTATTTTAGAAAATGAAATATAGAGGGCTGTGCATTATGACTAGCCCTTTTCTTAATACGAGAGTCTTACGTTTTTGACTCCACAATAGGAAGGCATAAATAGCTAGGAAGCAATGACGCTATAGTTAAAATTTTGTAATTGCAAGTAGTATAAGAAAAACGACACATTCGCTAAAAGCGGGTTTTTCTAATAAAGAGAAAATGGGGGAGAAGAATTATGGGACTCCGATTTTTAGCAGGAAGAGCGGGAACAGGAAAAAGTGGTAGAACGATAGACGAGATAAAGGCGAAATTACAGGAAGACCCACAGGGATCGCCTATTTTTTATATTGTGCCAGACCAAATGACATTTCAGCAGGAATATGAGTTATTTCATGATAAGGAGATGGTTGGCAGTATCCGCGCACAGGTTTCTAGCTTTTCTAGACTAGCCTGGCGTGTTTTTCAAGAAACGGGAGGCGGAACTAGACAATTTATTAGTTCTGTTGGAGTTCAGATGATGCTGCGTAAGATTATTGAGGAGAAACAGGGGGATTGGCGTGTCTTTCAAAAGGCCATTGAAAAACAGGGCTTTTTAAAACAACTGGAAGTTATGATTACGGAATTCAAGCGTTATAACATTACCCCTGAATCCCTTCATCGGCAAATGGATGACATCAACCAATATGTTCATAAAGAGCCCGGAGAAGAAGCACTTGTTAACAAATTAGATGATCTTCAATATATTTATGAAAAATTAGTTACCGCACTGCAAGAAAATTATATAGACAGCGAAGACCAGCTCCAGCTTCTAGCAGATAAAATCCATGAAGCTGCTTCTTTAAAGCAGGCGGAAATCTATATTGATGGCTTTCACCAATTCACTCCGAATGAGCTAAGGGTCGTTGAGGCCTTGATGAAGCAATGCAAACGGGTGACCATTGCTCTAACGGTCGACCATCCCGAGGAGACGGAGATTTCAGAACTAAGCTTGTTCTATCAAACGACCGAAACGTATCACGTAGTGAAGCAGATAGCAGAAGAGAACGGAATTGTTCAGGAAGAAACGGTTGTTTTAGAACCGAAGTATGGAAGATTTCAAAGTCGGCCATATTTTGCCCATTTAGAACGTCATTTTGATACTAGACCAGCTCCCAGCTACGATGGAGATGTTCCGATTAAAATTAGGGAAGCAGTTCATCCACGGGCTGAAGTAGAGGGAGCAGCACAGGAGATCATACGTCTTGTAAGAGAAGAAAATTACCGCTATCAGGACCTCGCTGTTTTCCTGCGTGAGACAGACACATATCATGATTTGATTAAAACGGTTTTTAGTGATTATGACATACCTGTATTTATTGATGAAAAAAGAACGATGTTAAATCATGCATTGATTGAACTGATTCGCTCTGTTTTAGATATGGTAGAAGGAAATTGGCGGTACGATGCTATTTTCCGAGTGTTAAAGACTGGCTTTATTCCTGCCACCGATACAGAATATCCTCTGACAGCTGATGCAATTGATGAACTTGAAAACTATGTACTGGAATATGGCGTTCGTTCGAGAGAGCGTTGGATGAGCAAGGAAGAGTGGGTGTTCCAGCGTTTCCGGGGATTTGATGAGACAGCACAGACAGATACAGAGAAGGCAGTCCAAACCCGTGTTAATAAATATCGCCAGCAGGTGGTACAAGCTCTACAGCCATTTGATGAAGCGATAAGACAGGCAACAACCATACGAGAGAGGGCGGTAGTCCTTTTCACTTTCTTGGAGGAAATAAAGGTCCCATCCACACTTGAGAAAATGCGAGATGTATATGATGAGCAAGGAGATGTTGAAAAGGGCCGCGAACAAGATCAGGTTTGGACAGGGATACTACAGCTACTAGATGAGATTGTGGAAATGGCTGGAGATGAAACCATGCCATTGGATACATTCAGGGCAACGCTGGACGCAGGGTTTGAGACCCTAACCTTTGCACATGTGCCCCCTACGATTGATCATGTCATCGTGGGAACGATAGACCGTTCTAGAATTAGCGGAATTTCCTGCACCTTTTTACTTGGCGTGAACGAGGGAGTTTGGCCAATGAAGCCTCAAACTGATGGCATGATTAGTGAACAGGAAAGGGAGTTGCTTGCAAATCATGGTCTACAGCTCGCTGATGGAAGTAAGCGTCAATTACTTGATGATTGGTTTTATATGTATATTGCCTTCACAGCTGCAAAGGACAAATTATATGTAAGTTATCCGCTTAGTGATGGGGAAGGGAAGTCAAAAATGCCCTCCCAGCTTATTAAACGAATTGAGGATCTATTTCCAGTTTGCTGTGATCATCTGTTACTACAGGATCCTGAGGAGCTTGTGGAGGCAGAGCGCTTTATTACAACGCCTGTGAAAACAAGATCTGCATTAACTGCCCAGCTTGCGCGTAATCGCAAAGGTTATCCGGTACAGCCTGTGTGGTGGCATGTGTTGAACTGGTATGTAAGCCATCATGACAAATACAGCACAACGTATAATGTACTGCAAAGCTTATATTATGAGAATAGGCCACTAGATCTTTCTTCTAAAACAGTGCAAGAGCTTTATCCGAAACAGGTAAAAGCAAGTGTGTCTAGATTGGAAACCTATTATCGCTGTTCCTATCAGCATTTTGCCAAGTATAGTCTCGGGCTTGAGGAAAGAAAAACGTATAAACTGGATGCTCCTGATATTGGGCAGCTTTTCCATGAGGCTTTAAAAACAATTACGGAGTGGATACGGACAGAAGGGAAAGACTTTGCCCAGTTGTCTAAGCAGGATACTGATTCCTATGCACAAAAGGCCGTAACTAATCTAGCGCCAATTTTACAGCATCAAATATTGCATAGCTCCAATCGTTATAAATATATTCAACAAAAATTACAGGAAGTCATTGCGCGAGCAGCCTTTGTGTTAAGTGAGCAAGCGAGGCAAAGTAATTTTTCTCCAGTGGGTTTGGAACTTGCATTTGGTGCAGGCCAGACACTCCCGCCACTTAATCTGCCCTTGCCGAATGGGTACGAGTTACAACTTCGAGGAAGAATTGACCGGGTAGACAAGGCGTTAAATCAACAAGAACTATACTTGCGAATTATCGATTACAAATCCAGCGCGAAAGGGTTAAATCTAATTGAAGTATATTATGGCCTAGCCTTACAAATGCTCGCTTACCTAGATGTCGTTTTATCCCATTCGGAACAATGGCTTGGGTCAAAGGCAACACCTGCTGGGGTGCTTTATTTCCATGTTCATAACCCAATGATTTCTGGGAATCAGAAACTGCACGACGAAACAATTCAAGAAGAACTCTTTAAAAAATATAAAATGCAAGGTTTACTCTTGTCGGATGAAGAAATTGTTAAAATGATGGATACGTCCTTGGATTCTGGTTCGAGTCAAATTGTACCTGCTGGGATGAAAAAGAATGGTGGTTTTTATAACTATTCAAAGATTGCTGATAACGAAACATTTTCCAGTCTCCAGTCGCACATTCACCAGTTGATGATGCAGGCAGGAGTCGATATGACAGCAGGTGGCGTACACTTGAATCCATACCAGCATAAACAGAATGTGGCGTGTACGTACTGTCCTTTTCAGTCTGTCTGTCAGTTTGATCCACAATTAGAGACAAATAATTATCGCAAATTATCAGATATGAAAGATGATGAAATACTAGAGAAAATTCAGCAAGATCTCACACGTTAGGGAGGAGGAAGTAGAATGGTTAAATGGACCAAAGAGCAGGAAGAGGCTATCTATACAGGGGGGAAGGATGTCCTTGTTGCCGCAGCAGCCGGTTCTGGGAAAACAGCGGTACTCGTAGAACGGATTATCCAAAAGTTATTAAATAAGCAGCATCCTGTTGACATTGACTCTCTCCTTGTTGTGACGTTCACCAATGCAGCAGCACAAGAAATGCGCAATCGAGTTGGCGAGGCATTAGAAAAGGCGTTGGCTGAAGAGCCGCATTCTCAGCATTTAAAAAAACAAGTCTCCTTACTACAGCGAGCTTCTATCTCCACATTACATTCTTTCTGTTTAGATGTGGTGAGACAGTATGCGTACTTGCTTGATATCGATCCATCATTTCGGATTGCGAACGATATGGAAGCAGATTTAATTAAGCAGGAAGTAATGGACGACTTATTTGAACAATGGTACGGCGAACAGGGAAGTGAACAGACGGCTTTCTTTTCTGTCGTCGATCGATTTTCCAATGACCGCAGTGACGCAGAGGTGGAGGATTTGATATTAAACCTGTATACCTTCGCCGTGCAAAATCCAAGCCCTGACAATTGGCTAGACCAGCTTGCTGACACCTATGCTGTCTCTGAAAGTTGGGAGGAAAATACCCTTTCTTGGCTAACCATTATGAAACGTGAGGTACGTAGCCAATTTACTGCAATGGAAGAAGAGATGCAACTGGCTATGGATATGACAAAAGAAAGTGATGGGCCATACCAATATGCAGAAACCATTGAGTTAGATTTAACAGGTTTACAAGAAGCGAAGGCACATCTAGAGGACTGGAATATGCTCCAGGAGTATATGGTGAAAAGCACTTTTGCCAAACTCTCCTCAAAGAAGATGGATTGTAATGAAACGAAGAAAAAGAAGGTTAAAGCGTTACGCGATAGCTACAAAAAACGTTGGAATGATATGAAGCAGGGGTGGTTTAGCCGTAATCTCGAAAGTCATGTAGAGGACATGAGGGAACTTGCCCCTGTGATCAGAAAGCTAACAGAGTTGGTAAAAGCGTTCAAAGAAGAATTCGCTAAACAGAAAAGAGAAAAAGCTATTGTAGACTTTTCAGATCTAGAACATTTTTGTCTGCAATTGCTTATGGAAGAACCAACAACCCAGGAAGAACCAGTACCTTCCCAGGTCGCCATACAGTTTCAGAAGAAGTTTAGTGAACTACTAGTAGACGAATACCAAGACACAAACTTAGTACAAGAAACACTCTTGCGTCTGCTCAGTGATCAAACTGGACCAGGGAATATGTTTATGGTAGGAGATGTAAAACAGAGTATTTATCGTTTCCGACATGCAGAGCCGACCCTCTTTATTGAAAAATACAAACGCTTTGCCAAGGATGAAGAGCAGGGACAGCGTATCGACCTTGCAAGCAATTTCCGAAGTAGAGAGGATGTTTTGGTTGGAGCAAACTATATCTTCCGACAGATCCTTGATGAAACAGTGGGAGAGGTAGATTATGACCAAAACGCTGAACTAATCTATGGGAATAAAATGTATGACACGTTGCCGCACACGGAACCAGCACCAGAACTGCTTATCATCGATCGAGAAACAGAAGAGGAAAAAGATGACGATAGTGGAGCAGAGGATTATCGTGATTTGGAAAAGGCCCAAATTGAAGCAAGAGCCTATGCTGAGAAAATAAAAGGCTGGATCGGGCAGAAGGACTCGGATCCATTACAAGTAGTTGACAAGGCAACCCAGACACAGCGGGATATGCAGTATCGTGATGTCGTAATACTAATGCGATCCATGACATGGGCTCCAACGATTGCCGATGAGTTAAAAAAGCAAGGGATCCCCGTATATGCCGAAATCTCAACTGGATATTTTGAGGCCATTGAAGTGAAAATAATGATCAGTTTATTAAAAGTGATTGATAATCCAAGACAGGATATTCCCCTTGCATCCGTCCTTCGGTCACCAATTGTTGGCTTAACGGAAGATGATCTAGCCTCCATTCGGCTCGCTGGCCGAAACAAGGGTTTTTATGAAGCCTTAATGCAATTCAAAAAGGAACAAACAGGACCTGTTGCTGATAAGTTAGAACAGTTTTTAATTAAATTAAATGCTTTCCGTATGGCCGCAAGCCAAGGGGCGTTATCAGATTTAATTTGGGATATTTTCCGGGAAACTGGCTATTATGACTTTGTTGGTGGGATGCCTGGCGGAAGACAACGTCAAGCTAATTTAAGAGCGTTGTATGACAGGGCGAGGTCCTATGAAAATACCTCTTTTCGTGGTTTGTTCCGCTTTTTACGTTTTATTGAGCGTATGGAAGAGCGAGGAGATGACCTTGGAGCAGCTCGTGCATTAAGTGAACAGGAGGATGTTGTTCGAATTATGACCATCCATAAGAGTAAGGGGCTTGAATTTCCTGTTGTAATCCTTGGTGCAATGGACAAGCAATTTAACTTAATGGATTTAAACCAAAAGTACTTGCTGCATAAAGATCTTGGTTTTGCTAGTAAATATATTGATCCTGTGAAACGTATCACATATCCGACATTGTTTTTTCAGGCCTTAAAGCAGGAAAAACTTCGTGAGTTGCTTGCAGAAGAAATGCGGGTCCTCTATGTTGCCCTAACCCGTGCGAAAGAAAAACTTGTCATGATAGGGAATGTTGCTTCCTTCGAGAAAAAGCGACAGAAGTGGGAGAAGATGCTTGACCATTCGGAATGGGTGCTGCCCGCACATTATCGTATGGAATCCAAAACCTATCTAGACTGGGTTGGGCCTGCACTAATCCGTCATCAAACAACAGAGATATTGCGAGAAGAAGAACTACAGGATGCCGTACTTGATGAAATACGTGTTGATCCTTCCAGCTGGAATGTACATGTAGTACATGGTAGTGAATTAGCCAACCTCGATGAAACGAATGACGAAACAGAGCTCTCATTGCGTGAAAATCTGGAAGCATGGCAACCAGTTAAAGTTGATGATGAGCAATTGGCTGTTACTGTTGATGAGAGACTATCCTTTCAATATCCTTATATAGAGGCTTCAAAATCAAGGGCAAAACAGTCCGTCACGGAAATAAAGAGACAGCGGGAGCTGAAGGATGAATATAGCGCAGACCAGCTTGTTACACCATTTAAAGCACCGATTGCAAAACGGCCACTTTTTATGCAAAAAGAGAAAACCGTCACTGCAGCTGAAAAAGGGACAGTGTTACATACTGTAATGCAACATATCCCTTTAACAAAAGCCTTAAACCGCTTGGAGATAGAATCATTTATTGAAGAATTGGTTGAGAGAGAAAAGCTGACACGTGATGAGGCGTTTATAGTGGACAAGACTGCTATTGAACATTTCCTCCAAACGGATATTGCGCGCTTTATGATGGAAGCACCTATGGTAAGAAGAGAGGTCCCCTTTAGCTTGTCTCTCCCGACAAGTGAAGTATATGCCAATTGGGAGAATCCTATAGAGGAGAGAGTTTTGGTGCAAGGTGTGATTGACTGTCTAGTCCCATTTGAGGATGGTTGGATTATTTTGGATTATAAATCAGATGCCATTCATGGTGAGATGACTGATAAGATGAAACAAAAGTTGATTAATCGGTATAGCACCCAATTAAAACTTTATCGACATGCCATAGAGAAGATTTGGAAAAAACCTGTAAAGGAAACATACCTCTATTTCTTTTCCAAACAGCAATTGATAAAAGTACCTATAGAAGAAAAAAGCTAAACGCCTAGTTTTTAGTGGCTAGAGCATAATATGAGGAAGGAACAGGAGAATCTCAAAGAGGTTCTCCTGTTTTTATGCATTTGCAGTGACGTTTTGGTCGTTAACATCAGGGTCAAATGGATTAGTAGAACTTACACCGTTATTCGTACAAATAAAGTCACCTGTATTTAGTGACCCAGAACCGGAGTTTGTCTTTGACGTGCTTTTCGGAGAGAGGTAAAATGCATCACCAAAATTCACAACTCCGCCGCTGATACTGTTGATTTTTAGTGGTCCGACAATTGATGGCATATCAACACCTACTATTTAAAAAATTGCTTAAGACAGTCTATGCAACCATGTTAAAAATGCAACCTGTTTAAATGAAATTTTGTAAAATAACTAATCCATAAGTTTACGAAAGTGCTTTAACCAGGCAACTGCTTCTAAGTGGCGTAAACTGCCAATTTGCATAATAGAAGAAGTAGTTACCCCAACGACTTTGACACGTTGAACATGTATATTCTCGTCATGTTGGTATGTTCTCATTTGCACGTTGTTATTATTTGATACAACGATTTTAGGTTCCATTTTAAAAAGAGGGAAATCTTCGAAGAATAGCTCATCCTTTTTAGTAAAATAGGAACCTTCCTTTTGTAAAGCAATCCCTCTAGATATTTGCTTTGAGTTTTCAGTGTCTCCAATCGAAAGAATTCCACTGAAGTTTACGGTATTCACCTGTATTTGATTGACAGAAGCGATCCTCCTGTTCATGATTTTTTCTCCTTTATCCCGCCTAAACTGGCAGTAAGACCTCCACTTCGAGAATGAAAGGGAAATCAAGAATCCAAAATGGGGGATCAACTGCCAAGAAAGGTCCGATTCGTTTAGCTACCATTTGGTGCAGTTAGTAGGGAAACCACCCCAAATGAAGTTTCACTTTATACCCCGGATAACGGTACAATGTTCCCAACTGTGTAGGACTCAGGAGGAGTGTCGAAGAAAGAATTCATTGTCATTGCTTCACTGTCACCAATCAAAAAAACAGATGAAGCCGAAACATTTTCTAATTCTATGTTCCCGACATTTAGCCCCCAATTATGCACTTCAAATATCATGTCTTTTCCTCCTTTAATCTGATGATTGCATGTATACAGTTAGAGAGTGGTGAATTTCTTCTTTGATGTGGCTACTTATATATTCCCGCAGAGCGGAATCGTTGGCTCCGATCTTTTCATCTGCAGCCTTCTTTTCATAAAAGGCAATTCGACTCGGGAGCTGCTTGATGATATCCTGTAGCAAAATACCTTGATATGGCTTATCTATTTTTCTATCGTATTCCTCGGAAAGATTGCGAATGAGTGCAGGGCCTTCCTGTTCAACAAAGTTGGACAGTTCAGAAACTAACTGTTGTTTGAATGGTTGTGTGACTTGTGGTAAAGACTGATCAGGCATGCTGAAATCTTCCATATCCTGCGGAGACATGCCAATATGGAGCGTCCCATTTAAGTTCTCTATTTTTAACTGATCAAATTTATATTCAATTTTTTCAATTCGATTTGTCTTTTGTTCGTTCAGGGTTGATTGTAACTGCTCTAGCTTTTGGGTGAGCTCCTGAATTTTTTTATCCTGCTCTTGTACATAACCACTAAGATTATTAAGATACGTAGTCCAATCTGTGCCATTCACAGGGCGTCCCTCCTTAGCCTGGTTATAGACGAATGCCTAGAATCAGTTTATGCAAGGGAGGGGGAGTCGTGCATGCTTAATCAGACAGTGGGATGATTGGACCGGATTGCTGCGATTCTTCCACTGCACCTATTGCTTCCGCTTCTTCGGCCACTTTAGTAAATCCACCAGTATTATAGACGGCTGAGTGGGTCTGAAAACTCCCGGTACTGCCAATTTGCAAGACAGATGAATTCGTCACGACACCTACTTTTATCATATAAATACTAATCGATTGATGTACCGTTATATTCATTATAGCTCCCCCATTTAAGAAGTAATGGATTGGTCTACTTGGTCTGGATCATAGACGTAGGTAGTTGAATTAGCCAGATTAACTCGAATTCCGTCGCCTGAATTGAAGGAGCCACCACCGGCATAGGTTTTTGCACTACTCTCAGGGTTCATTGAATAGACATCACCGATATTGAAAATACCGGATGAAGAAACGTTAATGACTTTCACTGCACCCACCTTTGCTGGCATATGATCTCCTCCTTTCTCTTTAGGTTATGCCTATTTCTTGAAAATGTTGAAGGAATATAAGGCCCCAGTGGAGTATTCCTATATAAGAGGTTGTTCAAAAAGTCTGGTAAAAATGACACATCGGTACTGATGACCTTCGACTAAATTCCGCCACGTCCTGTGTTGAACGTCGAAGTCACCACATCCTGTTGAAGCTCGTTGGCTTGCTTTTCCATTCCTCACGTATTAATTACATACGTTCCGGTATTCAAAGCTACACCGCCTCGAATTTCTTGGTCCTTTATACCCTCCTATTGAACACACGCTATATAAAAAGCACATAAAGGAAAGAAGGGATAGAAAAATGGCACAATATCCATCTCCTCTAAAGGAAACAAATAGATTACAATGGATTGATGAAGCAAGAGGGTTCGCCATATTCGGTATATTTGTCGTAAATATTGGCGCATTTAATGCTCCTTATTTTCTATATGGGGGAGAAGAGACAGCATGGACATCTTCAATTGATCACACATTAAGGCTTATAATAGATATCTTTTTTCAAGCAAGCTTTTATACATTATTCTCTTTATTGTTTGGCTTTGGAATTCAGCTCATGAAGGAAAGACTTGAGATGAAATCATTATCGGTATTTCCAATTCTAGGTAGAAGGCTAGGAGCACTTATTTGCTTTGGTCTCGTCCACGCATTTCTAATATGGCATGGAGATATTTTGCTCACCTATGGATTAATTGGTTTGCTGCTTTTAGCTTTTTTAAACGTAAGGGGGAGGACAATGCTGAGTTGGGCATTCCTTCTAATGGGCATGACAGTTGGACTGCTTAGCATTTCCTTATACCAATTCCGTGAATATATCGGACAACCTAATCTTTTTGCTGCAGAACAGGCACTTTCCAACTACCAAAGTGGCAATCTCATTAAAGTATGGGAACAAAATTATGTAGATTGGCTTTATGCAAACGAGGGGATAAGTTATCTATTATTAATAGGAACACTGTTGCCTTTGTTTTTAGTTGGCATGTACATCGCCAAACAACGGTGGTTACACGAACCAAAAAAACATCAAGCAACATTGCGTAGGCTATGGTTTGTTTCACTTCTCCTGTTCGCTGGCATAAAAGCGGGGCCATATTTATTTGGTAATCCAGCTTGGTTTTCCATGATACAGGATAATATTGGTGGTGCGTTTTCTGCCCTGTTTTACATTATTTCTATAACCTTTCTTTCTCAAATGGAAGGGGCAAAAAAGCTTCTCTTGCCTTTTCGATACGTCGGACGTATGGCACTTTCCAATTACATAACGCAGTCCCTCGTCTGCTTCCTTGTATTCTATCTCTTCAGATTATACGGAGCCATGACCCCAGTGGGATTAATGCTTATGGTCCTGGTCGTTTATAGTATGCAGGCGGCCTTTAGTAGATGGTGGCTCACACACTATCGATTCGGTCCTCTTGAGTGGCTTTGGCGCAGCATAACCTATAAAAGAATCCAGAAGTTACGTCGAACAGAACAAGAGGTGTAAGAGGGGAGAGAGAAGAATTATATGAAAAAGAAGAGGGGGGATAATAATATTAAACAAGAAAAACCGTACGTTCAAATAAAGTATTGTAGAAAAAATTGAATACTTCCGGATACTCCCTAATCCTTTTGTATCTTGATCACACTTTAGCGAAGGAAAAAGCGTAGACTCCTTGAAAATGCATTCGCATTTTCTGCGTGCGATGAATTGCTGCCGAAGCCTTACTTGTCCAGTGGGAACAGCGCGAGTCCGAAGGCCCGCAAGAAGCGATTTTTGCTTCTGAGGAGACTAAGGCCGTGCCCACGGAAAGCGGAGTTTTCCGTAGCGGTGATTAAACAGTCTTTTTTCTTAATTTATCTTTTGCGATTTAAAGAGGGCTGAGATTTTATGTCCCAGCCCCTCAATATTCTAACACTCGACCGTTTCTTCTCTACTGATTATGCTTTCAGTACTTCTTTAATATGGCCAATTGCCCAGTCTAAATCTTCCTTTTTAATGGTAAGAGGTGGGGCAAAACGAATCACATTCTCATGTGTTTCTTTACATAATAAGCCTTTCTCTTTTAGCTGTTCACAGTAAGAGCGTGCTGATTCAGCCAGTTCCACCCCAATAAATAATCCTTTACCACGTACTTCTTTAATTATTGGATTTTGGATCGACTTCAGTTCATCCATCATATAATTACCTAGTTCAAGAGAACGTCCTGCCAGATTCTCTTCCTCCAATACTTCCAGGGAGGCAATAGACACAGCACAGGCTAAAGGATTTCCTCCAAATGTAGAACCATGGGATCCAGGATTAAATACGCCAAGAATGTCCTTATCGGCCACAATACAAGATATTGGAAATACTCCGCCACCAAGTGCTTTTCCAAGGATTAAAATATCAGGTGTCACATCTTCCCAGTCACAAGCAAATAGTTTACCACTTCTTCCAAGACCAGCTTGGATTTCATCGGCAATATAAAGGACATTGTTTTCCTTACATACCTCAAATGCTTCCTTTAAAAATCCTTCCGGAGGCATTACAATACCCGCTTCCCCCTGAATAGGCTCAAACAAGAATCCAGCAGTATTTTCATTGATTGCAGACTTTAACGCCTCAATGTCTCCGTAAGGTATAATTTTTATACCGGGAAGCATTGGTCCAAAACCACGTTTATACTCTGCCTCAGATGATAGTGAGACCGCTGTCATTGTTCTGCCGTGGAAATTTCCTTCACAGGCAATAATCTCAGCTTTATCCTCTGATACACCTTTTACATCGTAGGCCCATCGTCTAGCAGTTTTGATTGCTGTTTCTACAGCTTCTGCCCCTGTATTCATTGGTAATGCTGCCTCTTTATTTGTTAGTTTGCAAATTTTCTCGTACCACGGGCCAAGCTGATCATTGTGAAAAGCGCGAGATGTTAACGTAACAGAGTCAGCCTGCTGTTTCAACGCTTCAATAATTTTTGGATGACGATGACCTTGATTGACGGCCGAGTACGCACTCAGCATGTCCATATAACGATTTCCTTCTGGATCTTCCACCCAGACACCTTCAGCATGGGAAATAACAACAGGAAGTGGGTGATAATTCTTTGCCCCATACTCCTGTGTTTGATCAATTATTTCTTGACTGTTCTTCATTTTCTAGCCCTCCCTGTAAAAGTCCAATTCAAATTAAGTATACCAGTTTTTTCAGTATTTTACTTACAGTTTAAAATGTTCTATAAAATCTCTGTTCCCAGTTAGGGGAGATGTAAATCCTTTTTAAATGAAACTTTCTCCCTTACATGATATGATAGCGGTAGCTAAACTTAAGTTGGATGAAACTGGAAGGAGTGTGGTCGCATGACGCATATGCATATAACTGCATGGGCATTAGCGCTAATCTTACTAATCGTAACATTAATTATGTACAAGCAAGGAAAGGCAAAACCCGGAAAAATTCTTCACATGATATTACGCTTGGATTACTTATTTATTCTTTACACAGGTGGGGATCTACTAGCAACGTACTTTAGTGGAGGTGACATGCTACCCGAGGCGATTGTAAAAGGAGTAGCTGGCCTTTGGGTAATCGTTGCTATGGAGTTAATTCTTGTAAAAACCTCCAAAGCAAAACCGGCAAAAGGGGCATGGATTCAATTAGTTATCGCCCTACTTATTACCTTAATTCTTGGTTTTGGACGTTTGCCATTAGGAATTCTTCCATAAGAAAAGCAGTTAAAGCTGTTCTTTGTTTAAGACAAAGGACAGCTTTTTTTACTTTAAAGGCCATTAAAATCGCCACTTTGCGTGGCAGGGATTTTGGTAGGGCGAGTAATCGCAGTCCCAACGTGGAGCCACCTGGCTGGCATCTGGCATAGCTAGGCGTAGTCCGTAAGTTTCTAAACGGGCGCTTGCGCTTATGTTATGTTAAACAAATAAGCTATTTTGAAGTAAATACCATGCTGTTTATGCTAGAATCTAATTGGAATGATATTCATAAAATAATGTAAAAAAAAGTGAGGACTCACGATGATAGCAAAGACTGAAGAGGATTTTAATGGATTAAAAGAAATAGGTAAGATTTGTGGAGCAATTCGAGATGAGTTAGTCCGTTGCACCAAACCAGGCGTGACGACAAAAGAGCTTGATGCAATTGCTGAGAGAATGTTCGAAAAAACAGGAGCTAATTCTGCACCAAAGGGAGAATACGATTTTCCTGGACATACATGCATTAGCGTAAATGCAGAAGTGGCGCACGGTATCCCCGGGGAACGGATCATTCAAGAAGGGGACCTTGTAAATGTTGATGTTTCTGGTTCGAAAAATGGATATTTCGCCGACACCGGGATTTCCTTTGTGGTTGGGAATGGAGAGGTGATTTTACAGAAAATATGTGACGTTGCAAAAGAAGCTTTCGACGCTGGACTTAAAAAGGCAAAGCCAGGATCGAAAAAAAGCGCGCTCGGAAAAGCTACACACAATGTAGCCAAACAGCATGATTTAACTGTAATAAAAAATCTTACTGGACACGGCATTGGGCGTTCAATACATGAAGCACCAGACCATATTTTCAATTACTACTCTCGTTGGGACGACGAAATTTTAAAAGAGGGTATGGTAATTGCATTTGAGCCCTTTATCTCTACATTGGAAGAGGAAGTTTACCAATCTGATGATGATTGGACCTATCTAACTGATGAAAGCTTTGTGGCACAATATGAACATACGATTATTTTAACAAAGGAAGGCCCGATTATTACTACCTTATAAGTATATTAAAACCGCACTGAACCACGGCTATTTCTAATATAAAGAATAACCAATATTAACTGAGGGGGGATATTTTGAAACAGGACTCACTCCAAAGTATTGAATATCAAGTTGCCTTATTAGTCCGTCTTACAACAGCTCATAGCCCGAAGTTGGGTAGTCTGGACCGTTCTGAATACCTTATATTGTATGAATTGCAAAAAAGCGGGCCTTTAGGAATCAATGAACTGGCTGAACAATTAATGGTAAGCATTTCCACCGCTAGTCGACAGGTCAGTAATCTGGAAGCGAAAGCATATATTACCAGACATGCAGATCCTAAGAATCGACGCATTAGCCTTTTGCAAATTACTGAAGAAGGAAAAGCCGCATTACGTAAGGTACAGGAGGCGCGTGCTACCGGCTATGATGAGATTCTTAAAGGGTGGTCTAAAGAGGAACTCGAACAATTGGAAATGAACTTGGAGCGCCTTAATCAGTCTTTTAAAAGTTGGAAGAAATAATTTTTTTTAACAGATATTTGAGCATGATTGTTCAAGAGCGAATAATCATGCTTCTTTAT
Organism: Oceanobacillus sp. M65; assembly: GCF_052246275.1. Taxonomy (NCBI): domain Bacteria; kingdom Bacillati; phylum Bacillota; class Bacilli; order Caryophanales; family Bacillaceae; genus Oceanobacillus; species Oceanobacillus sp. M65. The sequence continues at coordinate 200,769 of NZ_JBQQCJ010000003.1, read as the reverse complement.
TATTCTGACAAATATACCTTTCGTTGGGTAGGATGAAGAAAAGTTGGTTAATCTATATTTTTTTTGACTCATTTATTGTATAATACAACTTGCTTAATACAAATTAATTTACTAGGAATCAATGTTTCTTGTAATTCATGGGAGGAAAATAGATGAGTCAACAGATTCATACAGTAAAATCAGTGAAAGGTAAAACTGCGATACCTCAATATTTGGTTATCTCTTTCCTTACGATATTCGCAATAGGAGCGCAGTATTTTTCTAATCTTTCTTATGTTTTAAATCAGGGAGTAATTCAAAGTGGTCTCCACATAAGTTCAGATCATTTACTTTTACCCTCCATTTTGTCAAACCTGGCATTTGCACTCGGTGTACCACTAGGTCCTGCTCTTACCAGAAAATTAGGGCTACGTAAAAATTATCTACTGTTCACTCTAGTATTCTTATGTGGTTCGGTTATTGATATGATGTCTACAGGAATTGTGACGTTGAGTATAGGTCGGGTAATTCAGGGAATTGGATCAGGGATTTTATTTTTAACAATCCTACCAGTTAGTTTACGATCGTTTCCGAATAAAATAAGAAACCTATTTCTATTTATGATTATCACTGGATTATTCGGTGCTAGCGCTCTCGGAGCACTATGCGGTTCGTTATCTTTGTACACAGATGCATGGAGATGGCTGTTTTTACTAAATGTCATTGCATCCCTGCTATGCTTCATCATTGGTTATTTTCGATTACCGAGACAAGAAGAGCAAGCGCAGGAACAAAGCCCATTGGATAAAAGAGCAGTAGTGCTGCTTTGTTCCACCATTCTGGCGCTCGCAGTGCCATTATGTAATTTGACTCATAGCGGATTTTCATCCATTTACGTATGGCCATTTCTTAGTATCGCAATCTTATTGCTAGGCCTGTTTATTTATGTCGACCTAAAAGCAGAAACACCATTGGTTCCTTTTCGATCATTAAAGTCTGCAAAGCCTGTCTCCGGAACAATCATGGCTGTCGTTTCCCATTCTTCTCTAATCATTGCTATTGCTGGTATCAATGGTTTTCTGCGTAATAATATGGATCTTTCATACTTGAATCTAACTTATTTTTATTTTTGGTTCCTTGTTGGCATTATAGGAAGTGCTATTCTTAAAACGTTGCTCTTTGATAAATTCGGGGCGGGGGTTTTAGGAATTTTAGGATCTCTTGTGGTGATATATGTGAGCTTCCAATGGCGAGTGATTGGGACAGACATTTCTCTGCCATTCTTATATTTTCAAATCGCATGTCTTGGATGTGGAGTAAGTATGGTTCTTGTATCAGGGGCTTTGGGAACGGCTTTAGCAGGCGATATCCATAAAGCATCCCATCGGTCTGCTACATTGCACTCTATTCGCAATTTTATAGGTGCGACGCTTTCACCATTTATTGGCTGGCTCTTGCTTAGACAGAACACAATCCATTATCAAGAAATTAAAGGGAATTTAAACGCGGAAGATTCGTCCAGGCAGTTGGAAGTGGGCTTTAAAAAATCTGCCATACTTGGTGCTTACCATGACCTGTTTACACTTTTACTCATTCTCGGAATCATTATGCTTATCGCATCAGGAGCAAAAATGATCACGGGGAAAGGGAGACCACTCGTTAAGAAGGAAAAACAAATGCTTCAGAGTGAGTAAACGATGGCCGTTAACATTTTTCACGACTCAAATTATAGAATCGTCTTTAAACCTTAAAATGCTTAGGTTTTAGGCGATTTTTTTTGCATTCATCATATAGAAGGGTGAATTGTGAATAGGCGAATCCTATACAATCGCTGTTCACTTTCCATCCTTCATTCATGAATTATTTTTAACAATCAGGAGTCAAGCATTGACTATTTGCTTAAATAGCGAATAATAGGACAAGAGAAAAGCTATGTTGGAGGAAGTAATAATATGAAAAAAATTATAGGTTTGTTGTTGGGTATGGTTGTTCTATCGATCGGCTCCCCTATCTCGATATCAGCTGATAAGGTGGATCGGGAGTTGGATGGGGAAATTATATATTCGATTCTAGTTGATCGTTATAATAACGGAGATGCCGATAATGATGAGCAGGTTAGACGAGAAGATCCTCATGCATATCAGGGAGGAGACATACAGGGGATAATCGATAAATTGGATACATATGAAGAATTGGGTTATACAACGCTTGTATTATCTCCATTAATGGAAAACGCACCAGATGGATATCATGGCTATTGGGTGGAGGATTTTTATGCTGTTGATTCCCAATTTGGAACGATGGAAGATATTCAGAAGCTAGTATCAGAGGCACATGAAAGAGACATTAAGGTTGTAATGGAGTATGTCACGAATTATGTAGCAACAAGCCATCCTCTTGTACAAGATCCTGAGAAACAGGATTGGATAGAAGACGACCAGGCTCCTGACACACCATGGGGAGATAATGTTGTCTCGCTTAATCAGGAAAACCCTAAGGTAGAGGAGATGCTTATTGATGCAGCAAGTTTCTGGGTTAATGAAACAGGAATAGATGGCTTAAAGCTACACGCTGCTGATCAAGCATCCCAAAATTTCCTAGAAAAATTTACGAAAGCAATGAAAGAAATTGATGAAAATATTTACTTACTAGGTGATGTACTAAACAACGATATAGCAACCGCAGATCTGCCACAAGGCACAGGTATACAGAAATGGGATGATCCTTCGTTAAGAGCTGCGATTGTATCAACTTTTTCTGAACCTGGAAATGCAGTAGATGATATATATGAACAGCAAGAGGGAAGCGATATTGGACTCGTCTACGTAGATGATCAATCAACCAAACGTTTTACACAGGTATTTTCGGAAAATGGGCGAAATGCCTTAACGACTTGGTCGCTTGTTCTAACATATATGTATATGACACCAGGCACACCATCGCTATTTCAGGGATCTGAATTACCTATGTATGGGTCAAGTACTGAAGAAGTTCAGGAAATGGTGAAGTTTAATAGCGGGGATCCTGACTTAACGGAGTTTCATAACCGTATCTCGTCACTGAAAAAGCAATTCCCTGTATTTTCCCATGGTGACTTTGAGTTGGTTGGGTCGAGTGGTGCAATGAGTATTTTTAAAAGGAGTTATGATAATCAAACTGCTTATATTGCGATTAATAATGGGGAAGAGACAGAGGCTATAACATTAACAGACATTAATCAGGACAAGCAGCTAAGAGGTTATCTCCATGATGATACAGTGCGTGTAGGAGATGATGGCGGATTTAAGGTAGGACTTTCTAGAGAGAGTGCTGAGGTGTATATCGTCCAAGAGGATACGGGTTATAATTGGTTGTTTATCGGCTTTGTCGTAGCTGTATTTATCGTATTTATAGTAGGAATAGTAATACTTAGCAGAAAGCAAAAAAGAAAAAGCGTCTAAATAAACACCCTTTAAGCACAGTCTAATAAAAAGTCTGACTTAAAGGGTGTTTCTCATTTAACATGTTTTATCCATTCAGAACGGTACCACCGTTGACGTGAAGCATTTGACCACTGACATAACTGGAATCCTCTGAGGCTAAATAAACATAGGCAGGTGCCAGTTCCTGCGGCTGTCCAGGCCTTTTCATAGGGGTCTGGCCACCAAAATTATCTACTTTTTCTTCTGTGAAGGTAGAAGGGATAAGTGGTGTCCAGATTGGTCCTGGCGCTACACCATTGACGCGAACCCCTTGATCTGCAAGTGCACTAGAAAGGGAGCGTGTAAAGGAAGTAATGGCTCCTTTTGTTGCAGAATAATCAATCAGGTCTTTACTTCCCTGATATGCTGTAATAGAAGAAGTATTTATAATAGAACTACCTTCTTTTAAGTTAGGTAATACAGCCTTTGTGAGATAGAACATACTGAAAATGTTCGTGCGAAATGTCTTTTCCAGTTGTTCGCTCGTGATGTCCATAAAGCTCGCTTGGGGGTGTTGTTCAGCTGCATTATTAACTAAGATGTCGATCTTCTTAAATTTCTCCATCGTCTCCGTTACTGCAGCTTCACAAAATGATTGATTGCCAATGTCCCCACTGATAAGCAAGCATTTTCTTCCTGCTTGTTCTACTAATCGTTTTGTTTCTTCTGCATCCTCATGTTCATCTAAATAAATAATCGCAACATCTGCGCCTTCTTTAGCAAAATGTAGGCTTACTGCTCGTCCAATCCCACTATCTCCACCTGTAATAAGGGCTACCTTATGCTTAAGTTTATTGCTTCCCTGATAATTCTCACGGATATACTCTGGTTCTGGGTTCATTTTCGATTCAATTCCCGGCTGTTTAGTCTGGTGTTGCGCCGGTGGTGTTTCCTTACCATTCTTTTTTTCCATTCCCATTTCAATAATTCCTCCTTCAACCATGTTTGGTATTAACTATCTTCCCCGAAAGTATTTAAACAAACCATGGAAGGAGAACTTGGCTTGTTACTGTTTAGTCTCTAAGCAATAAAGGAATGGAAAAAAAGACGTATTCACAATAGCTCGAATACGTTAGTTTACTTACACCCTATGGAATTGATCATGAGAAGACACAGCGCCTTCTTTATTAAGAAAGCGATAGATTTCTTTATAAACTAGAAGGTCAATCTCTTGGGAAATATATTTCATCTGGTAATAGTCTAGCAAAGCATGAATGGAATCAGGTGCATGGCTTCGATCAGTTTTATAGCTAGCGACCAATGTATTCATCAGCATTTTGTCACTCCTCCGTAATGTTGTCCACTCTGTTTTACACTATATGAGGAATAGGAGGTTTTCATGTGGAAATGTTGACGAACTGGCTTTACGGTAAATAAGCAGAAGTTTGTTATGCAAGTATTATATAAATATTTTAGGCTATGTTGTTATTATAGATAGCCACATTTTTTCTAAATGGAAGTAGGAAGCTAGGGGACGAAGGTGAAAATAAAAAAAGGCCTGACCGAATCAGACCTTCATTATCATTTAGGAGAAGAATTTAAAAAGAATAGTGCGATCGTTCCTGGACCTGAATGAGCGCCTATTACGGACCCAACCATTTCGATCACAATGTCTTCTTTGACTGTTCCAAATCTTTCTTGAATTAGGCTGGAAAGTTGTTCAGCTCTTTCGAGGTCATCACCATGGCTTATGCCGATAAGTTGATTCGAAAAGTCTGTTCCGCGTGCCTCCATAATATCGAGCATGCGGTTAAACAGCTTTTTCGATCCCCTGATTTTTTCTAATGGTACAAGTTTTCCATTTTCAACATGAAGGATTGGTTTGATTTTTAATAGGGAACCGACAAATGCAGCAGTTTTACTAACCCGTCCGCCGCGGTATAAATATTCCAGGTCATCTACAGTAAAAATATGTTCCATATGGGTTGCATGGTATTGTGCAGATTGAATAATGTCTTCTGCGCTGGCCCCATTTTTGGCAGCCTTGGCAGCATAGAGAACTACAAGGCCGTAACCAATAGAAGCGCATTTTGTGTCCACCACATCGATGGGGGCATCAGGATAGGTTTCCTTTACTTCTTGTAGCATCATTTTGGCTGTTTGATATGTACCTGAAAGCTCTGAGGAGAATGCCAAATATACCAGTGGCTCGTTTTTCTCAGCATAGGTCGTAAATAAATTATGGAATGTCTCTGGAGAAACCTGAGAAGTTTTTGGGCTTTTTCCTTGGCGCATGGCGTCATAAACAGTTTTTGGCTGAATTTCAACATTGTCTTTGTATTCTTTCTCATCCAAATGAACAGTTAATGGTACCATTTCAATGTCAAATTCGTTATAATGGTTCATTGACAAATCTGTTGCTGAATCAGCAAGAATTTTTACCAACATTGTATCACCTGCATTTCTATCATTATTTCTTCTAGTTTATAGCTAGTCATCATGATAGTCAAAACAAAGTTACAACGAAAACGTTATCCCTTCCACGAAGGTAATAAGCTTGAAGGAGGTTAGGCATGTTTATTTTTGAAGCAAGACGTATTATTATTGTGATTTGTGGGGCTTTGTTAAATGCCATTTCCCTAAATTTCTTCTTAATTGGAGCAAATGTTTATGCTAGCGGATTTACTGGAGCTGCACAGCTTGTTTCCAGTGTGTTTAATGATTTTCTTAATATTGGTGTAAGTACAGGTATTCTGCTATTACTCTTTAACGTACCAGTTGCGATACTAGGTTGGTTTAAAGTTGGGAAAGGTTTTACAGTTTATAGCGTGATATCCGTACTATTCACCTCTGTATTCCTAGAATTCATACCGATTATCGGATTTTCTGAAGATATTATTTTAAATGCTGTATTTGGTGGTGTGATCGCTGGTACGGGTGTAGGGATGACATTAAAAGTTGGTGCGTCCACTGGGGGTATGGATATTGTTGCAATGGTTCTTTCCCGAATGAAGGATCGACCTATTGGCACATACTTCCTAGCACTTAATGCGGTCATTATTGCACTGGCAGGTATTTTATACGAACCAGAAAACGCGCTTTATACGCTTTTAACATTATATGTTACGACACGAGTGATTGATGCAATCCATACACGTCATGAAAAAGTAACAGCTATGATCATTACGCATAAGGCGGATGAATTGCAAAGGGAAATTCATAAAACCATGGTTCGTGGAATTACGATTCTACCTGCAAAAGGCGCCTATACGAAATCAGATAAAAGCATGATGTATCTTGTGGTAACTAGATATGAATTATATGACCTTGAACGGATTATTAACGAAGTAGACCCAAATGCGTTTACTAATATTGTACAAACCACAGGAATCTTTGGTTTCTTCAGAAAAGATTAGACAGGAGTAATCGAGATGAAAAAAAGTATCATAATTGCCCTAGTCCTTCTACTAGTAGGTTGCAGTAATGAACAGCCGACGAATGAGAGTGCCGAGAATAACGAAGGAGGCCAGGGTGCTGATGCTTCCGTTAGTATTCGTAATGTAGAGGTGGAAGTAGATGATGCGCTGCAAGCAACGATAACGGGAGAAGCCGCACTTGCAGGTAGTGATTTATATTATCAGTTGAAGCAAGGGGATATGGTCCTGATTAGTGAAGCAAAAGTTGAATTAGAATCAAACCCCCATGGGGTGAGTCCTTTTGAATTATTTTTGCAAGTGCCAGAGGATGCAGTATCAGGTGATCAGGCCCCTATAGTCAAATTTTACGGGAAAGACCAGTCAGGGGAAGAAGTTAACCCGAATTATGTACCAATAGATCTGAAATCGAAGTAAAAAAGATCTGTTGAGTGTTTCAATAGACAGGATGTATGTTGGTACTAAAACGTAAAAAAGAGGTCAGTGCGGACACTGGCCTCTTTATGTATATTAATAATTAATAACCATGTTTTTCAATTACTTTTGTAACTTCTGGTGTTAAGGTGTCCCACTCTGCATCAAACTTCTTGTTTACTGTAATAAAGTTTTGATAGCCGAAAACATTGTCGACCCCTTCAAGCTCCATTAAGTCGTTAAGAATTGCATGTTCACTTTTATTACCAGGCATTACGGAAATACTGCTCGTTCCTTCAAAAATTAATTTATCCGTCGTAAATTTTAATGCATTGGGATTGGGTGTTGCCTCTGCACGTATACTCATCAAAATTCCTCCTTAATCATCATACTTAGCTATATTTTAGCAGAAACTGCCCAGATAAAAAAGAAGAAAGCAGACTGCCCTAGTGGAAGGCAGTCTGCCTAATGCTGTGAGGTGAAGTATCCCGTGTCCCGGTGGGAAGTTTGCTTAAAGTAAATCCTTTTCATCAACAAATGAATCGGGGATTACCTTCACAAAAAACAGAGGTTACTGTAATTGATTATGCTGTTTTAATTGGTTCTCCAATTGCTGAAGTTGCTGCTTTTCCTCAGGACTCGCTTCATTATATGCAGCTTGGATAGCATTTTGTGCAGCCTGTTGATCTTGAGCAGTTGTAGAATTACCTTGCATGTTCATCATATTGGCAACAGCATCTTTAGCTTGTTGAAATAGGTTGTTTTCCAATTTAAAACCCTCCTACAGTGTGATTGTCTGCTTCTTCTTGCTTTCTTTCCGCATCGGAAAAAGTAGATCGGTACGGAAATCGTTCAGCATGTTTTTTTACAGAATCAGCGCTCTGGTGGCTGAATCGCTTTGATTTACTCCGTTTTCCCATGGTAACTCCTCCTAAGAAAAACATTGTAATACATAGCTTGTTCAGGAAGTAAAAAAGTGAACGTTGTATATAACGTTCACTAAGTAGTATGGTTCTTATTGCAATTAATATAGAAGGAAATTTAAACCGATTTTACCTCAAGCTTTAAATAGTTCTTCAAGAAGTCGCCAATTCCTTCGTTTTCATTTGTTGTTGTTACATGGTTGGCGATGTTTTTAAGTTCATCAATGGCATTACCCATTGCGACACCTACTCCAGCATATTCAATCATTTCCAGGTCATTATCTTCATCCCCAAAAGCAATTACTCTCTCTTGTGGAATATCATAATAATGCGCTATTTTTTGCAACCCAACTGCTTTATTCATACCTTTTTTTACAATCTCAATGATATTCCATGGAGCTCCCCATTTACGGTGTTCAATTAACTCTGCATGGTAGTCATCTAAATGACTTCTAAGTTCTTTTATATGAGTTTCCTTTGGATGGATCAGCAAAGAGGTAGGATCCTCTGTTAAATTTTGTTGAAGGTTTCCAATTGTAAAAGGAGAATCGTTCTTTGACGATTGGAAAATGTCGATAATATCTTTGTTATAACTATCAAGATATACATCGTCTTTTACCTCTGCCAAAATATTATGTACATCCAGATCATAACAGGCATCGATAATTTTATGCGCGGTTCGGATAGGCATAGGGCTATGTAATGCGTCCCATTTGGAATCTGTTGGGTGGTGAATCAAAGCTCCATTAAAATTAACCATTGGGGTATCAAGCCCTAGCTCGTGGTAGTAGGAAATACTTGCACGGTGTGGTCTTCCAGTGGAAATCACCACGATATGACCTTCTTCCATCGCAGTTAATACGGTTTGTTTTGTCTGGGAGCTAATTTCTTTTTTGTCTGTTAGTAGGGTTCCGTCTAGATCTAATGCTATTAAATGTCTTTTATTTTCCAATTATTTCACCTCATCTGTCATTAGTTTATAAGTGATTTTCTTATCTGTAAAGGGTTAGGTGAGTCCATTAGTTGCAATCGTTGTATTTGTGGGCGTAAAATATATAATTATTAAACAAATTAAGGAGACATGGTAAGATGATCGGAATAATTGAAGAAAAGCTTAATGAAATACCTTCCCTAATTATAGCAGACACAGCAAAAAAAACGGAAGCCTTGCCAACGGTCGTCTTTTTTCATGGATTCACTAGCGCCAAGGAACATAATCTTCCCATAGCCTATATGCTTGCAGAAAATGGTTACCGTGTAATTTTGCCTGATAGTATGTACCATGGTAGTCGTGAGCAGGGTGTTAATTCTATGCAAAGAATGGTGTCTTTTTGGGATGTCGTGATGAAAAATGTTAAAGAATTAGGTATGATCAAGGATGTTTTGGATGAGAGGAATCTTATTTTAAATGGCCGAATAGGGATTGCTGGAACAAGCATGGGGGGAATTACCACGTCAGCTGCATTAACCCAGTATCCTTGGATCAAAACGGCAGCTGTATTAATGGGTTCACCCAAGCTAAGTATTTTCGCCAGGACCCTTATTGAAGGATTAAAGGAAAAAGGTAATCTACCTGTTACGGATGAAACCATTAACCAGCTTTATCAACAGCTTGAGCAATACGACTTATCCAAACAACCAGAGAAATTAAACCAACGTCCATTATTCTTTTGGCATGGTGTTAACGATCCTGCAGTGCCTTTTGGTCATTCCTACAATTTTTATCAGGACGTTAAGGAACAGTATGTGAATCAAGAGGATATCCACTTTGTAAGAGAAGAAAATCGAGGCCATAAAGTTAGCCGCTATGCTACTTTGGAAGCAGTGAAATGGCTACATAAGCATGTTTAAATGTAAGATAGCAAAGACATGGTGCTGTCCGGGTCGGAGAATATAGTTTAAAGTGTAGGTTGGTCGAGTCGGCTTCACTTAGTAACGGTATTATATGCTTTTCTTTATGATTTAAAAATTTACAAAAGTATGTTTAAATATAGATAGAACTTTAGAAGGAGGTAAGGGTATGGACGAAGCATTAAAAGAAAATATGATGGGTGCCTTGGAAAATGTTATTGACCCAGAGTTGGGCATTGATATTGTTAACCTTGGTTTAATATATGATGTAGAGCTTAATGAAGAAGGACTTGCTACCGTAACAATGACACTTACAGCAATGGGTTGTCCTCTTGCCGGACACATCGAGCAGGATGTGCGTGCGGCATTATCCGACATTCCAGAAGTGAAAGACATTAATGTCAATATTGTATGGAACCCACCTTGGGGCAAAGAAAGAATGTCCCGCTATGCTAAAATTGCATTGGGAATCCCTGATTGATCCTATTCAAGTAATATACCCCATAATAAGGCCGCTATCTTAGTGACTTATATGGGGTATTTCTATGTTTGATAATAGAAGTCTCTTTGGGCATACTATAACTCATAACGCTTCTAGGAGGTTATAGCATGTCAGAAGAAAATAAAAATAAAAATAAAGACAAGGGTAGACAGCGAAATGCCCTAAAGTATGATACAGAGCCTGAACGAAATCGTGAAGACGTCGAGTTCTCCGAAGATACGGAATTTCTGAACCTCAATGGGAAAAGAAATAAAAGGAATCGATAAAAAAACCTGCATCTCTCCCGAAAGGGAAGGTGCAGGTTCTTTGTTTAGATAAATAAAATGACCAAGATACCAACAATAAAGCAATAAAAAGCAAAATATTTTAAATTACCTTTAGCCATTACGTTAATAAACCATTTTAGCGCGTAAAAGGAAGCTACGATAGAAGCCATAAACGCAATTAGGTATGGTATTGCCATTGCATCAAAGTTAGGGTCAGTGATGATATCTGTGAAGGATAACATCGTAATACCTAAGCTTACAGGAATATAAAGCAAGAAAGAAAAGCGAAGTGCTGTTTCTTGCTTCATACCTACTAGCATTGCTGCTACAATCGTTGCGCCGGAGCGGCTAATTCCTGGAACTAATGCAACAGCTTGCGCAAACCCTACGATAAGCGCATCTTTGACCCGTATATCACCATCATTTTTCCGTCCTCGCAGATTACGGATAACCCATAAAGCAGCACCAGTAAGTAGTAACGTATAACCTACAACAATTGGCTTACTAAGCGTTTCGCTAATGATATCTTCAAAAAGTAGTCCTAGGATACCTGTTGGAATCGTTGCAATGATCAGGAAGAGGATGAACTGAAAGTCACCTTTTGCCTTTTCATCACGCTTGGTTATGTAGATAACCCCATTCTTAACAAGTCGAATTATATCGTGACGAAAAATTAATAGTACAGCAATAAGCGAACCGAAATTGACGAGAATCTCAAAGGATAATCCTTTAATCTCTAGGTCAAATAAATTTTTTAAAATAACAATGTGCCCACTGGATGAAATGGGAATTGGCTCCGTAAATCCTTGAAATAACCCTAATATTAAATATTTTATTAATGTCCACAGTTCAGTCATGTTTTTCATTTCCTCCTTGGAAATACTTTTTACTTTAAAGTTCTTATCTCAGTTGCATTAGTCGAGTTGCTACGTATGCCCGGAGGATCCGGGGCATGCCGATGTTGATGCAACACGAATAGTTCTTAGTTGGCTAACCTAACAAAGGGCTCTTCACTTTTGTTCTTCTAGCTCACCCCAAAAGCTAGGCAACTTCCCGTAGCGCCCTGCAATAAGTTATCATTGGTTCGCAAGCTCACCTTGATTCCTTTATCTCGGTTGCTCCGTCCCAGTTGCTATGCTTTTATACGGGGCTCTTCGCTTTTGTTCTAACCTAGTCACATACCCAAGGGCTATTGAATAGTCTAGATTGTGAGGAGGTTGTTAAAATGAATCATAATCAACACCATATATACGACTTATGTAAAAAACATATGCATGCTTATGTGCTTGCCGAAATGGTTGACGGTACAAATGTAGATGGAATTATTACTGGTCTAGATGACGAGTATGTATACTTTGCTGTACCGCTGGAATCAAATGAACAACAACAAATGCCTACCTATCAACACCATGGATCATCAGATGACTACCGCCAATTTGGCTATGGGCATGGTTTTGGCTATGGCGGATATCCTGGGTATGGGTATGGACCGGGTTACGGATACGGAAGACCACGTTTTAGAAGGCTTGTCCTGCCATTGGCAGCACTAACGGCATTAAGTATTCTTCCATGGTATTAAAATGTAAATAAATAAACCCTTGCCCATTCTGCATGAGGCAAGGGTTACTCTTTCCAATATTGTTAATTATTTTTTATCTGCCTTTAAAGCAACTTCGCCAAGTAGAAATACAAATACTGACAAAATAGCAGCAAATACAACGGTGCTCGTTAAATCAAATTGTCCGCCACCCATACTGGATAGAACATAGGATAGCACTCCACTAATTAGTAAAGCCCAAACGATTGTCCATATGTAACGCATTGTTAACACCTCATTTTTTTATGCATAGTTCGTACATTTTGTATATATTTTATCAAATAGATGGTTAAATGAAAAGCTATTTCTTTATCATTCGCTTTCCTTAAGGAGGTTTTTTTGTGACGTATTTAGTGTCTCCAAGCAATCATTGGTTAGGTTATCACATGGTAGAACATCTTTTAGAACTCGGTTTTGAGGTTCACGGGCAAGAGAATGAGCAAGATTCAGATGAGCTTACTTTATTTTTTGGAAGGAATAGTTCCTATGGCCCTTTTAATCCGGAAAAGAAGTATAAAATTGCATATATATTGGGCGACTATAACGATAAATTAACTGCTAACACGGTACATACCTATGTATTATGCAAAGATAGTTCGAAAAACCAGGGTAAAAGACATACCTGTATTCACGTGCCAATATTATTTGGAGAGTGGATGCAAATGGATAAAGACGGAGTGTATTGGAACAACTCTTATGTTCGTTTTGATTCTATCTTATTTCAAAAGGAATCAATCTATATAAAAGATTTTATCGGGGAACTGGTGGATTGGAATACCAAAGGGATTGCAAGCCGGGAGGATCTCTATGTTCGGTCATTCCGTTCTGAAGAAAATCCGAAGCTTAAACTTGAAAATTCTATCTATCTTCGGGACAATATACCTATTGAGCAAAAAGTAGAAAAAGTGTTACAGCATTATCAAGAAAATAAAATTCAATATGATAATCTATATGGCAATCTTTAAATTTTTGGAAGAATAAATGGACGTTTTAAAAAAGATTCATGTAATATAAACGAGTAAAAACTTTAATTATGATAGGAGTGCGCCCATGACTAGAGGACTTATATTCAGACTTGTGCTATTTATAGGGCTAGTTTTCACTCTAGCTGGATGCAGTTCAAACGAACAAGAAATACAAAATGTCGGGATGCTCTTGGATGGTTCGATTAATGATCAGGCATGGGGGAGCAAAGGATACGCAGGTCTGTTGGAGATTGGAAACACTTATGACGTAGATGTGTTCTATAAAGAAGATATTACAACAGAACAGCAGGTAGTAAATACTGTAGAGGAGTTTGTTCAAGACGGAGTAAATCTAATATTTGGCCACAGTAGTATTTACGGGAAGTACTTTGTAGATATTGCGGAAAGCTACCCAGATGTACATTTTGTTTATTTCAATGGTGGTTATGTTAGTGATAATGTTACAAGTCTAAACTTTGATTCCCATGCGATGGGCTTTTTTGGGGGCATGGTGGCTGGCAAAATGACCTCAAATGACAATGTGGGAATTATTGCTGCTCATGAATGGCAGCCGGAAATCGAAGGGTTTTATGAAGGTGTGAAATATGAGAACCCTCGAGCGGAAATTAATATGAATTTCGTAAACGATTGGAATGACACCGAGACAGCAGAAGAAATTTATGAACAGGTGATTCAAACTGGTGTCGATGTAGTTTATCCTACAGGAGATGCTTTTAGTAAAGAAATTGTGGAGAAGGCAGCTCGTGATGACTTGTTTGCCATTGGCTATGTAACAGACCAATCAGAAATTGGAGGTCAGCACGTTCTCACCAGTACGATTCAGCATGTGGACAAGCTATATATGCTTGCAGCTGATTTATATGAAGAGGGCGAATTAGAAGGTTCTATTCAAACATATGACTTTCAGGATGACGTGATTTCACTAGGACCATTTAGTTCAAATGTGCCGGAAGACTACCAAGAATACTTAACTGAGGTAGTGGGAGAATATAAAGAAACTGAATTTCTACCTAATGGACAATAAACATAAACAGACTAATAATTATGGTTGTTTTTTTACCGTTCAAATTCCCTTTCTTTACTTTTTCTATTACTTGGAAACTTCGCTTGGAAATTGCTTCATACGAAGCTTCTTGGCGTTTATTTCATCTTTTTTTCGCTGCAGTAAACTTGCAAGAAGGAGAAAAATGCATTAAAATTAGTACCAAGTCATAAGAATTGATAATAAAACTACATTTTAAGGAGTTGTATATATGGGTGTTGGTGTATTAGGTACAGGTCATTATCTACCAACCAAAGTTGTAACAAATAAAGACATGGAGAAGTTGGTGGATACTACAGACGAATGGATTAGAACAAGAACTGGGATAGAAGAAAGACGATTTGCTGAAGATGATATTGATACTTCTGACATGGCTTATTATGCAGCGAAGCAAGCATTGGAAGAAGCTGATGTAACGGCGGATGAGATTGATCTTATTCTAACAGCGACAGTAACACCTGATACTCCTTTCCCTTCAGTATCGTGTATGATCCAGGAAAGACTAGGAGCGAAAAATGCTGCTGCTCTGGATGTAAGTGCTGCATGTTCTGGATTCATGTATGGTATGATTACTGCTAAGCAATTTATTGAAACAAACGCTTATAAAAAGATACTAGTAATTGGAGCAGAGAAACTGTCCAAAATTACGAATTGGGAAGATCGTAGTACTTGTGTTTTACTCGGAGATGGCGCAGGAGCTGCCGTTATTGGTGAAGTTTCAGAAGGTAAAGGGATACTTTCCTTTGAATTGGGATCAAATGGAGCAGGTGGCAAGGAGCTCTATCAAAACGAACAAGATATGTTAGTGATGAACGGTAGAGAGGTATATAAATTTGCCGTACGTCAAATGCCTGAATCAACAGTGAATGTAATTGATAAAGCAGGCCTAAAAAAAGAAGATGTCGATTATCTCATTCCACATCAAGCAAACATCCGTATTATGGAAGCTGCTCGCGAACGTTTAGAAATCTCGGAAGATAGAATGGCAACGACCATTAAAAAATACGGAAATAATTCAGCTGCATCTATTCCAATGGCCTTATCAGAAGCTGCAAAAGACGGTAAAATTAAAGATAATGATATCGTAGTTTTAGTAGGCTTCGGCGGTGGTTTAACATGGGGCGCTGTTGCTATACGCTGGGGAAAATAAATAGGTGTTAACAAAAACTGACACCGTTATGTATAGGAGGTTTATCCAATGGAACAAAAAAGAGTAGTTATTACTGGACTTGGTGCAATTTCACCATTAGGAAACACTGTTGATACAATGTGGGAAAATATCGTTGCAGGAAAATCTGGCATTGGTCTTGCTACAAAAGTAAATATAGATAACTTTCAAGCAAAGGTTGCAGCAGAGGTAAAAGATTTTGACCCAACAGCATACATGGATAAGAAGGATGCTCGAAAGATGGATCCATTCACTCAGTACGCAGTTGCTGCATCCAAGATGGCTGTAGAAGATGCCAAATTGGAGATTAATGAAGACAATGCACACCGTGTAGGGGTTTGGATTGGTTCTGGTATTGGTGGCATGTCGACATGGGAAGATCAGCACTCCAAGTTTATTGAAAAAGGACCAAAACGTGTAAGTCCATTTTTCGTGCCAATGATGATCCCAGATATGGCTGCAGGACAAGTATCCATTCAACTTGGGGCGAAAGGAATTAACTCTTGTAGTGTTACAGCTTGTGCTTCAGGAGCCAATTCAATTGGTGACGCATTTAAGGCTGTTCAGCGTGGGGACGTTGATTACATTATTGCTGGAGGCACAGAAGCGCCGATCACCAATATGTCATTTGCTGGGTTCTCTTCTGCAAAAGCATTGTCGTTAAACGAAGATCCGAAAAAAGCTAGCCGTCCATTTGACAAAGAACGTGATGGCTTTGTAATGGGGGAAGGCTCTGGAATTATGATTCTGGAATCACTTGAAACAGCATTGGAACGTGGTGCCCACATCTATGGAGAAATTGTTGGATATGGCGCAACAGGGGATGCTTACCATATTACAGCACCTGCCGAACATGGCGAAGGGGCTGCAAGAGCGATGCAAATGGCTCTTGACGATGCTGGGCTATCTCCAAACCAGGTAGATTATATTAATGCACATGGTACAAGTACTGCATTAAATGATAAATTTGAAACGGAAGCAATTAAAACAGTGTTAGGGGATCATTCTAAACATGTTGCGGTTTCTTCAACAAAATCGATGACTGGGCACCTACTAGGTGCAGCTGGTGGGATTGAAGCATTAATTTCAATCAAATCCATAACGGACAGCATCGTACCTGCAACAATTAATTATGAGACCCCTGATCCAGACTGTGACCTGGATTACGTACCCAACGAAGCAAGGAAACAAAATGTGGATGTAGTTATGAGTAACTCTTTAGGATTCGGCGGTCATAACGTAGCACTTGTATTTAAAAAATATCAATAATCCGAAAAACTGACTGAACTTATCAGTCAGTTTTTTTGTTTCTGAGGGAAGGTGTAAAGTACTGAAGTAGGAATCTTTGTCGAGAAGAAGTGCATAGTCGGAGAGTGTACTAACATCAGCCAAGAAGAAGTGAACATCGGCCTAGGGGGAACTAACATCAGCCAAGAAAGAGTGAACATCGCAAGAGAGAGATCTTTCGTGTCCCAGCGCCTCCAATCAATTGCATAATAAGAAATCATGGTTTCCCATGGACAAGCATATACATATATAAAAGCTTGGACAAGTATTGGTGGGGGATAAGATGGGCTATATTTTTGTTTTTTTAATAGGATTTGGTTTAGCGGTAAGTGGTGGGGTTACGATTATCGCGTACTTAAACTTTTTACCTGCTGGCATCACATGGTTAGAGTACTTTATCTTTATTTCGGGCAGAATGGAGTGTTACTTTCTACCGTTAGGAATAGTCTTAATGGCTTTTGTTGTATACCGTTACCCAAACACCCCTTAAATCTTGCAATGGCTTAGAATAAATTTCTTTATGATGGTCATAATGTATTCTAAGTTCAGTTTTAGAAGTGAGGGTTGTTTATGTTGTATATGCACGATGTTTGGGTAAATTGGTTTGAAGGCGAAGAGAATGGCTATAATGTGTGTTATTTTCATGAATGGCGGAAAAATGACGGAATTGAGCTGCTTGATCAGGTTCCATTACTTTACATAACAAAAGAACTGTTTCATTATATTGAGAATGATATGCACGACTTGCCGCGTCCTTTGCTGGATTCCATCTACAAAAGAGCATATGTGCGTAAAGGGCAGGAGCGTAATGTATTGGACTATGCCTGTATTGTTTCGGATGGAGCAGACATCCTGGTTTTTGATACTATTGGCTATGAAATTCCGATTCGTAAAAGTAGACTGATTCCACGACAGGAACAGCTTGTCTACGATATGATCAAAAACACGAAGCCACAATCCTACAAGTTTGATTCAAAGGCATACCAAAAGGAATACCATATGCTTTCGATGTCCCCAGACCTTGTCTTTGGATTGACGAGAAAAGAGCGGCAATTGAAGCATTTATTGATGATGGGGCTTGATCAGCTTCGCACCACAAACAATTTAGAAGAATTGCGTTATTGGCTAACGGAATGGGATCCCAAGAAATACCCATACATTCGCTTTATGGATGAAGATGAAGTGTGGGGCGCATTGTATACAGGAGTAAAAAAAGGGTGGAGTAACGCCCATGAAGATCTGTGTGGGAAGTTGATTAAAGGCCAACCTTTCCTTGAGAAAATTTGGGAAGTGGAGAACGGCCAAACAGAGAATATTTCAAAGCAGAAATAGTAAAAAGCCAATTGATAACCTATTATCAATTGGCTTTTGTGTTTTTGTTATTTCTTTTTATTCACACGGCCTAATCCCATTGCTTTTTTAGCTTTGGCAACCATCTTATTAGCATGGAAAGATGCTTTTTCGGCACCTTCATCTAAAATGGTATCCAACTCCTCGGATTGAAGCAATTCCTCGTACCGTTCTTGAATAGGCTGCAACAGAGCGATTACTGCATCCGCGACACCTTGTTTGAAATCTCCATATCCCTTTCCAGCATATGCTTCTTCCAATTCGGCAATGCTTTTACCTGAGCAGATAGCATGTATCGTTAGCAAGTTCGACACACCTGGCTTGTTTTCTTTATCAAACTTCACAATACCTTCCGAATCCGTTACTGCACTTTTGATTTTCTTCTCTATTTTCTTTGGTGTATCCAGCATAGAGATGAAACCTTTTTCGTTCGAGTCGGATTTACTCATTTTCTTCGTCGGCTCTTGTAGTGACATAATCCTTGCTCCAACTTTTGGAATGCGAACTTCTGGGACAGTAAAGATATCATTAAAACGATTGTTAAAACGTTGAGCCAGATTTCTAGTCAACTCTAAATGTTGTTTCTGGTCATCGCCAACAGGGACGATATCTGTGTTGTACAGCAGTATATCTGCTGCCATTAAGGAAGGATAGGTGAGTAGTCCAGATGAGACAGCTTCTTTTCCAGTAGACTTATCCTTAAATTGAGTCATACGCTCTAGTTCTCCCATGTAACTGATAGATTGTAGCATCCATCCCAGCTGTGTATGGGCAGGGACCTCAGATTGAACAAACAGTGTAGCTTTATTGTGATCAATCCCAGAAGCTAAATATAGTGCTGCTAGGGAGCGGATATTATTCCGCAATGTTAAGCGTTCCTGAGGTACGGTTATTGCATGCTCATCCACAATACAGAAATAACAGTGATGATCCTCTTGAAGTTGAACAAACTGCTGAATCGCTCCTAGATAGTTACCTAATGTTAAAGTACCACTTGGCTGAATGCCGGAAAAAATAGTTTTCATGGTTCTATCTCCTTTGAAAAAAGTCATTAAAAAAAGCCCATTAATCCCTCTGAAATAGGGACGAATGAACCGCGGTGCCACCCTTATTATTCTGCATATGCAGAATCACTTTAACTGTTAGTTAGCTCGAAAGTCCAATTCCAATTCACCTTGATGCTTGTTTCCACCAGCCACAAGCTCTCTAAAAATCAGTGGGTAATTGTACTACGCCTTTGTCATAGCGAAAGTTATTAATTTGGTTTCATTATATATTTCTTTGTTTGGAAGTGCAAGTATGAATCTGCATAGTTCAAGCGTAAGTGAATCTGAGGATTTATATTTAATCTACTAGCTTACTACTTAAACTTTTTCCTATGTGGCCGTTATTCAGTTATATAATGGTATTATTTACCAATAGAAATCTCTTTCCTTACTAAAGATTAATGGTTGACAATATACCTGCATGGGTATATTATAATGACAAGTTGTTATGAAATATAAACCAATAAACTGAAATTACTTATAGTAATTTTGTATATAAACCACTTTCAACTTGCTTTGCATTAGTTTAAGCTTGTAGTCTCTAACTATCTTCTAAGTAGAAGAGAGGCATAACAGGTCCTTTGTCAGTCAGAAATCAAAAGAGGAAGGAGTGAAAACAAATGGAGTATGATACAAAAGTTAAAAACAGAATGAAGCGTATTGAAGGGCAAGTTAGAGGACTATTAAAAATGATTGAAGAAGAAAAAGACTGTCGTGATGTTGTGACGCAAATGACAGCAGTAAGGAGTGCTTTAGACCGTACAGCTGCATTAATTGTTAGCACAAATCTTGAGCAATGTATCCGTGAGGAAAAGGATAAAGGAGAAAGTTCAGAAGATCTGATTAAAGAGGCTGTCAATTTACTAGTAAGAAGCCGATAACTTGTTAAGATTGACAAATTATTTCTAAGTCTTTAACCTAAAAATAGGGTTATGTGTATATAACTCTATTTTTTTAAACATTACATATACCCCTACGTGTATATGTATATTATAAAAGGAGAGAAGGATATGTCCGATAAAAAGAAAACAACAATTGTATTATTTAGTGGTGATTACGATAAAGCAATGGCAGCCTATATAATTGCTAATGGAGCTGCTGCTTATGATCATGAGGTTACTATTTTTCATACTTTCTGGGGACTCAACGCACTCCGCAAAGAGAACCAAGTTTCATTGAAGAAAGGGCTTATGGAGAAAATGTTCGGCAAAATGATGCCGAGAGGCGCTGAAAAAATGGGACTATCTAAAATGAACTACTTAGGAATGGGTCCTAAAATGATTAAGCAAGTAATCAAGAAACACAATGCAATGACACTACCTCAGTTAGTGGAAATGGCACAGGAACAAGAAGTTAAAATGATTGCTTGTACAATGACAATGGACTTACTTGGTCTGCAACAGGAAGAATTGTTGGATGGTATTGATTATGCTGGGGTTGCAGCATATATTGGTGATGCTGAACAAGGTAACGTAAATTTATTTATCTAATTTTTTTATAAAATTATATACCCCTAGGTGTATGTTTAGGCGCTGTAAGAAAGGAAAGAACTGAACAACGTGGAGGGAGAAATAATAATGAAGGAAATAACTGCAAAAGAACTAGCGAAGAAGTTAAAGGAAGAAGAAACGTTGAGCATAATCGATGTGAGAGAAGAAGATGAGGTTGCTCAAGGTAAAATTCCTGGTACTCTTCATATAGCTTTAGGACAACTACCTGAACGATTAGATGAAATAGATAAAGATCAACAATATTTTATTGTTTGTCGTTCTGGCGGAAGAAGTGGCAAGGCCTGTGCATTTTTAAGTGATCAAGGTTATGAAGTTACCAATATGGTAGGTGGCATGCTTGCTTGGGAAGACGAAGTAGAGAAATAAAAGGAGAAGATCATATGAGTATAAATGCAAATGAAATTTTAAATGCAAAAGGTTTGGCATGTCCTATGCCGATTGTTAGAACGAAGAAAGCAATCACTAATTTGGAACCAGGTCAGGTAATTGAGGTGCAAGCAACTGATAAAGGTTCTACAGCTCATATAAAAGCGTGGGCAGATAGTACAGGGCACCAGTATTTGGGAACAGTAATAGATGGAGAAGTATTGAAGCACTATTTAAGAAAAGCAAGTGAGGAAGAAACAAAAGAAGATACTAAGCACGAAGCTATCATGGACTTGCGAATACTTCGTAATAAAATAGATGCTGGAGAGTCCCTTGCTATTGTGGATGTCCGCGAACCAGCAGAGTTTGCCTTTGGTCATATACCTGGTGCTAAAAATATACCCCTCGGGGAACTAGAAGAAAGACTTTCAGAGATTGACCAAAATGAAGAACTACACATTATTTGCCGAACAGGAAGTCGAAGTGATTTAGCTGCACAAAAGTTGAAAGCAAACGGCTATAAAAATGTGAAAAACATTGTACCTGGTATGTCTAACTGGGAAGGGCCAACAAACGAAAATAACTAGGAGGGAAATGTATGGCTAAAACAATTTCAACTAAAACTCTAGCGAAAAAAGTAATTAATCATGAGAAAACGGTAATTTTAGATGTACGCAATACAGATGAATTTGATAATTGGAAAATTGAAGGTGGTAAGGTAGAGGTCATTAACGAGCCGTACTTCAATCTATTAGATGATGTCGAACCAGTTTCGAGTAGGTTAGAGAAGGATAAGGAAATAATTGTTGTTTGTGCAAAAGGTGGCTCCTCAGAGATGGTTGCAGACTTACTAGAAGAAGCTGGTTTTATAAATGCTTACAGCCTAGAAGGTGGTATGAAAGCATGGAGTGAGCATCTGGAGCCAGTGAAAATTGGTGATTTAACCGATGGTGGTTCGTTGTATCAATTTGTACGTCTAGGAAAAGGCTGTCTATCTTATTTCATTGAATCAAACGGAGAAGCAGCTATCATCGATACAGCACGAATGACAGATGTATATGAAAATTTTGCAGAAAAACAGGGTATTCAAATTAAACATTTGATAGATACACACTTACACGCCGACCATATTTCTGGTGGCCTTAGCCTTGCAAGTAAAGTAGATGGAAAGTATCACCTGCCACCCAAAGATGCTACTGAGGTGACGTTTGATTATACGCCATTAGAAGAAGGAAATGACATTATTGTAGGAAATACAGCAGTAAAAGTCCATCCAGTATACTCACCAGGTCATACCATTGGTAGTACGTCATTTATTATTGATGATACGTATTTATTAACAGGTGATATTCTATTTGTGAAATCAATTGGTCGTCCAGACTTAGCTGGTTTGGCAGAAGACTGGGTAGGTGATCTTCGTAACACACTTTATAATCGCTACAAGGAACTTTCCGATGATTTAGTTGTGCTACCAGCCCACTATTCATTTGCAGAAGAATTAGGAGAAGGCGGTAAAGTGTCTGCTCGTTTAGGAGATCTATATAGTAAAAATTCAGGTTTACAGGTTGAGGATGAAGGAGTATTCCGAAAAATGGTAACTGAAAACCTTCCACCACAACCGAATGCTTATCAGGATATTCGTCAAACAAACCTGGGGCAAATCACTCCAGAACACGAAGAACAAAAAGAAATGGAAATAGGACCGAACCGTTGTGCGGTTGAAGGTTAATACAAGGAGGAGAAAAGAATGGAAGTAAAGAAAGTATTAGATGCAAAAGGATTAGCATGTCCAATGCCGATTGTAAAAACGAAAAAAAGAATGGAAGAACTTAACTCAGGGGAAGTACTAGAGGTTCATGCAACTGATAAAGGGGCCAAAAGTGACCTCACCGCATGGGCAAAATCTGGTGGCCATGAACTGTTAAAAGACACTGAAGAAGATAATGTATTAAAATTTTGGATTAAAAAAGGATAGAAGGAGACTCATTAGTATGGGTCCCCTCCTATAAGGAGGGACTGCATTATGGAATATAGTTTTATTTTTATCGTAACTATCTTTCTGATTGGCTTTATCGGTTCCTTTGTTTCAGGAATGGTAGGAATCGGTGGATCAATTATTAAATATCCAATGCTATTATATCTCCCATCCCTGGTTGGTTTGACGGCGTTCACTGCACATGAAGTTGCTGGGATTAGTGCAGTTCAAGTCTTATTTGCAACAATAGGTGGTGTTTGGGCATACCGTAAAGGAGGATATTTAAACAAAACACTAATTATTTATATGGGAATAAGTATTTTACTTGGAAGTTTTATTGGTGGATACGGATCGCAATTCATGACGAATGGCGGAGTTAATCTTGTTTATGGATTGCTAGCGACTATTGCTGCAATTATGATGTTTATGCCGAAAAAGGGAATTGACGATATCCCGCTGGAGCAGGTCACCTTTAACAAATGGGTGGCGTCATTTCTAGCATTTTTAGTCGGTATTGGAGCAGGAATTGTAGGGGCTGCAGGAGCATTTATTTTAGTGCCAATTATGCTTCTGGTATTAAAGATCCCTACAAGAATGACCATTGCAACATCTTTGGCTATAACGTTCATTTCTTCGATAGGCGCGACAACCGGTAAATTAATGACTGGACAAGTATTGTTTATACCTGCCTTGATCATGATTATTGCTAGCTTAATCGCCTCACCTTTAGGAGCACATTTAGGGAAAAAAGTGAATACGAAAATTTTACAATGGATTTTGGCAATCTTAATTTTTGGAACCGCAATTAAAATTTGGCTAGACATTGTTAGTTAACATAAAACCAATCTCTCCTGAGGTTGGTTTTATTGATGGCTATTATACAGAACCCGTTTGAGTATTTGGCTATTCACAAAAGGGTCAAACTATTCCTCGTTATCAAGTAGAAAAATTCCTAAACAGGTTATTGTATCTCCCATTAAGGGTAATAGTTACCAACCGACTTTTCGACAAATTCTAGTATAATCCTTCCAATTTTAACAGGTAATCCTTTATACTAGATTTAAATATAAAAATGGGAGATTGATAGGATGGGGAAAAAACTACTAACAATGACAACGATGATGACGCTTCTACTGCCAAGTGTGCTCTCCATAGACACTGTAGCTGCAGAAGAGACGGTAAGCTCTCATAAGGAACGGCAAACGAGCATTAAGCCCTTAGCAATTGATAACATGAAGCGATTTACATATGATTCAGGTTACGAATTTGAATACCCTGATGCGGTTCGCGGTCTTTATGTTACAGGAAATTCAGCAGGCGGAAGTCGTTTTGAATCTTTAGTGGACATGATTGAAAGCACAGACCTTAATGCAATGGTTATTGATGTAAAAGAAGATAATGGAAATCTTACGTTCAAGCCAGAAGAAGGTTCTCCATATGAAGACATCGCGAAGAATTTCATTGATGATCCTGAAGCAATGATGAAAACCCTAGAAGAGAAGGGGATATACCCTATCGCGAGAGTTGTAGTGTTTAAAGATTCGGTTCTAGCAAAAGAAAGACCTGAACTTTCCTTTAAGGAAAACGGCAAGGTCTGGGTTAACGGAAAAGGGGAAGCATTTGTAAGTCCTTTTCAAAAAGAAGTATGGGAGTATAATGTAGGCATCGCGAAAATGGCTGCAGAGATGGGCTTCCAAGAAATCCAATTTGACTATGTTCGTTTTCCGGAAGGCTTTGAAAGTAGAGATGATGAATTAGAATACTCCATGGGGGATTATGCGGAATCTGATATGAATAATATCAAGAAACGTGTACAAGCAGTGACAGACTTTGTTGCTTATGCAAAGGAAGAAATGTCCAATTATGATGTTGATGTGGCTGTTGATATTTTCGGTTATGCTGCAACGATTGAAGAAGCACCAGGCATTGGGCAAAACTTCTCCAAAATTTCTGACAACGTGGATGTCATCTCCTCTATGATTTATCCAAGCCATTGGACTTCTTATTTTGGTATTGAAGTTCCAGATAAAGAACCGTATAAGCTTGTGAAGGAGTATGCCAAAGTAGAGAATGAAGTACTAGGTGCATTGGAAGAGCCACCAGTATCACGACCATGGATCCAAGATTTTGAAGCGCCATGGCTATACAGCGGTCCAACGAAGCAATATGGCAAAGCAGAGGTTGAGGCACAAATAAAGGCATTACATGAAAGTGGCATTAATGAATTCTTGCTTTGGAATTCAGGTAACAGTTATACAGAAAACGTTGATTATAAAATAGGATATAAAGAATAAGGTTAAGCAGCTCTCTCCCTGACAGAGAGCTGCTTTTCGTATGGCTTAAAAACAAACGGACAAAATATGCAGACGTACATTTTTTGGTAACGATTTAACAAAAGCAAGATTATTCGTTATACTAGAGAGGACTACTAAAAATAAGGAGTAGATCAATGAATTGGTATGAAAAGTTAAATAAGTATTTTCCGGTAGAAGAGATGAAATCAAAAAAGCATATGGAGATGCTTTTAAAAGAAAAGGGGGATGTCTACTACAAAGACGAAAGCCCCAAGCATGTTTTAATGTATGCAGAGTTTGATTCGTTTCTCTTTATCGATTATCTATGGGTATCTGCAGCAACGCGTGGTCAAGGAATTGGCCATAAGTTAATTGATAAGCTAAAGAAGAAAAACAAGCCGATTATCTTAGAAGTTGAACCTGTAGATTATGAGGATACAGATACAGAAAAGCGTCTGCATTTCTATCATAGGGAAGGCTTTACTCATGCGCAATCAATAGGGTATAACCGTCGTTCATTAGCGACAAATGAGGAAACCCCAATGGAGATATTATTCTGGTCTCCAAACAATGAAACAGAAGAAGTTATTTTTGAACAGATGAAGAAAATGTATGAAGATATTCATACGTATAAAGATGAAGAAATCTACGGCCGTGCATATCAGCCGGTGGATGAAGTATTGAGCTACGATGAAGACAATGCCCGGGACGATATTTTAAAAGGTCTAGGAACAACTGAAAAAGCATAAAGCCTAAATATGTTTAGGTCCAAATAAAATAAAATGAGCAAAGGCCGAACAGCATTCGATTCTCCATAAAGATTCGAATGATTGTTCGGCCTTTGTATTCCCTTTTTTCAATACTTTTTTTAAGTGCCCACTTTACGTGTAAGCTACAATTCATCTAATCTTTTTTTTATGATGATTTTTTTTCCGTACGCCCCACTGATAGATTGTTAAGCCGATCAGCTAAGCCAAGTCCATTCTTTAATGGCAAAGCCTCGTCTGTTAGTAATGTTTCTTTTAATTCATATGCGTTAGAACCGTGTTCTGCAAAATCAAGTCCTGCAATTTCTTCTTCTTCCGATACACGAATAGAAGAGAAGCGGGTAAGGATGAAAGTGAATGCTCCTACAGTTAACATGGTCCAGGCAATAACCGCAAGCACTCCGATTAACTGTATACCTAACTGGGAGAAACCATTGCCATAAAAAAGTCCTGTAGAGGTGGAGAAGAGTCCGACCGCAAGTGTACCCCAAACTCCACAGATTCCATGAACGGTAATAGCGCCAACTGGGTCGTCAATTCGTAGCTTCGTATCTAGGAAACGTATCCCTTCTACAAGTACCACCCCGGAAATTAATCCGACCAGAATAGATCCTGCAAGGGAAATCTCTGCTGTGCCTGCAGTGATACCAACTAACCCGGCGAGTACACCATTTAATGATAGGGAAGCATCAACACGTTTAAAACGGAATTTTGTATAAGCAGCAGTGGATACTAAAGCTGCAGAAGTGGAAAGAAGTGTTGTGCCGATTACCATTGGAACGAGCGTTGGATCTGCGGCAAGTGTGCTCCCACCATTAAAGCCAAACCACCCAAGCCAAAGTATAAACACACCCAGTGCACCTAATGGAATGTTGTGACCTGGTATGACATTCACTTTCTTGCCTGTATACTTTCCAATACGTGGTCCAAGGAATAATACGACAGTTAACGCACCGACTGCCCCTGTTAAATGTACTACTGTAGAGCCAGCAAAATCACTGAAGCCTAGATTTGTTAACCAACCATCACCCTGCCAGATCCAATGTCCAACAACCGGGTAGATAGCGCTTGTCATTGCTATGACAAATAAAATGTAACTTCCTAGCTTCATACGTTCGGCAACAGCCCCGGAAATTATTGTTGCACATGTTGCAACAAACATAGCCTGGAATACGAAGAATCCAATATCTTCCACGCCGCTTAATAGAAAGCCATCAATACCAATTATAGAACCGGCAGTTGTTCCAAACATAAGCCCATAGCCGACCACAAAGAATAATATGGATGCTAGACTTATAGTTAAAAAGTTTTTCATCAGAATATTAAGTGAATTTTTTGCACGAGTAAACCCTGACTCGACCATTGCAAATCCAGCATGCATGAAAAACACTAAGAATGCTGCGAACATAACCCACACTAGGTCAACTGAAATTTGCAAGGATTCGGTAGTTGGTGCGGCATAGACAGGTGATGCAACTAAGAATAGGAATAGTGATAATAACAAACTTTTCTTTAACATGATTCGTCCTCCTTTTTAAGATATGGAACTAAATAACAGCTTCGTTGCCACGTTCTCCAGTGCGAATTCGAATTACTTCTTCGACAGAAGAAACAAAGATTTTCCCGTCGCCGATATTACCAGTACTGCAGGTCTCGAGAATAATGGATACAATTTCATCAAGCTGATTGTCCTCTACAATCATTTCTACCTTGATTTTCGGTAGTAATTGTATTTGGAAAGTGGTCCCTCTAAACACACCAGTTTGCCCTTTTTGTTTTCCGGTTCCAGCTGCTTCTGTAACGGTCAATCCGCCAATTCCAATAGACGACAATGCATTACGCAATGGTTGGAACTTTTCAGGTCGGATAATTGTTTCAATCTTTTTCATCCTTAACACACCCTTTCTTTTGTTGATGTTAGGAAACCTAACACAGCAAGTTATGTTAATTATCATAAAAGGAAACAAGGCAAAATGCAAGTACTTTTCCATAAATTTTTTGAATATTTAAAAGTAATCGTTTACACGGTTTATAAGCGAATTGAGAATTTTTTCATGTAAGTGGTTTATTTGAAAATGTTTTGGGGTACCTTACAAGTAACGAATTAAAAACATTTCATGAACATTTTATAAAAAAACCCTATTTTCTCGTATACCCTCTACCTTTCGCTTGACAAATGTAGTATAATTTACATAAAGGGTTAATTAAACTTATTTTAATTTAATAAGTTGTTCAATGTTATGAAATGAATTCAACCCACTTTAGAATGAGGAGTGAAGTTTTATATGGTAACACTTTATACCTCACCAAGTTGTACATCTTGCAGAAAAGCAAAAGCATGGTTAGAAGAACATGATATCCCGTTTACGGAACGTAACATATTTTCCGAGCCATTATCACTGGATGAAATCAAGGAAATTTTACGTATGACGGAAGATGGAACTGATGAGATCATATCAACACGGTCAAAAGTCTTTCAAAAATTGGACGTTAATATTGATCAATTACCAATGAAGGATCTGTTTAATTTGATCCAGAAAAACCCTGGATTATTGAGAAGACCAATAATCTTAGATGAAAAGCGTCTGCAGGTTGGGTATAACGAAGATGAGATTCGCAGATTCTTACCAAGAACAGTGCGCACATTCCAGTTACGTGAAGCGCAACGCATGGTAAACTAATCGTAAAATAAAAATGAATAATAAAAACGCGGTTCATTTTAAATGATCCGCGTTTTTCATGGTGTGCAGGTTTTTTGGTGCTATTTTGAAAACGTTATAATATTGTCAAAAAATTCATCGTGACAAATTAGGGGAAATAGTTTAGAATATGTTACTAACTATTTATAATATATAGGCATATTAATTTCCAAATACTTATGTAGTATCATACAATGAGAGTAGGAAATCATCCTTCCATATAAGGAGAATATGCTAATTAGCTAATGGTTAGAGACAGGCTATTTAGGGTAATAGAAATACAGGGTTTATTTATATAGATTAAGGTGAAGCTATCTCTTCCACCTATAAACTATGACCAGAAGGGAGAGAACTATCGATGGAAATAGAAAGAATTAATGAGAATACGGTGAAATTTTATATTTCTTATATGGACATTGAAGACCGTGGTTTCGAAAGAGAAGAAATTTGGTATAACCGTGAGCGCAGTGAACAGCTCTTTTGGCAGATGATGGATGAGGTAAATTATAAAGAAGGTTTCAATGTGGAAGGTCCATTATGGATTCAAGTCCAAGCATTGGAAAAAGGCCTTGAAATTATTGTAACGAATGCGAATATATCTAAAAATGGGGAAAGCATTCAGCTTTCTGAAGAAGATGGCAATACTTCCGGTTTCTCAGTAAATAAAAACATTGAAAACATGCTTGAAGAAAAGTTTGGTAAAACGAATGAACTAGACGACGAAACAACTGAAGAAGAAGGCAATGAAGAGCTAGAAGCAGCTAACCTATGGATTATCGTCAAATTCAAGGACTTTGAAGATGTTATACAACTAAGTCACTATTTTGAGAACTTTGAAGGAAGTGCTGAAGAAACGCTTTATCACTTTGATAATGACTACTATCTCTATCTTGAATTCTCACAAGATTTATTAGATGAGAATGCACAGGAGGATATTATCAGTCAGGTATTCGAATTTGGAAAAGATTCGGAACTAACAATCCATCTCCTTGAAGAATACGGTAAGAGAATATTTGAAGAAAAAACGTTTGAGCAAGTACGTAAGTATTTTCCAGCCAAAGCATAGACACTCTGTAATTAGAGTGTCTTTTTTTGTTACGTACTTTCATTAGCATCCTTATGGCAGTAGTGAATATTTCTATTATTTAAAGAAGGAATTACTCCGTTAATGTCGAATGAAGGATGGTGAGGAGGTGATTTATCGGATGCTTCAGGCTAAATCAAGTGGGGGAGAGCTCATCACACTTGCCATCCTGACATCGGCTGAGCTCAAGCAACTTAAATTAGAGAAGCAGACATTTACTTGTCCTGTATGTGGAAGCAGGGTAATCGCAAAGGCCGGTAAAAAATTAATACCCCATTTTGCCCACCATCATGCTGATGCCTGTATTACTTCAGAGAATGGAGAAAGTGCCTATCATGAACAAGGGAAACTTCTGCTATATCAATGGTTGAAGGCCCAACAGTTACAAGTGAAATTAGAAGCCTATTTACCAGAAATTCAGCAACGTCCGGATATTTTATTGACGGCCGGCAATAAAATGATTGCGATTGAATTTCAATGTGCTCGAATCCCGCCAGAAGTTATCATTAAACGTAATAACGGCTATAAACAAGCAGGAATTACCCCAATTTGGATTATGGGGGAGCAGCTACTAAAACGAAAATCAACAAACGGTTTTAAACTGGATGCTTTCCTACAACTATTTATACACCAATTTACCGCGGCAACCCCACCGATTATTTACTTCTTTTGTCCACATACAATTCAACTTATCAACTTAATGGACATATATAGTATAGGTAACGGCCTTGCTTTTGGATTAATTCAAATTCGTATGCTTCAGGCCATACAGTTTCCTGAACTATTTCATTTTCGTAACTTCGAGAGACAAACACTGTGGAGGTTATGGAAAAAAGAGAAAGCGCGTTTCAGGATAAGTCCAATAAGGCAGTTCGGTTCAGAGTCGAAATGGCATAAATGGCTCTATGAAAAAGGCCTACATCGTGATTTTCTACCCACTATCGTCCACATCCCAGTGCCTTCTCAGCATTTTATGAGGCAGCCTCTTTGGAAATGGCAGAGTAAGCTCGTGATCGAGGTACTGTCTCCTTTACCGATCGGTGGAACAATTTCTCTTAATAGACTCAATGCTGTGCTAAGACAGGTCCAACATCCCCGAGGTATCTTTCCGCTCATAAAACACTTCTCAAATCCCATTGCAGAGTATATGCAGCTCCTTTGTCAGCTCGGATACTTTTGCGAAATGACTTCTAACCAATACCAGAAGCTCAGCCCCATATCCTATTTTTCCTCTGTGGAAGACGCTATCAAGGCGGATAATGAATTGACTCTACAATTCTTAAGTAAAATTTGGTAAAATAATTTCGGGACCCTAAGCAAAATACGAGCATTATTCCGCTTGAATTCGATATACTAATTATAGTGGGTTTATAATCAGGGCTCCTACATTGAGTTGTAAGAACTAGTTAAAGAGAAAAAAGGAGGAATATTAGTGGCTAAATCGACAAAAGAGTTACCAAAACGTAATGAACTTCCTGTAAATTTGACCTGGAAACTGGAAGACATTTTTGAAACCGATCAGGCATGGGACGAAGAATTGGCGCAACTACAAAAGGATATTCCACAAATAGCAGAGTTCCAAGGTAAATTATCTGATTCTGCTGACAGTTTGTACAACATGCTACAGCTACAGGACAAATTATCTCAACGTCTTGGTAAGCTTTATACATATGCGCATATGCGTTACGATGAGGATACAACTAACTCATGGTATCAGGGTTTAAACGCAAAAGCGGAAAATGTATTGACACAAGCTTCAAGTGAGATGAGCTTTGTTGTACCAGAAATTTTGGCTATGGAAGAAGGAAAGGTCGAGGCTTTTCTCAAGGAAAATCAAGGTTTGCAGGCTTATAAGAAAACACTTGATGAGATTACAAGACAACGTCCTCATGTTCTAAGTCAAAAGGAAGAGGCATTGCTAGCTGAGGCTTCAGAGCCGATGTCTAGTGCTTCTCAGACATTTGGTATGCTAAATAATGCTGATTTGACATTCCCTCGTATTAAAA
The DNA here is from genome assembly GCF_052246275.1 of Oceanobacillus sp. M65. Classification (NCBI taxonomy): domain Bacteria; kingdom Bacillati; phylum Bacillota; class Bacilli; order Caryophanales; family Bacillaceae; genus Oceanobacillus; species Oceanobacillus sp. M65. The sequence continues at coordinate 168,821 of NZ_JBQQCJ010000003.1, read as the reverse complement.
ATGAATCAGGGGAGGAAGTCGAGCTAACCCATGGTCGCTATATTAGTTTTCTTGAATCTAAAGATCAACGCGTCCGTGAAGAAGCATTTAAAGCAATGTACGGAAAGTATGGTGAGTTTAAGAACACTTTCGCCTCCACATTAAATGGTAACGTTAAAAAGGATAACTTTTATGCAAAAGTGCGCAACTATAACTCTGCAAGAGAAGCTGCATTGGACAATAACAATATTCCTGAGCAGGTATATGACAATCTTGTGGAAGCTGTAAACGAAAAGCTACCATTGTTACATCGTTATGCTGCACTTCGCAAAAAGGTAATGAAATTGGATGAATTGCATATGTATGACCTCTTTACACCGCTTGTGCAAGATGTCGACATGGAAATTCCATACGAAAAGGCTCAGAAAGTCGTTTTAGAAGGATTAGAGCCACTCGGAGAAGAATACCTTAACATTGTTAAAGAAGGCTATGAGAACCGTTGGATTGACGTAGAAGAAAATAAAGGTAAACGTAGCGGTGCATACTCTTCAGGAGCTTATGGTACAAATCCGTATATTCTGTTGAACTGGCAGGACAATGTGAATAATATGTTTACACTTGCGCATGAACTCGGTCATTCTGTGCATAGTTATTATACAAGAAAGAATCAACCGTACCGTTACGGTAATTATTCCATCTTTGTTGCAGAAGTTGCTTCTACATGTAATGAAGCATTACTTAATGATCATTTACTAAAAACAACAGAGGATGAAAAGGAAAAACTATACCTGTTAAATCATTTTCTGGAAGGATTCCGTGGAACAGTTTTCCGTCAAACAATGTTTGCAGAATTTGAGCATGATATCCATGTGCGGATGCAAAATGGGGAAGCGTTGACAGCTGAGAGACTAACAGAGCTTTATTATGAGCTAAATAAAAAATATTTTGGAGATGCAGTTGTATCTGACGAGGAGATCGGACTTGAGTGGGCCCGTATTCCGCATTTCTACTACAATTATTATGTGTACCAATATGCTACAGGCTATTCTGCAGCTACAGCACTTGCTAACAAAATCCTTGCTAAAGAAGACGGGTCAGTGGATCGCTATCTTAACTTCTTGAAAGCTGGAAGTAGTGATTACCCAATCGAAGTCTTAAAACAGGCAGGGGTGGATATGACATCTAAACAACCTATTTTAGATGCGCTAGATGTCTTTGAAAAAAAGCTGAATGAAATGGAAGAACTATTATCTCAACAAAATTAAACAAACAAAAAACAGGATGGTCAAATGATCATCCTGTTTTGCTATCTCATCCCGCGATAAACCTTTTTATTTGTGAATGAATAAACGGTTAAATAGATGCAAATAAATAAGATTGGTAATGTAAGGTAAAGTGGGATGACGTCCATTAAACCGAGGATGTTTAAAAAGAACGCGAACACGGTCAGGACAAGGAAAAAAAAGGGAAATAAGCCTTGCACAGAAGGTCCTCCTATCACATTTTTATTTTGTTTGCATATGATAATGCTTATGTTTTTTAGACGTAATTTAGAAGTGTGACACTTCTGTGAAAATGTGAACATACTTATTGAAACATACGAGCAAACTTGGTATAGTTAGTTTGTAAGATGAGAACAAACAAAACCCCTTTGTTTGAATCATGAAACTTTCTCCCATCCCCCTTTGTTTATTTATACAAAGAGAGATATAGAGGATATACGCTGCCCCGTATATCCTCTATTTTTATAAATCGACCGCATCCTGAAAAAGGGTAGGAGAGAGGATCTAATCATACATAAAAAAATAAGCCTTCTAAAAGGCTTAAGTCTTTATCGTTTACCAATATATTTCCAAAAAGAACCGTACTTAACAGGAATTCTTTCTACAATTTGTTTCAACTGCAGTTTTTTCATTTCTTTTTCTGTTTGTGCTTGACTCCAGTCATATACAACAGAGATTTCCTTGCTACCAACGATATTATAGTGTGCTAGAAAATCTTCAAGTGATGGCTTCTCTGATGGAATAGGATGAATGCGCAATATTTCCTGTAATACACGTACATAAATTTCATACGGATAGAGGCCCGAAACCTTAATGCCCTGTTCTTCTACCATTTGGTTAAAGAAAACGATCGTTGGGATATAGTCAACTTCCATTTCTTGGGTTAACTTAAGGTCACATTGAAATGCTTTCTTTGCAGAAGAGGAGTATAAGTCACTTTGGAATTCTGCTGTATCTAAATTCGCTCTTTCTGCACATTTCAGGAGTACCGATTCATCTGAAATGTTCTGTTTATTTAAAAATGCTTCTTCTTGGATTTTACGTAGAAATTGTCTTCCAGCCTTTTTTCCTTGCAGTTCCGCTGCTTTAATAGCAATGGAAGCAAGCCACGGCGATGTGACCGGATTATCGATCCACAAATCACCGTCACAGCTCATTCCTGTTCGTTTCGCAGTTTTTTCCCATATATCCCTTAGTCGTTTCGGTTTATCAAATTGATCTCTATTTAATGTGTTAATATGGCCACTTACGATAGGACGAACAGTGAAAAAACGACCGTATTCAATAGAAAGCTTTTTTATATATGGTTCTAGCGCCCAGCATTCTGGACAAAGAGGGTCAACGAAAACATACATCTCAATTGGTTTTTGCAGAACATCAAAAAAGCTGTAATTTCCCGATGTGTTGGCATGTGTTGAGCTAAGCTCTGTTTGATTCCAGCTCACATCGATTCTCCTTTCTGTTATTCTGGTGTGTTCATCATGTGGTTAGCAGTCATCGTTAATTTTTCATATATAGCTGTGCGATATGGTTCCTCTATTTCAGCTTCGACTAATGCTTGCGCCATGCATTCTAACCAGGCATCACGTCTTTTGGGAGTTATTTTAAAAGGTAAGTGCCTTCTTCTAAGCATAGGATGGCCACGTTCCTCCAAATATAATGAAGGCCCACCAAAAAACTGGGTTAAAAATAATGTTTGTTTTCTTGCTGTTTCTGTCAGATCTTCCGGGAATATAGGGATAAGTTCCGTATTAACGGCGACACGCTTATAAAACGCATTGACGAGTCGTTCAATGGTCTCATAGCCACCAATTGCCTCAAACATTGTTCCAGTTTCTCTCATCGAAAATTCCCCTTGCTATTATAAAAGCTTCTAGACCATCACTATAAAAGATGCGTTAGTGCTTTTGATTTGAAGTTTGTATATATTGTAGCAACGGAAGGGATTGTGGGCAAATAATCTGATTGTATTAAGGATTAAGCTATTCTCTTGTATCCAAGGATTGAAAGAATCTCTGAATTTTATTAGGTGTTTTTCGCTCAGGTATGGCAAATTGTTTAAGTAGCGACTGAAACACGGATCTGCCAACTTCCTCGGACGGTGCTTCAAGCTCCAGTTCATAATCTGCCTGCCCATTATACGTACTATAATCAAGTACCAGTAAGACATCACGATACGGAATTTCTCGTCGAACTGTTGTCAAGGCACCAAAGTACGTTAGGGAAGATGGTGTAATATTCCATTTATCTAGCTGTTTTTGCGTATGCTCTTTTGCTATTGGCTTTCCACTCAACCACTTATCCACTTCCTCTTCGGACAAGGTGTCATGCGTCTCCAGTAACCCCGTCTCATTTGGTTCCTTTAAAGTAAGTTGGTAAGCTCCTTGCTTTTCTCTAATTCGCAGTGCTGCTCCATTCTCTTTTAAAAGAAAATCCTTTGTTTCAAAATAGTAATTTGTTTGTGTTTTACCTTCTATTGAAAAAGGAAGCATATTTAATAGTAACTCGAATTCTTTTTTTGTTAGTATATTTTTATATTCAATCTCAATTTCCTGTGTCACATTATTCTCTCCATTATTTTAAATTGGTTAGTATTGATTATGGCTAATGCGAAGCAAATATGCAAAGATTAGCCATTGTGTTAGATTATGGTACAATAGGATGGGAATTATATCCTGACGATTCGTACATAGAGCTAAACGGCTTTATTGCGCGTTTTAGAAGAAAATCAGGTGGTGTTAATTGTGAATTGGGGAGCGTTGCTTGCACCTTATATACAGGTAGTAGAGGAATTAAAAGTAAAACTTAAAGGAATACGAAAACAGTTTGAATATGAATCAAGGCATTCACCAATAGAATTTATTACAGGTAGAGTTAAACCTGTTCCAAGTATCTTGGAAAAAGCTGAAAGTAGACAGATTAAAATGACTGATATTGAACAAAAAATACAGGATATTGCAGGGTTACGAGTAGTCTGTCAGTTTGTTGATGACATATATACCATTGTAGAGATGCTCCGAAGCCGCGATGACCTTTCGATTATAGAAGAGAAGGATTATGTCTCAGAGAAAAAGAATAGTGGATACAGATCCTATCATCTAATAATCGAATATCCTGTAGAAACTATTGATGGTAGGAAAATTCTTATGGCAGAAATTCAAATTAGAACATTAGCCATGAACTTCTGGGCAACAAATGAGCATTCTCTAAATTATAAGTATAAAGGCAGGATACCAACTGAGGTAAAAGAAAGATTACAACGTGCAGCAGAAGCGGCGTTTAAGCTAGATGAAGAAATGTCTAAAATTAAAAGTGAAGTGCAGGAAGCCCAGAGAATGTTCCACCGGAAATAATAAAGCCTGATTTCAATAAGGAGGATGAATACATGAAGTTTGTTATCGTATCAAAGGGCGATGATCGTTCAAATAAACTGAAGGCGACGATGAAACAGTATTTGACTGATTTTGATTTAGAATATGATAAGGAAGAACCTGAGTTGGTTATCTCTATTGGAGGGGATGGCACGTTTCTTGAAGCATTCCACCGGTATATTCATCGATTGAGTAAAACTTCGTTTATTGGAATACACACAGGACACTTAGGGTTTTACGCAGATTGGGTCCCTGAAGAAGTGGAAAAATTGATTATCGAGATTGCTAAAACTCCTTTTCAGATTGTGGAATACCCATTATTAGAAGTGACGATACGCTCGAAGACAGGCGAAAGCAAAGATACTTTTCTTGCACTTAATGAGGCGACGATTAAAACAGCAGACGGATCCGTTGTATTTGATGTAGAAATAAAGGGAGAGCGGTTTGAGACCTTCCGAGGGGATGGTCTTTGTATTTCTACACCTTCTGGAAGTACGGCTTATAACAAAGCACTTGGTGGTGCTATTATTCACCCATCACTCGATGCGATCCAGTTAACAGAAATGGCATCTATTAATAACCGTGTTTTCCGTACGATTGGTTCACCGTTAATCCTGCCGAAACACCATCCATGCATTCTACGACCAACCGTTGATCGTAGTTTTCTAATTGCAATCGACCATTTTACAACAAATTACACTAATGTAGAATCCATTCAGTGTCGGGTAGCTGAAGAACGTATCCGCTTCGCAAGATTTCGTCAATTTCCATTTTGGAACAGAGTACGCGACTCCTTTGTAGCAGAAGAAAATAGCTAGGGTCATGAAACCTTGGCTCATAACATTTGCTTTCACGCATAAATAGTGATTTAATTTGATATTTAATAGCAACTATAAAGTAAATAAGTACAATCTTACACAAAGATTTCTTGCAATGAAGGAGAAGCATTAAAATGGAATGGATTATTAGAAAAATACATGAAGGATTACTTATTCGAACATACTTACAGCGAGAACACGGGTTTTCGAGGCGAATGATTAAATCTATTAAATTTAATGGAGGAAACATCCTCGTTAACGGTACAAACCAGAATGTAAGGTATGAATTAAAAGAAGGAGACAAGCTTGTAGTAGAATTTCCCCAAGAAAAAATTGGAGCTTATATGGAACCCGAAGATACACCGTTATCCATCGTATACGAAGACGATGCTGTGCTCGTCTTGAACAAAGCTGCTGGAATGCTCTCTATCCCGTCATTACAACAGCCTACAGGAACAGTAGCTAATGCATTACTTGGCCATTACAAAAACCATGACGTCACGAACACGGTTCATATTGTGACACGTTTGGACAGGGATACCTCAGGGCTAATGCTAGTGGCTAAAAATAGTTACAGTCACTCCCGGTTATCAGCTTTCCAAAAGGATGGAAAAGTGAAACGGCAATACCAGGCAGTCATTGAAGGAACCCCTTCAGACAAAAAGGGTGTAATTAATGCACCAATTGAACGTAAAGAAGGCTCTATTATTGAACGAACAGTACGGGAGGATGGGAAACAGGCCATTACTCACTATGAAATAGATAAGGAATTCGACCACTATTCACTGGTAAGAATTCAGTTGGAAACAGGACGCACACATCAGATCCGTGTTCATTTCAGTTATGTTGGTCACCCGTTAGTAGGCGACACCTTATATGGGGGAGATGACAAATGGATCGGGAGACAGGCTTTGCACTGTTATGCACTTAGCTTTAAACATCCTATAACGAATGAGGACATACATTTTCAACAGGAACTGCCACAAGACATGAAACAGCTTTTGTAAAGAGAAGCTAACTTAAGAGGAACTATGCTAAATTAATTAATCAAAATAAGTAAATTTCTCTTTCATTAAAGGCTGTTTTGATGGAACATTCACAACTTCTTTTTCAGGTAGTCGAAAGGCACTTAATGCATTGCCAAATACACAACCTGTATCAATATTAATCGTGCGGTGGACGATTCTTGGTGACATGACAGGTGTGTGTCCATAGACGATCCAGTCTGCGCCCTCGTATTCTTTTGCCCAGTCTTTTCTTACAGGCCTTCCATCCTCTGTAAAGTCACCGGTAATATCCCCGTAAAGTATGAAGGTTTTGACCTTTTTATCCGAGCGACCAATATATTCCTCTTTTATGCCAGCGTGAGCAACGATAGCTTTCATCTTAGGAAGCTGCAGATATAATGGGGCGTTTTCGTATAATGTCATAAATTTTTGTCTAACTTCTGCTTGTTCTTTTCTACAAAGCTGGTTGTATTCTTCTACAGTTGTCTCCAAACCATGACGCTGCTGGACTTTATTACCGAGAAAAAAACGATAGAGCTTATTGCAATGATTTCCTGGTACATAACGAGCTTTTTTCTGTATAATAACAAGGTGGTAGACAAGCTCGATGACCTTTAACGATTGAGGACCACGGTCAGTAATATCGCCTAGGAATATAGGAATCCTTCCATCGGGATGGCTATATTCCTTTTCTTTTTGATAGCCAAGCTCTTCAAACAAGTTATGTAGTTCTTCATAACAGCCATGCACGTCTCCGATAATATCTACTTTTTCCATTATACCCATCCCTATAAATTTTCTTGCTTTCCTGTAAAAATTGGATTATCATAAATCGCGTCCCTGCTAACTAATCTAAAATGAAATTGTCATTTATACCGGTGTAACCGTCCGTAAGACTCCCAACTTCAAAACATGAAGTGAAACAGTGGGAGTAAACGGACGCTAATACCCTGATTCGTTCAACTAACAATCAGTGGGGAAGAATGAAACCTCCCACTATTGAAGTTTCACTTTATTATATCCATTATTTAGTTAGAAACCAAATTGTTTTAATGCTACTTTACAGGGAAAATAAATATTAGACTTTTATTATCACAAAATAGAATAGAAAGTCAGTGTTGAATGTAGAATTGCCAAGAATAAAGTAAGCTTTTAGAAAAAGGTTAGCTTGCTTTTTCAAGCGGAAGGAATGTTTCTCAATGGAATCCAATAATCGCTATGACGAAGAATACGAAGTACAGTATGAAGCACACTGGAAAAAGTTACAGCATGCATTAGAGCATGAAGAAATAGAAGAATTTCGAGATGAATTTCTGGATATGCATCCATATGATCAAGCGAAGTTCTTTATGGAGCAGGAAAAAGCATACCGTATGCAAATTTATACTTATTTGTCTCCAGAAGAGCTTGGGGAAGTTATGGAAAATGTCGATCTAGAAGATACCACCTTTATCGTGGCCGAAATGGACCCAAGAATGTCATCCATGATGCTTTCTGAAATGTCGGCAGATAATGCGGTTGATATATTAAATGAACTGGACAAAGACCAGGTTGCAAGCCTACTGACAATTATGGATAAAGAGGCAGCTGATGAAATCAAACAGTTGCTTCATTATGAAGAAAAAACCGCTGGTAGTATTATGACGACAGAGTTTGTCTCCACATACAAGCATTATACTGCTGATCAGACCATGAAACTATTGAAAGAAGAAGCCCCTGATGCGGAGACGATCTATTATTTATATGTGGTTGATGAAGATAAGCGATTAGTCGGTGTCCTTTCACTTCGGGACTTAATAGTTGCGTCTGAGGAAACATTAGTGGAAGAAATGATGAATGAAAAGATTGTTGCTGTTTCCGTTGCAAAGGACCAAGAAGAAGTTGCTCAAATGATTCGTGACTATGATTTTCTTGCAGTTCCGGTTGTAGATTTTCAAGAACACCTACTAGGAATTATTACGGTCGATGATATCTTGGACGTTATGGAAGAGGAAGCTAGTGAGGATTATTCTCGCCTTGCTGGTGTAACGGAAGCCACAAGACATGCTGACAGTGCCCTTGTCACAGCCCGAAAAAGGCTTCCTTGGCTAGTCATTCTGCTCTTCTTAGGGATGTTTACTGCCAGTCTCATTGGAAGGTTTGAGCAAACGCTCGAACAAGTTGCTGTTCTAGCAATCTTTATTCCGTTAATTGCCGGGATGGCTGGAAATACTGGTACACAGGCATTGGCTGTAGCAGTACGTGGTCTGGCAACAGGCGATTACGGCAAGCAGGGCAAGACCAAGTTGATATTGCGAGAGGCAGTAACGGGATTAATTACTGGAGCAGTCTGCGGAATTGTCATCACATTGGTTATCTATCTCTGGAAGGGAGATATTTTCCTCGGATTGCTGGTCGGGATTTCTATTCTTGCCACCTTGATTGTGGCAACACTAGCTGGCTCACTTGTCCCGATTATTATGGATCGCTTTAATATTGATCCAGCCGTAGCATCTGGTCCATTTATTACAACAATTAATGATATCATCTCCATCCTCATTTATTTTGGAATGGCCACAGCCTTTATGGGATTGTTAACTTAAAAGACAAAAAGTACTCTTCTACAGAGTGCTTTTTTGTATGTTTAGGCAATTATTCCATTAAAATTCTTTCACACATTTATAAAAATGGGTTCATATAATGAGAAAGGAAGGAGTGATCACGAATGGCAAAGAAACGATTTGCGAAAGACCCCTTGCTTTACATTCACCAACCAAAAGAAAGTAACCCAAAAGCTCCCATGCAATATACCTCTTATACAAATGCAGAAAAGAAGGAGCATCTAGCAGCAGAGCCAGAACCGGTTGAGCAAAAGAAAAAAGAAGTTGTAGGCCCAATCAATACGCATGCTAGACGTCGCAGTTTTTTAGAAGAACAGGCACTACATCAGGAAAAATGGAAAAAGGTTGAGTCAGAAGTTAACGAAAGTGTGGAACAAAAACATGAGGAAAAAATTCCTGAGCTAATTGAGGAATCTAAAAATCCTGAAACAGAAACAGAAACAGAAACAGAAAAAAGTGAACGCCCGAAGTTTAAAGATATGACAATTGATGAGAAGGTGGCGTACTTCGTGTCAACACCCAGCTATGCTCCACAAATGCGTTGTGAAATTAGAACAGGAGAAAGATCCTACCGGGGTGTCATTACCGGGTCTGAGGACAACTATGTATATATAAGAGTAGGCAACAGGAAACAAAGTACAAAGATCAACCTAGATGACATCAAACATATAAAATTATTAGGATTTTAAAAAAAGCTCGAGGATATAATCCTCGAGCCTTTTTCGTTTCCTTAGTTAAGTGCATTAACTGCAGGAAGACATGTTACGTGACAGAAGCAGTTAAGGTCTACAGTCATACAAATACCAGTCGCGCGTAGTGGTTTTGTTTCTTGGTCCACTGGATTCTTCGGACAAGGATTTTCATCACCAGGATCTCTTAACAGCTCAAGAACCGCACAGCAATCATCGGTGATTTTCTTCACTCTAAAGTAGAAGGTGCTTACAACGTATCCGATATTGCTTGGATGTGCACCGTACCCTTGGAATGGTTTGCAGTCTCCTTTACAGTAAAGGATTACCGGAACTGTATCTAAACCATTGCCGTTATCTGTTTCCCCCAGTAAGTCCGTGATGGACTGTTCGCAGCTCGTGTCACAACAATTTTCAATGACGTCATTCTGTGCCTCAACTATTTCACTAAGAATATCGCAAACACAGTTTCCTGTTTCAAAATCTTTTCCACAACCCATGAATTATTACTCCCTTCAAAAATGAAATTGACTCATTTGTCTTTACTAGAGTATGTGTTTTCGCATAGATGGTGTGGGCATCCACCCTAAATAATCTAGATATTTATCCGTATAAACGGGCGAATGTCTACACCAGCCTAATTTTGTAACATAGACTAATAACGAACATACATGAAAAAGGAGTGGAAGCTAGTGTCTGAGAGAAAACAAGTCATTCATGTGAAAGACCTTGTTATAAAGGCGGATAACGTTTATATAGAACCAACGAGACAGCATCATCGTAACCCATTTTTTGGTGGCCGAACTCAAGAAGAAGTAGCTGAAGATGTACACCATGAATATAGGGAAGACCTTGAGAATAAAACAGATGAGAAGAAAGAAGAAAGAAGAGATCCTTTCGGTTGGTTCTAAATGAAACTGGCAGCTATTTTGTAGCTGCTTTTTATTTTATGTTCGGAATGCATGAAATTCTATCTAGGAAGAAATGACGACGTCGTTGGAATTTTGAAGTCCCAAGTATAAGAAAAACGTAAACCTTCGCTAATGAGTGAGCGAATGCAAGTTTTTCTAATGACAAAGGAGGGCTCTTGATGAAAGGACCTGAACCCAGGTGGCTTCAACACATTCGGGATATTGAAAAACATCTCGAAAAAAATGAAAAATGGCTAAAGCAACCGGAGTCTAAATTTAACCAATTTAGTAAGGAAGCTGAAGCTTGGGAGAAAGGGTATTTAGCTAAAATCAGTGATGTAGAGAAATTTGCAAAAGAATTGGAGAAGACAATGGAGAAATTGTAGGAATACTTCTTAGAGAAAAGGGTATATATAAATAACTAACCACTAAGATAGCTTACTTCTCAAATTTATTATCTATAAAGGAGGCGCTTATATGGGCTATATTCTTCCAATCTCTCATTACCAATACAATGATTACCAAAACCGGATTACGGAAACAAAACCAAATCCACACTATATTGAAAGACCTTTCAAAGTAATTTTAGAAGAACAGCATCAACGTATCGAAAAAGAATATGAACGTCTAAATGGCCCAGTACAGCAATTTCCTTCAAAAAAAGATATACATGCTAATAAGTTTTTTGAGCAAATTACCGGTAAAGGTAAGAATTTTAGTGCAGGTGTTTAATCTTTTATATATTCAACGAAGAGAGTCTCGTGGAACGGGAAATATCACATGTAATCAGTCAAAAGGCAAATGATTAAGAATATTTCCTACGCTAATTAGAATGCCACTTCTTCAAGCATCAGAAAAATCCGAACTAGATGGAAAAACATCCTAGTTCGGATTTTTCTTTAACTAAAGCATTTTTATTGCATTCTCATTTAAATCGCTTATGTCCTCGGTTTGTAAATGGAAGTAGGAATAGTTGCTTATCCTTTATGTATTCTGCGTAGAATACTTCCTTCGGGCTTGAATAGTCTTGTTTATGCAATTCTTCGATTAACCATTCCTCTGTGAGATTTTTTTCCTTCAGGTTATCAAAAATAATTTCACCATCATTAATAAGTGTCGTGGCAAGGTGGACATCGTGTGTTGCTACTTTCAAATCATGTTTTGTTGGTGTTTGATTGGCAGCCTTTTTTAATACAGAGACTTTGCCGTTTGTTTCTAATATAGCGTATTCTACATCCTGTATAGAAAACACATCTTTCTCGCGTAACAAATGTTGGAGGTGATTTAGGTCAAGCTTACTTTTCTTCATTGTATCCCTGATAAGCTTACCCTTATAAATAATAATATCAGGACTACCTTCCATGAAAGCACGGGTCCTTTTCCACTTTTGCGTGATAATTTCTGTCAGATACAACAGCACGCCCCATAAGATGATAACAAACGCAATCTCTGGAATACCGGCCTCTTTATCAAACAATGCATTCCCAACAAGTTCGCCAAGGATCAGGGCTGAAATAAAGTCAAAAGGTGTTAATTGGCTAATTTGTGTTTTACCCAATACCTTCGTAAGTAAAAATAATGCTGCAAACCCGAACAGTGTTTCAAATAACATAGAGAGATAATCATTCAAAGGTGCTGCCCCCTTATAGGCATTTAAGCCTTAGCCTACCCGAAAAAGGGGGTCTTATTCATATAGTAATCTGTTAGATAAAGGTTAAAGAGAAAGAGAAAAAAACACCCCACAGGGAGGTGTTTTACAAGTCTTTTACCATTGTTACATGTGGGATTCCGGCATCCATAAATTCTCCGGAAATCGTTTTGTACCCTAGGCGCTCATAAAAGGGGAGTGCTTGGGTTTGCGCATTAAGTTTAGCCTTTTTATATCCCTTGGATAAGATGATGTCTTCCATGGCAGCAATCATTTGCGAACCAAATGCTTTACCACGGTGTTCCTTTAGTATACAAATTCGTTCTAGTTTTCCGTATTCCTCTACGAAGCGCAGTCGACTAGCGGCGATTGCTTGATCATTTTCATAGCCTACAAGATGTGTTGCCGTTTTATCATGTTCATCCAGTTCTTCCTCCGGTGACACCTTTTGTTCTTTTACAAAAACCGTCATACGTACATGATAAGCTTCTTTTAATTGTTCGTCTGTTTCTACAACGTTTATATTCAAACTTTTTCCTTTCCGAATACAAAGGAGTCGTGGACAGTCCATGAACCATTATCCAGTTGGTAAAGAAGCTGGAAACGATCTACTTTATCCTCTAAGTCAAAGTTTTTCATCTTTAGGCTACCGTATACATCGGAATATTCTTCAGTGGATAGCTTCTGGGCAATCGTAATATGGGGAACAAAGGCAAATTCCTGATTACCTGGAAGGTTACCACGGTTCATTTTCTCAAACAAATCGATCAATTCCTGCTTTGGTTCTACTTTTAAATAAATCGTATTTGTCACAGGCGCAAAAGTACTTACTTTTCGAATGTTTACTGTAAATGGTTCCGTATCATTTGCAATATGCTTCAACTCTGTCACAAACTCATGGACAGTTTGTTCGTCAGCATCAAAGGCTTCCTTTAGCGTAATATGCGGTGGAATTAATGCATAATGTGGGTCATAACGCATTCTGTATGAATTTGCTTCATCTTGTACAGCTTTTGATGGGAAAATAGCTATTCCATATTTCATTATGAAAACCTCCTCTATATTTTGACGACTGTATCTTTTTAAGAACCAGCTTAGTGTACCTTATATTATAACAAAATTAAAAGGAACAAGGTAATTATTTTTATATTTTTCAGCAAAATCGTTTAAGGTTATGCGAACATAGTAGTAAGTAAACGTTTCATATCATGTTGCCAGTATTTCCAAGTATGCTCTCCATCTTCTAGCTCATGATACACATAGCTAAGTCCTTTTGCAGTTAATAGCTCATGTAACTTTCGATTCGGTTCAATAAAGTCAAGGGTTTGCCCATCCGTTGTATCAACTGCCGTTTCCGCTGTACCAATCGTATGATAGACATCAATCCCATGAATAGATGTAGCTTCCTCAACTGCCTGCAAGACCGTTTCATCTACATAGGGTGACTGCATAACGACTTTGCCAAATGTATGTGGATATTTTAATGCGGTCATGAGGGCAAGTGTACCTGCTAATGAATCTCCTATTAGTGCTCGTGATTGACCCATATGGTAAGTCGGGAGCAAGTCATCTAGCAGAGGAACGACTTCATGTACCAAAAATTTAATATATGCCTTATTCTGTTCGCCATTTGGATGATATTTTTCTCTGCGATCATATTTGTCTTTGTAATGGATTCCGATAAAGATGGTATTACTTATTTCGTGAGAATCATGAAGACGGTCACTAAGGGTAGCAATCCGTCCCATTTGGTAATAATCATTTCCATCCTGCATGATACAGACATTATATTTGTATAATGGTGAAAATGATTGTGGTTGATAAAGTTTTAAAATCATCATTTCATTTAAATAGCTACTTTCGATTTGTTTTTCTGTCATGGAGCCTTTTCTTCCCAATTTGAACCCCCCAATATTTAAAAGTCGGATAGTTTTCTCTTTAAGGAAGTCATACTCGAGCATTTCGGTTTCTGATTCCCTACTATTTCTTATTGTAAACCAATGGGTTCGTATTATAAAAGGTTCAGTTTGCCTTTTCGAGTAACTGGCCTTTATAAAGGTTGTAATAACTTCCTTCAAGTTCAAGTAAAGATTCGTGGCTTCCTTGTTCGAGAATTTCTCCGTGTTCCAGCATTATGATCTTATCTGCTTCCTGAATAGTGTTCAAGCGGTGGGCAATAACAAAGCTCGTTCTGCCTTCCATCAATCGTTTAAGGGCCTCTTGTATCTTTAATTCTGTAATAGTGTCGATATTACTTGTCGCTTCATCCAGTATCAGAATGGATGGTTCTGCCAGCAATGCTCGGGCGATGGTGAGCAATTGTTTTTGTCCTTGACTAATTCCACTACCAACCTGGTCAAGCATCGTATCATAGCCATCAGGCAATTTCTCAATGAATTCATGTGCATTGGCATCTTTTGCGGCTTGCACTACTTCCTCATCCGTTGCTTCAAGGCGACCATAGCGGATGTTTTCCCTAATGGTAGCATGGAAGAGGAAGGAATCTTGTAAGACAAAGCCCATATGCTGGCGTAGACTAGAGCGCTGAATATCTTTTAATGCATTTCCGTCAAGCCGAATTTCACCTTCATCATAATTATAGAAGCGGGAAATTAAATTGACGATAGTCGTCTTACCAGCGCCGGTATGCCCAACGAGGGCAACTGTTTCACCAGGTGCAGCTTCAAAGCTAATATCGTTTAGAATTTTACTGTCTTCGTAACCGAAAGAAACATGATCAAACACAATTTTTCCTTCCGTCTCTGATAGCTTTATTGCACTTTTTTCATCGCTTTCCTCTTGTTTTTCGTCTATAACTTGAAATACTCGTTCTGCTCCAGCGATGGCGGATAGCAGAATATTAAACTGATTGGATAGTTCATTTAAAGGCCGGGTAAACTGCCTTGCATATTCTGTGAAAATAACGATGATCCCAACGGTTATAAGCCCATTGATTGCAAGTATTCCTCCAACAAGGGCAATAAGAGCCATGCTCAAGGCATTAAGTGAATTCATTACCTTTGGAATAAAGCCGGCAATGGTTAATGCCCAAAATCCAGAATGATTTAGTTTCTGATTGCGCTCTTCAAATTCTCTGATGACGCGTTCTTCTTGAGAGAAGCTTTTTACAATATGCTGACCCGAAACGATTTCCTCCACATAGCCATTCACTTCACCTAGATTTTTTTGTTGTAATTTATAGAGCGGCCCTGTTCTTCTTGTAATCCAGCGAATGCTGAAAAACATGGCAGGGATAATCGACATGGTCACGAACGTTAATAATGGGCTTAAATAAAGCATTACGCCAACGGTTCCAAATAGGGTCAATACACTGGAAAAAATCTGGATGACCGACTGGTTCAGGGTATTGTTCACATTATCAATATCATTGGTAACACGACTCATTAATTCGCCATGCTGCCTTTTATCAAAATACGAAATTGGCAGGCGATGAAATTGATAAAATAAATCGGAACGCAACGAATAAACGGTGTTCTGTGCGATATCTACCATCCAAAAGTTTTGTAGAAAAATGGATAGGGAGTGGCACAGGAATATAACAACGAGCCAGATTAGCAAAGTGGCAAGTCCTGCACTTTCTTTTGTGACAATAAAGTCGTCAACTGCCATTCCAATCATATAAGGGCCAAGTAGGCTGAGGCCAGAACTGGCCACAACCATTAATATCACTAGGAAAAGCTTGAATTTTTCTCTGGCGAGGTAAGACCATATCCGTTTAAGCGTCCCGCGCGCATCCTTCGCTTTCCGTGCTTTATCTTCCTTTATTGTATCAACAGGAATTTTTTCATATTGAAAAGGCTGCTTTAATGAATTATTTCGCATATGCGTACTCCTTTCCAAACTGGGATTCCACAATTTTTTTATATAGTTCAGAGGTTGCGAGCAGTTCTTTATGTGTTCCCGTAGCAAGTAACTTGCCTTCATCCATTAACAAAATACGGTCAGCACGCATAGCGGTAGAAATCTTTTGGGTAATGATTAGCATGGTGCATTGGTACGTATCGATTGCATCAAGTAAACGAGATTCTGTTGCTAAATCTAGGGCACTTGTACTGTCATCAAGCATTAAAATTTTTGGTTTGCGAATCAATGCACGCGCAATGGAAATCCGTTGCTTCTGTCCACCTGAAAGATTGACACCCTTTTGCCCAACGCGGGTCTCATACTGATTATCCAGATCAAGGATAGTGTCATGAATTTGAGCATCCTTTGCTGCCTGCACGATTTCTTCGGTCGTAGCCTGATCTTTTCCCCAAGCAATGTTGTCTTTCACCGAACCAGTAAATAGAAGTGGACTTTGCGGCACATACCCAATGCTACCGCGCAGTTCATCAAGCGAATAATCGGTAAGCTGCTTGTCATCCACAAGGACGGTCCCGCCTGTTGGGTCATAAAGCCTTGGGATGAGCTGGAATAAAGAGGTTTTCCCTGATCCGGTGGAGCCAATAACAGCGAGTTTCTCCCCTGCAGCAACTTCAAATGTCATTTGTTTTACAACTGTTTCTTCCGTATCAGGGTATGCAAAGGAGACATCCTGAAATGCTACAGAGCCTTTACTTACATGGACACCATGGTTTACCGTATCGGAATCCTTTAAATCCACTTCCAAATTTAATACCTCACTTAGACGTTCAGCAGATGCCTTCATCCTAGAAAATGCCATGATAATAAAGGTAAACATGGAAATGGCCATAGAAACACGGAGCGCGTAGTTAACAATTGCCACGACATTTCCGACAGAAGTATCTCCAGCAATGGCCTGAGCGTTTCCAAACCAAATAATGAATATGAGGCTTAAATTCATTACAAATAACAATACCGGCATGGATGACTCCACAAATCGGAAAGTAAAACGAGTACGATCAGCAAGTTCTTTGTTTGCCGTAGTGAAACGTTCTTCTTCATGTTTTCTCCGAAAAAATGCCTTGATTAACCGCATGCCAGCTAAATTTTCTTGCATGACCCGGTTTACTTTGTCTACGCTTTTCTGTACTTTATCGAAAAGACCACTCGCAATCTTCAGTATCCATAAAATAAATCCAATTAGTAGCGGAACCGTAACAAGGAAAACAAGGGATAACTTGGCATCCACGATAAATGCCAGTGTCACACCACCAATGACAATCAGTGGTGCTTTTGAAATAATGCGTAAAATCATAAACACAGTATTCTGTACCTGACGCACATCATTTGTAAATCGGGTGACAAGTCCAGAAGTGGGGTACTTGTTTAAATTAGCAAAAGAAAATTCCTGTATTTTAGCAAATAACCTTTCCCTTATGTCATGGGCAAATCCCCAGCTGACATGGGAGGAATAGAAGGAGTTAATAATGCCGCTAACAAAGCCGACTAAGGATAGACCGATCATAATGCTGCCCCACATCACAATATTATCGATATCCTGGTTAACCACCCCGTCATTAATCATTTTTCCTAAAAATAGCGGTAGCAGCAATTCAGCAGCCAATTCTACAAGCATTAGCAATAACGCTGCAACGGCTGCCAGCTTATACGGTTTAATAAAAGAAAAGACTGTTCTCATGTTGACTCTCCACCTGTCATTAAATAATCCAATATTCTTCCTATTATAATAGGAAAGTATGTTTTTATCCACTCATTTAATTCGTGTTTCGAAATAAAATGAACAGCTCAAGAGAAGGCTTTTTATGCATAGCCTTTTCAACGCTGGGAAAGATAGATGTGTATTTCCAAGAAAGGGGCAATCACAATGAATAACCAATTAACAGAACTCGAATTGGAAAATCTGCGTCACATTATCGGTGGGCATGGCATGATCGCAAATAAGCTTGAAGCTTATGCACAAAATTGTACGGACCCACAGCTAGTTTCCATCTTGCAACAAGATGCACAGGATGCAAAAGCAGCACAGCAAAAGCTTATGACATTTTTAGGATAGGGAGGAATTTTCCATGCTTTCAGAAAAAGATATCGTAAATGATTATTTGGCAGGATTAAATGCTAGTCTTACAGGGTATGCAGGGTATATTAGTGAATCAGACAATGAACAATTGCGCCAAACACTAATTCAACTACGTAACCAGGACGAACAGCGCCAACGCAACTTATATAATTATGCAAGCCAAAAAGGGTACTACCAACCAGCAGCACCAGCAAACCCTCAAGTCGTACAGCAAATCAAAAGCCAACTCACCCAACAATAGTAGGGAAGGGAGCGGGACAGCAGGAGGATGCTGTCCTGTTTTTCATTATTCAGGCGGGAGTTTGTAAGTCACCTCTCCTTGTGCATTCAAGAATTCTAACTTTGGCACATCATGTTCATCAATCACCATACACCATACGAATACGTTGATTTCCATTTTGGCCATTTAGATGTACGGTAACCTCTCCGTTTTTATTTTTCCCCATAAAAGCGCGCTCAGCATTACCCTTAAATAAATCCGCCAATTTTTCTTGCTGATTATCTGTATTGTTATCCCTCGTTTGAATATTTTCATATTCTTTAATTAGTTCAGGAAGTGGAGTAGAAGGGCGATCAAAAATAGAAAAACCATAATGTCGTTCTTCATTCTCTTCGACATACCTCATTTGTACTACCTGATCTTGTTTATATTGATCAAAGGTTAGAGAAGCAGAAACCGTTTCGTTACCATTCTTATCCTTACCATTTCCATAGATCAGTCCACCACATTCATCTCCATTTTGGTTATAAAACATTATGCCTGAGATAGGATTTTTTTGTCTGTGCCCGGGGAGAATATCTTCTCCATCCATAAGAACTGGTGGAATGTTATCTTGGTTGAAAAGCGACATTTTGACCTTGCCAGCAGGATCTACAATATATTTAATCGTTTGACATTTATTTCTTTAAAAGATTCTTTCTTGTTATTTGACATATATAGTACTCCTTCATTTTATAATTGGCATACTATAACCATTCTGGGTGAAGGCAGGGAAGTCCTCTATGTATCAGAATTCTTATTTAGAAAAAGCATAAAATATTCGGCTAGATTTGGTTGCGCGATAACTATCATGCTGCGCTATTCTTAGTATTGACAGATAGAAAGATCTTTTATATAGTAGATTTACTGCAAATACACGATTCCGTAGCTCAGCTGGGAGAGCGCTACCTTGACAGGGTAGAGGTCGTTGGTTCGAGCCCAATCGGAATCACTACTTGAAAGAAACGTTAATCCGATATATATCAATGGATTAGCGTTTTTTCTATATTTTCTGAAAGAAAATGATTTTCACCCATACGCATGAGTATGGGTGCATGGATATGTTGCAAATAGAGAAACGGGATATAGAGATCGTTCGTTGCTTCAATTAAGCGGTTATATTTTCGAAGTAAGTTCCTTGGATTGGCCAAACAACTAAATCAAACTCATTATTTACCGGATGATTCTTATGTTGGGCTAATACTTCATTGATTGTGTGTTCTAGCTGAGAATGGGTTAACAATGATCTATTAAATCATTTAAAGTTAGATATGGACCCATCATCTCCACTAAAAAACTTTAATAACCTAGGTAGAGATTTGACTTATTTACTGATCGATTAGATTCTATAAACAGAGAATTTCTACTACCTTCTCAAGAATTTTCCGGATTTTGTATGGTTAACCAACTTTTTAATAATGGTAATCGGGATAATGAATCTACTGAATCTACTTAAAAAAGAGTCGTCTAACAAGTTTTATAGCCTTAATCTATTCAAAATTATTTTAATACAATTAAATTGGAATTTTTGGTACTATGTATATAGTACTATTTTTTATTAGAAGAGATGACTTTTGAATTATAACAAAGGATAAAAATAATGTTTCTAAAAAAATCTACAATTATAGAGATGAATTAACTATAGTATTTAAAATAGGAGTGAGAAAATGCAGACTAGCACTGAGAAAGTTGATAAAGCTGTAATTATTTCTTTTATAAATTTAAAAGGAGGAGTAGGGAAAACTTCAACAGCTATAAATATTGCTGATGATTTTTCTAGAGAAGGTAATAACGTTTTAGTAATTGATATGGATCCTCAGTTTAATGCCACACAAGCATTGCTTAATCATCAGTATAGGCACCATAAAAAGGAAATAGATAAAGATTTACGAGATAGGGTTCGTGATGAACTTAAAGAGAAATTCGAGGAAGTAACAGACACAACTGCTCATGAAGCCGAAGATGAAGAATTAAATGTAGATGATAATTATAAAAAAGAAATATCTTCTCAGTTGTTATATAATGGATTAAAGGCAAAAAAAATGACAGTAAGAACATTATTTACTCAGGAAGGTATAGTTGAACCGTTAGAAAATCCCTCATTAGTTTATAGTTTAAAAAATAACCTAGACTTAATTCCTGGAGATTTAGATTTGTTTGAGTCTTTATCTGGTGATACAAGTGGAAAACACAATGTATTGGAAGATCATTTTGATATATACAATTTAAGAAAGGAATATGACTATATAATTATTGATTGTCCACCTAATTGGACAATTTTAACACAAGCTAGTTTGTTTGCTTCTGATTATTATATAATCCCGAGCAAAGTTGATTTATTCTCAAGTGTGGGTATCGGGTTATTAGAGAATTTAGTAGAATCGACATTTTATGAGAATAAATCAGGAATAAATAAAATGTATACTATCTATAGAAGAGATTTAAAACGAGAAAAAATTAAATCCTTAGGAGTTTTATTTACCTTAACTCATGAAATGCCTATTGCCAGTAAATTGAAAGAAAGACTCCAAAAGACAATACCTCAATCATTTTTTGAGACAGAGATACCATATCATTCATCAGTACCTCTAAAGTTTTCTTTGTACGATGAGAGTGGGACTAAGCATGAAGCTCTAAAAAATTCTATTTCAAGGGTTAGCTATGAAATTAAAAACAAGGTCTCACCCGTGGAGGAAGTTTATGAAAACAGTTGATGTAAAAAGAGATTTTATTAAAGAGTTGAGCGTAATTAACAAAAACAGGTTTACCCTTCAACAAACAAAAAGTTTGTTTTTGGGGCTTCTATTTGAATTGATCTCTAATAGACAAATTTTTGATAAAAACAAAGATATAAATGAATTTATAAAAGAAGTTTTTAAGAAGGAGTATAACGATTATGTATATAGAGGGAGGCCCTATTTGGCTTCAAGAGTACTTAAAGATATTTCTAAAGAATATGATTCTTTAAAGGTATCAGCCTCTATTAAACTAATTATCCTTTACTTAGAAGAAAAAGATGGTATTAATAATTATAAAGGTAGAAAAACATCAAGTGATTTAGAAGATGATGTTGTAGGCTGGTTTAATTCTATAAGTAAAGGAAAAGCTAAAAATTGAGTAATTTGAAAGATATTTTTGAAGATGAATTTACCAAAATAAAAAATATTGACGGTATTAAGGAACCATTTATTATAAATAATGAAAAAGAAATTAAACAGGTTTTCGGATATGTTTTTATAATTAACTACCTTAAAAATAAAGTTGAAACAAAGAAATACTTTAGTACAGAATTTAACATGACTTTTTCTTTGCTATTGGAATCAACTTATGCTCTTTTTAGTGGACAGTGTAGAAGTTCTTTGTTGTTATTAAGATCTGCACAAGAAGCAAATTATAAATTTGTCTTAGAACGAGAAAGACAAAATATGCTTGTTAATGACCCCTTATTAATATTCGAAGCAATAGATTATCGTTTTTTGGAAACTCGTAGAAAATTTCTTAGTGATTTGCATAATTGTGTCGACAAAACTGACTTCAAAGAATACTATAAATCCATTGAAAGAAACTTAACTTATTATAAACAGCTCAGCGGAGTTGTTCATTCCGGTTCGAAAAATTTGCCAGTAATGAGTGTTGAGTTCTTTTCCAATCTCTATGAAGATACAATTTTAGATAAAGATAAATTTTTTGATTTATTTTGTTCAGTCTTAAATGAGGTTTTTCTTCTGAATTTCTTTCTAGTTAGAGAAAGCTTAATTCATTGGGACTATTATGCTCTCTATGATTTATTAAGGATTGTATTGGGGAAAAAAAGATCTAATACGCTAATAGGGATTATCAAAAAGAATAAGGAAAATTAACATGCTAGTAGCAGAACTAACATATGATTATTTGATTGCTTTGATACACTTAACATTTCACTTCACAAAATTGCACGGATTTTCTAGAATCAATGGATTTAACAGAAACAGTTTGGATAAACATACGTTGGATCTCTGATTTATTGGACTAATAGATTTAATTTATGCAAAACTACATACTACTCGCTCTAGAGAGTTGACAGGGTAGAGGTCGTTGGTTCGAGCCCAATCGGAATCACTACTTGAAAGAAACGTTAATCCGTTATATATCAATGGATTAGCGTTTTTTTATATAGAAATACCTATTAAACAAATGGAGTAGTAGGAGATAGATAGTGAAGTTTAAGTATTTAACGATACGAACAGACAAGTGAAGATACACGCTGCTACCTTTTCTCATGGTACTACTGCTGATAGTAAACCAATAAATACATTAGAAGAAAGAACCTTTATTTTACCTGAAGGGACGTATCCATGGGTGAAAATGTGGGATTATGGTGAAGCAGGCCTTACCATCTTAGTTTCTCCTACATCTGACGATACTGAAGAAAATAAAATGGAAGATGCTCATAGATGGGGAAAAATATTAGAATTGATATCTAGTAATATCTCCTCTGATTCCTTTAAGGTTTGGTTTGCCCACACCAAAGCGAGCTTTTCAGAAAAAACACTCACCATTTACTGTGTAAATATATTTCAGCGGGATTGGATAAAGAGTCAATATCTAAACCTTATCGCTACAACGTTGATTGAGGTGATAGGGCAAGATTTAGAGATAATTGTTACAACAGAGAGTGAGGATTTATAAATTATCTCACTCTCTATGTATAACTCGAATTGAGTTTTACATAGTCAGATTTTAGCACTCCAAATACAATACTATCGGTCCACTCATCTTTATTCCAAAAGTCTTGTATAAAGTGAGCTTCTTTTCTCATTCCTACCCTTCTACATAATTTTTCAGATGCTATATTGCGTGCATCTAGGCTCGCTTGAATACGGTGAACATTTACAGTTTCAAATAAATAGTTTATCAGTGCCATAACAGCCTCTGTTGCATAACCTCCCCCCGCCACGGATTTTGAAAATGTATACCCAATTTCAACAGTATCTTTCATACCTGTGTACCAAACAGACAGATCTCCAATTACGTTTGATTCCACCAAGACCGCTAAATTCAAAGCACGTCCCTTTGTTAGTTGATTATTATTTAATTTCTTATTAAACTTCTGTTCTTTATCTTCATGAGTCCATTTGTCATGTAAGAGGTATCTGCACGTTGAAGCATCTTTAAAAATTTCATAGACCTCATTAAAATGATGCCTTTCAAATGGTTTAATTATTAGTCGTTCTGTTTCAATTTTCATTAGAACACTTCCTTAAGATAAAAATATCCAACACTACTCAAACGGAAGACTTTGATAAAGCTGTTTGAATCCAATGACTGCAGCTATAGATTCTATGGCTAAAATGGCAATAGTTATAGTTCCATCCGTTTCTAAGCTAGTATTATTAGATTGTAATCATATGTACGAATTAAAAATATTAAAGTTTCACTATTAAACAATCTTACCGAGTTATTTAAAGAGAACGATATAGTAATGTATTGTGGTACGAAGTGCCAGTTAGTGGAACATTAAATATAACAGTAGTTAACGCATTCAAATAACAGAAGGGTTATGTATTAAAATGTATTATTAACTATGAGACCTGTCCAATCTTTTTCTATCTATTTTCATATAGTGTTAGAAAGAAGGGAGGGTGATTTATTATGAGTAGTTGCAGTTCCTGTCAAAAGCATCAGAGTCATGAATGTGGGTGTCACAAAAAGCAAGGAAATAATGATGACAACTTTCTAAGAAATAGTTATTATGATCATCCATGGTTTCGTAGCACCGCTATTTGCTCTTGTCAAAAGAATAAGTATCATAGTTATTGTGATAGAGAGTACTAAAATAGTATTTTATTAGCCTCTTAAAGGGGGCTTCTTTTTTTGCCTTTTTTTATTATATTTGGTCGATCCTCTATAAAGGGAAGCATATCACTTTTAAATCAAATTATTTTGATATATGATATGAATGTAAATCAAAATAATTTGATGTAAGGAGTTGAGAATATGGAAACGAAAGATCTTAAGCTAAGTGATTATCAAGCTATCTTTAAAGCTTTAGCTGATACGAAGCGGTTAGAATTGCTTCAATTGCTGGCTGAATCACCAGATGAATCCAGTTGTGTTTGCGACTTAACCGATGCTTTCGAAATGGCACAGTCAAAGCTTTCCTACCATTTGAAAATTCTTCTAGATGCTGAGTTGATCACGAGAGAGAAGAAGGGGACATGGAATTATTATGGGCTGAATCCGTCAATGTTGAACCATATACTCTCAGAGGAGCTTTGTTGCTTATTCAGAGGTCCAGCAAAAAATAGTGAAAATAACTGTTCAAATTAAATCAAAGGGGTGCGTATTATGAGTAAACAATTACCTGTCGTAATTATTGGTGCCGGTCCTGTCGGTCTAGCAGCCGCTACACACTTAGTTGAATATAAAATACCTTTTAAGATTTTGGAAAAAGGAGAAACCGTTGGCAGTAACATCCTAGAATGGGGGCATGTACAATTATTTTCTCCTTGGGAGTACAATACGAATCAAGCAGCAATACAGTTATTGCAAGAAGCTGGCTGGCAACATCCTGATAAAGATAAGTTGCCAACAGGTAAAGAGTTAATAGAGGAATATCTTCAACCATTATCGGAATTACAAGTGATACAAGATAATTTGCAATACAATGCAGAAGTTATTTCAGTTACAAAAGATGGAGCTGACAAATTAAAATCTGATAGCCGAAACGAGAGGCCGTTTGTAGTCCATTTTAGAAATGGAGCTTCTTTAGGCATGACAAAAGCTTCAGCCATTATAGATACAAGTGGGTCTTGGCAAAATCCCAATCCGCCATTTGCCGATGGCGTATGGCTTGATTCTTCCCTAATAAAATCAGTTCATACAAATATTCCAGCAGTACAGCAAGAACCAGAAATCTTTAAAAATAAACATACGGTCGTAATCGGTGCTGGCCATTCCGCTTTAAACTCCCTAATGAATCTCGCGGAGTTGAAGGAAACTTATCCAGCTACAAAAATATCTTGGGTTTTAAGAAGAGAATCTCCTATATCTGCATTTGGAGGAGAGACTCTAGATCAGCTTGAAGCCCGCGGTGCTTTAGGGGCAAGTGTACACAGGCTTGTACAACAAGGAATTGTGGAAGTATTAGCTCCCTTTCATGTAGAGGGTATTAATTATGAGGGCTCTCACTATACACTTACCAGTAGAGAAGGTGAAGAGGTCTCCGTTGACGAACTCATCGTTAATACAGGTGCGCGCCCTGATTTTAATTTTCTTCGTGAAATAAGATATGCGGTTGATCCGGTAGTTGAAAGTACTCCGGCATTAGCACCTTTAATTGATCCAAACCTGCATAGCTGTGGAACAGTACGTCCTCATGGGGAAGAAGAGTTAAGACATCCAGAAGCTAATTTCTATATAGCGGGTGTGAAATCCTATGGTAGGGCACCAACATTCTTAATGACAACAGGATACGAGCAGGTTAGATCCATCGTCGCATCCATTGCTGGAGACGTTCAAGCAGCGAAACAGGTGAGATTAAAATTACCGGAAACAGGGGTTTGTAAGACAAATATTATTCCTAACAAGCAGCAAAATTGCTGTGGGTGATAAGGCTATGTCGTCCATTCAAGTGCGTGAGATGCATAGAAGCGATTGGGAACGTGTAAGGGACATTTACAAAATGGGGATTGAAGGTGGAATAGCTACTTTTGAAACCATGGTTCCTGACTGGGAAGAATGGAACAAGAGTAAATTAACGTACGGTAGGCTAGTTGCTGAAATAGAGGATAATGTGGCAGGATGGGTAGCACTAACTCCCTACTCTTCACGTCAAGTATATAAGGGTGTTGTTGAATTAGGTATATACGTAGACCCTGACTTTCAAGGAAAGGGAATTGGATCTGCATTAATTAAACCTCTACTAAAGATTTGTCAAAAAGAAGGAGTATGGACAATGCAAGCAGGGGTTTTCCCTGAGAACATTGCAAGTTTGGCTTTGCATCAAAGGTTTGGTTTTAACGTAGTTGGCAGAAGAGAGAAAATTGCACAGCTACATGGGGAATGGAAAGATGTCCTTCTGCTGGAAAAGAAAATTAAACTATACTAGTTTAGGTGAACTTGAGAGCTTGGGAAGGGGGGATAAAGGTTCCTCTCCCCAGCTTTGGTCCCCATTAGAGAAGTAGTCCCTTATCTTGATTTAGTCCTTTTGATAACGTAGTTAGATAGGAAAGGCAAACCATTTCCGTTATGTATACTTATTGATCAGCGTACCGTTTTGAAAGCTTCTCTTTATGAGATTTAAATACTTCTTCTAAAGAGATGTTATATTTATTGGCAATCACTATTACATTACCCAATACATCCCCTAATTCTTCTACTAACTCCTTTCTATTGTCTGAGAAAGAACCAGTTGTTTCATCTGGTCTATCCCTGGCAATCTCAAGTGCTCTTATGGCGCGAGCAACTTCTCCAGTTTCCTCTGCTAAAAAGCCAATTCGAATAAATATGTCTAGTTCTGACCAGCCCTTATTTTCATAGTAATCATTTACCCAATGTTGAAATTTTGTTACATCCACTTTTTCTCACTCCCTTGAATTTATTCTTGTAAAGTTTAACAAAATATTTATACTTTTGTATAATGTAAACGTTGAAGATGATAAGGGGGACGTAACAATGAAAAGTATAGCTGTGTTTTGTGGCTCTAGTGATGGAGCTTCTGATGTGTATATTGAAAGCGCCAGAAGGCTTGGTAAAGAACTAGCTAATCGTAAAATAACACTTGTATATGGCGGAGCAAGTGTCGGTGTTATGGGTGCTCTTGCAGACGCTGTCTTAGAACATGGTGGTAAAGTGATTGGGGTAATGCCTACTTTTTTAGAACAAAGAGAAATATCTCATAAAAGATTAACAGAATTGATCGTTGTCGGTTCTATGCATGAGAGAAAGGCAAAAATGGCAGAGCTTGCAGATGGATTTATCGTTTTACCTGGTGGACCTGGAACATTAGAAGAGTTCTTTGAAATTTTTACATGGACTCAACTAGGGCTTCATCAAAAGCCTTGTGGTCTGTTAAACATTAATCAATACTTTAATCCTCTTATTGAACTGTTTAATCACATGACAAACGAAAAATTTTTGCACGAAAAATATCGTTCTATAGCTATTGTAGAGGATGATCCTAAACGGTTACTTGAAAAATTTTACTCTTATGAGCCTCCAACTATAAAAACGTACATAACGGATGAAAAACAGACTTAAAAGCTAAACAACAGATCAAGTTATCAGCACTTGATCTGTTGTTAATCCTACAATATATGTTTGCTTTTAAACATCATGTATTGTGGTTTCAAATGGAAATCGCAATACATATATTTTTTGTTAAAGAAATAGAACTGTTAATTTTCCACAACAGGGGGGAAGTCCCCATTGTTTACCACATTTTTTATTTAGTTAAGGATCGGATTATTGTGCAGTATACCCACCATCGACAGTAAGGCTGTTACCTGTCATATATGAAGAATCATCGCTTGCTAAGAATAATACAGCTTTAGCCATTTCTTCTGCTTTTCCAAGTCGTTTCATCGGTGTAATGGAAGACAATTCTTTTTTGCTTTCCTCTGGAATGATAGGTGTGTCAATAAAACCAGGGCACAACGCATTAATGCGAATGTTTTTCTCTGCGTACTCAAGAGCCAGGGAGCGTGTTAGATTAATAACCCCAGCTTTTGCAGCGTTGTATGCTGCACTTCCTGGTGAACCGACCCAGCCATACATAGAAGCAGTATTTACAATGGTACCGCCACCACTTTCAAGCATTTCGCGGATTGCTTCACGCGCTACTAAAAATACACCGTCCAAGTCAACGTTTACTGTATTTCTCCATTCACTGTAATCTAAATCATGAGACGAGTGTACACGACCAATTCCCGCATTGTTGAATACGATGTCTACTTTACCGAACTTGTTAGTAGTTTCTTTAAAAACGTTTGCTACTTCTTCTTCACTTGTAATATTAGCTTTCACAAAAAGAGCTTCTGAACCCTGCGCTTGTAATTCTTCCTGGAATGCTTTTCCTTTTTCTTCATTTAAATCCACAAGTACAACCTTTGCACCTTCTGAAACAAATAATTTTGCTGTTGATGCACCTATCCCGGATGCACCCCCAGTAATTATTGCTACTCTATCTTGTAGTTTACCCATAACAGATTCCTCCAGTATAATAGAATTATAGAACGTATTAATTTATTGTTTACAAATTAATTCTAGTCTCTTATTATTCCTTAACCAATCATTATTTTTTTGATAAGTGTTGAATTAATAGACATTTTTTATAAAAGTGTCTTTGTTTTGGAGGTTTTTAAATGGATGAAAAGCTTGAAATAAAATCTCAGCGGAAAAATCGAACAAAGGAACATCTTAAGCAGTCCCTTATTGAACTGATTAAAGAAAAAGGATTTCATGCAGTGTCCGTAAAAGACATCGTGGATCATGCATCTTATAACCGAAGTACTTTTTATGTCCATTATCAAGATAAGTTTGAGCTAACAGCTGACTTAATGGATACCATGCTTGATGGGCTAGAAGAATCAGTGGGCAAACCTTTTGTGACGGGTCGCACGGTATCGACAAAGAAACTTGATACCGAGTCTTTTAGCATTGTTTCTTATATATACGAAAACAGGGATTTTTTTGAGTTAATTAAATTTGACGATACGATACCAGGATTACATACCAGATTCCCACAGACCATTTTAAAAATTTATCAGGAAAAATTCACCTTTGAGACAGTCAATCATATTCCTGTAAACATGGATTATTTCACACGCTATACAGCCTATGGTTTTTATGGACTTCTAATTAATTGGATCCAACAAGGGTTCCAAGAGACAAAAGAAGAATTTATATATGAAGTAATTAACTTAGCAAGAACACATATGGAAACCATTAAGTACGTAGGAAATGACTAAATTAAAAAGCAATAAATTAGTAATAAGAGTTCTTGTTATATTCCTAACACCCATGACGCATCTTTAATTAATAAACTTACTTATGTGGTGAACTAAAATTCCTTTCCAAGTAATTACAGTGGAAAGGAGTTTTTTGTATAACTAAAAAAATCAAATCTATATACAAAATATGAAACCATTGCTCAATGGTTCTCGTCTAAAGGCCAAATTATAGAAAGAGGTTGGAAAAGAGGGCAGCTATGGAAAGTTCAAAAGAGGAGATTTTAGAAGAAGTGATGAGAGAACATGGGGGTGAATTGGTACGATTGGCATTTAACTATGTGAAAGAGAACGAAACTGCCAAAGACATGGTGCAAAATACCTTTATCAAGTGTTATGAAAACCTAGATAATTTTCGTTCAGATTCTGCAATGAAAACGTGGCTGTATAGAATTACGATTAACCAGTGCAAAGACTATTTAAGAAGCTGGCATTATAGAAAGGTACATGCAAGAAGTCTTGTGGGAAGTGCTTTTACCTCCTTGTTACCTTCCACAGAAGATGAAGTAATCAAAGAGTCAGAGCAAGAAGAAATGAAGAAATTAATTTTTTCTTTGCCACCTAAATATCGGGAAGTTATCTTTCTATTTTATTATAAGTCTTTTTCACTTGGTGAAATATCAAAAATAACGGACCTTAAAATCAATACTATTAAAACGAGGCTCAGTAGAGGGAGACAAAAATTAAAAAACTTAATGGAGGAGGCAACTATCTATGAAGGATAAAGATAAAAAGCAGCTATTTTCCTATTTGGATGATGAAGATCTTACCTTTACTAAAGAAGACC
This sequence comes from Oceanobacillus sp. M65, assembly GCF_052246275.1. Taxonomy (NCBI): domain Bacteria; kingdom Bacillati; phylum Bacillota; class Bacilli; order Caryophanales; family Bacillaceae; genus Oceanobacillus; species Oceanobacillus sp. M65. The sequence continues at coordinate 138,519 of NZ_JBQQCJ010000003.1, read as the reverse complement.
GGGTCAAAACGTTAAACAAAATTCATAAAAAAGAGCGTGAAAAACAAAATAACACCAGCCAATCTAGGAGAATAAACCGTATAGGTCCTATATTGGGGAGTGTAGTGGTAATAATTTTAGCAATTGGTTTACTTATACCAACTCTCTATAGTCAAGAAAGAGCAGATCAACAACAAGCATCCCAACAAAATGACTTGTCATTTTCTGCTTTACTAATTGGGGAGAATCCAGCAAGTCATAGAAGTGAATTTAACATTTTAATGACGTACAACAATAGCGACAAGAGTGTGAATCTAGTTCCAATACCTCGTGATGCATATGTTGAAATTCTTAACGCAGAAGGAGATAGCCTAGAGAAAGATAAGTTAACGCACGCCTATGCTTTTAGTCGATCACCTGAAGCAGTCTTAACAACTGTATCGCATCTATTCGATTTTCCTATTGATTATTATTCGGTTATCCAAACAGAAGAAATTAAGAAAACTTTAGGGATTAGTGAGGGTGTGGAAAGAGAAGAAGTTATGAAAGAGGACCGTGTTGGAAAACTAATTAAAGAACAGGTATCAATCTCGCAATTTAAAGACCTAATTAACGGAAGTCAATCCAATTTCCCACCTGCAACAGTTAATCAATTTGATAATAATTTGGAATCCATTCAAGTGATTGATATGGAAGAGGGGATAGAGGAGAAGATAATTAACGGAATATACTACAAAAAGATAAATAACAGTGTCCTTAAGGAAACTTCTCAAAAGTTAATGCAGCATTTGGGTGAATAGGGGTGATATAGACTGTGTTAGGAAGGGGTGGAAAACTCTTCCTACACAGTTTATTTTTTGTGTTAAACTATATCATAAATAATGACGCTTTCATTTTGTTGACAGCAAAGAAATTAATATGTGGAAGGAGGTTGCCAGGTTGCTAAACTTACAAAAGGTACGACCAGTAGAAGAAGATGTACTACAAAGTATTATGCAATTTTATATTTATGAATTTAGTAAATACATTCCTACTATTAGTTTGGGGGCAAATGGGCAATACGATCCGTTTAACTTAAAAAAATACTGGGATGATGATAATTTTCATGCTTTTTTTGTAAAGTTAGAGGATGAGCTGATAGGGTTTGTACTGATAGAAAGTTCAAAAGTGTCAAGTCCGAATACAATTAAAGAGTTTTTTATAATGGCGAAACATAGTGGGAAAGGCTACGGGAAAGAAATTGCCATAAAACTATTCAACATGTTTCCCGGGTTTTGGAAAATTACTCAAATAGAAAATAACAAGTCTGCACATACATTTTGGCTTAAGGTGGTTAAGGAATTTACTAATGGTAATTTTATGGAGTTTTTGAAAGATGGGAAGTTAACTCAAGAGTTTAATACTCTACGACAATAGTTAAACTCTTTTAAAGCAAGAGCACTTATTTTTATCAGAGCAAAAGTTTAGTAAGAGAAAGGAAACTAAAAATATGGAGCAAAAGATACTCCGTTTTCTCAATGAAACGTATCAGGAAAATTTCAAGAATATTAAATCAGTAACAAACGAAATGTTTAGGTGTACTACAGATGATGGTGATTACTTCGCAAGGGTAACCAATTATAAAAGTTATGAGGAACAGTTAGAGGAAATTAATTATACAAACTTCCTGTTTAAAGAAGGATTAGGGGTTTCTCCTGGGATACTTTCTTCAAATAATAAGTTCGTAGAAAAAGTAACACTTCAAAACAAGGAAGTATTAGTCGCCCTTTATAAAGCAGCTCCAGGAATACATTTACCAAGGAAACAATGGAGTGCGAAAGTTTTAAAAGAATTAGGTCGGCAAATAGGGAAATTACATCGTCTTTCGAAACAATTTGAAGAAATATATTCACCAAAATATATTAAAGTTTGGCATGAAAATGAGGAGTACGCCTTTCTTAAATATATTCCTAAAGAAGAATACTCGATCAGAGCGATTGCGGAAGAGGTCTTAACTACTATAAAAGAGCTGCCAAAAAATGATTCGAATTTTGGTTTACTACATGGGGACTTGTGGCTTGAAAACATACTGGTTGATGATGGATTGAAAATGACTATGATCGACTTTCAAGATTGCGAGAAACATTTCTATCTATATGACTTAGCAGTTCCAATATATAGTGCCTTAGAGTATTCGTTTGTCGGTGGAGGTAACATAGTTGACTATGAAGAGAATATAACAAAGGCAATATTAGATGGCTATCATGAAGAAAATGAATTAGCTCAAGAAATGTTAGAACATCTTCCCCTATTTATTAAATTAAAAGAAGTGTTTGAGTACAGCTTAATGCATCTGTACTGGGATACAGAAAACCTAACTGAAGATCAGATAAGAATAATGAATCATTTCAGGATGAGAATTGAACGAAAACATTCCCTTCTAAGTAATAAAACAAATTTTAACGGAGGGCTTATATGGAAATAAACCAAACGAAGGATTTTGATTTGATCGCCAAGTTAAACAAGCCCGTCCATGATTTACATTATTCACTCTATCCGAGTTACTTTAAGGAATATAACTATAAAGCAATAAAAGAAGAATTTAAGAAACTAATAGAAAAGAAACAATTTGTTTACTTGCTATTAGAAGATAATCAACAAGCAGTTGGTTATGCTTGGATAGAAATGAAAGAATATCCGGAAAGCGCCTTTAAAAAAGTTATAAAGTTGTTTATGTACACCAAATCAGTATACTTTCTACACAACGAAAAAAGGGTTTTGGTACCAACTTAATGAATTACATATATAAGTTAGCAAGAGAACAAGGTATAGATAGAGTCGAGTTAGACTACTGGTTGGATAACAAAACTGCAAAGGATTTTTATGATAAGCAGGGCTTTGTTGAGTATCGGGAAGTTGTATATAAGCAACTATAATCTTCAACGTACAAAGAGGTTCAGCTATTTATTTCTAAATTATTCTTTTAATAAAAGGTTATTAGCCGCATCATAGAAATAAATAAAGATAACGTAGATGGGGGTTAAAATATGAATAGATTAAATTTAGTAACGCTTGGTACGAGAGATATTGTAAAATCCCATAATTTCTTCAAGGAAATAGGATTTGAGACTTCAATTATGGGTCCTGAATCTGATCCAGCTATCATCTTTTTTAGAAATGAAGGATCTAGGATTGCATTATATCCGCTTGAAGAACTTGCTAAGGATATAAATAATGAAAACCCGCCAGCTTTGTCAGAGGGTTTCCCAGGTATAACACTGGCATATAACGCCAAATCACTGGGGGAAGTCGATAAAGTTTTTAAGAGGGCAGAGCTAGCTGGTGCTAAAATTATTAAAGAACCTAAAGAAACAGATTGGGGCGGTTATAGTGGTTACTTTACTGATCTGGATGGTTACTACTGGGAAGTAGCATACGGAGAAGACTGGGAATTTGATGAATCTAATATGTTGGTTATAGATTAAGGATTTACTGGAAATGTTTTTTTAAAAAATGAAGGGTCGGTTCTAAATACTCTAGAAACCGACTTTTTTGTGTAGTTTTATAGTTATATTAGGAAAGGGTTTTATTCTAAATCATCTAAAACCTCAACGATTACTTCAGCAATAATTTCTGCGCTTTTATATTCCTCTTCTAAGGTGTTTTCAACTCCACCGATATTTAGTAAAAGTGAATGTTCATGTAAATCTTGATTGTAGGATTCTGGAGTATCTCCTCCTTTTGTAATTATTCCTCTAGAAACACCTGGATACTTGCTTTCTAGCTTTTCGTGTAATAAGGTAGCTACCTTTAAATTTTTTTCATAGTAGTAACTATTTTCTGAAACAACAAAAGATATTCTGGGTATTTCAATACTATTTAGTTCGACTGTCGTATTTCTTCTTTCTAAATTATCCCTGTGGAGATCCAGTATTAACTTGATATCTTTATTTTGGTTTAAAGCATCCGTTACTACTTTTCTAGAGGGATCGTAAGCATCGCCATAGCCTGCGCCTTCAATTTCCAACTCTTTAGTTATATCAGTTTTGTCATGAATTGAATTAACCCCCTTTTGATTTAAAAAGTTTGCAAGTTTTTCGCCAACAAGTGTAATGTTTATTTCTGTGTGAAAAGGTTCTATGGATGTGTCTGTTTTTATATATGGAGTAAAAGATTCTTGGTTGTGTGTATGATAAATGAGAACTGATGGATCTGTATTAGTTGTGGTAGTTAATTTTTCATTTTGGCTGAGTGAAGATAGAATAGAGTTATAAGTTGAGAGGACAGATTGGGAACCGTTAAAAAAAGAAAACCATAGTACAATAGCTAAGGACATAGAAAAAATAATACCAAATTTTGCGTTTCTCCTAATACGCCTCCTTTGATTAATTTTCTCTGCCTTAACCTTTAAGACCTTTTTACTTTTACTAAGAAAGTTATTACTTGGTCTTAACTCTGAAGTATTCTTAATCAAATCAAGTATCTCTTTATCCGTTGGCATTAATAAATACCTCCTCTTTTAAAGTATTGAGGTTCTTTCTAAGAATTTTCAATGCACGATGGAAATCCACCTTAACTTTAGACTCACTGCAGCCTAATATTTCAGCACTTTCTTTTATTGATAATTCATTAACACCTCTTAGAATTACAACTGATCTATACTGTGGCTTTAGAGATCTAATAGCTTTTTTGACTACTTCTTGGTTCTCTGAATCACTAAGTAACAAGTCTGGTTGCTTTTCATTATCTGGAAGTTTATTAAAATAGCTTTGTTTAAACAATGTTGTGAACCTTTTTCTGCGTAGATAATCGATAGCAGTATGTTTTGCAATGGAAAGAATCCAAGTTGATAATTTAGATTGGTGGTTAAATTTTTTATGATGTTTTAATACTTTAATAAATACATCTTGCGTCAAATCTTCAGCCTCTTCTCGGCTTCCAACGAAGCATACTAGAAATTTATACACTTCAAGATAATGTTTTTCATAAATGAATTCGATATTATTTACGAAATCATCTTCATAAGGCAATAGTAAATCCCTCCTTTTTTATCAGTCTTCTACTATTAATCGAATGACTTTGTATAAAAGTTACAGATATTGCAAAATAAAAACTGAAAAGAATCACTTTTATAATAATAACCGTGAACAAACTAGGAGATAATGTTAAAATTATACAGTGTACAACTGCCAACCAGCAAAATCTTTTGGGAGAGGTGAAATATGAGGAAAAGAAAAATAATTTCTCTGGATAACCTTTTAATAAGTGGTTTTATAGCTATATAGTTTCTACTTTTTTTGCAGCTGGCACCATTGCTGAAAACTATACAGATAAAACATTTGTAGCGCCAGAGTTTTTCATCGTCCTCGTGATTTGGGGGATTGGCGGGCTTTTTGTCTTACTACAGTTCTATAAGAATTTAGTTTCTTATTTTGTTTTTTCCCTTATAATTACCTGGGTTTCTATTCCTTTAGGTATTAGTTTGGGGTTTATATGGCTATAAACTAGTGACCTATTTGTTTAAGTAATGAAGAGAGGTATTAAAAATGGTCTTTTGGAGGTGTCCTATGCTCTTGTCATTATTTGGCATTTCAATTTCTTTATTTGGAATAGCACTTATTTTAGTAGCAGATGGTTCATCGAATATATTTGGACTATTCGTGTCATCTGGTGGATTAATCGTTTCCCTTATAGCAATAGTTTTAAGTGAAATTAGAAAACTCAAAGGTAGGGTACAGGATTAATGGTAAATCAAGACGTTGATCAACAAAGTAAACTGCAGTTGAGGGTATTAGGGGAGATATGTACAATTTGTAAGATGATTGAAATCAACTTCTGGTTACGTGGAGGTTGGGCACGCTAAGAGCTTTTTCTACGACTTAACAAGTGCATTTTAGATTGGGGGAGATTTAGTGATACGATTAGCTCAACAAAATGACGCGGAAGCGATTATGGATATAAAGAAGGAAATTATTCTATTAGAAAAGACATCAAAGTTTTTCATAACATCTCCAAGCGAGTTACCACATGACATAAACTTAGAAAAAGAGAGAATACAAGAAAGTCGTGAAAAAAATAATCTTTTTGTAGTTTATGAAGTAGAGAGGACAGTTGTAGGTTTCATGGTCTTTAGACGTTACGATCTTACTCGTCTACATCACGCTGGCTCATTAGGGATGGGGATTAGAAATGCATATACCAATCAAGGGATTGGTACGAAACTCTTGGAGTACCTTATTAACTGGGCGAAAAAGCAGGAAGGGTTAGAAAAAATTTGTCTTGGTGTTACGTCATCCAACCAAAGAGCCATTCAAGTTTACAGGCGTATAGGCTTTATAGACGAAGGTATTCAGAGAAAACAAATTAAGTATGAAGATGGGACCTATGGAGATGACATATTAATGGCTTATTATATTTAATCGTGTTGCTAGTTGATCAGTTTTGCCAAATCAAATACTCCAGCAATTTAGAAAAGAAAGGAGAATACTCATTGAGCGAATGGAAAGAACTTACACAGGATTCAAAATTAAGGTGGGAGAAGAATGCGGAACATTGGGATGATTATATGGGGGAAGAGAGTAATCAGTTTCACCGAGAACTTATCAAGCCCTCTACTGAAAAATTATTAAATGTAAAAGAAGGGCAAACGATATTAGATATTGCTTGTGGAAATGGGAATTTTTCAAGAAGGCTAGCACAATTAGGTGCAAAAGTAGTTGCATTGGATTATAGTTCGAAGATGGTCGAACGAGCAAAAAAGCGGTCTAAGGAACATCTAGATCAAATTGAATACCGTGTTTTGGATGTTACGAGTTATGAAGATTTGAATGAATTAGGGCATCAAAAGTACGATAACGCCGTATCTAACATGGCATTGATGGATATTGCTGACATTAATCCGTTGATAGAATCATTGCATAAGATGTTAAAGCCAAATGGGGCCTTTGTCTTCTCTATTACCCATCCAAGTTTTCAAACGCCAGGAGTAAGAACGATTCATGAATCGGAAGATATTAACGGCGAAATCGTTTCTAGAAATAGTATTCAATTATTCAAGTACCTTTCTCCAAAAGCCTATGAAGCTATAGGAATAAAAGGGCAAGATACACCACATTACATGTTTCATAGACCTATGACGTATTATACGACGTTATTTTTTAAAGCCGGTTTTGTATTAGATGGATTAGAGGAACCAAGTTTTAAGAAAGAAAAGGGAGAAACTCAATTTGAATGGAATGAGATTCCTCCCGTTGCTATATTTCGTTTTAAAAAAGTATGACATTTATTCAATTAGTGCAATGCAAAGTACATATAGCTGAAACATACTAAGAATTTTGTTAAAATTTTAATTAATACATTAAGAGAGGGGTCATTGAATGAGAAACAACCTACATATTCGGCCAGTTGAGAAAGAAGACTTAGAATTCATTCATAAAATGCGAATAAATCCTGATGTAATGGATTACTGGTTCTCGGAGCCTTATACGACACTGGAAAAGTTAAAGAAAAACTATGAGCAGCAGCAAGATAATGAGGCATTTAGACAGTTTATTCTTTATCATTCAAATGAAAGAATCGGTTATCTTGGTCTCTACGGTATTAATTTCCGTCATCGTTTCGCGCAATTCGCTATTATGATCGATCCAGATTATCAAGGTAAAGGGTATGCAACAGATGCCACAAAATTAATGGCGGACTATTGCTTTAACCAATTAAATCTACATAAACTATCTTTACAGGTCATTAAGGTTAATGAAAAAGCCATACATATTTACAAAAAAGTAGGTTTCTGGGTTGAAGGGGAACAAAAAAATCATTATTTTGTTAATGGGAGTTACCAAGATGCATATACGATGAGTGTATTACGTGAAGAGTATGTGAATTAGCAATAACTATTAACATTTTTGGGGGTAATAGTAGGAGTTGAAAATTAAACAATAGGCCCATGAAAAAAAGGAAGGATCAAGGCTTTTTACTTGATCCTTCCTTTATGAATTATTGAGTAGAGACTCCAGTTTATTTTATAAAGCTAGTCACTAGGGGAATTGTACAGCTGCCTATTCTGTAACAAAGTTCTCTGTATAATACGGTCTATTATTCTCACCAAAGGATACGCCTACAGCGAGGGTTTCGTAGTTTGCCTGTAATATATTTTCCCTATGTCCCATTGAATTCATTAAGCCTTCATGGGCAAAGATGCTGCTAGGTTGGCCGGTAGCAAGATTCTCTCCTGCAGTTCGAAAAGCAATGTCATCCTCAGCCATTCGGTCAAACGGGGATTGGCCATCTAGGTTTGTATGACTAAAATAATTGTTTTCTGCCATATCTGAGCTGTGTTCCTCTGCAGTTTTTTGTAAAGGTTCGTTCCACTCCAATACAGGGAGCCCGTGAACAACTCTAACGGCATTTGTCAGATCAAATAGTTGATACTCGAGACCTTCTTTTAATTCACCATCTGGAGCTGTATAATATGCGTTCTTTTGTTGTTCCAGCTCTTCACTAATAATTTGTACAGCAGTGACGGTATTGTTCTCATGCTTATCATAAAAGATGGTTACGTAATTTTCGTCAATTAGAAAAGTGTCATATTCCTCGTCGCTTTGAATTTGATATCGAACAGCACCTTTTCTTATTGCGGTAAGTGGATCTCCAAGTGCGGATAATACAGCGTCTCGGTGACTGTCAAAAGCAATGCCGTCTTCAGAGGTAAGTAAGTCCTGATTCGTATATAATCCGGCAACCTTTCCCTCTTCATCGAAGGCCGCCATAAAAAAGTTATGGTAATTCTCATGATATGTCACCCACTCGACACCATATTCATTCACGGTAAATCGTTGTGGTTCTTCGGTAATCTCTTCAACTTTGGATCGATCATCTCCTATTTCTACATTGTGTATGGAAAATGATTGGTCCTCTGGAGCTTCTAAATGGGGTTTATTAGCTCCAGGATCAGCAGATTGTGGCGACTCTTGTTCTCCCTTAATATTCCCAACTAAATCTTGAAAACCCTGATTAATCGATTCTATAGTGGCAATGACAGTGGGATCCTGTCTTATATTATTTATATCGGTGGAGATTTCTTCATATACACCGGTAAAGCCAGAATGCTGAAAATCTTCCCCGTAAAAATGCCAAAATCCCCATGCTATGAGCAATAAGGCTATAATATTTCGTAATTTAGGCATATATATTCACATCCTGAGCAAAAATTCTAATTTAATAAATGTATCAAGTATCATCAGTATGAACAAAAGAGCAACATAATAGAAGTCATTTGATATTTTAAAAAGCAAATACATTGTAATTGATGATTCCCTTTTTTCTACAATATAAAGCAAGTCAAAGGTTAATGAAAAGTCAGGAGGATTTTTAAGAAACTTTATACCGGAGCAACCGTCCGTATGACTCCCACTTCAAAACATGAGGTGAATCGTGATGTTTAAGTTGGAGTAAACGGACGTTAACACCCCGATTCGTTCAACTAACATTCAGTGGGGGAAGAATGAATACCCCCACTGATTGAAGGTTCACTTTATAAGGAAGTTAAAAGGATGACGATAACTGGAAGAGTTTGTAAAGTAACTTATTGGATATGTTAATTCGATATTATCCGCATTTTATTGTATGAATGGATAATATGTTCCACTTAATACCACAATATAGGTGTGCAAGAAAGAAGGCTGCACTTAAACGAAATTTGTAAGGAGGGTTAAGATGGGTATTTTAAGTGGTAATCCACAAGAAGAACCGATGCATTATGGTGAAGTGTTCAGTGCATGGGAATATCTAATGGTTTCGAACAAGACAATAGCAGATCATCAGATGTTAATGAATCATGTCGGAGACGGAGACTTAAAGAAGCTTCTAAAGGACGCAGTCGAACAAGCTCAGCAAGAGGCAAAGCAAGTTTCTGAAGTACTTACGCAGAACGGTGTGGGGCTTCCTCCAGCTGCTCCAGAGCCGCCAAGTGTAGATTTGGAAGACATTCCAGTTGGAGCACGCTTTCAGGATCCTGATGTGGCAGCAGCAGCTTCTGCAAAGGTGGCAGCGGGACTTGTAGCCTGCAGTCAGATAATGGGTACTTCGATTCGTGAAGACATCGTGATGATGTTTGGACAATTTCACATGAATAAAGCAGCATTAGGTGGGAAGTTTTTAAAGCTAACAAAGGAAAAAGGATGGCTCGTTCCACCACCGCTCCACCATGCATCGAAAAGTGACTAATTCTTAAGTTTCAAGGCCTTCACATCAATGTGAGGGCTTTTTTGTCATTCAGCTAAAACTTAAATAGCCATTTGCCCAAAAGCGGACCCTATACTAAAATATATAAGTATGTAGAGAAAAGGGAAAGGGTTTTTAGATGAAGAAAAAGATCGGATTTATTGGCAGTGGAAATATGGCGGAAGCGATTATTGGAGGAATGGTGAAGGCAGGTCATCTACCTGAACAAATTGTTGCTTCAAACCGGAGCTGGGATAAACTGCAGCTACTTGAAGAAACGTACGGGATTCAAACAGTGGAAAGCAATCAAGATATTGCAACTCTATGTGAAATTGTCTTTCTTTCTGTTACACCAGATAAATATCCTGCCGTGATAGAAGAGATTAGAGATAGTATTCAGGATGAAACAATGGTCATTCTTATTGCTGGAGGACAGGGCATTGCAGAGAATGAAGCGCGATTTGGAAGAAAAGTGAAGTTAGTAAAAGCAATGCCAAATACTCCAGTGCTTGTTGGAGAAGGTCTGACCAGTCTTAGCTTTAATTCCTTTATAAGTGAAGAAGAGAAGCAGAACGTTGTAGAATTATTTAACAGCATTGGAAAAGCCGAAGTGATTGAGGAGAAGTTAATGGATATAGCTAGTGCAGTTGGTGGCTCATCTCCTGCATTTATGTATATGTACATAGAGGCATTAGCAGATGCCGCAGTATTATATGGGATGCCAAGAGAGAAGGCGTACAATATTGCAGCACAAGCTGCCTTAGGCGCAGCAAAAATGGTATTGGAAACGGGCGAGCATCCAGCTAAATTGAAGGATGAGGTTTGTTCTCCTAATGGCACCACCATCCAATCTGTAGCAAGCTTGGAAACAAGCGGGTTTCGGGATGCCATAATTCAGGCAGTCCGGTCTAACATGGAAAAAATGGGACACTAAAACTCCCCATTTCATTCATCCAATTTATGGTATGCTTTAGTAAGAGGCTTTTACATACTGGAGAGGTGATGTGGCGATGCAGTATTCGTATGCAGGAAGAGGCAGAGTTTTAGTCTTCTTGTCAATTATTTTCTTTTTAAGCACAGTTAGAGATATGGAGAATTTTGGATGGTTCTCTTATTCTTTCATCCTTTTTACAGCCTTTATATTCGCAACTGCTTTTATTCGTTATTCTTGCGACATTAATGAGGAATCCATTACATATCACATCATGTGGATGGGGCTTCTCCTATATAAAAAACGAGTGCCACCAAATCGAATAAGCCATATAAAATTTAAAAGATATGGTTGGGCAACAAAGGGGGCTGTTGTCCACACACATAAGGGTTTTAACATCCGGCTCATCGATTTTAAACCTATAAAGCTATATGAAGAGTTAGATGATTTTTCTGAAAAGCATGATATTCCTTTTAAAAAGTCCAAGGATTATCAACTACTCGAAAAATTGGGTTGGGATAGAAAAAAACAAGTATCCGAATAAAAAGTACTGCAAGAGCCTATATGACTATACTAGGCTCTTTTATACTGTGTTTTTTTCCTTTACAATAATTTCACAGTAAATACATTCTTCTTTAATATCTGAAATTTATAATTATGTAGACAACTATAAATGGAGGGAAGAGAATGAAGAAAAAAAGGGTACATAGTTTTTTTGCAGCAGTTACAGCTACATTCTTATTTGGTTCAACCTTGTTACAACCCAGCACCATTGCACTTGCGGCAGTAGAACAACCAGATGGAAAGAAATTAGAACAAAGTGAAGAGGCAGCTAGCACGGAAAAGTCTGCTGAGAATGAAGATACCACCATACCATCACTAGATACAACCTCTATAACTTTTCAACATGAACAACCTCCTAGTATTACAGACGCTAAAAATCATGACATAACAGTCAGTATTCCCAACGCAGAAAATGCCCAATTTTATTACAAATCAACTGAATATTCTCAGCCAGTGCGAGTAGAGATGAATAAGGCGGAGGGAGATACTTTCACAGCCTCCATTTCAGCAGACGCTTTTTGGTCTGAAGATGTTGCTTATTGGTTTACAGCGTCCAACGTTGAGACCGAAGCCGAATCGGATGTCTATACTGCCAAAGTAGACAAGCAGGTGAATAGAGAGGGTAACCTTGCGTCAAAGCTTTTCATTACAGAAGCTAATCTGGATGAGGAACCATTTATAGAAATCTACAATAATACAGACCAGTCATTATCACTTAAAGATTTCCAGCTTTTCTTAGGGAATGAGGAAGTCCTTTTTCCTGAAGAAGCCAACATATCTCCACAGAAAACAGTAGTTGTCTGGTTTTCCGACAGTGATGCTGAAATTAGTACTTTTAATAACTATTACGAAACAAACCTGGAGAAGAAGGATATATTTATTGTTAACACACCTATTACTTCAGGTGATGTCCAGTTAAAACTTATGGATAATCAGTCAACTGAAACTATGAGCCAAGTGAATTATTCTACTAGTAATGATGCAACAAGTCAGCTTTTTTATTATAGCAACGCGGAAATGAAGGATGGGGGAGCAACAGAAATTGCTATTCCTGGAGTATTGGTAGCAGGTCAAGTCCCTGAACAAGCCCTTACTCTTGACCCAGAGACAAGTGAAGATGCAGATAAAACAAAGGAAACAGAAAATGATGCTTTGGAAGAGGAAGATAAGCCTGCATCGAAGGAAGAAAAACCAGAGCAGGATACGATAGAATCTCAGACAGCAGAAGCGAAAATGGACCAGATAATTGATCACAAAGAAATAACGGAAATAGATGGGAATGCAGACTTATCTATAGAGGCTACTGTTAAAGTAGCCTCAAAGGTTACTCTAGAGTACCAGACAGGAAAAGGAATGGGAAAAAAGGAACTTGTCCTTACAAAGAAGGAGAGTTCTGATCTATATTCCGTAACTATCCCTAAGGAAGAATTATGGTCACCACATTTTAGCTATCGGATTATAGCAATAATGGGTGATGGGGAGACATTTAGTTTGCCGGAAGCAGGTCAAGTGGAGGCAGTTGTTACGGAAGGAGAGACAGACTTCCAACAAGTACCACGCATTCTTATTACAGAGCTAACGCCGGACACGGTAAATGTTAATGGTGCAGATGCCTATGAATTTGTTGAGATCTACAATAATTCCACCCAACCTATTAATATGCAAGATTATCAGATTATTTACCGCTATCCAACCAGTACAGCAGACCAAGTTTGGAACCTTACCGACGATAAGGCTATTCAGCCACAAGAAAGTTTCATCGTCTGGATTAAAAATGGTGGAAACCAGGCACTAGAGTTGGCGGATTTTAACAATCACTATGGATTCAATCTGCCAGAAAGTCATGTTACGGAAATTCAAAGTGCTGGAATGGCGAATGGTAGTGAACGCACGTTAATAGTTGCAGATAAATTTTCAAACGAGATCGTTTCTGCAACTTATAATAATGATGGTAAGGATGTCTATCCTGATAAAGGAATCGTATATAGCTATCCAAGACAAGGAAATACCATGATGAAAGTAGGCATAGGCGAGTCGGTTACGCCACTAACTGTAGTTGATGGTCAAGTGCCACAACAGCCAGTTGCAATTGATGAAACCCCTGAAAAACCAGTTATTGAGAAACCGAACTTTTCTATAACGGAGGAAAACATTACAGTTGAAGTGGAGATAAAGTCTGATCAGGATATACTTGGAGCAATTCTCTCCGTTCAGCAAAGTAAGGATATAGACTTCCAAACGTTTCAGATGATTCCTTCTGAGGCAGACGCTTCAGTTTATACGGTTACCATTCCACGTAAACAAATTTGGAGTGACCAGGTAACGTATTTTATTACTGCTTCCAATCAATCTGGTGAGACAAAAACAGAGCAAAAAGAAATAAAATTACCAACTCAATCGGTTGATTATCAGAAAGTCCCTGCAATGCTTATCACAGAACTTGTCCCTGATACAGTGAATGCAAATGGTGCAGATGCTTATGAGTTTATTGAAGTTTATAATAACTCAACTGAAGCAATTGATTTTAGTGATTACACATTACGCTATCGGTACCCAAATAGAGGAGCTGAAGGAGATTTAACCTGGGGACCAGAAGAGGATCAAGAAGTCATCATCCCATCAGGTGAGACAGTGGTATTTTGGGTCATTAACCAAGGGAATACTGATAAAAGTCAAGATGATTTTAATGCTAACTTTAAAAGTAGTTTAATCGAAGGAAAGAACTTGTTTAAGATATATAGCGATGGAATGGCGAATGGTAGTGAGCGAACCCTCATACTTGCAACGAAATCAGGTGAAGAACTTTCTTATGCAACATATAACGAAGAGGCTGGTGTGAAAGATACTGTACCGGATAAAGGAATCTTTTATCGTTACCCAGCAGATGGCGGTCTTCATTCTACAAAAATTAGTGCTGGAGAGTGGGACGCGACACCAGGAAAGATAGTGTCAGAACAGGTACCACCCGAGAAGGTCCAGTTCCCAGAAGATACGATAAAGCCAGTAATTGAGGTTGCGTCAATAGAAGAACCTATTACAGTGCAAGAACCTGTTACTTTATCTGCAACAGTGTCTGATCAACTTGGAGTTAAATCAGTCTTTCTATACTATCGAACAAATGAAGCAGATAACTTTCGAAAGGTTAGTTTGGAAAGACAGAGAGATGATAAGTACGCTCATATCGTCTATGAGCCAGAATTGATTGGGAAAAATGACCTGGAATATTACTTTGTTGCCAGTGATGGTAGAAACCAAACAACATCCGAACGGATAAAGATTTCGGTTGAAAATCAATACTTACAAGAAGGATTACGTCTGAATGTAAGTAACGAGGACTTGTTGTCTGGAGAAAAAGTTATGAAGGCAACAACAGATCAATACAGTACCGCAACAGAACTTTATATTGATGACAATCAGGCAACGGATACATTTATGGCCATGGAAACGGAAGCCTACTTTGCTTTTGATGTAACAGAAACAAACATCTACTTCAAAAATGGCGTGACGATGGGTGACGAAATACTTGAAGTTTTTGATGACACGTATAATAGTTTTACAACGTTAACAATTCCAGTTTCTGCGGAAAGGCTGCAGGTTGGGGACAATACCATTACGATTCGTGCGGGCAACAAGGTAGGACCATTTGATGAAACATCCCGAGAGAACAGGGATGACTTCACAATTAAAAACATCAGGCTCGTACTTTCAGATGGTACAACCATTTATGATCCAAATTACGCTGATCCAAACAGAAACTATCCAATTGGAGATAGTCCAGGGAAGGATCCGGTCTATGACTTTACTTTTATGCTAGAGGAAGAGCAATTCACCTCCACAGCTTACCTATTTGATACAAGCTCTGTAGCAGATGGTGAACATAAAGTTAGAGCTGTTTATGAAGAGGAAGAAGTTGAAGCAACAGTAGTAACGGACAATACGGCACCCGTTCTGAAGCCTAATATAGTAGAAGGGGAGACTTATAAAGGGTCTCTCAACATTGACGCTGAAGCAACGGATGCGGAGAGTGGTGTAGAAGAAGTTACAGCTCAATTGAATGGTGAATATATTTCCCTTCCATATGAAACATCATCTGCTCTGTTATCGGCTGGCGAACATACGGCGATTTTCCGAGCCACCGATTTGGCTGGAAATACATCAGAAGAAAAGGTTAGCTTTTACGTTGTAGAAGAGAATCCGCTTTTACCAGACTGGCTATCCAACGATACTGAGGGCACCAGTGCTGATTTATCTGTAACAGTAACGGATCCTACAAACGATGTGATGGATGTCGCTTTCTACGAGTCTTATCAATATACAGCTGACGATGCTAATCTTGTCATTTCAGAAAACGCTGTGGACACTGAGCCTCCAAATGGATACCTACCAAATGGAGAGGAACGTCTGACCGATAAGCAGCGTGAAGCATTAGAAAGATTGGATGGAAATGAACTGTCAACAGAGTCTGATTTACAATTTCCTTATCATCGTTTCGATGTAACAGTTGATGAGAAGGTTGATGAAAATGATGAGATAGAAATTGTGTGGGATGGCTCTTCTCTTCCTGGTAGAAAAGTAACCATGTATGCATGGAATTATAGTGCGGATAGTTGGGATGCATTAACTTCGACAATTGCTGGTGAGGAAGCATTTGAACTTATTGGCACGGTAAGCGGATCTAAATACTTACAAGATCACAAAGTAAGTGTGATAGTGCAGGACCAAATAGCAGACATCGGGGAAGATTTCAGTTTTGTTTGGATGGCTGATACGCAGTACTACTCAGAAAGCTATCCATATATATATGAGAAACAGGTAAACTGGATTGCAGAAAACCGACAGAAACACAACATAGAATATGTATTTCATTCTGGTGATTTAGTTAACGTCCATGACGATTTTGCACAATGGGATGTAGCGGATCGATCCATGGGCGTACTAGACGAGGCTGGTATTCCATATGGTGTTGTAGCGGGTAATCATGACGTCTACAATAAAAGTCGTGACTACAGGAATTACTCCCAGTTCTTTGGAGAGGAGCGGTTCGCAGGTAATTCATATTACGGTGGCTCTTTTGAAGATAATCGTGGACATTACGATTTAATCTCCGTAAATGGAATAGACTTCATTATGGTGCACCTTGGGTGGGGCATTGAGGAAGAAGGAATTGAATGGTTAAATGAGGTGTTGGAGGCACATCCAAATCATAAAGCAATTCTAAATGTACACGAATATTTACTCGCTACAGGTAACAGAAGTCCCACAGGTGACGAATTGTTTGAAAAGGTTGTTGTACCGAATGAAAATGTATTCGCTGTTTTATGCGGACATTATCACAATGCACAAACGTTAATTGATGAAATTGATGATAACGGCGATGGGGCTCCAGACCGTTCAGTGTATCAGTTGTTAGCCGATTATCAAGGTGGTCCTGAAGGTGGCCAAGGTTATTTAAGGATATTAAACTTTAACATGAATGAAAATAAGATCGATGTAGAAACTTATTCTCCTCACCTTGACGATTATAATTATTACGACCCCAAAGATTTTCCTGGAAAAGATGAATTTTCAATAGATTTTGATATGACAGCACAAACAAAAGAAGTTGCTACTGATTATGTAGAGGTAAATGTATATACAGATGAACTGATTGGTGAAGTAACAGGTGTACCGAGTGGGGAAACGGCTTCGGTTACATGGAATGAATTAAATCCAAACAGTGAATATTTCTGGTATGTCGAAGCAACAGATCAATATGGTGGTAAGCAACGTTCGGATATTTGGAATTTCCTCACGGTGGATGGGGAGATAGTAGAACCGGAAAATCCAGAAAACCCACAAGAACCGAGTGAGGGAGATAATGGAAAAGACGAAGAGAAGCCTGGAGAAATAGTGAACCCTGGTAATCAGGTAAATCATCCCATTGTAGAAAATCCTTCTGCAGGTAACGATCAGGATGATAAGAAAGATGATAAAGATAAACCAAAAGATCAAGATGAAAATAAAGATGATAATCCGATCATAGAGAATACAACGCAACATGGTGGTGAAAGTGGAGGATCTGCACTGCCAAAAACGGCAACGACTATGTATCATTATCTTCTTTTAGGGGCTCTCACACTTTTAAGCGGAATTGGTATTTGGATGGTTTCTTATTACCGCAAAAAGTACTTGATTGAGATGTAAATTCACAAAGTATAGGTTTGTCTATTATAACCGTAGCCCTTTGAGGGTTGCGGTTTTTTCTTTTAGAAGGCTTCCATTATTACTTTTTGTTTAAACAAAATTTTTACTATCATTACTGGATTGCGCTTACATTAACAAGTGTGTTTTTCGCTCACCAATTAGTATAATTGAAATGATTCTTATAGTGTATCTATCCAATTATCAATAATCTTGGTATGATAAAAATAGAGGGGGGGGACATGATGAGGAAGCAATGCGTTTACTTATTCATCGGAGTACTGGTTTTCTTTGGTATTAGCCAGGCGACAATATTGGTGCAACATTTACAGCAATCCGCTTCCTCAGAAGAGACTGTTTCAGCATTTAAAGATGTGCAGCAGATAGAAATTGCCCACATCACAAATGGAGTTGTCTCTTCAGATGTAGATAAAGCAGATCACCCACCTTCATTGCCACTATTTTTAACAAAAGCAGTTCCTAGGGTAAAGCTCTTAACAACAGAATTGCTTTTCCCTGATAGACCAAGATACACGTGGCATATCCATATTAAAAAATACCATTCTAATTACCTCTCCTAGTTCTTCTTATTTCTTGTCAGAAAATAAGAAGAGAAGAGGAAACGATAGATGAAGCAGACAGACAAACCATATTGGAGAGAGACAGTTGATTGCTTTCTCTCCATTGCAATATATATGACACTATTTTTTAGTTCCTTCGTTCTTGGTGGCCATTTAACTGGAACAGACTGGCTAGGTTATTTCGACCATTTCACATGGACGTTAAACACAGAGTTTTTTAAAGAGCTCATGCAGTCTTGGAAATAAAAAGGAAGACCCGGAAATCTATATACCGGGTCTTCCTTTTTTATTAGGGTTCGGGTCATGGGCGAAACTTTCATCCCACTTATTCGTATTATTGGTAAAGCACGGTTGAAAGGAGCGGGAGAGAGAATATGAGGGCATTTGTAAAAATAAGTATAGGAGTGTTATTTATGATTGGATTGGCAGCTTGTAGTAATAAGGAAGGTGATTCGGATAAAGTGGAGGAGAAGGAAGAGACAATGACAGAAGCCATACCTGCAGGAGATTTCCCAAAGCAATTTCTTTCAGGTAATTATGAGCGGATCTATAACCAGTTTAGTGAGTCTTTCAAAAATGAAGTATCATTGGAGGAGTTTATAGGAATCGGAGAGCAGTTTAATGATGCAGTGGAAAGCTATGCTTTAGTTTCTGAAATGAGCCTACCAGAAGTGGTGGAATATCAATGGATTAGCGAGAAAGACAAAAAGGGAATCAGGGCTTATTTCAGTGAAGACCTAACAATTGAGGGGTTGCAAGTATTAAACATTACAGCAAACTTAGAAAGTGATGAAGTATATACAAAGAACACCTACCACATGCCAATTAACGAACCATGGTTTACCTTTTGGGGTGGCACAAACGAGCTCGTTAACTACCATTATGCACATGAACCTCAGCGCTATGCCTATGACCTGCTGATGAAAGAGGGGGATAGCACCTTCGAAGGTGATTCCACGGCAAATGAAAGCTACTTTGCATTCGGAAAGGATGTAGTAGCACCTCTAGAAGGTGTGGTAGTTTCAGTGGAAAATGGGGTTGCAGAGAACACTCCTGGTGTAGACACAAATACTGATCAGCCTGCCGGGAATCATGTAATCATCGAACATGAGAATAATGAATATAGTGTGCTAGGACATTTCAAGAAAGATAGTGTTGTAGTCAAAGAAGGACAGGAAGTAAAGGCTGGAGAATTGCTTGGTTTAGCCGGGAACTCTGGAAATTCAAGTGAGCCACATATTCATTTCCATGTTGCTGACAGTGCTGAATGGGAAAATGCTACCTCGCTCCGCATTAAGTTGAATGTTGAGGGGCCTATTCGTGGGGAAGTGGTTGAAGGATTTTAAGTTAATAGCTTTATTATAACCTTCCATTCGGGAGGTTTTTTTGTGCTTAACGGTCTCAGCTGTGAAACATTATGAAACTTTTTTCTAGCTAATTCGTATTACATAATAACTAGAGGGGGCGGAGAACGTGAAAAAGATAAGTATATTCCTCACCATATTAGCGGTCTTATTCATTTTTCCTATCGAGGCACTGGCCGTTGAATACTCCATAGAAAAAACACGAATTGATGCGTATTTACAGGAGAATGGAGAAGTTCATGTCACTGAGAGGCATACCTATGGGTTTGAAGGAGAATTTAATGGCATTACCAGATCACTCATTCCAAAGAAGGAAACTGCCATTGTCGATGTCTCTGCAAAAGAGGGAGATCAAGCATTAGATGTGGAGCAGCAAGACAATGAATATCGTGTTTATCGTAGTGGCTCGGATGAGACCATCACGGTTGATCTATCCTATACAATTGAAAATGGAATTGAAAAATATACGGACGTTGCACGGTTTGACTGGCCGTTTTTCGATCAAAGCAACGAATCCGATTATAATCAGATGGATGTATATGTTCATCCACCTCAACCGACAGAGGGAGTCATTGCCTATGGTGAGGATGAAGCTGCAGGCTCAGAGAGCGTAGAGGAGGAAGGTGTCGTCCGCTTTGAGATGGGACATGTCGATAGTGGGAAAAATGGCAACATTCGAACGGCCTTTGATGCGTCTCTCTTTTCAGGCGCCGCTTTAACAGAGGATAAAGCAATACGAGGAGAAATTCTTGCTAAAAAAGAAGAACTAGATGAGAAGCAGGCTGCTTATGAAGCAAGAAAAGACTTCTTCACTACCATTTCTCCTTTTATTATTGGTGCTTTTTCCATTTATTTGTTAATACTAATTATTTATACAGTTCGAAAAAGAAATGCTGTCCAGCAAGAGGTTGAACGCCGTTTTGGTACTGCATATTCTGTGCCAAAAGAAGAAATGAGCCTTCCAGCTACTATTGTGTACATGAATGCACGCTTGGTAAACGAAAAAACACTGACAGCTGCATTACTGGATCTTGTTCGTAAAGGCTATGTGAAACATGATGACGAGGAACACTTTACTGTTATGGAACGCAATACCGATCACAAACATGAATCCCTATTATTGAGTTGGTTGTTTGATAAGATTGGAAGAAATGGAGAATTTACTCTTAAGCATTTAAAGGCATATACGAAAGACAAGAAAAATCATAAAGCATATCGTGATGATTTCCATAAGTGGAAGCAAGCTGTTTTGGAAGAGATAAAAGGAAATAAATTAAAATCTAATGAGGGGAAATTACGTATTGTAGTTGGTATCTCTTCGCTTTTATTGTTACCGTTAATTATTTTATTCGGTATATATGGATTATTCCTTAGCTTGGCTATTATGATTGTCTTTTTTGGGACTTTCTTCAGTTTTGCTTGCCTTTACTCACCACGCGCGGTGAAAGGGGAACGAATCTATAAACAATGGAAAAGCTTTCAGGCAAAGTACCCTTCTTTAAAAGAGCAAGAATGGGAAGAATTACAAGATGATGAACAAAAGCGTGCCTTTATCTATAGCCTCGGTACAAATAATAAACATGTTAATAAAGCAAGTGACAAGATGATGAAGGGCACACCTCAATTCAACAGTGGCACTCAAACTGATTTTGTCATGTTTATGGTAATCGCCGCAGCAATTAATCACGATTTTAAAGAAGCACATACAACAGCAGCAGCTGCTTATTCCTCTAGTGGTGGAACACCAGGTGGAGGAGCAGGAGTTGGCGGTGGCGGCGGGGGATCCGGCGCGTTCTAACAGGTCATAATTTGTGACCTGTTTTTTAAAGGAGCGACCCGGCTAATAATTTTTGTAACTTAAATTTTCTTCAGATATATTTAGTTAATAGAGGCAGATGTTATCATAGCCAATCATTTAGTTACCAGTTTTTGGATTTGTAAGCCAGGATTATAAAAGTACTAGAAGGAGTAATTAATGAGAATAAATAAGTCTCTGTTTACTACATTAGTATACTTCATTGTTGCGACACTGCTATGTACTGTTTCTATCTATCTCTGTACTGTATTTATCATTACTTTATTAGACTGGGGGAGCCCAATTTTAAATGTAATGGAGTCTATAAAATGGTCATTAAAAATGATGCTTTTTCCCTCTTTAATTGTCCTGCCAGTTTACTTAATTGTGTTAAGCGTCTGCGTCCACTATCAAAAAGAGGTGGACAAGTTAAAATATTTCGCACTTATGCTAATAGTCTTTATTGGCCTCTTTTTATACTACTATAATATAGCGAGAACATAAGCACCTGCAGGAGGTTATGCAATGAGTGGATTACTTGAGTTTATTGTTGTAACACTAATAATTGGCGTTGCAATATTTTTATTAAGTACATTGTTTAAAGAAAAGGGTATACTTATTCCTATTGTTACGAGTTTACTAAGTATAATCCTAATAGTTTGTGGCTTCATTGAAGGTGGCTTTGGGGGAATGGGGATGGGATATATAGGTACATCTGCTTTAATTGCCTCAATCATCGATTTATTTATCCTTATTTTCATTATGGCTAAGAAAATGGCTAAAGAGTAATCCAGTTCAACTATTAAAAGGAGAGGTTACGATGGAAGTTTTCATAATGATTTTGTTTGCTTTTTTGGTTATGATGGCAATTAGTTCGTTTTTAAACATCATGCTTAAAACTACGAAGAAAAAGGATTGGCTAATTTCCTTTCTTTTGAGTACATTTTTATCCATTGTCCTAGTAATGTTTTTAGGTAGTTAGGGGGAGCAACACAATGCTATTATCTACGGTTATTCTAGGATGGATAGGGATTGGTGTATTTGTGACAATCCTTCTTACATTCATGAAGCTAATGAAAAACAAGGAACAAGGATTGCTCCACGTGGTAATGGGATTTATGTATGCTATGTGGCTACCACTGCCATTCGCGCTATATTTTGAGCAAGAGCAAGAACTTCTTTTAACTGGAAGTATTTTTGGATTCGTTTATTTACTTATGCTTGTTATCACAATGGGCTTTCAAGCGGGCCATATCGTACATATTGTAAAACAGGAACAAGTGAAATATGGGAAGAGCGGGCAACATGGATGCTTGATACATTTTCGAGTTCTTATGAAAATTTAGCGGGTGTCTTTAAAAGTGTGTGGTCTATATTTCTCGCTATATCTTTTTGGTTAAATGGAGAAACATGGATGGCCATATTAATGAGTTTGTTTAGTCTTATGATCATTTATTATGTGAATAACCTGGTCAACGTAAGCACAATAAAAAGAATTAAACTAACGGAAAAGTTGAAGCCAAATCCGTTCATTTACAACATAGAGGCATTGCTATTTTTCTTAACGCTTATGATCTATATTACAATGCAATTATTAGAATAACTCGCATTCGCTTGTCTTTTAGCAAATGTATATGTTTTTCTTATACTTTGGACTTCAAAATTTTAACTACGTCGTTATTGCTTCCTAGTTAAAATTTTATGCTTTCCAAACGTATAAAAAGAGCGCCTGTATAGAATCAGGCGCTCTTCGCGTTTTCACTAAAATGCTTTTGTTGTCCAGTCTTCGCAATTCCAGACTTCTGTAACAATGTCTTCATAAAAATCTGGCTCGTGGGAGATAAGTAAAACACTTCCCTTAAAGTCTTTAAGCGCACGTTTTAACTCTGCTTTAGCATCTTTATCTAGATGGTTGGTTGGCTCATCGAGTACAAGCAAATTGGATTCCTGATTTAACAGTTTGCAAAGGCGCACCTTCGCTTTTTCTCCTCCGCTTAATACTTGGACCTTACTTTCAATGTGTTTGGTAGTAAGGCCACAACGAGCTAGAGCAGCCCGCACTTCGTATTGATTCATATGAGGGAATTCATCCCAAATTTCCTCGATGCACGTCTTTTTACTAACCTCTTTCATTTCCTGTTCAAAGTAACCAATGTGCAGATGCTCACCTAGCTCCACGCTACCAGAAAGAGCAGGGATTTCACCAAGAATACTCCGCAGTAAGGTTGTTTTTCCAATTCCATTCGCTCCTGACAGGGCAAGCTTTTGTCCGCGTTCCATTGTTAAATTAAGTGGACGGGACAGAGGCTCTTCATAGCCAATCACGAGATCACTTGTTTCGAACAAATATCTGCCTGGTGTACGTGCCATTTTAAACTCAAATTGAGGTTTTGGCTTCTCGGCATCTAGCTCAATTACTTCCATCTTATCAAGCTTTTTCTGACGGGACATTGCCATCTTACTTGTTGCCGCGTTCGCTTTATTCCGTGCAACAAAGTCTTTCAGATTGGCAATTTCTTTTTGCTGTTTTTTATAAGCAGCAGTCTGTTGTTGCTTCTTCATTTCATACACACGTAAGAATTCATCATAGTCACCAGGATATCGGGTGAGCTGTTGATTTTCCATGTGATAAATAAGATTGACGACACTGTTCATAAAAGGAATATCATGTGACACAAGGATAAAAGCATGTTCATATGCC
Organism: Oceanobacillus sp. M65; assembly: GCF_052246275.1. Lineage (NCBI taxonomy): Bacteria > Bacillati > Bacillota > Bacilli > Caryophanales > Bacillaceae > Oceanobacillus > Oceanobacillus sp. M65. Next base: position 114,224 of record NZ_JBQQCJ010000003.1, on the reverse strand, counting down.
AATAGGTACTCCTTTAACCAGACAATATGCTCTACGTCTAGATAGTTTGTCGGTTCATCCAAAAGCAAAATATCGGGTTTTTCAAGAAGCAATTTGGCAAGTAGCACCTTCGTACGTTGTCCGCCGCTTAGATCGTGAACATCTCGCTCCAGACCGAAGTCATCGAGACCTAGTCCGTTTGCTACCTCGTCGACTTTTGCATCAATTATATAAAAGTCATTGTTGGTTAAAGCGTCTTGTATACGACCAGTTTCCTCAAGAATTTCCTCGAGTTCTTCTGGCTCTACTTCTCCCATTTTTGCATACAGATCATTCATTTCTGTTTCCATATCATATAGATATTGAAAAGCCGTCCGCAGTGCATCACGTATGGTCATGCCTTTTTTAAGCACAGCATGCTGGTCTAGATAACCAACGCGTACGTGTTTTGCCCAGCTTACCTTTCCTGCGTCGGGCTCTAATTTTCCTGTGATAATGTTCATAAAAGTAGACTTTCCTTCTCCATTTGCACCTAGAAGTCCAATATGCTCTCCTTGCAACAAACGAAAAGAAACGTCTTCAAATATTGCACGGTCACCAAACCCGTGGCTTAAGTTATTCACTGATAATAAACTCATGTAAAAACACCTTTTCTTTCTAAAGATTCCATTTCCCATTATAGCGGTCCTAAAGGAAAAAGGATAGGGAGCAAGGAAAAAATAAACAGTTTCTTATTAGTTTAAGCAAGCAACCTGTGTGGTAAAAAAGTAGTATGCAGTAATGTGATCGAAATAATGGAGGTAGCATAACATGGAGAATAATAGTGGGAAAAAGAAAAAAACACATTTAATAGACTATCGGATATTTGCACCAGCCTTATTAATTGTTATTGCAATTTGTATTCCGTTAGTCATTTATGAACAGAGATCACTAGAAGTGCTGAATAGCATTTTTAATAGTATTGTAAATAATTTCCGTTGGGGCTATCTATGGTACGCTATTATCTTAGTAGCAGCAGGGTTATTCTTTTCTTTTTCAAAGTATGGAAAGGTAGTACTCGGCGATCCAATGGAAAAACCCAGGTTTACTTTATTTGAATATGCGTCCATTTTGATAGCGATGGGATTAGGTTCAACGATTATGCGCACAGGTATGGTAGAGTGGGCAAATGTTGCAATAGATCCACCATTTGGGGTGGAAGCAGGATCTACAGAAGCGCTACTATGGGGAAACACATACGCCATGTTTCTTTGGAGCTTCCAAACGTTCGCTGTCTTTGTAATGGCAGCCCCAGCAATGGCGTATATTTTGCACGTTAGGAGAAAGCCGCTATTCCGGATTTCCGAGGCATGTCGTGTTATTTTCGGCGACAAATTTACAGATGGTTTCGGAGGGAAAGTGCTCGATGTTACTTTTCTAGTCAGCATTCTTGCCGGAGCAGCTGTTACATTAGGACTAGGCGCACCAATAATTACGAATAATCTGTCTGAATTACTTAACATAGAGGTAACTTTTACACTTACTTTAATTGTTACGGTTATATGGGTACTGCTGTTTTCTCTTAGTGCCTACTTAGGAATAGAGCGTGGTATTAAACGCCTAAGTACGTTGAACATGTATTTGGCCGGGGGATTCGCGTTATTTGTTATGATTCTCGGTCCTGGAATATTTATTCTAAACTTCTTCACAGAAACAATGGGTTCCCTTATATCCAACTACGTTGACTTATCAACCTATACAAACTCGTTGAATATGGAAAGTACTACACGAGTGGAGAGTAATACAGTTTTCTGGTTTGCTTACAATTTAACATGGGCGATGCTACACAGTGTGTTTGCCGCAAAAATCTCACGCGGGCGTACGATTAAAGAAATGATCTTAACATACTTGTTGGCACCAACTTTAATTTCCTGGATAGCGACAGGTATATTAGGTGGACTAGGAATTCAACGTTTTCTAACAGGCGATGTAGATGTACTCAATATCGTAAGTGATAAAGGTGAAATGGCAGTTATACCGGAAATTCTATCTTCACTGCCACTAGAAAACGTAGCATTGGTTATCTTTATCGTAATTGCAACCATATTCTTAACGACAACGTTAGATTCAACTACGTATACGATTGCCGCTTATACTGGCACACAAAATATGAGTAAGTCAGAACCGCCAAGGACCTTACGCATTATTGTTGCAGCAATTATTACAGCGTTAGCGCTTGTTCTTATGCGTGTAGGAGGTCTTCCTCCGCTAGAAGTGGTCTCGGGGCTGATGGGGCTTCCAATCATCGTCCTTCAGTTACTGACCATCTTTGCAGCGAAGAAAATGATTGATGAAGATAAAGCATTTATACACAATGTGCGGAAGAAGGACGAACCACAAGATAAGAAGAGATATAGTAAAGTAGATAATTAAGCGAAAGGGCTGGGACATCACGTCCCAGCCCATTTTTTGCGCGAATGCATTTTTTCTAAGTTAGAAAAACATTTTCTTATATCACAAATTTAGGGAAGTGTTAAAATGTACTGTAGTGTGTTTTTGTTCTGCAATATAAAGAAGAGAAAAGGATACTTTTAAGATTAAAAATTCTGGAACACAGTGAAAATATGAAACAAGGAATATAATATTCACTATATTCAAATTTATGATGGAAGGAAAGTGCAATTTATTGAAGAATGCATGGATTGTTTCTTTTATCCGTATTCCCTTGCTTATTAGCGTGTTGTTGGTTCTCTTTGTCTTGTTTAAGCTATTTGGACTAGAACTTCCTTTTCCATTTCTTCCTGACCTCTCAACCATTTATTTTACTGTTGTAAATGTGCTATGTTACTTCTTTTTAAAGCGAGTGTTAAAAAAAGAGGGACGCTCGTTTAATGAATTAATTGGTTTTCGTAGAGAGCTATTAGGAAAGGATATTTTGTTCGGTTTCTTATGGCTGTTTGTTTTATACATACCATTCGTGATTGCAGTTATAGCAACCATGTTTTTGTTATATGGGGTGGACTTTGTTGACCATTTTCAAACTGTATTTGCAGGTGATATAGAGGGGGCTGCGTTTTCACGACCAAGGTGGTTGATGTGGTCTGCAGCTGTTGTCTCGCTGATCTTTCCTTTTCTTAATGCCCCGATTGAGGAGTTAATGTACCGTGGTTATGCACAAACGGTGTTTAGAAAATATTATAGTAAACTTTGGGTAGCTATTTTAATTCCAGCCAGCGGTTTTGCATTGCAACATATTATGTTAGCTGCAAGTGTACAAGGAGCTTTTATCTATGCTGTTGCCTTTTTCGTGTGGGGTGCCGGTAGTGGACTTATTTATTATAAACAAAAGAGATTGTTTCCCCTTATTGTTTGCCATTTCATTGTTAACATAGCATTCAGCGTATTCCCTATTATATTTCTCATATTTAATATCTATTAGACAATGTCTGGAGCAGCAATTTCGGAATAGAAGCAACTTATTATAGAGAAATGGAGTCTTACAGTGAAATATTTCATCCTAACTGTGTCTGGTCTTATGTTGCTAGTGATGATTGTTGTAACCTTAAACCAGCAAAATTCTGAGGAAGTAGTAGAAAGACAGCCTGATGTCGCAAATCAACAAGATAATCAAGTACAGAGTGAGCAAGAGCCAGAACAAGATTCCTATTAAAGTAAACGGTGAAAAAGAACTTTTCCTGTGGGAGAATATTGAGCAATTCGGTACGCTCGCTATTAGTTTGAAACGGAATAATGGAGTAGTTTGGAGTATAGCATTAAATGAAAACTTTGAGATTCATGCAGAAGCCTCTAAACCAACTGACGGTAACATTACATTATATAAGGCCAGTTTACAAAACAGTGAACCGATCTTATTAGATCCTAAAACCAATAGTTAAAATATTCTGGGGGTGTAAATGAATGAAGCTCAAAACAAGTGATGGGTTAGCGTTGTATTATGATATTAGTGGAAAGGGTGCTCCTTGTCTATTCTGCATGGGGGACCGGGATACTGGAGTAAATCGTTTCAGCACTTTGCAAGGGATTTGTTAGAAGAAAATTTGCAGATGATCTACTTGGACCAGCGGGGATGTGGTAGATCTGAACATAGTCCTATACAAGACTATTCCTTAAAAAGAGTAGTTGAGGATATAGAAGCGTTACGCATTCATTTGGGGATCGAAGAATGGTGGATCATAGGTCACTCCTTTGGTGGCATTCTTGCAGTAAATTATGCTAGCAAATTTCCCAACAGGATGAAAGGGATGATCTTATCAAATGTAACCCTACATATGTTAGCTTCTTTTCAGCATCAGATTATAAGAGGAGCTTCATTATTAAAAAAAGATGTACCAGAAATAGATACATTGAGTTTAGAATCATTTATAAAAACCTGTTATGAAATACTCACTAGTTTGTTAGAAAATGAGGTTTACTTTTCGTTCCAATATTCCGATTTAGAAATGAAGAAGGAAGTAGACTTAATTGAGTGTTTTCATCAAAAGATTATTTTCGAGATTTTTCGTTGATAACGAGTGCTATTACTAATCCAGTACTAATTATAGCTGGGGAAAACGATCACGCAGTGGGTCCAACTCATCATCAATTATTTCAGTTTAAAAATAAGCAAGTCAGTTTAATAAAAGGCAGCCATCATCCGTATATAGAAAATCAAGAGGCATTCAAAGAAACCAACCTTAATTTTGTGTGCAGATAGTTTTGTAGACACTATCTGGAATTAACTAAAGCATACAGGGAGGAACAGCATGAAATTACATATGTACATAAAAAAAGTTCTGATTGCTACATTTCTATTAATCTTTGTAGTAGGTTGTGGAACAATCGAGAACATGGGGGAAAACGGAACATTAGAAGAAACTGAAAAGCCTATGGTGGAAGAAAGGAACGAAAAGGAAGCCGTGCAACAGGAAAAAGAGGTTGAGAGCGAAAACCATAATAAAGAGACGGACACTCAAGAAGAGACTTTGGAAGGGGCGAAAGTGAGCAGAGTGGTAGATGGCGACACGGTCAAAGTGATCTATGATGGAAAGGAAGAAACGGTACGCTTGCTGTTAGTAGATACACCAGAGACAAAGCACCCATCCAAGCCAGTTCAGCCTTTAGGACCTGAAGCGAGCAGTTTTGCGAAAGAGAGGCTGGAAGGGAAACATATAGAGCTTGAGTTTGACGGGCCTGCTAGGGATAAATATGGCCGACTCCTTGCTTATATTTGGGTAGATGGTGAGATGTTTAATCAAACCCTGCTAGAACATGGGCTGGCCCGTCTTGCATATGTATATGACCCGCCCTATGTACATTTTGAGGCGTACATGAAAGCACAGAATAGGGCAAAGGATAATGAGCTTGGTATATGGAGCAGAGAAGGATATGTGACAGATAATGGGTTTTATTATCAAGACGAGGAAGAGAAAGCTGCAAACAATAGAGATAAAGAGCCCGAGGCTTCAAATAAAGTAACTTACGACCCGAATGGCCCTGACAGGGATTGTGGAGATTTTGATACCCAGCAGGAAGCACAAAATTTTTTTGAGGCAGCTGGCGGACCAGAAAAAGATTCACATCGCTTAGATGGAAATGATGACGACGGATTGGTTTGCGAAAGTCTGCCATAGGGTAACATAAATATTGGTGTACACTTAAAATATGTAGAGTTTGTGAAGTTATGAACAAACAGTGGTAAATAGTGGTATACTATAAGCATAAATAACATGAAGGAGTGATTAGATGTCTGAGATTGTATTTGTTTCACCTAGTAAGTATATCCAAGGGAAAAACGCTTTAGAGAAGATTGGAAAGCATGTTAAGGAAACTGCAACACGAAAACCTTTAATCCTCTCTGATGAAACGGTATGGGGAATTACAGGAGAAGCTATTGAAAAAAGTTTTAAAGAAGAAGATTTGGCCTATCATTATGTAGAATTTAATGGAGAAGCATCTTGGAATGAAATAAACAGAATTACAGATGAAGGAAAGAGTGAATCAGTAGACGCAGTAATCGGAGTCGGTGGTGGTAAAACACTTGATACTGCAAAAGCGATTGCTGATCAATTGGATACAGGCGTTATTATTGTTCCGACAACAGCTTCTACCGATGCACCAACAAGTGCTTTGTCGGTAATTTATTCGGACAAAGGGGTATTTGAATCCTATAATTTTTATAAGAAAAATCCAGATCTTGTGCTAGTAGATACAAAAGTAGTTGCTGGTGCGCCGCCAAGATTATTTGCTTCAGGTATTGCGGATGCGATGGCAACCTGGGTGGAAGCAAGAGCCGCTATTAAAAGTAACAGTGATACCATGGCTGGTGGCAAAACAAGCATTGCTGCCAAAGCTATTGCAGAAAAATGTGAAGAAACACTTTTTGCATATGGACAAGCAGCTTACAAAGCAGTAAAAGAAGGTCTTGTAACCCAGCATGTGGAAGCTATTGTGGAGGCAAATACATTACTGTCTGGTCTAGGATTTGAAAGTGGTGGATTAGCTGGAGCACATTCCATTCACAACGGTTTTACAGTATTAGAGGGAGATATTCATCATCTAACACATGGCGAGAAAGTTGCATATGGAACCCTTGCGCATCTTGTCCTAGAATTACACCCTGAAGTAGAGATTCGAAAGTATATTGATTTTTATCAATCACTTGGGCTTCCGACAACGTTAAAAGATTTGCATCTGGATAATGCATCCTATGAAGATCTAGTTAAAGTTGGCGAAGCAGCAACAAGTGAAGCAGATACAATGGGTAATCTTTCTCCTGGAATTACTGCAGAAGATGTAGCAGATGCTCTTCTGGCAGTAGATCAATTAAGTAAGTCATAAGTGAATAAAACAGATCAGGGATGAGTTCCTTGATCTGTTTTTATTTGGTTAGGAATGATGATAACCTGGTTCAGATGCCATTGCTTGTGATTTCGTTTCGTGAACAGTGCCAAATGGGTGCTCTGGAGGAGCATAGATGGAATACAATTTCAGTGGTTTGTTACCGGTGTTTGTAATATTATGCCAAAATCCTGCTGGAATAAAGATAGCATCATCATCAGATACACGGCGTTTGAACGACAGGTTATCTTTCTTTTTACCCATTTCGGTTAAGCCACGACCCTGTTCAATGCGCAGAAATTGATCTACATCTCGATGTAGCTCTAGTCCAATGTCCTCTCCAACTGGAATGCTCATTAACGTAACTTGCAGATGGTCTCCGCTCCATAAGGCAGTACGGAAGGTATTGTTCTGCTTGGTTGCTCTTTCGATATTGGTCACAAAGGGTTGGTGACCATAATCTTTTAGTGTAATTCTCGGAAGATCACTTTGTGGCCAATTATTTCCATAGTAATCAGGATAATGACGAACAGCTGGATAATAAGGGTATTCAGGTGGGAAAGCATTATAGTGTGTAGCAATAACATGTGGATGGGGATAAGGGTAATAATACATAGACTTCAATCCTTTCACATTTTGCTCTTATAGTATGTAAGAGATTGGGTAAATGTCATTGAAAATTGTGTAGAAGTAATGTCTATAGTTGGCTCGATTATAAAGCATTATAGTAGTATGAGCGTTTATCTTTCCTTCCGCTACGTAATAAGGGAAAATGGAACAAAAAAGGGGTTTAATGGATGCGGTTAGGTGTGTTAGATCAGATGGCACAGCCAAAGGGTATGAGTGCAGAAGAAATGGCTGTGTGTACAATAGATTTGGCTAGATATGTAGAAGATTTGGGCTATGAACGATATTGGTTTGCAGAACATCACGGAACAAAAGGGCTTGTTTCTAGTTCTCCAGAAATCATGATGGCTGCCCTTGCAGGACAAACGAAGAAAATAGCTGTGGGAAGTGGTGGTATTTTGCTGCCACAATACAGTTCATACAAGGTTGCAGCTCAGCTACTACAGCTCCAAGCTCTTTACCCTGGAAGAATTGAAGCTGGCGTAGGGCGTTCACCTGGGGGCAACGAAACCATTCGGTCGTTATTGGCTGACGGGAAGCCGAGCCAAATGGCTGAATACCCAGAAAAACTACAAAATCTCCTGCGTTTTATACAGGGAGAAGGAAAAGTTAGAGCGGCTCCACGCACGGAAGTGGCTCCTAGCTTATTTAGTCTCGGATTAGGAGAAAATAGTGCAGAATTTGCAGCTGAATTAGGGATAGGCTATGTTTTCGGTCACTTTATAAAACCGGAAAGGGGAGAAGCGAGTCATCAACGATACCGTGAAAGGTTTAAACCTGGTCTCTTCCAATCCTCTGTAAGCAGAACAGCGGTCTTTGTAGTATGTGGGGAAAACGATGCACATGCTGAGGAGTTAGCGCGGAGCCAGGATCTCTGGCTCCTGCAGGTAGAAAAGGGGTTGGATAGTCGTGTTCCTAGTGTGCAGGAAGCTAATGAAAAACAATTAAGTGTGTCAGAGGAAGAGAAAATACAGTTTAATAGACGCCGAATGATAATTGGTGGTCCAGAAAAAGTTAAATCAGAGCTCCTTCGGTTATCAAAAATTTATAAGTGTGAGGACTGGTTAATTTTAACCAACCTCTATGATTTTAAAGAAAAAGAGCGTTCGTATCAAAGGATTAAGAAATTGTTCTCTTAAGGATTAAAACAGGAAGGAACATGGGGGTATAGCCATGTTCCTTTTTACAAAAGCTTCGAATTGCCATCATTGGTCTGCAATAGGAGACTGGAAAAATCTCCTTCTGGAGGGTAATACACTTGCACCAAGTAAGACAACCGACAACACGAACATAAGGAAAACGCCCAGGCTGACAGTCAACCGAATTGATATGAATAATGTGGCTATACCCATAAAGCCAGTTGCAACAATAATCAAGATTGCTTCCAGCAAATTATAGAAGCTTCCAATCCGTCCCATCATATCAGATGGGATGTGATGCTGGTAGAAAGTAAGGAAACCAGTGTTAGCAAAAGAGATGAAAAAGGCAAGAATAAAGAAGCCTATCCCGGCTATTAGGAAGTTAGTGGAGAAGGCATACACAATATATCCAATTGTAACAAATACAGCCCCACCTCCTATTAAAAGGGAGGTTTTTAGTTTTTGTACAATTAGTGTATTAATACTAGCTCCTATTATAATGCCAGTCCCAGCAATCGTAACCAGAAATCCGTATTCACTATCTGATAAGAAGAGGACTTGTTTAGCAAAGGCAGCCTCCAGTGAATCCACTGCACTTGCCAAAACCAACATAACTGAGCTGAATAGAAAGTAAATGACAAAAACATATCGATTCGTAAGGCTGAAGGTTAAGACTGCTTGCCAATCTTTTCTTAAAACCCCTATAGTATTGGCTTTCTCTTGCTCTGAAACGATCTTCCCTTTCTCAAGATCAGGAAGTAGCCATGTGATTAATCCTGCGATAATTAAAGCAAAACCATTGATGTAGATAGCCAATATTGGCGATCCTATAAAAAACAGAATGCCGGCAACAGCAGGACCAACTAAAAAAGCTCCTGATGTAACAAAGCTGTGAATAGAATTGAATTGTTTACGTTTTTTAGGTGGAATTAATTTTGTCATGTAGGCCATAGAAGCTGGTTCAAACATCGAGGCCGCCATATTTACGATTAATACTGTCACATAGATAAGCGGAAGAGATGTTGCAAATAAAGGAAGAAAGCCAATGACCATTCCTCTAAATAGATCTAGTCCCATCAATAATCTCCGTTTGTTCATTCGATCGATAAGGCTGCCAGCCCAGAAATTCGTGAGCAAGACGGCTAATGGTTTTATTAAGTAGAGTCCAGTTACGGCTAGAGCAGAGCCAGTTATATTTAAGACAATAAGATTCAGTGAAATGAAATAAACCCATTCTCCAATGTTTGATATACCAACCTTGAACAAAAATAGAGTGGGATACTTCCTATTAGACTTTTCCTTCATTCTTCCTCTACTCCTTTCAATTAAAAAATGCAAAACAAAAAAATCTCACCCCCAAGACGTAATGTCTTAGGGACGAGATTTAAAATTCTAAATCGTGGTGCCACCCCAGTTTGCTAATATGTCACCACATTAACCTCTTCAAGTACGGCAAAGATTACTTTGCTTATACTTTAGCTCTGTAACAGGAGCGCCTGTCACGCTATCATGTATCAATCCAGCGTGCTACTCAGAGTCTTGTTTCAATGAATAAATACACACTCCTTTTCAGCGACCGGAGCTCTCTGTTGTATATTTACTTCATTTACTTTTCTCGTCATCGTTTTTTAAAATGATTTTAAATAGTTTAGCATGGGACGGAATGAAGCGCAATCCTAAATTTCACCTTAATTATTTATCTAACAATCACACCACACCATATTGCATTGAAGCATTGTAGTCCATAACCAACCATCCTCATTCTTCTTGTGATATGGTAAACTGATAATAGTTAAAGGATCTATTTGCAGGACAATTATAACGAGAAGGGAACATTAGTATGTTTGGCAGATTAATATCAATGATTTATCTTAAAGCAATTCGTTTCTTTGTCCATTCTGTTTTGAAGAAAAGAGGCAGGAAGGAAAAGGACTATAAAGAGGTAAACAAGGTTTTGAAATCCTTGCATAAAACTCTTTTAGATAATGAGCAGTTGAATGAGGATTTTACCGAAGGGCCAGCGCCTGTTCAGAATAAGAGCTCCAAGGAGTTAATAGCAGCATTTATTGCGGTCCGCGAAAAGAGAGAGGAAGAAGATTTCTACATAGAGGTAGGTAGAGCTTGGGTTAAGGATCTTGGCAGCAGAAATCTGAAAGCATCGTTCATTTGTGTTTTTGGATTTTTTGCTGTCTGGTTTGGTGGCATGTTACTAAGTGAATACATTAGCGGCATCATTGGGATGATATATATCTTGGGAACATTAATTTTTCCTGTAGTTGGTATTTATTATGCATTTAGAGGACAACGTGCTTTAAAATGGGTCCTAGCAGCAGTGAATATTTTCAACCTTTTAACAGCTATGCAAGTAATTCACTAATGTGCACATATATCCTGACATTCCGAAGCTATTCCTATCGCCAGTAAAAGAGTGTATTTACTCCCATTTCGTGGTATACTATTTACGAATAAGCATAATGTATAAAAAACCGCTCCATGCTGGACACATGGAACGGTTCCAATAGACCAACCCCATAAGGGGGCGGTACACTCAGAGAAGTAATCCCTCAGCGCCTGGCTAAAGCACATGAGGGGTTATTTTTTTTGGTTCTTGTCAGACATGATAAACGCAATAAGCATCCCGAAGGATATCATTAACGTTAACACCGATTCAATCCCCATTGGCATCACCTCCTTTTTAGGAATCTTCCTAAAAAGAGAAGTGCACCAACTCCCTCATGTGAAGCCAGTCTATTGTCTTCTAACTATATCATAAACGGGACCGCTTTTGGTCAAGATAATGGCGGTCTGCTAACTAATGCTTGTGTTTTTTTCTACGTAGTTATTAGTTGAAAGTATATACCTATCTTTAAGGAGCATAAAAAGACAGGAACTCTTGCCTTGTTATTCGTATAATGGAATTAAATATCGAAGCAAGGAGATGAAAAATGATGGGGTCATTTACTGTGGATATTCTGCAGCTAAGGAATAGTTCTTATCAAATAGGGAGGGATTTAGGGGAATTTTATCGTGACAGACCAATATTGAATACATATGACTCAATAACAAAATCAGCTATTGATGAGGAAAGTATGAAGTCTTTATACTGCTCATTGGCACCACACTTACTGGAAGAGTTGACGGGAATAGCAGATGGTTTGAATATATCCTTCAGGAAGGCTGCAGCTATGTTCAGTGGTTATGATGTTCCGAAAACCAAGGCGATGGGATGCTCTGCAATTCTTACAAAAGAATATTATGTGAGAAATTATGATTTTTCACCGGAATTCTATGATAGGCTGTTCACACTTAGTCAGCCAAAAGATGCGTTTGCTACAGCGGGATATAATCTTCTCCTACTGGGGAGACACGATGGTGTCAACCAAGTAGGATTAGTGGCTGGGCTACATTTTGTTAGCAATCAATCATATACCACAGGGATTTCAGCCTGGATAGGGGTCCGTATGGTTTTGGATACTTGTAGTACAGTTGATGAGGCTACTCAATTATTAAAAGAGATACCTCATGCTGCTTGCTACAATATTTCCATCGGTGATCGATTTGGTGATTTTGCAGAAGTGGAGATTAGCCCTGACAGCGTGATGGTAAGACGTGGAGAGAAAATGCTCTCCTGTGTAAATCATTTTCAGGAGCACACAATGCGAAAGAAAAACAGGGATATCATTACGGGTTCGGTTCAACGAGATGCTTTTTTACATGGATTAGAAGTGGACCTAATGACCCATGAGACAATGTTTAACCTTTTTAAGGATCCAACTTCACCGCTGTATTTCACTAATTATAAAAACTTGTTTGGAACCCTACATACCTTCTCCTATTCTTATAAAAAAGCGAAAATCCTTACGACTATTGCTAAAAGCGAGAGGGTCTTAGAAATGGATTTGAAAGAGTGGGTCAAGGGAGTGAATTTAGATGTACAGAAAATGAATGGTTTTATCGAGGAAGACGAAATTTGAGAAACAAACACCTCCTCCTATGTTAAAATGGAAATAGAACAAACGATCCGTATAGGGGGTCTCCACATGGTGAAAACCGAACAAGATATTATAAAGCTTATACAAGATGACAAAGAAATGATGCGAATACTGAAAATAGCTAAAAAGCTAGATTTGCCGGATTGGTGGATATGTGCGGGATTCGTACGTTCAAAAATCTGGGACACATTACACGGGTTTAAGAAGACAACCCTCCCAGACGTAGATGTTATCTTTTTTGATAAAACCAACATAGAAGAATTAGAAGAAAAGAGACTTGAAGCGAAGCTGCATGAAATGTTCCCTGAAGTTCCCTGGTCGGTAAAAAACGAAGCGAGGATGCATATGGTAAATCACTTTACGCCATACACATCTTCAGAAGACGCTATATCTAAATTCCCAGAAACAGCTACAGCACTTGGGGTGAGGTTAAACCATGAAGACCAAATTATTTTAATCGCTCCTTGTGGAATTAAAGATGTAGTAGACTTAAAGGTGAAGCCAACCCCGTATTTTGCCAAAAATAGCGACCGGATGGCCATTTATAAAGAGAGAATTAAAAAGAAAAACTGGCAGTCTATTTGGCATAAGATAAATGTGTATACTCCAGAAGGTTAGGTAGGCTAAATTAGTACATATGCAATGGCAGTCAGGTAGTTTAGGATTTTATTTGTTATAGGTCTCTATAATATCATAGTAATATTTTTCGTCAGGATAACATTGTTATCCTGACTTTTTTTGTTTCTTAAAAACCTTGATTAATAGTGTTGAAATTCTTTCTTTCATCTAACTTGTACACATGTTTCGCCTTTCTTTTGAATAGCAATAGAAGAAGAGAATTCTAAGAGTATGACCTAGAAAATATGCGAGCTACAAGGAGGAAAATAAAATGGTGCAAGCCATTCTTGAGATGTTTACAAGTGAGCAAAAGGCGGAAGCAATATTAGCTAACTCAATGATAGAAGCCATTTTTGTTCTTTTGTTTGGTCTTTTTATCATCGCGGTGCTACTTCATATTACATTGTTTGGGAAACTGAAAAAAGTACGGAATTACGTGAAAGACACAAATCGATTAGATATTGAACCACTACAAGGTTTCCAGGAACAATTTAACAACAAGCAGGGAGTAGGTGTGAAGGCGGAAACCTTCGTGCAGGAAAAGTTTTCAGGGTGGCGCTTTTTTCAAGTGCCTGTTGTAAGTTTAATTAAGATGATTCAAATGACCGTGTCGGTCTTTATCTTACTTGGAGTATTGGGGACGTTTATCGGGCTTACCTCATCTCTTGGTAGCATTAATATCAATGATAGTGATCTGGTCGAGGGAGTTGCTGGAGTATTGGCGGGCATTGATGTGGCCTTTTATACGAGTATTGCAGGGATGGGCTTCTCATTAATAATGACGCTACTCATTAAAATAATGAACACAGAATTTATCTTAACGGATATCATGCTCATGACAGAGTCCAGTCTGGAAGGGACAGAGCAGAATAACATGGGGCGACTAATTGGTGTTTCAGAAGCAATCAATCAATCGATCCTCAGCCTGCAGAAGACAAATCAACAATCCTTACAAGGTATTGAAGCTTCATTCACTGGATTTAAGGAATATACTGCTGGATTACAACAATCTGCCAAGGATTTGGCGGCCTTTAATGATGGATTATCGGATAATCTTGAGGAATTTCAAGGACTATTCCAACAAATGAAAGATGTAACAGATGGCTTTTCCGAAGGGACAACCAGCCTAAATAAAAACTTCGATTCACTGTTTTCTTATTTTAAAAAGATGGACACCAAAAACGAACGAATGGTAAAAGTGTTTGAAAACACGTTTGAAAAAATGAAGGAAGTTTCAGATTCACAAATGAAGACATTACAACAATTCGAAATGTCTGTGGGAGAGATCAAGCAATTTACGTCCAAACTTCTGGGAGAACAGGAAACAATGCATACTTCATTTGAAAGAATTCAGGAAAAAAGTGGTGAATTAGTTGATGTGATGGATCATCAAAATAAAACTTTCCAAAGAATTTTTGGAGAGGATCTATCTACGAAACTATCGGGTGTTATGACCTATCTTGGAGAGCTATCTCGAGAATTTGACAAGATGGGCTCATCGATTGTGAAACTTCCTGATGCATTGGAAGTTATTAACCAGACGCAGGCAGAATATAAGCATCTTCTCTCAGATCGCTTTACCGAACTGAAGGAATTTAATCGGACCTTTAGTCAACACTTGAAAAACCATTCGAGTGAATCAATGACATATGAAAAGCACATGCAGGATGCTGCGAATACTTTTGAACAAATCGGGATGAAAAACAATCAACTCATTCAAGATATCAATGCTACAGTCAGCCAGATGAACAATGGATTCCGTCAAAGGGAGAATCAGATGGAGGCAAGTGTTGGGATATTGAAAGATACGCTATCTAACTATGTCGGGAATCTCGAAGGCTCGCTTGGAAATAAATTGGATAGTTTGTTGCAAAGTTTTGGTCGGTACGTTGAGCAGACAAATGACTCGATTCGTAGCGAGTTTAAAGAAGTCCAACGTATTACCGAAGCGACACACCAAAGTAATGGCAGATTTATTCAACAAACACTTCAAGAGATTAGCAGGGAGCTTCAATCGATAAATCAACATCGAACCATTCCTCCGCAGCAGCAGCCTGGTAACTGGAGCAATGGGATAGGAATGAACCAAAATGACTTCTAAATATCAACGATTATTTAAAAATGAACAAGAAGAAGGGCACTTCTGGCCATCGTTTACTGATTTGCTAACAACCATTCTGCTCTGTTTTATGCTGATTTTTATTTGCATGATGGTTATTAAATCACTGCAAATTGAAGAAATGAAGGAAACCCTTGATCAGATTATGGGTGTTAGAGCCAAGCTTGTAAGTGAACTAAAAGAAGAATTCAGTGACGCTGCAATGGGTGTTGAGGTAGATGAAAAAACGGGGGCAATTATATTTAATACAGAAATTTTATTCGATTATGGAGAAGATGAATTAAAACCTCAGTCTTTTAAGTTCTTGGATGAATTTGTTCCAAAGTATTTAGATGTTTTGCTACAGAGTGGGTATGAGGAGTACATTGCCGAAATTATTATAGAAGGACATACAGATCGGGATGGCAGTTATTTATACAATCTGCAGCTTTCCCAGGAGCGTGCCTATAGTGTTGCTGACTATATTATGAGTGAAGACTTTCCATATGAGAACATTCAGCAACATGTCGGGGGGAAATTAACAGTAAACAGCAAATCTTATTCTGATCCTAGAACGGACGAAAATGGCGATTATAGTGCAGAGGATTCCCGTAGAGTGGAGTTCAAATTCCGACTAAAGGATGAGGAAATTCTAGATAAAACGAGGGAGATTTTAGGAGATTAGCCCTCCTTTTTTAGCTGACAGACCTCCTAAAAGTTTATTTTAAACCTATTCCGGGTAAGCAATGACTTGTATGGCAGTTTTTCGTCGTATAGGACAAATTACCTTATCAACAGGAAAAAGGTAGGAGGGTTTCACATTCGAAAGGTATTATTAAGCGCCGCACTTATATTGGTAATAACATTCGCGCTTTCAGAGCAAGTACAAGCCGATGAACAACATATCATCACATTTCCTCTTGTGGAAAATTTAATGGGGGAGAATGAAAATGCTGAGGTGATGTCGCCATTAGTCGCGTCCCAATCATTTATTGAAAGTGCAGTATTTACCCCATTGAAGAATTCAACAAATAATGAGGAGGAGAAGGGAAAAGAGCTGAATACAGAAACATTCATCATTACTGCCTATACTGCTGGGGAAGAGTCAACAGGTAAATCACCTAATCACCCAGCTTATGGGATTACGGCATCTGGCAACCTAGTAAAAGAAAATGAAACATTAGCTTGCCCTGCTTCACTCGATTTTGGGACAAAGTTGTATATACCAGAACTGGATGAAACATACACATGTGAGGATCGTGGTAGTGCAATTAAGGAAGGTCGTCTAGATGTGTATATAGAAGATTTGGAAGAAGCGATTCATTTTGGAGTACAGAAGCTTGATGTTCAGATTATAGAGGATAAGAAAGATCGACAGTTTGTGTTTGATGGTTAAAAAGGAGAACTTCCCTGAATGGTGAGTGCCATATCAGGGAGTTCTTTTTTTAAAATCACTCTTTAATTAATTGAAGCGCAGGAAGGCATAAAAAAAGCCCCCTTAGTTTGGAGGAAGGTTGCTATAATAGTTCAGTAAATTGTTGAGCTTGTCCATCTAATTGTTTGGAGGACTCGGTTAGGTCTTTAAAATCCTCTACTGTTGTTTGGACTTTTACTTGTCCTTCCATAATATGTTCTTGAACATCCTTTGTTCCAGCACTTATGGTGTTAATTTCGGATGTGATTCGTTCGATGTTACCACGAATTTGAGTAATGGATATTTCTACATTATTAGATAGCTTGCGGACTTCCTGTGCTACTACATTAAACCCTCTACCATGTTCTCCAGCCCTTGCTGCTTCAATTGCAGCATTCAAAGCAAGTAGATTCGTTTGAGAAGCAATAGCTTTTACAGTTTTAACAATTTCTTGAATCGATTGTGTCTCTTTCTCTAGTTGTGCTAAATTCTCCGTATTTTTTCCAGATACTTTTGTAATACTACCTATTAATGCTAAGAGATCTTCGGAGCGCTCGATACCGGCTGAAGCTTTAGAATTTAGATTAGTAGACATGAGATTTAGTTGGTCTCCAACGCCCATGATGGCTTTGTGTCTGTCTGTAATATCAGTAGCTACTTTTGATACGCCAATAACTTTTGTCTGTGTCTCGTCAAAGATTGGCATATACGTTGCTTCAAGCCATATCTGTTTATTATCTTTCCCTTTTCGTTCAATTTTGTCTTGAAAGCTTCTCCCTTTCAGGATGTTATTCCAGAAGTGGTTATAGTCGGGACTATTGGCGAATTCAGGAAAGCAAAGTTCTTTGTGATGCATTCCTAGCATTTCATCTGTCGTATATCCCACCGTCCTTGCAAATACATCATTTACATAAGCAACACGATAATCAAGCCCAAACCGGATAATGGCTAAATTTTCCTCAATTGCTTTGACTACGTGCATATCTGTTACTTGCTCCGTTTCTTTAGTATGTATCATAGAAAACATCCTCCTAATTCGGGCTACTGTTAAAATTTCTATACATTTAAAATAAGGTAGTTAAATTTAAAGCAGTCCAAAAGGGGAGTCTCCTTATTTTTTAGCGTATTCTATTTTCATCGAGCCTGATATTTTAATCTGATTCTTATGACCTAGTATCATTTCCCTAATTATGAATTGAATAAACCTGAATTAAAAATAATTATTAAAGTTAAGCTAGAATCATTATATAGGACGACTCATATACGAATTCTATACATAAAAAAGCGTCATTCATTAATGAATGACGCTCAACTACTTTTCTATTAGAATTCTTCATAGACTGCTGGATCTTGATCTTTTAACCTACCATCAGGGCGAGTTAACTGTGAGATAGTAGTCATTTCCGATTCACTTAGAGTGAAATCAAAAATGGAAATATTTTCTAGTTGTCGGCTTGGTGAAGCAGACTTAGGAATTGGAATGGATCCAAGTTGGTGGTGCCACCGTAAAATTACCTGAGAAATAGTCTTTTGGTGCTTATCGGCTATTTTGCCAATTGTCTCATTTTCCAGCACGGCGCTCGCTCTTCCCAGAGGACTCCAAGACTCTGTTTTCACATTATTATCTTCATGCCATTTACGTTGCTCCTCTTGATTAAAAAACGGATGTAGTTCAATCTGATTCATGCTTGGTAGCACACCAGTTTCTTTATTCAGTCGTTCAAGGTGCTCTGGTAGGAAATTACATACACCGATGGAACGAATAAGTCCCCATTTCTTCGCATCAATCAGAGCTTGCCAAGCTTCAACATAGTGCCCTTGCTGAGGGTTTGGCCAATGGATTAAATAAAGGTCGTAATAATCAAGTTTAGCTCGGTAAAGCGACTCTTGAATCGTTGTAACAGCTTTATCGTATGGTTGGTAGCGGCCCGGCAATTTTGACGTAACAAGTAATTCTTCTCTTGGTACAGAGCTACGGCGAATAGCTTCCCCGACTGTGCCTTCGTTCTCATAGTTATAAGCTGTATCAATTAGCCTGTATCCAGTACTAATAGCGCTAGTAATTGCGTTTACTCCTTCGTTGCCATTTAGTTTGTACGTTCCAAATCCAATTTCGGGGACAGTTAAACCATCATTAAGCGTGATTTCAGGTATGTGCATATTTTTCGCTCCCTTTCATTATTAGATGTTACAAAAATGTTGACCAATCTCATAACCGATTTGATAAGGTCATATTTGTTATTATTAGACTATCACTATCTATTAAAACGATTCAACTAAATAGATTGAAAATAACTACGATTTGGGTGCAATTACTTGACTTGAAAACCCTTCCATAGTCTATGCTAAGTGTGATAAAAAATAGTATATAGAAAAGGTGGAGAGGTTAGCATGCTAGATAAGCACATCGTATTTTTTGATATAGATGGTACACTTCTTAACGAAGAAAAAGAACTTCCCAAAAGTACGAAAGAAGCCATCGCTGCTTTGAAGAAGGAAGGACATGAGGTTGCAATTGCTACAGGAAGGGCGCCGTTTTTTTTCCAAGCCTTGCGTGAAGAGTTAGAAATTGATACATATGTATGTTTTAACGGTCAGTATGTAGTTTATAAAGGTGAGGTGATTCACCGAAATCCTTTGAATAGCGAATTATTAGAGGACTTAGCAAAAGTATCACTGGCAAAAGAGAATCCGATTGTTTTCATGGGTGAAGAAGAAATGAAGGCAAACGTTCCAGATCACGAGGCCATAAACGAAGGCTTGGCCACCTTAAAAGTAGATATGAACTTAGAACATGATCCAACATACAACAAAGGAAGAGATATCTACCAATCCTTATTGTTCTGTGAAGAGGGCGAAGAGAAATTTTACGAAGAAAAGTATAGTGCTTTTAACTTTGTACGTTGGCACCCGAGATCAGTGGACGTTGTCCCTGCTGAAGGATCAAAAGCGGTCGGGATAAGAAAAGTTACCGATCTGCTTGATATAAAACCAGAAAATCACGTCGCGTTTGGAGATTCATTAAATGATTTGGAGATGCTGACTGAGATTCCGAAAAGTGTCGCAATGGGGAACGGCCATTCTCGTGCAAAACAAGCTGCAAGATATGAAACAGCAGCTGTGGATGAGGACGGGATTCTAAAAGGATTACAAATGTTAGGGCTTTTGTAAATTATTAAAGAATCAGAGGGCAAGAGATGAATAATAGGGGAGAAATAGGATGAAGGATACATTAAGGGATGTTATGCAAGTAATTAAGCTTGCAGAGAAGCTTAAATATGAACTCCGCCACAGTTGGCTTAGCAATGGTAGACGAGAGAGCGTTGCGGAACATACATGGCGACTATCCTTAATGGCAATGCTGATTGAGCCATTAATGGAAGAAAAGCTAGATACTGCAAAGTTATTAAAAATGGTTATTATTCATGATCTCGTTGAGGCAGAAGCAACCGATGTGCCGGCATTTGATACACTGGATAATGAGGAAGTCAAAGCATTGAAGCAAGCTCGAGAGTTACAGGCAATTGATCATCTCCGAGACATACTTCCTCATGAATTAGGATTAGAAGTACACCAATTGTGGATGGAGTTTGAAGATAAGAAGACCCTTGAAGCTAAAACTGCTAATGCACTTGATAAGCTTGAAGCGCAAATACAGCATAACGAAGCCTCTATCGACACATGGCTTCCGGTGGAACATAAAATGAGCTTTATGCTTGGCAAACATGCAGATTTTCACCCAGTTCTAAAGGAATTAAAGGAGCTAATTGAAGAGGAAGCAGATGAAAAGCTGAGAGAAGCAGGGATCGAAACAGATACATTAAAAGCATAAAACAAGGGAATGTCCGATGGGGAGCTTAAAAGCTGATTTGAAACCTGCAATGGTCATTCCCTTCCGTTTTACAGCTTGTCCGATTGACGTTTTCTGTTTGTAAGACATTTTTAAACATGGAAGTTTCACATTTACATGCTACTTTGTATTCTTTTGCGACAGCCATTATCGGACAATTGTACTCGATCAGCTCGTAGCTATTATCATCTATCTTGGTAATGTCAGCCATGTATCCTTTTTCATTTTGGATAGTCTGAAGTTCTTGTATTCTCTCTTGATGTGATTTTTTCTGCATACGTAAAGTATATTCCTTCGTCAAACGTTTTTCTCTGTTTTGAAAAAGCTGTTCAACAGATTTGCTACCATAAAGTGCTTGTATGTCTTGCAGAAATTCTACACTTAATCCTTCATAGCTTTTAGGAAAAAGTAGTTCTCCTTTCGCTGACAACGTATAGCTCTGAACAGGTCTCCCCATTGGCTGCCTGATTTCTTCCGTAACAATAAGGCCATCTTTTTCCATGGCCAATAGATGTTTCCTTACAGCCATGTCGGTAATTTCAAGGCGTTCCGACAAGGCCCCGACCGTCATACGAACTTCTCTTTTTAAAAGATCAAGAATTCTATCTTTGGTTGTTTTTAGTTGCATAGTGCACCTCCTTAAGTCTCTTGTACAACACTTATTTCTGTTATGGCTTCATAATCTCATCAAGCATTTTAGTTGCGATGCCAATTTGATTAGGGTACGCTTTATTTAAACTTATTATACTTTATAGTATAAAAAGTATAAACTATTTCGATTAGGGAGGAAAGTAACATGGCTAAATTTGAATTACCTGCACTATCTTACGCACACGATGCACTAGAACCTTATATTGATGCAAAAACAATGGAGATACATCACGGGAAACATCATCAAACATATGTAACCAAACTAAACGGTGCCTTGGAAGGGCATCCAGACCTTCAGGGAAAATCATTGGAAGCATTGCTTTCTGATCTTGATGCTCTGCCTGCAGAAATACGCACAGCGGTTAGAAATAATGGTGGAGGTCATTTAAACCACTCTTTATTCTGGGAGGTCATTGCACCATCTAAAGAAGCGTCCGCACCAGAAGGAAAGCTTGCAGAGGCAATGAACGATGCTTTCGGAAGTATCAGCAGCTTCGAGCAAAAATTTGCAGATGCAGCAACAACACGATTTGGTTCAGGATGGGCTTGGCTTGTTGTAAACTCAAATAATAAACTGGAAATTACGAGCACACCAAACCAGGATAGCCCTGTTATGGAAGGGAAAACACCAATTCTTGGTCTTGATGTATGGGAACATGCTTATTATCTAACATATCAGAACAGAAGGCCTGAATACATTGAGAACTTCTTTAATATTATTGACTGGCAAACAGTAGCTACAAAGTTTGAAGCGGCTACAAAATAAAGTGAAACTTCAATCTACGAGGAGTTTCATTCTTTCCCCGCTGACTGTTAGTTGAACGAATCGGGGTGTTAGCGTCCGTGTACTCCCACTAAAAACTAACGGTTTCACTTCAAAATTTTGATGTGGGAGGTCTTACGAACAGTTGCACCGGGAAAAACATACAATAGAATAAGGTGTTAACATGCACCTTATTCTGTACATATGCTTTACAAGAAACGACGACAGGAGGGGTACACGTTGAAGCTTACAGGAATATCCGGTTCAGTGGTAGGGGAAAAAACGTCACAGGCCGTACATGATGTGTTAATGACGGCTAAAATGCTTGACCCATCGCTTGAAACGGAATTAATTGATTTAAAGGAATACGATGTAGAAATGGTACGAGGTTTTCCATTAGCAGGATATAATCAAGATACTTGGGACGTTGTAAACAAAATCATGACAGCGGACGCGCTTGTGATCGGTTCGCCAATTTACCAAGCATCGATTTCTGGGGTTCTCAAAAATTTATTTGATCACTTACCTGTCGATGCATTTAAAGCAAAGGTTACGGCAATGGTTACGACTGGAGGTGTTGAAAAACACTTTCTAGTCTCCGAATATCAGTTGAAGCCTATTCTCTCCTACTTAAAAGGAATGGTTCCAACTTACAGTGTTTTCGTTCATAATGATGATTTTAATGATGACAATGAAATTATAAACCCAATTGTAAATGAACGAATATCAAAACTTTCTGAGGAAATACTTCAGCTTCATAGTGCCTTACAGCATAAAAAGGGCTGATCCGCCATGGACCAGCCTTTTTTTCTTAAGTTAATTTTAAAATTCTTTTGAAGAAAGTGGTAAAAATAGTTTGACTCCCCTTTTATTAAAAGGGAGGAATTTACTGTCTGTTACTAGATGGCTTATATACCCTGCCAGACAAGTGTTTTGAACACCAATTAATCCTATTGACATCTCTAATCGGTAGGCAATGTATCCAACGAAAACTACTCCAAGCAACGAATGCGTATAGCTGCGGTGCGAGACGACTGAAGCGATAAGTATAAAGATACCAAGTAAAAATAACCATGTCTCCTGTAAAGATAGGCCAACCGCAATCACAGCAATCCCAGTCAGTGTCAACATATGCCTTTGTTTAATAAATGAGGTAAATACGAAAAGTAAAAGACCAATGCCCAACCCAATGTATTGGTTTGTACCATTGCCTTCATACATACTGTAAACAATCATTAAAATACCAATTAGCTGGCCCACGGATTGAAACAGTTTATGAGAAAGCGTAATTCTCCCACGTAGCTTTCCATCAATATCTAGGTCCGGGAGTAATCCTGCTACTACTCCTATACTCACAAGGAGAGCAGTTTCGGTTGGTGGAGCCGTATAAGTGTTTGCTACGATAAATCCTGTTGCTGCGCCAACAGCAGCATGTGCAGTACCATTCATGTTGTGTTTCCCTTCTTATGTAAATTATTCCACCTTATAGTGTACAACAAAATGTATGTTCTGTTTAGTGAAACATTAATTAAGGAATACAGATAATAGAGAGGAAGAGCTAATTGAAAAAAATAAAGCTACTTGTCTATCATGGCTCGCGTGATGAAACAAAAAATAAATCCTTCCTTGAAATGGTCAATCGGCTACAGGCAAAGGCTCAGGATCCAGTGTTAGGATGCTTTTTGGAATTCGGTTCTCCATTGTTGGAGAATATGATGGCCCAATATCCTCAAGATTACGAAGTTACAGTCATTCCATTATTCTTTCTGAAAGGTAAGCATTATGAAGAAGACTTAAAAGATGTAGCCATTCAAGCTGACTCACCAGTGAACATCCTGCCACCTTTAGTAGAGGATGACCACTTCATAAGATTTATACAACAAAGTTATGATATAAAAGAACCGTTCATCCTCGCAGCACATGGTTCGGCTCACTTTGAGGCTAAACAAGCTCTCTGTGCAATGGCTAAAAGGCTTGCTGAGAAAAGTGGGATGCCTTGGCTGGTGGTCATGCTGGCAGAAGATGGTGCGCAAGAAAAGCTAGTTAATTTTCAGGAGGAGTATGGAAGTGTAACAATGTTGCCTCTCACTTTCGGTAAGGGAAAGGTTTATTATGAACTAAAATCTCTAGCAAGTTCTAACACTAATTTTCATATAATGGATCCTCTATCGTTTAATCAGAGCATAGAAAAATATATACTAAAGAAAATAATGATTTTGGAAGGAAGTTAAGAATGAACCTAAGCCTACAGCATATAGAAAAGGAAGATTCTCTTGCACTATCGGTATTGGCAACGGGCATAGAGGTAGGAGAAAAAGAATACGAGATAATTGACCAATCTGGTGAGCTGAAAGAAAACGCTGTTCATGTATTAAATTATGTACCTGTTAATCATGAAGCAAAGGAAAGGTTTGAAATGCGTTTCCTTAGTCGCCCTAAGCTAATCGAAAAAGAGGCTGGTTTTATATCGATACGCGTCCTGCGACCAATTACAGACAGTACGTATCTAATTCTTACCCAGTGGGAAACCGTGGAAGCATTTCGAGATTGGCAAAGCTCAAAAGCTTATCAGCATGCACATAAAAAGAGAGGGACAAAAGAAGGGCTTGACAAAGAAAAGGGTGTATTGAGTGGAAAGCCCTATCATCATCTTTACAAGACGAAGAGATAGTTCCCTTACGTATAAGTCTACAGAATCATAGACAATTTAATAATTGTTCGATAATATGATAGATAAGAGGGTACTATAATTATAGAGGTGGAGCCAAGCGTGACTAAAAATATTCAAAGTAGACAATATCTTATAGAACAAGCACTTAATTATACAGGAGTTGGCTTAATTATTACAGACCCGACGATCGAGGATAATCCGATTGTTTATGCCAATCAAGGCTTTTACAAACTGACCGGATATACAGAAAGTGAAGTAATTGGTAGCAATTGTCGTTTTTTACAGGGAGAAGAAACAGATGAGACAAGCTTGCAGGCATTACGAGATGCCATTTTGGAAGAACAGCAAATTACCGTACAACTTTACAATTACAGAAAAGATGGAACTGGCTTCTGGAATGAGTTATCAATCGATCCTATGTGGGTAGAGGAAGATCAGAAGACTTATTTTGTTGGGGTGCAAAAGGACGTCACGCAAGATAAAGAGAATGAAAGACTGCTTGCCCAGCATTTGTTAGAAATCGAGCGAATCTCGACCCCAATTGTTCCAGTCCATGATAATGCTTCGGTGCTTCCCCTAATAGGTACGATGGGAGAAGAACGGTTGGATACTATTATGAAATCCGTATCAAACTACCTCGAGCTTTCTGACCAAGATTATTTAATTATAGATCTTTCAGGCTTATATGAAGTTGATAGAAATACGGTAGCTAGATTTTTAAAGATTCACCAATTTATCTCCCTTATGGGTAAACAGCTACTTGTAGCGGGAATCCGGCCTGACATGGCAGTACAGACCGCCACTATACAAGATAAATTTAGAAATATGAAGACATTCAAGAGTGTGCAAACAGCCATGGAATATATCGTCCGGGCTTCTGAAGATAAATAGCGTAACAAGCGGCTGGGGCATAACGTCCCAGCCTTTTTAAACGCGACAATAAGAAAAAAACTGCTTAATTACCGCTCCGGAAAATACTCAGCTTTCCGTGGGCACGGCCTTAGTCTCGGGCCAACAGGATGTTGGTCACAAAGGCGTTGCCACAGGACGTGGCGATCTTAGCCTTTGATCCTTCTCTATCTTGCGGGGCCTTCGGACTCGTGCTGTTCCCACTGGACAAGTAAGGCTTCGTCAGCGATTCATCGCACGCAGAAAATGCGAATGCATTTTCAAGGAGTCTTCGCATTTTTCCTTCGCTAAAGTGTGATTCAATATCGAAAAATTAGGGGCTATCCGGATGTAGTCGAACTTTTTCTGCAATACTCTGTTTGAACATCAGGTTTATGCTTGTTTAATTTTCTTATGTTCCAGCCTGTTCGCAATAAATAAGGAATGAAAGGGGGAAGCAGCATGACACGTAAGCATTGGTTCTTTATTGCTATCGCTATAACGGGTGCCCTTTTGGTGAGCGCCGTCTCTTTTGCGTTGTTTAAGGATAGTGATCCCTATAAAGATTTTACTGGTTTAGGAAGTAGCATTGCGATTTCTCCCGATGATAAAGAAATCGCCTTTTCAGCATATCAAGAAGGCGAAGAAGCCATTTACATAGCTGACATTGATGGAAAAGACGTCAAGCGAGTTGTAGACATTAAAGGAAAGCTCCTACATAATCCAGTGTTTTCTTTTGCTAGTGACGAACTATTATTTTTGGCTGAAGGAGGAGATGGAACGAACGTACTTTACAGTAAGCCTTTAGATGAAGAGCCAGAGCAAAAAACAGGAGAAACGCTGCACATTCGTGATGCCGTGTTTGGACCTGATAAATCTATCTATATAATTGCAATGAAAGCCTCAGAATTTAATAAAGAGCCTGGAGAAACTACTGAAGGATTCGATCTTTACCATTTAAAGGAAGGTAGTGACATACCAAAGAAGCTGACAGAAGAAAATCATTTTTCCATGGATAATCTTTCCGTGTCAGAAAACGGGGAAGCAATATATTATAGCGATTTTAAAGGGGAGAATGAAAGGTTGTATCGTTACTCTTTGGCAGAACAAAGTGTGACAGAGGAAGTGAGTGCACAGGGGTTGGAAATAGAAGATATGTATAACAATAGTCTTGCTCCAGACGGGAAGCATATTGCTTTCTCTGCGGTTTCGGAGGAGTCTAAAGAATCTTCCCTTTTGAATACGATTTGTTTGTGAAAAATATGGATAACGGAAAAACAAAGCAATTGACGGACTTAAACAGTGCGGTTAAATCACCAACATATTTTCACGATCAGGATACAATAGCATTCTTAGAACATACCAATTGGCCCAACGATCCTGCTATCTATTCACTAAAAAGAATTGATACGAATGGAGAAAATATGGCTACAATTGAATTGGATTTACCATTACTGCACCATGCTGGTGAGGGAACTTCAAACCAAAATTCCCTCGTTAATCCTTATATGTTCGGAGGATTGTACGTATTATTCTTAGTATTATGGTCCTTTTATCTTCTACCTAAGGGGAAAACGTTTGTTTACCGACCAGTGAAAATTAGTTCTCTCATAACGATTCTTGTTTTTGCTGCTAGCCTTGTAGTCGCATTTTTAGGTAAGCCTTGGCTAGGGATTGGACTTGGTATGGTAGCAGGAGGTCTGTTTATTTGCTCCCTTATTGCCTTCATTTGCACATTTTTACTTCGGATTTGGAAAAGCAGCCCTGATTGATGGTTCGAATGTTAAAACATCTTCTATACAATTCGTTACAATTATATGACGAAGTTGTTTGTTTCCAACAAAGGAAATAGCTCCTTGACCACCGAGATAAAAGGAAGTGTTTTGGTATCTTCCAGCAAACTTGTCTAACGTTTTAAGTAGCTCAGGGTTCTGTTCGAACGGAATAGTGGTCGTAGCAGATAACAGAACCTTTTTTGGCTGAAAACGACAAACTAAGGCTTCAATTGATCCAGGTGCCGGAGATGAGCCAATTAGCTTTGTTTTCCAACCTCTCATTAAACATTGGAGTAGTATGATATGAACCGGAACTTCATGTAGCTCTCCTGGCAGACAAGCACCAAGTATTAGAGGTGCATTGTCGTCATATCGAAAGCTACTCCTTACTTCCACTAGAAAGTCACGGACAACTAAGCTTGTCACCGATTCTTGGAAAGCTTCCCATTCTCCGCGTTCCCATTTATTTCCCACTTCAACTAAAAATGGTATGACAATTTTATTTAGAAAATACCCCATTCCATGATAATGATATGCCTGTCGTAATGTACGGTTTAGACCTGCTTCATCACAATTTTCCCCTGCTTCTAAAAGATCCATGATAAGCATATCCATATTGTTTCCAATAGGTTGATGGTCTTGTTGGGCTCTTTCTCTGTGCACTCTATTTACAGCTTGCTGTATACTGTCGCCTTTTTGCTGATAGTCTTTAATCTTTAATAATGTACGTATGTCATCCTGGCTGTACACTCGATATCCGTTTTCCTTCCTTCTGGGTATCAGTGATTGGTACCTATTCTCCCACTTCCGAATTACTTGCTTTGAAAGCCCTGTGCGCTCTGCAACTTCCTTTATGTAATACTCCCTTTGTGTTTGTGTAATACTCATTTTCTCAACATCCTCTACTGTATAGCTTGTCTAATGTTTGATGCTTAAGGTTAGACACTATTAAATAACCCTTCCCTAATTACGATTGTTTGTAACCTGAAAATGTTGGGTATAGAAGGGTACAAGCAAGAACTAAACAATATAAAAGTTGTACAACGTTCTGTGCAAAAGCACATTATCAGCATCAGGGGGAGAGAAATAGATGAAAAGAAAATGCGTCAGTGTAATAGGAGCGGGAGTAGCTGGACTTGCAAGTGCAATCCGCTTGCAGCATGCAGGCTATGACGTAGAACTATTTGAAAAAGAAGCCATTCCAGGTGGGAAAATGCACAAGATCGAGAAGGATGGTTACAAGTTTGACCTAGGTCCAAGCATTGTCATGATGCCAGAGCTCTATCGGGAGGTCTTTGAGCTTGTTGGACGGGATCCTGAAGACTATATTCCCATGGAGAGACTTGATCCCATGTACACCGTTTTTTTTGGGAAAAATGCCGAAGAACGCTATGACATATCATCAGACCTTATCGAACTGATGAAAACACTAGAGGAGATTAGTGATGAGGACGCAGAGGGCTTTTTAACATATTTACAAAAAATATATGAACGTTTCCTTGTAGCAAAAAACCATTTTATACAACGGCCGTTCCGTCAAGCGAAAGACTTTTATAATCCTTTTATGTTGCGGCAGGCTTTAAAATTAAAAACGTTTGACACCGCTGATCGCTTTGTCGGGAAATATATAAAAAATGAACGGCTCAAGCAGATGATTAGTTTTCAAACCCTTTATATTGGTGTCTCCCCTTTTAATGGTCCTTCCTTATATACGATGATACCTATGATTGAAATGCTTTATGGCGTTTGGTTTATTAAAGGTGGCATGCATACAATGGCTACAGCTATGGAAAGGCTCTTTTTAGAACTTGGAGGATCTGTTCATTACAATTCTGCAGTCGATGAGATTGTAATTGAAAACCAGGTAGCGAAGGGCATACGAGTAGGAGATCGCTTTATCCCTTCAGATTATGTTATGTGTAATGCTGATTTCCCATATGCGATGAAGCATTTAGTCCAGGAAACGAAAGCGAAAGGAAAATATACCGACAAAAAGATTGATAGCATGAAATATTCCTGCTCCTGTTTCATTATGTACCTTGGTATGGATCGAAAATATGAAGTGATCGATCAAGTGCACAATTTTATGTTCAGTGAAGGTTTTGAAGAAAATCTAAATGCTATATTCGAAGGAAAGTTACTAGACGACCCTTCCTTTTATGTCTATATAGGTTCCAAAATGGATCTTACGCTTGCGCCTGAAGGCAAGGATGGATTGTATGTTCTTGTTCCAGTGTCAGATCTATCTACTTCAAAGTATGAGTGGAACGATGAAACAATTGATTATTACCGTAGTAAAGTTTTAAACCGAATGAAAAAAGTGAAGGGTTTTGAACAAATTGAAGAGGAAATCGTATCGGAATCATATATGACTCCTCCCGATTTTGCCTCTAAATTTAATGCCTACAATGGCGCCTGTTTTGGATTACAACCAACTCTCGCGCAGAGCAATCATATGCGACCACAAAGTAAAGCAAAGAATTGTGAGAACTTATATTTTACTGGAAGCAGTACCCATCCTGGAGCCGGCGTGCCGATTGTGTTGCTCTCTGCAAAAATTGCAACAGAGGAATTGCAGCTTGATGATCATGAGAAAAAAGCAAAGCACGAAGTTTCGTGAAAATAGGAGGATCTAGAGCATGAAGGTCAAAAATCTAAATCGTTTAGAAGAGGATTATCGCTATTGTGAGGATATAATTAAAAGACATTCTAAGAGCTTTTACTATGCTTTTAAGCGACTCCCTGAACAGAAGGCAAGGGCAGTTTTTGCTATCTATGCATTTTGTCGGCTGGCTGATGATAGTGTTGACAATTCTTCTACGAAAGAAGAGCAGGAATTAGCATTAAATGGCTTAAGACAAGATCTATTTTTGTTCGAACAACACGAGGAAAAAGACCATCCCTTATGGCGTGCACTTCGGGACGTGTTCAATCGCTACGATATGTCATTACAGCCCTTTTATGATCAATTATTTGGCCAAAGGATGGACATTTACTTCCACTCTCCTGAGACAATGGAGGAAGTGGAGGAGTACAGTTACTATGTAGCAGGGTCAGTAGGATTAATGTTGTTACCTATTATAGCGTCGGAAGCTGAGGTAGACCTCCGTGAGCATTCTGTTAATCTCGGGATAGCGATGCAGCTTACAAATATGCTGCGGGATGTGGGAGAGGATTATTTCTACAATGGGCGTATTTATTTGCCAATGTTAGAATTAGAGAAGGAAGGGTACACAACTAAGGAATTGCATCAGCAGCAAATAAATCCAGGTTTTATTAGGGTTTGGGAAAAAATGGCTGTACGGGCCGAAGAGTTATATGATATTTTCTCAGGAAAGATCCTTTATTTTGACGAGGACAGTCAGTTCCCCGTTTTATTATCGGCTCAGATTTACCGTGGTATTATACAGGCGGTCCGGGATCATAAATATGATTGTTTGAAAAGGCGCAACTATGTTTCACCAATAGTGATGAAGCGCATTTACCAAGAGACAAAAGGAAAAGTTGGATAAGGAAGGTGCACATATGACAAGAAAGGCATCCGTATTAATTGTCGGGGGAGGACTTGGGGGTCTCTCTGCAGCAATCTCCCTCGCGCAGGAGGGTTATCAAGTTTCACTTTATGAAAAAAATGATCACTTCGGTGGCAAAGTAAATCGGCTTGACCAGGATGGGTTTGGGTTTGATTTAGGACCATCCATGTTAACTATGCCACACATTTTTGAAGCTTTATTTACTAGAAGTGGGCGCAAAATGAAAGATTATATACCATCGATGAGGCTTGAACATGAATGGAGATCATTCTTTCCTGATGGATCGAAAATTGATTTATATGCGGATTTGGGAAAGATGGTACAAGAGAACCCTGATCTAACCAAGCACGACATGGCAGAGTATCAAAATTTTCTTCATTATGCTCGGGACTTATATAACATGACAGAAAAAGGTTACTTCGCGGAAGGT
Organism: Oceanobacillus sp. M65; assembly: GCF_052246275.1. Lineage (NCBI taxonomy): Bacteria > Bacillati > Bacillota > Bacilli > Caryophanales > Bacillaceae > Oceanobacillus > Oceanobacillus sp. M65. Next base: position 82,980 of record NZ_JBQQCJ010000003.1, on the reverse strand, counting down.
CTTGATTCTACAAAAGAAATGATAAATCACCATGGTGTTGTGCATTCGCTTACTGGGTTCGATCTTTTCTCCACGATGTATAAAGCGATTAAAAAGCGAATTAGCAATCCAAAGCTACGTAATATGCTTTCCTATTTTATTAAGTATGTTGGCTCATCTCCATATGATGCACCAGCTATCTTAAATATGATAATTTATATGCAACATGCCCAAGGTATCTGGTATGTCCCAGGGGGAATGCATAAAATTGCTGGTGGGATGGAAAGGTTGGCAAGGGAGTTAGGGGTGTCGTTACATAAGAACCAGCCTATAAACAAGCTAATAAAAAATGAACGGGACGAAATTATTGCAGCAGAATTAGCTGATGGCGAAAGAATAAGGGCTGACTATTTTATATCAAATATGGAAGTAATACCAGCTTACAAGGACTTACTACAAGAAAGTGAAGCCTTTATTAAAAAGCTAGAAAAGCAGTTTGAGCCATCAAGTTCTGGACTCGTAATTCATTTAGGGGTAAACAGGCTGTACCCACAGTTGGCCCACCATAATTTCTTTTTCTCTAAAGACCTTCAGAAGCAGATGAACAAGGTATTCCGTAATCATGAATTGCCAGATGACCCAACAATTTATCTTGTAAATGTTAATAAAACGGATCCAGAGCAAGCTCCTGAAGGCTATGAGAATATTAAGGTGCTTCCACATATTCCATATAAGCAGGATGTACCTTTTGACAGGCAAGACTACTTGCAGTTCCGTGAAGTAGTTTTAGAAAAGCTAGAAACAATGGGGTTGACGGATTTACGCAAACATATTGTAACAGAGGATATGTGGACACCAGATGATATTGAAAGTACCTATGCTTCTCACCGTGGGTCCATATACGGGACACTATCTGATAAGAAAAAAAATAAAGGCTTCAAGCATCCGAAGCATAGTGAGAAATATGACAACCTCTATTTTGTTGGGGGAACAGTAAACCCTGGCGGAGGTATGCCAATGGTTACACTTAGTGGTCAGCAGGTATGTCAGAAAATTGTGAAGCGGTATAATGCACGGTCATTTAAGTAGGATGCCTTAATCGATACACCAAGAAAAGTAAAGTGGGAGGATAACGTGAACTTTTTATTTTTTTGTTGTGTAGTCTTGATATGTGCTGGTGTTATTAGTGGTTTTCTTATGTTTTGGAAAATTCTTCTGCCTCGCCAGAGTTCAGAAAGTCAGACTGTTGAAGGTAACTTATCTATTATAATCCCTGCACGGAATGAAGCGAAACGAATAATACCACTACTTGATTCCTTACTATCTCAAAAAGGAATAAAGTTTGAGACAATCTTAGTTGATGACGGATCTACCGATGAAACAGTATCCATTGCCGCATCTTACGGTGTAAAAGTGATCCGGAATGATCATTTAGAAAATGGTTGGATAGGTAAAACAGCGGCTTGCTGGATGGGGGCTAAGCATGCCTCAGGTGATTGGCTGCTCTTTCTGGATGCAGATACACAATTACAGACACCTGAAAGTCTTGTACAGCTCTCCTCAACTTACCAAGAATTAGGAGCTGATGGCATCTTATCGCTTCAACCATACCATACTATTAAACGCCCTTATGAAAATCTCTCTGCCATTTTTAACATTATTGTTATGGTAGGGATGAATGTGTTTACAGTTTGGGGCAAAAAGCTGAAAGGTGCTGGTTCCTTTGGTCCATGTATTCTATGTAGTAAGGTGGACTACATGAAATCTGGCGGGCACCAAGGGATAAGAAATGCTGTTATGGATGACCTAGCTTTAGGTGAGGCTTTTAGAAAAGCTGGTTATCCAGTTCGCTGCTATGGAGGGAAAGGGCTTATCAATTTTCAAATGTATCCAGAAGGACTGGGCTCGTTATGGGAAGGGTGGACAAAGAGCTTTGCGACAGCTTCACAGGAAACACATCCACTGGTTACTATTTTGATCAGTTTCTGGATAAGCGGAGCTTTTCTTACGACGCCATTTTTAATAACAGCAAGCATCCTCGGCTTGACTATGTGGATAACGATAGCATTAATACTGTATATTATTTTCTTTGTCCAAGTGTTTATTTTTGCTCGTAGGACAGGAAGGTTTTCAACTACTGTGATCGCATTATATCCTTTGTTATTCCTGTTTTTCACTATCCTGTTTATTTGGTCTATCTATTTAACTTATATAAGGCGGACTGTAAGCTGGCGTGGGAGAAAAATCAATCTATAAAATTAAGGAGTAGGTACGATGCCATTTGTAGAACTTCCAGTAGTGTGGATCGTAATAACAGATATCATAGCATGGGCTGTGATTCATATGGCAATATCTTACCTGACACTCTCTATGCCAGATCACTGGTTTGAGCACGATCGTTTGGTTTATAAAATTCGACCATGGGAAAAAGGGGGGCGATTGTGGCAGCGCTATTTCCGTGTGAAGAGCTGGAAGGGATTAATTCCTGATGGAACAGTTATAATGGGAGCGGGTTATAACAAAAAACAGTTACATGGTCGTGATACTAAGTCACTGACCAATTTTATAAAAGAGTCGCGCCGCGCAGAATTAACGCACTGGCTTTCTATTCTACCTGCTGGTTTCTTTTTTATTTGGAACCCGGTTTGGGCTGGATTTATCATGATTCTTTATGCATTTTCTTTAAATATACCAATCATCATAGCCCAGCGCTATAATCGAGGCCGACTGGAACCATTGGTGTCTCTTAAAAAGCAAAGGAGTTCATGATTTCCCCGGAAATAATGATGATGTTAAGGTAGGAGGAAGGGTGACAAATAATGAAGGCTGTCATTGCGGTCGATTCATTTAAAGGGAGCATTTCATCAATTCAAGCGAGTAAAGCCATTAAAGAAGGGATAACGAAAGCAGACCCTAAAATGGAAATTGTTTCTCTTCCAATGGGAGACGGAGGAGAAGGTACTGTAGAGGCAATCGTTCATGCGACAGGAGGCGTCTTTAGAGAAAAACTAGTAACTGGCCCGCTCCATGATAAGGTTATGGCTACTTATGGGATAAGTGGAAACGGTCAAACAGCTATTATCGAAGTTGCTTCAGCTTGTGGTCTTACGCTTTTAACAAAGCAACAGCGAAATCCATCGCTAACCACAACTTTCGGTGTGGGAGAATTGATAATGGATGCAATAGACCAAGGTTGCCGTGATTTTATTATCGGACTCGGTGGCAGTGCAACCAATGATGCTGGGATTGGTATGTTGCAAGCACTCGGGGTTCAATTTTTTGATAGGAGAAGAAATGAAGTTGGGTTTGGTGGTGCACAGCTCGCTCTTATTGAGAAAATAAATATAGCTGGAATGCACCCTATTCTGACAGAGTGTACCTTTCGAGTAGCATGTGATGTGGAGAACGCATTATATGGAAAGGATGGTGCAGCTGTCGTTTTCGGTCCTCAGAAAGGTGCAAATCTTGACATGGTGAAAGAACTTGATAACGGGTTGAAGTATTTCGCCTCTGTTGTTAACCGCGAAACAGGCTTAATAATTCATACCATTAAAGGAGGGGGAGCCGCTGGAGGACTTGGGGCAGCCTTCCATGCATTCCTTAATGGCAAATTAAAGTCTGGTATTTCCCTCGTAATGGAGCATGTGAAGTTGGCCTCCTACATAAAAGATGCAGATCTTGTCATTACAGGGGAAGGGAAACTTGATAACCAAACAGCTTATGGGAAGGTTCCTATGGGAGTAGCCCAGTTGGCCAAACAATATGGCGTTCCAGTTATTGCAGTAGCCGGGGCCATTACCGAGGATGTTGCCAGCTTACATGAACACGGGATTACTGCTTGCTTTTCGATCATTCAAGAACCGACTAACTTAGATGAATCGATGAAAGAACAGATTGCATACCAAAATTTAATGAAAACATCCGAGCAATTTATGCGACTTATAATAGGAGTAAAATAACAAAGGTGAATGAAGGGAATTACTTCATATCATGAATGATTTCCTTTATCCTGCTTCCATTTTACATAAAGAAGGTTAACGACAAATACCGTAATGACAGCAGCAAACAAGCCGAGAAAATTCTTTAAGAAGAACGTTCCTAAAATTACGGTCATAATGGTAGTGCCAATTAAGGCCCCTACACTTGCAAACGTGCCAGTAAATTGGTCCATTTTACCTTTTTTCCTCAATAGCATGACTCCATTCTTCATAAAATTCTTTAATGGTTGGATACCTATTATTCCGGTCTTCTTCAACTCCCTTTAATGCTATTTCATATAGAGACTTCGTACTCTCCCATTTCGAAAATGAACGATCCATCTCATCACCAAGAAAAACAAACGTGAGTGCACAGAGAATAAACACATTTTTAATGGAATCTATAGGTGCCCCTAATTCGAACTCTTCCGAAGATTTTAAGCGTTTTGATCCCTAAAATTTTTCGCCTATATCATTTATAGAAGGGGAATTTTCGGTAAAAATCAATAGCACATGTTCTTACTTCATCATTATTAAAGTCGTACAAAATACTTCCATCATAAAAGTCTACGGCAACGTACTGTTGGGATTCAGCATAGCAATGAAAAGAGAAGATTTTTTCTATAACGTTTAAACGTTTCCCTACATATCTTTTTTTAAAGTGATAGGATGGTGACAAAGGGTTTGTGTATTAGGCAAGCCCGCCGCCAAATAACCAATGAGAATGGCAAAGATAGAAGATATTGATTTATAGGATAAAGAAGAATCAAGTATTTTAATTTACTGATAGATAATTTGTAAAAAAGAGCCGCCTGTATTTAGACGACTTTTAGATGGTAACGGATGAGGAAAATTCTTCTCCTTCTTTTAACTATTATTCACTGTATCAACATAGCTCCAAAGTCTAGATGCAATTTCTCTTGCCTCTAATTCATCAGTAGTACCTGTGAATGCATTGGTGAAGGCGCGAGTTACTGTTTCAATAAGATAGATGCGAGGGCTGTCTGCAGTTAATTCTTCCATTAGAAAGTGGATACATTGTTTTCCGTCCACATTTGCTTCATCAGATAGCTTTTCTGTAAAACCAGTAAGCTGCTCCACCACTTGGTCCCTCGAATATTTCTTGCTATTAAGACTTCGTTTTAGTGAAACTACGACTTCTTCATTTAGAAGGGTGTCCTGGTTAGAAACAAGTCCTGGTATGATAGCATCCATCCGACGTAAAACATATAAGACCAGTGTGTCTACTTCTCCCAAGTTATTACTTGCTGCAGCCCAAATATGAAAGATTTGCTGCATCATTCCGAGTAATAATGCGGCTCCATCAAGTGCATAAGGGGATGCTTTTTCTCCATAAATATCAATTAATCTTTCAGAAAGCCAAAACAACTCTTTTAAATGGTTCTTTTTCACAAAATCACGTAACTCCTGATCACCAGAATGAAAAATGGCTTCAAACAACATAAATAGATTTTCTTCACGGTTGATTTGCATCCGGACTGCAATCTGCTTAGCAAGAACGTGTTTGTCGGACTTCTTTTCACCAATTAATAATTCTCTTCTTCTTACAAAGGTTTCCTCATTTACATATTCCAAAATGGCCACAAGGCATTCATTTTTTGACGTGAAATAATTATAGAAAGTTCCTTTAGAGATTTTAGACCCTTCCAAAATATCTTGTACGGATGTTGTGCTAAATCCTTTTTCAATAAACAGACGTTGTGCTGTTAATAAAACTTGTCGCTTACGCTCATTCATATAATCACCTTTAGACTGTTAGTATAATTTAATTTTAACTTAAAAAAACTATCTAATCAATTCCCATGTTAAAAAGGAAATTTCCTCTTGCCAAAAATGAACGAAGGGTATAAAATAATCAAGTGTTGAACTTCAAGTACAAATTTTATACAACGAGTATGAACGGGGGAATGAATGTTGGATATAAAACAAATGCATGAAAAACCTCCTTATGGAATGATTGCCATTCTATTTATCGGGGCTTTCGTAGCTTTATTAAATAACACATTATTGAATGTAGCTCTACCGACCATTATGACAGAATTTGATGTATCACCATCAATTGTTCAATGGATTACCACAGGGTATATGCTGGTAAATGGAATTCTGATCCCAGCAAGTGCTTTCTTTATTCAGAAATTCACTAATAGAAGGCTGTTTCTTACTGCCATGACGCTATTCTCTATAGGGACATTGTTGGCAATGTTAGCGCCAAGCTTTGGAATACTTGTCCTAGCTCGGATGATACAAGCATCAGGTTCAGCTGTGATGATGCCATTGTTAATGAACGTAATGCTTACAGCTTTCCCAGTGGAAAAAAGAGGAAGTGCCATGGGGATTTTCGGTCTGGCGATGATTACAGCTCCAGCCATTGGCCCTACTTTGTCCGGCTGGGTAATCGAGCATTATGATTGGCGCGTATTGTTCGGTATTGTCTTACCATTTGCCTTATTTACTTTAGTGTTTGCTTTTATAAAATTAAGTAATATAACAGAAAATCGTGAGGTACGTTTAAATATACCTTCTCTTATCTTATCTAGTATAGGGTTTGGTGGTATCCTTTACGGCTTTAGTATGGCTGGTGATAAAGGCTGGGATGCTTTAGAAGTCTATGGGACTATTACTGTTGGAGCTATAGCACTCTTCGGTTTCATCTGGCGACAATTACACATGGATGAACCAATGCTGGAGTTCAGAATATATAAGCATCCAATGTTCGCATTATCATCAGCTATCTCGGTTGTCCTTTCTATGTCAATGTTCTCGGCAATGATATTAACGCCATTGTATGTACAGACTATCCGCGGGATTTCGCCATTCCATTCCGGTTTGCTTATGCTACCAGGCGCAATTGTTATGGGAATTATGTCCCCTATTATGGGACGCTTGTTTGACAAGTTTGGTGCAAGAATACTTGCGATTATCGGTTTATCTATTACGGTTCTTACAACTTATTTATTTAGTAATTTAGATCTTGAATCGGGTTATTACTATATTATGTTACTCTATACCATTCGGATGTTTGGTATTTCCATGGTCATGATGCCGGTTATGACCAACGGTTTAAATCAGTTACCAATGAAAGACAACCCACACGGTACGGCAATGAACAGTACTATCCAACAGGTTTCTGGTGCAATTGGCTCTGCCTTACTTCTTACTGTTATGAACAAACGAAGTGAAACAGCAGGAAATGATCTACTAGACCAAGCGATGGCATCTGGGAATGTACCGCAAAGCACCGACGGAATGGCAGCATTTAAAATGCAGCTTGCAAATGAGGCTATGCTAGAAGGAATTAATTTCACCTTCTTCGTTTCCACATGGATTGCAGTCGTTGCACTGCTTCTCGGTTTCTTTATTAAACGGGTTACACCACCTAAAACAGAATATGAGCAAGTTGACACTCCTGCTTCCTAATGATGAAAACCAGTATCTTATTAAAGGTGCTGGTTTTTATTTTGATTTCATATTATTATAAGAAGGGCATTTAATAGGATCCTTATGGAACTTTAACGTTTTTTGTGAAAATAGTACCAGGTGCTAATAGTTTGTGTTAAAATGAAACAAAGAAACAAGCAGGTAAGGAGAGAGAGCATGATATACACATTTGCTGCTAATCTTGTTAAACTTATATTAACTTTATTTGGTAGACTAAGGGTCCACCAAAAAGAAAACATCCCAAAAGGGAAAGATGGATATGTTATTGCTTGTACGCATACTGGTTGGGTAGATATTCTCTGGCTAGGAGTTTCCATGCTACCAACTAAAATACATTATATGGCTAAGAAGGAGTTATTTAAGTCTAAAGGACTGAAATGGCTTATGGAACACCTTAATGCATTTCCAGTTGACCGAGAAAACCCAGGCCCGAGTACGATTAAGGTACCTCGAAGATTGCTTGCAGAGGGCAAAGTGGTTGGAATTTTTCCTAGTGGGACAAGAACTAGTGAAGAAGTTCCTTTAAAACGCGGAGCTGTTACTATTGCTGGGCATTCTAAAGTTCCTATTCTTCCTGTTGCTTACGCAGGCCCAAATAATTTTACTGACTTGTTTAAACGGGTAAAACCCCATATTATTTACGGTGAACCTATATATTTACCAGAGGGCATGTCTAAAAAAGAAGGCATGGAAGTCATGATGGAGCAGTTAAACGTAGCGTTAAACCAATTACAGGAACAATTAAAAGAAAGTTAATAATGCGAAGAACAGTACCAGTTGAGGTATTGTTCTTTTTTTAGATGTATATGTAAAATGCAGCTGGTAGAAATTACGAGACACTATCCTCATGCTTAACTTTTGATAAATGGGGAAAACAAATACAGTGGTTAAAAGTTTAAATTACTAGGGGAGGTAAATTCAATGACACAACAACAACTTATTCTTCAAGAACGCCCTAATGGGTTACCTAATGATAGTACCTTTCAATTTAAAGAGGTCGAGGAGGGCACTCCAAAAGATGGAGAAGTATTATTAAAAACACTTTATGTCTCAGTAGATCCATATATGAGGGGAAGGATGTCAGACGCGCCTTCTTATGTTGACCCATTTAAAGTCGGGGAACCATTAGCTGGTGGAGTGGTTGCGCAAGTGGTAGAGACAAAAAGCGATCAACTGCAAAAAGGTGATATTGTTAGAGGGAATTTACCATTTCAGGAGTACATTGTAGAAAAATCAGACCAGGTTAGTAAAGTACAAACAAATGGATTAGATCCGAGTGCTGCTCTCAGCGTACTTGGAATGCCCGGTTTAACAGCATACTTTGGTCTGATGCACATTGGAAAGCCTAAAAGGGGAGAAACAGTTGTGATATCTGGAGCAGCAGGAGCTGTTGGACAGGTAGCAGGGCAGCTAGCTAAACAGGCAGGAGCCAAGGTTGTTGGTATTGTCGGTTCTGAAGAGAAAGCTAACTATATAAAAGACAAGTTAGGCTACGATAAAGCCGTGGAATATAAAAAGGGGGATTTTGGAAAACAATTAAAAGATGCCTGTCCTGATGGCATTGATGTATATTACGAAAATGTTGGAGGTGAAATTTCTGATCACATTTGGCCAATGCTAAATACATTTGCGCGTGTACCTGTTTGTGGCGCAATTTCCTCTTATAATTTAAAGGAAGGGGAACAGGATATCGGTTTACGGGTACAGCAATTTCTTGTTAAGTCCCGTGTTCTCATGCAAGGTTTTATTGTTGGCGATTTCTCTGATCATTATGCTGACGCATATGAAGAATTAGCAAATGCTGTGAGTAAGGGAAATCTGTACTATGAAGAAACGATTTATGAAGGCTTTCAAAAGATTCCAGATGCTTTCCTTGGATTGTTCTCAGGAAAAAACATTGGCAAACAGCTTGTAAAAGTTTCAGATCCTGAATAAAGGACCTATAACAGGTCTAAGTATGCTACAAATGGAGGACCTGGATTTTAAAAAAAGGATATAAACGACATCCCGGGTAAGCAATTCTCGGGATGTTTTTGTTTTATGGAGCTATTACAAAATTCTTCAACTCTCACTTAATAATATGGGAAGTGTTCTAGTCAGAATTTGGAAGCAGGGGAAGATAACGTAGTTACAGAGCGCAAGCAAAAAAGCAATTTGTTGTTTCAAACTTAGTGGTTTTAAAACTGTATAATCAACCCTCTGTATCTTTGGTAAATATCGGTAGAACAGGAGTCTACTACAATTATTTTACAATGTAAGGGTTTTACTTTTCTGATTTTTATATAATAATTAGATTTTTAAAACAAATTATAAATATACAGTTGACTTCATAAAAAAATGAGATTATACTTGTCAACAATAAACAAATATTTAATATAATATTATAACTTTTGATAGGGAGTATAGCATGAAAGTAGACAAGGATTTATCTACACCTTTATATGATCAAGTGAAACATATATTGGAAGCTAAGATTACAAGTAAGGAATGGGGCGTCGGGTATCAACTCCCGACCGAAAAAAAGCTTGCAGAGACATTTAATGTTAGTAACATCACGATCAAACGAGCCATACATGATCTAGTACATGAGGGATTGCTTTACAGACAAAGTGGTAAAGGTACTTTTGTTAAAACGAAGGATGAAACTAATTTAACAAGACTTGTTTCTTTAAGGAATGAAGCTTGGGAAAACCAGTATCATCCTCACCGGACATTGAACCTTAAGGCTGAGAAAGCATCTTCTGATATTAAAAGAAAACTTGAAATGCAGGAAGATGAAGTGTATAAAATTCATAGAATAAAGTTAAGAGAAGACATTCCGGTAGCAATCGAATATTCCTATATACCAGTATATCTCTTTCCCGGACTACTCGAAAATGATATGGAAAAAGAACTACTCTACAATTTGTTTACCCAGACTTATCATAAGAAGCTAGGAAAAGCAAAAGTATATTTCTCGATTATTTTTGCTGACAGCTATGAGGCAGAATTATTACAACTCCCAGTCGGAGAACAATTATTTTCACTTGAGCGTTATACAGTTGATGAAGAAGGAACTATAATTGAGTATTCACGATTTATTCTAAAACAAGAACAATCAAACTTTTACTTAGAAATAGATTTGTAATTTTTTTGAAGAAAAATATCTAAAAATTATTATTTTGCGAAACTATACAAAAATATTATAACTTTATAATGTTATAATATTATATTTTATATAATGAAAAAGGAGGGATTGAGTGGAAAAACTTTTTCAACAAATAGAAGAACATGCATCCTTGTACCAACATTGGTTGTTATCCATGTGTAATCAACCAAGTATTTCTGCAAAAAATATAGGGATGCAGGAGATGAAGGAGTTGGTGATACAGCTTCTGGAGGATTTGGGAGCAGATGTGGAAGAAGTTGTGACTGCCGGATATCCAATCATTTATGGGCAGATCGATAATGGTAGTAAAAGAACTCTGACTTTTTACAACCATTATGATGTGCAGCCTCCAGACCCATTAGCAGAATGGATGTCTGACCCGTTTAAAGCGAGAGTTGAAGATGGACAGATCTTTGCAAGAGGGGTAGCAGATAATAAAGGAAATATAGCAGCACGAATAGCAGCAGTACACGCCTACCAGAAAGTTCATGGCGATTTACCGGTTAATGTGAAATTCATTATTGAAGGGGAAGAGGAGGTTGGTAGTCCTAACTTAAAAAAATTTGCATTAGAGAATCCGGAAAAGCTAAAAACAGATGCCATGATTTGGGAAGGGGGCATGCGTAATATTCATGACAAACGTCCGCATATCAGCTTTGGAGTGAAAGGGATATGCTTTGTAGAGCTGCGAGTTAGGGGCGCAGCTTTTGATCTTCATTCGTCGGAAGGGGCTGTAGTTGAAAATCCTGCATGGCGTCTAGTATGGGCGTTGAGTACATTAAAGAATGAGAATGAAAAAATACTAATTGATGGGTTCTATGACAATATTTTAGAACTAACAGAAAAAGAAAAGGCTTTTTTTCAAACGATGGATTATGATGAAGAGCATACAAAAACTCATTATCAAATAGACAATTTTCTTACTGGTGTAACTGGATTAGAGTTGAAGGAGCGTTTGACGGCCGCCCCGACTTGCACAATCTGTGGGTTGGAAGCAGGGGATACTGGACAAGGGGCCAAAACAGTACTGCCATCCAGGGCCAAAGTGAAGATTGACTTTCGAATAGTACCTGGGCAGACTCCGAAAATGGTGATAGATTTGTTGCGCAAACATTTGGATCAACACGGCTTTCGAGATATTGAAATTGAGCAGCTTGCTGGACTACTCCCATTTAATTCGGACTCGGAGAATCCGTTTGTTGATACGGTTATTGACAGTATGAAAGAAGTGTACGAAGAGCCACCTATCATCATGCGTAATCTGGCAGGATCTAGCCCAATGGAAAAATTACTTGCTAATACTGAGATACCTGCTGCTCAGATTGGCGTTGCAAACACAGGGTCAAACTTTCATGGGCCCAATGAGAATATTTATATAGATGATTTTATAAAGGGGATAAAGGCTACGGCAAATGTCATGCGGCATTTTGGAGATGTTTAGCTATTAATGACTGAATAATCAAAATAGGGGGATGGAAATGAAAAAAATAAGCACTTTTAGTATTGGTTTTCTAATTTTAGTTATCATGACACTTGCAGGCTGTAGTAATGAAGGAGAAACAACAACAGGAGGAAGCGAGGACGACAGTAATACTCTTGTCATAGCACAAGCTGCTGACATTCCGTCAATCGATCCACAAAATTCTTTAAGCACTACAGGGGACCGTGTCCATCGTAATATGTTTAGCCGATTATTTATGTGGGATAACGAGCTGGCATTGCAAGAGGACCTTGTGGACACGTACAAACAAATCGATGAAGAAACTTGGGAGTTTACATTAAAAGAAGCAACTTTTCATAATGGAGAGGTAGTTACGGCAGAAGATGTAAAATTTAGTTTGGAGCGCGTTATGACTGATGAAACTTTAAAGGAATATCCATACTTTAAACAATTGAAGGAAGTAAACGTAAAAGATGAGCAAACGGTGGAAATTATTACAGATGGACCAATGCCTACAATACTAAATCTTCTTGCGAAAAGTGGGTCCGATATACTTCCCAAAGCTTATTTTGAGGAAGTAGGAATAGAAGGATTTCAAGAGAAACCAATTGGGTCAGGACCTTATCAATTTGAAGATTGGATTCGTGATGATCGCGTAACACTGGTACCGTTTGAAGATTATTATGGGGATAAACCTAAATGGGAAAAAGTTGAAGTACGTGCTATTCCAGAAAGTTCTACCAGAGTTGGTGAATTGCTGACAGGTGGGGTTGATGTTGCAACAGATATCCCACCGAACGAATGGGAGCGTGTAGAATCAGAATCTGGCGTTGATTTGGTAAATGGTGAAACAACTAGAGTTAGTCTTTTAATGGTTCGCACAACGGAAGGGTATGTAACCTCTGATCCTAAAGTTCGGGAAGCGATTGATCTTGCTATCGATCAGCAGGCAATTGTGGATTCAGTTCTTCAGGGAACAGGAGTCCCGGTTCGTACCAGAGTTCCAGAAGGCGTATTTGGAACAAACCCGGATTTAACAAATACACGGGTTTATGATGTAGAAAGAGCAAAAGAACTTTTAGCAGAAGCTGGACATCCAGATGGAATTGATATTACTTTTACTTCATCGAGAGGTCGTTACCCATTGGATAGTGAAGTAGCACAACTAATTGTAAGTATGTTAAGTGAGGTAGGCATCAATGCAGAGCTGAAATTACTTGAATCAAGTGCGTTTTTAGATGAATACAATTCAAAGTCGAACGAAGAATTAATTATGATTGGCCTGGCAGATGGTTTGCTTGATGCATCTTATTCCTTAGTTCACTATACCGAGGAGCGAGCGGCCGGTCAGACGGATTATAAAAATGAAGAAGTCGAGGAACTATTTAACGCTGCAGGCCAAAATTTAGACGAAGAAGAGCGTAAAGAACAGTATCAATTAATTCAAGAAATCGTAGCTGAAGAGAGACCACATATTTTCCTTTACCAAAATGCCGTGAACTACGGGGTAAGTGAAAACATTACTTTTACACCACGTTTGGACGAAGCAATCCGCTTTGATGATCTAACGAAAAAATAATGACAGGGGGAGCCGCCTGGCAAATGTTGGCTCCCCAAAAGGAGACTTGATATGAAAAAGTATCTTGTGAAACGCCTACTACAGATCATCCCTGTCCTATTCATCATCTCGTTTGTTGTATTTGTACTTGTGTATATGGCAGGGGACCCCGTTGCTTTAATGCTGCCAGAAGATGCTTCGGAAAGTGATCGGGAAGCAATGCGAGCGGCGCTTGGACTGACTGACCCATTCTATATTCAGTACTTTCGCTTTGTGGGTGATTTAATTCAAGGTAATTTCGGTACATCTTTCCGTTATAACCAAGCTGCACTTCCATTGGTATTAGAAAGATTGCCAGCAACATTTGAGCTTGCTGCTGCTTCTATGGTAGTAGCAACGTTAATGGCGATTCCACTAGGGATTTATTCTGCACGTAAACAAAATTCGTTAGTAGATTTATTTATTACAGGGGGTTCTGTATTAGGGAAAGCAATGCCAAACTTTTGGCTGGGTATTCTCTTAATATTATTGTTCGCAGTCAACATCCAATTTTTCCCTGTATCTGGGAGAGGTACAATCGTACATATGATTCTTCCCGCTATTACTTTAGGAACGGGTATAGCAGCAGAAATGACAAGGCTTATTCGTTCCAATATGCTAGAGATTCTTAACCAGGACTATATTAGAACTGCAAGAAGTAAAGGCGTTTCTAGCAATATATTAGTTTATAAACATGCTTTCCGTAATTCCTTGATCCCTGTTGTCACGATAATGGGTTTACAAGTTTCACATTTAGTCAGCGGGGCCCTCATAACTGAAAGTGTATTCTCTTGGCCAGGAATTGGTTTATTGCTTGTCCAAGCAGTAAATGGGAGAGATATGGCAGTAGTTCAAGCGGCGGTGTTTGTCATCGCATTGCTTGTTATCATTGTGAATTTAATAACGGATTTAATTTATAGATTACTGGACCCAAGAATAAATTATTCATAAGGAGGGGCATCATGCAAGGAAATGCTGAAGCAAAAACAGTAGGGGGAATTCGACCAACAGTGCGAAAAGTAAAGGCCTACGGAGGCTTTAAACGCTGGTGTCGTCTCCTCTTGCAAAGCAAAACAGGATCAGTTGGATTCTTTATTGTGCTAATCGTTGTGTTGGTAGCTATTTTTGCCGATCTTATAGTACCACATGATCCTACGGAGAATAATTTATCGGGTATGCTGTTGCCACCATTTTGGATGGATGGTGGGTCTACTTCCTATTTACTTGGGACAGATAATCTTGGAAGAGACATTTTTAGCAGAATTATTGTAGGTACGAGGGTTTCCTTATTAGTAGGTATCTTTTCCGTGGTACTAGCAGGAATCATTGGCTTACTTGTGGGAGTAGCGGCAGGATATTACGGTAAGTGGGTAGATACTATTCTTATGAGGATTGTAGATTCATTTCTTGCCATACCAAGCATTCTATTTATTTTAGTAGTTTTAGCAGTCTTTGAACCTAGCATTATGACCTTGATAGTGGTCATTGGTCTAACCAATTGGGTATCTTATGCTCGTGTAGTAAGAAGTGAAGTATTGAGTGTTAAGGAAAGAGATTTTGTACGAGCCTCTCACTCTATAGGAACTAAAAACACTACGATTATTAAAAAACATATTGTACCAAACATCATTTCTTCCTTTATTGTTATTTCGGCATTAAGTGTAGCAACTACGATTATACTTGAGGCATCACTAAGCTTCCTTGGATTAGGGATTCAGCCACCTGACGTATCGTGGGGAGCCATGCTAACTGATGGACGGAATTATCTGGCTACCAATTGGTGGATCGCGACTTTTCCTGGAATTGCTATAACGATCACTGTACTGGGCATTATTTTCCTCGGTGACTGGTTACGGGATGTGCTAGATCCTCGAAACTACTTTAGTAAAAAGGGAGGAGCTTAGAATGACAGATAACTTATTGGAAGTTGAGAATTTGCATACCCATTTTTTCACCGAGAATGGTGTAATTCCATCTGTAAACGGCGTAACTTTTTCAGTCAAAAAAGGGGAGATCATTGGTATCGTTGGAGAATCAGGATGTGGGAAGAGTGTTACATCTTTATCTATTCTTCAACTTATTAATAAGCCCGGAAAGATTGTGGAGGGGGAGATTAGGTTTCATGATAAGGACTTAACGACATTCTCAGAAAAAGAGATACGTAAAATACGTGGAAATAAAATTTCCATGATCTTTCAGGAGCCACTAACTTCTCTAAACCCTGTGTTCACGATTGGCCATCAAATTTCCGAGGCAATTCGCCTTCACCAAAAAGTAGATAAGAAGGAAGCAAAGCAACGGAGTATTACTCTTTTAAGCAAAGTAGGAATGGCTAATCCAGAACGCCAGTATCATGCCTTTCCCCACCTGCTTAGTGGAGGGATGCGGCAACGTGTGATGATTGCTATGGCTCTCTCATGTAATCCTGAACTACTCATTGCTGATGAGCCGACCACAGCATTAGATGTCACCATTCAGAAGCAGATATTAAAGTTAATGAAAAATCTAAGTAGTGAACTTAACACGTCGATTATCTTAATAACCCATGATCTTGGTGTTATTGCAGAAATGGTGGATAGAGTTGTAGTTATGTATGGAGGAGAGATTGTCGAAGAAAATGACGTATATAGTCTATTTGAAAATCCGAAGCATCCGTACACAAAAGGTTTGTTGAACAGTACACCTAAAATACACCAACTTAAAGAAAAACTGCAATCAATTGAAGGGAATGTACCAACACCAGATCAACTACCATCCGGCTGTAATTTTCAAAATCGGTGTCCATTTGCAATGGAGAAGTGCCGAGAAATATCGCCAGACCTAGTTGCTTCTAGTGATGGATCTTCTGTCCGTTGCTGGCTACACCAGGAAAAGGAAGTGGTAAATGTATGACACAACAGGTGCAAGTCAAACAAAGTACAATAAAAGCTCCATTACTTGAAGTGAAAGAGCTTTCAAAGCACTTTGTTGTATCTACTAATCTATTTGGGAAGCCGAAGGAAAGCGTCAAAGCGGTGAACGGGGTGAACCTATTACTGGAAAAGGGTGAAACACTTGGCATCGTTGGGGAATCTGGATGTGGAAAATCTACCATGGGAAATACCATTCTAAGGCTTATTGAGCCCACTGAAGGGAGCATTTTTTTTGAAGGGCAGGATGTGTTAAACATGACGCGAGCACAGCTGCAGGAAATGCGAAAAGAGGTTCAAATGATTTTTCAAGACCCGTTTTCTTCTTTAAATCCAAGGATGCGAGTATTTGATATTATTGCCGAACCGTTGCGGACCCATAAAGTAGCTAATGGGAAAGAATTACATCGGAGAGTTTATGAACTCTTAGACCTGGTCGGACTTGACCAATCACAGGCAGATCGTTTCCCCCACCAATTTAGTGGGGGCCAAAGACAGCGAATTGGGATTGCTCGGGCTATTGCTTTAAACCCAAAATTAATCGTTTGTGATGAACCCGTCTCTGCTTTAGATGTTTCAATCCAGGCACAAATACTGAATCTATTATTAGAGTTAAAGGAAAAGTTACAATTAACTTTAATATTTATTGGACACGGAATCCCTGCTGTTAAATATATCAGTGACCGGATTGCTGTGATGTATATGGGGGAAATTGTGGAAATGGCTGACAAGGAAAGCCTATTTTCAAAGACGCGTCACCCATACACCCAAGGACTTATTTCTGCAGTTCCGATTCCGGACCCTTCTTTAAGAGCAGATTCCGAGGATGTAATACTGGAGAAAGATTTGCCCGATCAGCGCAACTTGCCAAAAGGTTGTAGTTTTTACTCGCGTTGCCCATTTGCGACAGAAAAATGTAAAGAGGAAAAGCCGAAATTGAAAGCAAACGAAGAAGGACATCTTGTAGCCTGTCATTATCCATTGCATGCATAAAAAGGGAGGAGAATAAGATATGAAAGTCGTCGTAGTTGGAACTGGAATTGTTGGATCAAGTGCAGCTTATTATCTTGTCAAAAATGGAATAGAGGTTGTGATGGTAGACCGAATTGAGGACGGGAAAGCAACTTCCGCTGGTGCTGGAATCGTCTGTCCGTGGATCTCCCGTGTAGATGATCCAGATTGGTACCAAATCGCAAAACGTGGTGCCAGATTCTATCCTGATCTTATTGCACAATTAAAACAAGATGGTGAGTCGGAAACGGGATATAAAAAAGTAGGAGCACTCAGCGTCAGCTCAGACCCTGCCAAACTAGACGAAGTTGAGAAACGAGTTAGAAAGAAACAAGAGGAAGCTCCTGAAGCCGGTGAAATTAGAAGGTTAGATGCAAAACAAGCTCAGGCAATGTTTCCTGCCCTTTCTGATGATTTGGAGGCTGTTTTTGTATCTGGCGCAGCTCGTATTGACGGTAGTTATTTACGTGATGCGCTAAAGCGCGCGACTCAAAAACACGGTGCACGCTTAATTGAAGGAGAGGCATCACTCCAGACATCGGCGAAAAAAATAACGGGTGTTACTGTAAATGGCGAGACTATCATAGCTGATAAAGTGCTTATCGCAGCAGGAGCCTGGGCGCCGGAACTGTTAAAACCACTAGGACTTGAGCTGGCGATGGAGCCACAGCGTGGACAGATTGCCCATATTAATTTACCTCAACAGGATACGTCAGATTGGCCAGTTGTTTTACCACACACTAGTCATTATATGTTGGCATTTGATGATTCTCGTGTTGTTGCCGGTGCTACAAGAGAAACTGGATCTGGATTTGATTATAGATTAACAGCTGGAGGAGTGCACGAAGTATTGGGAGCCGCTTTAGATGTTGCTCCTGGTTTGAATGAAGGAACCTTAAAAGAAGTGCGTATTGGTTTTCGTCCGATGGGGCCAGATATTCTGCCATTAGTAGGAGCAGTGGACGCCATTACAGGGTTATACATGGCAAATGGGTTGGGAGCATCTGGATTAACGATGGGTCCTTATGTTGGCACATTGGCAGCAGAGTTAATGATGGACGAACAAATAGAAGTGGATATGAGCCCATATCAGCCAATGCGAGCAATTACAGTGAAAGAACCAATTTAACATGTACATGAGAGGCTGATAGAAATGGCGAACTATAAAAAAATAGGAACATTACAGGTGGAAGAGGGGTTATATGATTTCCTTCACGAGGAGGTCTTTGTAAACATTGACCTTCATTACAACAAATTTTGGGATGATTTTTCTGATCTAGTGAGTGAGCTAACACCTATCAATGATGAATTACTTAAGGAAAGGGATCAATTGCAATCAGCAATTAATAACTGGCATGTTGCCAACCCTACGTTTAGCCAACAGCAATATAAGCAATTTCTTGAGAGAATTGGATACTTAGAAGAGGAACCTGAAAAAGTGAAGGTTACCACTGATAACGTGGACGAGGAGGTAACTGTTGCAGGGCCACAATTGGTTGTTCCTGTAAATAATGCTCGCTATGCCATTAACGCTGCCAACGCTCGATGGGGAAGTCTGTATGACGCATTATATGGGACAGACGTAATTTCAGAAACGGATGGTGCTGAAATAAGATCTAATTACAATCCTATACGAGGAGAAAAGGTAGTAGCGTTTGGTCGAAGCCTTTTAGATCAATTTCTTCCATTGGAGAAGGGAAGTCATCACAATGTAACGGACTATCATATTAGGGGAGAAGCCCTCATTTTTACACTGGAAAATGGAGGGAGCGCTTCATTAAAGGATCCCTCCTTATTCCGCGGGTATCTTGGAAATAAGGAGAATCCTACTTCTATTCTATTTAGACATCATGGTCTCCATATTGAATTGGTACGCGATGAAAAGGATCCAATCGGCAGTAGAGATAAGGCTAATGTAAAGGATATCATCTTAGAAGCCGCACTTACTACTATCATCGATTGCGAAGACTCCGTTGCAGCAGTTGATGCAGAGGATAAGCAGGAGGTCTATCGGAACTGGCTTGGTCTAATGAATGGTCACTTAAAAGCTTCCTTTAAAAAGAATGGCAGTACGATTGAACGGCATTTGCATGAGGATCGAGAATATATCGGGTTACGTAATGATAGGTTTACCCTTAAGGGGAGATCATTATTGTTTATACGGAATGTTGGTCACTTGATGACAACTGATGCGATATTAGACGAAACTGGTAAGCCAATTTACGAAGGTATACTAGATACCGTCGTCACCAGTCTTATTGCCCTGCACTCAATGAATGGAAAAGAGAAATATGCCAATTCAGAGTTAGGCTCTATATATATTGTTAAGCCTAAAATGCATGGTCCTAAGGAAGTAGCGTTTAGTGATACATTGTTTAACCGTATAGAAGATATACTTGGCCTAACACGGCATACGATTAAAATTGGCGTCATGGATGAGGAAAGGCGAACTTCCCTTAACTTAAAAGCATGTATTAAGCAAGTAAAAGAGCGTATTGTATTTGTAAATACAGGATTTTTGGATCGTACTGGCGATGAAATTCATACGTCTATGCTTGCTGGTCCGGTGCAAAGAAAGAATGACATGAAGCATACGGAGTGGATTAAAGCCTATGAATCATCGAATGTCTATGCTGCCCTTTCATGTGGGTTCCCGAAAATTGCGCAGATTGGGAAGGGTATGTGGGCTGCGCCAGATCGAATGAAAGCAATGCTTGAAGAAAAAGTGGTTCATCCACTATCTGGTGCTACAACAGCGTGGGTCCCATCACCGACTGCTGCCATACTACATGCTCTTCACTACCACCAAGTGGATGTTTCCAAGGTACAGGAACAGCTTCTAGCGAAGACAGAGCTATTTTCCTATCGTGACGAGCTCTTAAAAATACCTATTATGACTGAAAAATTGTTAGCTAAAGAAAACATTCAACAGGAATTAAATAATAATGTTCAAGGGATACTTGGGTATGTTGTCCGCTGGGTGAATCAGGGAATTGGTTGCTCTAAAGTACTTGATGTTCACAATGTTGGTTTAATGGAAGATCGTGCTACACTTCGAATATCCAGTCAGCATATTGCAAATTGGCTGCTCCATGGAGTTTGTACAAAAGAACAGGTCTACGATACATTCAAGAATATGGCAAAAGTGGTCGATCAACAGAATCAGCTGGATACTTCCTACGAGCCAATGGCAAATAACGAAGCAAATTCGATTGCCTTCCAGACCGCATGTAAGCTTGTCTTCGAAGGAGATAAGCAGCCAAATGGCTATACAGAACCTATTTTGCATGAGGGAAGGAAAGTAAAAAAAGAAGAAATTATCTGATGATTAAATAGAGGGTGAAAATGTGAAATTTGTTCGATACAAGGATAAAAATCAAGTGTTTCAAGGTGTTTTGGAAAAAGACAAAATCATCCAAATCTCTGGGGACCCCTACAGCAATTGGGAGAAAACAAGTGGGGTTCATCTACGTAGTGAAGTGAAGCTACTTGCACCAATCCTACCAAATCAAATTATAGGTATTGGGGCGAATTATGTAGCAAGTGAAGAGGAATTACCTAGTGACCCTGTACAGCATCCAGTATTCTTTTTTAAGCCAGTATCTTCCGTTATTGGTCCTGATGAAAACATTGTTATACCGGAGCAGGTTGAAAATGTGAAATTTGAGGCAGAATTGGCTGTGGTTATTGGGAAAGAGATAAAGCAATTACAACCAGAAGATCCTGTGGAACCGTATGTATTTGGGTATACAATTGCAAACGATGTTACAGCACCGGACATGTTTCATCCGGATGGCCACTGGACCATTGGAAAAGCCTTTGATACATTTACACCGATCGGTCCAATAGTAGAAACGAACCTTGACTTAAACAAGATTCGAATTGAAGCCACAGTGGGCGGTGTGGAGAAGCAAAATAGTCCAACACATTTAATGATTGTCACCATTGAAGAGATGATTCGTTACTTATCTCATGTGATGACATTACAGCCAGGAGACGTTATCTTAACCGGAAGCCCTGTTGGTGCAGAAATGGTTGGGGGAAATATAATGGTAGAGTGCACCATTGAAGGCATAGGGACATTACGTAATGAAACGAAGGTTAGTTATTAGATGAAAACTTGGTGTTTCTCTGTTATAAGAATTGGTACCGAGCCAGCATAGTAGATTCTAACTTTCGTGGATCAGTACCTAACCACAAAACTTGAATTTTTTCTATAATAAAAGGTTCTGAGTTCGGAACTTATTTTCCAGGTGCTATTTGCCGTATTACACGTGAAATAGCACCTTTTATTTTCTGAGAAATTCGCTATCAGTTAAATTCACTTGCTTCTTTCATTTAATAGCTCAGATAAATTTTTCTATCTTGATAAAAAGCCCTCCAAGGCTTGTTTATTTTGATCAAAATCTATATCTAATACAGCCCCGACATTGACACGTTGGTTTGTGAAAGATCCGTCAACTGGTAGTCTCAATGTCTCGACATCTTGATCTGAAGTTAGTAACCCTTTTCCAATTGAAAATAAGATATTATTACTAATATTTGTATCAACATAGCCTGTTGCTATACCTAGTGTCTTAGGTAATTTTACTATACTATTCACTGAAATTGCCTCATCTTTTAGTTTTGACAGAACTTCCTGCTGGCGTCTTACCCTTCCGAAATCACTTTCGCTATCTTTCCGAAAACGTACATAACCTAAAAGTTCCTCGCCGTGTAAGGTTTGTTCTCCTTTTTCTAGAGTCATTCCAATATTCTTTGACATTTTTTTTGCTACATTTATATTTAGACCTTTCGGTGCAATTAAATCTACTATTTTAGGGAACCCGTTAAAGTCTACAATCGCATAATAATTTATATCTGTATCAAAGTTTTGTTTAATTGTTTGTCTAAGTAGTTCGGGGCCGCCAAAAGAATAAGCTGCATTTAACTTATTCATTCCGTATCCTGGGATGTCTACATAAATATCGCGCATTAAAGATACTACTTTTACTTCATTCGTATTTTGATTATAGTAACCAATCATTAAGGTGTCTGAACGACCTTGCTCTCCCTCTCTTGCGTCTGATCCGATTAAAAGCACCTTTACTTCCCCAAACTTTACTTCCTCTCCTGCAAAGTCTGTATGCACTGCTTCGCTATCCGAGGAATTTTCCTTTTTTGCCGCGGATAAACCATGATTAAACTGAATGATGCTATATGTAACTACTCCTCCAATTATTAGAACGAAAGTAAGCATACTAAGCTTTATTCTTTTCTTTAATTTTGATTTCCTTTTTAATCTCCCCATGTAAATGACACTCCTTGTATTAATGTATGTAAACTATATGATAATGTTGACAAAATGTCAAAATGCTAATTCCTTGTTAAATTAATATGTGATTAGATGCTTGTTTAATAGATTGACAAATTGTCAATGATACTGTAAATTGCGATATAGATGAGGTATTCAAGACAGAATAGGTAGGTGGACATAAAAAATGACTACAGAATTTGGTGGATTTTTAAAAAAACAATTACAGATAAACGGTCTCACCATGCGTAAATTTAGTGAAATGACCAATATAGAAACTTCTAGCATTTCTAGAATTATTAATGGCAAGAGGAAAGCTAACATTCATCATTTAAGGACTTTTTCTGAAGCCTTAGATATACCAATAGAGGAGCTTTTAAAGGTTGCTGGTTATGCTGATCATTCTATTTCGAATAATAATGAGGAAAAAGTAGAAAAGCATATCCAACAGCTAATAAAGGTTATAGAAACTTCCGATATGGACCACCATGAATTTTCAATTGATCGTTTGGAGAAACAGTTAAAAAATCACCGACAACACGCAATGACAGAAGAGGGGCAGGAAACGATAAAGGAGAAATTTAAAAGTAAGATAAAGCGTATTGGTGCTGCTGGACCGTTTATACGGCAATTAGAAGAGATGTATGAGCAGTTTACTTCTGGGAATGTAACAATAAAGCATCAACTCATAATGGGCGGAGCTCTACTATACTTTGTTTTAACATTGGATTTAATTCCTGACTATCTCTTTCCTATTGGATATATAGATGATGCTATTGCAGTTCAATTAACGGTAAGCATGCTGGCTAAACAAGGATAGGGTTTGACGTTTATGAACTCGAAAAAACATGTAATCGATTATACATTACTATTTATTATATTTTGTTTCTTCCTATTTAGTTTGATAGCAGTTTATAGTGGTTCTGGACAATATGAGTCGGCTGACTCTTTTTATTTTTTGAAACGACAAATATTTTGGTATATATTGGGCTTTGCTGTTCTAGCTGCTTTTGCGTTATTGGACTATGATCTAATAAAGCGATGGAGTTTATATTTATATCTATTTAGTGTTCTATTACTTATTTATGTACATTTTTTTGGTGTGATTAAAAACGGTTCACAACGGTGGATTAACTTTGGTTTATTTGAATTACAGCCTTCTGAGTTTTTGAAGTTTTCTCTTGTTTTATACCTTGCGACCCTTTTAAATAAGGTTGGTAACAAAAGGCTTTCATTTAAAAAGAGTATACCGATTATAATAAAAATTGGCATTGTTACCCTTGTTCCATTCGTTTTGGTGTTAGTACAGCCAGATTTGGGTTCTGCCCTCATGGTAGGAATGACTGCCGCTACTTTGGTGTTTATATCGGTGATTTCGAGCAAGATGGTTCTGCTTATTCTTCTTGGAGTAATCGCGCTAGTTTCTGTAATTGTATGTCTCTACTTTGTTGCACCAGAATTATTGATGCAAATCTTTAAACCCCATCAGCTATCTAGAATTTATGGTTGGTTAGACCCTGAACATTTTCCTTCCAACTCTGGATATCAGCTGAAACAAGCAAGAATGGGGATAGGATCAGGGCAGTTAACTGGAAATGGTTTTAATCAAGGAGTGCAAATTCAAAGCGGAAAGGTTCCTGAGGCACATACAGACTTTATTTTTGCGGTGATTGGTGAAGAATTCGGCTTCATTGGTGCTTGTATTTTAGTATTTCTCTATTTCTTTCTTATTTATCGAATTGTACTAGCTACTTTAAATGCAAAGAACCTTTTTGGAGCATACATAGGAATAGGAATTATAGCCTTAATAGCTTTTCAAGTATTTCAAAACATTGGAATGACAATCGGATTAATGCCAATAACAGGGCTTGCCTTGCCATTTATAAGCTATGGAGGTAGTGCATTGTTAACTAACATGGCAGCGATTGGTCTCATACTCAGTATTCAGATGCGAACTAGGAAACATAATTTGTTTGATAAAGGTTTTTCAAACAACTCCGATTAAGGCGTTGATGAAACGTTAAATGAATACTCTGTACACATGAATTGTTTTTGAATAGAAAAAAGTATATTATTAATCTTATATTGCATTAAACTTGAAGGACTTTATTTTTGTGAAATACATCACTTGTAAAATAGTAGAAATTTAGTAGTAAAGGAGCAGGACATTGAAAATAGGTATTGATAAAATTGGTTTTTACGCACCACACTTATATGTAGATATGAATAAACTAGCAATTGCAAGAGACGTGGAACCTGCTAAATTCACGATAGGCATTGGACAAGAAGAAATGGCGTTTGCTCCAATGACACAGGATACGGTAACACTTGCAGCCAATGCTGCCTTAAATATTTTAGATGAAGCGGATAAACAAAAGATTGACTTTGTCATTTTCGGTACAGAAACAGGTATCGACAGCTCAAAAGCATCAGCTGTTTATGTGCATGATCTGCTTGGGATAAATCCTGATGCACGTAGTATTGAAATGAAACAAGCCTGTTATGCAGCTACCGCAGCGATCCAGATGGCTAAAGGGCATATTGCGTTAAATCCAGAAAGCAAAGTATTAGTACTTGCATCGGACATTGCTCGATATGGACTTCGTACTGGTGGGGAAGCTACACAAGGTGCAGGAGCGGTTGCCATGTTAATCAGTGCTGACCCGAAAATACTTGCGCTTGAGGAGAAAAGTGCTTACCATACGAGTGATGTGATGGATTTTTGGCGCCCTACTTATACAGATAAAGCAATCGTTGATGGTAAACTATCAAATGAACAATACATTGAATTTTTTGCGAAGGTTTGGGAGCAATATAAAGTAAAAACAGACGCTTCCTTCTCTGATTTCGAAGCAATTTGCTTCCATCTACCATATACCAAGATGGGGCAAAAAGCATTAAAGCCACTTTTACCTGAGACTGATGAAGTTACACAAAACAGGTTGTTAGAAAATAATGAAGCAAGCAAAACGTATAATAAGCGTATTGGTAATATTTATACCGGCTCGCTTTACCTTAGCCTGCTATCTCTATTGGAAACAAAAGAGGATTTGGAAGAAGGGGCAAGAATCGGGTTATTCAGCTACGGTTCTGGTGCTGTAGGCGAATTCTTTTCAGGTATTTTGCAGCCAGGCTTTAAAGGTGCTCTGCAACCTACTAGGCATAAAGAAATACTTGATTCAAGAAAAGAGATTGATGTTGCCGAATATGAGGAACGATTTAATAACACACTTCCAACCGATGGCTCTACTCTAGAACTAGAGAAGGAAGATGATCCTTCATCAATTTACTTAGCTGGCATAAAAGATCATATGCGTCAGTATGTAAATGATAATAGGTAGTACTATACAGGTGCTTACTGTTTAATCAAATAAAATCCCAAGATACAACTCATGTATCTTGGGATTTTTGTTCTATAATATCTTATTAAAATGGATACTCTCGATTTTCTGCCTGTACACTAATCCATTGCGTGGTTGTGAATTCATCCATAACCCATTCGCCATTAAAGCGCCCGATGCCTGATTGCTTTGCACCACCAAATGGCATATGTGCTTCGTCATTAACGGACATATCATTAATATGAACCATGCCAGTTTCAATACGTTTGGCAACTTGCATGCCTCGATAGCGATCTTTTGTAAAGATAGACCCACTTAACCCAAAAGGAGAATCATTGGCAATTTTAATTGCCGTTTCTTCATCTGATGCACGAAGAAGGGAAGCCACAGGTCCAAACACTTCTTCTTTCGCTGCTGGCATATCGTTAGTAACTTCTGATAAAATAACTGGTTTTATAACATTTCCCTCTGTCTTAAATTCTGTGTGGAGCTTGGCACCTTGATCGATTGTACTTTCTACAAGCTCCTGTATATGCTCTATCTGTCCCTGGTTAATAATCGGACCGATTAACACATCGTCTTCTGCAGGATCTCCTGCCTTAAGTCTTTTGGCAGCTTGCGTGAATGCTGAGACAAAGTCATCGTAAACACTATCGTCTATGATAATGCGATTCAGTGATAGACAAATCTGTCCTTGGTGAAGGAAAGAACCGAAAACGGCCGCTTCGGCTGCTTTCTCAATATCTGCATCCTTCAGTACGAGCATTACATTATTTCCGCCAAGTTCAAGAGAGGTCTCTTTTAAATGTTTACTTGCAAGTTGAGCGATATGCTTTCCTACCTCTGTCGACCCTGTGAATGAGATGAGTTTAGGGACTGGATGCTCGACAAATTCATCTCCGATCTCAGAACCACGTCCAGCTACTACATGAATGACGCCATCTGGAAAGCCTGCTTCCTGTAGTAAATCAGCAATTAACAAACCAGATGTTACGGGTGTGTCGGAAGCTGGTTTTACTACTACCGTATTCCCTGTCGCTAGAGCTGGGGCAATCGTACGCATTGCCAGATGGAATGGGAAATTCCACGGACCAATTACCCCAATGACGCCTTTGGCTGAGCGGAATGTGTAATTTTCTTTTCCTTCTGTATTAGAGGTTCCAGTTGTGCCTTGCATTCTTGTTGGGAAGGAAGCTGATTCACGGATAATTTGGATAGCTGACTGTATCTCAACTTCTGCTTTTACTTTGCTGCTTCCTGCTTCTTTGATAAGCCAATCCACAATATGTGCTTTATTGTCTTTTATTGTTTCGATTAAGTGAAGTAAATATTCCTGCTTTTTAGCCGGCTCCATTGCCTCCCATTTTGGCTGGTAGGCAGCAGCAGCTTCATATGCTTGATTTAGATCTTCAGGATTTGCTGATTGAATGGTTCCTAAGGGTTCACCATTGTATGGATTATAATTTTCAACTTTTTTGCCAGAAGACCCTGTCGTCCAGTTTCCATTAATAAATAGTTCAGTATATTGGTTTTGCATTTAGACTCAATCCCCTTTCCGTCGTTACATTGTATTTTCCCTAGGAACGATACCTGCAAACACGGAGGGCGTGTCAGAGAAGAGATAATGCTCTTTGTCTGGTCTGTCTTCTTTTCTAGAATCATAGGCTATCCATAGGAAATAGATTGGGGGAGACTCGTTATGGAAATCATAGAGCCGTTACTAAAGATACTGCTTGTCAATATCATCCTAAGTGGAGATAATGCTGTCGTCATCGCGATGGCAAGTAGAAAATTACCAGATCACATGAAGCGAAAGGCTGTTATCTGGGGAACGTTTGGGGCAATAGCATTTCGCATTCTATTCGTCTTTCTTGTGCTCTATTTTTTGAAACTACCGTGGATACACTTGGTTGGAGGTTTGCTTCTTTTGTTCGTAGCTTATAAATTATTGGTGGACAAGCCAGATGACCATCAAATAAAGTTTGGCAGCTCCTTGCAAGAAGCGATCACAATTATTATTTTTGCGGACATTTTAATGAGTCTGGACAACGTCCTGGCTATTGTAGCCATTTCCAATGGCCAGTTTTTGCTAATCATGATTGGTATAATGATTAGCATTCCAATTATTCTTATGGCCAGTGGTCTAATTATGAAAGCTATGGAACAATACCCAAGTATCGTATACGGAGGGACAGCATTACTGGCGTGGACTGCGGGAGATATGATAATGAAGGAGGAAAGAGTGACCCAGTTATTGGACATCTTATCTTTTCCCAAATCTATATTTCTACTTGCTCTTATTTTTCTTGTTCTAATCATTGGTGGAATTCGTCGGAGAAATCAGATAACATGATAGAATAATAGAAAAGGAGGTGTTTTTGAGAATGATTGAAACGGATAGACTACTTCTAAGACCGTACACGGAAGAAGATTTAGATTTCTATGCAGGATTATGGGCTAATCCGAATATCGTGCGTTACATTGGAAAAGGAAAAACGAAAACATTTGCAGAAGCTAAAGATAGTTTGGGACACTGGGTTTCGGAGTATGAGTATGGGTTTGGATTGCAGGCTGTTAAACTAAAAGCAGAAGATAAGCTGATAGGCCATGCCGGTCTGGTAAGACAAACAATTGAAGGAAAGGGAGAAATAGAAATTGGGTATTGGTTACTTCCAGATTATTGGGGGAGAGGACTAGCTAAAGAGGCGGCTATTGCATTACGAGAATATGGATTAGAGGAAAAAGGGTTAAGCAAGTTAATTAGCTTGATTAATCCGAATAACCTCGCATCCATTTTCGTTGCTAAAAAGGCAGGGCTGAGGTATGAGAAAACAGTAAGGCTTTCTGAAGGGGATACGTTAGTATATTCGATCAAGAATGCTTAGACAGTTCTCCTCTTCATGAGGTTCGTATATCTGGCGTTTTATATGACTCCATTTTGTTAGGAAAGGAGCAGGTTTAATTGTTAAATCGCATTTTGGATAAATTCGGGCTACAGGTTCAATCATTTCTTGAAGTAGATGATTCGCATAGCTCCACGGTTTATAAATGTATTTTACATAATGGCGAAACTGTTTATTTAAAAATACCTTTTACAAGATTAAAGTACCAAAGAGAGTTAGAGGCTTATATTATTTTAATGGGCAAGGTCTCTGTCCCGGAATTGTTAGATTATTGGTCTGGTGATGAGGATTGCCCAGGAGCCCTTTTATTATCTGAATTACAAGGCAACCCATTAACACCCAATGTAACTAAAGCAGCAGCCTATCGCGTTGGGGAACTTCATGCCTCCGTTCATGAAATTCAGCCGCCTGATGGTTTAAAGGGAATTGAAAATGAATTTGTGAACTGGTCTACTTTTATAGAAGAAAAGTTTTATAGTTTTGCAGAAGATGTAGAAAAAGTACTTGAGGAGCGTTTATACAATATAGCTATTAAGAAGTTTGAAAAAATGAAACGACAGCTTCCTAAACCAGACGGCCCAAGTTTTATACATATGGATTTTCGCCCAGCAAACATCATTGTGGCTGAGAATAATGATGCTGGCGTTATTGATTTTGAAAGTGTACGTTTTGGTTCAACAGAAGTTGATTTCACCAAGTTGCATCGTGATTTTTTGCGCTTCGATGTTGCGTTATATAAAGCCTATCAAGATGGCTACAACAGTGTGAGGCCGTTAATTGAATTAGAAGCAGTCCTGCCTTTTTATCAGTTCACAGATGCTTTTAATAGTATCGGTTGGTGTAAACGACGTGGAATTGAAAAGAATGCTTTATTTCTTGAAGAAAATATCGCGATTTTAAAAAGGCTTGTTCAGTAGTGTAAGAGTTTTTAAATAACTTAATTGTGTTACGATAAAAGGTGAAGGCAAGTATTACCTAGTGTTAGTTGCACTTCTAATTACATAGTAAGCACTATTAAACGATCCTAAAGTAATAGTTTTTAAAAGCAGGAGGCAGCACGATGTTTGAACTAACGTTATTGGAATGGATTTTGGTAATCTTTTGTGCGCTTTGTATTGGTTTTTCAAAGTCTGGATTGCCTAATTTAGTTATATTGGTTGTCACATTACTTATGTTTGTCTTCCCTGCAAGAGATTCTGTCGGTATTCTGTTGCCGATGCTCTTAGTGGGGGATTTTTTTGCAATTATTTATTATCGTAGAAATGTAAAATGGAACCATTTAAAAGGGTTAATTCCGTGGGTGTTAATTGGGATTGTTGCGGGTTACTTTGTACTTGAACATGTAAACGATGCACAATTGAAGCCGTTGATTGGGATTATTGTGCTTGTCATGATCACCCTGAATTTTGTGCGAGAGCGATTTGGTACGAAGTTTAATACTTTATTACCTAACTCACTGGGTTTCACGTTGCTGATGGGGATTCTGGGCGGTTTTACCACTATGGTAGGAAATGCTGCTGGAGCAATCATGACAATTTACTTATTAGTGAAGGGGCTACCTAAGAAGGAGTTTGTTGGAACGGGAGCGTGGTTCTTTCTGTTTGTTAACCTCATTAAGGTACCGTTCTATGTCCATTTGGAGCTCATTACAGTAGAATCAATTTCGTTTAATGCATGGTTAGTCCCTGCTATTATTCTAGGGGCATTTGTTGGTATTAAGGTACTACCAATTATTCCGCAAAAAGTTTTTACTATCCTTGTGCTCATTTTGGCGGCACTTGGGGGAATTAATCTACTTTTGAATTAGCTTTACTATTTCGATTAAAGCTTAATCCGAACCACCGAACTTATGACAGTATCTTCGGTGGTTCGGATTTTTTATATTTGCTTGAATGAACGGGGTACTACAGGGGTATACAAGTAAAAAGCTTAAAATCGAGGTGGTATTATGGATACGGAAGATCATGCGAAGATGATAATAAAGTATGCCGGTCGGAATTTGTTATCTGGTATATTATTTGGCTTAGGAATTGCTGCTTTTATTGATGAAACAGTATTTCATCAGTTACTACGATGGCACCATTTTTATGATAAGTCTACGACAGATATTGGTCTTATTTCCGATGGGCTTTTCCACGCATTCAGTTGGTTCGCTACCATTGGTGGTCTTTTTATGTTTGCGGATCTGCGGCGCAGACGGGCTCTTTGGCTAAAGCGTTGGTGGGGCGGGTTGCTCCTGGGAGCAGGTGCTTTTCAATTATATGATGGATTGATTCAACATAAGGTAATGGGACTGCATCAAATTCGTTATGTTGATAATGTCTGGGTTTATGACATAGTTTGGAACGGTGTTGCAATCCTCATGATTTTGGCTGGACTGATCATTCTTTTCCAAACAAGAAAAAGAATGCATAAGAGGAAGGAGTCGAGTTCGGGTGCATAATGGAATACAAGGGGGGTGGACTATTATCGTCCTAGCTCTATCTATTGCTGGGATTGCTGTTTATTGTCTAGCAGGCTTTCTTTCCAACCGAAAAAGCCATTTACAACCATGGCCAATGTCCAGATATATTCTCTGGACTTTAGGAGTAATTGTAGCCACCTGTGCAGTCATAGGGCCTTTAGTAGAATGGGCCCACACAAATTTTACTGCACATATGCTGGGCCATCTCCTACTCGGAATGCTTGCGCCACTTTTATTGGTACTCTCTGCACCAGTGACTTTAGTGCTTCGAGCGCTTCCTGTCAGGCAGGCGCGTTTCATTGCCAATTTCTTAAAAAGTTTCCCTGTATCGGTGCTTAGCAATCCGATTATTGCTTCCATATTAAATATAGGAGGACTATGGCTGCTCTACACAACAAATTTATATCACTTCATGCACCATAATCTTCTCGTTTATTTGCTTATTCATTTTCATGTATTTGCAGCTGGATATTTATTTACAGTAGCGATGATTTATATCGACCCGACACCTCATCGCTTTTCTTATTTATATCGTAGCATTGTCCTCGTGTTTGCTTTAGGAGCACATGCGATTCTGTCTAAATATATATACGCACATCCTCCAATTGGAGTCCCCACTCACGAGGCAGAGGCAGGAGGAATATTAATGTATTATGGTGGGGATGCGATTGATTTGGTGTTGATTTTTATTCTCATGTTACATTGGTACCGTTTTGCTGCACCACGCCAAGCGTTGGCAAAGTTCGAAACTGTCTAGGCATTAGAAATGATTTTGCCCCTGTGGATAATACCCGCCATAGTAAGTGGAGGAATTGTCGCTTCTAGAATAGGTCTGTTTTACAGATTGTTGACTGGCATATTGTTGTTTTACTTGGTTTTGCACACATTCATCGGTTGGACCAATAATAATGGTTTCATTGTTAAGTGGAGAAAGTGTTTTGCGTAACTGATCAGCATTCAGGCAATACGTATGTGCCAGTACTTCAACTGGTGTCTTTGTCAGAATGTCAGATCCAAAAATATACTCAGGATACGGGGCGTCAAATATGGCCAACAAATGTGTTTGGTCTGTTGTTGCTTCCTCCCAGTGCCACCATCCTTGAGGGATGTTCGCCACTTGTCCAGGTCTTATGGTAATGTTGCTGACCTCATTATTAAATGGGTTAATAAAGGATACACGTGCTTCACCGGAAATACAATAAACGAGTTCGGCGGCGTTCTGGTGATAGTGTGGTTCTACAACTCGCTTATCACTTAAGTAAATATCTAGTAGCGAAACATTTCCTAAAGTATTCAGCACATCTCTTCCTAATCGGTTAATGTAATTCTGTCTGTTCCTTGTAAATAGTCGATTTTTATTCAAATCGGCAAAATATGTGTCATTCTCACTTGTGTAATCCATGTATGAGACTGTCATGCGATAACAACTCCCCGTCTTCGTTTTTTCCTCCCAGTTTATGCCTCATAAATTGAAGTCGTGACAAACGCGGAATTTTCTCTTCAAATCTTTTTCCAGAAATTTTCATGCATATTTTTTTGCTAATGTGGTAAAATAAGAACAGATGTTCTGAACAAGTGTTCCGGAAAGGATGTTCTCAATGAATGGAGTATTCAAGCGTTCGATGGAAACAAAACAAAAGATTGTAGTGTTCTATATGGATGGAAATCAACAGATTACGCAACGTTTTATTCGTGTGCTAAAAATGGATGATACACTAGTTCTTGCATATTGTTATTATCGAAAAAGCGTACGCACGTTTAAACGCGAAAACATCCTTTCCGCTGGACTAATCAAGAAAGTGGGGGCATAACAATGAGTGTCAATGACAGAGGTACGATAAAATGGACAGCGATGATGCTGCCAGAGCATATAGAATTACTAAAAAAGATGTGGGCAGAGGAGGAGTTTAAAGAAAAACCGATGCTTTCCGAGTACCAGATGGAAGAGATTAATTTACAGCTTCAACTGGCATTGGCGAACGATTTGACTATTGAGTTGGAATATTTCAGAGACCATGACTACCAGAAAGTAAAAGGCAAGCTACTGGGTGTTGATGTCTTAAATAGGTTTGTGAAAATTAATGAGGAGTATTTGCCGCTTGATCATTTGACGGGAGCCTGGATTGATTAACAGTTTCAGTTTCTGGTTGTGAAACGAGAAGGGTAATTCTATACTGATAGTATTATAGCTAAGGGGGAAGCTACATGCAAATCGGTATAATGAGCTACAATATTAGGTGCCTGACAAGTGAGGATGGAACGCCACATACATGGGCGGAAAGACTACCAGAAGTAATTAAGGTAATCAAGGATAAAAATCCAGATTTTATAGGAATCCAAGAAGCAGTACCACAGCAAATGAGCGATCTAGAAGCAAATCTGTCCGACTATCAGTGGATCGGGGAGGGAAGAGATGGCGGTGAGAAAGGAGAACGATCTGCGATTTTTTTCCGAAAAGCTACTTTTGAAGCAATCGATACAGCTACATACTGGTTATCAGAGGACCCGGAGGAGCCTGGATCCAAAGGGTGGGGGAGTTCCTGTCCGCGAATTGTGTCATGGGGAAAATTCCGTAGTCTAGATAATGGAGAGGAACTCTATATCCTAAATACGCATTTTGATCATATAGCTTCCATAGCACGAGAGAAGGCTGCAGCGTTACTGGGGGAAAGATCTGGTTTGAGTGAAGGATTGCCTACAGTATTAACAGGGGACTTTAATGCGAATCATGAAAGTACTCCTTTCCAAATTCTAAAGGAGAGTGGCTATCTAAACCTATGGGAAACCGCGGAGGAACGGAAAAATGACACACTGGGAACGTTCAACAATTTTCACGATCCTACAGGTGGAGGGAAGGAATTCCGAATTGATGGGATACTGGCAAAAGGAGAGGTCACAGCTCGTTTTATAGAGATCGTCAATACAAGAAATGGAGACCAATTCCCGAGTGATCATTATCCGCTATATGCTGTGTTAGAGGCAGGAGGAAATGCTTAACATGGTAAGGAGCAGCTACTATGCTGCTCCTTTACGTTTTTATAAAGTCTTATTTTTATATAGCACCTATTACCTTCCCAAATTATTTACTCGAGATCATCCTCTTAGTACGATATTGTTTACAAATCCCGTCAGATAGGAATAGTATTAAATTAGCAACATAGACTGACATTTAAACAAGGCATTGCAGCAGAGAAAGGAGCACTAATTATGCTAGACTACTTCCTATCATTGCACCCAGTTGCCCAAGCAGGGATTGCGACATTATTTACTTGGGCTATGACCGCACTTGGGGCTGCACTCGTATTTACAACTAAAAATTTTAATCAAAAATTAATGGACAGTATGCTCGGATTCGCGGGTGGGGTTATGATTGCGGCTAGTTTCTGGTCTTTACTTTCCCCGGCGCTTGACTTGGCAGAAGAAAATGGCTCGATTACTTGGGTACCCGCAGCAGTTGGATTTATGCTCGGCGGCATTTTTCTATGGGGAATTGATAAAATTTTGCCACATTTACATCCCACCTCCCCAATGAGTGAGGCCGAGGGATATCAGCCCAAAAAGAAAAAGCGTAGTACGTTACTTGTTTTGGCGATAACCTTGCACAATATTCCAGAGGGACTAGCGGTTGGGGTTGCCTTCGGGGCTGTGGCTGCAGAATTTCCATCTGCTTCTATAACAGGAGCAATTGTTCTTGCGTTAGGTATTGGGATACAGAACTTTCCTGAAGGGCTAGCTGTCTCCATGCCACTACGAAGAGAGGGCATGTCACGCCGTAAGAGCTTTATGTACGGTCAGTTTTCCGGGATGGTTGAGCCAATTGCCGGGATTATCGGGGCGATGGCTGTTACCTTTATACAGCCGCTTCTTCCTTATGCATTAAGCTTTGCAGCAGGAGCGATGATTTTTGTTGTAGCAGAAGAGGTAATTCCTGGTTCGCAGGAAGAAGGAAATAAAGATCTTGCAGTGATGAGTTTAATGATTGGATTCACCATCATGATGATACTTGATGTTGCCCTTGGATAAGGCAAAGGTGGGGACAAAAGTTCTCTAAACAATTGAAAACCCGAACTATCATGCAACTCCTTGTATAAAGGTTTGCCTAGTTCGGGTTTTCTTGTTTTAGCGTAGGCAGAATGCGGAGACTCCATGAAAATGCTATAACATTTTCTGCGTGCGATGTGTTGCTAACGTAGCCTTTCTTGTCCAACGGGAATAGCGCGAGTCCGAAGACCCCACAGTTTTGGGAGAGGAACAAAGGCTAAGAGCGCCACGTCCTGTGGCAACGCCTTCGTGACCAACATCCTGTTGGCCCGAGGCCGTGCCCGTGGAAAGCGAAGTGTTCTGCCTAGCGACGCTAAAAAGTATTATTCGTGTTTAAACGGCAATAATATAATTTTGTCCCAGCCTCTTGCTATGGATTGAGGGTGGTCCCCTGTTGGTACAATGTGTTATAAAACTTTAAAGACTGATTTCTTCTATTTTCTTGAATACTAAAGAATACGTTGCTTTTATGTGTTCATTTGTCTTTTCGTCATTATACAAACCAAACCCCAATTCTCTTAATGAGCCATTATCAAAGTCCTTCATCACACCAGTAGCAAACATGTTACCAGGGGTCCATTCCCAAGACTGGCTATACTCTGTATCTTTTAATGTAAAAGGAAGATGGCTATTAGCAGATATAAAAAAGACCGGGATATCAGAATTCAGGTAAATATCTGCATACTGACTGTTGGAGGCTTGGATAAGTCTTTCTTTCATAACAAAGACGGCATCGTAGTTCACCATTTCACCTTTTGTCAATTCCTCAAAAGATATTTCATTAAATACCACCTGTTCTTCTCTGATCTGAGGAGAAGTTCCAATCACTGCAACTTTTAAAGTTTTCCCATTATACAATTCAAATTCTCCGGTAATAGAGCTATCCAAAGGATTTATTCCTTGAGCACTTTCAGCATTACTTTTATTCGATTCAGTAGATATTCCGTTGTTCGTTTCACTCTTACATCCCACTAATATAAATCCAATTACGATAAATAAGATTAAACCCTTTTTCATAAATACCCTCCTACATACTCCTACATAAATTTATAATTAATTTTTTACTAACCCCGCCTTAGGAACGTTAATTTCACAATATTTCTACTTTATTTTACCATAGCTCCTTGGAAATGGTTATGACTAATTAAATTTACTAAGTCCATTGCCTGTAGTCAGGTCTCCTCCATATAAACAATCATCTTCTACTATGCTACGCACCAATGTATAACTTTCTCATTTTACTAGTTAGAAAAGGCTAACTCTCATAATTTTACAGAAAG
The DNA here is from genome assembly GCF_052246275.1 of Oceanobacillus sp. M65. Lineage (NCBI taxonomy): Bacteria > Bacillati > Bacillota > Bacilli > Caryophanales > Bacillaceae > Oceanobacillus > Oceanobacillus sp. M65. Next base: position 46,137 of record NZ_JBQQCJ010000003.1, on the reverse strand, counting down.
TGCGGATACTGAATAGTAAAAAGGAAGAATGGTGAAAAAATGCATATAAATGAATCCTATCAACCTGGAGAGGTTGTTTATATTATTATCCGCAATCCCCATGCCCAAGACGTGGCACATGTGCAACAGGCTGCTGTAGTTGAGAATCCAGATCAAAACGGTGAACTTGCACTATTTATACACGAGACTTATTTTCCATTAACAGAGGAGTTTGCGGTATACAAAAGTGCTGAAGAAGCAGAGGAAGCATATCAGATTGCTTTTGGACTACCGGAAACAGAGGATTATTATGGTTAAGCCTTTTGTGCCGCAACTTGTATACGTAGAGCCACGAGCTATGGAATATCCGCTTGCCAAGGAGTTAATTGGAAAGTTTGAAAAGATGGATATAGAGATAAGGGAAACAACATCCCATAACCAAATTCGTAATTTACCTGGAGAGAATCATTTTCAAAAATACCGGACAGCAAAATCAACGCTTGTGCTCGGTATCCGCAAAACACTTAAATTTGATACATCAAAGCCATCTGCAGAGTATGCAATTCCCTTCGCGACAGGCTGTATGGGCCATTGCCATTATTGTTATTTGCAAACAACGATGGGAAGCAAGCCATATATCCGATCGTATGTAAATGTAGACGAGATCTTTGATGCCGCAGAGGAATATATGCAGGAAAGGGCCCCCGAATTCACCCGGTTTGAAGCATCCTGTACCTCTGATATCGTTGGAATAGATCATCTGACCCACACATTGAAAAGGGCAATTGAATACTTCGGGAAGTCTGAGCATGGCAAGCTCCGTTTTGTTACGAAATTTGCGCATGTTGATCATTTACTGGATGCAGAGCATAAAGGTAGAACGCGTTTCCGTTTTAGTGTAAACGATGATTACATTATTAAATATTTTGAGCCGGGGACGTCCCGATTGAAAGAACGTATTGAAGCGGCAGTAAAGATTGCTGAAGCTGGATACCCACTCGGTTTTATCGTTGCTCCAATTTATTTGCATGAGGGTTGGAAAGAAGGCTATAAAGAGATGTTTGAAAGGCTGGAAGCGGCCTTGCCAGCAAAAGCAACGAAGGATTTAACTTTTGAATTAATTCAGCATCGCTTTACCAAGCCGGCCAAGCGAGTAATTCAGGAAAATTACCCGATGACAAAGCTTGAGCTTGATGAATCAAAACGAAAGTGGAAATGGGGAAGATACGGAATTGGTAAATACGTCTATCAAAATGAAGAACAAGAAGACATCAAAGATACGCTTGGTGGCTATATCAACCACTACTTCCCTGATGCCAAAATAGAATATTTCACATAAAAAAAGAAGCCTGCCAGCCTTACTGGCGGGTTTCATTTATTCTTGTATTCTTGGCAATTCAATGCCTTTTTCGCTCAGGTTATCAAGACATTCTTTTAAGTAGACAGGGGAATGCTCAGGATAGAGTGGTCTTTCTAGTTCGTCTACATGCTCATTTGCGTAAAGGCTATTTTCATTATGTGCTTCAGAAATCTTTCCTCTATAAAAAGGATCTTCCCATAAAGGATCGACCCGATATCCTCGTTTTTGCATCTCCCTCATAATTAATTGATGGTAGATAAACAGACGATATGGTGAATAATCGAATACATAATTTACTGTAGAATGTGGCTTTCCCCAACCATTACCTCTAAGAGCACAGCATTCGCGATGCTGTCCAAGCAGTTGTTGCCTAGGCAGGTGGGGAATTAAATTTTCGTGCCAAAGTCGCATGGCGATTCCTCCTGGTGTGGTCTTTGTTACTTGTAGTTTAACGATAGACAAAGATGATGGCAACTAGATCGTTTCCCATGAGACTCATTATTTGTTGTAATCCTCACACCGCTATACTTAATTAGAGAACAAAGCTTGAAAATAGTTATACGTACGAAGTTGTTCTTCATTGGATACACGCGGAATGAAGGGGCCTCCTATTCGATGAATAAATTGTTCATAAAGCTCCATCATTTTCAATTGCTGTAAGGCCATTTCTACGTGAACATTTCGCACGTTTTGGTTTTGCATCATTAAGGCAGAAGTGAAATTCGTATTGGCCATGTCTTTAGCTGACGTATGTGCCTCCCTGGCAATCCAGTGGTCAGCCTGACTAATTCCGAAATGCCCAATGGAATTTTGTTCGAGCAAGGTCATATTGATTGGAGCAAGTTCTACATAAGAAGTATGATTAGGATCAATTAATTTAAGCATAACGCGCACGTGATCAGACATCACATTGTATTGTAGGGCAAGAATTCTTTTAAGATCATGGCTTGTGGTTATTTCCTGATACGTTCGTAATTTTTGTAGCATTCCCTCATGTGCCATTAAATGATCTGACATGAGTCCAACGTCTACAGCTGGTAAATGTTCCATATGCTCACCTCATAGAATAGGTTAGTTCCCTATAAATTATGGTGGGAGAGTAAAGTTTGTTCATCCATTGTTTAGAAAGATTACAAACTTGGGTAGAAACTATACTATGGGGTGAAAATGATGTTAACTACTATATCTTGGGTCGCATTATCCATTGGAATAATAAGTTCCGCCATTATTATAGTGGATGTTATCAGGCATCCTCAGCACATGAAAGTAATGAACTTGGTGTGGCCGATAAACGGATGGTTTTTTGGACCATTCGCAATTTGGGCTTACTTTAAGTGGGGACGTCTAAATGCAAAAGACTCAGAGCGTGAAGATCGACGGAAAACGCCTGCAAAGGTCTTTGTGTCAACAAGTCATTGTGCTGGGGGATGCACAGTAGGGGATGCAGCAGGTGTGCCGTTTGTGGCACTAACTGGTTTCACGATAGTAGGTTCCACTTTGTTTGCACATTATTTGGTTGAATTTATCCTAGCATATTTAGTCGGAATTATATTCCAATATTATGCGATCTATCCAATGAACAAAGATCTTGGTAAAAAAGGTGCGCTTAAGTCAGCGATAAAAGCAGATTCCGCTGCACTTATTGCATTCGAAATCGGCATGTTTGGCTGGATGGCAATCGTTCATTTTGTTCTTTTTGCGGTCCCACCAAAACCTGATACTGCTGTATATTGGTTTATGATGCAAATTGCCATGATACTCGGTTTTCTTACAAGCTATCCAGCCAACTGGATACTTGTTAAAAAAGGAATTAAAGAAGTAATGTAGATTAAAATGTCCCAATTATTGGGGCATTTTTCCTTTCTAGGCAGGATTTTATGGTGAAAACAAGAAATATATAGATGAGGAGGGTATCCCATGGAAATTATCTTTATGTTTGTAGCGGGATTCATTGTCTTTCTTATCGCTATTATCGCTATTTTTAGAAGTGCGGTATTCAGAATGAAAGAACCAGCAAAGCAAAATGAGGAGAGAATTAGTAGACTGGAGAAACGTTTAGAGAAACTAGAAAATAAATGATCGTTTAGGAAGCATGGCAACATACATAGGAGAATAGAATGCGGATGATTGAATTAAAAGATGTAGACGTTAAAATAGGTGATCAGGTTATTTTAAATAATGTTTCCATAAGTTTAAAGGAAAAGGAATGTGTTGCTGTTATTGGAGAGAACGGGACAGGAAAAAGCCTGCTCTTAAAGCTTTTAGCAGGCGTTGTTTCTCCAACTAAGGGCCAGGTGAGAAGGGATATTAAAAAATATGGTTATGCCCCGGAAATCCCCCCAAAATCACTCCATTTCACTGCCAAGGAATACTTAACACATATGGGGAGAATAGAGGGAATGAATAGGGAAGAGCTTGAAAATCGCGTCACACTTCTTTTTAAGCAATTTAATTTCAATTTCCATCAAGATTACATTTATAAACTTTCTAAAGGCAACAAACAAAAAATAAATCTTATGCAAAGTTTGCTTAGGGAGCCGTCTATCCTTTTACTCGATGAGCCACTTTCTGGACTGGATCCTCATTCGCAGGAAAATTTATTACAGTATCTGAAACAATTGAAGGAAAAAAAGACTACAATTATTTTCACTTGCCATGAGGGCTTATTAAAAGAAAATTTGGCGGATCGTATTCTTCTTATCGAAAATAAAGAGGTGAAAGAAGGGGAGATGAAAACAGAAAAATCGTATCGTACGGTTCAGTTTTCGGGAAACCTTGATGAAATTTCTCCTCTAATTAATAAGACAGTAGATATGCAAACTCTACGTAGACTCCAAGATGGAGGCTATGAGGTAAATGTAGAAGCTAACAACAGTGATAAACTACTTTTAACAATTATTAACCAGGGTGGAAAGATTAAATTTCTATCAAAGAAAAGCCGGATATAGGTGGACAAACAGAAAGCCAGGTGAGATTTTGAAAGCACTCGTTTCCTATATGTTAAAAGACTATTTAAGGTCCTACTTATATGTACCGCCCGTCAGTTTATTTTGCTTGTGGACATTTGTAGCATATACATATGTTCCCAATCCCATTTTCAGTAGCTATGCTGTTTCATGCGCAGTTCTATATTTTGTCGCCGCCTGGTTAACGATAACCTTGGTGAATAGAGAGGATGCAACCCAGTTTCATATAACAGCTGTACATGCTAGAAGTTTTAATACTGTGTTTCTTAGCAAGGTAATTGGTGTTCTTATTATGATAAGCTTTCTTATCATGTTGGCTGTTCTATATCCAATTTTGATTGGTGCTTTCCATCGTTCTGTTACATTGTGGGACGTTTTGATAGCAATTACTGCACATTTCCTTATTTCTTTCTTGGGCGTCGCCGTTTCGCTATATTTCACAAAAATATGGAGCAGAAGGAAACTTAGTACTTGGCTATTACTTGTGTTGATTTTAGTAATTTCACTTGTTAAGGGTGGCGTGGTAGACAGTCTTCCAAGTGGATTTTCTTTTGTTACATGGGTTTTTCCTCCTTCCTTTGCAATAATAGACGTGCTTTCCCAGGATACCGTAACAGCGAATGGTCAGCTGTTTTCCACTTTTATCTACATACTTGGTTATGCATCTTTGTTAACTGTAATTTTTTTGGTTTTAGTACGAAAAAAGAACGCCTTTCTAACATGAAAGGCGTTCTTCTCTTAATATCTGTAGATATCCGGGCGACGATCAGAAAAAATCGGAATACGCTGTCGAACATCATCTACCTGCTCTACATCCAATTCACTGTATAGGATGGTTTCTTCATCGTCAGCTTCTTCCAGGATTTCTCCCCAAGGCCCAATAATCATTGATTGACCACCAAATTGATTGTTAGGATCAGCACCAACTCGGTTGCAGGCTACAACATAGCATTGATTCTCAATAGCTCTACTGATAAGCAGGGCTTTCCAATGGTCTATTCGTTTTGCAGGCCACTCCGCAACCACATATAACACCTTCGTATTATCAAGCATATGTGTTCGGATCCATTCTGGAAAACGAATATCATAGCAAATAACACCAGCAGATTTTATTCCGGCCAATTCGAAAATACCGTTCTCACTACCTTCAACCAAATGCTTTTCCTCATCCATCAATCTAAATAGATGAGCTTTTGCATATTCCTTTACAAGTTCACCATTTGAATTGATAACGAACATGGAATTGGTTACGCCTCGTTCTGTGCGCTTGGCAACAGACCCTGCTACAAGATGCACGTCATATTTCTGGGCAAGTCTAGAAAGGAAAGAGAGGGAACGTTCTCCGTTAGAGTCGGCAATCTCTTCTAAACGGGTAAGATCATAGCCAGTTGTCCAAAGCTCGGGTAAAACGACCACATCTACTTTCTTTTCTTTTAAACTTGCAAACTTTCTTTCTACCTTTTCTTCATTTGCTACCGGGTCTCCAAACGTAATGTCTATCTGCAACAAGGCAACAGACAGTATCATAAAATCAACTCCTTCATAAAAGCAAGGGTAAGCTAACAGCCTGATCCTAATTTAAGTGCTCGTTGTTATTGGTGCTTATTATCCCATCGCCTTATTTTCCTGTCAATTAACCTGATCCTTTGGTAAGTACAGCTTTACAAACGATGCAGAATTGGCTAACATAGATAATTAGAATTTTAGAATTATTAGAGGTGAGAAAACCGTGCAAAGCTTTCCAGTATCAGATACGTTGAAACGCCTGCCAGAGCAGTTTTTTGCCAAATTGGTAAAAAAAGTACAAGCATTAAGCAGTGAGGGGCATGATGTGATTAATCTTGGCCAGGGGAATCCTGATTTGCCAACGCCAAACCATATAGTAGAAGAATTAAAGACAGCAGCGGATAACCCTGTCTATCATAAATATTCCCCGTTTACAGGCCATGCTTTTCTTAAAGAAGCGGTGGCAACCTTTTACAAGCGGGAATACGATGTCGATATTGATCCAGAATCAGAGGTAGCGATTCTATTTGGTGCAAAAACAGGACTGGTTGAAATTAGCCAATGCTTGTTAAATGCAGGAGATACAGCATTACTACCTGACCCTGGCTATCCAGATTACATGTCCGGAATTGCCATGGCCAATGCAAATTCAGTTTTTATGCCATTGTTAGAAAAAAATAATTTTTTACCAAATTATCAACAACTAAATCAAGCTGACCTTGAAGCAGCAAAGTTACTATTTTTAAACTATCCAAACAATCCGACTGCCGGTGTTGCAAACAAGGAATTTTTTGATGAAACAATTGAAGTGGCAAAACAGAATGAAATCTGTGTAGTACATGACTTTGCATATGGGGCTATTGGCTTTGATGGAAAGAAACCGCAAAGTTTTATGCAATCTGCTGGAGCAAAGGATATTGGGGTAGAAATGTATACCTTGTCTAAAACGTATAATATGGCTGGTTGGCGTGTTGGTTTTGCTGTTGGAAACACTTCCGTGATAAAAAGCCTCAACCTGATTCAAGATCACTTATACGTTAGCTTGTTTGGCGCTGTGCAACAAGCAGCAGAGAAGGCTTTACTTGGTGATCAAACGGCTGTAGATGAATTGGTAGCTACCTATGAGAGTAGACGAAATGTGTTTGTAGAAAAATTGCAGGAAATTGGGTGGAACGTTCAAGCGCCCCGCGGTACATTCTTTGCATGGCTTCCTGTCCCAGAAGGATATACATCAGAGGAATTTGCTGACCTCCTTTTGGAAAAAGCACACGTTGTTGTAGCACCAGGTAATGGCTTTGGTGAAGCGGGAGAGGGATTTGTACGAGCTGGTTTGCTAGCTGATGAAGAGCGACTTGCCGAAGCTGCAGCTCGAATTGGAAAGCTAGGAATATTTTAAACTAGCTATTGACAAAGTGGAGTTCGAAGACTATGATAATCATTATGCTAACAATATGAATATTTCTTATCTAGAGTGACGGAGGGAAAGGCCCGTAGATGTCACAGCAACCTTCCATTTGGAGTGGTGCTACTTCCTTCAGAATGATTCATTCTGAAAGATAAGTGTGAGATACTTGTAATCGACACCCTCTTTCATGATGAAAGGGGGTTTTTTGATGGATTGGATTTACTGGCGGAATTGGAGTGAACGTTATGATTAAGGTAGAAAAAGTAAGCAAGATCTATGAAACAAAGTCCGGCCAAGTCGTTGGTGTGGATAATGTTTCACTGGAAGTACCTAAGGGAGAAATATACGGCATTGTAGGATATAGTGGTGCAGGAAAAAGTAGCCTAATTCGCTGTATGAATATACTAGAACGGCCAACTTCAGGAAAAATAATGGTGGACGGTGTAAATTTATTAGAGCTTTCCCCAAAGAAGTTACGAGAAGCACGACAGTCGATCGGCATGATCTTTCAAGGCTTCTATCTAGCCTCAGCTAAAACCGTATTCGATAATATTGCGTTTGCCTTAAAAGCGGCTGGAGTAGCTCCATCACAAAGGAAGAAGCGGGTAGAGGAGCTTCTTGAACTAGTTGGCTTAACAGATAAAATAAATCATTACCCTGCACAACTAAGTGGTGGACAGAAACAGCGTGTTAGTATTGCGCGAGCGCTTGCGAACAATCCTAATGTCCTACTATGCGATGAAGCAACCTCAGCATTGGATCCGAGCACAACAAAATCCATTTTGCAGTTATTAAAGAAAATTAACCAAGAGCTTGGAATCACCATTGTCTTAATAACCCATGAAATGGAAGTGGTGAAGGAGATTTGTGATACATGTGCTGTTATGCAGGATGGAAGAATTATTGAGCAAGGACCATCTTATAACATCTTTGCAAATCCACAGGAGGAACTGACAAAGCAGTTCATTGATACCATTTTGAACTTTGATTTACCAGCAAAGTTGCTTGAAGCCTGCAAAGGTACCATTCTCCAATTGCAGTTTCGCGGTAACTTAGCGAGTGACGCCGTAGTGTCAGATATGCTGCAAAAGTTTCAGGTCAGTGGCAATATCCTTCACGGCAAGGTGGAGTACATAAAAGAGACGCCTTTAGGCATTTTTATTATGGAATTGCTAGGAGAAACGGAAGAGGTAGCTTCTGCTAAGCAATATTTAGAAGAGCGGTTAAAGCAAGTGGAGGTGATCCAGCATGCTCGATAGAATAATAGAGATCCTTCCTGAGTTGAACACGGCTTTCTTTGAAACATTGCTAATGGTGGGTATAGGCTTACTCGTCGCCTTGATTCTTGGACTCCCTATCGGTATTTTGCTTTATGTAACAGACAAAGGACTATTCTGGGAAAGCCGGATCGCAAAAAGAATAATTGGTATCATTGTGAATTTAGTTCGTTCTGTACCATTTATTATTTTGCTTGTCTTTCTATTCCCTGTTACAGACCTCATCGTCGGACGTATTACTGGTCCACTTGCAGCTTCTGTTTCTCTATCCGTTGCGGCCATTCCTTTTTACGCCCGGATTGTAGAATCTGCTGCAAGAGAAATTGATAAAGGGGTAATCGAAGCTGCTATTGCCGTAGGGGCATCTCCATGGTTAATTATCAAGGATATTATTCTCCCTGAAACAAAGCCTGGACTTATCAGTGGGTTGACGATCACCGCAATTAGTTTGATAGGATATTCTGCCATGGCTGGAACCATTGGTGGTGGCGGGATTGGTGATTTAGCCATTCGCTATGGCTATTACCGGTATGACGACACGGTAATGATTACAACAGTTATTGTATTAATTGTGTTGGTACAGCTTATTCAATATCTTGGTGATTTTATTGCCAAGACTGTAAATAAAAAATAAAAACAAGTTGGAGGAACAACTATGAAAAAGACACTTATATCAATTACGGCATTATTATGTATTCTTTTACTTGCAGCGTGTGGGAACGATGACTCTGGAGCAGGGGATAATGAGGGTGAATCAAAGTCCATTAAATTTGGGGCTACTGTAGGGCCGTACAGTGATATGGTAACAAAAGCTCTTGCGCCATTATTAGAAGAAAAGGGCTATGAAGTAGAGAACCAAGAGTTTACTGATTATGTACAGCCAAACAATGCTTTATCAAGAGGAGACATTGATGCGAACTTGTTTCAGCATACGATCTATTTAGAAGCCTTTGCAGAAGAAAACGAAATGGATCTATCCTCTGTGATTGCTGTTCCTACAGCACCAATGGGTTTATATTCAAATACTTTTACAACTACGGATGAAATTGCTGAGGGAAGTACTATTGCTATTGCAAATGATCCTACTAATCTTTCTAGAACATTATTAATGTTGCAAGATCAGGGGTTAATCACTATAAGCGAAGAAGTAGACCCATTAAAGGCTTCTATTAAGGACATTGTGGATAATCCAAAGAATCTTGAATTCGTTGAAGTGGAAGCAGGACAGCTGCCACGTTTAGTGGATAGTGAGGATGCTGCTGCAGTTCCAGGAAACTTTGCCCTTGCTGCCGACATGGATCTGCTGGATGCGCTGGCTCTGGAAGAAATGCCAGATAATTACCGGAATGTTGTTGCAGTTAATACAGATGATCTTGATGCGCAGTTTGCCAAAGATATTAAAGAAGTTATCGAATCAGATGAATTTGAACAAATTATTGATGAGGAATTTCAAGGCTTTGGGAAACCGGGCTGGATGACTGAAGAATAATCACTTTTAAGCCCTATTGTGCTGAAGCATGATAGGGCTTTTATTACATAATTAACTTTCAGGGGATTTGCAATGGTAACAAGTATAAGGAAGTGCTAGGAGAAAAAGTCTGTTATGTGCTATCCTCATATTATAATTTTGGGAAAGAAATAATTCGTGATACTCAAAGCCTAACGTTCATAAATTTAGGGAATATAGGAAGGCTAGAGAAGAAGTGCGATATGGAGAATGGAGGTCAGCAGGTGAAAGGAATTATTTCATTTACTTACCGTACACCAAAGGGTGCAGATACTGTTCTATACTCAGATGAAATGCGTGCGGCAAAAGCATTGTTATTAGCAGAAGACATGGAAAGAACAGGAAGAGCTAATAATATACAATTCATTGATACACACGAATATAGCTGGAATTTAAAAGAATTACGCAAGCAGTTGGAAGAGATAAAAACAGAGCCACATGATGTGAAAATATACTTTGACGGTGGCTATGACTTAAAAACGAGAAAATCAGGCCTCGGATGTGCCATTTATTATGAACAAAATGAAAAAGCTTATCGTCTTCGAAGGAATGCACTTGTAGAAGAGCTTGAATCAAATAATGAGGCGGAATACGCTGCCCTTCACTTGGGTGTAAAGGAAGTGGAGGAACTAGGTGTGCACCATATGCCTATAACCATTATTGGGGATTCCCAGGTCGTTATAAATCAACTTAGCGAGGACTGGCCTGTCTATGAGAAAGAGCTAGCTAATTGGGCGAACCGTATCGAGGACATACTAGCAAAACTAGGCTTAGAGGTAGAATTTGAACTCGTTTCTCGGAAGAAAAATCGGGAGGCAGACCAGCTCGCTACCCAAGCACTAAAAGAAGTAAATATCTCTAGCCTAAAAGAAATAGACAGGTAGAAAAACCTTAAGAGCAAACCCTATGTGTAATAAGGGTTTGCTTTTTATAATCTGTTTCAAGTGAGGAGTTGGTAAAGGGTAATAATTAAATGTAAAAATTACTAAGCTAAATAGAAATTCTATTTTCCACGCATTGCTAATTCTCCGTAGGAGGAGAGGGACCTTCACTTCCATTTTATTTAGCACACTTACTTCATGTATAGAACTTGTACAGTATTTAAGGATAAACTTATTAAGTAATTTATCAACGTTAGAAGGTGTCTATATGGTCAAACTATTAATCATCGGTCCACCAAGTATTTCTACTCACAAATTGTACAGCAGGGTGTCGAGAGAAGCTGATATTAACCTGATAGGAATTGTAGAAAACGAGAGCGAGATAAAGGATATAATCTCAGATGATCAACCCGACCTTATTTTAGTTCACTATGCCGAGGAGAGGCTGTACTTAGCTGAAACAATAAAGAACTCCTTCCCAGAAATGAAGCTAATGTTTGTATTATCCTCGAGTAGAAAGGATGCTATTTTTTATGGATTAAAAATAGGTGTGGTGTCCTTTATACTTAATAATGTAACACCACATTGTCTCGTTCAGTCAATTAGTAATGTGTGCGAAGATCAACATGTCGTATCAGGAGAACTTGTAAGAACATTACTAGTCAATATCCGGACGGAGGATTTTTTTGAAAAGCAACTTTTTAATCATAAGCTTGGAAAGCATTTTTCTTTGTCACGCAGAGACAACGAAATTGCCTTTTTGGTTTATAAGAATAAAAAAAACATAGAGATCGCAGAGTATCTAAAGCTAAAAGAAAAAACAGTACGTGACTATGTCAGTAAGATATATCGTAAGTTTGGGGTTAGAAAAAGAACGGAGCTTATACAAATCCTTACAGAAATCATGCAAATAGAAGAAAAAATGTTGGAGAAGTAAGGTTGTTTCTCCTAGCTCTGATCATTTGAAACGAAAAATGAAACAATGGTACCTTTCGCTTGTTCGCTTTTAATAGTTATTCCTTCGCCAAACAACTGTCTCAGTCGTCTATCTGTATTGTATATTCCCACACTTTTTCTCTCTCTAGGGTTATGTTTTGTGAGGCGTACCTGTTGTTCAGAGTTCATGCCAACGCCATCATCCATTATAGAAATCCTTGTGAAACCCTCATATGCTTTTACACTAATTGTTATGGTGCCGCCTGCAGGCTGTTTTAAAATGCCATGGTTTATTGCATTTTCAACCAATGTTTGGATGGAAAGAGGAGGCAATTGGACTTTAATTCTTGCATCCACATCCCATTTTATATTAACACGATCACCAAACCTCGCTTTTTCTATTTCAATGTAGGAATGGACAAGTGCTAATTCCTCTTCTAGGCTAACCAAGGTTTCGGTATTTTTAAATGCAAAACTAGTTTGGATAAATTGAATGAAGTGATCTAAAACATACCGCATTTTTTCTTCATCTATCTCCATTAAATACATAATGGAATTTAAAGTATTAAACAAAAAATGAGGTTTGATTTGTGCTTGAAGCCAAGCCGCTTCCATTCGCATATGCTCCGCAATGGAGGTTTTTAGCTTTACAAGTACATCCACACGAGACCTTAATTCTAGTGGATCCACAGGTTTTACAATGTAATCATTGGCTCCGGAAGCAAAGCCAGTAGACAAATCCTCTGAGCTATTTCTTGCTGTTAGTAATAGAATTGGCAACTCAGAAAGCGTGTATTGCTCTCTAACTTTTTTCGTTAATTCATAACCAGACATATATGGCATCATGACATCACTAATGAGCAAGTGAAATGTATCGGTTTTTAATTTTTCCAACGCCTCTGCTCCACTAACAGCAGTTGTTATTTCATATTGTTCTGAAGCTAATATGTTTTTTAGCACCCGCAAGTTGATTGTTTCATCATCCACCACGAGTAGCTTTGGTGCTTCTGAGTAAAGGATAGGATGAGTCGTTTCTATGGCTTTTGAAACAGCAGCTTCCAGATGGGAAATAACTGGGAGGTTAGGTGTTTCAACAACAGAATGTTCCTCCTTTGCTAATAGCAAAGAAAAGGAAAATACCGATCCTTTATGCAAGGCAGAATGAACCTCAATCTCCCCACCATGCAACTTAACTAATTGATGGCTGATGGTTAGGCCTAAGCCAACTCCACCCCTAACTTCGTCGACATCCTCCTCTATACCCTGCTCATATGGCTTGAAGATGGAATGGATCCGCTCCTCTTTCATGCCAATTCCAGTATCCGCAACAGATATAACCACTTTGTTATCCATGTAATTGGTAGAAATGGTAATAGTTCCTTTGTCCGTATACTTAATCGCATTATGAAGTAAGTTGACGAGAATCTGAATCAGCCTGTTTTCATCAGCTAGTACTGGTTGAACATCGCCCTGAACATCAGTTTGTATCTGGACTGGTCTATCTTCAAGGAGATGCTGAAGCATGTCAACAACTCCTGCGGTAACTGCTTGTAAAGGAAGTGGTTTCAACTGTAAGGTTACCTTATTCTCTTTAATTCGCCCCAAATCCAGCAAGTCGTTGATCATAGAAGACATCCGCTTTCCAACCGTTATAAGTAGTTCCATATTTTGATAGTCTTCTTGATTCAATTTATTTTCTTTACTATGCAACACAGAATGCGCAATATTAATCATGCTGTGTAATGGATTACGTAGTTCATGTGAAGTATTAGCAAGGAATGCGTCTTTCCGCTTGTCCACTTGGATAAGTTCTTCTGAAAGTCCCTGTATACGATGTACGTTTCGTAAAAAACGTTTTAACCAGAAAGCGGAGAAGAGAAAAATTGTAATTAAAAGATCAACAGGATAGAAAAATCGTTCAATTGTTGTGTTGCTATAAATAATGGCCCATACGACATTGTTTGTGATCGCAGCCGCGCTTAGCAATAAGTATATTACATCTTCCATGCGATTCCTGGTTGCTTTAAAAAATTGTATGGTAATAAAGCAAGTAGTAGTAAGTAAGACAATACCTAAAAGAAAGCGCAGACTTAGTATGTAGGTGACCGGTGCTAAAAGAATGAACCCTACATACAACAAATAAGCGGATAAAAACCATTTGAGCATTCTGTTAGCATATTCTGGCAAAAAATGCTTGAAGAATAGAAGCATAAACGAAGCAATACTTGTATACACCAGGAAGAGTATTTTTACACTGCTTTCATAGGTGATAGGGATAAGTTTTAGAAGGAATTTATCTACATCTAAAAGTACCATGAGCATTGCATTTATAAGTAACAGAAAAAAGTACAGTAAGCTTTTTGGTCTTTTTCCAACAAAGTACAAGAAAGCAATAAAAATAGCAACAGCACCAAGTACAGTCAGAACAATGATCTGACTAATAACCGAAAACCTAGTCTCTTTGTTTATTGCCGAAGCATATCCAAATTTCACAACTCCTACTTCTGATGATCGTATTGGATAGTTTCCATGGGCAACGTGCACGATAACATCTATCGTTTCTTTATTCGATCGAAAAGATACAGTATAGGGGACCTTTTGGGCAATATAATCAGAAGGGTTCACAGATGGGTTACCAGAACCACTAATTTCCTCTCCATCAATAAACAGTTTAGTTGCAGATTGAATAACAGGCATACGAAGCCCATAATCAGTCGTTGTATCAGAAGGGGGGAGAAGGATTCGTAAATGATACGTGCCTACTGTATAAGTGGACCCAATCGGAATGTTATTCCATTCATTAGGAAAAGTATTATATGTTTCACCATCTTGAGCCTGCTGTAATGCACTTTGATCCAATAACACATCCGGATAAAACGTCCATTCCCCCACTACTGGGGTTGTTTGTATTTCTTCCAATTGGCCTTGTCTTAAGTCAAGCACACCCTCTTGTGCTTCAGGGTGGTGAGTAGTTGAATAGATACTGCCCCAGAACAGACGAAAGACCGTTAATACAAGTAGAAAGAAAAGAATTATAATCAGTATCATGGAAGGTTTTTTCATATGTAAGCTCCGTCTATATGAATTTATTAAAATAGGGAAATATTAACTTATGGTTATGATAATATAATAATAACAAGAAGCAATGAACTTAGCTATACAGATTTAGTAGTAAAAGGGTAATTCTCTATATGAGGAAAAGGTGGTCTGAATGTGGCACTATACTTATGAAGTTTCATCTTACTAAATAAAATCATAAAATGATGCCCCCTCCTTCCCTTATTTTTCGATAGTAGGAGTAAAGACAGGTATTTGGAGGGGTATAAGTGACTAAAAAAAGCAGGGAAGCATTTGAAGAGATAGTGAGACAAAATGAACGCAGAATACACTTTCATATTCATCGATTAAATCTATCCGATCCACATAAGGAGTATTTTCAGGAAGGGCTTTGTGCAATGTGGAATGCCTATGAGACCTACGAGCCTGATAAAGGACCGATGGCAACTTACTTTAACTATACGATACGTAATAGGCTGGTTGATTTAGCTAGAAAACAGGGAAGAGAGAGTCGAAATCAGCAGAGTGCATGTAAAGAAATAAAAAAACATGCAAATAATGGTAATCGTGTAAAACGAGTAGAAGCTTCTAGTGAGATACTTTCCAATTTGGAAGAGGAGATAATAGGAAATCATGTATGGGGAATTTTAAAGCAGGAACTCACTGACAACCAGTGGAAATGGATTTACTATTACATTATTAGTTGTATGAAAATAAAAGAAATTGCAATTCAAGAAGAAACCTCGGAAGAAGCTGTAAAAAGCTGGGGTAAGCAAGTAAGAAAAAAATTACGTAATAAAGATTTCCAAAAACGATTAAAATTGTATGGCTAGCGTCACGCCTCCAAAGTCGAAAAAATATATTTTCAATAAATAAAAAAGCAAGCCATCAGCCGGCTTGCTTTTATCTATGTCATGAAGTTTTTATCCGCGTCTTCCGCCTCTGCCACCACGTTTAGTATCGGTGTTGCGTTTAAGCGTGGATAAATTCTCTTCACTTGATTTTAAGAATTTAGCCACCTTGTCTTCAAAGCTTTCCTTAGGTTTAAATCCACCCTTTGGACGGAAATCCTTCGAATTACGATCTCTACCTTGGCGAGATGGGCGCTGACCTTCTGGCTTATCAACAGCTTTCTTAATAGATAAAGCTACTTTACCTTCTTTTTCACTGATGATTTTTACTTCTACTTCATCGCCAACAGTTAAGTGATCATTCACATCTTTTACATAACTGTCTGCTACTTCACTAATGTGTACCAGACCGGTTTTTCCACCAGGTAATTCAACAAATGCTCCGAAATTAGTAATCCCTGTTACTTTACCTTTGACTTTACTGCCTATTTCAATTGACAAAAAAGTTCCCCCTTATGATTTATAAGCAACTCATTATAACAAATATCTACGTTTTTATCAAATAACGAAAAAAGTATAAAATAGTACCTTGCATTAATTAGTAGTTAGTTGTATATTAAGTATATCGAGGTACTGTTCAATAAACAGTAGTGAAGAAAGAGGTGTGACTGGGAAGTGAATATACAATTTAAAAAAGGAGCCCTTGAGCTTTGTGTACTTGCCTTATTGGATAAACAAGATCGATATGGTTATGAATTAGTTCAAAGGATTTCTGACAATATTGCTATATCGGAGGGTTCCGTGTATCCGTTATTACGCAGACTTACCAAAGAAGCTTATTTTACAACCTATTTACAGGAGTCGAAAGAGGGACCTTCTCGCAAATATTACCATTTAACAGACCAGGGAAGGGATTATCTCCATCAATTAAATGAAGAATGGAAAGCATTTACTGAAGGTGTAAACGAATTATTAAGGGAGGTTGTTAGCGATGAGTAAAGAAGCTTTTATGAAAAAGTTAGAAAGGGCTTTAGTAAAGTTGCCTGTTGCTGAACGTCAAGACATACTAGAAGATTTTCATGAGCATTTCCATGTCGGAATGCAGGAAGGGAAAGACGAAGCTGAAATTGCAGCCGCTCTTGGCTCTCCTAATCAAATTGCTAAAGAACTATTGGCAACGTATTATTTAGATAGGGTTGGAGAAGAATCGAATGTCGGTAATGTCTTTAGAGCAGTTTGGGCAGTAATAGGGTTGGGATTTTTTAATCTCGTTGTAGTGCTTGGACCGTTTATTGCAGTGTTAGGATGTATTGTAGGGGGATGGACTGTAGGTGTTGCATTTATTGTGTCACCCATTCTTGTTCTACTTAATGTCATCATCTATCCAGATACTTTTAGGCTATTTGATTTATTCGCTTCTATTGGGCTTACCGGAGTTGGTTTATTCATTTCAATTGGAATGTTCTATGCAACGCGATTTATTGTGAAATTATTTATTCGCTATTTATCTTATAATGTCAAATTAGTGAAAGGTGGTTTAAAGCATGCCTAATTTTAAAAAGATCAGTATTATAGCATTAATTCTGTTGGGAATCGGGGTTATTGGTAGTGTGGTAACCTTTGCATCAAGTGATCGATCTGCAATCTCAGAATCAGAGAAATTTTCTGGTCAAGATGTGGAAAAGGTGGATGTTCAACTAAATAACCAAAAACTGTACGTGAAACCAAGCAAGTCTGATGAGATTATTGTAGAGCTTGAAGGAAAAGGAAATAATCCAGAAAAAGAACGTTTACAGGCTGAATTAGAAGGTGACACCTTACTTGTGAAAACGAGAGAGCGTGATAGAAAAATGTTCCGTTTTTTTGACTGGGGAGACAGCATGACCCTATCCATATACTTACCAGAAAAAGAATATACTGCCTTCAAGGTTGATATAAATAATGGAAGTATCAATGCGGAAAATATACAGGCAAAGGACTTTATCGCCAGCACGGATAACGGAAAAATTATGATCGAAGATATCCTTTCCGAGCGCGTTGACGTTGAATCTAATAACGGTAAAATTGAACTCGATAACGTGGAAGGCGAGTTGAACGGTAAAACAAACAATGGGGCGATCTCACTTGTTACAGAAAGTTTAGACCGTCCTATTCATCTAGCATCTGATAACGGGAAAATTAATGTTAAATCAAGTCAGGAGCCGACTAATGTAACATTTGATGTCCGAGTAGATAATGGGAGCATTGATATCTTTGGTGACTCAGATTGGGATACAGTTGTCGGAGATGGAGAAAACCGAGTTAAATTAACAACACATAATGGGAGTATTACAGTAGATCGCTAAGTTCCTGCTTAACTTTTAACATGTTTAATTATCTTCCATTTCGGAAATACGTTCTGTAAGGAGCGTGGTAAACATGAGTAAAAACGGATCTTCAGATAAAGTTAAAGGAGCAATAAGTAAAGCAAAAGGTGAGACAAAAGATCAGGTAGGTAATTTAACAGATAATAAAAAAATGCAAGCAGAAGGAAAAAAAGATAAAGCAAAAGGTGAATTTCAGGATACTGCTGGTGAAGCAAAGCAGAACAGTAACAATCGTTATGAAAGATAACGTACGGAAAGGGCGGAGTCGATGAGGCTTCGCCTTTTCATTAGTTTAAAATAATATGCTTCGTAGTCGAAAGTATTAAATAAGAGCTTTTCAAATAAATTGCTATAATAATAAGGTATATTCAGGTACATTTTGTTAGTATTATAAGTAAATAGGATCGAAGAGAAATAAAGAAGATGAGGGAACTTCATATGAGAGAGGAAACACGTACAGCACCTAATATAAAAGACGCTAGTTACGCAATGCATGAAAAGAAAGCAATTGCGTATTTTCAACATCTTACAGCCCATTTGGAAGGGAAGAAACATCTTACAGCATTAAAAGAAGATTTTAATATCTGGAAGAGACGACATGTTAAACGGTTTTCCTTTACCTCTAAATATTTTGATGAGAAAAAAAGCAAGCACCTACTACATTATCATCACTACATTCAGTGGCTTGATAAAAGAGGGAAGCTTTATGACTATTTGGACCGTAGCATTTACTACATTTATATGCGAGACATTGGAAGAGCCTTGCATGACAAAGAAACACAAGAAAAAGTCAGTCGTTCTGTAGAAAGCATCCGCCAGCAGATATTGGGTGAAAAGGACAACAACCAGCTGAACGCATTCAACATGGTTGAAATCTACCGTTGGGCTCAAAAAGAGAATGTGGAATCAAGTTTAATCTGGGTAATAGATAAATTAAAGGATATAACCGCAACCATTCCTAAAGAGCTTGATCCAACGGAAACAAGAAGGAAACTGATTAAAATTATCGGTGGTGTCGTCATACAGGAGCTGGATGAATTGGATACAAGGGTTCTTCCTGCCACACGTGCAAAACGATTAGACCGTGCCATTCGACTTGGCTATGCGTATGGACTGACTTACCCATTTATTGATGACATATTGGACTCGAGTTTACTTACAAACGAAGAAAAGAAAGACTATGCTGCAATTATACGCCAGACACTGTTAACAGGGGTGGTACCAGCATTATCTGTCTGGCTTAAACAGACTTACTCGTTTATGGAATTTGTCCATACCGAATTAAAAGACGCCTTTGAATATATAAGAACACAACATTCTAAGGAAGCTTGGGGAAATTTTCTGGAACAATCCTTTGTTTTCTTTCAGTCACAGGAACATGATCGAGAAAAAGATTTAGCTGTAGAAACCTATACAAACAGTGACCTGTATGTCCCAATTATTCTTAAATCAGCGTCCTCCCGTTTGATTGTGCGTTCATTAATAGACGCTAACGAGGATCAGCAAATAAATGAACAAACATTTTATTATGGTATTTATAACCAGTTGTCAGATGATTTTGCTGATATGTTTAATGACATGGAGGCGGGGTCAGTCACTCCCTATACGTACTATCTTAAGTATCATGAAAAGCGAAAAGACTTGATTAACCCTTTCGAATTGTATTGGACAGTCATCTCATATCTCATCCACCATGTGTATCAATCAGATGATAAAACACGAGAAGTTATCCTCTCCAGAGCAATTAATGGCTTAAAGCGGTTTAAGAAAAAGTGGGGAGAACAAAAGTATGAAGAAATAATGAAGCTTTTTGGTGTTGAGCCCGAATTTAATGATGAAATTCAGCTTATGGTTAGGAAAGCAACAGATGTGGAGTTTTTTGATAAACTTCTGCGTGATCAAATGATAGACGACTTTAAAAATCAAAAGAAGGAAAAGAAAGCATTCACTGATTCAGTAAGAAAAATACGTGATACGATTAATAGTATGTTACCACTCACACCATCTAGATCAAATTCCTTATTTGATGATCCCATTACAGAGGCCGCGAATTATAGCCTGGAAAGTGGAGGCAAAAGACTACGTCCTGTGATGACATGGGTAATGGCAGTGGAAGAGTATAATATGGATCCTGCTACAATTGCGCCTCTTTTAAAGTCTCTTGAATATATGCATACCGCCTCGCTAATTTATGATGATTTGCCAGCACAAGATAATGCTTCTTTACGCAGGGGCCGACCCACTCTTCACGAAGTGTATAACACAGCAAATGCTGAGTTAGCAGGAATTTTTCTAACCCAACATGCAGTTGCCAATCAAGCATCGCTTGCTGGATTTGATCAAACTGCAATTCTTCAACTTATATACTATTCCTCCATAGTTGCTACCGATATGTGCAGGGGGCAGGCGATAGACCTTAGTTCTAGAGGAAAAACACTGACAGTTGAAGAACTGACAGAGATGTGTTTTTATAAAACTGGAATTGGCTTCGAAGCCTCTTTAATCATGCCGGCTATATTGGCTGGTAAAGATGAGTTGGAAAAAGAAAAATTAAAGTTTTTCGCTAAGCATGCAGGCATAGCCTTTCAAATTAAAGACGACATTTTAGATGTCGAAGGTGAGAGTACCCAAACCGGCAAAAATACAAGGCAAGATTTGGCAAATCATAATGCTACATTTGTCTCTGTTCTAGGGCTTAATGAAGCCAAAAAACTGATGTGGGATCATTACTGTAATGCAGCGGAAGCGTTACAGGGTATTAAGCAAAACAGTACTTTTTTGAAGCAACTATTAGATTATGTAATTAACCGAGAAAATTAATGATGAAAGGACTTCTCCAGAAGATTGGAGAAGTCCTTTTTTATAAAAATGTGGAAAAAGTAGCTTGGTCCTGGATTTTTACGCTACTGAACATTGCTGTGATTTCTATAGATTAAGTGGTAATTCGTAAACTCTCCTTGACTAAACAATTAACTTAAGACAATTTACTTTATTGACATAAATTTATTCAGCACGTATTATAATAAAATAATCATTAATCCCGACTAAATTAATCGGAAAAGGGTGTATTAAATGTCAACATATGTTCAACCAGTAAATGAAGTGAAGGATCCTATAAAAAAAGAAGATTCAAATTTAAATAAGCCACAAACACCACAAATCATCGGTGGGTTGGTTGTTAGTGCAATTCTCTTAGTCTATTTATTATTTAGCCAAGAAGCCGTGCAGCCGTTATTACTTGTCATTGGTATCTTGCTTGGCTATACATTATTTCATGCGCGTTTTGGTTTTACCTCTGCATTTCGCAGACTAGCATCAGTTGGAAACGGGCAAGCCTTACGGGCGCATATGCTTATGTTGGCAGTAGCTGTTACCTTGTTTGCACCTATTTTAGCCTTCGGACTTTCTTTCTTTGGCGGAGAAGTATCTGGTTATGTGTCTCCAGTAGGTATTAGTTTACTTGTGGGTGCTTTTTTATTTGGTATAGGTATGCAGCTTGGTGGTGGATGTGCCTCAGGAACCTTGTATGCTGTAGGGGGCGGTAGATCGGTTATGTTTGTAACATTACTGTTCTTTATTGTCGGTTCCACGGTTGGCGCATATCATCTTCCTTTCTGGACAGAGGATCTACCTTCGTTTGAGCCAGTCTCCTTGGCAACTTCCACTGGGTTGGGTTATGGTGGCGCATGGGCAGTATCCATTCTACTTTTTGGTGTAATTGCTTGGATTACATTAGTAATTGAAAGAAGAAGGAAGGCTCCGAAAATGGCTCCCCTACCTTCAACAAGTGGCTGGAAAAGAATATTTAGAGGCTCTTGGCCATTATTTGTTGCGGCTATTGTTCTTGCAGTACTTAATGCTTTAACCCTTATGACACGTGGTACACCTTGGGGCGTTACCTCCGCATTTGCGCTATGGGGTTCAAAGGTTGCGCAGTTTTTTGGTGTTGATGTTGCAAGTTGGGGTTATTGGCAAGGTAATGTCGAAGCCTTAAATGCATCGATCTTTACAGATTCTACTACTGTACTTAATTTAGGCGTTATTTTAGGTGCCTTTTTGGCATCAGCTGCTGGAGGATTATTTAAGTTTTCCAAACTGAACCTTAAAAATGTCGCTGCAGCAATTATTGGTGGTCTGCTGATGGGATATGGTGCACGTCTTGCTTTTGGGTGTAATATTGGAGCTTACTTTGGTGGCATTGCATCCTTTAGTCTCCATGGTTATATTTGGGGAATTCTAGCACTTGGAGGCACATTTGTAGCCTTGTATTTACGTCCATTATTCGGACTATCTGTTCCCAAATCGAAGGATTCCTTCTGTTAGTATTGAGAAGTCAATGATACGGTAATAAAACAAGCACCATGCCTGTAATTTTGGCATGGTGCTTGTTTACATTTAATCATTATTTTTCCCTAGTCCACACTCTGTTTTGATTCATAGTCTCTGGAAACTTTTCGCCGGCTTTTAACTCTATAAATTGAGGATCATTGACATTACTTCCTGTTTCCCCAATTTCACGGTAGATACCATTGTTTGGCACCTTTTGGCCTGAACGGAAATGGCTGTATTCACCCATAACTACGCCTCCTTGTTAACGTTTTTTCTTAGTATATCAAGTTATACAGTCATCATACATTTATATAAGTATTTAACGACTGAGGGCGATCGTTGCTTTTTTAAGATACAGAGGCAGTCATTTCCAGCGCATCAAGTGGCACACGGGTTGTCTGAAGACGATAGATCATATTATCCTCCTGCCACCTCACGTCCACTGATACTTCATTTCCGCCTTGAGGGTAATCTATATAGACAATCCCTTTTTCCTCGGGAGCAGGAAGCATATGGGTCTCAAGGTACTCCACTATTTTCTTTGCAATACCAGCATGATCCATCTCATCCTGAGTTAGAGAACTAATACTCAATAACCAATTGCCTTCTTCCCAGCTAAAATACTGATGTCCGGTTGCTCCTTCACCATATCCTGTGATCCCATGGCCTAAATTAACTGCGCCTTCTTCAAACGGTCCTACTTTTTTTCCGTTAGAGAATTCCTCAATGGCTTGTATAGCTTCTTCTGAAGAGGCGTATTGTTTACCGGAAAAACTGCCAACTTTTTCCGCCTCCGCGTTATAGGATACTTTGTACTCTTTCTCCTTATTTATCTCAATAGAAGGACTCACTTCCCTCTTTGGAAATGCAGTGGGCAACTTAACATTAGATTCGGACATTTTGAGCTCATTTTCATAGGAACTTGATTTTTCCTTATTAACTTTTGTATTAGAGGTGGAACTATCTTCTGCGGATGGGGATGATTCTCTATCTTTTGACGTTTCAGTGGGGTGCTCTTGATCACCACTACATGCGGTAATGAAAAGTGCGAGCACACCTGTAACGAAAAATACTCGTAATTTCATTAACAATGTCAGTCCTTTCTGGATGTTTCTTGAAATCTTTTCCCTATAGGGTGAAATCTAAACAGATGATAAGCAATTGTTATCGAGAAGGATTTCTAATAAGTATTATATTTATACAGAAAGAATCTGTAGAATAAAGTGGGGGAGGGAAGCTGATGGCGATTCATTTTCATGACGAGCAAAATAAAAATAGTTACACAACAAGGATAGCAGACAAACAATGGATTACATTGATAAAACAGTTATTAAATGGGCAATGGATTCAGCAGGCAGCAGATATTGGTTGTGGGGGAGGAATTTATAGCAAAGCTCTCTGTACACTTGGTATACCGAAAGTGGTTGGAGTGGATTATTCTGAACCAATGCTAGCGGCAGCACGTGAAAATTGTCTTGACTACCCACAGATTCAATTTTTACATGGGGATGCCACTGCACTAAACATAGCTCCTAATAAGATGGACTTGGTGCTTGAAAGGGCATTAATTCACCACCTATCTGAATTGAGGAGCAGTTTTACTGAAGTAAATAGAGTGTTGAAAAAAGGTGGAGTGTTTATTATTCAGGACCGTACTATGGAAGATGTCTTTAGAGAAGGAAATGAAGAGCATATAAGAGGATGGTTTTTTGCGAGATTTCCTCATCTTAAGGAAATAGAAAATGCTAGACGCTTTGCATCAAGTGAAGTGAGAACTACCCTTGAGGAAACTGGCTTCAAAATTGTTGAGGAGAGAAAGCTTTTGGAGACAAGGCGAGTTTATAAATCGAAAGAAGACTTGGGAGAGGATCTAAGACAGCGAACGGGTCGCTCTATCCTCTATCACCTTTCTGATTCGCAGCTTAAAGTGTTAGTGGATTATATTAGCAGCCGTTTACCTATGCATAAAGAGATAAGGGAAAAAGATTATTGGACAGTGTGGAAAGCGGTTAAAGTCTGATCGAAACTAAGCCTTTTTGTTAACTATGTAGCTAAACTCACTCTAAGTGAGTTTAGAGGAACTTAGTTATTAGTTAATTTTTTCTCAAGCAATTCTTTGTTAAATAGTATCTTTTCATCATCTGGTCTGTAATTCCTTGCCTTTTCATTATGTTCATATGCTTTGTCGAATTGCTGAAGATTATAATAGCATACACATAGTTGTAGATGGGGGTACCACGTCGCATACACGGGGTAAGTGAAGCTCCATCTGTTTGGGTCATCTTCTAGTTCAATTGCAGTTTTATACCAATAGACCGCCTGGTTATATTCTCTTTTTTTCTGATAGTGATAGCCAATACGACTGCAGGATTCGGGGCGAGGTGTTTTAGAAAATCGAAAGGATTCGTAGAGGGAAGCAATTTCCTTATCTGACTCATCCAAATAACGATAACAGTCTGCGCGATTAATACAGGCATAGACTTTATCTTCAATCCATCCTTGTTCCGTTTCAATATTTTTCGTATAGCTTTCAATTGCCTGCTCATAATGGCCATTTTCCCGCAGCTCATTACCATAATAGAAATGGTCCCTAGCAGTAAATGTTTCTTTGTTTTCAATCCTTTTTTTATATATGGAAAGAGTTCGGCCAGCAGCATGATGCTCCTTTTTATGGGTCACGCCTACGTCAGAGGTGATAATTTTCCCGTGTACATTTAAATAATTGTGTGCATCTCCTTCCCAACGATATTGGCGTTCCGTTTTTAATAAGCGATGCGTTCTATATTTTAAGGTCACATTTCCATACGTGTCCATACCAGCATTGTAATACATAGAAACAGAATCAACTGATGGATCAAGTTCTTCTTTTAGCTTTTTTAGTTTCTTTTGATCTTCCTCCAAGACTACATCATCAGCGTCTAAATAAAGAATATAGTCCTTTGTAGCATACTTAAATGACTCATTCCGTGCATCTTTAAAGCTCCCCGTCCATTCAAAAAAATATATTCTATCCGTGTATTTTTTCGCTATCTCTAGTGTTCGATCTGTTGAGCCTGTATCCACAATATTTATCTCATCGACAATATCTTTAACGGTGTCAAGACACCTTCCTAATAGTTTTTCTTCATTCTTCACGATCATACATAGACTAATGCTTACCATACCCTTCACTCCTTTTCACTTCCTGAACATTTCACATGTACTAATATATTATAAATTCTTTTATAAAGATTGGATTAACATCTTCTTTTTAAGAAAGAGTGCGTACATTTTTTGGGTAAAACCCAATACAATATTGAAAACTTTAAAACGTGAGAAAAAGAAGGTACTTTGAGTAAAGTACCTTCTTGAGTAAACTTAAGGTCCAGTAGGTCCAGTAGGTCCAGTAGGTCCAGTTGGCCCGGTCGGCCCGGTCGGCCCGGTCGGCCCAGTAGGTCCCGTAGCGCCTGTGACGCCGGTAGGTCCCGTAGCACCTGTGATGCCTGTAGCGCCTGTGACGCCAGTAGGTCCCGTAGCACCTGTGATGCCTGTAGCGCCTGTGACGCCGGTAGGTCCCGTAGCACCTGTGATGCCTGTAGCGCCTGTGACGCCGGTAGGTCCCGTAGCACCAGTAGCGCCTGTGATGCCAGTAGGTCCCGTAGCACCCGTGACACCGGTAGCGCCGGTAACACCCGTAGGTCCCGTAGCACCAGTAGGTCCGGTAGGTCCCGTAGCACCCGTGACACCGGTAGCGCCGGTAACACCCGTAGGTCCCGTAGCACCAGTAACACCAGTAACACCCGTAGGTCCCGTAGCACCAGTAACGCCAGTAGGCCCCGTAGCACCCGTGATGCCCGTAGCGCCTGTGACGCCAGTAGGTCCAGTAACGCCAGTAGCACCAGTAGCGCCCGTGACGCCGGTAGGTCCAGTAACGCCTGTGACGCCGGTAGGTCCCGTAGCACCCGTGATGCCCGTAGCGCCTGTGACGCCGGTAGGTCCCGTAGCGCCCGTGACGCCAGTAGGTCCCGTAGCGCCGGTAACACCCGTAGGTCCCGTAGCACCAGTAACGCCAGTAGGCCCCGTAGCACCCGTGACGCCAGTAGGTCCCGTAGCGCCGGTAACACCCGTAGGTCCCGTAGCACCAGTAACGCCAGTAGGCCCCGTAGCACCCGTGACGCCAGTAGCACCAGTAGCGCCCGTGACGCCGGTAGGCCCAGTAACGCCAGTAGCACCGGTAACACCCGTAGCCCCAGTAACACCAGTAGGTCCAGTAGCGCCGGTAACACCAGTAGGTCCAGTAGCACCAGTAGCGCCGGTAACACCAGTAGGTCCAGTAGCACCAGTAGCGCCGGTAACACCAGTAGGTCCAGTAGCACCTGTGACACCAGTAGGTCCTGTAGCACCCGTAGGTCCAGTAGGTCCTATTGGCCCGGTTGGCCCTGTAGGTCCTGGGGTTCCATCTCCACCTTCACCATCAAAATCAAGCAGGGCTACGTCGTCAACTAAGACGGGAGATGAGAGTAAGCTTCCAAAAGGCTTGCTGATTTCAACTCTAGCCTGTGTAGCGGTTTCAGGTGCTTCTCCAGTAACATGATAAATTTCCTGCCAGTCGTTATTTGCAGCATTCGGTAAACTTCCTCTAACAATTTCTACATCCAGCCCCAATCCTACTTCCATATTTAGTTCATTTAAGAAGTATACACGAAGAATAATTTGGGGACTGCCGAAAGTACCAAATCTACCTAAGGATACGAGAAACTGAAAACTATCACCAGGTGTAATCGGCACCACCTGGCTAAGACTTGATGCAGCTATACCGCTTCTCAGTACAGCTGCATAACTTCCAGAATGGGGATTTGATGTTGTAACATAACTATTTTCTGCACTCCATTCTGCTAGAGTGCCAGATTCAAATCCACCATTTAATAACAGATTCGTAACAGCCATTTTAATCCTCCTTTTCTTTACTAAGGTTCCAACCATGGAACTCTCTATATTCTATGTGCGATAAAAATTAATGAGTGAGTCAAACTATCTGATATGAGCGCACATTTATACTTAATAGAGTTACCCTAGACGATTGGTCCATCAAGGAGGGGAGAGATGTAACCTAAGAATTGTTCCGCACGTTTTTGGTTGTTATGATTTGAATGAACTAGTTGATAGCCATTTCTAGCAATACGTACTCTCTCCTCTTCATTGGCGAGATAGTAGGCCGTTTTTTCCGTAATGTTTTCAGTAGTGCATGCCACAAAGTTCTCTCCATCTACGAAACCTAATGCTTCCACGTCTTCATTCGTTTCCGCGAGCAATAGTGTGTTACAGGCGGGTGCTTCGAAAAATTTTAATACGGCGACACCACCAACATTACTCCGACTGCCGCATGTATAAAAAATCTTGGACCGATTCAGCTCTTTAGCGTATTTTTTATTAACCATTAAATGGTTTGACTGTCTTACTAAATGGCCGGGATGTGGATGAAAGACAAAACGAGGATCATCGCGCATCTCATTAAAAACAGCATCACGGAACGCATACCTACCTTTTGAGGGAACTTTTATTGGTAATTGGTGCTTTCCTTGATTAGCTTTACTTACATAAACTAGCCCCATAAGCAGTGCGTCAATCGTTTTATCTAGCTTCCAATCCTTCATTACGTCTGGATTGATTGCCCAGGGGAGCCATCGTAATTTATCTTCATATTCAGGGAAAACCCGTAGAAAGGGATGCATCGTAGCAGAAAAGACTAAATCGATCTTGTTTTCCTCAATATACTTTTTTCTTTCTTCTGGTCTCCAATGAAGATCTATCACATAGCAACCTTTTGGTATCTCCACATCTCTTAAACCATTAATTTTTGGTGATAGTCCATAATTCCACGCTATATCATAGTGAAAAATAAAATCTGGTTTTACTTGAATATTTTGTATAATATCCCTAATGTCTCCATCGTTATGCCAATAATGGACCTCCGCTACGTTTTCGAAGGCTTTAATGGTATCCATTTTAGGTTTATGCTTCGGGTACATCCAGAATGGTTTAACCAACACGAGTATAATTGGTTTCTTTTGCAACTTGCTTCCTCCTTTCTTATAAATGCCAGTGCACCGTATTATCAGGGATATAACTGGAAGGGACCGCAGACTTGATATCCAAAACAATAGACTTCTCCTTCAATATATTGTTTAGTTGCCCCCAATCAAAAACATTATGAGGGACAGTGATAATCACGATATCTGCTTTTTCCAATTCAGGAAATGGTGTGTTGCTTATTCCATACATATCCTTGACCATACTAGAATCAATATGTGGATCACATAATTGTACGGATAATCCTAGGTGAAGAAGTTTTTCTAATATGGAAAGAGCCTTGGAGTTTCGCATATCCCCGATGTTTTCTTTAAAGGTCGCTCCAAGAATCGTTATTTTTAAGTTGTTAAAAGGAAGCTGATTCTTAATGATCTGTTGCATTACTGTATTCGTTATATGGTCGACCATCGACTCGTTCACTTCTCTTGCGGCAGTTAGAAAGTTTGGCTCATAACCAGCTAACTTTGACTTATGAATGAGATAATAGGGGTCAACCCCAATACAGTGTCCACCTACGAGTCCCGGGGTGAAAGATAAAAAATTCCACTTCGTCCCAGCTGCTTCTAAAACATCCTTAGTTGGTACGTTCAGTTGGTTAAATATATGTGACAGCTCATTCATAAAAGCGATGTTAATGTCACGTTGGGTGTTTTCTACTACTTTTGCTGCTTCAGCTACTTTAATAGAGCTGGCTTTGTACACGTTTGCTTCGATGACACCTTGATAGAGATGATAAAGCCACTCGGTTACATAGACACTCTGACCTGCTACTACTTTTGGGATCGTTTTAAACGTATGCTCCTTATCGCCTGGGTTAATTCTTTCTGGAGAATAACCAATAAAGAAATCCTTACCCACCTTTAATTTGGATGTGTTTTCTAAGATTGGGCAACAAATTTCCTCCGTGGCTCCCGGATATACGGTTGATTCGTAAACGACAACAGTTTCTGGAGCAAGGTTCTCTCCTATTAACTGGGAAGCTGCCTCCAAGTATGAAAAATCTGGTTCATTGGAAGCTGAAATTGGAGTTGGCACGGCGACCACAATACATGCACAATTACGAAGATTTTTGGCATCTGTAGTGAACTCGATCTGTGCTTGGGCTAAGGCTTCTGCAGAAAATTGTTTGGACGGATCCTTTCCGCTTTTTAATTTGACTATCTTTTTATCATCTACGTCGAACCCTATTACACGATGTTTTTCTGAAAATCCTACTGCAACAGGGAGTCCAACATATCCCAGACCTACCACGCCAATCATTTCCGTTTCATTTAATAAGATCTCTTTTCTGACCTTGCCATGGGAAAGGGGGTGAACCAAATAACGTAGAAGCTGATTAACTAATTTGTCTCCGGTAAGTTCTGTATCGGTCTTGAGATTAGAATGATTGCGGATTACAAATTCAATCGTAGAGTTGCTTCCTCTCATTACTGATTGTAAACCCAACACTTCAGCGGGGGGGATACCTTCCATTTTGTCATGAATTAAAAACAATTGATTAATCTTCAGGCTACTCGACTGAATTTTTTCAAGTAGCTCAAAATTGGACTGCTTGGCCGATTGCCTACCAAATAAAAACAGAATGATAGAAACAACACCGTGTTGGTCATCGAATTCTGTAATTTCAAATCCTGTTTTGGCTAATTTTTGAGATACATATTGTGACAATTGACTAGTTTCCCTAATCATTATTAATGGTTCTAAATTTGTTGTCATAAACATTATCCTTTCAGCAAATCTAATATTTGTATATGCCGTAGGACAAGGGAGAGTTCGGGAGAGATAGCGAAAAGAGGCTCTTTCATATTAAATGGATGAGTTGGCTGATAGGCATGTGCGAGTGCATAATTCTTCTACTCCGTGGCGGTTGCCGTTCAATGCGGTATAAACCTTGAATACGATGTTAGGAAGTTGTTTGATTAACTATAATGTAAAGGAAGATGCTTATGATCCCAATAACTGACCCAAAACGGCAATTTGCTGCCTTGGAAGCAGATATCTTTAAAAAAATGAAGAATGTCCTAGAGAAGGGTAACTTTATTTCTGGAGAAAATGTAAAAGAGCTGGAAACAGTTATAGCGAATAGACTAGGAGTTAAAGAGGCTATTGCTGTTGGCAATGGAACGGATGCGCTCGTGCTTACATTGCATGCATATGGAATTGGACCAGGAGACGAAGTGATTACTACACCGTTTAGTTTTTTTGCAACTGCTGAAGCGATAAGTAGAGTTGGTGCAACGCCAGTCTTCGCAGATATTGACCAAATTACTTTTACTCTTGATCCAATAAAGGTAAGTGAGAAAATTTCTAAGAGAACGAAAGCCATTTTACCAGTTCACCTTTTCGGTCAATCAGCAGATATGCAAGAATTAAATAATTTAGCAAAACAACACGACCTCCATGTAATCGAAGATGCTTGCCAGGCTTTTGGAGCGGTCTATCAAGGGAGAGAGGTTGGTAGTTTAGGAGATGTTGCATGTTTTTCGTTTTTTCCTACGAAAAATTTATCGACAATAGGCGATGGAGGGATGGTGACAACCTCTGACACAGAAGTAGCAAAGCGAATTCGCGAGTTAAAAACACATGGCAGTAACCGAAAATACTATCATAACGAAATTGGCTATAACAGCAGGCTGGATGAAATCCATGCAGCTATTTTATTATGCTGTTTGCAACATATAGATGACTGGAATGAGAAGCGTAGGGAGTGGGCTGTTCGCTATCAGCAAAGGTTACAAACCTTAACCTGTATCAAGCTTCCAATTGCTAAAGCGGATCGCCAGCATGTTTATCATTTATACGCTATCGGTACAGATAAGCGCGATAGTTTAATAGAACAACTAACCTCAAAGAAAATCCAAACCGGTATTTATTATCCGCAATGTATTCATTTACAAAAGGCTTACGAACATCTATCTTACCGTGAAGGTGATTTTCCAATAGCAGAGAAATTGTCAAGGCGGTTACTTGCGTTGCCGTTATTTCCATTTATGACAGAAACAGAACAAGATGACGTAATAGCTGCATTAGAGGAATTTCAGGTGATGCACTCATGCTAAAAATCGGCATTATTGGCTGTGGATATATAGCAGGAAAGCATGTATCGACTATCTCAAGAATAAATGGTCTGCAACTTAATGCAGTAAGTGACATTAATCATGAAAGCATGGATAGGATATTGGTAGATTACTATAGACAACTCGATAAGAAACGAACAGTCTCTCGCTATGTGGATTACCAAGCTTTATTAGCTGATCCTACAATTGATATTGTGGTGGTAGCATTGCTGTCTGGGCTCCATGCTACTGTTGCAAAACAGGCGATCAAGCAAGGTAAGCATGTTATTTTAGAAAAACCAGTAGCTCTCTCTATAAAAGAGGCAGATGAGCTACTAGCTTTGTCACAGAAGACCGGAAGGAAGGTGCTTGTTTGTCATCAGTTACGTTATCGTCCACTTTTACAAAGGCTTCAAGAAATGGTGGCGGAAGGAGATTTTGGTAAGCCTTACTTTGCCGTAAGTTCGCTTCGTCTTCATAGATCACTTGCTTATTACCAAAATTCAAATTGGAAGGGAACCTGGGATAAAGATGGGGGGATGCTTGTTAACCAAGGAATTCATATGGTAGATCAGCTTCTTTGGACAATGGGTCAAGTGAAATCGGTCTACGGAGAACTTGATAAAGCTATACAGACGAAGGATACGGAGGATATTGCGACAGGGATAATACAATTTAATAGTGGTGGCAGAGGATTAATTGAAGCAAACACTATAACAACCCCGAAAAACCTCGGGTATCAGCTGACTGTTTTTGGGGATAAGGGGTCCTTTTCCATCGGTGGAGAGCAGTTTAATAAACTAACCCACTATTATTCTGAAAAACAACAGGATGTAGATGACCTTTATGCTTTAGCAACAGATATGGATGAACATTATTACATGTATCAAGATTTTATGGGAGCCATTTTAGATAACAGGCAGCCAAAGGTATCGCTAGTGGAAGGCAAGCAAGCGCTGGAAGCCATTTTTGCTTTATACCGAGCACATAGGACGAAGTCACCTATCGATTTGCCTCTAAAGGACTTCAGTACAAAAGAAATGGGAGGAAAATAAAATGATAGACGAGACAGCGATAATAGCTGAAAACGTAAAGATTGGTAGCTATGTAGTTATAGAGAAGGATGTGTTAATTGGCAATCACGTTGAAATTGGCAATCATGTAACGATTAAAGAAGGGACAATTGTTGCAGATAATACAGTAATAAGTGACTATAGCCTACTGGGAAAATCGCCAGCTAGCAATAATAAAATGGCAAGAAAGCCAGCGGATGATTTAGAGCCTTTGTACATTGGAGAGGATGTAAAGATTGGTACCCATTGCTGTTTATATCGAGGTTCCACCCTTCACCCAGGTGTTTTAGTAGCAGATATTGCAAGTATTCGTGAGCATGTAATCATTGGGGAAAATAGTATTGTTGGAAAAAATGTGATGGTAGAAAATAACACCTTAATCGGAAAAAATGTCACAATCCAAACGGGTTCTTATGTGACGGCACATATGGTGATAGAGGATGACGTATTTATTGGTCCATGTATGTCCAGTAGTAATGATAAATACATGGCTTCCCGTACGGAAAAGTTACAAGGCCCTACCATAAAAAAAGAAGCGAAGATTGGAAATAATGCTTCTTTGCTTCCTGGTGTAGTGATCGGAGAAAAGGCGATTGTGGGTGCAGGTGCAGTTGTGACAAAGAATGTTCCGACTGGTGCTATTGTGGTAGGGAACCCAGCGAAGGAAATAAAAGGATAACCATGTACTATTATAATGTAGGCACATCTCTTCAATGGGGAGATGTACATATAGTTTACTTTCGTTACGACGTAGTTTTTAAAAATGTATTTATTTGCTACTAAGCCCATTTCATCATGCTGAATTTATGGATTATAATCATAAGCAATCCTGCAAGGAACTGATCGAAAGCTGGTGGTAGAAGCATCAAAGACATTTCCGAACCTGGAGGCAACTGGGCCGCCAAATGAGCGACAATTGGCGAATGTACATGACTAAAAAACGCTCCGATTATCAAAAGAAAGCAAGCTGGCATAATACCTACACTATTCCAAAAAGCAAACCTATTTAGATTAGCTCTTTTAAGAGTGGTAGCTAATGGTGCCCAGCAAAATGGTGCCCACATTCCCAGTGATAATATAAACAACAATAAAATATATCCCGTATGCAAGGCAGTGTGGTCCATTAAACTGTGCATGACAGAAGGTAGATGGTAAAGAAAGAAACATAATGCAAACAAAAAAAGGCTAATTATAGAAGTCGAAATAGATTGCTTCGGTGGCTTTCTATTTTTAAATACGTTGAGTACAGGAAAACTCATGAGTAAAAGCGGAGCGCTGACAAAATACAGTAGCGCCATTTGAACCATATGCAAACTAATTAAAGCATAACTAATTGCTGCAAGAGGACTACCATATGCTAAGTAAATGACACCCATGGCTAAACAAAAGGACTGAAAATGTATACTACTAAATGTGCGATACTGTATATAAAAGTATAGATAGATTATAATTAAACTAGACAAAAAAAGGAGTAAAGGCATGCTCCATAAAGTTTGTCCCTCAAGCAAAAGCTGAATATTCATTATACCCCTCCCTGAAATAGGTTAACTCCATAAGAAAAGAGATCCCCACCTCATCCTATTCACAAATAATTCATATTATTCATATTGAACAAAAGAGACGGTCATGATAAAGTGTGTTATAGATTGTGTTATTTTGTTATAAGGCGAGGGAATGCTATGTTACCTTTAGAACGAAAAAAACGGATAAGGTCATTAATTGAAAAAGAACGACTTATAAAAATTGCAGAGCTAAGCAACAGATTCGGCGTCTCAGAAATGACGATTCATCGTGATCTAAAGCCGCTCCTTGAGGAAGGATGTATTGCCAAGACATTTGGCGGGGTTGCATGGAAACAAGATGGACAGGAAGCTAACACAAAGGTCCAAGGTTGCGTTTATTGTGGGCGAGGATATAGTGAAAGGTTGGCCTATCGATTGATCTTATCTAACAATCGAATGGAAACAGCTTGTTGTGCCCATTGCGGCCTTCTGCGTCATAGTCAAATGGGCGGGGAAGTAATGCAAGCCATTTGTTCCGATTTTCTAACCCATACAACGATTAGTGCCCCACTATCATGGTTTGTCATGGATACCTCTGTTCATATGGGGTGTTGTCATCCACAGGTGCTAACCTTTGAATGGAAAGAATATGCAGAGAAATTTGTAAAAGGTTTTGGGGGGCATGTCTATTCATTTGAAGAAGCAAAAACCGTTTTGGTGCAAAAAATGAACGGGGGACAGAATAATTGTCATTCCCAGAAATAAAGGAGAGTTGAACATTGAAAAAACTGATTTGGATGGCTTTATTTTTTGTGTTATTGTTCCTGGTTGCATGTGGAAGTGAAGAAAATGCGGATCAAGCGGAAAGCGAAGAAGAACTAGCAACACTTGATGTGGATTTTTCGGTACCTGAAACAGTAGATGCGGAAGAAACCATTGAATTAAAAGCAACCGTTACATATGGTGAAGAGAATGTCACCGACGCTGATGAGGTAGTATTTGAAATATGGGAAAAAGGAAAAGAAGATGACAGTTGGGAAGTAAAGTCGATTAATAATGAAGATGGTACATACACTGCCGAAACTTCTTTTGATCAGGATGGTGTTTATGAAATGTATGCCCACACAACTGCCAAGGGACTACATACCATGCCGAAAAAAGAAGTGACAGTTGGAAGTGGAGAAACGTCCAAAGAGGAAGAAAGTGATCATGAAGCAACGGACCAGGAAGAAGGACATGATCACAGCCATGATGCAGCCGCGGATGGGTTCAGCATGCATTTTGCTATGCCAACGGGGTTAGAGGTAGCGCAGGACGTGAAGCTTGTAACACATTTACAAATGGATGAAGAGGCAATGGAAGAAGCAAGCGTGCGTTATGAACTTTGGTTAGATGGGGCTGAAAAACATAGCTGGGTTGATGCTGAAGAAAGCAATCCGGGAGAGTATATTGCCACCCACCAATTTGATGGAAAAGGGACCTATCATGTTGTTGTACATGTGGAAAACGAAGATGGCCTACATGAGCATGAAGAGCACGAAATAGAAGTGAAATAGAGAATTGGTCATAAGAAAAGAGCTTTCGCTGAAGAAGGCTCTTTTTTTGTTTTCAGTTAATATCAGTGAGATTGCTATTATTTTTGAGACATGATATAATCTGCTGACGAACGATCGTAAGGGAGAGTGAGAAATGGGTTCGGAGAATATAAAGGAAGCAGCACTGGGCTTGTTTGCATTACATGGTTATGAAGGTACATCGCTTGCGCAAATAGCGGAGCAAGTAGGAATGAAGAAGCAATCAATCTATTCACATTTTAAAGGAAAAGATGAACTGTTTTTAGCAATAGTAAATGATACCTTTCAAATAGAAGTTGCTCGAGAGAAAAATTACTTAGATGAACATTTCACAGAACCATTAAAAGATTGCTTACTTAAATCTTTACGTGGATATGTGGACCGTTATCAATATGATAGTAGACTTAAATTTTGGCTACGCGTTTCTTTCTTCCCACCAGCCCATCTATATGAGCAGATCAATGAATATAGCTATAGCTATATAGATAAAGTAGATTCTTTTTATTTGGAACGATTCAAAAAAGCTTCTTTAGAAAGGGAAATGGAACATATTAGCCCGGAAACAGCCACCATGGCTTACTCGGCACTTGCTGATTCTATATCGGTTGAATTAGTCTATAGCGGGGTCGAGCGGACCGAAAAAAAGCTGTCAGCAGCATGGGAAGTTTTTTGGAAAGGAATCTCTAGTTAAACTAACTACAAGATATAGCATTATGGAGGAAGTATATTATGTATCATGCAGAAACATGGAAGGAAAAAGCAACGTTATTAATATCCATTTTATGGCCAATCATGGTCACCCAGCTAAGCTTGTATGCTATGAATCTGGTTGACACAATGATGTCAGGTAGAGTTGGTACGAACGATTTAGCGGGTGTAGCCATTGGCTCAAACATATGGTTGCCAATTTTTACAGGAATAAACGGAATTCTTCTCGCTGTTACGCCAATTATCGCCCAATTAATGGGACGGGGGCAGAAGAAAGAAATTACGTATTCGGTAATGCAAGCACTCTATTTAGCAACAGGTCTCGGGGTCGTAGTGTTACTTATTGGAAGTGTTATATTAAAACCGATTTTACGGACCATGGGGCTGGAAGCTGGTGTCGAGCATATTGCAATGCATTATTTGATCGGACTTTCAATCGGAATTATCCCTTTATTTCTCTCAAACGTGTTGCGGAATTTCTTTGATGGACAAGGTTTCACGAGAATTACCATGTTTATCACAATTATGGCTGTGCCCTTTAATGCACTACTGAACTACGGTTTTATTTTTGGTAATTTTGGTTTGCCTGCTCTTGGAGGGATAGGTGCGGGATATGCAACGGCTATTACGTACTGGATCATATTATTCCTAAGTATTTTGATGACTTTTCGGATTAGCTCTGTGCGTAATTACCGTATTTTTGTTGACTGGGTAAAACCATCCTTAAAGGCTTGGAAGAAGCAGCTAGGAATTGGTGTACCGATTGGTTTATCGATCTTTTTCGAATCTAGTATTTTCTCTGTCGTTACCCTGTTGATGGGGACCATGTTTACAGCTGTTACGGTAGCTGCAAACCAGATTGCGTTAAGTTTTACTACCCTTATGTTTATGATCCCACTTAGTATCTCGATGGCATTAACAATTGTTGTCGGCTATTCTGTCGGAGGGGAAAAACTGCAGGCAGCCAAGCAGTATAGTGTGATGGGGGTGCTTGGTGGAATCTTATTTCTAGCCACAGCGGCAGTGTTCCTTTACCTATTCCGTGAACCCATTGCCTATCTTTATACAGAGGATCCAGAAGTCGTGGCAATGGCAGGACAGTTTTTCATTATAGCCATTTTTTATCAAATTTCTGATGCAACACAGGCAGGATTACAGGGAGCCTTACGAGGTTATACGGATGTAAAGATACCTTTCATCATAGCGCTTATTTCCTATTGGGTTATTGGTATTCCTTCTGGTTTTGCTTTGTCAGCCTATACAGACCTTGGTCCATTTGGCCTTTGGGTCGGAATCACTTTAGGCCTTACCTGCGCAGCAATCGGCTTCTTCACTCGTTTACGTATTGTGCAACGGCGACTTGAGGGAAAAGTAACAGACACAAAAATGGTTTAAGGGAGTTTTAGGTTCTAATAAGTTATAGATGCACTTCATACCAAATCGGTATGAAGTGTTTTTTTATGTAATAGCAAGGAAACGAATGTCGACTATGGTCCCTTTAACTGGTCACTAAAAAGCAGGAATGTTACTATGTTTTTAGTTGAATGAATTAAGCGCTGATCCGGTTAGAAAACTGATCGGAATTTCATTATGGATTGGCGTTCTATACATAACCGTCCGTGTGTTTTTATTTTTCCCTATTGAAGAATATTATGAAAAGAAGCTATACTTGGTGAAAAGGCGTTTCGCAATAATGTCGGAGAAGAAAGGAATGGTTACATATGATTTTTTTTAGAAATCTATTTGTGAAAGTAGTTCGGTTAAATAACTGGTTCTTTATACTTGCTACCTTAACCTTAGTACTGGCAAGTAGCTATTTTATATACTACTTAGAGCCCGATACGTTCGTTAGTCCTTTTGAAGGATTGTGGTGGACAATGACTACCGTAACAACGGTTGGGTATGGGGATGTATCACCAGTCACGGTGGCTGGTAAAGTTTTTGCCATGTTTTTATATATAGTAGGGATTGGCTTAATGACTATTTTCATCGGGAAAGCAATTGATTTTTTAAGTATTCGAAAGCGATTAAAGGAGGAAGGGAAGTTGGATATTACTACAGAAGATCACATTATTCTTATTAATTGGACGAAAAAAGCAAGTATTACACTTGATGAAATACTACGTACCTTTCGAAATGTCCGCATTGTAGTAATAGATGAGAGTGTGAATAAAACTCCTCTATTGCATGAACAAGTAGAATTTGTAAGTGGAAATCCAGCAAATAGAGATGTTCTCATGCAAGCTAACTTACTTAAAAGTAAATCTGTTATGATTTTTTCTCCTGAAGATACAACCATTAGTTCCCAGGCAGATGGTCAAACATTACTTATCGCAACAATTCTGGAAGGAATAGGGAAAGAGTATGAGCAAAACATTTACACCATTTGCGAAGTTACCGATTCAAAACATATCCAGGCATTTAAAAATGTTTCAGTTGAAGAATACATAACACCAAATGATACCGTCGGAAACCTAGCTGCAAGGTCTATTTTGTTTAATGGCTCAAGCGAAATCATTAGGCAGCTGACAAGCAATCAAGGTTTCGATCTATACTCCATTGAAAAGAAGAATACATGGGTGACATATCAAGAT
This sequence comes from Oceanobacillus sp. M65, assembly GCF_052246275.1. Classification (NCBI taxonomy): domain Bacteria; kingdom Bacillati; phylum Bacillota; class Bacilli; order Caryophanales; family Bacillaceae; genus Oceanobacillus; species Oceanobacillus sp. M65. The sequence goes on along the minus strand of NZ_JBQQCJ010000003.1, from coordinate 7,141 downwards.
GCGAAGAATGATCTAACTCAGCAAGGGGCTTTACTTATTTCCGATGGAAGAGATTTAACTATCATGAATCGATTAGATCAACAAATCCCAGCAGATGCAAGATTGTTTATTATTTGTGATAAAGATGCTTATAAAAAAGTGATAAGTTAGCGAACAAGAGAGGTTCTGCATATGCAGAACCTCTCTTGTTCTTTATCCCGGTGCAACCGTCCGTAATACTCCCAAGTGAAACCATTAGTTTTTAGTGAGAGTAAACGACGCTAACACCCCGATTCGTTCAACTCACAATCAGTGGGGGAAGAACGAAAACCCCCACTGATTGAAGTTTCACTTTATTCCTCATCAGCTTTTATCACCTTAAATGGGCGCATCATATCATAATCTTCATGTTCTAATATATGACAATGCCATACATAGTCACCTGTATAAGGGCTGAATTTCGCAATAACTCTTGTTAACTGACCTGATGGTGCAGCGATTGTATCTTTCCAGCCGCGCTCGTTTGGTAGGGGAGGGGTCGCTGGTCCTGTATATACCATACTTCCATCCTCATTGAACTTTGTTAAATCAAATGGTTGTCGGTCTAACACTTGATACTGTACTAGGTGTAAATGGATCGGATGGGTGAAATTGGTTACATTCATAAATTCCCAAATCTCGGTCGTATTTAATCGAGGTTTTTCTGTTATAGGGTCATGCCATTTTTTGTTATCTAGTAACAGAAGAGGTCTCCCAAACTCATCTTCTGAACCAATTAACTTAAGTTTTCGGATAGCTTTTACCTGGTTTCCTTTTAAAGATTTTATTGTGGATAATGAGTTAGGGATTTTGCTTGTATCTTTACCATTTTTTCTTTTGTTGACCCGGAATTGCATGACATCATGTGTTTCATCCTCTGGGGCAGCTCCATCACCAAGATCATTCTTTAAATGAAGGGTTTTCCCTTTTAGTTGAGAAAAATCGATGATAATATCTGCTCGCTCAGCTGGTTCCAAGGTTAGGCTGCGTAATTCTATAGGTTTTCGCAGTAGGCCACCGTCTGAGCCAATTTGCAAAATCGGGTGGTTATTATCAAAATACAATTGATATGTCCTTGTATTGGAAGCATTAATTACTCGAAAACGATATTTTCTTGGTTCGATTTCTTTATAAGGCCATACTTTGCCGTTAACTAGAATTGTTTCACCTAAATATGCAGGAACAATAGACGGATTAGGGAGCTCGGGTGAGGCATCTTCAGGTTGGGTTGGGTATTTTAAGGAACCATCTGCGTGGAAGGAGCGATCTAGTAAAAGTAGAGGAATTTCATATTCACCTGATGGGAGATCCATGTTGCTTTCTTTTTTATCGCGAATAATATATGCTCCTACAAGCCCAGCGTAAACGTTTAATCTTGTGATCCCCATCGCATGGTCGTGATACCACAATGTAGTAGCACGTTGATTGTTCGGATACTCATAAACTTTTCTTGTGAATACAGGGCCAGTTTGTCTAAAGTCTTTCGTAAACCACGCTTCTGGATAGCCATCACTTTCTGGCTTAGTCACACTTCCATGTAAATGGGTAACTGTTCGCACAATAGGTTGGCTAGCTAGATTATGAATCGACGTGTCGACTGGAAGTATATGTCTTTCAGGCAATTGGTTCATCCATTTTACATGGGCCGTTTCACCTTGCTTTACTTCAAACGTAGGGCCTGGAAACTGGGCATCGTACCCCCAAAGTCTTGTCGGTGGTAAATCTCGATGTAATTTTTGAGTGAACTCCTTCATTTCCACCTCATAATATGAATTTCTCCTGGCACGTTTCTCAGGCTTTTTGGTTTCCATGATCGGTAATGGATCAATGAACTTTCTGAGTTTCATATTTTCATCTCCAATATAAGGTCATTACTCTATTAGATGTTGTAGATCGGTTCCTTGCATGAGCAAATACCCTATATTCAAGTTGTTTGCTGGAGGACTTATACGATAAGTAGAAAAATAAAAGTGAATAACCCCACACGAGCAATGTCTGCAGTTTGGGGTTATCTGTACTTATGAACTTAAATTGCAACCATTCCGACTACAACAACATAGCTAATGACTGCAATGACAGATGGAAGGACATAGGTCGCAGAATTCTTTGTTCTGTCTCGTTTTATAATTATCATTGTCAGAACGGTTAAAGTAAAACCGATAAGTGACATATAGATTAGTTCATTGCTGGAGTCCTGCCATATGCTCCCTTCGGTATAAAAAGGGTCAGCAAGTGCAATAACCAGAATATTAAACAGGTTACTACCGAGGATAGTGCCTATCGCCATATTTACATTAAAAAGCTTTAAGGCCATGTAAACACTCATTGCATCAGGGATAGAAGAGGACAAAGCAACAAGGATACTTCCTATTGCGGTAGCACTAATTCCGGTATTTTGAGCTAGCGCATCACCGGAGAGGGAAAGTGCTGTGCCAGTAAATAATATGATGACAGAGAAGAGGATAAACTGACGTACAGCGCGCTTAACACTGACATTTCTCTTCTCTGTATTATTCTGAGAGGCATCAGATGCACGTTGCTTTCGGGAGATTATCATTATGCCCACAAAATATATGAGAACAATTGCAACACTAAAGGAACCTATATTAAAGAAAGACCACGCATTCTTAATAGCGAGAGCACCGACAGTGGTTAAACAGAGTGCTAGTGCTATAAATCCTGTATGAATATGATGGTCCGAAACACCTAAAAAAAGTTGTTTACTACGAAAGTGCAGGTCTAATACAAAAAGAACAAAGAAGTTAAATAAAATACTCCCCAATCCATTTCCTACCGCAATACCTGCATTCCCGATAATACCAGCAGAAACAGTTACCGTTAATTCAGGTAAGGAAGTGGCAACTGCTAAAAGAAGTGTCCCTGCCAATACTCCGCCCAATTTCGTTTCTTTGCTGATGGTGTCAGCATGACTGGATAGTCGAGTGGCTGCGTATGCTGATAGGCTTGCAGCCAGAATGAAAATAAGGATTAAATACCAGATAAAATCAACACCTCTCATAAATACTCTTTTGTGTTTTCTCGAAACGAGTAAAACGTAAACATTCTAGCTAAGGCAATTTTCACCATAAAGTGGAAGGGTTATAGATGAAAACAAAAAGAAAAAAAGCGTTGACCAGGTCGACTGATCAAACGCTTTTCTTGTTCAACACCAAAGCTATTTAGTTATGATTTGACTCATTATGAGCCAATTGCTTTTCTTGTTGGTTTTCATAACGAATACGATCTAAATCTAGATCATCGGAATTATGTTGTTTCCCCGTTATATTTTCCAATAGCTCTTTAACGTCGATTCCGGATGAAGCTTTTAAAGATTCCTGTAGGGTGGACATTAGATTAGTTGCATATCCACTTACTTTATTTGCTCCTCCATCTTTACCACTACTTCCAGTATCAACAACTGTTAGTTTATCAATATTCGCTAATGGACTTGCAACTTCTTTAGCATATTCAGGAAGCATCTTCGTGATCATATCAAGAATTGCCGCCTCACCATATTGTTCGAAGGCTTCCGCAATTTTACGTTTTGCTTCCGCCTCAGCAAGTCCCTTCAAGCGGATAACCTCTGCTTCTGATTCCCCTTGTGCTCGCTGGGAATCAGCCTTAGCCAACCCATCCACACGTACGCGTTCTGCTTCTGCCTTCGCTTGTGACTCAATTCGATACTGATTGGCATCGGCCTCTGCAAGCTGTTTGGCTTTGTCTGCTACTGCAGCTTGTTCTACAGCATAACGGTCCGCATCTGCCTTTTTCTTAACTTCAGAGTCATACTGTCTTTCCCGACGCAGAATTTCTTTTTCTTCTAACTCAATTTGCTTTTGTCTCTCAATAATTTTTATTTGCATCTCTTGTTCTGTAACTTCCTGCTTGGAGCGAGCAGTTTCCAGGTCATAAGCTTGGTCAGCACGTGCTTTCGCTGCGTCCTGATCTTTACGGTAATCAGCCGTTTTCAGTTGATTTTCTTTTTCTGCTTCGGCAATTTCAGTTGCCCTTTCCAATTCAGCCTTTTGTGCATCCTTGGCCGCCTCGGCTCGCTTAATACGTGTTTCTTTATCTGCCTCAGCAGTTGCGATGTCTGCATCACGCTTAACCTGAGCAATTCGCGGTTTACCAAGTGACTCTAAGTAACCATTTTTATCCTTCACATCTTTAATCGTAAAGGAAACAATGATAAGTCCCATTTTAGCAAGATCTTGTGACGCTACTCGTTGTACCTCTTGAGAGAACTTGTCACGATTTTTATATATTTCTTCTACAGTCATGGAACCTAAAATAGAACGTAGATGACCTTCCAGAACTTCTTTTGCCTCATTCTCCCGGTCTTCCTTTGATTTCCCGAGGAATTGTTCAGCAGCTGTAGCAATTTCACTGATAGACCCACCGATTTTGATAATTGCAGTACCATCAGCCATTACAGGTACACCCTGTTCTGTGTACACTTCAGGAGTGGTAACCTCTAATTTGCTCGATAGTAGGCTGAGTGGTTCTGCCTGCTGGAATACTGGTAGCACAAAGGCGCCACCACCTCGTATGATTTTTATTTTGTTACCTGACTCATCCACATGTACATTCTTTCCTCCTAGATAGCTTCCAGTAACAATTAATGCTTCATCAGGTCCGGCAGTACGGTATTTTGCTACAAATACCCCAATAAGTGCTATTACTAAAATAACTGCAATCCCGATGGCAATCCAAATTCCTTCAAACATGTCGCTTCCCCCTTGTTCTATATTTTATTAAGCAAACGTAACCAAATGGTTTCGTTCGATTAAACTAAATCATGAGCATCAAGTTCGTTCTCATATGGAACGACATACAAGACGCCTTTTTTTACTTCTAAAACTAAAACTTTTGCCCCTTCAGGGATAACATTGTTATCAAATCCAGCTGCGGGTTTAGAGATTACTCCGCTTTTACTCTCTATTACGATCTCACCAAAACCGTTTTCGGGAATAGGGATGATTATTTTTCCCACTCTTCCTATAAGAGAGTCTTCTGTATGGCTAAGGGATTCCTCAGCAGAAGAAAGAGGTATAAGTACAAAGATATTTAGTAGAGTGTCGAGAAGTAATGCAATACCTGCTGCAAGAAGTAAAATAAGAATGCTGGATAAAGATGTAATACTTTCTAATACATAACCTGTTGCAGAAAGAAATGCAAAAAACGAAAGAATTAATACAGGATTTAAAAAGCCAAACGTGTCTCCAATACCTTCTAAAATATCTCCAAAAAATAAATAAAGAATGGTTAATCCTCCAGCTAATAAAAGGATGATTAAGTAAATACTTTCTATCGATGTGCCGAAAAGCGTCATATGCATCCGCCCCCCCTTAACTTGTTTCTCTAATTGTATTACGACTAAAAGAGTAAAAGGTTTCGGGAAATGGAAAAATTTTCAGGACTTATTGTAAAAACTACCTTTCATAAAATAACATTTGCTACACATTCTAGTGTAGAAGGGGAGGGATACACATGCACCAGCAGTTGCGTAACATTATGACATCCGATGTATTTACTGTTAGTAGTACACAATCCATTCAAGATGCAGCAAAAATAATGAGCGATAACAATATTGGAGCAATTCCAGTAGTTGACCAAAGCGGGAGCATGGTAGGTATTATTACAGACCGCGATATAACCTTACGTTCTACAGCGCAAGGTGAAGCAGCAAACACACCTGTATCTGAGGTAATGACTGCTCAAAAAATCGTCCAAGGTACTCCTGATATGGATGTTCACGAAGCAGTACAACTTATGTCGCAACAGCAAATTCGTCGTTTGCCGGTTACGGAAAACGGGCACGTTATTGGAATGGTAGCACTTGGTGATCTCGCTGTAGATAGCCAGTACAATAATGAGGCAGAGCAAGCATTATCAACTATTTCTACACCTTCAGCACCACAAAAATAAATTAGAAAGAGCGCCAGGGATATTAAACCTAGGCGCTCTTTTTAAATTAAGTGACTATCTTCTAAATAAGAGGGAGATGAAATATGAATAATCAAAATTCTTTTCAAATTTATTCATTATGATATGCTTCTTATAATAGAAGGAGGTAATCGCTTGAGGAAACCTACAAAAGTGACAGTAATGCACAGTTATCCAGGGTTGGTAGCTCTCGTTACTGCCTATAATGAAGGAAAGCAAAATATTATGGCTGCTGGGTGGCATTCTTATATTTCCATAGATCCACCTATTTATGGGGTAGCAATTGGGAAGGAACGCTATACTTATGGTTTAGTAAATGAATCTGGTAGTTTTTCGATTAACTTTCTTCCATATGAGAAAGTTGCAAGTATTCAGGGGACAGGAAATATATCTGGCATTGCACATGACAAGTTTGATTCGCTGGGATTACTTTATGAAAAGGGGATAACAATACAGGCTCCTATTTTGGTCGATGCGTATGTAGCATATGAATGTAAGGTAATAGATCGAAATACATACGGGGATCATGACTGGTTTGTTGGAGAAATCACGCAATTTTATCGAGACGATACTAAGTTTCTTGATAATGGTCTACCGAATTTAGAAGAAATCAACATACCACTCTATTTAGGGAGATCTTCCTATTCCAGAATAGATAATAAAAGTGAGGTCGAAATATTTTTGGAAGAATAATGTTTAAAGTTCTTCAAAAGGGGTATATGTATAAATGTAGCTGTTATTAAGTCAAACCGTGTAAGACAGCTTTTGTTTTTCTATAACAGATTAAAAGAAACAAATTTCCTGTAATTTCCATGCGGAAACTGTTGACGAATTGGTTGAAGAGATGCTATATTATTCAAGTCGCCAAATTTGGCAGCGACCAAAAATAACTTTAAAACGTTAAAAACCAACGAAAAAAGTTGTTGACAGGTTGATTTAAAAATGGTATGATATAAAAGTTGCTCCAAAAAAGCAACGCAAACAAATTGCTCTTTGAAAACTGAACAGAACAACTAGTATGTCAAGGGAAAACAGACTTTCTGTTTTTCAAAGAAATACAAGCAGAAGCCAGTTTTCTGCGAAGCTAAGACGGATCATGTCGATTGGTGTCGATATGATACAAACTTTTTTGGAGAGTTTGATCTTGGCTCAGGACGAACGCTGGCGGCGTGCCTAA